>NZ_JNZY01000008.1 GCF_000717655.1 Streptomyces katrae
GGTCTCCTTCGACATCGACGCGAACGGCATCATGCACGTCACGGCCAAGGACCTCGGCACGGGCAAGGAGCAGAAGATGACCGTCACCGGCGGCTCCTCCCTGCCCCGCCAGGACATCGACCGCATGGTCCGAGAAGCCGAACAGCACGCCGAGGAAGACCGCCGCCGCAAGGAGGCCGCCGAGACCCGCAACAGCGCCGAACAACTCGTCTACCAGACCGAGAAGCTGCTGCGCGAGAACGACGGCAAGGTCCCGGCCGAGGTCAAGACCGAGACCGAGACCGCCGTGGCCGAGCTGAAGGAAACACTCAAGGGCGAAGACACCACGGCCATCCGCAACGCGACGCAGCGCGCGAGCGCGGCCGCCCAGAAGATCGGCACCGCTCTCTACGCCGACGTCCAGGGGGCAGCGGGCGGCGGCGGAGCGGCATCCGGCGGCGAGCCGGCAGGAGAGGACGAGGAAGTCGTCGACGCGGAGATCGTCGACGAGGAGAAGGCGAAGGGAGACGCGGGATGAGCCGGCCGAAGTCATTCGACGGGCCGCGCAGGCAGCCGCCCGTCGTCATCCGCGACAAGCGACGCATCGACCCCGTCACCCTCCAGCTGAGGGCGCCCGACAGCGCTCCTGCGCAACGGGAGACGCAGCCACGCGCCGGAGAGCCGGGAACTCCCGGCCCTCCGGCCGCGGGCAGCCCGTCCGAGGCATGGGAGACGCAGCTCGCGGAGCGCACCGCCGATCTACAGCGGCTGAAGGCCGAGTACGACAACTACCGCAAGCGGGTGCGGCGAGACCGCCTCGCGATACGGGAAATCGCGGTCGCCAACGTCCTGGGAGGGCTGCTTCCGGTCCTCGACGCCATTGACCGGGCCCGCGAACACGGTGAACTCGACCCGGGCTTCCGGGCGGTCGCCCACGCGCTGGAAACCCAGCTCGCCACCCTCGGCCTGCAGGAAGTCGGGGCCCCGGGCGAAGTCTTCGACCCCACCCGGCACGAAGCGATCTCCTATCAGCGGTCCGACGACGTCGACCAGCCGACCTGCACCACGGTGCTCCGGCCCGGCTACCGCGTCGGACAACACCTCTTGCGCCCGGCGCAGGTCACGGTGAGCGAACCACCCGACCACGCCCAGCCAGGACACGGCAACGCCAAACCGCCACCACCGGCCTGACACAGCACCGTCAAGCGGCGGGGCGGCCGGGAATCCGGCCTCCCCGCCCGCGTCCTGCTCCCCACGGCCCACAGCGGGCGATGCGACGGGGGAGGCGCCTTCCGGTGGGTGTCCCCGCGGACGCAAGGCTCAGTCGGCCGCAGCCGAAGAGGCTCGCTCGCGAAGCTCTACGCCCACTCCAGGCTGCTCGGGTGGTGTGTGCGCCGTGGAGTGGAGCAGCGGCGCGCCGCGCCGTTCTGGCCGGTGATGAGCGGCGTCGGTGACCTTCTCCCGCGGCGTGCCGACTGCGCCCGGTGCCGCGGGGATGAGCCTGCGCGCAAGGAGGCGGCCCACCCAGTGTCGGCCGCACACGGGACACGGTGAGGCACCGGCAGGAGTGTAGGGGGAGGGCACGGGAATGCCGTCGCGTGAGAAGTACTCCCAGGCGCCGTCCTCATCGCTGTACTGCTGCACGTCGTAGTCGATACTCCAGTCATGCCAGCACCGGCCGCACGTGAATTCCACCCGCTCCAATGCCATCTCGGTGATCATGTCCCTCGCCTCCCTTCGGACCACTCCTCTTCCTTAATCGATATACCCCTGCCGATTGGCTTGACAACATCGCCCGCACGTTTTAAGACGGATACGAAAGTGAGGGTCGCTCCGACATTCCGGAGGTGAGAGGAATGAGCAGCTCGCGCCCGGGGCGGGACCATTACGCCGTCCTCGGTCTCCGGGCGGAGGCGTCGCCGGAGCAGATCACCAGCGCCTATCGCACGCTGATCCGGGCCCTGCACCCTGACGTCCGCCCTAGTGGGCCGTCGGCGGATGCGGAACTCGCCGAAGTCATCGACGCCTACCAAACCCTCCACGACCCGCTGAAGCGTTCCGCCTACGACAACGAACGCGGTCAAAAGCGGCAGGTCACCAGCCGCCCGGTACGGATACCCGTACGAGTGAGGTCCGCGACGAAAACTGGCGCCCGGCCACACGTACACTCCGCGACGGTCCCTCGCACGCTTGCTTCGCAGGCGCACGGAGACCCATTCCACGAACTCGTGACCTGGCTATTTTCTGGCATATAACGCACCAGCCCTGGCTTTCATGAGCCACCAACGGAATTTATTTTGTCGGCACTGGCGCATGCTGCGGCTATTCGCCCGGGCGGGCTCGGCCTTCCGCCGAGCCCGCCACGCCGGCTCCACTCCGAGCCGGACCCGCGTCACGTCGTCAGCGCTGCAGCGTCAGCAGTCCCGGCCGGTAGGGCCACAGGCCGTAGTCACCACCGACGTTGGGGTCGCGTCCCTGGTAGAGGAACCGCAGGTTGCAGGGATCGACGGTGAAGGTCTGGTCGGCGCTGGTGCGGATCAGTTCGCCATGGCTGATGTCGTTGGTCCAGCTGGCGCCGCTGTTGGCCTTGCCGGCGAAGGGGTTGCTCTCGCTCGCGGCCTGCGGCGTCCATGCGCCGTCCAGACTGGTGGCTGTGAACGAGCGGAAGTAGCGCCCCCGCGAGCCGTCCGCCTCGACGATCATGAGGTAGCGGTTCTGGCCCTGGAGCTTGTAGACCTGCGGGGCTTCGAACAGGTTGTTCGTCGTGTCGCTCATGATCGTCGTGTAGGTCGAGCCGAAACTGCCCGGGAAGTTCCCGATCGGCATGCTGGCGCGGTAGATCTTGCCGTTGTCACCGGCGAAGAACAGGTACATGTTCGTGCCGTCACCGATGAGGGTCTGGTCGATGGGTCCCGTTCCGGAGCCGGCGATGCTCCCCGAGAAGAGCACCTGCTGTGACGACCAGCCGTTCGGGTTGGTGGGGTCGCTCGACGTCCGGTAGGAGAAGGGGGCCCCGCCGCCCCACTGGTAGGTGAGCACCCAGATGTTCTTCGGCGCGAAGTAGAAGAGCGTGGGTGCGACGGTGGAGGTCGACATCGCGTTCTGGCTGGCCGAGGCCATCTCCGACCAGTTGGTGAACAGGCCGAAGTTCATCGAACCCCACGCCTTCCCCGTGTCGTGCGTCGTCGCGTAGACGAGTTGCCGGCCGTTGTACGGGGCCACGGTGAAGTCCTTGAGCGAGGCCCACCCCGGCTTGGGCTGCGCCAACGGGCCCGTTGATGTCCAGCGGTACGCCGACGGAAGATTGCACGTGCCGGGGTTGCCCCCGCCGACTCGGACGAGCTGCCACTGCTGGTTGGTGCCGCCCCAGTCGTCGTACTGGACGACGTTCGCGTTGTCGGCGGTGGAGCCGCCTTGTACTTCGAGGGCCTTGTTGCTGTGGCGCGCGATCAACCTCACGTACCCGTCCGAGCTGTCGGCCAGCCGCCACTGCTGGTTGGTGCCGTTCACGTCGGCCCACTGGACGATCGAGGCGCCGTTCGCGGTGGACCCGTTCTGGACGTCCAGCACCTTGCCGGAGTGACGGGACTTGATGCGGTAGTAACCGCCGCCGGAGTCGACGAACTGCCACTGCTGCTGGTTCTGATCGTTCCTGGTCCACTGCGTGATGCGGGCGCCGTCGTTGGTCGCCAGGTTGTAGACGTCCAGGGCCTTGCCACTGTTGCGGTTGACCAGCACGTACGAGGCGTTCGGGTCGACGGTCGGCGCCGCGCCGGCGGGCTGCACACCGAGGAAGGCGGCCAGGAGCAGCAAGGGCGCGAGGACGGAGAGCAGGCGTCGTCGCAGGTGCACCGGGGATGGATGGGGGGACCACATCAGAAGAGCTCCTTCGGGAGGTGGGGGCGGGGGTGAGGCGACCCGTACGAACTGCGGAGCGGCCTCGTCGGGGTGCCGGGGAGGGGATAGGTGTGAAGGCGGCCGCACATGCCGAAGCGCTGGTGCTCCGGGCGCTCCAGTCGTGACACTTCGCCGTGGCCGAGGTGAGTGAGGTCTCCGGCCTTCAGCCGTTCCAGCTGACGGCCGGTCGTGAGGGCTGCGGCCAGGGGGCCGTCGTGGATTGGGCTGTAGGCCGTGATTGGCCATCGGATACCCCATTTGGGTGAATCGAGGTGGGGTTGCAGGGCTTGTGGTCTTGCTGGGCTGGTTGCCTGTGGGGGTCGGTGTGGTCGTGGTGCAGGTGGAGAGGGGGCTGCTGGTGGCACGCGGTGCACGTAGGGAGGCGTGAATTGCGCGTGCTTGCCGATCCGTTCACGGTCGCGCCCCCTGCCGGTGCGCGTATCCGGGACCGTCTGCGCCTGAGTCCGGCGGATGAGAAGGTCCTGACGCTCCTGGGTGGACAGCTCGGTCATCACGCCCGTGCCGATCTGGCGGAGCGTGTCCGTATCGGCCGGGTGCCGGTGAAGGACAATCGGCGGGCGGAGCGGAAGCGCGTGCTGACGAAGGTGTCTTCATCCCGGTGGGCGGGTGCGATCACCCGCGCCTGCGAGGATCAGTACCAGCTCTCCTTGCGGTGCCTGTTCGATGAGCGAGCGTCCCTGCGCCGGGCTACCGCCAAGATCGGTCAGCGTCTGGCGGTGCCGTGCGGGCGGCGCGTGGGTGGAGTGCGCGGCTACCCGAACCAAGCGGAGCGGGCGCAGAAGCAGTGCCGGTTGCAGGTGCTCACCGCCCGCCTGGCCGAGGTGGAATCGCGTATCGAGGCCGGTCATCCGGCGATCGTGGTGGGCGGCCGTCGGCTGGCGAAGGTGCGGCACAACTTGGCCGACGCCGGTCTCACCGGGCCCGGGTGGCGGGAGCGGTGGGACGCGGCCCGCATGTTCCTGACCGCCGACGGGGAGTCGGGTGCACCGTACGGGAACTACACGATCAGCGTGGACCCGGCCGACGGCACGGTCACCATTGTCCTGCCCGAACCTCTGCGGCACCTCGCCAACGCGCCGCGCGGCCGCTACCGCCTCACCTGCACCATCACCTTCAACCACCGGCGCGAGGAGTGGCTGGACCGGCTCATCGCCAACCGGGCCGTCCGCTACGACATCACCTACGACCCCGAACGCGGCCGCTGGTACCTCGACGCATCCTGGTCCACCGAGAAGACAGTGCCCCCCACCCCGGTCGAGCTGGCCGCTACCGGTGTCCGGCTGCTGGCCGTGGACCTCAATGCCGGCCATCTCGCCGTCTGCGTCGTGGACGCGCCCGGCAATCCCGTCGGTGAGCCGATCACCGTGCCCACCGACCTGGCCGGCCCCGCATCCAAGCGCGACGGCCGCCTGAGAGCCGCGATCACCGAACTGATCGCCCTCGCCAAGGGGAACGGCTGCGCCGGTATCGCGATCGAGAACCTCGGCTTCGACGACGCCCGGGCCACCGGCCGCGAAACCATGGGACGCGGCAATCGCGGCAAGACGTTCCGCCGCACCGTCGCCGGTTTGCCGACCGCACGCTTCCGGGAGCGCCTGTGCGGCATGGCCCACCACGCCGGACTCGTCGTCGTCGCGGTCGATCCGGCCTATACCTCCCGCTGGGGCGGCCAGCACTGGAAGCAGCCGCTCCAGCAGCAATCGAAGACCACCGTCGTCACCGGCCACCACGCGGCCGCGACGGCGATCGGCAGGCGCGCCCTCGGACACGGGATACGGCGTCGGCCAGGTGTGACCGCACACGACCAGAGGATCGTGGCGCGGAGAGTTGCCGGCCAGACCGTCCCCGCACCGAGGGCACGCGGGACCACGAGCCCGCCAAGGACCACAGGCACGCCCCACCGGGGCACCAAGACCTGCCGGGACCGAAGCGACCAGCTCGTGCTGTTCCCCGTCTCCAAGACCGTTCGGGAGACACCCGGTGCCAGACGCCCAACGTCTGGTCAGGTTCATGGTGATTCGGCCAACACTGGCCAACAACCACAGGAACGGTTCGTTGGTGAATCCGAGGTCGGTGATCTCTATGCCTTCCTGCCGGTAGAACTTCGCGTACTGGACGAGGTAGTTCGCATAGGCCTGGCGCCATGCGGGCCGCAGCTCGCCGCCGTCGTTCTCGCTTCCGTTGGTCTTCATGAAGGCAGGGGCGCTCCAGGCGTCGGCGAAGAACCGTGTGACGCCGTAGGCCTTGGCCTCTTTGGCGAGCCAGACCTGGCCACCGTCCCAGCCGTCCCAGACGTACTTCGGCGTGGCGTCCGGTCCGCCGGGATCGGCCGGCAGGATCGTCGGCATGTGGTCGTAGACCCTGTCGGTCGACGACCCGATGCCCAGGCGCAGGATCGAAAGGCCCGCGCCCTTGTCCTCACTGAGCAGCAGGTCGAGCACCTCGCGCTGCTTGGCCGGGCTGAGTCCGCGGGCGCCGTGCAGCAGGTCGGCCCGCTGGAAGGCCTTCGAGAAGCCGAATCCGTCTATGGGCTGGAGCGCGGCGCGGAAGTCGATGTCGTGTCGCGCAGGGGCGGCCACGGCTTGCGATGTTAGCGCTAACAAAATGGCGCATGTCAGTGCGGTCAGGCGTTTCACAACGGCTCCTGGGGGTGGAGGTCGCGCGGGACGAGTCAGCCCTTGGTGGCGCCCGCGGTGAGGCCGCCGATCAACTGCCGCTCGGCGACGGCGTAGAAGGCGAGGGCGGGCACCATGGCGAGCACGATGTAGGCGAGGACGAGCGCGTAGTCGGTCGAGTACTGGCCCTGGAACTGCTGGACGCCGACCGGGATCGTCTGCCATTGCGGGTCGTTGAACACCAGCAGTGGCAGGAAGAAGTTGTTCCAGCTCGCGACGATCGCCAGCACCGACACCGTGCCGAGCGCCGGACGCGCCATCGGGAGCAGGATCTTCCAGAAGAACCGGAACTTGCCGCAGCCGTCCACGATGGCCGCCTCCTCCACCTCCGCCGGGATGGTCCGGAAGAAGCCGCGCAGGATGATGATCGTCATGGGGAGCCCGAAGGCCGCCTGCGGGAGGATCACTCCGAGCGGGTTGTCGAGCAGCTCGAAGTTGCGCAGCAGCAGGAACAACGGCAGGACGGCCACCGCGAACGGGAACATCAGCCCGATCGTGAAGAGCGTGTAGAACAGCTCCCTGCCCCGGAAGGCGTAGCGGGCCAGCACGAACGCCGCCATCGCGGACGCCGCCACCGTGCAGCACGTCGTGCCGATCGCGATGCCCGCGCTGTTGGCGATCTGCCGCCAGAACATCCCGTCGCCGAGGATGCCGGTGTAGTTGCCGGCCTTCCAATGCTCCGGCAGCCCGAACGGGTTGGTCGTCAGCTCGCCGGTGCTCTTGAAACCGGAGATCACCGCGTAGATCAGCGGCACGGCGACGAACGCACCGATCAGCCAGACCACGGCGTGCAGCGACAGGCCGCGTGCCGTCCTGCGGGCGTTCATCGGCCACCTCCCGAGGTGACGGCCCCGCTCAGGTCACGGCGGAGCACGTAACGCTGGTAGAAGAGGGAGAAAACGAGGCTGATCATGAACAACACCACGCTGATCGCACTGGCGTAGCCGACCTGGTAGCGCTTGAATCCGAACTGGAACATCGAGATCGCCATCGTCTCGGAGGAGTGGTTGGGGCCGCCCGCGGTCATGACCCAGACGAGGTCGAAGAGCTGGATGGCCCCGATGATCGAAAGGAAGGCGCTGATCCGTATCGTCGGGCCGAGCAGCGGCAGCGTCACGTGCCGGAACCGCTGCCAGACGCCGGCGCCGTCGATGCGGGCGGCCTCGAGGATCTCGCCCGGGATGCCCTGCAGCCCGGCGAGGAAGAGCATCATGTGGAAGCCGAAGTACTTCCAGGTCATGACCACGAACAGGGTCGGCATGACCGTCGAGGGATCGGCGAGCCACTTGCCCCGCAGCCCCTCCAGGCCGAGGGCGCCGGCGAGATGGTCGGCCATGCCGGCACCGGGAAGGAAGACCATCGTGAAGAGGACCGCCGTGACCACCTCGGACAGGATGTACGGCGCGAAGAACAGCATCCGGTAGACGGCCCGGCCGCGCAGCCTCTGGTTGAGCAGGACCGCGGTGAACAGCGCGAACGGCAACTGCACCGTGATCGACAGGGCGATCAGATACAGCCCGTGCTCCAGATCGCCGAGGAAGACCTGATCGTCGAACAGCCTGGCGTAGTTCTCGAAGCCGACGAAGTCGTCCATGGGGCCGGTCCCGCCCCATTTGAAGAAGCCGGTGTAGACGGCGACGGCGATCGGGGCGAGGACGAAGACGAGGAAGAGGACCAGAGCCGGGACGAGGAACCAGGCGACCGACGCCCAGCTCCGCAATCCGCGCAGGAGCGACCGTGCCGGGGCGGGCGGGCGCACCGGAAGGGCGTCCTGCGCCCGCTCCTTGGTCAGGGTGGGCACGGAGCTAGGCACCCTTCGCAGCCTCGGTGATCGACTTGGTGACCTGCTCGGGCGTCTTCTTGCCCGCGATGAGGTCGGCGACGCTGTCGTTGACCTCCTGGCCGACCGCCGGCGGGTAGGCCTGGTCGAGGAAGAGCTGGAAGCCAGTCGCCTTGACCAGGCTGTCGGCCACCACCTTCCTGTTGGCGTCGGCGAGCTGGCTCTCCGCGCCCCTGACCACCGGCAGGTAGCCGTTGGAGGCCAGGAGCTTGGACTCGTTTTCCAGAACGAAGAACTTCAGGAAGTCCAGCGCCTCCTTCGGGGCGCCCTTGCGCAGCGCGAAGCCGCCGCCACCGCCGAACACATCAGTGACCTCGCCGACACCGCCGTCGACGGTCGGGAAGGGGAAGAAGCCCAGGTCCGCTCCGAGGTCGGCGCCCGCGTCCTTCTGCACCGACGGTCCCCACTGCCCCATCAGCTCCATGGCGGCCTTGCCGTTGCCCATGGTCGCTGCCTGGCCTCCGGGGGTGGCGTAGCCGGCGCCGAGGAAGCCCGTCTGGAACGGCTGGAGGTCGACCAGTTCCTTGAGGTGGGTGCCTGCCTGGACGAAGCCGGCGCCGGTGAAGTCTTTGGCGGTCGCGGCCTGTTCCAGCGCGGGGAGGCCTGCGACGCGCATCGCGAGGTAGGCCCAGTAGTAGTGGCCCGGCCATTTCTCCTTGCCCGCGAGGGCGATCGGGGTGACGCCCGCGGCCTTGAGCTTCTTGACGTCTTCGAGGAGCTCGGCCCAGGTGGCCGGCGGAGCGGTGATCCCGGCATGGGCGAAGAGCTTCTTGTTGTACCAGAAGCCGACCATGCCGACGTCGTAGGGCACTCCGTAGGTCCGGCCCTCGAACTGGTAGGCCTGCAGCGAGACGGGGGTGAGGTCGGACGACCAGCCGAAGGCGTCGGTGAGGTCCTCGACCAGCCCCGCGTCGACCTGCTGGCGCAGCACGCCGCCGCCCCAGGTCTGGAACACGTCGGGGAGCTTGCCCGAGGAAGTGGTGGCGGTCAGCTTGGACTTGAACGCCTCGTTCTCCAACGAGGTCGTCTTGATCGTGATGTTCGGGTGAGCGGCCGTGAACGCCGAGGAGATCTGCGGGAAGAGCGACTTGCCCGGTTCCGTCGTGGCGATGTTCCACCACGCGAAGGTCAGCTTGCCGTCGGCCGCCGGTTCGTCGCCGGAGCCGCCGCCGCCGCAGGCGGAGGCCAGCGAGACGGACAGGGCGGTCAGGCCCGAGAGGGCCAGGAAGCTTCGTCGGCTCGGGGGGGTGCTGGCCATGGGACCTCCGGGGTAAGGAATGCCGGCTCGATCTCGAAATATTTCGTAACATTCTCGAAATTCGGTGCTGCCACAAACTAGGAACGTGGGGCTCCTCGGTCAAGACCTGTCACCGATAAATCCGCCAACGCCCCTTCCCCCTTGAGCCCTTGAGCTTGACAAGCAAGTCACCCCGCCCGGAAACTCTTCGAAAGTTTGCGATACATGTCGCCGGCCCAAGGCGTCCGCGCAGAGGAGTTAAGTTGAGCGAGCAGCGCCCGACCCTGGCCGTCATCGCAGCGGAGGCAGGGGTCTCCCAGGCCACCGTGTCCAAGGTGATCAACGGCCGCTCCGATGTGGCGCCCTCGACCCGCGAACGGATCGAGAGCCTGCTGCGCTCCCACAACTACCTTCACCCCGGCCGACAGGGCAGGGCCCGCAGGTCGGGCCTGGTCGACTTGATCATCGGCGGTCTGGACAGCGCGTGGGCGGTGGAGATACTGCGCGGCGTCGAGGCCGAGTGTGCCCTGCGGAGCGTCGGCACCGTCGTGTCGCTCGTCCCGCCGGGCGAGGCCACGCCGTCGAGCTGGGCCGCACTGCCGGTCCTGCACCACAGCGACGGCGTCATCCTCGTCACCGCCTCGGTCACCCAGGCCCAGCGCGCACAGGTCGAACAGGCCGGGGTGGCGCTGGTCGTCATCGACCCGATCGACCTGCCGGGCAACGGTGTGCCGAGCATCGGCGCGACCAACTGGGCTGGCGGCCTCGCCGCCACCGAGCACTTGCTGGGGCTGGGGCACCGCCGGATCGCCACGATCGGCGGGCGCAGGGAGATGCTCTGCAGCCAGGCCCGCATCGACGGGTACCGGGCCGCGCTGGAGCGGGCCGGGATCGAGGTCGACCGCGACCTGATCCGGTTCGGCGACTTCCAGCACGAGGGCGGGTTCCGGTGCGCCCGGGAACTGCTCGCCCTCCCCGAGCCGCCGACCGCCATCTTCGCCGGTAGCGACCAGCAGGCGATGGGCGTCTACGAAGCCGCCCGGCAGGGTGGGCTGAGCATTCCGCAGGACCTCAGCGTGGTCGGCTTCGACGACCTGCCGATGTGCGAATGGCTGTCACCGCCTCTGACGACGGTGCGCCAGCCGCTTGAGGAGATGGGCCGGCTCGCCGCCCGCACCCTCTTCCAACTCCTGGACGGCCAACCCCTGGTCAGCCCCCGGATGGAGCTCTCCACCGAGCTCAAGGTCCGGCTCTCCACCGCCCCGCCCCCTCTCTAGGAGAACTCCTTGACCGAGCCCTGGCGTGACCCCCTCCTGCCCGTGTCCGTGCGAGTCGCCGATCTGCTGCAACGGATGACGCTGGAAGAGAAGGCGGGTCAGCTCGCCGGCTTCTGGGCGCTGCCCTCGGATCCGGGGACACCGGTCGCGCCGATGGAGGACGATTCAGGCGAGTCCGCCCTCGGCCTCGACGACATCGCAGCCCACGGGCTCGGCCAGCTCACCCGGGTGTACGGCACCGCGCCGATCACCGTTGAAGCCGGCATGGCGCGGCTCGCCACGCTCCAGCAACAGGTGACCGGATCCGGCCGGTTCGGGATACCGGCCGTCGCTCACGAGGAGTGCCTGACCGGGTTCATGACGTTCGGGGCGACGGTCTTCCCCGCCCCGCCGGCCTGGGGTGCGTCCTTCGATCCCGGGCTCGTGCGCCGGATGGCCGCCGCCATCGGGGCGGGGATGCGGCGGGTGGGCGTCCATCAAGGGCTGGCTCCGGTACTCGACGTGGTCCGCGACTACCGCTGGGGCAGGACCGAGGAGTGCATCGGCGAGGATCCCTATCTCGTCGGAGCCATCGGCACCGCCTACGTGCAGGGCTTGGAAGGCGCCGGGATCGTGGCGACGCTCAAGCACTTCGCCGGCTACTCGGCCTCGCGCGGCGGCCGGAACATGGCCCCCGTCGCCTCGGGGCCGCGCGAGTTCGCCGACGTGCTCGTCGAGCCCTTCGTACGGGCACTGCGCGAGGGGGGCGCCCGGTCGGTGATGAACAGCTACACCGACGTGGACGGCGTCCCGGTGGCCGCCGACGAACGGCTGCTGACCGAGCTGCTCAGGGGTGAGCTCGGTTTCAGCGGCGTGGTCGTCGCCGACTACTACGCCGTCTCTTTCCTGGAGACCCGCCACGGCGTCACCGGATCGCGCGGCGCGGCCGGCGCGCTGGCGTTGACCGCCGGGATCGACGTCGAGCTGCCCACGGCCCGGTGCTACGGCGAGCCGCTGACCGAACTCGTCCGGTCCGGAAGCGTACCCGAGGAGCTCATCGACCGGGCCGCGGAACGGGTCCTGGTGCAGAAGGCCGAGCTCGGCCTGCTCGACCCCGACTGGGAACCCGTCAAACCCGAGCCGGTCGACCTCGACCCGCCGGAAAACCGGGCACTGGCCAGGCTCCTGGCCGAACGGTCCACCGTGCTGCTCGCCAACGACGGCACCCTGCCGCTGCAGCCGTGCCGGGTCGCGATCACCGGGCCGTACGCCGACGACCCCCGGTCCTTCCTCGGCTGCTATTCCTTCCCCAACCACGTCGCGCTCCCCGGCGACCTCGGGCTGGAGATCCCGACGCTCGGCGAGGCGCTCACCGCTGCCGGGTTCACGGTCACCGCGGACGATCCGGACGTGAACGTGCTGGTGCTCGGGGACCGGGCGGGCATGTTCGGCCGGGGCACCTCCGGAGAGGGCTGCGACGCCGAGACCCTCGACCTGCCCGGCGACCAGGCCGCACTGGCCTCCGCCGTGCTGGACTCCGGAGTGCCGACCGTCCTGGTCCTCGTCTCCGGGCGGCCCTACGCGCTCGGCACGCTGGCCGAGCGCGCATCGGCCGTGCTGCAGGTCTTCTTCCCCGGCGAGGAGGGCGGGACGGCGCTGGCCCGGATCATCAGCGGGGCCGCGGAACCGTCCGGGCGGCTGCCCGTCTCCATCCCCCGCCGGGCCGGCGGCCAGCCCGGCACCTACCTGCACTCCAGGCTCGGCGGGCACACCGACTGGAGCTCGGTGGACCCGACCCCGCTGTTCCCCTTCGGACACGGGCTGAGCTGGACCGGCTTCACCTGCTCGGAGCTCGAGGTGGATCCCGTCGCCGCGACGGACGGGACCGTCGCCGTTTCGGTCACCGTACGCAACGTCGGCGAGGTGGCCGGGACCGAGGTGGTCCAGCTGTACCTCTCGGACCCCGTGGCGTCCGTCGTCCGGCCGCAGCGGTGGCTCGCCGGATTCTCCAGGGTGGAGCTGCAGCCGGGCGCAGCCGCCCGGATCACCTTCTCCGTCCATGCCGACCGGACCTCGTTCACCGGGCTCGACCTGAGCAGAAGAGTGGAGCCGGGGGAGATCGGCGTGGCCGTCGGACGGTCCAGCGGCGACCTTCCGCTCCGGGGCTCCTTCACTTTGGAGGGCCCGGTACGCCACCCGGCGGCCGACCGGGTGCTGTCCGTGCCGGTCGAGATCGTCCCGGTTCCATGACCACGTTGTTCGATGATCCCGTCTTCGGTGATCCCGTGCTGCCCGGGTTCCGGCCCGACCCGTCCGTCTGCCGAGTGGGCGCGGACTACTACCTGGTGACGTCCAGTTTCGAATGGTTCCCGGGCCTTCCCGTGTTCCACAGCCGAGATCTCGTGAACTGGCGGCGCATCGGCTCCGCGCTCGACCGGGCGTCTCAGCTCGACCTCGACGGGTGCGAGCCCTCACGGGGCCTGTTCGCACCGACGATCCGGCACCATGAGGGGGTCTTCCATCTCGTCTGCACGCTGATGGACGGCCCCGGCCACTTCGTCGTCACCGCGACCGACCCGGCGGGGCCGTGGTCGCAGCCGCACTGGCTGGACGGCGAGGGCTTCGACCCGTCGCTGTTCTTCGACGCCGGGCCTGACGACGATGGCGACGGCGACGGCCGGGCCTGGTTCACCGCCGCCCGCGTGCTGGACGAGGCCGCCGGCCGCACCGAGATCTGGATGCGCGAATACCTTCCCGGCGAACGACGGCTCACTGGCCCCGAGCACGTCCTGTGGTCGGGAAGCCACCCGGGCGCCCGATGGTCGGAAGCCCCGCACCTCTACAAGATCGACGGCACCTACCTTCTGCTCACCGCCGAGGGCGGCACCGATGTGGACCACAGCGTGGTGGCCGCCCGCGCCGACCGCGTGACCGGCCCCTACGAGGGCGCCTCCGGCAACCCGGTGCTCCCGCCCGCCAAGGGTCCGGTCATCTGCACCGGGCACGCCGACCTCGTCCAAACCCCGTACGGGGACTGGCGGGCCGTCCTCCTGGGCGTCCGCCCGGGCTCCGCCCTCGGGCGCGAGACCTTCCTCAGCCGGATCACCTGGGACGACAGCTGGCCGGTCTTCTCCCCCGTCGTCCACACCGGCCTTCGCCGCCCCGTCCACGACGACTTCGCCACGCTCTCCGCGGACTGGAACAGCCTGCGCACCCCGCCCGAGCGGTTCTGGGCCACAGGCGAAGGGCTCCGCCTCCAGCTCCGCCCCGAACGCCTCGGCGAGCGCACCACCCCGTCGCTCCTGGTCCGCCCCCAGGAACAGCCCGACTGCGACGTCTCCACCGAACTGCACTTCACCCCCGCCGCACCGGGCGAACAGGCAGGCCTCGCCGTGGTCCTCGACGACGACACCCACCTCCTCTTCCTTCGCACCACGGAAGGGCTCACCCTCCGCCGCGGGCGCGAGGTCCTGGCCGGCGTTCCCGTCCACCCGGGCCCCGTTCGTCTGGGGGTGCGCATCCGCGGCTTCAGTCACACCTTCGCCCACGGGGCACCCGACGGCGGCGCCTGGCAGGACCTGACCACCGTCGAAGCCACCTTCCTCACCCCGCTGTTCACCGGCATCCAGCTCGGCCTCTACGCCACCTCCCACGGCCGCCCCTCCACCAACCAAGCCCACTTCACGTGCTTCGACCTCACGTACCCGAGCCGGCAGGAACCGCCTGGACACCAGCGTCGATGATGCCCGCGTCGGTCCCGGGTCCCCGCCGGCGGCCCGCTGGACCCGGTCGCGCATCCGGTCGTGGAACCCGGCGATCCCTCCGCTGTGGCGCCGGCGACGCCGGTAGGCATGGCGGCGGTAGCCGGGCGCGTGTTGGCGGGAATCTGCCCACCGCGTGATGCGGGCCGCGACCAGGTGGCCGAGCGCGTCCGCCGACTGCGGGCGGCAGTAGCCCTCCTGAGATTTCGCCAGCCCAGCTCGGGCGATCCTCATCGAAAGTTTTTCGATGACCTTCGTGCAAAGGGAAGCGGATAACCGGCTATCTGGAGGGGGAGGATCTCGAAATCATTTCGAAACTCTTGACTTGTTTCGGCGGGGTTTCCAAACTGAGGCCCGAGACGGTGTCACCGTCTGTCCGGGTGCCGGTTGCCGGCCTCGGATCATGACGCCCTGATGGTGAGCGTCCTTTGTGAATGGACGCGGGCGTCGCTTACGCGGATTCGTTCTGCCGCGCTCCAACTCCCTTCCGTGATTTCTGTCCTGGAGGCTCATTCATGGGCTCAAAAGCCATTCCCCCACACACCGTCCGCCGGAAGATCGGCGGTCTTCGTGCGGCCGTGGTCGTCGGCGTCCTCGGTTCGGCCGCGGTGCTGGTGGCTCCGCTGACCTCACACGCCGCCGAGAGCACGCTCGGTGGCGCGGCGGCGCAGAGCGGCCGTTACTTCGGCGCCGCCATCGCCTCGGGCAGGCTGGGCGACTCGGCGTACACGACGGTCGCGAGCCGCGAGTTCAACTCGGTGACGCCCGAGAACGAGATGAAGATCGACGCCACCGAACCCCAGCAGGGCCAGTTCAACTTCAACGCCGGTGACCGCGTCTACAACTGGGCGGTGCAGAACGGCAAGCAGGTACGCGGCCACACCCTGGCCTGGCACTCCCAGCAGCCCGGCTGGATGCAGAACCTCAGCGGCAGCACGCTGCGCCAGGCGATGACCAACCACATCAACGGCGTGATGGCCCACTACAAGGGCAAGATCGCTCAGTGGGACGTCGTGAACGAGGCTTTCGCCGACGGCAGCTCGGGAGCCCGGCGCGACTCCAACCTGCAGCGCACCGGCAACGACTGGATCGAGGTCGCCTTCCGCACCGCGCGCGCCGCCGACCCGGCCGCC
The DNA here is from genome assembly GCF_000717655.1 of Streptomyces katrae. Classification (GTDB taxonomy): domain Bacteria; phylum Actinomycetota; class Actinomycetes; order Streptomycetales; family Streptomycetaceae; genus Streptomyces; species Streptomyces katrae_B. Next base: position 15,800 of record NZ_JNZY01000008.1, read on the forward strand.
AAGCTCTGCTACAACGACTACAACGTCGAGAACTGGACCTGGGCCAAAACCCAGGCGATGTACGCCATGGTCCGGGACTTCAAGCAGCGCGGCGTGCCGATCGACTGCGTCGGCTTCCAGTCCCACTTCAACAACGACAGCCCCTACAACAGCAACTTCCGCACCACGCTGCAGAGCTTCGCCGCCCTCGGCGTCGATGTGGCCGTCACTGAACTCGACATCCAGGGCGCCTCGGCCACGACCTACGCCAACGTGACCAACGACTGCCTGGCCGTCCCGCGCTGCCTCGGCATCACCGTCTGGGGTGTGCGCGACACCGACTCCTGGCGATCGGAGCAATCGCCGCTCCTGTTCGACGGCAACGGCAGCAAGAAGCCCGCCTACACCTCCGTGCTGGGCGCACTCAACGCCGGCTCCTCTACCCCCACTCCGACCCCCTCGCCCGGTTCCGGACAGATCAAGGGCGTCGGGTCAGGCCGCTGCCTGGACGTGCCCGGTGCCAGCACCAGCGACGGCACCCAGCTCAACCTGTGGGACTGCAACAACCGCACCAACCAGCAGTGGTCGTACACCGCCGGAGGCGAGCTCAGGGTCTACGGCAACAAGTGCCTGGACGCCGCCGGCACCGGCAACGGCACCAAAGTCCAGATCTACGGCTGCTGGGGTGGCGACAACCAGAAATGGCGCCTCAACTCCGACGGATCCATCGCCGGAGTCCAGTCCGGCCTCTGCCTTGACGCAACCGGCAACGGCACCGCCAACGGCACCCTGATCCAGCTCTACTCCTGCTCCGACGGAAGCAACCAGCGCTGGACCCGAACCTGACGACCTGCCACAGCGAAAGGGTGAACGATGAAGACCCACGGTGCGGCTTCCCACGCCCCTCCGCCAAGACATCGCTGGTGGCCCCGGTTAGCCGCCGTGGTGGCGGCGACCCTCGCGATCGGCACGCTCGTGGCGGTGAAACCGGTTCCCGCCGAGGCAGCCACGGTGGACACCCAGGCCTGGTACGTCCTGGTCAACCTCAACAGCGGCAAGGCACTGGACGTCCATGGCGGGTCCACCGCCGACGGCGCGCGGGTCAGCCAGTGGACGCGCAGCGACGGAGCCAACCAGCAGTGGCAGTTCGTGGACTCCGGCGGCGGCTTCTACCGGCTCAGGGCCCGGCATTCGGGCAAGGTTCTCGACGTGGCCGGCGCCTCGACCGCCGACGGCGCCGCGATGGCGCAGTGGGCCGACGGCAACGGGGCCGACCAGCAGTTCCGCCTGGCCGACTCCGACGCGGGCCACGTCCGGCTGATCAACCGCAACAGTGACAAGGCCGTGGAGGTGCAGGGCGCCTCCACCGCCGACGGCGGGAACGTCGTCCAGTACAACGACTGGGGCGGCGCCAACCAGCAATGGCAGATGATCAAGCTGTCGTCCTTTGGCGGCGGATGCGGCAGTGCCCCGACTCTGGCGAGCGGTACGCACACGATTCAGAGCAGCGGTAAGAGCCGCAGCTTCATCCTCAGGGTTCCCGACAACTACACCAACAGCCGGCCCTACCGGCTGATCTTCGCGTTCCACTGGCGGGGCGGAACCGCCGGCGAAGTCGCCTCGGGCGGGACGAGCGGGAACGCCTGGTCCTACTACGGCCAACGGGAACAGTCGAACAACAGCGCCATCCTCGTCGCTCCCCAGGGCCTCGGCAACGGCTGGGCCAATTCGGGCAGTGAGGACGTCACCTTCGTCGACGACATGATCCGGCGGATCGAGGACGGCCTCTGCGTCAACCCGGCGCAGCGTTTCGCCACGGGTTTCAGCTGGGGCGGCGGTATGAGCCACGCACTCGCATGCACCCGGGCGAACGTCTTCAGGGCTGTCGCGGTCATCTCCGGCGGCGAGATCAGCGGGTGCAGCGGCGGCACCCAGCCCATCGCCTACTTCGGAATCCACGGCGTCAGCGACTCCGTCCTCAACATCGCGCAAGGGCGGTCCCTGCGCGACAGGTTCGTCAGCAACAACGGCTGCACTCCCCAGAGTGCGCGCGAGCCGACGCCGGGCAGCCGGACGCACATCACCACCCCCTACTCGGGCTGCCGTGCCGGGTACCCCGTCCAATGGGCCGCGTTCGACGGAGGCCACATGCCCGGCCCGGTCGACGGCTCCCCCAATGAGAGCGGCGTCGCGACCTGGACCAAGGGAGAGATCTGGAGGTTCTTCGCACAGTTCCAGTGACCCGCCCGCACCATGGAGTGGAGCCAGGATGATCCTGGCTCCACTCCGCCGTCGTCCGTCTCAAGTTGACGGACGGGCGGGCCTCTTCAGGGTGATGGCAGCGCAACCCTTCCGACGACCCCCGCTGGCACGGCGCCTACCTGGACCGCATCGAGCGGACCGTGGAACGGGACAAGAACCACCCGAGCGTCATCGTGTGGTCGCTCGGCAAGGAGACGGGGGACGGTCGCCGCAACCTCCGGGCCATCTCCGATCGGGTTCGGCGGCGCGGCCCGTCCCGCCCGAGCCGCTACGAGGGCGACCGGCTCGGCGAGTACACCGACGTCCACGGCGAGATGTACCGGCCGCCCGCCGCCGTCGCCCGGATCGGGCAGGGACAGCTGCTGCCGGGCGAGGTCTCCTACCCGGCCCGCGCCGGCTCCGGCGACCCGGCGGACGACCCGCGCAACCGCCGGCCCTTCCTGCTCACCGAGTTCGCCCACGCCATGGGAAACGGGGTTCGGCTACGGCTACGGCTACGGCTGCGACTTCGGCGAGGACCTGCACGACGGCAACTTCAGCTGCGACCGCTTGGTCTTCCCCGACCGCACTCCCTCGCCCGGCCTCCTCGAGTACGCGAAGGTGATCGCCCCCGTCCGAATCGGCCCCGGCCCGGAGCCGGACACCCTCACGGTGGAGAACCGCTACGAGGTGCTGGACCTGTCCCATCTGCGGTCGGTTCACCTGGTCGCTGGCCCGCGAAGGGGTCGGGCTGGCCCCGGCGTGCTGCCCACCCCGGAGCTCGCGGCAGGAGAGCACGGCCGACTGCCGCTGCCCCGGCCGGACCCTCCCCCAGCTACCGCCGGGGGGTGCACCCGGGGCGGGACCGCCGACTGGGCCCCCCGAGGTCACGTGGTCGCCTGGGGACAGCTCCGGCGCTCCGCGACGGGCCGTCGCCCGCCGATCGGCCCGCCGGGCCCTGCCCGCAGCGAGGGCGAGCACATTCTGCTCGGCGCCGGCCGCCTCGACGGGACCACCGGAGCCCTGCTCTGCATCGGCGAACTTCCCTCCGCGGACGGCCTCGGCACCGCCGCCGTGGGACCCGGTGTCCTGCCTCAGTACCGGCTCGCATTCGCGCCGGAGGACTGCGCGTTCTTCCTGACTCCCCTGCAGCGGAGCTGAGCCCACCGAGCGGCCCCCACGCGCTCCGCCCGCCGCACCTGGTCGGCGGGCGGGCAGGGCGTGGTGATCGTTCAGGAGCAGAGTGCACCGTTGAGCGTGTAGCGCGCCGGGAACGCGTTGGTACCCGAATACGTTGCCTGGAAGCCGAAACTCACGCTGCCGCCGGGCGCCAGTGTGCCGTTCCACCCGGCGTCCCGGGCGGTGACCGTGCTGCTCGACTGGCTCACCGTGGCGTTCCATGCGTTGCTGATCCGCTGATCACCCGCGAAGCTCCAGCCGAGGGTCCACCCGGAAATCGCCGAGGTTCCGGTGTTCCTCACGGTCACCGTCGCCGTGAAGCCGTTGCCCCAGGCGTTGTCGATCCGGTACGCCACCGTGCAGGAGGCCGCCGACACATCGTCGTCCGCCTCCGTCGCCGTGAACGTCGCCGGCTGCACGCCGGTACCACCGACCGTGAAGCTCGCGCTACCCGACAACGTATCGGCATCCTGGGCGGCGACGACTGAAACCGGTTGCGCCGTCGCCCAGTTGGCGGGGGTGAACACCAGGGTCGCCGCTGCCGAAAGGTCCTGGTCGCCGGAGCTACGGGCCACCGTCACCGTGACGTTCTGCGCGGGCGCGGCCGACAACCGCACGCCCACCGGCGCCGAACCGCCCTCCGGGACCGTCACCAACGCCGGTGACACCTGGACCACGGGCACCGCCGGGGCGCTGCGCCGCTCGGCCGCGAAAGCCGCCAGCCAGGCCAGCGAGGCGTTCCAGTTGATGGCCACCTCGTTGGTGGAGTACGAGCCGATGTCGTCCACGTAGCACGCCGCCGGTGCGCAGCCCGCGAGCTTCTCCTTGGCCACCGGATCCTCCAGCCCCGCGTTCGGCCCGCCCGCGAAGGAACCGGCCGGTGGGTGCGGCAGCGAGGCGTCGTTCTGGTGCGCCCAGAACCGGTGGTGCTGGTTCTCGGAGTAGCGTTCGCCGTAGCCGGTGACGTAGGAGAGATCGAGCGCGTTGCGGCCGAGCAGGTAGTCCAGGGACTCCAGCGCTCCGGCCCGGTAGCGTTGTTGCCCGGTGAGCTCGTATGCGACGGCCAGCACCATCGCGTTGTTGGTGACGGAGCTGTTGGAGCCCCACGCGTATCCGCCGGCGGGGAGTGACACCGCGTAGCCCTGTCCGGCCATGGTGGACAGGTGACCATCGGCGGCCGCGGTCAGCAGGCCGCGCAGCCGGGCCAGGTCGTCGGCGGGCAGGGCCACGCCGGGGACGGTGGCGAGGGTGATCCGGCCGAGCGTCGCGGTCCCGCCCCACCAGAACCCGTCGACGGGCTTGGTGTGGTGCGGAGAGGAAGTGACGGCGTCCCGGAACTGTGACTCTCCGGTGGTGGCCAGAAGTTCCGCCGCCGCCCAGTAGAACTCGTCGGAGACGTCGGCGTCCTCGTACGCACCGCCGCCGGTGTTGTCGGTCGCCGGGGCGAGCACGTTCGGGTTGGCCTTGGCAGCCGTCCAGGCGCGGCGGGCGGCGTCCAGACAGCGCGCGGCGAACGCGTCGTCGTACGTCGCGTACACCCGGGCACACTGCGCGCCCGAGGCCGCCAGGTTCAGCGTCGAGGCGGTCGACGGCTTGTGCAACTCACGCTGTTCGGCGTCGAGTTCGGGCCGGGTCGGCAGAGCGGTCCACTTGGCGTCGTGCATCTTGTGGAAGGCCATCCCGGCCATCGGCTTCCCGGCCGGGACCTGCATCCGCAGCAGGAACTCCAGCTCCCAGCGGGCCTCGTCCAGCACGTCCGGCGTCCCGTTGCCGCGCTCCGGCACCCGCAGCGTCGCGTCGCCGAGCGCCGCGTCGCCGCCCGAACGGCGCGCCCGCTCGAAGGAGTTGACCATCTCCCAGACGGAGATGCCGCCGTTGACCACGTACTTGCCGTGGTCGCCCGCGTCGTACCAGCCGCCGCGCACGTCCAGTTGGTAGTCGCACCCCCCGGCCTGGCAGGGGACACTGCTGTCGCCCTTGTTCGGGGCGACGCCCAGGTGCCCGGCGGGGCGGGCGTAGGCACTGCCGCCCGCCAGGGCTGCGTCGATCGCAATACCGCTGCGCTGCTGGTAGAAGAACGACATGCTGTCGGCGCGCAGTCCGTCGTACAGCGCTGCCGAAATGTCGAACGGGTGGCTGCTCTGGCCGCCGACGGCCAGGGTGTAGCCGGTGCCGGTGCCGGTGTACGCGCCGAAGTCCACCAGGTGGGTGGACTGGCCGGACGCCTGGTCGGCACCGCGCACCGTGGTGGTGCCCGAGGCGGCCACCGTGCCGGAGGCGTCCCGCAGCTGCCAGGTGAGCGGGGCGGTCGCGGAGCTGGCCACGGTGGCCCGCTTGGGGCCGTCGGGCAGGTAGCCGAGCTGGTTGACCCGGACGGGTGTGTCGGCAGAGGCGGCCACGGTGGCGGCGGCCGCGACCGGAACGGTCAGGGCGGTCGTGGACAGGCCGCCGACGGCGAACGCGAAGCCGGCGAGCACGGCGGCCGCGCGACGTGGCACGCCGCGGGCGGAGGTGACAGGAGGCACGGGTGGAGCCTTCCTTGGTGGGTGGGGGGCAAAAGTGGGAGCGCTCCCAATGAAGCCAGCCGCCGGACGGGCCCGTCAAGGCTCTTGGTCGTACAGGTAGTTGACCTCCCCTTTCATCCGAGAACAGGCCGACTACCCCGACAGCTTCGGCGGACGGAGAAGGTGGCGCGAAATCGACGAGCGGCGGCGGCGCCGGCCCCCGACGGAGACGCGCACACCCCAGCCCCGAGCCTCGCCCACCCGTCCGCCGGGATCGAAGTCGAGCGCGGCCGGACCGAACCGACCGCCTGACGCCTCCCTCCCCCCACTGGCGCCGCGGGCCACCGGCGGGCTGCCCCAGGGCACGGCCGCTGGAGCGCAGGCCGTCCGTGGCGGCCGGCAGCATTCCTCCCGGTCGATCCGGTCAAGCACGCGAACCGCGCCGCTGGATGCGGGCCAAGATCCCGCTGCCCTCCGAGCCGCGACGGTCAGACGGCCCGGCCGGATCAGGCGTCGCCGAGATGCTGCGCGGCCTCAGACGCCCTGGGCGTGAGGAACGTTGCCGTAGTAGGCGTCCGGTCCGTGCTTACGGGTGAAGTGCCGCTCCAGCAGATGCCTCGGAGGTTCGGAGGTGTGCCCGAGGCGGGACCCCAGCGCCAGCGTGTGCAGCGCCATCTCCGCCACGGCCTCGCAGACGATGGCGTTCTCCAGCGCAGCCTTCGCGGTGGGGCCCCAGGTGAAGGGGCCGTGTCGTGAGACGAGCGCCCCGGGGACCTCGTCGGCCCGGCGTGGGCAGCCTTCGAGCCGGGCAACGATCACCTGTCCGGTGTTGTACTCGTAGTCCTGCGCGCACTGCTCGGCGGTGAGATCCGCCGTCACGGGGACGGGCCCGTTGAAGGTGTCGGCGTGTGTCGTGCCGAGCACGGGGATCGGGCGGCGCGCCTGGGAGAAGGCGACGGCGTGCACCGAGTGCGTGTGGGTGACGCCGCCGATGGAGGGGAAGGCCCGGTAGAGGCACCGATGGGTTTCGGTGTCGGTGGACGGCCTGAGGTGCCCGTCGACGACCCGCCCGTCCTCCAGCGCCACCGTCACCAGGTCCTCCTCGGTGAGGTCGGCGTAGGAGACCCCCGACGGCTTGATGACGAAGACGCCGGCGTCTCGGTCGACTCCGCTGACGTTTCCCCAGGTGAGGGTGGCCAGACCGGCCTCCGGAATGCGCAGGTTGGCCGCGAAGACCTCGCGGCGGAGGTCCTTGAGGTTGGTCTTGCTCACTGCATTCTCACCGTCTCTCCGACATGCGCGGCGGTTTCTCGGGACCGGCCTCCGGCAGGCCCCGCAGCGTCGCGCACGAGTGGGCTGGACTGATCGGGGGCCGCGCTGGGCACGTGACTGCGGGAGCACTCCCACCCCGTCGAATTGTGAGCGCTAACAAGCGGAAATCTCAAGAGCGGTGAGAAGATTCCTGCCGCCAACATGCTGTCATCGCTGCATAATGTGAACGCCAACATCAATCCACCGTCGACGATCTCCGGATCGGTCCGGGATGTGTGCGGGCCGCGGCTGGTTCGGTACCTTGAGGGAAGGCCGCTCGATGAGGAAAGGAAGAGAGTTGACCCAGCTCCCAGACGTCTCCCGAGCGCCCACGATGACGGACGTCGCGCGCGTCGCCGGCGTGTCCCATCAGACCGTTTCACGGGTGCTCAGCGACCACCCGAACGTCAGCGCCAAGACCCGGGCCGCGGTGACCCAGGTCATCGAGCAGCTGGGGTACCGCCGTAACTCGGCAGCCCGGGCTCTGGCCACTCGCCGGACCCACACGCTGGGCGTCATCGCGGTGAACACCACCCTGCACGGGCCTGCCAGCACCGTGGCGGGGGTCCAAGAGGCGGCTCGGGACCGCGGCTACCTGACGTCCGCCGTCACGCTTCGGACCGCCACGCAGACGGCCCTCGCCGAAGCCATGCAGCACCTGGCCGGGTGGGGCGTGGAGGGGATCGTCGCCGTCACTCCGCAACGCGACGCGGTGAAGGCCCTGGCGGCATTGGAAGCACCGTGCCCGGTCGTTACCGTGGAAGGCGGCCACACCCTGGACCTGCCAGGGGTGTCGCTGGACCAGAACCTCGGCGCCCGCATGATCACGGAACATCTTCTCGCGTCGGGCCACACCACCGTGTGGCATGTCGCAGGCCCTCCCGACTGGCTCGAGAGCGAGGCCCGCACGCAGGGGTGGGAGGACGCGCTACGAGAGGCCGGGGCCGAGGTGCCACCCCTGCTGCGCGGTGACTGGAGTCCGCTGTCGGGATACCAGGCCGGCCAGCAGCTCGCGGGGCGGGTCCGGGCGTCGCAAGGGCGGGGAGCGGGCCTCACCGCGGTGTTCGTCGCCAACGACCAGATGGCCCTCGGTGTCCTGCGGGCCTTGCGGGAAGCGGGCTTGCGCACGCCGGAGGACGTGGCGGTCGCCGGCTTCGACGACATCCCCGAGGCGGAGTTCTTCCCGCCCCCGCTGACGACGATCCGTCAGGACTTCGCCTCGATCGGCCGCGACAGCATCGGGCTGCTCCTGGACCACATCGAAGGCCGGACTGACGAGGTGACGCACCTGGTGGTGGCGCCCGAGCTCATCGTGCGCGCCAGTACGGCCCGCAGGAGCCCTCCTTCGGGGCAATGACCCCCACCCGCCCGGGGACCGCCCCCTTCCCAGGGGGAACCGGCCCCAGAGGTCCTGGCACTTCGGACCGAGACCCTGCCGCAGGGGCTGAAGCCGCCGTCTGGTGCCCCTGCGACGTCTCTCCGCGCAGACAAGCGGGCGCGCGGCCGAGGCGCGGGCATCACCGAGGCGCCGACATCCAGAGGCTTACGCCGAGGGAGAGCGCCCCGCAGTGCGGCGACCCGGGCAAACGTGCGACCGGCGAGCCACCGACGGCGTCGGCCGGTCCGGGGCCCGCGTGCTCCGGGAAGGGCGAAGGGGCCGGCGGAGGAGATCTTCGCGGCTCTTGATGAGCAGGCGACGACCGTACCGACCGCGGATACGGCCGACGCCGCCCCTCTCAGGCAGTGACCGTGGTGAAGCTGTGGATCGTGGTGGACCGGTACAGCTCACCCGTGCGCAGGAGCACCGTCGGGTACTCGGGGCGGTTCGGGGAGTCCGGGAAGTGCTGCGTTTCCAGCGCGACCCCCGCGTAAGCGTGGTACGGCCTGCCTCCCTTGCCCGTGATGTCACCGGTCAGACCTTGGGCCGTGTAGACCTGGATGCCCGGTTCCGTGGTGAGCACGTCCATGCGGCGGCCGGATGCGGGGGCGTACAACACGGCGGCCTTCCGAGGACGGGCTCGCCGGGCGCCGTCGAGGACCCAGTTGTGGTCGAAACCGCCGCCGGCGAGGGCCAGTTGCGCATCCGTATGGGTCAGGACGTCGGAGAGCCGCCGGGTCCGGCGAAGGTCGAACGGGGTGTCGCTGACCGGGCGGTGGGGGCCGTCGGGGATCAGCTCGGCGTCGACGGGGGTGTAGAGGGGGGCCGCAACCTGGAGATGGTGGGCCAGGACGTTGCCCCGCCCCTCTCCTTCGAGGTTCCAGTAGGCGTGGTTGGTGAGGTTGACGATCGTCGGCGCGTCGGCGACCGCCTGGTACGACAGGGCCAGGTTGTCGTCGCGGTCCAGGGTGTAGGTGACGCGGACGTTCAGGGCACCGGGGAACCCCTGATCGCCGTCCGGGCTGTGCAGGAACAGGCGCACGCCGGTGCGGTGCGCGGAGTGGAAGGGTTCGCACCGCCACACGCGCTGGTCGAACCCGTCGGGACCGCCGTGCAGCGTGTGCCCGGTCTCCTGGGTGGCGAGCCGGTGCGTGACGCCGTCGACGACGAGCCGGCCGCCCGCGATGCGGTTGGCGTAACGGCCCACCGTCGCACCGAAGTAGCGTGCGGAGCCCTCGCAGGCGTCGGGGCCGCGGGCGCCGAGCACCACATCGGCAGTGCGGCCCCAGCGGTCCGGCAGGATCAGGGAATGGAGGCGGGCGCCGCGCGTGTGGACCTCCGCGCGGGCCCGGCCGGGGAAGCCGAACCGCCACCTCTCCCCCGTTCCCTCATCGGCCAGGCGCAGGGGACGGCCCGTCCTCGGTCCGGCGGCAGTCTGCCTGGGCTCAGCGGCCCGGGCGGCAGATTCGTGTAGCTGTTCCATGACGGTGGTCCCTGGAAGTCGGTCCATCGGAGGGCATGCCGGGGAAGCAAGGTGTGATCGCGGCACTCGAACGCTGGGGCAGGGGCTGATGGCAGAGCAGCGGGGAGTCAGTCGGCGGCGGGGCGGCGGCCGCTCATCAGACGTTGCAGCACGATGAACACGAGCAGCAGGGCGCCGATGACGATCCGGGTCCACCAGGAGCTGAGCGTTCCCTGGAAGTTGACGACCGTCTGGATCATGCCAAGGACGAGCACGCCGAGGGCGCTGCCCAGGACGAAGCCGGAACCGCCGGTCAGCAGCGTGCCGCCGATCACGGTGGCGGCGATCGCGTCGAGTTCCATGCCCATCGCGTGGAGGGCGTATCCGGAGAGCATGTAGAAGGTCAGCAGCAGGCCGCCGAGTGCGGAGCACAGGCCGCTGACGGCGTAGACGGCGATCTTGGTGGAGCCCACCGGAAGACCCATCAGGCGTGCGGAGGACTCGTTGCCGCCCAGCGCGTACACGTTGCGGCCGAAGCGCGTGTGGTGCAGTACGACGAAGGCGATCACCAGCACGGACAGGGCGATGACCACCGGGATCGAGACGAACAGTCCCCCCGGGCCGTACAGTCGGGTCTGCGCGATTCCCGCCGTGGCGGGGTCGCTGATCGTGATGGATTCGGTGCTGATCGTGTAGCAGAGCCCGCGGGCGAGGAACATGCCGGCCAGGGTGACGATGAACGGCTGGATCTCGAAGGTGTGGATGATCCAGCCCATGAGCGCCCCGCTCGCGGCGCCGACCAGCAGGACCAGTGGAATGACGGTGGCCAGCGGCCAGCCGTGCGATTCGACCAGCCAGGCGGTGAGCATCGTCGACAGGGCCACCATGGAGCCGACGGACAGATCGATGCCGCCGGTGAGGATGACGAAGGTCGCCCCGACCGCGACGACCAGAAGGAATCCGTTGTCGATCAGCAGGTTCAGCACGACTTGCGCGGAGAGGAAGCCCTCGTAGCGCACCGATCCGACGCTGAACATGACGGCCAGCAGGACGGCCGTGACGATCAGTGGGATACGGGTGCGGGTGCGCGGGGACACGGTCGCGAAGGGGCGGGTGAGTTGCGCGGCGGCGCTCGCGATGCCGGTACTCATGCGCGTACCTCCTGCTGCTGCGGGGCGGCGCCCGCCGTGGTGTGGGATCGGGGAGTGGTCGTCCTGCGACGGCGCAGGACCTTGGCCCGGAAGACCGGGGACTGCACGAGGCAGACGACGATGACCACGAAGGCCTTGAAGACGAGAGTGGTCTCCGGTGGGACGCCGAGGGTGTAGACGGTGGTGGACAGGGTCTGGATGGTCAGGGCTCCAAGGACGGTGCCGCCGAGGGAGAAGCGTCCTCCGGTCAGGGCGGTGCCGCCGACGACGACGGCGAGGATCGCGTCGAGTTCGATCCACAGGCCGGCGTTGTTGCCGTCGGCGCTGGAGACGTTGGAACTGATCATGAGCCCGGCCATGGCGGCGCACAGCGCGCTGAAGACGTAGACCAGGACGAGCAGACCGCCGGCGCGGATGCCGACCAGGCGGCTGGCGGCGGGGTTGCCGCCCACGGACTCGATCAGCATGCCGAGTGCGCTGCGACGGGTGATGAAGGCGGTGAGCGCGACGAGGGCGGCTGCCAGGAGGACGGCGAACGGGAAGGTCAGCCAGTAGCCGCCGCCGATCATCTTGTAGGGGGCGCTGGTCACCGTGATGATCTGGCCGCCGGTGATCAGCTGGGCGATGCCGCGGCCCGCGACCATGAGGATCAAGGTGGCCACAATGGGCTGCACCCCCAGCCCGGACACCAGGAAGCCGTTGGCGAGGCCCAGCACGAGGGCGACGCCGAGTGCGAGAGCGACGGCCGTGAGCATGGTGGCGGCGCTGCCGGGATGTGCGGCGGAGGAGATGTGCCCACAGGCGAGGGCAGCGGCGATGGCGACGGTGGAACCCACCGAGAGGTCGATGCCGCGGGTGGCGATGACGAGGGTCATGCCGAGCGCCACCAGGATGAGGGGGGCGCCGAACTGGAGGATGTCGATGAGGCTGCCGTAGAGGTGGCCGTCGCGTACGCGGACGGAGAAGAAGTCGTGGTGGAACGCGAGGTTGCCGAAGAGCAGGGCGAACAGGATGAGCGTGGGCCACAGCAGGCGGTGGCCGGCCAGTCGTCTCCCGACTCTGCCGACCGCCCGGGACTTGGCAGGCTGGGAGGTCATGAGGCCGCTCCGGTGGCGATGGTCGTGAGGATGCGTTCGGGCGTGACGCTGTCGTCGTTCGTGAGGGTGGCCACCATGCGGTGGTCCCGGAGCACGGCGATGTGGTGGCTCAGGCGCAGGACCTCTTCGAGTTCCGCCGAGATGAACAGCACGGCGGTGCCTTCGCCCGCCAGGCGTGCGACGAGTTTCTGGATCTCCGCCTTGGCCCCGATGTCTATGCCCCGGGTGGGTTCGTCGAGGATCAGCAGCCGGGGCGCGGTCAGCAGCCACCGCGCGAGGAGGACCTTCTGCTGGTTGCCTCCGCTGAGGTGGCGTACCTGCGCTTCGGGGTCGGCGGGACGGATGTCCAGGGCTTCGATCCAGTGCCGTGCCAGCTCGTCCTGTTTCGCTCGGGCCAGCGGCCTGCTCCAGCCGCGGGCGGCCTGCAGGGCGAGGATGACGTTCTCGCGGACCGTGAGCTCGCCCACCAGTCCCTCGGACTTGCGGTTCTCGGAGCAGAAGGCGATGCCCCGGGCGATGGCATGGCGGGGAGTGCGCAGGAGGACCTTCCTGCCCTCGATGCTGATCTCTCCGGCGTCCGCGGCGTCCGCGCCGAACAGAAGGCGCGCGGCTTCGGTACGGCCCGAGCCCAGGAGGCCGGCCAGTCCGATGACCTCGCCGGCATGGATGTCGAGGTCGTACGGTTCGATCGAGCCCGTGCGGGTCAGTTGGCGTGCCCGCAGGAACGGCTCGGGGGTCGCCCGTTCTGCCGCTTCCCCGTGGGCACGGTCGGACAGCTGGTCGAGGGTGGCCAGTTCTCCGCCGATCATGCGCTGTACCAGCGTCACCGGAGTGAGCTCGCCGATGGGGTACTCGCCTTCCAGGCGGCCGTTGCGCAGGATGGTGACGCGATCGCACAGATCGAATACCTGGTCGAGGAAGTGCGTCACGAACAGGATGGCCACACCGCGGTCCCGCAGGCGCCGCACCAGGGTGAAGAGCTGGGCGACCTCCTCGCGGTCCAGGCTGGAGGTGGGTTCGTCCAGCACGAGCACCTTCGCCGAGACGTCCACCGCCCGGACGATGGCGACCAGTTGCTGCACCGCCAGGGAGTGCGAACCGAGCAGACTGTTGACGTCCAGGTCGAGGTCCAGTTCCGTCAACAGCTCTGCCGCCCGCTGCCGCATCGCGGACCAGTGGATGAGACCGAACCGGCGCGGTTCGCGCCCGATGAGGATGTTCTCGGCGACCGAGATGTTCGGGCAGAGGTTGACCTCCTGGTAGACGGTGCTGATTCCGGCCTGCTGCGCCTGGAGGGGGTCTGCGAACGCGTGGGGCCGGCCGTCGACGAGGAGGGTTCCGCCGTCGGCGGGGTGGACACCGGTGAGCACCTTGATCAAGGTGGACTTCCCGGCGCCGTTCTCGCCCATCAGGGCGTGCACCTCACCGGGGAAGAGCCGCAGGGCGACTCCGTCGAGGGCGAGCACGCCCGGGAACTGCTTGCGGATGCCCTGGGCTTCCAGGACCGGCCGCGGCCGCGGGCCGCCGGCGTCCGTGGACCGCAGGGTGGACGGGGATGCCATCCGCCCTCCTCTCATGGGTGGGGGGTGGAGCGGCTCCGGACGGTGAAGGAGGCGCCGGGGCCGGCCCTCCTCCCGCACCGGAACGTGCTGTTTCAGTAGTTCCGGGACGGCAGCGCGGCCGCGGCCTTGTCCTGCGGGAAGACACCCTCCTCGGTCTCGACACGAGTCGGTACGCTCTCCCCTGCCGCGACCTTCTTGGTCAGCTCCATCAGCTGGTCACCGAGCAGGGGGTTGCACTCCACCACGACGTTGATCTTGCCCTCGGTCATCGCGACGAAGGCGTCCTTGATTCCGTCCACCGAGATCACCTTGATGTCCGTCCCGGGCTTCTTGCCGGACTCCTCGATGGCCTGGATGGCGCCGAGGGCCATGTCGTCGTTGTGGGCGTAGAGCACGTCGATGTCCTTCTGCGACTTGAGGAATGCCTGCATGACTTCCTTGCCCTTGGCGCGGGTGAAGTCGCCCGTCTGCGATGCCACGATCTTGAACTTGCCGTCGGCGCGGATGACATCGGCGAAGCCGGCCTTGCGGTCGTTGGCGGGCGCGGAGCCGGTGGTGCCCTGGAGCTCGACGATGTTGACCGGGCCCTGCTCGTTCGCGTACGCGCTGGTCAGCCACTCGCCCGCGGACTTGCCTTCCTTGACGAAGTCCGAGCCCAGGAAGGTCTTGTAGAGGGAGGTGTCCTTGGTGTCCACGGCGCGGTCGGTGAGGATGACCGGGATGCCCGCGTCCTTGGCTTCCTTCAGCACCGTGTCCCAGCCGGACTCCACGACCGGCGAGAAGGCGATGACGTCGACCTTCTGCTGGATGAAGTTGCGGATCGCCTTGATCTGGTTCTCCTGCTTCTGCTGCGCGTCGGAGAACTTGAGGGTGATCCCGGCCTTCTTCGCCGCCTCCTGGACGGACTTGGTGTTGGCGGTGCGCCAACCGCTCTCGGCGCCGACCTGGGCGAAGCCGAGCGTGATCGTCCCGCCGGAGCCCTTCTTGGCTCCAGAGGTGGAACCGGAGGAGGAGCCGGCGGAGGGCCCCTCGGTCGAGCATGCGGTCAGCGCCGAAGAGGCGAGGAGGGCGGCGGCGAGGACGAGAGCTGCTCTGCGAGCCATGTCGACTGTCCTTTCAGGGTGTACGGAAGAGGCGCCGCACGGCGGGAGGCCGGGCTTGACCCGATAGGGGCCGAAGGGGAACCCCCTGGGCGCTGTCGCATTGTGAGCGCTAACAAGCCGCGTTCTCAACCCCCTTGCGCGCGTTACCTGTCCGTTATCGCGCCGAGCGCGACCACGAGACGGCCCTCCGGTGGATCCGGAGGCCGTTGCGCCGAGGGGGCTCACATACGCACCACGTCCACCTCTTGCCTATCGACATTGTTAGCGCTCACACTACGGAGGACCGCCCGCCCGACCGCCCGGATCGCGGGCGGCCACTGTGTCCGCCGGGCCGTCTGCCGCCCTACGGCTCCTTCGAAAGGCACTGCGTTGACGTCACCCCATCCCCTCGCGCCCACCCCGACTTCCGAGGAAGCGGAGCAGTACACGGTCGGCGTCGACTTCGGCACGCTGTCGGGCCGCGCCGTGGTGGTGCGGGTTCGCGACGGTCAGGAGCTGGCCGCGGCGGTCCACCCGTACCGGCACGGCGTCATCGACCGGCAGCTGCCGCACGGCGGTGCGCCGCTGCCACCGGACTGGGCCCTGCAACACCCCGAGGACTGGCGGGACGTACTGCGTCGTGCCGTCCCGGAGGCCGTGGCGGCGGCCGGGATCGAACCGGCCGCGGTGATCGGCATCGCCACCGACTTCACCGCGTGCACCGTCCTGCCCACGCTGGCCGACGGGACTCCCCTCTCAGAGACGGAGCTCGCCGAACGGCCTCACGCGTGGCCCAAACTGTGGAAGCACCACGCGGCCCAGTCGCATGCCGACCGCATCAACGAACTCGCCCATGCCCGCGGGGAGAAATGGATCACCCGCTACGGCGGCCGGATCTCCGCCGAGTGGCAGTTCGCCAAGGCCCTCCAGGTCCTGGAGGAGGATCCGCTCGTCTACGAAGCCTGCGCGCGGTGGATCGAGGCCGCCGACTGGATCGTGTGGCAGCTGACCGGAACCGAGTCCCGCAACGCCTGCACCGCGGGATACAAGGGAATCCACCAGGACGGCGCCTACCCGGGCGAGGAGTACCTGGCCGCGCTGAACCCCCGGTTCGCCGACTTCGCCCGTACCCGCCTGGAATTCCCCCTCGCCGCGCTGGGCTCACGCGTGGGCTCGCTCAGTACCGAGGCAGCAGGCTGGACAGGACTGCGTCCCGGCATCGCCGTGGCCGCGGGCAACGTCGACGCCCATGTCACCGCAGCGGCGGCCCAGGCCGTCGAGGACGGTCAACTGCTCGCCATCATGGGGACCTCCACCTGCCACGTCGTGAACGCCCCCGTCCTCGCCGACGTCCCCGGCATCTGCGGTGTCGTGGGCGGTGGGATCGTCGAGGGAACCTACGGCTACGAGGCCGGCCAGAGCGCGGTCGGCGACATCTTCGCCTGGGTACTGGAGCAGGGCGTCCCGTCGGACTACCTCGCCGAGGCCGCCGACCGCGGCGAGGACCTGCACACCCTGCTGACCCGGAAAGCCGCCCGACAGCCGGTCGGCGGACACGGACTGGTCGCCCTCGACTGGCTGAACGGCAACCGTTCGGTCCTCGTCGACCACCACCTGTCCGGGGTCATCGTGGGTCTCACCCTCGCAACCCGCCCCGAGGACGTCTACCGCGCGCTGCTCGAAGCCACCGCGTTCGGCACCCGCGTCATCGTGGAGGCCCTGGAGGCAGGCGGCGTACCGGTCCGCGAGTTCATCGTCGCCGGCGGACTGGCCAAGAACGAACTGCTGATGCAGATCTACTCCGACGTGCTGCGCCGCCCCGTCTCCCTGGCCGCGTCCGATCAGGGCCCCGCCCTCGGGTCGGCCATCCACGCCGCCGTGGCCGCCGGCGCGCACAGCGACGTACGAACGGCCACCGCCGCCATGGGCCGCCGACGGCCCGCCGTCTACACACCCGACGCCTCCCGGGCCGACGCCTACGACGCACTCTTCGCCGAGTACCGGCTCCTGCACGACCACTTCGCCGCCGGCGGCCTGCTGCACCGCCTGAGGAGCATCCGCGACACGGCCCGCACCGCGGGCTGACCCCGCCCCGCTGTTCGTTCCCGCTTCCCCCACTCTCCCGCCGCGCCTCACCACCGTTGCGGGACGTCACCCTTCAGGAGTCCATGTGTCCAGCCGAACGTCCCCCGCCCAGGAAATCTGGTTCCTCACCGGCAGCCAAGGCCTGTACGGGGAGGAGACGCTGAAGCAGGTCGCCGAACAGTCGCGGCAGATCGCCGCCGCCCTGGCCGACGCGTCCGGCATTCCCGCGCACGTGGCGTGGAAGCCGGTACTGACCGGCGCCGACGCCATCCGCCGGGTGTGCCTCGAGGCGAACGCCGACGACCGGTGCATCGGGCTCATCGCCTGGATGCACACCTTCTCGCCGGCCAAGATGTGGATCGCCGGACTGGACGCGCTGCGCAAGCCGTTGCTGCACCTCCACACCCAGTCGAACGTAGCCCTGCCCTGGGACACCATCGACATGGACTTCATGAACCTCAACCAAGCCGCTCACGGGGACCGCGAGTTCGGGCACATCCAGGCCCGACTCGGCGTACCCCGCAAGACCGTGGCCGGCCACGTCACCGATCCGGTCACGATCGCGCGCGTCGCGATCTGGGCGCGGGCGGCCGCCGCACGATCCGAACTGGCCACCCTCAAGGTCGCCCGCTTCGGCGACAACATGCGCGACGTGGCCGTCACCGAGGGCGACAAGGTCGAAGCCCAGCTGCGCTTCGGCGTCTCCGTCAACACCTACGGCGTCAACGACCTGGTGGAGGTCGTCGACGGCGCGGACGAGACCGAGGTGGCTTCCCTCGTCAAGGAGTACGAAGACCTGTACCAGCTGGCGCCGGAACTGCGACCGGGAGGCGAACGGCACGACGCGCTGCGGTACGCGGCCCGCATCGAAGCCGGCCTGCGAACCTTCCTGGAAACGGGCGGCTTCGGGGCCTTCACCACCAACTTCGAGGACCTAGGCGGACTGCGCCAGCTACCCGGCCTCGCCGTCCAGCGGCTCATGGCCCAGGGGCACGGCTTCGGAGGAGAGGGCGACTGGAAGACCGCAGTCCTGCTGCGCGCCCTCAAGGTGGCCGCCACCGGCCTTCCGGGCGGCACTTCCTTCATGGAGGACTACACCTACGACCTGACACCCGGCAACGAGCTCATCCTCGGCGCGCACATGCTGGAAGTCTGCCCCACCATCGCGGCAGCCCGGCCCAGCTGCGAGATCCACCCCCTCGGCATCGGCGGGCGGGAAGACCCGGTGCGCCTGGTGTTCGACGCCGCCCCCGGCCCGGCCGTGGTGGCCGGCCTCGCCGACCTCGGCGACCGCTTCCGCCTGATCGCCAACGACATCGACGTGGTGGCACCCCCCTGCCCGCTGCCCGCCCTGCCCGTTGCCCGCGCCGTCTGGCGGCCCCACCCCGACCTGCGAACCTCCACCGAGTCCTGGCTGACGGCCGGAGGACCGCACCACACCGTCCTCAGCACCGCCCTCACCTCCGACCACCTCGACGACCTGGCGGAAATGCTCCGTCTGGAACTCGCCCTCATCGACGACACCACGACCCCGAAGCAGTTCCGGCGCGATCTCCGCTGGAACCAGGCGTACTACCGGCTGGCGCAGGGGCTGTGAAGCGGGCGGACCCCCGGGCCAGGTGATGGGGGGAGTGCTCCCGCAGACCTGGCCACGCCGCCGCGCACGGCACGGTGGCCGACGGGACACGGCCCGTAGCAGGCGCATGGCGCCAGGGAGAGAATGCGTGGAGGCCGGGCAGGTCCTCGCGGGCTGCCCGGCCTCGTCGTACGCGCAGCCGTCTGCGGGGCGGGGCGGGCTGTTATTCGAGCAGCTCCGCGTACGAGCCCATGGCCAGGGCGATGTCCGCCTGGGCCCAGAACCGGTGGTACGTGAAGACGGGCGCGGCGCCGCCCGCGAGGTAGGCCTCGATCTTCGGCCAGGCCGGGTCGTTCTTGTAGAAGCTGCGGATCGAGGCGAAGGTGGACGAGGAGTTCACCGCGTCGCCGTTCGGCATCTTCCCGGTCCACGTGCTGGGCACGTACACCGGCTCGTTGAAGCGGTTGTAGTCGGTCCGGGTCTCCTGGACGGCGATGCCCAGCGGGTCCTGGTGGTGGGCCCACATGCCGTCGAGGAGCGCCTTCGCGACCCGCTTGGCCTCGGCGTGCCCGGACTTGGCCGCGTAGTAGGTCAGCGTCTTGGCGTAGGAGGCGGCCACGCCCACGTCGTCGGTGTAGTCGGCGACGGTCACGTGCAGGCCCGCGTTGGCGCCGGGACTCGAGGCGTTCCAGGTGTCGGGGGCGCCGGACCACTGGAGGGTGGAGGGGATGCGGTAGGTGCCGTCGGGGTTGATCGTGGTCTTCGACAGGGCCCAGGCGACCCACTTGTCGAGCACGGTCTTGGCGGCCGCGTCGCCCGTCTGCCGGTAGTACTCGGCGACCCGTTCCATGGACCAGGCCTGGAAGCCGAACCACTGGTTGGACGCCGGGTCGTGGTAGACCGGCTTCTCGTCGTAGAAGAGGCCGTGGAAGGACGGGGTCCCGGCGGGGGGCTGCGCGTACCGCCCCTGCCAGCTGTTGGTGGCGCCGCCCGCGATGGCGCCCTCGTCGGACTGGAGCCAGCGGTAGAACTCCAGCTGCCGGTCGAGGCTGGTCGCCCAGTCCGCCGCCCCGGTCGAGGACTTGGGCTTCAGCGGCGCGTATTCGCTGAGTGCGTAGGCGGCGAGCGGGTTCTGGTAGCCGCCGTGGGCGTGGCTGGAGCCGATCCGCCAGGACCAGCCGGCCGAAGTGTCGGTGGCGCCGCCCCAGGCGTAGTACCAGGACATCAGGTAGTGCGCGCTGTCCTTGCCGGTGCCGGCGGGGCAGACGGTCGGGCCGACGCAGTTCCCGGCCTTCTTGAAGTACTTGTCGAACAGGGAGTACCGCAGGTAGTCGCCCATCTTGGCCGCCTTGGAGACGGTCGCGGTGACCTGGGTCCCCTTGCCCTGTTCCTTGGCCCAGATGTCGGCCCAGTACGCGGCCTGGATGGCACGAGCGTCCGCGTCCGGGGCATCGGTGAACTTCCACTGCTTGGCGTAGGAGGCGTCCCCGGTGAAGAGGTCGAGGTAGCCGTTCTTGCCGCCGTAGGTGAAGTTGTCGCAGGTGGGGTGCGGAACGGTCTCCCAGACCGATTCCTGGGGCCCGCGCTGGAAGGTGTTGATGTACGACGGTCCGGTCGCGGTGGGTCCGGCGGAGCACTTTCCGGGCTCGTTGCCGTAGCCGTACACGTTGTCGACGTCCTGGAGCCAGTGCATGCCGTAGATGTCGTCGGTGCCGTACGCGCTCTTCAGCTCGCCGGCGATCGGGTCCGCGCCGGCGGCGACTCCCCCGTCGAGCTTGGCCGGGTACTGCGAGGGAAGGTCGTGCTCGGGGGCGTAGGTGGCGGGCTTGGAGGCGTTGTACGAGCCGGTCGTCGGCTGGTCGGCATGGGTGGGGATCATGAACTTCTCCATGGTCTCCCACGCGCCGTTGAACTTGGTCCAGTCCCCGGTGATCTTCCCGTACATCGCCTGGAGCCAGATCAGATAGCTGTACGCCTCCGAGGTCGCCTCGTGCCCGTGGTCCGGGGCCTCCACGATCAGCGTCTCGACGGAGTGGTACGGGATGCCCTCGGGCGAGAAGTAGCCGTTGGCCGGGTTGGTGATCTTCCCGTGGAGGTCGAGGAAGCGGGCATCGTACGTGGAGTCGGCGGCCAGCTGGGCGACCGTCACCTCGGCTTTGGCGTGGCCGGGGGCGGTCGCGGTGAAGACGGCGGAGCCGCTCCCGGTGGTCCCGGCGGTGACCGTCACCTTCTGCGCGGTGTTCCAGTTCGCCGGGGTGAAGGTGAGCTCGGAAGGCGTTGCGGCGAGGTCGGTGTTGCCCGAGGCGCGGGCCACGCTCACCGTGACGTTTGCGGCCGGCTGCTTGGAGAGCTTCAGGTCGAAGGTGCCCGTCTCCCCGCGGCGTACGGAGAGCTGTGCGGGGGTGGCGACGAGCGCCGGGCCGGCGGCGACGGTGATGCCGACGGGGGCCGACTCGGCGGAGGCGCCGAGGCTGTCGTAGGCCTTGGCGTAGAGGGAGTGGGAACCGGCGGCGAGACCGGCGGCGGCGAAGGTGAAGGGCGCGGTGGTGTCCGTGCCGAGGAGGGTGGTGCCGCTGTAGAACTCGACCTTCCCGATGGTGGCGCCGTCGGCGGCCGCGGCGGTGGCGGCGAGCGGGACGGGGGTGCCCGCCGTGTAGACGGCGCCCGCGGTGGGGCTGGTCAGGACGGCGACCGGGGGCTGGTGGGCCCCGGTGCACAAGGTGCCGTTGACGGCGAAGGAGGTCGGGGCGGCGTTGGTCCCGCTGTAGCCGAACTGGGCGCCGGCGGTGACGGCCGCGCCGGCGGCGACGGTCTTGTTCCAGTCCGAGGCCGTGACGCTGACCGTCTTGCCGGACTGGGACCAGGTGCCGTTCCAGCCGTTGGTGAGCTGCTGGTTGCCCTTGTAGTCGTAGGTCAGGGTCCAACCGTCGAGCGCGGTGGCGGACCGGTTGGTGAGAGTGAGCTCGGCGGTGAAGCCCGAACCCCAGTCGTTGGTCTTGTAGTCGACGCTGCACTGCACCGCCGCGGCCGCGGCACTGCCGGCGCCGACGGCCGTGAGGCCCAGGGGAAGGCAGAGGGAGAAGGCCGCGGCAGACGCGATCAGCAGCCTGCTTCGTCCGTGAAGTCCGGGTGGGGGATGTGCCGACATGCCGGTGGTTCTCCTCGCGGCTCGGGGAGACGGGTAAGGGCAGAAACGATTGCGCACAAATCTCTGAACCAGTGGGAGCGCTCCCACTGTGCAGACGCGGCGCGGCGGCGTCAAGACGCGTGAAGAGTCGAAAGCATTCCGCGAGAAATTCGCTCAACTCCTCTTCTACTTGGCGCCAGTTGGCGCTACGGTCTGGCCCCACCAGTGGGAGCGGTTCCATTAGTCGGCGCGGCGCCAGGGCGCACCTTGCTGCAAGGACTCGCTCATGGACATCCCCGCGTCTTTCGGCGCAGTTCGGCGGAGCAGCGCGGACCTTGCGCGACGGCGGTACCTGCCGGCATCGCACCACGAGGTCGCCGGCATGCAGGACCTGGTGGTGGCCGTGCATGCGACCGGGGCCCGCAGTTTCCTGCCGGTTCCCGGGATCGCCCACAACGACCCGAGCCAGTGACTCACCCCTGCCCCCCTCGGTCGCGGACCGGGTCCACCGGTCGCGGACGAGATCGGCGAGCACACCTGCGGACACGCGTTCACCGACCGCGCCACGGCCCGGTTCCGACGACCGCAGCCATCCGTACGACGGCACGCTCCCCGCACAACGCCACACACCCAGATTCGGCACATTCATCGCATTCGGCACCGGGCTGCGCGACCGCCTGCGCACCCTGAACGGAAAGGCACCCCACGAAATGAGCCGCACCATTCCCCGCACCGCCCTCTTGGCGGCCCTCAGTCTCGTCACGGCCGCCGGCGCCACCGCCACCGCCTTCGGTACCGCGGCCGGCGCCGCCACCGCCGGCTGCAAGGTCGAGTACCAGATCTCGAACCAGTGGAACACTGGATTCGGGGCCAACGTGATCGTGACCAACACCGGTGACCCGGTCGCCTCCTGGACCCTGGAGTGGTCCTACGCGAACGGCCAGCAGGTCACCCAGGGCTGGAACGCCACCATCACCCAGTCCGGGGCCGCGGTAACCGCGAAGAGCGTGTCCTACAACGGGTCGCTGGCCACCGGCGGTTCGACGTCCTTCGGGTTCAACGGTTCGCACAACGGCACGAACGCCGTGCCCACGACGTTCAAGCTCAACGGCGTCACCTGCAACGGCGCCACCGACCCGACCCAGCCCCCCACCACACCCCCGACGACACCGCCCACGACGCCGCCCACCACGCCTCCGCCCACGGGCGGCAAGGCCGACAACCCCTACGCCGGCGCCAAGGTGTACGTGAACCCCGAGTGGTCCGCCCATGCCGCCGCCGAACCGGGCGGTACCAGGGTGTCCAACCAGCCCACCGCCGTCTGGCTGGACCGCATCGCCCTCGTCACCGGCACGAGCGGCACGATGGGTCTGCGCGACCACCTCAACGCGGCCCTGACACAGAAGGGCAGCGGCGAACTCGTCGTCCAGCTGGTGATCTACAACCTGCCCGGACGGGACTGCTCCGCGCTCGCCTCCAACGGCGAACTGGGCCCGACCGAGATCGACAAGTACAAGACGCAGTACATCGACCCGATCGCCGCGATCCTCGCCGACCCGAAGTACGCGGGGCTGCGGATCGTCACCACCGTCGAGATCGACTCCCTGCCGAACCTGGTCACCAACGTCTCCGGCCGGCCCACCGCCACCGCCAACTGCGACGTGATGAAGACCAACGGCAACTACGTCAAGGGCGTCGGCTACGCGCTGAACAAGCTCGGCTCGATCGCCAACGTCTACAACTACGTGGACGCCGGCCACCACGGCTGGCTCGGCTGGGACGACAACTTCGGCGCCTCCGCCGAGATGTTCAAGCAGGCCGCGACCGCCGAGGGCTCCACGCTCTCCCACGTGCACGGCTTCATCGTCAACACCGCCAACTACAGCGCGCTGAAGGAGGACAACTTCAAGATCGACGACTCCGTCAACGGCACCTCCGTGCGCCAGTCGAAGTGGGTCGACTGGAACCGCTACACCGACGAACTGTCCTACGCCCAAGCCATGCGCACCAAGCTGGTCTCCCTGGGCTTCGACGCCGGCATCGGCATGCTCATCGACACCTCCCGCAACGGCTGGGGCGGCACCGCCCGGCCCACCGGACCCGGTGCGCTGACGAGCGTCGACACGTACGTCAACGGCGGCCGCTACGACCGGCGCATCCACCTCGGCAACTGGTGCAACCAGTCCGGCGCCGGCCTCGGCGAACGACCGCAAGCGGCCCCGGCCGCCGGCATCGACGCCTACGTGTGGATCAAGCCCCCGGGCGAGTCCGACGGGGCCAGCAAGGAGATCCCGAACGACGAGGGCAAGGGATTCGACCGGATGTGCGACCTCACCTACACGGGCAACGTACGCAACGGCAACAGCATGTCGGGAGCCCTCCCGAACGCACCGCTGGCCGGACAGTGGTTCTCCGCCCAGTTCCAGGAGCTCATGAAGAACGCCTACCCGGCACTGTGACACGCCGCCGGTGAACGGCCCGGAGCCGTACGGAACCGTCTGGATTCCGTACGGCTCCGGGCCGTACCGCATTCAGGGTCTCGAGCCTCAGGCCCCAGCGGTACTGAGAATCGGCTCTCGGCTCTCGGCTCTCGGCTCTCAGGAGGAATCCCGCACGATCAGCTCCGTCGGAAGGACCCGACGTGGCTCCTCCCCCGCCACGGGACCGGCCTCGGGACTCTCCGCGAGCTTCTGGAGCAACAGCCGGGTCATCGTCCGGCCCATCTCCTCGATCGGCTGGCGCACGCTCGTCAGCGGCGGGTCCATCAGCCGGGCCACCGTCGAATCGTCCACCCCGACCAGCGCCACGTCCTCCGGGACCCGCCGCCCCGCCTCACGCAGCACCCCACGCGCACCGGCCGCCATCACATCCGACGCGGCGAAGACCGCATCCAGCCCGGGATCACGTGCCAGGAGCTCACGCATCGCCAGCCGTCCGCCCGCCTCGGTGAAGTCCCCGGCCGCAACCAGCGACTCGTCGGGCAGGATCCCCGCCTCGGCGAGCCCCGCACGGTAGCCGCCCAGACGCGCCCGGGCCACGTACATGTCCAACGGCCCACTGATCGTCGCGATCCGGCTCCGGCCCTGCCCCACCAGGTGGGCGACGGCCGCCCGGCCCGCACCGATGTTGTCGGAGTCCACATAGGCCACCGGCTCGGCCTCCGATCGCCGCCCGTTCATGACGACCGGCACCCCCAGCCTCGCGATCCGGTCGGGCAGCGGGTCATCACCATGCACCGATGCCAGCAGCACACCGTCGACCCGCTGCGCGGCCAGATAGTGCTCGAACCGCTGCCGCTCCGCTTCCGTACGGACCAGCGTGAGCAGCAACTGCTTGTCCGCCTCGGCCAGCTCGGCGCTCACGCCGCGGATCAGGTCGAGGAAGTACGGCTCCGAGAACAGCCGGGCCTCCGTCTCCGGAATGACCAGGGCCACCGCGTCGGTCCGGCTGCCGGCCAGCGCCCTGGCCGCCTGGTTGGGTACGTACCCGAGCTCTGCGACGGCGCGGGCTACGGCATCCTTGGCCCGCTCGCTCACCCGCGGCGAGCCGTTGATGACGCGGGAGACCGTGCCCCGGCCGACACCGGCCAGGGCCGCGACCTCGTCCAGAGTGGGCCTGCCGCTCTGCCGTCCGCTCACGCTCTTGAACTCCCCTCGTGCGCCATCGCACTCCGCGCCGGGCGCGAGCCCGGCCGGCTGATCAAGTATGACGGTGCACCCGCCCGTAGCCGAGGACCACGTTACGCCGATCACGTATGGGAGCGCTCCCACACTACTCTCAATCCCCTCCCGACACCATGGTCACGTACACAACCAGGCCAAGGGCAGCGCCCCAGCACGGCCCGCACTCCAGAAGGAGGCCGCACGCCCCAGAGGCCTCCGCGTAATAAATTCGCATTCATCTCTTGACACCGCCACCCGCCAAGCAGCAACCTTCCGGCAATACGTGGGAGCGCTCCCACATCGGGGGTGCGACCACGACCCTGCACATCAGGTGCGGGCGCCCCTGGCCGAGCCGCGACAGCCCGCCGGGCCCATGGCGCACACCGAGCAGCACCTTGGACGAGGAGAGTGGAATGCGTACTCCCAGCAGCAGACACGGACGCGGACGCCGCACCGCGATCAACGCGATCGCCGCGGTCGCCGTCGTGGCGACCGGTACGGCCCTGCTCACCGGCTGCGGCGGTGACAGCGCCACGGGCAAGGGCGACGGCGCAGCCGACGGCGAGCAGATCACGCTGCGGATCGGTACCTTCGGCTCCTTCGGCTACGACGATGCGACCGGGGCCAAGCTCTACGCCGAGTACACGAAGGCGCACCCGAACATCAAGATCGAAGAGTCGAACGTCGCGGACGGCCAGAAGTACTGGGACACGCTCAAGCTGCGCCTCTCCCGCGACAGCGGTCTCGCGGACATCCAGGCCCTGGAGGTCGGATACATCGCGGAGGCGACCGGGCCCGCCATGGCCGACAAGTGGGCCGACCTCGGCAAGACCGGCGGCGCGGACCTCAGCGGGTTCCTCGACTGGAAGGTCAAGCAGGCCACCACGGGCGACGGCAAGGTCATCGGCCTCGGTACGGACATCGGTCCGATGGCCATCTGCTACAACAAGGACCTGTTCGCCGCGGCCAAGCTGCCGACCGACCGAGCCGAGGTCGCGAAGCTGTGGGCCGGCGACTGGGCGAAGTTCATCGCCACCGGCGAGAGGTACAAGACCAACGCCCCGGAAGGCACCGCCTTCCACGACTCCGCGAGCGGTCTGTTCAACGCCGTGATCTCCAGCGAGCCGGTGCAGTACGCCAACGCCAAGGGCGAGCTGGACTACGCGAACAGCCCGGGCGTGAAGAAGGCGTGGGACACCGCCGTGGCGGCGGCGAAGGGTGAACTGACGGCGAAGCTCCGCCAGTTCGATGAGAAGGGCACGTGGAACGCGGCGTTCAAGAACTCGAGGTTCGCCACCGTGGCCTGCCCGAGCTGGATGACGGGCATCATCAAGGACCAGGCGGGCCCGGAGAACCAGGGGAAGTGGGACATCGCCGCACCCCCCGTGACCGGGAACTGGGGCGGCTCCTTCCTCGCCGTCCCGAAGTCGGGCAAGCACGCCAAGGAGGCGGCCGAGCTCGCCGCCTGGCTCACCGCTCCGGCCCAGCACACCAAGGTCTTCGGCGTGAACGGCAACATCCCCTCCTCCAAGGACACGTTGGCCTCCCCCGTCGTTCAGGACGCCAAGCTGCCGTACTTCGGCGACACCCCGGTCGGCAAGATCTACTCGCAGGCCGCGGCCGACATCACGCCCGCTCCGATCAGCCGCTGGGACGGCCAGGTGAAGACCTTCCTCACCGACAACGGCATCCTCGACATCGAGCAGCGCGGCACCGACCCGGCCAAGGCCTGGGAGAACGTCAAGAAGCTGGTCGCCGACAAGATCGACCAATAACGGGGCAGTGCGAGGGTCCGCCGCCACCCGCTGCCTCCCCGCGTGTGGTGGCGGGCCGTCGACCGTCCGCACCACCGCATCACTGCACGCATCGACCTGGAAGGAAACCCCCGTGGCCACCTCCGTACGGGCGACGGGTGGCGGCTCCGCGCCGCCCGCCGCACAAGCCGCGGGCTCCAGCGCCGGCCCCGGCTCCCACAGGCAGCGGCCGTCCGGCCGGAGCGGTTGGCGCAGCACGCTCTACCGCCTCGATCTGAAGGCGATCCCGTACGTCTTCATCGCCCCCTTCTTCCTCACCTTCGCCGCCTTCGGGCTCTTCCCTCTGATCTACACGGGCTGGCTCTCGCTCCACCGGGTCGAACTGGGCGGCACCGCCCAGTGGAAGGGAATGGAGAACTACAGCGCCCTGGCGACGAGCGAGTTCTTCTGGAACGCGCTCGCCAACACCTTCACCATCGGCGTGCTCTCGACCGTTCCGCAGCTGCTGATGGCCCTCGGCCTGGCCCATCTGCTCAACTACCGGCTGCGCGGCCGCAGCTTCTTCCGTGTCGCGGTCCTCGCCCCGTACGCCACCTCGATCGCGGCGGCGACGCTCGTCTTCGCCCAGCTCTTCAACACCGACTACGGCCTGATCAACACGGTCCTCGGCTGGCTCGGCTTCGACCCGGTCGCCTGGGAGTCCTCCAAGTGGCCCTCTCAGATAGCGATTTCGGTGATCGTGACCTGGCGCTGGACGGGCTACAACGCGCTCATCTACCTGGCGGCGATGCAGGCCGTGCCGCAGGACCTCTACGAGGCCGCGGCGTTGGACGGGGCATCGCGCTGGCGCCAGTTCCTCAGCGTGACCATCCCCTCGATCCGGCCGACGATCCTGTTCACCGTCATCGTCTCCACCATCGGTGCCACCCAGCTCTTCGGCGAGCCGATGCTCTTCGGTGGCAGCGTCGGCATCAGCGGCGGCAGCGGAAACCAGTTCCAGACCCTGAGCCTGCTCATGTACGAGAAGGGGTGGGTGACCGGCGCACTGGGCCAAGCCTCCGCCATCGCCTGGGTCATGCTGCTCCTCCTGCTGCTCATCGGTGGCATCCAGGCCCTGATCACCCGCTCGAACCACGACCGCGACCGTAGGCGCAGCCGCGGCAGCCGCGCCGGCCACCTGCGCAAGAAGGCGGGGAGCTGACCCCATGGCCCACGCACTCGACACGACGACCACCGCCAGGGCGCCGCGCGCCGGCCGTTTCCGCCAGTCGGCGGGCCGCCAGCACCACGCGGGACCACTGACCTACGTCCTGCTGGGCCTGGCAGCCCTCGTCTCCCTCTTCCCGCTGTACTGGAACCTCGTCGCCGCCTCCCATTCGGGCGAGCGCGTCGTCGAGGCCCCGGCCCCGCTCCTGCCCGGTCCCCGGCTCTTCGACAACCTCTCCTTCGCCTGGAACCAGGTCGACATGGGCGAGGCACTGGTCAACACCACGATCGTGGCCGGGCTCGTGGCCCTGTCCACCGTCCTGTTCTCCACCCTGGCCGGCTTCGCCTTCGCCAAGCTGCCGTTCAAGGGCCGGGGCGCCATGCTGACGCTCGTGGTGGCGACCATGACGATCCCGCCGCAGCTCAGCGTGATCCCGCTCTACCAGGTCATCACCGATCTCGGCTGGGTCGACCAGCTCCAGTCGGTCGTGCTGCCGTCGCTGGTCGCCGCCTTCGGCGTGTTCTTCATGCGCCAGTACCTCCTCGAGGCGCTGCCCGTGGAGCTGGTGGAGGCGGCCCGGATGGACGGCGCACACAGCCTGCGCATCATCTGGCACGTGGTGTTCCCGGTGGCCCGGCCCGCGATGGCTGTCCTCGGGATGCTCGTCTTCGTCCAGGCCTGGAACGACTTCTTCTGGCCCTTCATCGCCCTGACCCCCGACGGGAACCCCACCCTGCAGGTCGCCCTGGCCGGCCTCGGCGCGGGCAACCACACGGTGGACCAGGCCGTCGTGCTGACCGGCGCGCTCATCTCCACCCTGCCGCTGCTCCTGGTCTTCGCCGTCCTCGGCAAGCACATCGTGGGCGGCATCACCGCCGGCGCCGTCAAGAACTGACGGCGTCCGTCGAGGACGGGCGGCCCGTCGATGAGTTCGCCCCGTCTTCCGGCACCGCTTCATCCGGCACGACTTCATCCACACCTGCGTTGGGAGCGCTCTCCTATGACCGCGTCCGAGACCCGGCCACTCACCGCCGCCCGCACCTTCCCGTCCGATTTCCTGTGGGGCACGGCCACCGCCGCCTACCAGATCGAAGGCGCCGCCCGAAAGGACGGCCGGACGCCATCCGTCTGGGACACCTTCTCCCACACCCCCGGCAAGGTCTTCGAGGGACACACCGGCGACGTGGCCGTCGACCACTACCACCGGTTCCGAGAAGACGTCCGCCTCATGTCCGAACTGGGCCTGGGTGCCTACCGGTTCTCCGTATCCTGGTCACGCGTCCAGCCGACCGGCCGGGGCCCCGCCGTCCAGAAGGGCCTCGACTTCTACCGCCGGCTCGTCGACGAACTGCTCGCGGTCGGCATCACACCCGCCCTCACCCTCTACCACTGGGACCTGCCCCAGCACCTGGAGGACGCGGGCGGCTGGCCCGAGCGCGCGACCGCCGAACGGTTCGCCGAGTACGCGGGCCTCGTAGCCGATGCCCTCGGAGACCGGGTGAAGCGATGGACCACGCTCAACGAGCCCTGGTGCAGCGCCTTCCTCGGCTACGCCTCCGGCGTCCACGCTCCGGGCCGCACGAACCCGGTCGCCGCCCTGCGCGCGGCCCACCACCTCAACCTCGGTCACGGCCTCGCCGCCCAGGCCCTCCGGGCCGCACTGCCCGGGGACGCTCAGCTCGCGGTCTCCCTCAACCTCCACGCGGTCCGCCCCCTGACCTCCTCGCCCGAGGACGGGGAAGCGGCCCGCCGCATCGATGCCGTCGGCAACCGGATCTGGCTCGGCCCGATGCTGGAGGGCGCCTATCCCCAGGACCTGTTCGCGGACACTTCGCACCTGACCGACTGGTCCTTCGTCCAGGACGGCGACACCGCGACGATCCACCAGCCCCTGGACCTCCTCGCCGTCAACTACTACACCCCGACGGTCGTCTCGCATGTGGCACCGGGCGACCAGAAGCCGCAGGACGACGGCCACGGCAACAGCGAGCACTCTCCCTGGCCCGGCGCGGACGACGTCGCCTTCCACCAGGCACCGGGCGAACGCACCGCGATGGGCTGGCCGGTCGATGCCGGGGCGCTCTACGACCTGCTCACCCGCACCGCCGCCCGCTATCCCCGCCTGCCGCTCGTCATCAGCGAGAACGGCGCCGCGTACGAGGACGAGATCGGCCCCGACGGCACGGTCCACGACCCGCAACGCGCCGCCTACATCCACGCCCACCTCGAGGCCGTACACCGGGCGATCACGGACGGGGTGGACGTACGCGGCTACTTCCTCTGGTCATTGCTCGACAACTTCGAGTGGTCCTACGGCTACGCCAAACGGTTCGGCGCCATCCACGTCGACTACGACACTCTGCAGCGCACGCCCAAGTCGAGCGCGCACTGGTACGCCCGGGTGGCCCGTACGGGAGAGCTGCACGCTCCCGGTGGCGTGTGGCCCACGCAAGCCTCACCGATCCGCGGTGGACGAGGTACGTCAGGAGGATGAACGCGGTGGATCCTCACCCCCTGGGCCGGGGGGAGCCGCCGCGCTGCCGTCATCGGCGGCTTGGAACGGCAAGAGTGAGCCACCATCACCTTCGGTCGGGGCGCTGTGGACCGCTCGAAGCGCCGCCCGGCACGGCACCTCGTCGCGTGGTGGCAGTAGCCGAGTACGTCCAGTACCAGGGCACTGCTCCGCCTCGCGATGCACCGCACCGGACGACGCGGAAACGCACCCCACTTCCCCGAGGCCGCTCAGCGGGCGGGCAGGCGGGTGGGATCGGCGATGATCTGCCGGACGGTCGACCATGCCGCGCCCAGCACCGGTCCGCGCCGGCCCAGGGCGGAGGAGCGTACCGCCTCCGGGGTCCAGGGCCGGACGGTGATCCGGGCGGCGAGTTCGGCGCGGATGGACGGGAGGAGCCATTCGGCGAGTTCGGCGTAGGCGCCGCCCAGAACGAGGCCGTCCGGGTCGATCAGGTTCACCGCCGAGGTGAGGGCGAGGCCCAGGGCCCGTCCTGCGCGGTCCAGGGCGCGCAGGGTCGCCGCGTCCCCGGCGCCCGCCCGCTCGGCCAGCAGCGCCACCGGGTCGCCGACGGGCGCGAGCCCGGCCTCGCGCAGGACGGCCGCTTCGCCCGCGTACTGCTCCAGGCAGCCGCGGGCCCCGCAGGCGCAGCGGGCGCCCTCCGGGTGGACGGGCAAGTGGCCGAGTTCGCCGGCGAAGCCGCGGGCGCCCCGGAACAGCTGCCCGCCGACGACCAGTGCGGCGCCGATTCCGGCTTCGGCGGAGACGTGTACGAAGGTCTCGGCGGGGTGTCCCTGGTGCCATTGCTCGGCCAGCGCCCCGAGGTTGGCCTCGTTCTCCGGCTCGGGCACGGTGTCGGGGTCGGGCCAGTGGTCGGCGGGGCGGACGGCTTGCCAGCCGAGGTTGGGGGCGTGTCCGACCAGCCCGCTCGGCTCGTTCGGCACCACCCCCGGCACGGCCAGGACCCGGCCCGCGACGTGCAGGCCGAGAGCGGCGGCCTCCGCCTCCGCCTCGGCGCCCAGCGCGGCGGCCTCCGCCAGCACCTGCCCGGCCGGCCGGCCCGCGTTGGCCCGCTCCACCCGACGCCAGACCCGGGATTCACCGCGCAGGTCCACCACGCACGCGGCGAGATGGGTGACGCCGATCTCCAGGCCGAGGCCCGCGGGACCACGGTCGCTCAGCTCCAGTGCCCGTCCGGGGCGGCCGACCCGTCCGCTGGGCGCGGTCTCCGTCTCGGTCAGCGCTCCGCGACCGATGAGCTCGTCGACCAGGGAGGAGACGGCCGGCCTCGTCAGGCCCGTGTGCCCGGCGACGTCCGCCCGGGAGAGCGGGCCGTGCGCGGCGACGGCGCCGATCACCACCGCGAGGTTCTGCCGGCGCATCCCCTGCTGCGAGGCGGGCGCGGCCTCCCCGCCCCCGCTCGCCCTGCCTATCCCGGTCATGGAGCCGGCCCTCCTATCGCTCTCCCGGCGGGACCTCCTGCAACGCCCGCGCCCGCCGCAGCGTACTGGTGATCCGTTCGAGCGTGTCGTCGTCACGGGTCACGGGTTCCAGCACCCGGCCCGCGGCGGTCCCCCAACGCCGGGCGACGGCGTCGGCGGGCTCACCCGTGAGCAGTGCAGCGGCCTGGGCGGCGGCCCCGAGCGCGACCGGTTCCCGCATCTCGGGCACCTGGACCGCTCGGCCGGACAGCCGCAGGACGGTCTGCTGCCAAGCCCTGCCGCGGGCTCCGCCGCCGATCAGCAGCAGTGGTTCCTCGGGGGCGGGGTTCTCGCCTCCGGCACGCAGTACGTCGCCCAGGGCCGTGAGCAGGGCGTGGGCGGCGCCGTCGTACGCGGCCTGGAGCAGCTGCCCGGGTGTGGTGTCGTGGCACAGGCCGTGGACCAGGCCGGAAGCGCCCGGGAGGTCCGGAGTGCGCTCGCCGTCCAGGTAGGGAAGGACCACCACCGTGCCGCCCGCCTCGACGTCCTCGCGGTCGCGGCCGACGAGGGCGGCGAAGCGGTCGACGGCGAGGGTGCAGTTGAGCGTGCAGGCGAGCGGCAGCCAGCCGCCGAGGGCGTCGGCGAAGCCGGCGACGGTTCCGCTCGGGTCGGCGGGCCGGGTCCGGCCGACGGCGTAGACGGTGCCGGAGGTACCGAGGCTCAGCACCGGCCGTCCGGGGGTCAGGCCCAGCCCGAGGGCGGCGGCCATGTTGTCACCGGTCCCGGTGGCGACCAGCGCGCCCTCGCGCAGTGGCATCCCGGCCCGGACGGCGCCCGCCAGGGCGCCCGGCGGGAGGACCTGTGGCAGCAGCCCGGGGTCGAGGCCGATCCGGCCGAGGACGTCCTGGTCGTAGCCGTCCGGGCCCCACCAGCCGGTTCCCGACGCGTCGCCGCGGTCTGTCACCGCCTCGCCGGTCAGCCGCTCCGTCAGGAAGTCGTGGGGAAGGCGGACGGCCGCGACGCGGTCGGCGGCGGCGCGCTCGTTCGCGTGGAGCCAGGCCCATTTGGCGGACGTGAAGGCGGCCGTCGGGACGCTGCCGGTGCGGCGGGCGAGCTCTGCCGGGCCGAGAGCGGCTGCGAGTTCGGCGGCCTGTGGGGCGGAGCGGACGTCGTTCCACAGCAGCGCCGGGCGCACCGGCCGGCCGGCCGGGTCGAGGGTGACCAGGCCGTGCTGCTGGCCGGCGATCGAGCAGGCGGCGGCGCGATCCGCCCAGCCGGTGTCCGCCATGGCCTCGCCGAGCGCCCGCCACCACTGTTCGGGGTCGCTCTCGCGTCCGGCGCCCGCGCTGACGGCGTGCGGGGCGCGGCCGTCGCCCAGGACGGCGCCGGTTTCCACGTCGACGGCGAGGGCCTTGGTGGACTGGGTCGAGCTGTCGACACCGATCACGACACGCTGAGCAGACATGCGTTTCCTCCGGCGGGGTTCCCTCTTGCGTCTCGGCATACTAATTTGTTTTTCGTCATTACAAATAGTCCTCGGCCTGATCCGGAGCGCCTCATGACCAGCGACCCGCTCGTCCCCACCCCCGCGCACAGGTTCACCTTCGGCCTGTGGACCGTGGGCTGGCAGGGGCGGGACCCCTTCGGCGACGCCACCCGGCCCGCCCTCGACCCGGTCGAGACCGTGGAGCGGCTGGCCGAGCTCGGCGCCTACGGCGTCACGTTCCACGACGACGACCTGATCCCCTTCGCCGTCGGCGACGCCGCCCGCGAGCAGGCGGTCAAGCGCTTCCGCACCGCACTCGACACGGCCGGGCTGAAGGTGCCGATGGCCACCACCAACCTCTTCACCCACCCGGTGTTCAAGGACGGCGCCTTCACCGCCAACGACCGGGACGTGCGCCGGTACGCACTGCGCAAGACGATCCGCAACATCGACCTGGCCGTGGAACTCGGCGCCTCGGTCTACGTCGCCTGGGGCGGCCGCGAGGGCGCGGAGTCGGGCGCGGCCAAGGACGTGCGCACCGCTCTCGACCGGCTGAAGGAGGCCTTCGACCTGCTGGGCGAGTACGTCGAGAGCCAGGGTTACGATCTGCGCTTCGCGATCGAGCCCAAGCCCAACGAGCCGCGCGGCGACATCCTGCTGCCCACCATCGGCCACGCCCTGGCGTTCATCAACGAGTTGGACCGGCCCGAGCGGGTGGGCCTCAACCCGGAGGTCGGCCACGAGCAGATGGCCGGGCTGAACTTCCCGCACGGCATCGCCCAGGCCCTTTGGCACGGCAAGCTGTTCCACATCGACCTCAACGGCCAGACCGGCATCAAGTACGACCAGGACCTGCGCTTCGGTGCGGGCGACCTGCGCCAGGCCTTCTGGCTGGTCGACCTGCTGGAGTCGGCCGGCTACGACGGCCCCCGTCACTTCGACTTCAAACCGCCGCGCACCGAGGACTCCGCCGGCGTCTGGGCCTCGGCGGCCGGCTGCATGCGCAACTACCTGCTCCTGGCGGAGCGTTCCCGCGCCTTCCGGTCCGATCCGGAGGTCCTGGCCGCGCTCGCCGCCTCCCGGCTGCCCGAACTCGCCCTTCCCACCGCCGGGGACGGCCTGGCCGGGCTACTGGCCGACCCGTCCGCCTTCGAGGAATTCGACGCCGATGCCGCCGCCCGCCGCGGCATGGCCTTCGAACAGCTGGACCAGCTCGCCCTCGAACACCTCCTCGGAGCCCGCTGAGCCGATGTGCGCGCAAGCCGGGCCGTGGCGTTCCACGGGCCGGCTCCGCTACGCCTTCGGCGGTGCGGTCGGGGGCGATGCCGATGACGCGCACGAGATCGACGCCGGAGACAGGTGCCCTGCGCCGGAGCGACCCGCACGCGATGGCAGCGCGCGGGTCGCATTCGGCGGACCGCACCACATCGCGACCACCGTGGATCGGGCGGGTCAGCGCTGCAGGGTGAGCAGACCCGGCCGGTACGGCAGCTTCAGGTAGTCGGTGTTCTCCGGTGTGGTGGTGGGGAGGCCCTGGTAGAGGAACTGCAGGTTGCAGGGATCGATGGTCATGGTCTGGTCGGGGTTGTTGCGGACCAGGTCACCGTGGCTGACGCCCTTGGCCCAGGTGGAACCGCTGTTGGCCTGACCCGCGAAGGGGCTGCTCTCGCTGCCGGCCTGGACGGTCCACGGACCGTTCAGGCTGGAGGCGGTGAACGAGCGGAAGTAGCGGTTCGAACCCTGCGCCTCGACGATCATGAGGTACTGGTTCCGGCCCTGGACCTTGTAGACCTCCGGCGCCTCG
This sequence comes from Streptomyces katrae, assembly GCF_000717655.1. Classification (GTDB taxonomy): domain Bacteria; phylum Actinomycetota; class Actinomycetes; order Streptomycetales; family Streptomycetaceae; genus Streptomyces; species Streptomyces katrae_B. The sequence continues at coordinate 51,380 of NZ_JNZY01000008.1, forward strand.
AACAGAAGGTCCGTCGCGTCGCTCATGACCGTCGTGTACGAGGAACCGAAGTTGCCCGGGAAGTTCCCGATCGGCATGCTCGCCCGGTAGATCTTGCCGTTGTCGGCGGCGAAGAACAGGTACATGTTCTGGTCGTCGGCGATCATGGTCGGGTCGATCGGGGCGTCCCTCCGGTCCCCGGGTCCCACGGGCAGGCTGCCGGTGAACAGCGGCTGCGCGGCGGACCAGCCGTTGGGGTTGGTGGGGTCGCTCGAGGTGCGGTAGTAGAGCGGCCACTGACTCCACTGGGACACCATCACCCAGACGTCCTTGGGCGCGAAGTAGAACAGTTCGGGCGCCACCGCAGGTTCGTTCATCCTGGTCTGCGTGGCCGCCCCCATGTCCGACCAGTTCGTAAAGGGGCTGAACGCCGTCGAGCCCCATGCCGTTCCGTTGGAGGTGGTCGCGTAGACCAGGTGCTTGCCGTTGTACGTGGTGGTGGAGAAGTCCTTCAGCGCCAGCTGCCCGTTGGCCGGCTGCGCCAGCGGAGCCGTCGAGGTCCACCGGTAGGCCGACGGAAGAGCACACGCGTTGCTCACCCCGGACAGGCCGGTCCACTTCTGGTTGCTGCCACCGTGGCACGACCAGATCTGCACCCCCGTGCCGTTGGCCGTACCCCAGCCCGAGACCTCCAGGCACAGCCCGGACCGCACGCCGACGATCGTGCCGTCGGGGTTCACCCGCCACTGCTGGTTCTCACTGCCGTTGCACGTCCAGATCTGCACCGGGGTCCCGGACGTGGTGGCACCGCCCCGGACATCCAGACACTTGTTGCCGTACACGGTCAGCTGGCTGTTGTCCGTCAACGTCCACTGCTGATTGACTCCACCGTGACAGTCCCAGATGTGCACGTTTGCACCGTCCGACTGGCTGAAGCCCGCCACATCGAGACAGCGGCCGGAGGCAACACCGCGCAAGTCGCTGGTGGTGGCCGCCTGAGCCGGGCCGGCGACGAGCAGCGCCGCCAACGCGGTCAGGGCCAGGGCCGCGGCGGCGAGCACCGCGGACAGGCGGCTGCGGCTGGAACTTCGTCTGCGCATTGAGATCTCCTTTGTGACCGGATGAGCTGTCAGACGGTTGAGGCAGGGGCGACCTGCCCTCGGCACCTACGGATCCGGCCGCACGGCGTGTCGCAGCGGCGGAACGACGGAGCGGCGACAAGGGGTGGCCCCTGAGGGTGGTGGGGGACGCCGGAGCATTGTTAGCGCTAACAATTTGCAGCTCGCACATCGGCGTTGGAGGCAGGAGACCAGGGGCCTGAGCGACTGTCAAGATCTTCTGCAAGATTCCGTCGGGTCACTGAAGCAACATCAGGACGGTCGACTGCAAGGAGAGTTGATGAAGTCGAGGCCCAGCAAGTCGACCTCGCCCCGTAGCAGGACCGCACTGCCCACCTGAAGTCGTGTCCGGCCGGCAAACGCGGTCAGGCGGTCGGGGCCGGCGAAGGCGACAGCTCACCGCCGGTCGCGGCGACGAACTCCGCACCAAGAGAGCGCCCCCATGCCGGGCATCGTGAGGCCTCGGCGTCCTGGTGCCGGCGGAACCGGGTTTCGATTCGGCCGTCGAGTTCGGCCACTTCGTCGCTGTGGGCGGCTACCGAGCGGGCGACGAGCTCGGGTGCCCAGCTCTCCCGTTTGGTGGCCGCTTCAGTCCCGTAACGTCGGTTCTCTGTCCTCATTCACTGAAGGTCTTCGAGGTCAGGATGATCGAGCCCTGTTCTTAGCGCTTTGAGATCACCTGGAAGACCAGGTGGCCTCAGCCCAGGCCGCAGCCGCGAGAGCGACGGCGATAGGCCCGGTGGCCCGAGCAGGGCGGCGTTGGCCTTGGCCTCGACGAAGGAGAGGGTGGCGAAGTCCTTGATCTTGCGCAGGTCGACCTCGGGCTGCAATGAAGAGTCGTAATCGCCCAGTGTTTTGTGGTGCGGGAGCTTCGAGATCCGCAGACCGGTGCGGAAGCGGCGATCGTCAGTTCTGTCTCGTCGTTCATGACGCGGCCGGACAGCAGCCGCTTTCGGTCCGCGTCGATCACCACCGCGTGGTGATGCTTCTTGCCGATATCCAGGCCGGCCCAGACCTCGGGCACGATTCCCTTCGCCAGCTCGTTGTCACACTGTTCCCGCAGCCGACCTCGCCGACGTCGTCTTACAAGCGACCGAGTCGCGACACCATGGGACCCTCGGCCAGCTACTGAATCCGACCGCGGCGCGCGGCACGGACCTGGCGCGCCGGGCCACCGGGCAGCGGGGTCGGGCCGGTGGTCCAGCTCCCGGAATTTCCGCGCGCATCCGCTCCCGCACGCCGGACCATGCATACGGGGCGGGCCCCTCGAAACCCCGCCATGCTCCCGTCCTCGAGCAGACGAGCGGTCGGCGGTAGAGGCAGGAGGCGGTGGGCAGGAGGCGGTAGGCAGGAGGCCGCGAGCGGGGGGCAGGCGGGTGCCAGCACCGAGACCCGGTCCACTCGCGGACATGCCTCACCCCAGCCGCAGAAGCCGCCGCTTGCGGTCGGCCCGCCCCGCACGTGTTCGGTGCGGAGCCGCATCGCGGAGAACGGCGATCCCCACGCCGTCGTTGCCCCGACGGCGATCCGAACAGACCCTTGACGGACCACTTGTGAGCGTTAACACTCAGGTATCGCCAGGCCGGAGCCGCTGCAAAACCGGACCTCGCACAGCGCGAGGAAACGACTCCCGGCCGGCCCGGCTCGACCGCTTCCCGTTCTCCCAGCCGGGTCGCACTGTGCCGGTCGCGGAACATCACTGGAGGAAGTGTGCGGAAGCTTTCAGCGAGCCTTGTCACCCTGGGCCTGACGCTGTCGCTGGCAGCCTGCGGCCAGAGCGCCAACGGAGCAGGCGAGGCCGGGGGCGGCGGGGATGCCAAGGGCGGCCTCATCGGCATCGCGATGCCGACCAAGTCGTCGGAACGCTGGATCAACGACGGCAACAACATGGTCCACGAGTTCCAGGCCAAGGGTTACAAGACCGACCTCCAGTACGGCGACAACGTCGTGGAGAACCAGGTCTCCCAGGTGGAGAACATGATCACCAAGGGGGCCAAGCTGCTGGTGATCGCCGCCATCGACGGTTCCTCGCTCACCAACGTGCTGCAGAAGGCCGCCGACGCCCACGTCCCGGTCATCTCCTACGACCGGTTGATCCGCGGCACCGGGAACGTCGACTACTACGCGACCTTCGACAACTACAAGGTCGGCGTCCTCCAGGGCAGTTACATCGTCGACAAGCTCGGCCTCAAGGACGGCAAGGGTCCCTTCAACATCGAGCTGTTCGCCGGCTCACCGGACGACAACAACGCCGCGTTCTTCTACAACGGCGCGATGAGCGTCCTCAAGCCGTACATCGACGACAAGAAGCTGGTCGTACAGAGCGGTCAGACCTCCCTCAACCAGATCGCCACCCTGCGCTGGGACGGCGGTCTCGCCCAGTCCCGGATGGACAACCTGCTGAGCAAGTCGTACACCGCCGCCCGCGTCGACGCCGTGCTCTCGCCGTACGACGGCATCTCGATCGGCATCATCTCCTCACTCAAGGGCGTCGGCTACGGCGCCGGCCAGCCGCTGCCCGTCGTCACGGGCCAGGACGGCGAGCTGGCCTCGGTGAAGTCGATCATCGCGGGCGAGCAGACACAGACCGTCTACAAGGACACCCGCCAACTGGCCAAGGCCGCCGTCCAGATGGGTGACGCGCTGCTGACCGGCGGCAAGCCCGAGGTCAATGACACCAGCCAGTACGACAACGGCGTCAAGACCGTACCGGCGCAGCTGCTCCAGCCGGTCAGCGTCGACAAGGAGAACTACCGGAAGGTCCTGGTGGACAGCGGCCAGTACACCGCGGACCAGCTCAAGTAGCCCACGGAGTCCGACCGGCGGGTCCGGCGGCGACGAAACGGCGGTGCGACGCCCGGGAGACCGCCCGGGCACCGCACCGCCCCGACGATACGGATGCACAACCATGGCCCGACCCGTTCTCGAGATGCGGTCGATCAGCAAGACGTTCCCCGGTGTCAAGGCCCTCTCCGAGGTCAACCTGACCGTCGGCGCCGGTGAGGTGCACGCCGTCTGCGGTGAGAACGGCGCCGGCAAGTCCACGCTGATGAAGGTACTCAGCGGGGTCCACCCCCACGGCGGCTACCAGGGCGAGATCTACTTCGAGGGCGAGCCCTGCCGGTTCCGGGACATCCGGGCCAGCGAGCAGCGCGGCATCGTCATCATCCACCAGGAACTCGCGCTGGTGCCCTACCTGTCCATCGCCGAGAACATCTTCCTCGGCAATGAGCACGCCACCCGGGGCGTCATCAGCTGGCACCGGACGCTGACCCACGCCGCCGCACTGATCCGGCAGGTCGGACTCGAGGAGAGCCCGCACACCAGGGTCGCCGATCTCGGCGTGGGCAAACAGCAGTTGGTCGAGATCGCCAAGGCGCTCGCCAAGAAGGTCAAGCTGCTCATCCTGGACGAGCCGACGGCCGCCCTGAACGACGAGGACAGCCGCAAGCTGCTCGATCTGATCCTCGAACTCAAGGCCCAGGGCATCTCCTGCATCCTCATCTCGCACAAGCTGAACGAGATCGCCCGGGTCGCCGACGCCGTCACCATCCTGCGCGACGGGCGGACCATCGAAACCATAGCGATCGGTCCAGGGGGCATCTCCGAGGAGCGGATCATCCGCGGCATGGTCGGGCGCGACCTGGAACACCGCTACCCCGAGCGGCAGCCCTACTCGGCACCAGGGGCGGAGATCGGCGAGGTCGCCTTCGAGATCGAGGACTGGAGCGTCCAACACCCCATCGACCACCGGCGCAAGGTGGTCGACGGCGTCTCGCTCCACGTCCGTCGGGGGGAGATCGCCGGCATCGCCGGCCTCATGGGCGCCGGCCGCACCGAACTGGCCATGAGCGTCTTCGGCCGCTCGTACGGACGGTGGACCGGCGGCCGGGTGCGGCTGCACGGCCGGGAGGTCCGTACCCGGACGGTGCCGGAGGCGATCGGGCACGGTATCGCGTACGTGACCGAGGACCGCAAGCAGCTCGGCCTCAACCTCAACGACGACATCAGTCGGAACATCTCGCTGAGCGCCCTCGGCAAGGTCGCCCGGCGGGGCTGGGTCGACCGGCACGAGGAGGCGCGGATCGCCGAATCGTTCCGGCGGACCATGAACATCAAGGCCCCCTCGGTGTTCGCGGAGACCGGCAAGCTCAGCGGCGGCAACCAGCAGAAGGTCGTCCTCAGCAAGTGGATCTTCGCCGAGCCGGAGGTGCTGATCCTCGACGAGCCCACCCGGGGCATCGACATCGGTGCCAAGGCGGAGATCTACACCGTCATCGCCGAACTCGCCGCCCAGGGCAAGACGGTACTCGTCATCTCCTCCGAACTCCCCGAACTCCTGGGCCTGTGCGACCGGATCTACACGATGGCCGAAGGCCGGATCACCGGTGAAGTGAGCCGTGCGGACGCCACCCAGGAATCCCTCATGCGGCTCATGACCATGAGTGCAGCATCCCCCGACAAGCAGGTGTGAGGCATGGCCCAGATCAAGACCACCCCGGACACCACGCCCAGCACCCCGCAGACCGGCCAACGACCGTCGGCCGGTGCCGTACTGGTCCGAGCGTTGCGCGGCAACCTGCGCCAGTACGGGATGCTGCTCGCACTGGCGCTGATCGTGCTGCTGTTCCAGTTCTGGACGGACGGCATCCTGCTCCAGCCGCTCAACATCACCAATCTGATCCAGCAGAACGGCTACATCCTCATCCTGGCCATCGGCATGATGATCGTCATCATCGCCGGGCACATCGACCTGTCGGTCGGGTCGCTCGCCGCCTTCGTCGGGGCGGCCGCGGCGGTGATGATGGTCGAGCACAAGATGGCGTGGCCCGTGGCGCTGGTGGCCGCGCTGCTGATCGGGGCTCTCGCCGGAGCCTGGCAGGGGTTCTGGATCGCCTACCTCGGGATCCCCTCGTTCATCGTCACGCTGGCCGGCATGCTGCTGTTCCGCGGTGGGACCCAGATCCTCCTGCAGGGCCAGTCGGTGGCGCCGTTCCCCAAGGGCTTCCAGAACATCAGCAGCGGCTTCCTCCCCGCCGTCGGCCCCCACACCAACTACCACAACCTCACCCTGCTGCTGGGCCTCGTGGTCTTGGCCGTCGCGATCCTGCAGGAGGTGCGCGGACGGCGGCGGGCCGCCTCGTACGGGCTGGAACCCCTCCCGGTAGGGCTGTTCCTGGTGAAGCTCGGCGCGATCACCGCGGCCGTGGTGGCCTTCACGCTGCTCCTGGCCAGCTACCACGGGGTGCCGATCGTCCTGCTGATCCTCGGCGTCCTGCTGGTCGGCTTCGGCTACGTGATGCGCAACTCGATCCTCGGCCGGCACACCTACGCCATCGGCGGCAACGAGGCCGCGGCGAGGCTGTCCGGGGTGAAGAGCAAGCGGGTCGTCTTCCTCGCCTTCGTGAACATGGGCGTCCTCGCGGCCCTGGCCGGGATGGTCTTCGCTGCGCGGCTCAATGCCGGTACACCGCAAGCTGGCATCAACTTCGAGTTGGAGGCGATCGCCGCAGCCTTCATCGGCGGCGCCTCCGCGAGCGGCGGTGTGGGCACCGTCCTCGGCGCGCTCACCGGCGGTCTGGTGCTGGGCGTGCTGAACAACGGCATGTCGCTGGTCGGCGTGGGGACCGACTACCAGCAGGTCATCAAGGGCCTGGTGCTGCTGGCGGCCGTCGGCTTCGACGTCTACAACAAGCGCAAGGCGGGAGCCTGACCTCTCCCCTCTCCGGGTCGGTGACACCGTCCGCCCGCGGGAAGGGGCCCTACGGTGATCCCAGCTCCTGCGGCTCCGCCCGCGCGTCGACCATCCGCTCGACACGCCATCGGCGTACACGGCCCGGCCGGCCACGTGGACGTGTTTGGCCTGCCGGATCTCCGGCAGGTCCATCTGTACGATTACGAGGCCGGCTTGACGGTGGACAGCACGGAGTACGCGATCCGCGCCGGCCAGGTCAGCCTGGTACCGCCCGGCGCCGAGGTCCGCCATCGCTACCGGGGCCGGTCCCCACACCTCTACGTCCACTTCCGCCTGGGTGCAGGTGGAACTCCCCACTGCATCCCGGTAATCCAGCAGGTCGGCCCCGAACTCGCCGGTTGGCCGTCCAGTTGCGGCAGGCACTGGCCGCCTGGCCGAACACCCCGGAACGGGCCACGGCCGAGGTGTGGGCCGCCCTGTGGCGGGTCACCCAGCTCGCACCCTCGAGGGAGCGGAACACACAGGCCGCTCATCCGGCGGTCACGGCCTCCGTGGCCCTGATCGAGGCGCGGGGCGGCATCCGCGCCGCCCAGTCCGGTTCCCCGCGCTCCCCCGCCCCGTGACCCGTGACCCGACCGGCACGGGACGCGGCTGCCGGCCCGCCCCGCAGGACCCGCCGCCCCCGCTTCCTCCCCGGCGGCAACCTTTCCGCATCCTGCGGCAACCCAGCAGCGCACCTCGACTCGGATCTTCGAACGGACGGACATGCAGACTGCACGGCAGACCGCGCGGCAGCGCAGGCAGAGACAGAGACTGATGAGGGGCGCGACGGTGCTGCTGACCGTCGCGGGGGTCCTCGTCTGCCTGGTGACGACCATGCGCCCCGGCCCCAAGGCCGAGGCCGCGGCCGAGGTCAGGGCCGACGTGGCGGCCACCGCCGCCACCGGGGCGGGAGCCACGCCCCAGGCCCCGACGAGCCCAGCGCCCTCGACGGACAGCTCGCAAGCGGCCCCCACCCCGACCGCGGCCACGGGGACGACCGCCGCGGCGCCACCGCCTTCGGCGGAAGCGCCCCCGGAGTCGGCGTCGACCACGACGCCGTCGGCAGGACGCATCCAGCCGGGTACCACCTACAGCGGCGTCGCCACCGCCTACGCCGCCGCCGACGGCAACGGCGCCTGCCTGTTCGGCCCGAGCGACGACCTCATGATCGCGGCCATGAACACCACCGACTACGAGTCGTCGAGGGCGTGCGGCGCTTACGTGCGCGTCCGCACGGCGAGCGGCGCCTCGATCACGGTCCGGATCACCAACGAATGCCCGCTGCCCTGCGCACCCGGACAACTGGACCTCAGCGAACAGGCCTTCGCGAAACTGGCCGATCCCAAACTCGGCCGCATCCCGATCACCTGGAGCCTGCTGAGCCCCTCGGCCCCCGGCACGATGTCCATCCGGTACAAGACGGGGTCCAGCCCCTACTGGTGCGGCATCCAGGTGATCGGCCACCGGAATCCGGTCGTACGGCTGGAAGTGCGCACCACCAAGGGCTGGCGGAGACTTCCTCGTACCGACTACAACTACTTCCTCTCCGCCGACGGCAGCGGGTGCGGCGGCGCGATGAGGATCACCGACATCTACGGAGAGCAGCTGACGGTCGAGGGGACCGCGCTGCTGCCGAACGTCGCACAACCGACCCGGGTCCAGTTCGCCCCGCACTGAAACCGCGCCGCCGCGGACGGCGGATCCACGGTGGCGCACGGGAGTGGCCCTTGATCGACCGGGCCGACCGGGCCCTGGTACGCTGCCGCCCGAATGTTAACGCACACATTTTCGGAGGGGGCGACCGACGGACATGGTCCCCGATGACGCGTCCGCGGAGTTCCACGACTTCTTCGAACGCCACTACGCCGGACTCGCCCGGTTCGCCCATCTCCTGACGGGCGAGTCGGACGGCGGCGACGATCTGGCCGCGGACGCCCTGATCGCCCTGTGGCAGCGCTGGGACCGGCTGCGCCAGGCCGAGTACCCGCTCGCCTACGCCCGTGGCGTCGTCGCCAACCTGGCCCGGTCACGGATCCGCAGCGCGGTGCGCGAGCGTCGCCGGATCGCTCTGTTCTGGTCCCGCGGCGTGGAGCCGTCGGACGGTCCGGACGTGGCCTCCGTGGTGGACGTCCGTACCGCTCTCGCCCGGTTGCCGTTCCGGAAGCGGGCATGTGTGGTCCTGCGGCACGCCTTCGACCTGTCGGAGAAGGACACCGCGCTGGCGCTCGGCATATCCGTCGGTACGGTGAAGAGCCAGACCTCGAAGGGGATGGCCGAACTGGAACGGATGCTGGGCAGCACAGGAGCGTCCGGGGAACTTTTGACGGGGAGGAGCAGCCGTTGAACGAGGAACTCGCCCGGCAGCTGCGCACGGCCGCCGAGGCCCATCAGCCCGACCGTGCCCGGATCCTGGCCCGTGTGGAACGCGGCATGGCCGGCGCCCCCGCCCGCCTGCGCCAATCGCCGGGCGCGCGGCCCTGGCGCGGGGTCGCCCTCGCCTCCCTCGCCACGGCCGGCGTCCTGGCGGTCGGTGGCTTCGCGGTCGCCGCCATCGTCCAGTCACCGCCGGCCCGGCCGTCCGTCTCGGCCACCCCCGCCGCGCCGCCCGCGTCCCCGGCGCCCTCCGCGCCGTCCGCGTCCGGGACCCCCCGCTCGACCCCGTTGGCGCCCACCACCGGCGGCTCGACCGCGCCGGGCCACTCGTCCCCGACGAGCCCCGGCCCCGCGGCGTCGGGCGGCGGCGGCTCGGCCGGGCCCGGCGGCGCGCGCGTCCAGGACGGGCCGTTGCGGTCGGCCGGTTCCTTGGCCGCGAACAGCAACCCCTACTGGGCACAGAGCGACCTCACCCTCAAGACCACCGAGCCGCTCACCGCGCTCACCGTGGAGCTGCGCATCACGCAGACCGGCGGAGTGCAGAGCACCGGCGGCTGGCGGACGCTGCCCGCGGACGACTTCACCGTCACCGTCCGGGACGAGGGTGCAGCCGTGGTCTACCGCTGGATCCTCAAGCCGGGCCGTACGGTCCCGGCCGGGCAGCACGTCTTCGCCGGCCAGTACAACCACGCCGCTGGTGAGCGCGAGGCCGGGCTCGACGGTTACCGCGTCGACGCAAACGGTCCCCGCGGCGCCCTCTCGGTCTGGGGCGGCTTCTCCCCGGCACGATGAGGCCGTGCCCGCAGCCTCGGGCTGAGCGGGCGCGGCCCCGGCGATGTGCGGACGTACCGCCGGTGGCCCGTGGGGGGCGGCTCCCATCCGCCGCCCACCCACGGGCCAAGGCGTTCAGGACTGGTCGCCGTAGACCACGCCACGGCCGTAGCCGCCCAGGTAGACCCGGCCGTACACGTCGGGGTCACCGCTGATGACGCTGATGGCGCTGCCGCCGAACTGGTGCTGGTCGTCGTTGATCCGGACCCAGGCCGAGCCGCCGTCGGTGGAACGGAACAGCCCTGCGACGCCCTTCACCTTCCCACTGAGATAGAGCGCCTGGTACCCGGCGCCCGGGGCCGGCCTGCCGAAGCCGACGGCGGTCGCCTGCTCCACGCCACCCAGCTTGCCGAAGCTCTTTCCTCCGTCGGTGGAGTGCAGCAGTCCGTTGCCCGCGCCGGCGATCCACAGGTCACCGGCGATGCCGGGAACCGCCTTGAGCTCCCCGGCGCCCAGGCCGGTGGCCCGGGCGGTGAAGTGCTTCCCGCCGTCGGTGGAGACGTACAAGGTGCCGCCACTGAGGGCGTAGAAGGTGTTCGCCGCCGAACGGTCGGCCACCACGGCCGCGTCCTTGGGCAGACCGGAGGCCGCCGCCCAGGTCGAGCCACGGTTGGCCGAGTAGAACGGAACCTGGCCCGCGGGGGTCCACACCACGGTGGCGCCGTCCGCCGAGACGGCCGCGGAACCGCCGCCCGCGTCGCGCACCGGCGCCGCGGGGAACGGTGCCCAGTCGGCTCCGCCGTTGGTCGAATAGGCGCCGTGCTGCTCGCCGCCGAGACCGACCCGCACCATGAACTGCGGCTTCGACTGGGCGAAGTCGATACCGGTGGTGTTGGTGAACAACGGTCCGGAGAGCGCCTTGGAGGGGACCTTGGTCAGGTCCTCGTGCCGGAAACCGCTGACATCGCCGAGCGCACTGATCAGGGGAAGACCGGGGGGCTTGATCAGTCCGAGCGTCGCGGTCTCCTCCAGGCCCTTGGCCGGAATCGTCCAGTGCGTCGCCCGCCCGCTGTCCGCCGCGGTCACGTCGCGGCTGCCCCACATCCCCGATCCCGTGCCGTACAGCACGTGCCCGGAATCGAAGGGGTCGATGGCCAGGGCGCCCATCCAGTGACCGATGCCGGTGCCCACGTAGGGCGCTGCGGAGTTGTCCCGCACCGAGGTCGCGCCGAGCGCCTTCCAGGAGGCGCCGCCGTCGACCGACCGGTATATCTCGTCCGAGGGCCACCAGCGGTCCAGCGTGGTGACCATGACCGTGGACGGGTGCTGCGGATCGACCGCCAGGCCCGCGAAGCCGTAACCGCCGCTGGACGGCGAGATGTTCTGCCAGCCCCCGGTGGACGGCGTGTACTTCCATACCGAACCAGCCGTCACGCCGTTCGGGCCCGGCGCGTTGGTGTAGGTCAGGTACAGCGAGCCGTCACCGGACAGCACTCCGTGCTGCGGCAGCTGCCCCTTCGGCTGGCCGGGCACGGCCTGCCAGGTGCCGCCGCCGTCGGTGGAGCGGTACAGCGAGGTGGACTTGTCGGCCACCCCGACGTAGATCGTCCGGCTGCCGGACGGGCCGAAGGTCACGAAGGAGAGACCGACTCCGCTGCTCGCACCGTCCTTCACGGGGAAGCCGGCGACCTGGCTCCACGTCACGCCGTAATCGGTGCTGCGCCAGAGCCCGTTCTTGCGGGTACCCAGGTAGAGCGTGCGGTGGTCGGACGGGTCCACCACCAGCCGCTCGCCCATGGACCGGCCGTCCTCGTTGCCGCCCAGTTTGAACGGCAGGTCGGTGCGCTGGAAGGTCCTGCCCTGGTCGGAGGAGCGCAGGATCGCGCCGTTGCCGGCCCAGTCGTTGGTGTAGGTGCCGCTCGCGAGGTACAGGCGGTTCGGGTCGACCGGGTCGGTCGCCAGGCTCTCGATCCCCAGCAGGTTCCAGTCGGCTCCGCCGATCCAGTCGGTCAAGGGGGTCCAGCGTGCGGCGGTCGCGTCCCAGCGGTAGGCGCCGCCGATGTCGGTCCGCGCGTACAGCAGGTCCTTGCGGGCGGGGTTGAAGACCAGCCCGGTGACGAACCCGCCACCGACGATCTGCGCGTTGTGCCAGGTGTACCCGGCCGGGCCGCCCACCCTCACCAGCTTCCACCGCTGATTGCTGCTGCCCTGATCCGCGTACTGGATGAGCGGCACGCCGTCACCGCGGGAACCACCCCATACGTCCAGCACCATGCCGCTGCTCCGGGAGACGATTTTCACCGCCCCACCGCCGACGTCCTCGATCTTCCACTGCTGCGCGGCGGCACCGTGGTCGGACTGCTGCTCGACGGCTGCCGCCGACTCTCTGGAGGCACCCCGGACACCGAGGACCTTCTTGCTGCTGCGGTTCTCCAGCTCGTAGTAGCCGTCCCGCGTCGGCCTCAGCCGCCATTGCTGACTCGCGGCACCGGCCACGCGGCTCTGCTGCCGTGTCCAGGCGCCGTCCGAGGTGTCCGCGCCGGGCACGTCCAGCACCTTGTCGCTGCGCACGGACACCACTTCGTAGTAGCCGTCGGAATCCAACGTCGCGGCCTCCGAGGCGGCCTGCACGAACAGCAGGTAGGGGCCGAGCACACCGGGCACACCCAGCGCCAGACCCATCGTCGCCCAGCGCCGGCGGTGGCGTCCACGCGTACGTCGCTCGCCACCGGCCGCGTGCGTGCGCCGATCGCGACCGTGGGCGGTGGGATCCGTCTCGTTCATGGGGGGTTGCTCCTTGCTCCGGGCCTGCCGCGCCCACCCGCTCAGGTCAGCGGTGCGCAGCGGCATACGGCGCCGTGGTCGGACGATCCGTGGGTGTGATCGTCTTCGGGTCGCCCGTCAGTCGCCACAGCTCCGCCAAAGGTTGCCGACCGCCGAAGTCTTCCTTGGACCACTGACGGCCTGACCCAGCGCGCGCAGATGGTGCTGGCGTCATCAGGAGGCTGGTACCACACGGGTGTCACCGCGGCACGTCGGCGCACCGAGCAGCACCGCTCCGGCGTGCCGGATCTGCCCCTTCCCGTCAGCGGCGACGGACAGCCGCTGGTTCCACCCTGTACGCTCGCTCACCGAGAAGGTGCACCTGTTCTTGTGCGGATCCGGCCTAGACACTCGAATCCGTGCAGCTCAGGAGCACCTTCTCCTCACTTGTCGTCAGATCGCCCAGCCCGGTTGAAAATCCGAGGCACAGGTGTGGCGCCGTACTCGGCGGATCGCTCCCCTGAGGGAGGGGGGAAGGGGGCTCATGAACACGGACCACGCGGGGCTGGTCGTCGCGGCGCAGGCCGGTGACGATCGGGCGCGCGAGAAGCTGATCGCCGCGTACCTGCCGTTGCTCTACAACATCGTCGGGCGAGCGCTGAGCGGACATGCCGACGTCGACGACGTCGTCCAGGAAACCCTGCTGCGCGTGGTGCGCGACCTGCCTGCCCTGCGTTCCCCGGAGAGCTTCCGGTCCTGGCTGGTGTCGATCACGCTCCGCCAGATCAATGCCCACTGGCAGCGGCAACGCGCCTTCGCCGACCGGACGACGGTCATCGACGAGGCACTCCGGATACCGGACGCCGGCGCCGAACCTGAGGACGCGACGATCCTGCGTCTGCATGTGTCGGACGAGCGCCGTCAGGTTGTCGAAGCCCGCCGGTGGCTCGACCCGGACCATCGGGTGCTGCTGTCGCTGTGGTGGCAGGAAGGCGCCGGCTCGCTGAGCCGTGACGACATCGCCGCCGCGATGGGTCTCACGGTCGCCCACGTCGGAGTACGTCTGCAGCGCATGCGCGAGCAGCTGGAACTGAGCCGGACGATCGTCGCCGCGCTGGAGGCCGACCCGCGCTGTCCGGAGTTGAACGAGACCGTCGTCGGCTGGGACGGTCTCCCTGCATCGGTGTGGCGCAAGCGGATCGCGCGGCACACCCGCGGTTGTACGGTCTGCACGGCGACGACGGCAGAACGGGTTCCGGCCGAACTGCTGCTCCTCAGCCTCGCGCCGCTGGCCGTCCCGGCCGGACTCATCGGCGCGCTGGCCGCCAAGGGCCTGCTGTCGGGCACGGCTGCGAGCGCCGCCGGGCCGGCCACGGCACACGTCGCCGTCGGCTCGGCGACGGGAGGAAGCGGTCTGCACAGCTCGCTGATCGGCAAACTCCACGCGGTGACCGCTCATCAGCTGATGGGCCTCGCCACCGGCGCGGTGCTCATCGCCGGGACCGCCACCTACGCGGCCTGGCCCGAACCGGTGCACCGGGTGCCCGGCGTCATCGCCGCTCCCACGGCCGGAGATCCCACGCCGAACCCGTCGCGGTCCACCGCGTCGGCTGGACCATCCCCGGTGAGTCCGTCCGCCGCAGCGGGCACTGTTCCGCTGGGCGCACAGTCACTGGAGTCCGTGGCCGACCCCGCCCTGTACCTCACTTATGCGGGCGACTTCGCGACGCTCGGCCGAGTGTCCGCGTCCAGCAGCGCGCAGGCACGGCAGCGTGTCACCTTCATGGTCATCGGGGGGCTGGCCGACACTCGGTGCGTCACCTTCCGCGCCGCCGACGGCCGCTATCTGCGCCATCGTGACCTGCGGCTACAGCTGAGCACCAACGACGGCAGCGAACTGTTCCGTGAAGACGCCACCTTCTGTCCGAGCCCCGGGGCGGTCGCCGGGTCGGTGACCCTGCACGCGCACAACTATCCCGGATCGGTCCTCCGCCACCGCGACGGCGGCATCTGGCTCGATGGATCCGACGGCACCCGGGCCTTCGCCGGCCAGGCTTCCTTCATCATGCGCAGGGCCTGGGCGACCGCTCCTTAGCATGTTGGACCGACTCGCGCAGTGACCGCTGGTGATCGTGCGCCACCATGGTCCTCACCACGGCGCTTTCAACCCGGCAGTGAGCCGAGTGCTGCGCCGAACCCAGCTCCGATCCGCATTCATCGACGGCTGCCTCGCCGTGACGGCCTGAAGACGGATCACTACGACCGCTGACCGGTACCACTCCCCAGGCCTTCGCTGTGATCAGGACGGCGCGCCTTTTCCCCAGGGGACGGCCGGACGGCGGGGCTGGGCATAACACTTTTTGCCTGCGAGATGCATCACCGGGCAATCGTCCGGACGGCGCGACTTTTTCGTTACGAGACCGCGGGTTCGGAGGCCTCCATATCGTGGGGTTCCTTTCTCGCCGCTCACCACGGGTGCCGGCGTGGCAGGTTCCCCGGCCTTGCCGTTGACGTATCTCCTGAAGAAAGCCGCTTCCATGACGCAACACACCCACGACCCCCGGGCGACCGGTATGCAGGAACGGTCTCACGTCCTGCACCGCACCCACCGCGAGGCGGATCAGGCCGTACCGGCCGATGCGCGCACGATCACGGCACCCAGGGTGACCCGCGACCCCCGAGGAGAATCATGAAGGGGCTGCACCGGCTCGGCCGGCGTCGCCGGACATGGACGATCGGACTGTCGGCCGCGGCGCTGGTGGCCGGTGTCGTGACGCTCCTCCCCGGCTCCGCCGGAGCCGCCAACCTGGGTACGGAGGCGGCCCCGTCGGGCAGGTACTTCGGCACCGCCGTGGCCGCGGGCAGGCTCGGCGACCCGACGTACGCCGCGATCGCGGACCGGGAGTTCAACATGATCACCCCGGAGAACGAGATGAAGTGGGACGCCATCGAACCGTCCCGCGGCAATTTCAACTTCGGCCCCGCCGATCAGATCGTCAACCGCGCCCTGGCACACGGCCAGCGCATGCGCGGCCACACCACGGTCTGGCACTCGCAGCTGCCGTCCTGGGTCAGCTCCATCGGCGACGCGAACACGCTGCGCAGCGTGATGAACACCCACATCACCACCGAGATGACCCACTACAAGGGCAAGATCTATGCCTGGGACGTGGTCAACGAGGCGTTCGCCGACGGCTCCACCCAGCACCGCAGCTCGGTGTTCCAGAACGTGCTGGGCAACGGCTTCATCGAGGAAGCGTTCCGCACCGCCCGGGCGGCCGACTCCTCGGCCAAGCTCTGCTACAACGACTACAACATCGAGAACTGGTCGGACGCCAAGACCCAGGGCGTCTACAGCATGGTCAAGGACTTCAAGTCGCGCGGCGTGCCGATCGATTGCGTCGGGTTCCAGAGCCACTTCGGCGCCGACGGCCCGCCGTCCAGCTTCCAGACCACCTTGTCCAACTTCGCCGCCCTGGGCGTTGACGTCCAGATCACCGAACTGGACATCGCCCGGGCGTCGTCCACCCACTAC
Source organism: Streptomyces katrae (assembly GCF_000717655.1). GTDB lineage: Bacteria > Actinomycetota > Actinomycetes > Streptomycetales > Streptomycetaceae > Streptomyces > Streptomyces katrae_B. Next base: position 67,656 of record NZ_JNZY01000008.1, read on the forward strand.
GCCAACACGGTCAAAGCCTGCCTGTCCGTGGCCCGGTGCACCGGCATCACGGTATGGGGCATCCGTGACAGCGACTCCTGGCGCAGCAGCGACAGCCCGCTGCTGTTCGACAACAACGGCAAACCGAAGGCCGCCTACACCGCCGTCGTGAACGCCCTCAAGGCCGCCGCCGGTACCACCGGCGGGACGGGTACCGGAGCGATCAAGGGCGTCCCCTCCGGTCGTTGTATAGACATCAACGGCTCCACCACAGTCAACGGCACCCAGGCGCAGCTGTGGGACTGCCACGGACAGACCAACCAGCGCTGGACCTACACCTCCGGCAAGCAGCTGATGATCTACGGCAACAAGTGCCTGGAGGCCAAGTCCAAGGGCACCGGCAACGGCACCGCGGTGGTCATCGGGGACTGCGACGGCGGCGCCGGACAGCAATGGAACATCAACACCAACGGCACGATCGCCGGCGTCCAGTCCGGGTTGTGCCTCGACGCCGTCGGCGCGGCCACCGCCAACCGCACCAAGATCCAGCTGTACTCCTGCTGGTCCGGCACCAACCAGAAGTGGACCGGCCTGTCCGGGGCGTCGACCCCGACGACGCCCGCGCCGACGGGCGGCACGTGTGCCCTTCCGTCGACGTACCGGTGGACGTCGACGGGTGCGCTGGCGCAGCCGAAGAACGGGTGGGGCTCGGTGAAGGACTTCACCAGCGTGGTGTACAACGGCAAGCACCTGGTCTACGCGTCGAACACGTCGGGATCGTCGTACGGCTCGATGATGTTCAGCCCCTTCACGAACTGGCCGGACATGGCGTCGGCCGGCCAGAGCGGGATGAGCCAGGCCGCGGTGGCGCCCACGCTCTTCTACTTCGCACCCAAGAACATCTGGGTGCTGGCGTACCAGTGGGGTTCGTGGCCCTTCATCTACCGCACGTCGAGCGACCCCACCAACCCCAACGGCTGGTCCTCGCCGCAGCCACTGTTCACCGGCAGCATCCCCAACTCCCCCACCGGCCCGATCGACCAGACCCTGATCGCTGACGGCCAGAACATGTACCTGTTCTTCGCCGGTGACAACGGCAAGATCTACCGGGCGAGCATGCCGATCGGGAACTTCCCGGGCAACTTCGGCTCGTCGTACACGACGGTCATGAGCGACTCGACGGACAACCTGTTCGAGGCCCCGCAGGTCTACAAGGTTCAGGGCCAGAACCAGTACCTCATGATCGTTGAGGCGAGGGGTGCGAAGGGGCGCTACTTCCGCTCGTTCACGGCCTCCAGCCTGAGCGGTTCGTGGACCGCGCAGGCCGGCAGCGAAAGCAACCCCTTCGCGGGCAAGGCCAACAGCGGTGCCACCTGGACCAACGACATCAGCCACGGTGACCTGGTCCGCAGCAACCCCGACCAGACCATGACCGTCGACCCCTGCAACCTGCAGTTTCTCTACCAGGGCAAGTCCCCCACCGCGGGCGGCCCCTATGACCAACTGCCGTACCGGCCGGGTGTCCTCACCCTGCAGCGCTGACCCGCCCGATCCACGGTGATCGCGATTCGGGGTGGCCTGCCGACCCGCAGACGAGCGGTACACGGCCCGGGCAGCTCCTTCTGCTGACCGATACCCCACCGCCTCGGGGAACCCCAGCCGTGCGTCGGCTGGGGTTCCTCCCCCCCGCAGCCCGCTACGACGCGGGACGGCCCGCCCACCACGCGGGCACGTCGTGGGCGCCAGCCCGGTGGTGATCCACCTGGTGGTCCGATTCCCATGCGCCGGCTGCGGGGACAGTTCGAGGGGGTGAGCTGACGGTTCCGTTCCAGCGGCCGGCAGCGGAAGATGCCTGGCGCTCCGGAGATCGTCGTAGGTGAGCGGCTGCGGCCGCCGGGTTGTGAGTGAGGTGTCACGCTCCGTGTCAGCGTGGCTCGAGGGGCCGCGCCACGTTTACGTCGTCACATCCCCCACACGCGGGACCGTCCGAGAGCGTAGTAGGGCCGCCCATGGTTGCGGGCGAGTCGGGCGCGGGACGAATATGGAAAGGGTCCACCCGGCTTTCGGGCGAGGCGAGGCACCATGCGAAGCGAATGCGAAATCCACATCAGACGCTACGGTGCGACCATGGTCGTCACCCCCGTCGGAGAGCTGGACGCGGACTCCGGCCAGGCCCTGAACGCGGTGCAGACGGCCCTCGACCAAGACGTCGCGGCGGTGGCGTGCGACATGCGCCACCTGTCCTTCCTCGACGTCGTCGGCCTCCACCACCTGCTCGGCCTCGCCCGGGACACCCGGTCCCGGGGCATCGCCTTCTTCGCCTACAACTGGCAGCACCAGCCCCGGCGGCTTGTGGACTTCACCGATGAACTCCTCCAGGGCGAAGGCCAGGACCGCCGTACCGCCCCCACCCGGCTCCTGCGCCGCACCCTGCGAGAAGCCACGGAATCCGCACGCGCCACAGGCGCGGCCCTCGCCAGCACGGCCGACCAACCTGACGCGACACCACACCGGGATGCCGACGGACCCGCCGCCGAAAGGGGGGTCGCCCCGGCGGTGCTGCCCCCAACGGGTGGGCACCGGGCCTGACCCGCGCACGCCATATCGGCACGGCTGCACATACCGCGCGAGCCGACGCCGTACGGCCCGTGGCGGTGCTCGGCGGCGTCAGATGTCGCCGCTCCACACATCAGGGCCGCCCTTGCCTCCTCCTCGCCGACGGCAGCCGGTCCGCTGCCCGGCAGCGCTTGAAACGCAGACCGCCGGGCAGCCGCTCTGTGAAGGGACTCCCGACAGACGCCTCCGTGTAGGAAGCGCCGCCCCAAGGCGCTGCCACTGCGGCGATCAATGAATGCCCGTGGGACGGCCGACCTGTCGGTGCACCGTAAGAGAGGCGCAGAATGCCATGGACAAGACCTCGCACCCCCTTGCCGTGATCACCGGCGCCTCGAGCGGCATCGGATTCGAGCTGGCCCGGGAGTTCGTCCGCCACGGATACGACGTGTTCGTCACAGCCGATGACGAACTCCTCGACGAGGCGGTGGCCCGGTTGCAGCCCTACGGCACGCGGGTCCACTCGGCCCGCGTCGACCTGGCGGCCGCCGACGGCGCGGAGACCTTGCTCGCGGAGCTCCGCGCCCTCGGCCGGACGGCGAGCGCCGCCGTCCTGAACGCGGGGGTCGGCCATGGCGGCCCCTTCCTGGAAACCGCCCTCCCGGATCTGGCCCGCGTCCTCGACGTCAATGTCTTCTCGACCGTCCACCTGACTCACCAGCTGCTCAGCGACATGGCCCGGCGGGGCGAGGGGCGCATACTCATCGTCACGTCCGTGGCCGCCGAGATTCCCGGGCCGTACCACGCGGTCTACAACGCCTCCAAGGCCTTCCTGGAGTCCTTCGCAGAAGCCCTTCACAGCGAGGTGAGGGATTCCGGCGTATCTGTCACCGCGTTGATGCCCGGTGCCACTGATACCCGGTTCTTCGTGCGTGCGGGTCTGCTCGACACCCGCCTGGGGCGAGCGAAGAAGGATGATCCCGCGCTGGTGGCGCGCCAGGGCTACCGAGCGCTCATGGACCGGAGATCACGCAAGGTTGCGGGATCTCTGCGCACAAGGGCACAGCATTCGGTGACCCGGCTCCTCCCCTCGGAGGCACGCGCCGCCCTGCACCGCCGGTGGGCGCAGCCGCACGGCAGTCGAAGCCACCTCTGACCGCGCTCCGGCCCGGTTGTGAGGGTCACCGTTCCGGCCAAGAGCGCTTCGAGGCATGCCGTGTTGGTCAGCCCGCTGCCGCTTCCCGCGCGCTCACTCGGCTGTGACGAAGTTCGCGATACGAAGTCCCCAGGTCTGCACGTCGGCGCGGGTGCGGGCAATGTGAAGTTCGCTCCGCGGTAGGTAGTGGGCCAGGGTGGCCGCCGTCGTTACGGGGTGGCCGGGGTCGTCCGCCCACGTCAGGATCAGTACCGGGCACTTCAGCGCGGCGAGCGCGGTGGTAGGGGGCAGGTCGGATCGGGCCAGGCCGCGCAGAACGGCGGGCAAGATCGGTTCGGGTGGCGTAGGAGGGAACTCCGGGACGTCGGCGGCCGCAGCGGGCCGGTGCGCCTCACCCCTGGTAGCGAGCCAGTGCTCGGCTCCTTGCCGCTCGATGGTGTCGGCGGCGGCCCGGTTGGCCCGGGCATACCCCTCCCGGGTCGCCCAGGCGGTCGGCGGGAGCAGCAGCACCAGCCGGGAGAAGCGGTCCGGCTGCCGGACAGCGGCGTGAAGGCAGGTGCCGCAGCCCATCGAGGCGCCCATCGCGTCGACGGGCTCCCGGGCTTCCAGGTGGTCGAGCAAGCTCATCAGGTCATCGGCGAGAGAGACGTAGGTGTAGTCCTCGTCGACGGGCCGGCCGGTGGAACGGCCGTGCCCGCGTGCGTCGTAGCGGACCAGGCGCCGGCCCGCCCGAAGGACCGGCTCCCAGTCGAAGAGGTCCATCCGGTGCTCGACGTCCTGGCTCGTGAACCCACCGTGCGCGTACACCGCCAGGAGCCCTTCGCCTGCGTCGTCGTACACGAGCTCGGCACCGCGGTGGCGGAACCGGCCCTCGGTGACCGGCCACGTCTTGGGCGTCCCCATGCTTACGCCTCTTTCCGCCCTCGCGGCCGCCCACTCCCCCGCACTGCGAGGGGAAGAGCGAGGCCCGAGCGGATGCGGGGATGCGGGTAAGTCGCCGTCGCCAGGGTGCTCAAACGGTGCTGGCGGCATGAGCGTCGCGGACCACGCCTATTGCGGCCCAGCGGACGAGCAGTACTGCGGTGATGAGTGCGGCGGCAGCGATGGCGTACGTCCGCCAGGACTGCTGAGCCACGAAACTCCTTTCGTTCAGCCGCCGGCGCGTCCTTCGCGGCAGCAGCCGTCAGCTGGAGATGGCTTCGAGGAGATCGCCGACCTGGGGATCGGGCAGGGCGCGGGCCACGTCAGCCTGGGCGACGATTCCGACCAGGTCGTGGCCGTCGATCACTGGCAACCGCCGTACATGGTGCTCGGACATGGTGCGGAGGATCTCGGAGGCGTCGTCGTCGGCGCCGATCGTCACGGCTTCGCCCTGTGCAAGCTCGCCCGCCTTACAGCTCGCCGGGTCCTTACCCACAGCGAGGACCTTGGTGACGATGTCCCGGTCGGTGAGCATGCCCTTGAGCTTGTGATCGGTGCCGCAGATCGGCAGCGCACCGACATCAAGGCGTGCCAGCTTCTGCGCCGCCTCCAGCACGGTGGATTCAGCATCGATGCATTCAGGTTCCGGAGTCATGATGTCGCGTGCGGTAGTCATCACAGCCATCCCGTCTCGGAGGATCGAAGACTCTTACTGGGCCCCTGCCCCCTCTTCCCTCACCTACGCATCAACAGGCTCGTGTCCCTGGGAAAAGGGAGAGGAGCACTCGCGATGTGCTGCATGAGCGCGTACACGACGTCGCCACGGCCGGATCCGATTCAGCACGGCCACGCCGGTGTCCGCGCGGGGACTGCCCACGTGGACGTGCATCCGGCAGATCAGCTGCTCGTCCACCAGCTGGAGCGCCTCGCCTGCCATCCGCAAGTACCCGGGTTCACGCGTGACCGGCCCGGCCGAGGTTCCGCGCACCGGCGCCGCTCCCGTCGCCGCCATCCGGCAGCCGTGAACCTCGGCGGCCGAGGCCAGGGGCGGCGTGGCCACGGCAAATGGCCTCCGACTTGCGGGCTGCGGGCTGCGGGCTGGCGCAGTTCTGCCTCGCCGAAGAGGAGGAGGATGGTTGACCTTCTGCAAGGGCGTTCCGTTGGTGGCCGGGACGACGACTCGGCGCCGAGGCGCAGCAGTCGTCGACCTCCGTCGCACACAGCCCGGGCCGACACTGGAGGCATGGATCCGGACGAAGCTCTGCGTCGGATCGCCTTCCTCCTCGAATGGCGCGGCGCGTCCCCGTACCGGGTGCGGGCCTTCCACACGGCGGCCGACGCCGTCCGCGACCTGCCATCGGGTCCGGTGGACGCCGCCGAGGCCCGACAGCTGCGTGGGGTGGGCCCGGTCACCGCGGAGGTGATCGCCCAGGCATCGACCGGCGCGGTACCGCGCTACCTGGCCCGCCTGGAGGCCGAAGCCGACCGGAACGCCCGTGCCGGCTGGGACCTGGCGGCTGCGAGTACCGGGGACTGCCACCTGCACTCCGACTGGTCGGACGGCGGCAGCCCGCTCGAGGACATGGCCGAGGCGGCCCGCGCCCTGGGCCACCAATGGGCTGTTCTGACCGATCATTCGCCGCGGCTGACGATCGCCCACGGCCTGAGCCGGGACCGCCTCAAACGCCAGCTGGAGGCCGTGGCCGCCGTGAATTCCAGGATGGGCGCAGGCTTCCGGCTGCTCACCGGCATCGAGTGCGACATCCTCGAGGACGGCTCGCTCGACCAGGACGAAGACCTGCTCGGACGGCTCGACATCGTCGTGGCGTCTGTGCACTCCAAGCTCCGCTCGGAACCTGAGCCGATGACCGCCCGCCTGCTGGCTGCGGTGCGCAACCCGCGCGTCGACGTCCTGGGGCACTGCACGGGACGGATCATCACCGGTCGGGGGCGCCCGCAGTCCCGCTTCGACGCCGAGGCCGTGTTCGCCGCGTGCGCGGAAGCGGGTACCGCGGTGGAGATCAACTGCCGGCCCGAACGACGGGACCCCCCGGACGACCTGCTCGTGCAGGCCGCCGCCGCGGGCTGCCGGTTCGCCGTGGACACCGACGCCCACGCCCCGGAACAGCTGCACTGGCAGAGCTCCGGTTACGCACGCGCGGCGCGGATCGGCCTGGGCGCCGACCGGCTGATCACGACCTGGTCGCTCGGCCGGCTGCTGGCGACCAGAAGCGGCAGTCAGTGATCTACCCGCCTTCCGCCCTCCGAACAGGCTCGCGCCGCTGCCGTGACGCTGTGATCAAGGTGATGACAACCGGGCTGTGCAGGTGGGATCGACGATCTGCGGATCCGGAGCGGTCTCCACCTTCATGTTGCGGCGGCCCTGCCAGACCTGAGAGAACGTCTAGGTACCGCCCAGGTGGACGTGGATGGTCTTGCCGCCCTGCTCTCCGAGGTGGCGTACGGAGACCTCTGTGCCGAGCCGGTTGACGAGGTGCCAACCCCATCCGCCTTCGCCCTGCGGACCGGGGTTTCGGGGCCGGGGATCGGCACTGCTCGTGTCGCTGACATCGACGTCCAGGCCGCCGTCGGTTGTCCTGCGCAGTTCCAGCACGCAGCCTCCGGACGTGTGCCGGACGGCGTTGGTGACCAGCTCGCTGATCACCAGCAGGGCCGTGTCGCGTGCGACGGGCGCGAACGCGCGGTCGCCCGCGTCGGACGGCCCCAAGAAGCCGCGCGCTGCGCTCCTCGCAGCAGCTGCGGCACCCGGACCGTTCAGCTCCAGGTGCAGGATCGGGAGGAGGGGCATGGATCGGCTCCGAAAGCCCAGGGCGTACCGGGTGTGACGCCCTCCGTTGTGCCCCTGCCCCCTCCGGCCCAGCCCAGTCGCACACCCGGCGGATACGGAAGCCATCAGGGCGGCGGCCCCCTCCCGTAACACGTTCGGCTCAGCTGCTCTTGTCCCGGGACGGACGAAGGGCCTGACCGGACGCCCGTACTCAGGGGAAGGTGCGCCGCGGGGGCTCGGCCCTGCAGGCGCCTGCCCCGCGCTGCCGAGGTTCCGGGGTTCCGGCCCTCGTTGCCGCCAGGAGTGGAGACCGTAGAGCAGTGCCGGCCAGGGTCTGTGTCAGGGCCCAAGCCCCGCGCCCATTCCGGCCGGTAGACACCCGCTCAGGGCGGTCACTGCGCCTCCGACGCCTGCACTTGCGTCGTCACATGGCCAGCACGATCCCGTAGACGAGGAAGAAGAGCGCCACGAGGGCCACGACGGTCACGATGATCGCGAGCGGCCCCTTGGACCAGCCGCGTTTGAGCGGGCGGTACGGTCCGGCACCGGAGGCGGTGCTCGACTCGGCGGGAGGGGTCTCACCGGGCGGCACCGAGCCGCCCGGTTCCAGACCGGGACTCGTGCGGGGATCAGGATCCGGTGTGTTGGTACTCATGCCCGGCGTGTCCCCGAAATCAGGACGTGCATGCCCGGCCGGGCGGCCACCGCGACGTTACGTTCGGTGAGCACCGACCATCAGGAGAGTCCTGCGCCGTGAGCGTTCAATCGTTGCAGGAGCTGGGGCCGGTGCAGCACGGCGATGCCTTCGAGAAGGTCGGGGTGGCGCAGCAGGGCGGCGGCTTCGCTGTCGAGGGCGCTGGGGTGGGTCAATCGTTGCAGGCTGCCGGTTTCGGTGTGGTGCTCGGTGGTCGCCAGGGCCTGGTGGGCGCGTGTGGCCAGGGCAGGCTCGGCAAGGAGGCAGGCTGCCCAGCTGACGACGGTTTCGTCGACCCAGGTCCGCCAGGCGGTGTCGGTTTCGTCGTCGTGCGGTTCGCATCCGGTGAGCCAGTCCAGCCGATGAGATCCGCTGGGGGCGAGCAGGTGGAGCAGCTGGACGTCCATCCTGGTCGGGTAGCACAGGGCTGCCGCGAGCGCGGTGGCCTGGCGGGCCTGGGCCTCGGCCAGCGCGCGGCTGAGCGCCCCCGTCGGGGGCTGGTAGGCCGCCGTGAGCCAGCGGGCGGATGAGGCTATGAGCGCAGTCAGGTCGGCGAACACGGGCGATCGGTCCTCAGGGGCGAGCTCCCCGGGATCGGCGGACCGGCGGCGAGCTGTTCTGTACGGAGCCGCGCTGCCCCGTTCGTGACCGACCAGTCTAGGCGGCCGACGCGCCGCGAGAGGTGACCCACGTCACGATGCCCGACCGGCTTGCCGAGGGCAGCTGACCCTCCCGGCCCGGCGCAATGCCGCAGCTCGCGGGCGGCAGGTCTGCATGACGTGGATATCGGGGCCCGCACCAGCGGCCCGGGCAGATGCTTGGGGGGATGGTTTTGTAGTCGCTACAGGTCGTGAGTGCACTGGTGGGCATCGACGAGCAGGACGACCGCAGTGATCCGTTTCCCGGTGGGCTCCCGGTAGATCTTGAAGCCCTTGGCTGAGGCGATGACGACTTCCAGGCCGTGCTGTCCGATCCGGAGGGGGTCCGGGGGCAGGATGGCAGGCGGGGTGGGGTTGCTGTCCCAGACGCTCACTTCGAGGCAGCCGCCGATCACTTCAAGGGTCAGCCGGTTCGGGCCAGGCGCGTACTTGCGGGCGTTGGTCACCAGTTCGCTGACGATCAACTCCACCACTTCGACGGCGCGGGCGGAAACCGGCAGACCGTCGAGGATCTGCACCTCGTCGAGGAACGAGCGGGCCAGGCGGCGGGCATCAGCGATCCTCTCCCACTCGTTGAGCAGGAAGGAGGCGGCGATCGGACCGGGGCGGGACGGTTCGGGCTGCTCGTCTGTACCGACACCGCCCATTACGCCGCCTACTTGCTTCCCGCCATGTCTCCCATAGCTCGCACTCTACGGTCTGTCGCATACAAGCGCACCGAACGCGTGGTGGTCCGGGACCTGACCCCGCGGCCGCCCGCCGGCACGGACACCCGATGAGGCCGACACGAATGGCAAAAGGTCTGGACTGGGCTTCGGTTCGTCGGCAGCCGCCCCCGCGCGTAACACGTCGGCGGGTCGGCTACGGGAGGCCGGCAAGTGACCGGCCCAGTGCCCCCGCCGACGGCCGACGGCCGGGGCGCAGTCCGTTCGTCCCCAGTTCAGTTGGGCAATTCGGAGTAAGAGGGGGGCTGAAAAGGAAGACGAAGCAGTCGTTTCGCCTCGCGAGTCCGAGGAATGGTGCAGGTCACCGCCCCTTTGGCGCAGGTGCGGCCGACACGCTGAGCGGAGCGGAACCAGGCTGCTGTGCGCGTCGCACGATTCACTGGGTGGCCAGCAACCTCCGAAAGAAAGGCGCTACCCATGGGACACGGCGGTGACGTGATCGCGGAGCTGATGACCGACCACCAGGAGGTCGAGGAACTTTTCGCGAACATCGAGGAAATGCCCTCCGGTGACGCCCGCAGAAAGATGTACGCCGACCAGGTCACCATGGAACTCGTCCGGCATTCGGTAGCCGAGGAGGCGTACCTGTACCCCGCCGTACGCAAGCACGTGCCGAACGGCGACAGCATGGCCGACAAGGAACTGGAGGATCACGCCGCCGCGGAACGCATCATGAAGGAACTGGAGGGATGCGACGCCGATCATCCCCGGTTCGACGAGCTCGTCATGAAGCTGATGACGGAGATCCGCAGCCACGTGAACGACGAGGAGAACAATCTGTTTCCTCGCCTGCGGCAGGCGTGTTCCACGGAGATGCTGGAGAAGCTCGGCGACAAAGTGCGCCAGGCCAAGAAGACGGCTCCCACGCGTCCACACCCGTCCGCCCCGGACAAGCCGCCCGCCAACAAGCTTCTCGCCCCGGGGGTCGGGCTCGTCGACCGCCTGCGTGACGCGATGAGCGGGCGAGGCAAAGAACCCTCCTGAGAGTCCCGACGCCTTCGCCTCCGCCAGGCCGGGTGCCGCCGGCCTGGCGCGCACGGCTGTTTCGCCGTTTCGCCTGCCCTCTCGCGGGCAGCCGCCCCACGGGGTCATCGAGACGGAAGGACACCGAGATGACCGAGGGCACACCGGACGCCGCCGCGCGGCGGAGCCCGTACGAGCGCGCCCGCAGCAGCGAGGAACCGGGAGCCCACTCCGGCTCGGAGAGTCAGGCGCGGGAGCGCGTCGTGCCCGGCACGGCAAGCGCCCGAGAGGGATACCACCAGGCCGGCACCGGTAGCGGGGTCGGCCGGGGGACGGTTGAGAACTCTCACAGCCATGGCGAAAGGAGCGCCTGATGACTGAGAACCAGATGGCGGACGACGCCTATCAACCCACGGGTACCAATGAGGAGCAGGAGGACGCGGCGCCCTTGGACCTCCAGAACGCCGTGGACGAGCGCACCTACGACGACATGTTGGACGAGGGCTACTCCCCTCCCGAAAAGCCGTTGGGTGTCACCAAATACGGCACGACGGCGGAGGAGCAGAATGCCGGCGAAACCCTGGACGAAAGGCTGTCCCAGGAGGTCCCGGACGTGGCGGAACCCGAAGGGGACGGTCTGGGGGACCTGCCCGGCGGGCAGGGAGAGCTGATGGACCCCGAGGTGGGGACCGACCGCGCCGGGCGACTGAGGGCGCCGGACGAGGGCGCCCGTACCGACACCACCAAAGAACTGATCGCCCGGGACGAGGGCATCGACGCAGGCGCGTCGAGCGCCGAGGAGGCGGCCATGCACGTCGTCGAGGGCGGTCCCGCTGTCGAGGGCGAAGAACCGGACTCGACTGTCTGACCGGCGCCGCGCCGGCCGTCGGCGCCCGACCGCCCTGAGCGGCATCTCTCAGCACGGGCGCCACGGGGGCGCCGTGACCGCCCGACCGGCCCCCCATGGGTCGCGCGTCATCCCGTCGACCCCACCCGAGGTGGCCCCGCCGTGACCCCCGATCCCCGCACCACCGTTGTCGTCATCACGCACAACCGCCGCGATCAGTTGCTGCACACCCTCGACCGGCTGGCAGCGCTGCCGGAGCGGCCGCCCATGATCGTCGTCGACAACGCGTCGACCGACGGGACCCCAGAAGCGATCGCGCGGCTGCGGCCGGAGGTCACCCTCCTGGCACCCGGCCGCAATCTCGGCGCTCCGGGCCGGAATCTGGGCGTACGCCACGCCCGGACGCCGTACGTGGCGTTCAGCGACGACGATTCGTGGTGGGAAGCGGGATCTCTGGCGCGCGCTGCTGACCTGCTGGACCGGCATGCGCGCCTCGGACTGCTCGCCGCCTCCGTCCGCGTGGGTCCCGGTGCCGACCCCGACCCCCTGAACGACCTGCTCGCCGCCTCCCCGCTCGACCGCGCCACCGATCTGCCCGGGCCGCAGGTGCTCGGCTTCCTGGCCTGCGCCGCCGTCGCCCGACGGGACGCCTACCTCCAAGCCGGCGGCTACCACCCGATCCTGTTCCTCGGCGGCGAGGAGACCCTGCTCGCCTACGACCTGAGCGCGCACGGGTGGGGAGTGTGCCACGTTCCGGACGTGGTGGCCGTGCACCGGCCGACCGGCGGGGTGCGGCCCGGCCGGCCCGCGGTCCAGCGCCGCAACGCCGCTCTCACCGCGTGGCTGCGCCGCCCGGTGGGCGTCGCCGTGGAACACACCCGCAGGCTCGCCGCGGAGTCCCCGCGCGACCCGGAAGCCCGCCAGGCACTGGCGGGAATGCTCAAACGGCTTCCGGCGGCGCTGCGCTCACGCCGTCGGCTGCCGCCGACCGTGGAGGCGGCGGCCCGCCTTCTGGACGCGGACGCAGGGCAGGCCTGAAGGGTGGTTGCGGATGATGTCATCCCCTACGGTGAGCCGCTTGATGCGGGGCCCGGGAATCCCACGACGACCGCGACTCGAACGCGCACGCCGGTCGGCGACCGTCGTGGGTTCCCGGGGCGCCGATGCACTCGGCTCCTCCGGTCATGACTCGTGGTGTGGTGCGGCCATCAGCGAGTTGGGGACGGGGGCGGACCTACCTCTCTCGGGATGGGTCCGCCCCCGGGCATGGGATCAGGTGTGCAGGAGGCTGTTCGTGCCGTCGTGGCCGTCGGCGTGGTCCTCGTCGAACCAGTAGTCACCCGCCGCGAGGTAGCGGAAGGAGTGCACCCTCTTCGCCGGCAGACCCACGGTGACGGCGCGGAAGCCGTCGGGGCGGGGCTCCAGGGTGTGGGTGCCGGGCTTCCACTCGTTGAAGTCACCGACCACGCTGACCGGGCCGGGCGGCGTGTCGGCGGGCAGGACGAAGGTGACCTGGGCACGGTCCTTGAGCAGCTTGCGTTCGAGCATGGCAGAGAGCTCCTGGAGACGGGGTGGTCTTTCCGCTCATCCTGCGGCCCTCATCGAGGTCGGGCATCCCCACGCGGCCGCCCGGGGCCACGGCTTCACCCGCCCGGCACTCCAACTGACGGGTCTGCATCCCGCAGGCCGTGAAAAATTGCTCAGCCGGCCGCCGCGGCCGGGCCCGGCGTCCGGAACAGGGGAACGTCCCCGATCGTCGCGTCCAGGCGCAGTCGCTTGAAACGGACCGGGTGCCGGTAGACACCGCCTCGGTCAACGGCGGTGTCGGCGCTGATCTCCGCTACCAGCTCCGGGCGGACCAAAGTCACCTCCAAGAGGTCCCGGCTGCCCCATGCAGATGTGAACCGCGTGCCGGTCCATGGGTGCTCCGGACCGGCCGCGGTCAGGTTCCCGCCGACAAGGCGGGCTGCTTCGGGGCGCAGTGGAGCGGTGCGGCCCATGGGCTGGAGGTGGCCGCAGGGGTCGTGGCGGCCCAGGAGGAGGAACCGGGGCCGGGTCAGGGCGCCGGTGATGGCTCCGATGACAGCTTCGGTGGTGTCCCGGCGTCTAAGTTTGTACCAGCCTCTGTATCCGGTTCGGTAGGGGTCGTCCATGGCTTTGACGACGATGCCTTCCATACCGGCGACGTCGGTGCAGGACTCCAGCCACTTCTGGGCTTTGATCAAATCCGTGGTCATCGGGCAAAGGGTCCATGGGGCCTTCAGCCCGTGCGTGTCGAAAAGGGCTTCCAGGCGCAGGCGGCGTCTCCGGTAGGGGTCGTGCAGGAGCTCTTTTCCGTCTTGCTGGAGGATGTCGAAGGCGATGAAGAACGCGGGCAAGGGCCCGGCGAGCTCCCGCGCGGTGCGGCCGCGGGCGGCGGCCCGGCGTTGCAGTCCCTCGAAGGACAGCTCGCCCGTGTCGATGTTCCAGACGACGAGCTCCCCGTCGAGGACCAAGCCGCCGGGCAACTGCGCGGCGGCGGCGGTGAGGTCCGGGAAGCGGCCCTGGACAAACCTCCCACGCCGGGTCTGGACGAGAGGTTTGCCTGCCTCGGGGGGAGTGAACAGCAGCGCCCGGTATCCGTCGAACTTCTGCTCAAAAGCCAGCTCGCCCAGCACGCCAGGGCCTGGCACCGACTCCACGGCCTGCGCCAGCATGGGCTCCACCGGCGGTCGCAGCGTCACCCTGAGAGCCTCCCCTTGCGCTTACGTCCGGGCTGAGGGCCGGGCCAAAACTGTGACGACGTGGGTTCGGGTCATACACGAGCAGCCGAGACGTCGGCGCCACCTTCTCCTGGAACCGTTGCAGGCGATCTCACCTGCGGTTGAGTGGCCCCCAGGTGCCCTGTTGCTGCTTGACCTCCTCTTCCGCTTCGGTGATCACTTTCCGATCGACCCATCCGAGCGGCTCCACGTCTCGCACCAGGGGTTCGTTGTCGGGGCCGCGACCGGACTCCACGCCGTGCAGCAGCCACGGCCTTACCCGGCCGTCCTTCACACGCGGCAGGTGGGAGTAGTCGTAAAGACGGCGCGCGGCCCATGTGCGGAGCGGCCGCTGCCCCCACCAGTCCTCCACGTCCATGGGATTGGCCGACAGGCCCGGCAGTTCGATGCCCGTGAGCCCGTCCCGACTCGACGGCTCGCGAAAGAGATCGACCTGGGGGCCCAACGACCACCGGACGTACAGCCCCCGTCGAGTGGCGAGCATGCCGGTCAGCTCATCCAGCGATCGAATGAGCGCCATATGCGACCGGTCTCCCTTCCCGCTCATGATTGGCTGCTACCCCGCTCCTCGCGGGATACCACCTCTCGAGGGCCGTGAGCATCGAGCCCGATCCATCGCCGAGCGGCGACACCGATCCCGGCGACCGGCACCCCGTCCAGCCTCGGCTCCGCTCCCGGCTGGTCGGCCCGCGGCCCCCGCAACGTCGCAGGTATTCCCCGTCATGCCGCCGATGAACGGGCTGGGCGCGGCACGGGCCATGCGGCACCCAGCCCTCAGTGGCTCTGGTGTGCCGCAGCGGACCCGCCGTGAAGGCTCAGGGCCTCGGTCTCCCTCCGCATGAGTGCGGAACCGCGGCACGGAAGTGAGGCTTTCCGGTTCGCGGCGCCTCAAACCCCGTCCCGTTTCGTCCCGTCCAGTCCCGTCCACTCCAGTCCAGTCCAGTCCAAGATCACGCGGTTCGGCCGCGCCTTTCGGTTTACGCCGCGGCGCTTCCGCTGGGGGCCGCCTGGCCGACCCGGACGGACAGTGCGCCCGCCGTGTAGGAGCCGGTCGGGCGGGCATGCGCCCCGCATGACGAGCCACGGTCGGCATGACCACCCGTGGAAGCCGGGACCCCTGGAGGGCCGCGTCGCCGTCGTCACGGGCGCCGCACGCGGACTCGGCCAGGGGCTCGCGTGCGCGCTGTCCCGTCACGGCGCCCGGGTGGCGTTGGTGGGCCTGGAAGGTGAGCGCCTCGGCCGCCTCGCGGCGGACCTGCCCGGCGCCGCCCACTGGACCGTCGACGTAACCGACGCCGACGAGCTCGCCGCGGTCGCCGAGGCCGTGCGCCGCGCCCTCGGCAGGCCTTCCGTGGTCGTCGCCAACGCGGGCGTGGCGCTCGGTGGGCCCCTGCTGGACTGCGACACCCACGACTGGCGACGGGTGATAGAGGTCAACCTCGTCGGCAGCGCCCTGACGGCCCGCTCCTTCCTGCCGGACCTGCTTCAGACATCCGGCTACTACCTGCAGGTCGCCTCCCTGGCAGCATTCGTGCCCGCGCCCCTGCTCACGGCGTACTGCGCGTCCAAGGCCGGTGTGGAGGCATTCGCGCACGCCCTGCGCGCCGAGGTCTCGCACCGCGGCGTCGGTGTCGGCATCGCCTACCTGAACTGGGCCGACACTTCCATGATCCGTGCAGCCGACGAGACGGCCGTCTTCCGCGAACTGCGGACGCACCTGCCCTGGCCGGCCTCCGTCGTCCAAGACCCCGCGCTCTACGTCCGAGCCATGGTCCGGGGCATCGAACGCCGGTCCGCGCACATCTACGCCCCGCCGTGGCTGCGCGGCGCGCAGGCAGCGCGGGCGCTCCTGACGCCCGTCGTCGCGCACCGTTCCCGGCAGGCCCTCGCGGCCAGGGGAGAAGAAGCGCCCCTGTCGCCCAGCGGTCTCCTCGGGCCCGGCGGCGCTGCCGCGGGCTCCCGGATCGGGGGCCCGGCACCCGACCCGTTCCTCAAACCCCGGGAGTGACACCATGGCCGTACGCCACCGACTGATCCACGCCACCCCGCAGCAGGTGTGGGACGTACTCGCCGATGCCTCGAGCTACGCCGCCTGGGTGGTCGGCACGAGCGAATCGCGCGTCGCCCGCGGCCCGTGGCTCGAGCTCGACTCAGCCCTCGAGTACACCGTGAAGATCGGACCGTGGACGGGGTCGGGCACCACGGTCGTCCGGCGCGTGAACACCCTCCGCGAACTCGAACTGGAAGTCGACAGCGGCCCCGTCGGCACGGCCCGGGTGGCGATCGAGGTCCGCCCCTGGGGCAGGGATTCCCTGGTCATCGTGGACGAACACCCGCTGCACGGGATCGGCGGCACCCTGCACAACGCCGTGTTCGACGCACTGATCCAGCTGCGCCACCGCGACATGCTCAGGCGGCTCGCCGACGTCGTCGAGGAACAGGCCGGAGCCGGTGCACACGAACACGCCTGAGCACGAGGGGAAACGCCATGCCCGACGCGATCGTGATCGGAGCAGGTCCCAACGGGCTGGTCGCCGCAAATCTGCTCGCCGACGCCGGCTGGAGCGTGGAAGTCCTCGAAGCACAGCCCGGACCCGGGGGCGCCGTACGCAGCGACCGCGGGGTGCACCCCGACTACGTCAGCGATTTGTTCAGCGCCTTCTATCCGCTGGCTGCCGCCTCGCCCGTCATCGCTTCCCTCGGCCTGGACCGCGAAGGCCTGGTCTGGGGCCACGCTCCGCGTGTGCTCGCCCACCCCCTGGCCGACGGCCGGTGCGCGGTGCTGGACCGGCTGCCGCACGACACCGCCGCGGGCCTGGACGAGTTCGCTCCCGGCGACGGCGACGCGTGGACCGACCTGTGCAAGGTGTGGGACCGGCTCGGCCCTGACATCGTCCAAGGCCTGTTCACGCCCTTCCCGCCCATGGTTCCCGCGGCCCGGCTCCTGTACGGCGTGCGCCGCGCCGGAGGGCTGGGGCTCGTACGGCGGCTGCTGCTGCCCGTGCGCCGGCTGGGGGAGGAGGAGTTCCGCGCCGAAGCGGGAGGCCTCCTCCTCGCGGGCAACGCCCTGCACGCCGACCTGCCCCCCGAGGCGGCCGGAAGCGGCGGCTACGGATGGCTCATGTCGATGCTCGGCCAGCATTTCGGGTTCCCCGTTCCCGTCGGCGGGGCCGGTGAGCTCACGGCCGCCCTGGTACGGCGGCTGGAGCGCCTGGGTGGCGCGGTCCGCTGCGGCACACCGGTCGTCGAGGTCGTCGTACGGAGGGGCCGGGCCGTCGGCGTGCGGACGGCCTCGGGCGAGGGCGTGCCGGCCCGGCGGGGCGTCCTGGCCGACGTGTCGGCTCCCGCGTTGTACGGCTCCCTGGTCGGCGAGGAGCACCTGCCCGACCGCGTCCTGCAGGACCTGCGGCGCTTCCAGTGGGACTTCGCCACGTTCAAGGTGGACTGGGCACTGGAGTCCCGGGTGCCGTGGGCGGCGCCGCAGGCGGCGACGGCCGGCACCGTGCACTTGGCCGCCGGCATCGACGGCCTGACCGCCTACGCCGCCCGGATCGCCACGGGACTCGTACCCGAGGACCCCTTCCTCATCTTCGGCCAGATGACGGCGGCCGACGCGTCCCGATCGCCGGCGGGGACGGAGTCCGCCTGGGCCTACACACACCTGCCGCACCGGATCAAGGGCGACGCGGGCGGCCAGGGCCTGACCGGGCGCTGGGAGGGCAGTGAGAGCGAAGCGATGGCCGACCGCATGGAGGAGGTCGTCGAGCGCTACGCCCCCGGGTTTCGCGCGCGCGTCCTGCGCCGGAGGGTCCTGGCTCCTCCCACCTTGGAGGCGATGGACGCCAACCTGAGCGGCGGCGCCCTCAACGGCGGCACGGCCGCCCTGCACCAGCAGCTCGTCTTCCGGCCCGTCCCGGGCAACGGACGCCCCGAAACGCCGGTCAAGGGGCTCTTCCTCGCGTCGGCGTCGGCCCACCCTGGCGGGGGTGTGCACGGCGCGCCGGGTGCCAATGCGGCCCGCGCGGCCCTGCGGCGCCACCTGCCGACGGTCCTGACCGTGCGCCGCCGGCGACTGCCCCGGTCCGTTTAGCTCCACCGCGCCCCGGCGGGCCGCGTCCGTCGAGGTGCTCACGGCCGATGCCTGCGGTGGAGCGCCTTACGGTGGAACGCATGCGGCTCCTGCTGGCCTCGACGGGGCACTGCCCCTTCCCCGCGGCCGGACAGGGCAGTCCAGGTTCTCGGACACACTCGACCGCGTCCTCGGACGTGAAAGCGGGGAAGCCGGTGGCCACAAGCACCCCTTACCGTCTTTGCGGCTTAATGTCTTATATGTGACTGATGACAGCATCGCGTCTGACGGCGAGGTGTCTCTGGACCAGGCACTCAGGGGCACGGTGCAGCGTACGGGGGCCTTGGCGGCCGGGGTGTACCTGCTCTCGCCGGACGAGCCGGTGTTGAGCCTGACGGCGCTGTGCGGTCTGCCGGGGCGGGCGGTGGCCCCGTGGTGGCGGGTGACGCTGTCGGCTGTCGGCCCGCTGTCAGAAGCGGTGCGGGAGGACCGCCTCGTATGGGTGGGGCGCCAGGAGGACATGGCACGCATGTACCCCAACGCGGCCGCAGGTCTGCCGTACCAGTTCGCACTGGCCTTCGCCCCCCTCCACGGCGTCCGCCGGTGGGGGGCGCTGGTCCTGGTGTGGTCCAAGAGCCGCCCGTCCTCGCTGACCCGCCGGGAACGCGGGCACATCCTGTCCAGCGCAAACCGCATCACCCGAGTGCTGGACCAGGCGCCTGCTCCATGGAGCATTCCTGATCGGCCGCGTGCCGTGCCCCTGCTCCTGCCCGGTCCGGACCCGGCACAGGCCGGGCTCGCCGCCATGGACCTGCTGCAGCGGCTGCCCGTCGGAGCCCTCAGCATCGATCTGCAGGGCCGCATCACCTACCTCAACGACGCGGCCGCACGACTGCTCGGCCGCAGCGCCGACAGCCTCCTGGGTGCCCAGCCGTGGCAGGCGGTGCCCTGGCTCGACGACCCGGTCCACGAGGATCATTACCGCGCCGCCGTCTTCAGCCGCGAGGCCGTCGCCTACACCGCGCTGCGGCCGCCCGACCGCTGGCTCGACATCCGCCTCTACCCCGACGACAGCGGCATCAGCGCCCTCATCTCCCCCAGCCTCCACAGGCAGCCGGCCGACGCCTCGCCACCCCCGATCCCCGCGGATCTCGGCGCCTCACCGGAGGCAGTCGGCAGGGGACGGATCCACCAGCTGATCCACCTGGCGGCTGCCCTGAGCCAGACCGTCACCGTGGCCGACGTCATCAACATGGTCGCCGACCAGATCCTGCCCGCCTTCGGCGCCCAGGGCATGGTCATCTCCGCCGCCGACGCCGGACGGCTGAGAATCATCGGACACCGAGGCTACGACCCGCGCGCCGTCGCGGCCTTGGACGGCCTGCCCCTGGACACCGACGTCACTCCCGCCGGCCATGTCCTGCAAAGCGGTATCCCGGCCTTCTTCGCCGACCCCGCCGAACTGGCCCGGGCCCACCCGCGGGCACCCGCCCTCAGCGGTAAACAGGCGTGGGCGTTCCTGCCCCTGCTGGTCTCCGAGCGCCGCGTCGGCTGCTGCGTCCTCACCTACGACCACCCGCACCCCTTCAGCGCGAGCGACCGCGCCGTCATGGTGTCGTTGGCCGGGCTCATCGCCCAGGCCATGGACCGAGCGCTGTTGTACGACGCCAAGCACGACCTTGCCCACGGCCTGCAGCAGGCGCTCCTGCCGGTGACCCTGCCCCTCATCCCCCACCTCACCGTCGCCGCCCGCTATCTGCCGGCCGCCCACGGCATCGACATCGGCGGTGACTTCTACGACCTGATCCGTCTCAGTGACACCGCCGCCGCCGCGGTCATCGGTGACGTACAAGGGCACAACATCAACGCCGCTGCCCTCATGGGTCAGGTCCGCACCGCCGTCCACGCCACCGCCGGCGCCCTGCCCGGCGAAGTCCTGGCCCGCACCAACCGCGTACTGATGGATCTCGAAACCGACCTGTTCGTGTCCTGCCTGTACATCCACATCGACCTTGCCGAGCGACGCCTCCACCTGGCCAGCGCAGGACACCTGCCCCCGCTGCTCCGCAACCCCGCCCCCGCACCGCACACCCAGGCACTCGAAGTGGAGCCGGGCCCCTTGCTCGGCATCCGTATGTGCAGCGAAGCCGACTACCCCGTCGCCACCGTCCCCCTGCCCGCAGGATCCCTCCTCGCCCTCTATACCGACGGTCTCGTGGAAACCCCTGACACCGACATCACCGACTCCATCACCGACCTCGCCGACCGCCTCACCAGGAACGGCGACCGGCCGCTCGACGCCCTGGCCGAGAGCCTCCTCCACCACGCCGGTCTGCAACACACCCGCACCGACGACATCGCCCTGCTCCTTTTGCGCAGCCGGTAGGCCGGTAGAAGACAGGGCTCGCCCCCGCCCAGCCTGCATACCGGGCGGCCGGGAGCCCTCCCAGGGAGGGCGCGGCGGTGTGAGCTCCACCGGATCCCCGCTGTCCGCGTTCCTGCCGCCCCGCCTCGGAAGCGGCGGCGGTATCGACACTGTGCTCGTACGTCCACGCCCCCTACGCCGGAGAACGTCCAGTCATCCGTATGGCACGAGGCTCGTTTGGGGCGAGCCGCGCGGGAGAGACGCCTCCACAGAGCATGCTGTCGAGGTAAAAAGGGCAAATCCATGGGACGAGCGGGCGCAATTACAGGCCCGGTGGGAGTGCGTACACCGTCCAGCATGGAGCGTGCCGACCGTTGGGCGACGCGGTCGGTGGCTGCCTGGGACGGAGCGTTGGCCCGCCGGGTGTTCCCGGCGGTGGGCCGGGCGGCGGAACACACCAAACTGTGGCTGGCCACTGCCTGCGTGCTGGCAGCGACCGGGGGCGCCGCAGGACGCCGGGCCGCGATGTCGGGGCTGGCGGGCATGGCGGGAGGTCAGCTGCTGGCAGCCCTGGCGAAGCGTACGTGGGAGCGCCGCAGGCCACCCGCGGAGCTGATCCCCCACAGCCGGGTCCAGGAGCGCCCTGACACCTCTTCCTTCCCCTCCGGTCACACAGCAGCGGCCGTCGCCTTCACCACCTCTGTCGTCCCGGAGTGGCCGACGGCCGGGGCGGTCTGTGCCGCGCTTTCGGCTGCGGTCGGCCTTGACCGGATCCACAGCGGGGCGCACTATCCGAGCGATGTCGCTGCCGGAGCGGTCATCGGGCTCGTCGGCTCGCGCTCGGTGCGCATGGCAGTCCGGACACGTTTCGGCCGACACCCGGGGGCCGGCTGAATCCGCTGTTCGTCCGTCGGCGGTTGATCGCCACTCGCGGCGCGATGCACCGAATCAGGGCCGGTAGACGGCGAGGTATCGGAAGGGCTTGACGACTGCCATGTACCCGCCCTCCCGCTCACGGGGGCGGTTTGAGGGCTGGAGTTTGGGCATGCGCAGCGTGCAGGAGAACTGTTCAAGGGGAGGGCGGAAAGGAGGGCGGGCTCATGTCGACCGGTCCGAAGTCGCATGTACCGCATGGCGAGGGGCCCAGCAGACACCAGGGATCGGAGCAGCACGGCTGGTCTCCCGATGTCGATGCGACCCACAAGCAGGACAACCCGAGCGCGAAGCGTTCGTTCCACCCCGATGAACACGCCCCCAAGTCGAGAGCCAAGACCTCCGACTCGTCCGAAAAGGTCGACGAGGGCGTTCCGGTCAAGAGCAGCAGCCGGCGCGGGGAAGACCAGGCCAAGGGAAGCGGTCAGAAGGGCCACCACGACATGGGCTCGCGCGGGCGTTCGCAACGCCCCAGCGGCGGCAAGGACGCATCGGCCTATACCGGTATCAACCCGGAAGGCGGGTCCAAGAAGACGCGCCGCGGCTGAACCCGTGCCGTGCCTTTCCGGGGCCAGGGCGGCCCGCGCCTGCTGACCGCCCACCCGCCCCGTGCAGTGAGCCCCCGTCCTTTCGTGGACGGGGGCTCACTCCGGCCGGGTGGTCGGCGGCGCACGCCCATTGGGAGCGGCCGCCGCTCCGCCCTCAAGGCCTGAAGAGGACCTTGACCGCGCCGTCCTGCTTCTTCTGGAACATCTCGTACGCTTCCGGGGCCTGCTCGAGGGGCAACCGGTGCGTGGCGAAGTCGTCCACGCCGAGGGGATCCCCGTCGGTGAGCAGAGGGAGGATGTCGTCGACCCAGCGCCGGACGTTGGCCTGGCCCATGCGCAGCGTGAGCTGCTTGTCGAACATGGTCAGCAGGGGCAGCGGATCGGCCGCACCTCCGTAGACCCCGGACACGGAAATGGTGCCGCCGCGGCGGACGAGGTCGATGGCGGTGTAGAGCGCGGAGAGCCGGTCGATACCCGCGCGTTTCATCATGGCCGCGGCCAGGGAATCCGGCAGGAGGGTGGTCACACCCTGCGCGGCGGCCGCGATACGGCTGCCCTGGGCTTCCATGCCGACGGCGTCGATGACGGCGTCGGGGCCCCGGCCTCCCGTGAGCGCAAGGACGGCGTCGGCCAGGTCTTTGCCGTACTCCTGGATGTCCAGGGTGTGGATGCCGCGCCGACCGGCCCGCTGCAGGCGCTCGGAAACGACGTCGATTCCGATGACCGTGCCGGCGCCCCGGTGAGCGGCGATGCGACAGCTCATGTCGCCGATGGGTCCCAGGCCCAGGACGGCGACACTGCCACCCGGCGGAACGGACGCGTACTCGACCGCCTGCCATGCCGTGGGCAGCACGTCGGACAGATAGACGAACCGCTCGTCGGGCGGCCCCTCCGGCACCCGGATCGGAAGGGAATTGCCGAACGGGACCCGCAGGAATTGGGCCTGCCCGCCCGGGACCTGCCCGTAGAGCTTCGTGTAGCCGAAGAGGGAGGCTCCGGTGCCGTGCTCGCGCACCTGCGTCGTCTCGCACTGGGACTGCAGCCCCTGGTCGCACATGAAGCACGACCCGCACGAGATGTTGAAGGGGACCACCACCCGGTCCCCGACCTTCAGGGAGGTGACGTCCGGTCCCACCTCCTCGACGGTGCCCATGGGTTCGTGGCCGAGGATGTCGCCTGGGTCGAGGAACGCTCCTAGAACCTCGTAGAGGTGCAGGTCCGAGCCGCAGAGACCGGTGATCGTGATCTTGACGATCACGTCCTCGCGGTCACGGATCGTGGGGTCGGGCACGGTGTCGACGCGTACGTCCCGCTTGCCGTGCCATGTAAGTGCCCTCATGACGCCTCCTTGCCGACCTGCTGCTTCGCTTCTGTCAGTCCCTGCTGTGTCCCCCCCTGTGCGCGTGCCCCCCGCGGTGCCGGCGAACCGGACCGTCCCGGCCTTCCTCTCCGGTGCCGCCGCATCGGCGCTGCGGGCCGCCGACCGGAGCGACGGCGCTTGAGAGTGGTTCTCCTGGGCAGCCGCCGGATATGAACCGACCTCCGGACACCGGCCGCTCCTACTGGATGCAGACAGCAGCCCTGCCGTCCTTCACCCCCCTCTCGGGGGTCGCGGAGGCGGATGTTGCGGTCATCGGCAGCGGCATCGCCGGTCTCAGCGCGGCGTCGGAACTCGTCCGGGCCGGCTTCAAGGTCATCGTGCTGGAAGCGGACCGTCTCGCCGGCGGCGTCAGCGGCCATACGACGGGAAAGCTCACCGCGCTGCACACCGCCGTCTACGACACGCTCCGCTCCGAGCACGGAGAGGATGCCGCCCGGCAGTACGCGGCGTCGCAAAGCGCTGCGCTGCGTCACGTCTTCGAGGTGGCCGAGGCACTCGGCATCGACTGCGAGCTGGAGCGGCGCCCGGCCCTCACTTACTGCGAGCGGCCCGAGGGCGTCGAAGCGTTGCGTGCGGAGGCCGAAGCGGCCCGGTCGGCAGGCCTCAGCGCTTCGTTCGTCGCCGAGACCGGCCTGCCCTTCCCCGTGGCCGGCGCCGTCAGGGTGGAGCACCAGGCCCAGTTCCATCCGCTCAAGTACCTGCGCGGGCTCGCCGACGAGATCCTCGCGCTCGGCGGCCGGATTCACGAGGGCACACGCGTCACCGGGCTCGAGGAGGGAGACCCCTGTCGGCTCGCCACCGACTCCGGGGCCACTCTCTTCGCGCGGCACGTCGTCGTGGCCACCCATCACCCCGTCTTCGACCACGGGCTGCTGGCCACGCGGCTCACCCAGCACCGTGACCTCGTGATCGCGGGCTCCCTGCCCGCTCGTCGGGATCCCGACGGCATGTACATCACGGAGGAGGGCGGCAAGCGGTCCGTACGTACGGCGCCGCTCACGGACGGCAGCCGGCTCCTGATCGTCACGGGAGAGGCGTTCACCCCCGGCGCCGGGGAAGACACGGAGGCCGGGTACACCCGCCTCCAAGCCTGGACCGAGCAGCACTTCCCCGGAGTCACGATCTCCCACCGGTGGGCAGCCCAGGACAACAGCGCCACGGACACGCTGCCCCTCATCGGCCGGCTTCCCACGGGCGGCGAGCACGTGTACGTCGCCACCGGCTTCGCCGGCTGGGGCATGACGGGTGGGGTCCTGGCCGGGACGATCATCGCCTCCCTCGTCAGCGGGGAACGGGAGCCCTGGGGCGGCCTCTACGACCCAGGCCGCCTCGGCTCCGCTCTCCGCTCCGCCCCGGCGCTCCTCAAGGCTCAGTGGGACACCGGGAAGCACTTCGTCAAGGGCCGCCTGGACGCGCTCGGCGACGGCACCCACGGAACCGTCCGAAGCCTGCGGCCCGGTGAGGGAACCGTGGTTCGGGCCGGCGGCAAACCCTGTGCCGTCCATCGCGACGACGAGGGCCGACTGCATGCCGTGTCCGCCGTCTGCACCCACCTCGGGTGCCTCGTCGCCTTCAACAACGCCGAACGCACATGGGAATGCCCCTGCCACGGCTCCCGATTCGGCGTCGACGGCAGCATCCTCCAGGGACCGGCCCTGCGTCGACTGGAACCGCAGGATCCCGGAGAGCTCTGACTCACCCGTCAGCCTCCCACCGTCGCAGGAGCCGGCGTCCATGTGGCTCGTTCCTGGCGGGCCCGGTCTGGGGGGCTGGCTCGGTCACGGGGCGGTACCGAGATGCTGCTCCAGCCAGTCCGCGGCAGCGCGCCGGTAGAGCCGCCGGTTGTCCGCCCGCAGGAATTCGTGGCCCTCGTTGCGCAACGTCAGCTGCCGCGCCGGCACGCCGCGCGCGCGTGCCGCCCGGACGAACTGCTCCGACTCCGTCGGCGGCACGTTGGTGTCGTGCTCCCCGTGGACGGCCAGTACGGGTGCGCGCAGCTGATCGATCCGGCTCATCGGGGACAGAGCGCGGAGCAGTTCGCGGTCGTGCTGGGGGTGCCCGTACTTGACGGCTGCGGACTGCGCGATCCACGGCTCCGTACCGGCGAAGAAGGTGGCGAAGTCCGACATCCCGCAGACCGCGACTCCGGCGCGGAAGAGGTCCGGATGCCATACGAGAGAGGCCATGGTGAGGTAGCCGCCGTACGAGCGGCCCATCACCCCGAGCCTCAGGGGGTCTGCGTACCCGAGCGAAACCACATGTGCGGCGCAGTCGGCGACGTCTTCGATCGCCGCGAACCGGCCGGCGCCGAGGTCGGCGTCCACGAAGGACCGTCCGCGGCCGGACGAGCCTCGGACGTCGGGGGCGAACACGTCGAGGCCCCTGCCGAGGAGCTCGTGGTACAGCGGGCTGAACACGGGCCGTTCCTGTTCCTCCGGTCCGCCGTGGAGGTGGATCACGCACGGCGCCGGCCGACCCGGGTCCTGCTCCGGCGCACGGTAGTACCAGCCACCGAGTACGAGCCCGTCCCGGGCCTCGCAGCGCAGGGGCACCGGCCGTACGGGCGGCCGCCCGGGCGGGACCGCGTCCTCGTCCCGCGCCGACCAGCCGGTGCGCGCGGGGACGAGGGCCTCGTCCACTTCCCAGATGCCGGGCCTGCGCCGGGATCCCGACAGGGCGGCGAACAATCCGCCGCGCTCCAAGGGCGCGATGCGGGTCACCACCTCGTGGGGCAGGACCGGTTGGTGGCGCGGTCCGACGCCGCCGTCCGTACGGCCGACGGCCAGCCCCACGCTTTCCAGCTCGCTCGCGCCGTGCGCGTTCCAGGCGAGGACGGCCCACCGGCCGTGGTCGGGCACGCTCAGCAGATCGAGGGCGGACTCCTCCCGCTCGGCGGCGACGGACAGCCCCCGCGACGCGCCCTGCTCGTCCAGCCGTACCCGCAGGAGGGCAGCGAACTCCCGCTCCGCGTCGCTGCGCAGCCACAGTGTCCGCGCGTCGGCCGAGAAGCGGCCGATCCAGGGGTCGCCGTCGGCGGCGCGCAGCGCGAAGGTGGTGCGGCCCGAGGCGGTGTCGAGTACGAGGGCCTCGCGCCGGCCGCGCGGGCCGCGGCGGACGAGCGCGTAGCGGCCGTCCGCGCTCATGTCGCACACGCGCAAGGAGGCGGCCCCCTCCTCGCTGAACAGCCGGACCGGGGCGTTGGCCCCGTCCGGGTCGACCAGGTAGGCGGCCAGCCCGCCGCTGCGCGCCGGGCCGAGGTCAGCGGCCGGCGCACCGCTCGCCGCAGGACTGCCCGCTGCGAGCACGGACGGCGCGGGGTACCGCCCGGCCGGTCGTCGTGCGGCCCCACCGTCGAGCAGCGTGGCCGGGCCGTCGCGTTCGGACCATGCCGGGCCCGGTGCCCTTCCGTCCGCCGGCGGCCCCTCCGCGTCCGGCGGCAGGTGCCCCGGTCCGGCGTGCTCCGAGCCCGTCGGGGAGGGCTGTGCGACCGTGACGGCAAGGGCGGTGCCGTCGCGCGTCCAGCACCCGAGGTGAGCCGAACTCCCCGGCTCCGCACCCGCGAGAACCTGCCGTCCGGTGCCGTCCGGGCGCACCACCAGGACCCGGGTGTGCTCCCCGCCGCCGGGCGCCGAGGTGTAGGCGATCCAGCGCCCGTCCGGCGACCAGGACACCTCGGTCACCGGGTCCGGGTCGCCGTCCAGCACGTGTACCTCACTCCCCCGGGCGGGCCCGCTCCACAGTTGGGGGACGCCGGCCCGGTCGCAGATGAACGCCACGTGCTCGCCCGTCGGATCGGCCGACGGGTACCAGCATCCGTGGGCGACGAGGAGGGTCGGGGGGTCGATGCCGCGGTGGCCGGGCACCCGCACCGGCGCGGGCGCGGGCGCCGGATCCGGCACCGGGTCCGCTCGGTCCGCTCCGCCGACGGGCGGGCCGGGCGCCCTGCGGGGGGTTTCGTGCTCGTGCCTCAGGGGTTTCGTGTGCTCCAGGGGCATGGGCCGCCTCTCCCGGGCTTCTGCTTTCGCTTCAGGTGTCGACCGCTCACTTGATACCGTGCTTTTGCAGCCAGATTTCCAACGACGCGACTTGCCACAGGGTGTTGGCCCCGCGTTTGGTGCGATGGCGGTTGGGTGCCCCGAGCAGCTCCTGAACAAGGCGTTGGTCGAAGATGCCGCGTCGGCGTGCATCCGGGGCCGTGAGGGCGTCGCGAACGCGAGCGAGCACGGGCGGGGCCATGTGCCGGACCGCCGGCACCGGGAAGTAGCCCTTCGGGCGGTCGACGACTTCGGGGGGCAGGATCTTGCGTCCGATGTCCTTGAGCACGGCTTTGCCGCCCTGCGCGAGCTTGAGCTGCGGAGGGCACGCCGCGGCCAGCTCGACCAGCTCGTGGTCCAGGAAGGGCACTCGCGCCTCCAGGCCCCAGGCCATCGTCATGTTGTCGACCCGCTTGACGGGGTCGTCAGGCATCAGTGCGTGGACGTCCATGCGCAGGGCCGCGTCGAGAGCGGTCGCGGCCCCCGGTGCGCCCATGTGCGCCCGGACGAACCCCATCGAGGCGTCGTGGTCGGCGGTGAGGTCGGGGTGCAGCATTGCGGTGAGATCGGCGTGCGTACGGTCGAAGTACGAGTCCGCGTACGCCTCGTCCGCGTCCGGCCGGGTGGCTGCGGCGATGCGCGGGTACCAGTGGTAGCCGGCGAACACCTCGTCGGCGCCCTGGCCGCACAGCACGACCTTGACCTCCTTGGAGACCTGTTCCGACAGCATGTGGAACGCGACGGCGTCATGGCTGATCATCGGCTCGCTCATGGCGCCGATCGCGGCGTCCAGCGCCGACGGAAGCCGATCGGAGGGGATCAGGAACTGATGGTGGTCGGTCGAGAACCGTCGCGCGATCAGGTCCGAATACCAGAACTCGTCTCCGTCCTCCCCGTTCTCCGCCTCGAAACCCATGGCGAACGTCGCGAGGTCCTCCTGCCCGGCCTCGGCGAGCAGCGCCACGATCAGGCTGGAGTCCAGCCCGCCCGACAGGAGCAGGCCCACGGGTACGTCCGCGACCGTGCGCCGCCGAACCGCTGTGCGCAGCGCGTCGTGCACCGCCTCCTGCCAGAGCGCCGGGTCCTCGCCGAGCTCGGAGTGCCGGGTGTAGGACGGTTGCCAATAGCAGTGGTCACGGTGCGTGCCGTCCCGCTCCACCACGCGCACGGTGGCCGGCGGGATCTTTCGCACTCCGGCCAGTACGGTACGGGGCGCCGGGACCGTGCCGTGCCAGCTCAGGTACTGGTGCAGCGCCACCGGGTCCAGGGACGTGTCGACTCCCCCGCCCGCCAGCAGGGCGGGCAGGGAGGATGCGAAGCGGAGCCGGTCGCCGTCCTGGGTGATGTACAGGGGCTTGATGCCCAACCGGTCGCGGCCGAGCACGACACGGCCGGTGTGGTGCTCGACCACGGCGAAGGCGAACATGCCGATGAGGGACTGCACGCATTCCCAGCCCCACTCGGCGTACGCCTTGACGACCACCTCGGTGTCGGAGCGCGAGAAGAAGCGGTGTCCGAGCCCTTCCAGGCGATCGCGGAGTTCGCGGTGGTTGTAGATGCAGCCGTTGAAGACCACCGTGAGGCCCAGCTGCGCGTCGGTCATGGGCTGGGCGCCGCATTCGGAAAGATCGATGATCTTCAGGCGCCGGTGCCCCAACGCCACCGCCCCCTGCGACCACGCTCCCCGGCCGTCCGGTCCTCGCGGCTCCAGAACGTCGGTCATGCGTTCGATCGCGGCGAGGTCCGGTCTACAGCCGTCGAAACGCATCTCCCCGCTCACACCACACATGGGGCACCCACCGCCTCCACGGCACCGCGGGGGCGCCACCCCCTGGAGACCTCACTCTCCGTGGAGCACCTGGTCACGTACGCCATCACTACACTCCTGTACCACTTCGGCCGAGGGCGGCCGGCCGGCCCGGAACGGGCGATCGACATATGCGGCGCCTGCCCGTCCGAGCGGCCCTTAAGCGGTCGCTCTTCGTCGACGTCGCCGGTACCGCGCGTCGGTGCCGGTGCCGGCGCGGGGCGGATGCCTCAGCCCTCGACGCCCGTCGACGTGTGGGCGGCGCCCACGGGCTTGGACTCGGGTGAGCCCCTCTGGCGCAGGTAGACGGACAGGATGACCATGGCGGCCACCGCCAGCAGCTCGGACTGCCAGTTCTGCAGGGTGCGGCTCCAGAAGTCCGGCAGCGTCAGGTACGTGCCCCAGCCGACCGGGTCCTGGAGCTGCCGCAGCCGCTGCTCGTCGTACGCCGACGTGCCCGAGACCGACTGCGCGAACCAGGACCCCACGAACAGGACTCCCATGACGAGGCCGAGCGAGCGGGAGTACAGCCGCTGCCGCCAGTCCTTCGTACCTGCCCAGCGGGGCGACTCCTTTTCCGCGTGGTCCCCGAGGCGCTGCTCTCGGTCCGACTCCGTACCCGTCTTGTGGAGTTCCTTGGACTCGGGCGAACCCCGCTGGACCAGCCACACCGTGCCGAAAATGAAGAGGAAGAACTGCAGGAACTCCGACTGCCAGTTCTCGGTGACGTCCACGGCGAAGTCGGAAGTCGTCACGTATTCGCCCAGGCTGATCCGCTGGAGGCCGTCGACGGTGAGCTGGTCGTTGAACTCGGCGTGTCCGGCGAAGGCCTGCCCGGCCAAGACCAGCAGGAACCCCGTCCCGAACGCCAGGGTCAGACTGTTGTCCCGCCAGAACCCGCTCCGTCGCGGCTTCTCGTGCGCGTCGTCGCTCATCGGTGCATCGCTCCGATCGCGGTGAAGTAGGCGAGCCCACCCACCACCACGACCAGACACGTCACGAACAGGAAGCGCATCCTCAGCCGCCCTTCAGCACACACTGGTAGGGCTGCTCCCCCTGCGGGGTGCAGCCGGCCGCCACAACCTTCCATCCACCGCTGAACTGCGACAGGAACAACGTGTCGCCCTCAAGGCTCAGCTGGGCTTGACGTCCGTACACCTCGGTCTGGCGGACCGCCCCCGCCGTCGGCAGCTGCTCCGTCCCCAGCGCCTCTGCGCACGCCTTTCCTTCGTCCTGTTCCAACTGCGCCAATGTCTCGGGGGCCACCAGCCGGCAGGCCGCCTCGTGGTTGCCGGACGCGAGAGCTCGCTCGAACCGTTCACCGGCGGCCCGTGCCCCGTCCACCCGCGCCGCGGATGCTCCGCATCCGGCGAGGAGCGAGCCGACGGCACCGGCACACAGGGCGGCGCGAGCGGCCCTGGTCATCGCCGCTCTCATGGGCGGTCCCGCTCGGACATGAGGGCCGGCTTCACCACGATCTCTCCTCACGTAGGACATTTCGGCTCCCTACGTATGCCCCGCTCCCGCCCTCGAACCCGTCCCTCTCCCGGCAGACCACTCGACCGGACGGCATTGCGCCGGGAGGCGGTCGGCCTACCTCACCGCGGCCAGCTCGTCGAGGAACCGGGCCAGCGTGCGGACACCGAGGCGAAGTGCTTGGATCTCCACCCTCTCCTCGGGTCCGTGCCAGCGGTCCCCGGGTAGTCCCGTCCCGAAGAAGACCACAGGCGCCGTGCAGGCGCGGGCCAGCTGTGCGGCGGGCGTGGCCCCGCCGTTGCCGATGTGCCGCGCCGGAGCCCCGTAGGCGTGGCCGACGGCCCGTGTGAGAGCCGTCAGCGCAGGGTGGTCGGGCGGCGTCCGGTAGGGGTCCGAGATGGTCGACGAGATTTCCAGAGCGTAGGTGAATCCCGGTCGACGGTGCCCGTCCAGCCAGGTGCGCAGCTGGTCGGCGACCTGGTCGGCCCGCTGGTCCGGTACGAGCCTGAACAGCAGGTCCGCACTTGCCTCCGCCGGGATGAGCCCGAGCGCGGGAGCGTCGGTGCGGCCTGCCGCCAGCCGGGCCACCTCGACGGAAGGGCGGGCCCACAGGCGCTCCGCCACCGTGTACCCCGGTTCACCGGCGGCTTCGAAGGTACCGGTGTCGGCCAGCCAGCTCGGCAGGTCGAAGGGCAGGGTGGCCAGCGTCGCGAGGTTCGTTCCGAGGTCGGCCACCGGGTCGTAGAAGCCCGGCAGGGCGACCCGGCCGGAGCCGTCGCGCAGAAGGCTCAGCAGGCGGCACAACTCGAAGGGCGCGCTCGCGGCGGCGCCGGACACCACACCGCTGTGGATGTCGCGCTCGGCACCGCGGACGGCAAGGGAGGCGGTGACCGACCCGCGGACCACCGCACAGACGGTCGGCTCGTCCAGGGACCAGAGCATGGAGTCGGAAACCATGACCACGTCCGCTTCCAGATCACCGGCGTGCTCCGACAGCAGGCCGGCCAAGTGCACGGAGCCGATCTCCTCCTCCCCCTCGATCAGGTATTTCACCGTCACCGCCGGGGCCGAGCGCCCGGCCAGATGTGCAGGCAGAGCCCACAGGTGGCACATGATCTGCCCTTTGGCATCGGAGGCGCCCCGTCCGTACAGGCGGCCGTCGCGCCTGAGCGCTGCGAACGGCGTGCTGACATGCCATTGCGAAGGCTCGGCCGCGTGCACGTCGTGATGGCTGTAGACCAGCAGGACCGGCGCGCCCGGATCGGCGGCCGGCCAGCAGCCGTAGACGGCCGGGAGACCTTGCGTCTCCCAAATTTCCGCGCGGGGCAATCCGGCCCGGCGCATGGCATCCGCGAGCCATCGGGCGGACCGCCGCACGTCCTCCCGGCGGTGCGGGTCGGACGACACGGACGCGATGCCCACCCAGTCCGCCAGGTCGGCCACCCCGTCATGCCCGGCCGCCGCCCCTACGGGCTCCACGGCGTTCTCGGCGTCGCTCATGGTCGTCGGCTGCCCCGTGCGTCGCGTCCGGAGACCGGCGCGCGGCGGGAGGTCGTCCCACGCGCTCCCTCCCCCCTGTCTCCGTGAATCGTGTCCAGGAGATCCGCCATCTGCTCCAGAACCTTGACGAAGTCCCTCCATGGAGCCGTCCGGTCCTCGCCGTCGTCGGCAGCGCCCGTACGGCTCAGCCTCGATGCGGTCGGTGTCATGGTCCACCTCGTCGTTCTGGCCGACCCTGCACGGCCGGTCCGTACACGCCACAAGCGGCGTACGCGACGTCTTCCCCCGCACCGAATGTTCATGCGGCTCGGTCAAAGCGGTCGTCGTCTGTGCAGCCGGACGCACGTCGGGAACGTGCCGGCCCACCTCGGCGCGCGCCATCGGACCCATGGGGTGGTATCGCATACGAACCCGCGTTGGTGGTTCCGGGATCCGCCGGCTGGAGTGAACCGGATCGGCGCCGGTCCAGGCTGTGTCCGCGCCGGTGGGTCCTGCTTCACCGCGCATGCAGGGCATCGAAGGTGATGTCGTCCACCGCGCAGATGTCCGCGGACATGTTGCAACGCATCATCCGCAAGGCCGCTTCGGCCAGGTCGGCGTCGATGTCGGCGACCGCGTCGGCCGCCACGACGACGTCGAAGTGCCGGATGTGGGCGTCCAGTGCCGAGTACATGACGCACTGTTCGGTCACCTGCCCGCACAGGACCAGGCGCTCCGTCCCGAGTTGGCCCAACAGGTAGGCCAGGGGGGTTTCGAAGAAGATCGAGTGCCGCGCCTTGACGACGAACAGCGAGTTCTCGTCGGGCGCGACCGGCTCCACCAGGTCGCTGTGCCGGCCGTCAAGGGCCGCCCGCAGGATCTCCCCGTGGTGCGAGCGCCACTCCCCGAAGTTGTCGTTCACGTAGATGACGGGCGAGTCGCTGGCCCGGGCGTGCTTCAGCAGCGTCGTGATCCCGCGGAGCGCCTCACGGACGGACGGGACCAAAGCCTCGGCGTCTTCGTGCTCGTAGGTGTTGAGCATGTCGATCACGATGAGCGCCGTGCGAGGCATGGGAGCCGCCACCTCTCGTCCCGCCCCGCCGCCAGATCGGACGAGAGCCCGGGAGGTGGGCTCGGACGAGCGAGGTCAGATCGTTTGCCGGTTCCAGTCTCCCCCATCCGGGGCGGCACGGCCCACGGGACTGCTCGAACTCCCGAGCCTGCTGCCGGGCCGCCTTCCAGTTCGCACACACCCTGCTCGTGCGCGGCGGCGACCGCGTAGCGCCAGGGGCGGCCCTCCGGCGGTACGTCCCCGTAGAGCACCATTCCCCGGCACGCCGGCAGTGCTCGGGCGGCTCCCCGGCCGCCGGAGTGAGATGCGCCCAGACGCGGGTACGCGCACCATGACCCTGACGTCACGCCCCCTGATCCGCCCGAGAAGGGCGAGGACGGAGAACCCATGCCTCAGGACGATTCCCAGGCCCCCGACCCGGTGACACGCCACCCCCGCCCGCCCTTTCCGGACCAGGAGCAGGACCACCCCGGTTCCACGGAGCAGATGGAGCCACGACCCGACCATGGCGAGGATTCCTACCAAGGTCACGACGTACTGCTCGACCGGGCGGCGGTCGTCACCGGCGGTGATTCCGGGATCGGCAGGGCCGTCTGCGTGGCGTTCGCCCGCGAAGGCGCGGACATCGTCTTCACTCACCTCTCCGAGGAGGCGGACGAGGCAGCCGAGACGGTACGCCTGATCCGCGCGGCGGGCCGCAAGGCGGTACCGGTCGCCTGTGACATCCGTGAGGAGGAACAGTGCACGGCCCTGATCGACCGGGCCGTGCACGAATTCGGGCGCGTCGATCTCCTCGTCAACAACGCCGCCTACCAGATGTCCCAGCCCGACGGGATCGAAGCGATCACCACGGAGCAGTTCGACCGGGTGATGAAGACCAACCTGTACGGGATGTTCTGGCTGACCCGCAAGGCTCTGCCCCACATGCCGCGGGGCGGGTCGGTCATCAACACGACCTCCGTGCAGGGCTACCAGCCGAGCCCCCACCTCCTCGACTACGCGATGACGAAGTCGGCGATCATCTCCTTCACCCACGGGTTGGCGCAGATGCTCGCCGAGCGCGGCATCCGCGTCAACGGGGTCGCCCCGGGCCCGGTGTGGACCCCGCTGATCCCGGCGACGATGCCCGGCCCGACGAAGTTCGGCGAACAGTCACCCCTGGGGCGGCCCGCCCAGCCCGCCGAGATGGCACCCGCTTACGTGTTCTTGGCCTCGCCCGGAGCGAGCTACATCACCGGGGAGATCGTCAACGCCACGGGCGGCACTCCTCTGCCCTGACAGGCGCCGGGGCGGATCGCCCAGCCGGGAGACGGCGATGGACCTGGTTGTCTCGCGCTCCCGCGAGCTCCTCGCCGCGCGCGGGCCCGGCTCGATCGGCTTCTACACCACCGGCCGGCTCGCCGCCGGGCCGCCGTGGACCTCGCCCCGCGCGTCGGCTCGACTGCGTCCGCCGCCCGCTCGTCCGCGCTGCTGGTTTGCCTCAGCTCGTCCGGGTAGGCGCGGGAGCGAAACGAGAAGGACCGACGGCCGGTCGAAGGGTTCGGCGCACGACCGTCCGGCTGGAGGGAGCAGAAGGTGTCCAGTCCACAGCAGCCCGAGGCGCGACGCAGCGGCAAGGGCGGAGGCACGCCGCAGGACAGCAGGAAGCTCAAGGCCGAGGAGGCAAGCCAGGGCACCCGGAAGAGCCGATCGCAGGGAACGGACGGAGGACAAAAGGGTGGCGGCAAGGGCGGAGCAGTACCTCCCGAGCAGCAGCCCGACCACCCGTAGCCGCTCACGCCACGCAAAGCTCGTGGCTCGCGCCCTGCCCCCGGCTGCGCGAGCAGGTGTCGCAAGATCTCGCCGGGCGCGGTTTGACCCGCGCCCGGGTCCTGGCCTGCCTGACCGAGCTGCTCGACCTGGGCTTCCTGCGGATCGGCGGCGAGCGCTACGCGCGCGACAACGGCAGCTACGGCCTCACCACCCTGCTGCGGGGGCACGTCACCTGTCGGCGCGGCGAGATCCGCTTGCACTTTCCGGCCAAGCCGCCGACGCGGCCCCCGCCCGGCGCAACCGGGTCGTGACGCGCGCCGTGCGCGAGGTCAGCGGATACCTCGGGAACACTCCCGCTGTCTGCCGGG
This sequence comes from Streptomyces katrae, assembly GCF_000717655.1. Taxonomy (GTDB): domain Bacteria; phylum Actinomycetota; class Actinomycetes; order Streptomycetales; family Streptomycetaceae; genus Streptomyces; species Streptomyces katrae_B. The sequence goes on from NZ_JNZY01000008.1 coordinate 102,987, forward strand.
CTGCCGTCCTGAAACTCCTGCAAGCAGGCCACGTATGACGAAGCCGTAGGCCCGGCGGGGTCACGCCGCGTCCGTATGGGCGCCGGACCCCGGCGTGACCGGGGACGCGGCGGCACCTGGAGAGGGGCGGGCGCGCCACCTGCTGGCCTAACACCGCGCGCCGGGTGCCCGGCCCTTGCCCAGAGTTGGTCCCACACGATGCGTCGGCGCCCGCCCCGTCCCTTCCGGTGGGCGGCACCGGCCGCCGGAACCGAGGGAAGGCCAAGCACAGCATGGACAGCGCGACACAGTTCGACCTGACGGGCAAGCAGGCTTTGGTCACCGGCGGCGCCCGGGGGCTGGGCGCCGCCATCGCACGGCGGCTCGCAGCGGCCGGCGCCTCCGTCCTGGTCGCCGACGTGCGCAAGGACCTCGCGCAGGAGCTCTGCGCGGACCTCGTGGTGATGGGCGGGCGCGCCCGCTTCGTCGAGATGGACGTGTGCGACCCCGACGCGGTCGCGGCGGTCCTCGGGGACATCGAGTCGGACGGGGGCCGCGTGGACATCCTCGTCAACAACGCGGCCGTCGACGTGTCCAAGTCCACCGAGCACCTGACCGCGGAGGAGGTCAGGCACGTGGTGACCACCAATCTGCTGGGGCCCATGTACCTGTGCCTGCAGTCCTACCGGCGCATGGTGGCCGCAGGCGGGGGCCACATCGTCAACATCCTCTCCACCGCCGCGAACCGGACCTGGACGGAAGCGGGACCGTACGCGGCGAGCAAGTCCGGGCTGCGGGCCTTCACGCACACCCTCTTCAAGGAGGCGCAGCGGGACTGCACCGGGATCGGCGTCACCGGGATCATCGCCGGCGGAATGGAGACCGCTTTCATCCTGGACCGGTTCCCGGACGCCGACACCGCTCTGCTGCAGAGCCCGGAGGTCGTGGCCGACACCGTCATGTACGCGCTGTCCGTACCCGCGGGGAGCGTGATCGGCGAACTGGTCGTGGTGCCCCGCCGGGAACCGTCCTGGCCCTGACGGGAGGCTCCGACCATGATCAGCCCCCTGGACTTCTCCCCCACCGCGGCGGTGGTCACCGGTTCCGACTCCGGCATCGGCCGCGCCGTAGCCGTGCGACTGGCCACGGCAGGACTGGACGTCGGCATCACCTGGCACCAGGACGAGGCGGGGGCCGAGCGCACGGCCGAGGAGGTGCGGGCCCGCGGCCGACGCGCCGTACTCGCCCGGCTCGACCTCACGGACCTGCCCGCCGCCGCCGACGTCATCGACCGGCTCGCCGACGGTCTCGGGCGCATCGACGTGCTCGTGAACAACGCCGGCACCGGAACCGCCACGCCTTTCCTGGACCTGGACCTGACCACCGTTCGCCAGGTTCTGGACATCGACCTCGTGGGCCCCCTGTTGTGCGGTCAACGGGCGGCCCGGCACATGATCCGCCAGGGCACCGGCGGCCGGATCGTCAACGTCACCTCCGTCCACGAACACCAGCCGCGCGTCGGCGCCGGCCCGTACTGCGCCGCCAAGGGCGGACTGGGCCTCCTCACCCAGGTCATGGCACTCGAACTCGCCGAACACGGCATCACCGTGAACGCCGTGGCTCCGGGCGAGATCGCCACCCCCATGACCGGCCAGGAAGACGAGGACGTGCGTACGGAACCCCGGCCGGGCATTCCCGCCGGCCGGCCGGGCGACGCCCACGAGGTCGCCGCCGTCATCGCCTTCCTGGCCGGCCCCTCGGCTTCGTACGTCACCGGCGCCTCCTGGACGGTGGACGGGGGCATGCTGCGGATGGGGCCCATGGCCGGCTCGCACATGGACCACGACCGGTGGCGCCGGCCGTGAGGGGCGGCCACTCGGCGCGATCCGACGCAACGCCCCTCCCGGACTGGTGCTCCACCCGACACGCCGTCCGGTCCGCACTCGCCGTGCCGCCTGGTGGCTGAGGCTGCCGGCTCGCGGCGGCCCGGTCGACGCGGGTTCGCGGCAGCCGGCTGTTAGCTTCACCCGGTAGCGGCGGACACGGCGAAAGGACCACCCGGTGGGCGGCGCGGGAAGCAGGTACCAGGGCGCCGGACAGCGCGCTCACATCGGTTCGTTCGCCTCCGGTGGCGGCCGCGGGATCACGACGGCGACCGTGGACCCCGTCACCGGGGCGCTCACCGTACTGAACGTCGTGGATGACTTCCCGGACGCCTCGTGCCTGGCCCTGTCCCTCGACCGGCAGGTGCTCTACACCGCCGGGGGCACCGATCACGGCCTCGCGGCGGCGTACCGGATCACCGCCGACGGTCTCGCTGCGCTCGGACGGCCCGTCCCCGTCGAGGGCCTCGGTCCCACGCACCTGAGCGTCGTCGAAGACCGGCTGCTGACCGCCAATTACACGTCCGGCAGCGTGAGCGCTCTCCGGATCGCGGGCGACGGCCGGCCGCAGGGCCCCGCCGCGGTCCTCACCCACCGCGGCCGCGGGCCCGATCCTGAACGGCAGACCGGCCCGCACGCCCACCACGTGGCGCCCGATCCTAGCGGCCGCTGGGTGCTCGGCGTGGACCTCGGCACCGACTCGGTGCGCGTGTGCGTGCCCGATCCGGCCGGCGGGCCCCTCCGTGTACATGCCGAGACACCGCTGCGTACCGGGAGCGGTCCCCGTGAGGTGGCCTTCCACCCCTGCGGGGACGTGGCGTACGTGATCCACGAGCTGGAGCCGCAGCTGACCGTGTGCCGATGGGACGCGGGCTCCGGGCGCCTGCACCCGACCGGTGAGGTCCCGCTGGGCTCGGCCGAGGCCACGTCGGACACCAGGGAGTATCCGTCGGTCGCCCTCGTCTCGGGGAACGGCCGCTTCGTCTGGGCTGCGGTCCGGGGCAGCAACCTCATCACCACCCTGTCGCTGGCGGACGGCCCCGAGAAGCCACGGATCACGGATGTCGTGGACTGCGGCGGTCAATGGCCGCGACATCTGGCGGCCGACCCGTCGGGGCGTCATCTGTACGTGTGCAACGAGTGGTCCGGTGACGTCACCTGGTTCGACACCGATCCCGAGAGCGGACGCCTGCACCCGGCAGGCAAGCTGGATGTCCCGGCCGCCGCCTGCGTCGTCCTCGCCTGATACAGCCCGCCGGGCCGGACGCCGGGGCGGTCCACGGTGCGCAGCCGGTGTGCCGGCGTGCCTCGACGCGCTGCAACAGGCCTCGCGAACAGGGGCGTGCCGGTGATGACGGCAGCGGCTGCCGCCCCGCCGCGCCCTCACCCGATTGCACCGTAAGAAGGGACCCGGACCTCGTTCTGCACCTGGCCTCCCCCGCATCCCCCGCCGACTACCTCAGGCTGCCGCTCCACACGTTGGAGGCCGGAAGCCTCGGCACGCGCAACGCCCTGGAACTCGCGCACCGCAGCGGGGCCCGCTTCGTCCTCGCCTCCACGTCCGAGGTCTACGGTGATCCGGAGGAGCACCCCCAGAACGAGCGGTACTGGGGGCACGTCAACCCCGTCGGCCCTCGTAGCGTCTACGACGAGGCCAAGCGCTTCGGGGAGGCGCTGAGCACCGCTCACGCCTCGGCCCTGGGCACGGACGCGTGCATCGTGCGGCTGTTCAACACCTACGGTCCGCGCATGCGGGGCTATGACGGTCGCGCCGTACCCACGTTCATCCGCCAGGCGCTCGCGGGTACCCCACTGACCGTCACCGGCGACGGTCTGCAGACCCGTTCGCTGTGCTACGTCGAGGACACCGTCGCCGGTATCCTCGCGGCGGCCGACCACGGGATGCGGGGGCCCGTGAACCTCGGCAACCCCGACGAGCTCACCATGCTGGAGCTCGCACGCCGGATCATCGAACTGACCGGTTCCTCCTCGGAGATCACCTTCATCGAGCGGCCCACCGACGACCCCACCGTGCGCTGCCCGGACATCACGCTGGCGCGGGACAAGCTCCAGTGGGAGCCGCGGGTGGCGGCCGAGGACGGGCTGGGCCGCACGATCGCCTGGTTCCGCGCGGAAGGCGACGACTGACCCCTTCGGCTCACTCGTGCTTCACCGGCGGCCGTGCCCACGCTCGGCCCCACCCGGCTCCCTCAGCCGAAAGGTCCTTTTCGCGATGCGCATTCTCGGAATCAACGCGCTCTTCCACGACCCTTCCGCGGCACTCGTCGTCGACGGCCGTACGGTCGCCGCCGCCGAGGAGGAGCGGTTCTCCCGTCGAAAGCACGGCAAGCGGCCGGTCCCCTTCTCCGCCTGGGAACTCCCGGAACAGGCCGCGGCCTGGTGCCTGAAGCGGGCCGGCCTGCGGCCCCAGGACCTCGATGCCGTGGCGTACTCCTACGACCCGGATCTGGCGCGGCCGGCCGACGCCATGGGTCTGGACGACCCGTGGGACCACCTGCGCCAGAGGTACGCGCGCGAGGCCCCGGGGTTCCTGGCGACCGCACTGCCCGGCCTCGACCCCGGCCTCGTGCGCTTCGTTCCGCACCACATGGCCCATGCCGCGTCCGGCGCCTTCGCGGCCGACGGCGCGGACCGCAGTTCCGTCCTGGTCCTCGACGGACGCGGTGAACGCGCTTCGCACCTGGCGGCACGCCGGACGGGCGACAGGCTGGAGCCCCTGTACGCGCAGGACCTTCCGCACTCGCTCGGACTCGTTTACGAGGAACTGACCGATCATTTGGGCTTCTTGAGGTCGTCCGACGAGTTCAAGGTGATGGCACTCGCCTCCCACGGAAGCCCGCGGATGCTGGCCGAGCTGCGCCGCTGCGTGTACCCGACGGGCGACGGCGGGTTCCACGCCACCGGCGTCCCCTGGACCGAGTTCTGTACGCCCCGCGGCGCGGACGAGCCCTGGACCGGGGCTCACGCCGATCTCGCCGCGAGTGCCCAGGCCGTCTTGGAAGAGACGCTGCTGGACCTGGTCCGCTGGCTCCACGGACGCACCCACGACGACGTGCTCACCCTCGCCGGGGGCGTCGCACTGAACTGCGTGGCCAACTCCCGCATCGCACGCGAGGGTCCGTTCTCCCGCGTGTGGGTCCAGCCGGCCGCCGGAGACGCGGGAACGGCGCTGGGTTCAGCGCTGCTCCTCGCCGCCGGAGCGGGGGACGCCCCCGAGCCCATGGCCGGCGCGGACCTGGGCCGCGACTGGTCGGACGCGGAGCTCGGCGCCTGGCTCAAGACGGCAGGAGTCCCCTTCGAGCGGCCCCCGGACATCGCGTCCACCGTTGCGCAGGCGCTCGCCGACAATGCCATCGTGGCCTGGTTCCAGGGCCGTTCGGAGTTCGGGCCGCGGGCCCTGGGACACCGCTCGCTGCTGGCGCATCCCGGACACGCGGGGAACCTGGAGCGTCTCAACGACGTCAAGGGCCGTGAACAGTTCCGTCCCGTGGCCCCGATGGTGCTCGCCGAACGGGCGGCCGAGATCTTCGACGGGCCGCTGCCCAGCCCGTACATGCTGTTCGTGCACGACGTGGCCTCCGATTGGCGCGAGCGCATCCCCGCGGTGGTCCACGTCGACGGCACGGCCCGCATCCAGACCGTGGACCGCGAGAGCGAGCCTCTGGTGGCACGGATGCTCACCGAGTTCGAACGGCGCACCGGACTGCCGGTCGTCGTCAACACCAGCCTGAACACCGCCGGCCGGCCGATGGTCGACGATCCCCGGGACGCCCTGGAGTGCTTCGGCTCGTCGCCGGTGGACCTGCTGGCCATCGGGCCGTACGCCGTCCGCCGGGACGGCATCTTCCGTTCCGCTGAGGAAGGTTGACCGCGATGCCCCAGGCTTCGGCGCTGCCGCCGCCGTACGCGATCGTCGTGCCCACCCTCGGCCGGCCCAGCCTCAGGGCCTGCCTGGACGCCGTGGCGGACGCCGCGGCCGCAGGGCGCGGGCCCGTGCGGATCGTTCTCGTACACGACCGTCCCGGACCCGACGGAACTCCGCCCGCCCTGGACGTTCCCCCGGCGCTCCGCCCGATCACCACCGTCGTGGCCGGCCGGGCCCGGGGGCCCGCGGCCGCCCGCAACACGGGGATGCCGGCGGCGGGTCCGGTGCCCTGGATCGTGTTCCTCGACGACGACGTGGTGCCGGGACAGGGCTGGGGCGAGGACCTGGCGCGTGATCTGCTGTCCGCTTCCCGCGACACGGCGGCCGTCACGGCCCGCATCGAGGTCCCCCTTCCGCCCGGCCGCCGTCCCACGGACTGGGAGCGCAACACCGCGGGCCTGGCCACCGCCCGCTGGATCACTGCGGACATGGCCTTCCGCAGGGAGGCGCTGGACGCCGCCGGCGGCTTCGACGAGCGCTTCCGGCGCGCCTTCCGCGAGGATGCCGAGCTGGCCCTGCGCCTGCTCGAAGGCGGCTGGGTCCTGGCCCCCGGAACCCGCCGCACCACGCATCCGGTCCGGCCCGCCGATCGCTGGGTCTCGGTTCGGCTCCAGGCCGGCAACGCCGACGACGTACTGATGGGCCGGCTGCACGGGCCCGACTGGTGGGGCCGGGCGGGCGCCCCTCGCGGGCGGCTGCCGCGCCATTTCGCCGTGACTGCCGCCGCCGCCGCGGCCGTGGGCTGTGCGCTGGCCGGCAGGAGGGGCGCCGCCGCGTTGTGCGCGGCCGGCTGGGCGGCGGGGACCGCCGAGTTCGCCGCTGCCCGGATCGCACCGGGCCCGCGCACCCGGTCCGAGGTCGTCACCATGGCGGTCACGAGCACGGTCATCCCAGCCGTGGCGGTCTGGCACTGGCTGCGCGGGACGGCCGTGCACCGCCGGATCCGCCGAGCGGATCCGGCGGCGCCGCCCGGGAGCCGCTCGGCGGCTCCGCAGGAGGCTCCCCGCGAGCAGGTCCGGTCGTGAGGCACCGGCCCGTCGGAGAGACCTCCGTCGGTGGCGCCCCGGCCGGGGCCGCCCCCTGGCTGTGGGGAGCCCCCGGTGCAGTCCGAACCCGGCGACGGCCGGGGAAGGCCGGCCGGCTTCCGGAAGCGGTCCTCTTCGACCGTGACGGCACGCTCGTCGTCGACGTCCCGTACAACGGCGACCCCGCCCGGGTCTCCCCCATGCCCACGGCGCGGGCCGCCGTGACCGCGCTGCGCGAGCTCGGGGTTCCGGTCGGTGTCGTGAGCAACCAGTCGGGCGTCGCCCGCGGGCTCCTGACGCAGGAGCAGGTGGTTGCGGTACGCCGGCGCGTGGACGAACTGTTCGGGCCGTTCGACGTGTGGGCCGTGTGCCCCCACGGCCCTGCGGACGGCTGTGGCTGCCGCAAGCCCGCACCGGGCCTGATCCTCGCCGCGTGTGAGCGGCTGGGCGTGGCCACCGAACGCACGGTGGTCATCGGGGACATCGGCGCCGACGTGCGGGCCGCCTCCGCCGCGGGGGCACGCGGGGTGCTGGTGCCGACGCCGACGACCCGCCTCGAAGAGGTCGCGGAAGCCCGCGAGGCGGCCCGCGATCTGCTCGCCGCCGTCCGGCTGGTCTCGTACCCCGCCGGCTCCGTAGCCGGCCGTGGCGGCACGGACGTCGTGCCGGCGCCGGGACCACTGCGGGGGCGGCCGCGCGGTGGCGGCGGTGGCAGCGGTACCGACGGTGGCGGCGGTGCCGGATGAACGCCCCGCGCAGTCTCGTCGTACGCCTCGACAGCGCCGGGGACGTGCTGCTGGCCGGTCCTGCCGTGCGTGCGGTGGCGGCCGGCTCGTCCCACACCACGCTGCTCTGCGGGCCGCAGGGAATTGCCGCGGCGCGGCTGTTGCCCGGTGTGGACCAGGTGCTGGTGTACGAGGCCCCCTGGGTGGGGCTGGAGCCGCGCCGCACCTCGCGCGAGGAGTGCGGCCTGCTGGTCGACGCCCTGGCAGCCGGCCGCTTCGACCGTGGCGTGATCCTCGTGTCCCATCACCAGAGCCCGCTGCCGGCGGCCCTGCTGCTCGCGCTCGCGGGAGTGGAGCGGGTCGCGGCCGATTGCGAGGAGTACCCGGGATCCCTGCTCGCGCTGCGCCACCGCCGGCTGCCGGAACGGCACGAGGCGGACGCGGCCCTCGACCTGGTGCGCGACTTCGGTTTCGCGCTGCCCGACGGCGACGACGGCGCACTGCGCGTGTGCGTCCCACCCGACACGACGCGGTTGACGGGTCCCGAACCGTACGTGGTGCTGCATCCCGGAGCCGCGGTGTCCGCCCGTGCCTGGAGCGCCGCCAGGGCTGCCCGCGCCGCGGCCGCCCTCCACGAGGCGGGCCACCGGGTGGTGGTCACGGGCAGCCCTGCCGAGAAGGGGCTGACCGCCGAGGTGGCCGGCCGCCACGGACTTGACCTGGGCGGCGTCACGGGCGACCTGCACGAACTGGCCGGTGTCCTGGCCGCCGCGCAGGTCGTGGTGGCGGGCAACACGGGTCCGACCCATCTGGCCGCCGCCGTGGGCACGCCCGTGGTGTGCCTGTTCGCACCCGTGGTTCCGGCCGACCGGTGGCGGCCGTACCGGGTGCCGCACGTGCTCCTCGGCGACCAGCGGGCTTCGTGTGCGGGCAGCAGGGCGAGGGTGTGCCCCGTTGCGGGACACCCCTGTCTGGACTCGGTGGATGACGACGAGGTACTGGCGGCCGTCGCCGGACTCCTCACGGACGGCCCGCCGGGCGGCCGCAGACCGCGACCGCCCGAGCCGAGCGAGACCGACGGAGGAGTGACCGTATGAACATCCTGCTGTGGCACGTGCACGGTTCCTGGACGACCGCCTTCGTCCAGGGGCCGCACACCTACCTCGTACCGGTCACCCCGGACCGTGGACCCGACGGGCTGGGCCGCGCCCGCACCTTCAGCTGGCCCGACTCGGTGCGGGAGGTCACGCCGGCCGAACTGGCCGACGCTCCGGTGGACCTCGTCGTGCTGCAGCGGCCCCACGAGATGGAGCTGGCCGAGCGCTGGCTGGGCCGCCGCCCCGGGCGCGACGTTCCCGCCGTCTATCTGGAGCACAACGCACCGGACGGCGACGTACCGCGCACCCGTCACCCCTGCGCCGACCACGGGGACCTGACGCTCGTCCACGTCACCCACTTCAACCGGCTCTTCTGGGACAACGGTGCCACCCGCACCGAGGTCATCGAACACGGCATCGTCGACCCCGGGCACCTCTACACCGGTGTGCTCCCCCGCGCGGCCGTGGTGACGAACGAACCGATCAGGCGGGGGCGTCACACCGGAACGGACCTCCTGCCCGAGCTGGCCCGGGCGGCGCCGCTGGACGTCTTCGGCATGGGCACCCAGGGCCTCGCCGAGCACCTGGGGCTTTCCGCACAACGGTGCCGCGCCTATGAGCTCCCCCAGCGCCACCTCCACGCGGCGATGGCGGAGCGCCGCCTGTACCTGCATCCCGTGCGCTGGACCTCACTGGGACTGTCGCTCCTGGAGGCCATGCACCTGGGCATGCCCGTCGTGGCACTGGCCGCCACGGAGGCCGTGGAGGCCGTCCTGCCCGGCACCGGGGTGCTGTCCACCCGGCCCGAGGTGCTGGCCCGGGCAGTCGTCCGCTATCTCAACGAACCCCAGGCCGCTGCCGAGGACGGCGCGCGCGCCCGGCAGGCCGCGCTCGAACGCTATGGCCTCAAACGCTTCCTCGCCGATTGGGAGCGCCTGATGACGGAGGTACGGTCATGACGCCCCCCACCGCCCGTCCGGTTCGGTCGCCCCACCGGCTCCGGCCCCTGTCGCTGGCCCTGGTCTCCGAGCACGCCAGCCCACTGGCGACACTCGGCGGTGTCGACGCAGGCGGCCAGAACGTGCACGTGGCCTGCCTGGCCGGGGCGCTGGCCGACCGAGGTCACACCGTCACGGTGTACACGCGACGGGATTCCCGGGACCTTCCGGCCATGAGCCGATTGCGCCCGGGTGTGACGGTCCACCACGTGCCGGCCGGGCCTGCCGAACAGTTGCCCAAGGATGAACTGCTGCCGCACATGCGGGAGTTCGCGTACTACTTGATGCTCCATTGGCGGGAGACCGGTCCGCCCGACCTGGTCCACTCGCACTTCTGGATGTCCGGGCTCGCCTCGCTGGCGGCGGCGCGGGAGCTCGGCCTGCCGATGCTGCACACCTACCACGCGCTGGGAACCGTCAAGCGGCGCCACCAGGGTGCCGCCGACACCAGTCCGCCCTCACGCATCGGCTGCGAGCGCGAGGTCGGATTCGGCTGCGACCGAGTCGTGGCCACCTGCCGCGACGAGGTCACCGAACTCGCCCGGATGGGCCTCCCCGAGAACAAGGCCGACGTCGTTCCGTGCGGCGTGGACACCGAACGGTTCCGGCCCGACGGACCGGTCGCCGAGCGCGGGACCGCCCACCGCCACCGGCTGCTCCAACTGGGCCGGCTCGTCCCCCGCAAGGGCGCGGCCCTGTCCATCGCCGCTCTCGCCCACCTGCCGGACGCGGAACTCCTGATCGCCGGCGGCCCCGCCCCCGACCGCCTCGACGCCGACCCCGAGGTGCGGCGGCTGCGCGCCGTCGCCCGGGGAGCAGGCGTCCTTGACCGCGTGCGCTTCGTCGGCGCGGTGCCCTGCGAAGGCGTGCCGGCCCTGCTGCGCAGCGCCGACGTCGTGCTGTGCCCCGCGGACTACGAGCCGTTCGGCATCGTGCCCCTGGAGGCCATGGCCTGCGGTCGGCCCGTCGTGGCGAGCGCCGTCGGCGGCCAGCAGGACACCGTCGCCGACCGGGAGACCGGGCGGCTCGTACCGCCCGGAGACGTACGCGCCCTCGCGGCGGCCACGTCCGAGCTGCTGGCCGACGACACCGTACGCCGTGCGTACGGGGCCGCCGGCCGGCGGCGCGTCCTGAACCGGTACGGCTGGTCCCAGGTGGCCGCCGCGACGGAACGGTCCTACCGTTCGGTGCTCGCCGGGCGGCTCGTGGCCGCCGGGACGCCATGACCCCGCGCTGCCCGTCGTCCGTACGGCTTCCGTCCGATGCCTCCGCCGGCCAAGACCGGGCCGGCCCCCGCGCAGTACCGATCGCCCGAAGGAGGTGGGGTGCGGCCCGCTCTCCCGAGCGGCCGCACCGACGCCATGAGCCGATCTCCCGCAACCACCGGAGCCCAACAGCACTGCCAGTCGCTCGAGGACGCGCTGAGACGTCTGCGCGTCCACGGTCTGGACCAGCTCGCCCACTGGGGTCACCGGCTCGCCGCGGTGCTCCCCGCCGGAGGCCGCCTCCTCGCGGCCGGCAACGGCGGCAGTGCGGCGCAGGCACAGCACCTGACGGCGGAGTTGGTCGGCCGCTACCGCGAGGAGCGGCCGGCCTACTCGGCGATCGCCCTGCACGCCGAGACGTCCAGCGTCACCGCGATCGGCAACGACTACGGATTCGAGCAGGTCTTCGCCCGGCAGGTTGCTGCGCACGGCCGGGACGGTGACGTCCTGGTGCTGCTGTCGACGTCGGGGCGCAGCGAAAACCTGCTGGCGGCCGCGATGACGGCCCGTGCGGCGGGCATGGAGGTCTGGGCCCTGACCGGAGCCTCTCCCAATCCGCTGGCGGAAGCCGCCGACCAGGCGCTGTGTATCGACGCGGCCTCCACGGCGACCGTGCAGGAGGCCCACCTGGTGGCCGTGCACCTACTGTGCGAGTCATTCGACACCGCCCTCGCCGCCTCCGGTACCTTCGCTGTGGGTTCGGAGCCCCGGCGCGCCGTCGCCCGCGTCCGGAGCACGCGATGAGCGGCCGCGAACCGCTGGTCGTGGTCGGCGACGTCCTGCTGGACCGCGACGTCCGAGGCGTCGCGTCGCGTCTCGCTCCGGACGCCCCGGCGCCCGTCGTCGACGTCACGGACGACCTCTCACGGCCCGGAGGCGCCGGATTGGCCGCCGTGCTGGCCGCCCGTTCGGGCCGCGAAGTCGTTCTGGTCACGGCACTGGGCGAGGACAGTGCCAGCAACCGCGTGCGGGAGGCGCTGAGCGGCCGTGTCCGGCTGGTGGAGATTCCTCTGGAAGGCTCCCTGCCGGTCAAGACACGGGTACTGGCCGACGGCCGCCCCCTCGTCCGGATCGACCGCGGCGGCGGCGAGGTCGGCCCCGTCAGCGCTGCCGTGGGCCGGGCACTGGCCAGTGCGCACGCCGTCCTGGTCGCGGACTACGGCAGGGGCACGGCAGAGGCACTGCGGCCCCTGCTGACCGGCATCGCGCGCCGCGTTCCTCTGGTGTGGGACCCGCACCCGCGGGGCGGACCTCCGGTGCCCGGAGCACGTCTGGTGACACCGAACGCGGCGGAGGCGACCGTGCTGTGCCCCGATGACGGAAGCTCCTTGGCGGCGCACGCCCGGCGCGGCGCGGAGCTGGCGGAGCGCTGGGGCGCCGCTGCGGTGGCCGTCACCCTCGGCGAACGCGGGGCCTTGCTGACCCGGCCCCTGTCCACGGCGCCGATGCTCGTATCGTCCCCCTACCGGGCCGTGGGCGATCCGTGCGGAGCGGGCGACTGCTTCGCCGCCGCGGCGGCCTGCGCACTCGCGGACGGGGGCCTCCCGGAGGAGGCGGTACAGCTGGCGGTGGCCGCTGCCGCGGCCTTCGTAGCGGCCGGTGGGACCTGCGACCCCGCCCTGTGGCGAACGGCCGTCGAACCCGGCCTCGTCCGCCCTGCGGGCGACGACGCTTTCGCGCTGGCCGCCGGCGTACGGGCTCGCGGCGGCACGGTGGTCGCCACGGGCGGCTGCTTCGACCTGCTGCACGCCGGGCACGTCGGCCTGCTGGACAGCGCGCGGCGGATCGGTGACTGCCTGATCGTCTGTGTGAACTCGGACGCCTCGCTTCGGCGGCTCAAGGGGCCGGGGCGCCCCCTGAACCCGTTGGAGGACCGGGTACGGGTGCTGGCGGCGCTCGGCAGTGTCGACGCCGTCGTGGCCTTCGAGGAGGACACGCCCGAGACACTGCTGGGCCTCCTGCGGCCGGACGTGTGGGTCAAGGGCGGCGACTACTCGGCCGACGATCTTCCGGAGGCGCAGGCGCTGCGCGCCTGGGGCGGTCAGGCCGTCGTCCTGCCCTATCTCGACGGCCGTTCCACGACCGGTCTTGCCGATCGCGCGGCCCGGGCCGCCTCGGGGGCCCGGCCCGCCCTGTGAGCGGGCCTGGACGGCACGCGCACGAGGTGCCGGCCGCGCCGGGGCCTCGTGCGCGTCGTGCGCGTCGTGATCAGGCCGCGGTGCTCAGCCGGGCACGGGCGGGCACGACCGCATCGGGCACGGGGATGAGCGCCCCGCTGCGGGGCCTGCGGCCCCTCAGCAGATAACCCGTGGTCACGAACGTGGCGATGGCCAGCCCGCCCACGATCAGCGTGACCCGGACGCCGGCCAGCTCCATGAACAGTCCCAGCATCGGCGGCGCCGCCAGGCCCCACACGGTGCGGATGCTGGACCAGGCACCGAGCACCCGGCCCCTCATCTCGGCGGGCGGGTCGGTCTGGAGGACCGTGGACTGTGCGGTGTCCCCGACCGATTCCGCCACCGCCATGGGCAGGACGAGGACCAGCAGCACCAGGAGGGAGGGGGCCAGTCCGGCGGGAATTTGCAGGAGCGCCCCGGCCAGGGTCAGGACGGCCACCATGCGGACGCCGGGCTTGCGCAGCCGGGCGCCCAGGACCGCACCGACGATCCCGCCGGCGGCCAGCACCGTGGACACCTTGCTGAAGGAACCCGCGTCACCGGCGAGGGGTCCGGTGACCAGCACCACCAGGGTGAGGGAATAGTTGCGGCCGAACAGCGCACTGACTCCGTTCAGCGCGGCGAGGGCGACCAGCCGGGGGCGCCGCATGAAGAACGCGAGCCCTTCCCTGGCGCTCATGCCCCGCGCCGCGACCGCTTCCGGCGCCGGCTGCTTGGCGGGAACGGGCAGCACCGACCGGGTTGCCACGGAGGGGCGCGCCGCCTTGAGGAACGGGATCACGCAGGCCACGAACATGAACGACAAGCCGTTGGCCGCGTAGGCCGCCGCCGTGCCCAGGAAGCCGACGGCCACGCCGGCGAGGGCGGCGCCCGCGAGCCGCCCGGCGCTGTGGACCAGCGAGCCCACTCCGATGGCGGAAGGAACGTCCGGGGCGGGGACGAGATCGTTGCCGAGCAGCGCGCACGCAGGACCGTCGACCGTGGCTATCAGGCCGGTCACCGCGGCCAGCGCCAGCAGCACCGGGAGGTCGAGGCGGCCCAGCGCGACGAGCACGGCCGTCACCAGCGCCACCGCCCCGAGCAGGGCCTGAGCGACGGCGGCGGTCAACTTGCGGGGCCAGCGATCGACGGCCGCGCCGCCTGCCAGCCCGAGGAGCAGGCCGGGTGCCATCTGGATGGAGACGGACAGACCGGTGGCGGCGGCCGATCCCGTGATCTGGAGGACCAGCAGGTTCTGCACCGTCAGCTGCATCCACGTGCCCGCGTTGGACACGAAGTTCGCGACGGCCCACCAGCGCATGCTGCGGTAGCGGAGCGACCGCCACGGAGAGCGGTCGGGGGTGGGGGCGGAAGAGGACGCGGAGGAGGACGGGGAGACAGTGACAGACACAGGCAGGACCCAGGACGGAGCGCGAGGCGCAAGAGGCGGAAGGCGGGGCGGGGAACGGGCGCTCCGCACCGCCGGCGCGCACGGCGACGCCCGGCAGCAGAAGGGGGAGGAACGGTTCCGCGGACCATGGTGGCAGAACCTGTTGCCTGCTTGGGGGGCCTGAGGCGTCCGGCGGCCCGTCCGCGGGGCCCCGGGCCCTGGACCGCCAAGGCCGAGGGGGCAGCCGGTGTGTTTGCTCACAGCGGCCGTCCGGAGCCGGCCGCCCACCTTGCGGCCTAACCCGGCGTGCCCCGCAGGACCGTCCTCGGGACAGTGGAGTGCGGCAGCCGCGCGACGCGGCTTCTCGCGGTCGCAGCGGCCCGGCGGCGACGCGGGTGGGAGCACCGCAGGCGCGGATCCCGATCCTGGCGGCAACAGTCGGGCGAGCGGCCCTGCCAGCTGCGGAAGGACTTCATGAGTGCGCACGAGCGAGCGGGCCCCGCTCCGACGCAGCGGGTGCCCGGGGACGGCCGCCCGCAGCTGCTGGTCCTGCGGGCCTTGGGCCTCGGCGACCTGCTCACGGTGGTGCCCTGCCTGCGGGCGCTGCGCAGGAACATGCCGGGTTGCGACATCGTCCTGGCAGCACCCGCCCGGCTGGCCACCGTCGCCGTCGCCACCGGCCTCGTGGACCGTGTGCTGCCCACGACTGCGCGAGGCCGCGGCGTTCCCTCCGAACTGAGCTGGCAGGGACCGCCTCCCGAGCTGGCGGTGGACCTGCACGGGAACGGGCCGCCCAGCCATCTGCTCCTCCAGCGGCTGCGGCCGCGCCGGCTCCTGGCCTACCGGCACGCGCAGACCCCGGACGTCCTCGGCCCCGAGTGGCGCGACGACGAGCACGAGCGGGAGCGCTGGTGCCGCCTGCTGCGCTGGTACGGCATCGACGCCGACCCCATGGACCTCTCGATCGCCGCCCCGCCGTGTGCCTCGCCCGTCCCGGGTGCCGTCGTCGTCCACCCCGGGGCCGATGCCGGTTCACGCCGGTGGCCCCCGGAACGGTTCGCAGCGGTCGTACGTGCCCTGCGCCGGGCGGGCGAGGACGTGGTCGTCACAGCTGGCGCGGGCGAGGGTGCGCTGGCGCGGCGGGTGGCGGGTGACGCCGGGCTGCCACGGGAGGCGGTGATCGGCGGCTCCGGTGACGTGCCCTTCCACGAGCTCTGCGCGCTGGTGGCCGGCGCGCGCTGCGTCCTGGTCGGCGACACGGGTCTGGCGCACCTCGCCACGGCCCTGGGTACCCCGTCCGTCGTCCTCTTCGGCCCTGTGGCCCCCCGCCTGTGGGGCCCGCCCCCGCACGCGAAACACCGGGCACTCTGGTGCCCCCGCGCGGGTGAGGACCCATTGCGTCCGGGCGACGCACACGCGTCGCTGCCCGACGCCCGGCTCCTGCGCATCACCGTCGGCCAGGTGGTCGAGGCGGTTCTCAGCCACTGTCCCTGAGCGGCGGGCAAGGTGTCGACGCAAGGAGCAGGTGGCGGAGAACCGGTGGGACGGGCCCGCGCGGGTAGGCGCCCGACATGGACACAGTCAACCCACTGGCAGTCGTCACCGGCGCATCGAGCGGCATCGGATACGAGCTGGCCAAACAATTCGCCGAACACGGCTTTGACCTGGTCATCGCGGCGGAGGACGCCGCCATCGCCTCCGCCGCCGCCACGCTGCTCAACCAGGGCACAGGCGTGGAGGCCGTCCAGACCGATCTGACCACCGGGGAGGGCGTGGAAAAGCTCCACCGTGCCATCACGGCCACCCGACGGCCCGTCGCGGCTGCGGCGCTGAACGCCGGTGTCGGGCAGGGTGGCCCCTTCCTGGAAACCGATCTGGCGGACGAAATGGAGATCATCGACCTGAACATCACCTCCACGGTCCGCCTGGCGAAGCTGCTGCTGCCGGACATGGTGGAGGACGGGGAGGGGCGGATACTGATCACGTCATCGATCGCGTCCACCATGCCCGGTTCCTTCCAGGCCGTGTACAACGCGAGCAAATCGTTCCTCCAGTCTTTCGCACAGGCGCTCCAGAACGAGCTGAAGGACACCGGAGTCACGGTCACCTCGCTGATGCCCAGTCCGACCGAGACCGAGTTCTTCGAACGGGCCGACATGCTGGACACCAAGGTCGGCCGGTCGGACAAGGACGATCCCGCCCAAGTGGCCGCTCAGGGCTTCGAGGCGATGATGGCCGGCAAGGACAAGGTCGTCGCCGGCTCCTGGAAGACGAAGGCGCAGGGCTTGGCCAATCGCGTCCTGCCCGACAGCGTCAAGGCAGAGATCCACCGCGGCATGGCAGAACCGGGTTCCGGGGCCGCCGGCTGAACCGGCGAGGGAGTCGGGCAGCATGACGAACATCGTGCCGGCCTGCGCAAGGGGGACGCCCGCTCGGCCCGCGCGAGGTGCGGCGCGATCGCGGTACCCGCACCATGACCGTGACACCACATCGTCGATGAAGGGTTCCGTCATGCCTCGAGGATCAAGCCCCAAGCGCGAGCGCCAGTACGAGCACATCAAGGAGTCGGGTGAGAAGCGCGGTATGTCGGAGGGCCGTGCGAAGGAGATGGCTTCCCGCACGGTGAACAAGGAACGCGCACGCTCGGGCGAGAGCAAGACGGCGAGCCGCAGCTCCACTCAGGGCAAGTCCGCCTCGCAACGGGGCGGTGAGAAGTCCCGAAGCAGCGGCAGCTCCTCCGAACGCACCAAGGACGACCTCTACCAGGAGGCGAAGAAGCGGGGCATCGAGGGCCGCTCGACGATGACCAAGCAGCAGCTCGAGAACGCCCTGGGCCACTGACGGCCCACGGGAGCTGTCCCGTCCGCCGGAGGGTTCGCTGCGCCGCCTGCGCGAGGGTCAAGAGGAGGGCCGGCGGCGGGTGGCGTGATCGGCCAGGGCCTGGGCGGGGCGGCTGTGGAGGGTGAAGACGGCGTCCGTGTCGGTGACGGACAGCATCCGCATGGCTTGTCCGGGTACGGCGGCCAGGGCGAGGCTGCCGCCGGCTGCGGCTGCGTGGCGGCGCAGCCGGAGCAGGGTGTTGAGGCCGGAGGAGTCGCAGAAGGTGACCTGGGACATGTCCAGGACCAGGTGGGGGTGGGTGGCCGGCACGGCGGTGGCCTGCTCGTGAAGGTCCTGGGCGGTGTGGATGTCCAGTGCGCCGGCGACTGCGGCGACAGCCAGGCCGTCGCCTGTCCCCTGGAGGACCAGTTGCGGTTGCGGGTCACTGTTCACCGGCGGGCCCGCCTTCATCGCTGCTCGGTGCGGTTGGCCGTCCGGGGGACGCCGGCGAGGGCTGCCGCCCGCTCCGTGGGGCGTCGGGTGGGGCCGAGCCATTCGCACAACAGGACGGTGGCGTCGTCCTGGAGGTGGCCGTCGTGGTGCTCCAGGACGGCGTGGATGAGTCGGCGCAGGGTTTCGGGGACGGGCAGGCCGTCGGCGTGGTGGCGGATGAGGAAGTCGATGAACCGGTCGAGGCCGAATTCCTCGTTCGGGGTTCGGCGGGCCTCGGTGATGCCGTCGCTGTACAGCACGATCCTGTCACCCGGCTCCAGTTGGTGGCGGCACAGACGGATGGGGAGACCGAGGTCGGTGCCCATGGGATGGCAGGGCGGGCAGTCCAGCAGGGTGCTCCAGCGGCCGCCACGGATGATCACCGGCGGATGATGGCCCCGGTTGACCCATGTGAAGACGCCGTTGCGCGTGTCGAGGTCGGCGAGGATACCGGTGGCGTAGCGGCCCCGGCGGTACTGCTCGATGAGTACTTCTTCGACCCTTTCGCTGGTCTCCACCAACCCCGCGCCCCCGCGGCGCGCGTTGCGGCAGGCGCCCATGGCCAGGTTGGCGGTCAGGCCGGCGGCAGTGTCGTGTCCCATCGCGTCGATGAGCGACAGGTGCACCACAGCCCCGGCGGTCGCGTAGTCGTAGGCGTCCCCGCTGATCTCGTAGGCGGGCTCCATCGCCGCGGAGATCATCACGCGGCCGTCCGCGTAGGTGGGCGGGGGCATCAGGTGCCACTGCATCTCCGCTGCGATGTTCAGCGGCCGGGTGCGGGTCAGACGGGCGTGGAAGTCGCTGCTGCGCCGCTTGCTGTCGATGATCAAGGCGACCAGAGCCGCCAGCAGTTTCATGTCCTCCGCAGCCCGCGGGTCGTCAAGGGGCGTGGTGATCCGCAGGACGCCCAGACGATCGGTGCCGTCGACCAGGGGGACCCACCAGTAGCCCCCGCCCTCACCCGGGTCGGCGCCGGCAAGGACCTGCCCGTACTGGAACGCGCGCCCCGCGACGGTTCCCTCGATCTTCAGCTCGGTCTCCTCACCGGCCGCCGCGGCGGTGTCGGCCGCCTCACCGGACAGCAGGCGCATGACGTCGCCCTGGAGATCCGCCACGTAGATCAGCACCTGCGTGAAGCCGACCTGTGCAGCGTGCTCGGCCGTCTTGGCCGACAGGAGCTCCAGCGGCATCAGGTGGCTCGCCGACAGCAGGCCGGCCAGCATGGCCCGCCCGTGTGTGTCGCGGTCCCGGTCCTTCACAGCAGCACCTCTGCTCCTCGGCCCCAGCCGACACCACCTCTGCTCCTCGGCCCCAGCCGACATGCTGCCTATCGCCGATGCACAGGTGCCCGTACCTCCACTGTCCTCCTCCCCCGCCCATTCGGACAGCAAGAGCCGAACCACGGACGTGACCGTCGGCTCCCGGAAGCAGGCTCGGCGTACGGGGTGGGCACGTCGCTGCAAAGGACCGAATCCTCCGCCGCGCAAGGGGCTGTCCGGTGGTACGGGTACACGGGCCGGGGTGGGCCCGGGAAACACCGTGCTCCTCCATTACCGAAACGCTCCGGATGTTCTGGAGCTGGATGTGGAAACGAACCTGACGCATGACGAGCTGGTCCCGGCCCCGCCCGCCGACGAGCCGCGACTGGTCGTCCACGAGATCTGCTTCGCCACCCGGCAGGTTCGCGCAGGAACGAGCGGCTGCTGATCTTCTGGATGCCTCCTGAGGCCGGCGGGCAGGGGGAGGCGTACACCGGCGGCTGCGCCGCCCTGAAGGAGTTCCTCACCGACGTCCACGTCCACCTCACGGCCCGGCGGACGGACCAGCTGGCCTACCCGAGACTCGTCGCCCTGGCCGGCTGAGGCCCGAGCACTGCCACGGCCGGACGCCCGAGCACGCCGGCTGCCGCCGTGCGGGGTTCCCGCTCGGCGGCAGCCGGCCGCTGCGTTCCCCCGTCAGGCGGAAAGGGCTTCGAGGAGATCGCCGACCTGCGGATCGGGAAGCGAGCGGGCGACATCGGCCTGGGCGACGATCCCGACGAGGGTGTGGCCGTCGATGACCGGGAGACGGCGGACCTGGTGCTCGCTCATGGTCCGCAGGATCTCATCGGCCTCGTCGTCGGCGCCGATCGTGACCGCTTCTCCCTGAGCCAGTTCGCCGGCCTTCACCTGCGCAGGGTCCTTGCCCGCGGCGAGGACCTTCACGACGATGTCCCGGTCGGTGAGCATCCCCTTGAGTTTTTGGTCGTCCCCACAGATCGGCAGCGCGCCGACTCCGTGCGAGGCCATCTTCTTCGCCGCCTCCAGCACCGTCTCCTGTGCGCCGATGCAGGTGGCATCCGGTGTCATGATCTCCCGGGCGGTGGTCACGGTGATCCCTCCTTGTACCTCGGATGACTTGTCAGTGGTCATAAAGGCGCCTGCCCGGCCGGCCTCTCCGTACACGATTCGGAGAAAGCCGTCGACCGGATTCGCGGCGGGGTACCCGACGACGGTGGTCCCTGGTCAGGGCTCGCGGCGCCAACGCTGCTGCTCACGGGTGCGGCGCCTGATCACGTAAAGGTCAGCGAGAGCCACGGCGGCGAGCAGGAAGCAGAAGGCCGCAAGCACCGCGCAGAGGGTGCCGGCCGAGGGCGTGTGATCACTGGATTCGGAGGCCAGGAACACGAAGAGGGCGCCTCCGGCCGCGAAGACGGGCGCGAAGACGGCCGAAAGCAGGCGCCGCAGCCGCAGATCGCTGCGGGCCCACTGGGCTTCCAAGCCGTCGTGACGCCACCTGGTGGCCGCCGCACGCGCGTGCCGGTCCGCCGCACGTCCAGCAGCCGGGCCGTGCCGCTTGCGAGCGGAGTTCATGCCGGCCACCTCCCGTTTCGCGCCTCATGATGCGCCTGCCCGTGCTGCGGGCGCCGACACGCCCCTGCCGGTACGAAGGCGCCGGATTCGCGGTCATCGGCTGTTTTCCCCCGGTCGTTCGCGGACCACTTCGCGAGCGGATTTTTCCTCGCGCAGGCCCAGGCAGCGGGGGTGGCGGAGCAGTCCGGCACAGTGCGCGGTCCGCTCCCGTACCTCGGCGGCCGGGAACGGGGCGTGGTCCTCTTCGAGGGCGTCGAGCCTCCGGCACAGGGTGCAAGGGTGGCGGTGTCGTAGCGCGTGACGACCTTTCCGGCGAAGCGCAGTCGGTCGTGCTCGTATTTGCCCAGCAGCAGGGCTCCGAAGCCCACCGCTGGCCGGCCGGCTCGGTGAACCCGCAGATGAGGAACTCCTGACCGGCCTTGCGGGTGCGCAAGGGCAGTTGGGTGATGTCGTTGCCGTCCAGGCGCAGGAGGCCGAAGAGGTAAGAGGTGACTTGGATGTGCCCGGCGGCCCGGACGGCCGCGGGACCGGTGCTCACCGTCCGCGGTGCAATCACCGCGGTGTTGCGCCGCCAGCGCCTCGGCGACCTCCGAGTAGGTGGCGTTCAGCAGCCTTCCGTTATGGGAGAGCAGCTCCACCTCGCCGTCCCGGCGGGTGGCGAGAGCACGGACGCCGTCGAGTTTGCGCTCGGAGATCCAGTCGCGTCGAACTCCCGGCGCGAGCTGAGGGTGGTGAGCATCGGTGTGTCCAGCGGCCCGTGTGCGGGACGCAGCAGGTGCCGTTGGGCTCCGGTGACCGGTGCAGGGGCCCTCGCCACCGCTCACCCGCCGATGCCGCGGTACGACGGCGCCGGCCGGGTCGGGGTCGCCATGGCGTCCTCCTCACACCCGGTGCGCACACCCCCGGTTCCTACTCCAGCACGGTGGCGGCCACGGAGAGGTCGGCCACCAGACCCGCGAAGGCCGCCTCCCGGTCGTCCGCCCGCAGGACGGCGGAGGGGTGAACCGTCGCCAACAGCTGTCCGGCGGGGGAACCGGCCTCCTCGCCGATGGGGCCCGGCATCGGCAGCAGGACACCACGCCGCTCGCCGACCCGGAACGAGGACCCGAGCAGTGCCTTTCCCGCCGTCCCTCCCAACACCACCAGCACCTCGGGGGCGACCCGTCTCAGTTCCTCCGTCAGCCAGGGCTTGCACGCGGTCATCTCACGCAGGCTCGGAGCCTTGTGAATCCGACGCTTGCCCCGTGGGGCCGGTGTGAACTTGAAGTGCTTGACCACGTTGGTGAAGTACGGGTCCTCGTCCCCCAGCCCGGCCTCGTCGAGCGCCCGGCGCAGCAGCTGCCCCGCGGGGCCCACGAACGGCTCTCCCTTCACATCCTCCTGGTCTCCGGGCTGCTCCCCGACCAGCATCAGCCGCGCACGCGCCGGGCCCTTGCCGAAGACCGTCTGCGTGGCGTCCCGGAACAACGGGCACCCGTGGCAGTCGGCCGCCGCCCGGCGCAGAGCCGCCAGCCCGCCGCGCGAAGGCAGGTAGGGAGTCGCGTCGTACCCCTGGCCGCTGTCCGAAGCCGGGGCGGCACCTGCGTCCACGTCCATGGCCACCGCCTTCGATCCGTGTATCCCGTCGGCGTCTGCCCGAGCCGCTCGGTCCGAAACCGCCGGGCGCGCGGGCCCCGGGGGACCACCCGGTTGGGCAACAGCCGCCTCCAGACCTGATCCGGCGCAGTGATCAGCCGCCCTGCGACAGCTGCCGCGGCTCCAGCCGGTTGACGGCGATCATCTCCTCCGCTGCCAGTGGCGCGCCGTGCGCACTGCGCTGGCCCATCACGACGCAGAGGGCGTACGCGGCCTCCTCCAGCTCGCGGACGAGGTACGGCGCTTCTACCCCTTCGCCCCCTCGTCGGCGGCCTCGCGGCGCAGGACCTGACCTGGCACGGCGAGAACATCGCGCAGGACTCTCTCGTCCTGCGCGACCTGTACGACCGGGACCACGACCCCGGCCCGTGGGACACCCGTACCGCTTCGGCCCGCTCCGCTTCGCCGCCCCGAGGGGCCCGCAACCTCCCCCCATGGACAACCTCGCCCCGCAGGGCGGCGCGGAACCGGCCCACGGGCGCCGCTGCCGCGGCGATGACACCACCGCGTGACGGTACTCGCGGCCCTCGCCGGCGAGCTGGCGCGCCTGGACCACGGCGTCCCCGAGCAGGATCTGAGCAACGCCCTGTCCCGCATGCCGACCCGGCCGCGCAGCGGTTTCGAGCTGTGCCCGGCCTGACCGGACCGGTCCCCTGCCCGCCCCGCCCACAGGAGTGCCGGGACACCGGCCGGGTAGTGCTTCGGTGACAGCGACCTCTACTTCCTGGCGAGGTGAGACGCCATGGAATGCGACTTCCGTATCACCGAGCGGCAGTACGGGCCCACCGTGCACCTGGCACCGGCCGGCGAGCTCGACCGCGACGCCCGCCCGGTGTGGGACGGGGTGGAGGCCAGGATCGACGACACGGTCGACGTGGTCGTCTGCGACATGGCGCGCGTCGGGTTCATGGACATGACCGGCCTCACCCGCCTCATCGCCTTCGCCGACACCCTCCGTGCCCGGGGGACCACCCTGTTCGTCCTCAACGTCCGGACCCAACCGGCTCACGTCATGGACGTCCTGGACGACCTCGCAGAACGCAGGAACGCCTGCACCGGCGGCGGCTCGGCCGAAGCGCCGACCGCCGCCCTGCGCCGCACGCTCACCCTTCGCGCCACTGCCGTCCGGTACCGCGCCGCCGACCACGAGCACAGGCCCGTACGGTCCGAGGACGAAGCGCGGCATTCCGTCTGAAAGCGCACCCCGCCGTCGTTGCTCCCCGCCGAAAGTTGCTCCCCGCCGACGCGCGTTCGGCGGGGAGTCCGCGTGCCGCAGGGATTCAGCGGCCGAGTGCGCGCTCGAGTTCGGCCTTGTCCATCTTGGAACGGCCCTCGATGTTCCGCTGTTTCGCCTCGTTGTACAGCTGCTCCTTGGTAGGGCCCTGCGAGCCGCTGTGGGAGCGTTGCCCGCCGCGCTTGGAGGACGACATGTCCTGGAGGGAGGACCGGCTCGCGGTCTTAGACTCGCCGGAGCGGGCTCGTTCCTTGTTGACGGTGCGCGCGGCGATCTCCTTGGCGCGCTCGGTGCTCTCGCCGCGCTCCTCGGCGCTCTCCTTGATGTGCTCGTACTGGCGTTCACGCTTGGGGCTGGAACCGCGGGGCATGGTCACTCCTCGACTCGTCACCGTGGCGATCCGGTGGCGGATTCCACCAGACCCGAACGGCGCCTGCCCGGACGAGGACGGTTCACACCGCCTCAGCCGGTCACACCGCCTCAGCCGGCCGCGCCGTCGACACGAAGGCGCACCTGCTCCTCCAAGCGGGCGAGGCTGCCGTCGAGGGCCTCGTTCGCCGCCTGCTCCCCGGGGTCGCTCTCCCCGGTGAGGAACGAAAGGTGGACCGTCACCTCCGCGGGACCCCCGTCATGGCCGGCCACCTGCAGCCACCCGGTGTACCCACCGTTCTCCCGTGTCCCCCACTCGAGCCGCATCTGATCCTTCCTGGCGCGCAGAACGGCTGCCTTGTCCTCCTCGACGCCGTCCTCGCGCACGCTCACGGCAGGCAGCTCCTCGGCATGCACGTGCAGTTCGCGCGGGAGCCAGTGGTCCATCTGCCCGACGTCGGACGCCTGGTCGAAGACGTGTTCCGGGAGCGCGGGCATCGTGCGGGAGCGCTCGTACTCGGTCATCGATCGTCACCCTTTCGTCCGTTCCGCATCGTCCGTACCGGCGTCTGCCCGCGCCGGCCGCTGCCACGCACACGCGTCAGGCCGGGAGCCCGCGACGGTGCCTGCGGCACGCCGTACCGGGCTGCACGTCCGCAGTCCGGCATTTCCTGGGGCGGGCACGGGTTCGCCCGCTCCGAAAGGTGGGATGGTGGGAGGGATGGACCAGCCTGGTTCCGTCGTATCGAGGCTTCGGCGCCCCCGCCTGCCGGACGGGCTCCCCTCGCGGCCTTAACGCGCCGGACATGTTCACGGCGCCTGCCGTGCACCCGGACCAAGGCCCTCCCGGGTCCGATGTTCAAGGCTGCCGCCCCCGGATGGGGAAGCCCGTGACCTCCTGTCTTGCCCGGACCCAGTTCCTGGGCACCTACGCCGTACTCACCCTGTGCCCCGAGGCCCACACCGGCCAGGCCGTGGAATGCCGGAGCCGACTCGCTCCCGCCCTGGCTCTGCTCCCGTCCCGCGTCACGTGCCTCCTGCTGGATCTCGGGCACCTCCCTGCCGTCGACACCGCAGACGTCCTGTCCATCGTGGAGGCCTGGGCGGCGAGGCGCTCGGTGTCCCTGGTCCGGATCGGGGCCGGTGGCGCCCCGGGCCCTCCGCCCGTCCGCCTCATCCACCTGCCGCCCGCCCCGGAGGGACCATCGCTCCAGGACGCGCTCGCGGCGCGGGTACTCGCACAACGGGCAACCGGGATCTGCCTCGCCCGCAGGGCGGATCCGCCGTGCCGCAACAGCACCTGAGCCCCGTACCGGCGCGTGGAACGGTCCCTGGCCAATGGCGCGAGCGCGGTGCCCGATGGAGGAAGATGGGGTTGCGGGCCGCCACTGGAGGTGAAGCGCCGTGGATCCTGTCCACCCCGACGACGTACCTGCCGGCGGCAGCGCTCCTCTCCCGCAGGGCGAGGAGGAGAGCAGGCTGCACGGCCTGTTCAGCGGGGCGGTCGACGGCGCTGCCGCCCGCGACGTGCCCGCCGCCCTGTGCCGGGCCTGCGTGGATCTGATGGACGTCACCGGAGCCTCGGTGTCGCTCTCGGGTGAGGACCCCGAGGCCCGCACCCTGTGGTGGTCGAGCGACGACGTGGCGGGGCGTCTCGCCGAAGCCCAGTACACCCTCGGCGACGGCCCCTGCGTCACCGCGCTCACCCACCTCGCCCCCGTCCTGGCCGCCGACCTCACCCGGGGGCCGGACGCCGTCCGCTGGCCCGTCTTCGCCCAGCAGGCCGTCGAGCTGGGCGTTCGGGCGGTGTTCTCACTGCCCCTGGCCCTCAGCGCCGTCGCGATCGGCACCCTCGACCTCTACCGCGACCGTACCGGCCCCCTCTCCGAGGAGGACCGGGCCTTCGCGTTCCCCGCCGCCGACGCGATCACCACGGCCCTGCTCGCCGTCCAGGCCCAGGACGACTTGAACGGCCTGGGCGGATCCTGGCTGGACGAAGCGGAGACCGATCACGAGGAGGCCCACCAGGCAACCGGAATGATCATGGTTCATCTGGGAGTGGATCCCCATTACGCACTGGCCCGCCTGAGGGCCCACGCCTTCGCCAACGGTCAGACCGTGACCGAGGCGGCTTTCGACGTCATCGCCGGGAGAATCAGGTTCCATGACTAGGCCCGCCCCCACCTGTGGGCCGGAGCAGGGAAGCGGTGAAACCGGCATGAACACCCGAGAGCAGCAGCTCACCGAAGCTTTCGTCGCGCTCAGCGACACCCTCTCCGACGACGTGGACGCCCTCGTCCTACTCGACCGGCTCACCCGGCACAGCGTCGCCCTGACCGGCATCGACGCCGCGGGCGTCATGCTCGTCAACGCACGCGGGCAGCTGCGCCCCGCCACGGCCACGGTACACACGGTGGAACTCACTGAGATGTGGCAGACCCAGATCCGCCAAGGGCCCTGCATCGACGCCTTCGACCAGCGCATCCCCGTCCACGCCATCGACCTCGAAGCCGACCAGGACCGGTGGCCCGAGTTCGTGCCCCTCGCCCTGGCCTCCGGCTATCAGAGCGCCCACGCGGTGCCCCTGATCGCCCAAAGCCAGCCCATCGGCGCCCTCAACCTCCTCGCCCAGCGACCCACCCCACTCAACGGGGCCGAGACACAACTGCTGCGCGCCCTCGCCGATGTCGCCACCACCGCCCTGATGACCTGGAAGAAGGAAGGCCTCCGAACCGAGGACATCGCCACCCGCACCCAGGCCGTGCTGTCCGGCAAGGCCGTCTTCGACACCGCCACCGGGATGCTCGCCGCCACCGCCGCCATCAGCCCCGCCCTGGCGGTCCGGCACCTCACCACGTTCGCCGGCCGGCACCGCCGGCGCCCCACCGAGATCGCCGCCGACATCGTCCAGCGCCGCATCACACCGCAGGCCGTGCTCGGCGAGCTCTCGTGACGCCGGCGGCACGGTGCGGACCGGTCTGCGCGAGTTCGAAGTAGCGCGGCCAGAGGCAAACGGCGGATACCGAGACGGCGACCGCCGTCACGACGATGCCGTACTGGGTGAACTCCCAGAAGCTGGGGTGCGTTCGGCCATGCCGAGGACGACGGCGTTGGAGCGGCGAGCCCTCCGCTCTGGTGGCCGCCCGGGTCGACTGAACGGACCACCCGGTCGGCGGTACCGTTTTGTAAGGCTTGCATCGGGTATTCGACGTTTCACGACTATGTATCCGATATGAATGGAGACATCGTGTCCGTCGTCAAGAACGCCCTCCCGGAAGCCGACCTGAAGGTCGTCGGTGAAGCGCTGCAGGGCGCTCTGGTGGACCTGGTAGACCTCTCGCTCGTGGCCAAGCAGGTGCACTGGAACGTGGTGGGGCCCCGCTTCAGGTCCGTACACCTCCAGCTCGACGAGGTCGTCACCACGGCGCGCACCCACTCGGACGTGGTCGCCGAGCGAGCATCCGCCCTCGGGATCACCCCGGACGGCCGCGCAGGTACCGTGGCATCCGCCACCGCGATCACCGGCGTGCCGGAGGGCTGGATCAAGGACGTGGACGCCGTCCGCATCCTCGTCGACGCCCTGAGCACGGTGATCACCCGTATGCGCGAGCGCACCCGGTCGACGGACGAACCCGACCCGGTCACCCAGGACCTCCTGATCGCCTTGACCGGCGACCTCGAGAAGCACCACTGGATGTTCGCGGCCGAGAACGCCTGACCGCACCGCCGGCACGGCCCCGGCACGTGCCCGCTGCATCAGATGTCGCTGGTCCAGACCTCGGGGCCACCGCCCTCCCGCACCGGATCGGCCCGTCCTCGTGCAGCTCCACATCCTCCGGGCCTGCCCGCCGAAGGAACTCTGACACGTCCCCGGGCGAACGCCCGGGCAAGGTCCGCGTCCACGCCGAGCGTATGCACGGTGGCCTTACGCCCGCCTTGCGGCGAACGGGGGCATCTCGGGTCCACCCCGCGCACGGAACGGCAATGCAGTGGCTCCGGGCGTGGGTCGCGGCAGCAGGAGCTGTTGACGCTCCCTCAAAAATTTTGGCGCACAAGGCGTTTGAGAGGCCGGGACGGGGTCAGACGCGTGGATACCGGAAGCGAACCCCCCGGAGGGTGTGTGCTTCCGGAGCGGCCCCGCCGTATGGTGCCCCTCCCCCGGTGCCATACGGCGACCGCCCGCACGACGGGCTGCCGCCCGGATCCGTAAGGAACCCGGACGCCCCACTTCCCGGCCCCCTCCCCTGCCGGGAACCCAGGGCAACCAGGCGGACCCCCGGCGCCGGCGCCCATACCGCCGCCCCCGGGCAAGGGATCCGACGGCAGCGGCCCGGCACACGCGCCCGCAGGGGTCCTCTTGGGCCGATCGGTCAGCAACCTGCCGATCAGATGCGTCATGTGCGTGCCCGTTCAGGCCGGGGGTCCTGGTACTTGAGCAGCGCCTCGTCGTTGCTGACCAGCCCGCTCACCCTGCCGCCCGGGAACTCCCCTCCGCCTGGCGTGTCGCCGGAGCAGGTGCGGTACCGCTGCGGCATGTTCAGGTGGCAGGCGATATGCGAAGAGCACGATGAATCAGCGCTACCTGGAGGTGCCCGATGGGTCCGAGCGACGTCGGGCAGGGGCAGCCGGACGACGTGCCACCGCCGAAGGACACCGAGCAGGAAGGGCCGGCCGCCCCTGCTGCCTCCCCTCCTGCCTCCGGATCCTCGCCCGACCGGGCTACCGGCGCCGGTAAGCCGGGCCGGACGAAGGCACGGCCCGGTCCACTGGCGCGGTTGCGAGAGGTCGGAAGCACGGCCCTGGGAGCGGGGCCGCCCCCGGGGCCGGCCCGTCCGGAGTTCTGGCGCAGTCCCCTGCGGGGGCCGTGGCTGACCTCGGTGTTCGGGCTGGTCCTGCTGTTCGGGGTCACGGTGCTCTTCATGACGGGCCTGCTGTCGTACGCGGCGTACAACCCCGATCTCGCGGCGGTCAACGACCAGACGCCGGACAAGGGATGGCTCGGCTTCTACCTGTTCTCCTGGCCGACCTCTCCGTACTGGCTCTACCGTCTCACCCAGGGCGTCCACGTGACGCTGGGAATCGTCCTCGTGCCCGTACTGCTGGCGAAGCTGTGGTCGGTCATTCCCAAGCTGTTCGAGTGGCCGCCGATCCGCTCGGTCAGCCACACTCTGGATCGGCTGTCCCTGCTCCTGCTGGTCGGCGGCGCCGGCTTCGAGTTCGTCACCGGCATCCTCAACGTCCAGCTGCACTACGTCTTCCCGGGCTCCTTCTACACGCTGCACTTCTACGGGGCTTGGGTGTTCATCGGCGCCTTCGTCGTGCACGTGGCCTTCCGGCTGCCCAGGGCCCTGCGGGCCGTGCGTACACGACTCGGGGAGCCGGCGGCAGGCACCGCAAATGCGGTCGGGCTGGTCTCGCCGCGCCCGGCGGCGCCGACCATCTCCCGCCGAGGCGCCCTGGCCATGGTGGGGCTCGGGTCGGTGGCCCTGCTGGTGGTCACGGCGGGACAGAGCATCGGCGGATGGTGGCGGCAGACGGCGCTGCTGGCCCCTCACGGCCGGGACCCGGGCCCGGGCCCGAATGGGTTCCAGATCAACAAGACCGCCGCCTCGGTCGGCATCCGGCCCAGCGACATCGGCCCCGCGTGGCGGCTGACCCTACGCGGCCCGGGGCGTCACGTCGACCTGACGTACGAGCAGCTCCTGTCGATGACGCAGCACGAGTCGGCCCTGCCCATCGCCTGTGTGGAGGGCTGGTCCACCACCGACCAGCGGTGGGGCGGGGTGCGGCTGACCGATCTGGCCGCCCTCGTCGGGCTGGGTGTGAACACGCCCGAGGTCCTGGCGGAATCGGTGCAGCGTAGTGGCTCGTTCAGGTCGGCCGTGCTGAGCGACAGCCAGGTCCGTGACGGCCGATCGCTCCTGGCCGTCCGCGTCAACGGGGCGACCCTCTCCGCCGACCACGGCTACCCGGCGCGGGTCATCGTCGCGGGGGCGCCCGGGGTCCACAACACCAAATGGGTCACCCGCCTGACCTTCGGAGAGCCCGTGTGAGCGCCTCGACCGCTTTCCGGCGCCGCTATGGCGCCTCCCCTCTGCACCTGCTGCTCGTACTGGTCTCCTTCACCCTCGCCGTGTACGCCGGTCTGCGCCTGTTCGAGGGTGACACCGTGGGGGTCGCCGTGTGGTTCGTCGGGGCGGCGCTTCTCCACGACCTGGTGCTGCTGCCCCTGTACTCGGTGACCGACCGTGCGGCCCAGGCGCTGTTCCCCCGGGGACCGAGCGACGACCGGCCCGCGCCGCGGGTGGGCGTGAACTACGTGCGTGTACCCGCGTTCGTCTCCGGTGTTCTGCTGCTGGTCTGGTGGCCGCTGGTCTTCCGCCAGGTCGGGCACTACACGGCGGCGACCGCCCTTCCGGCTGACGGGTTCCTCGGACGCTGGCTGCTGATCACCGCGGCGCTGTTCGCGGCCTCGTCCCTGGTCCTGGTCGTACGGACCTGGCGCTGGAGCCGCGCTCAGCGGCAGGCCCGCAGCGCAACGAAGTGACGGCCTCGCGCGCTGGTCCACCGTGCGGCCCCGGTCCACCCCGACGCCGCGGCATGGCGGCCGGGGGCGGTGACCCGACCACGGCCGGCCGCCTGCCGGTCGCCAGCACCGCCGCGGACCACCCGAAACCACGCTCTGCCCCTCGGCCACGGCCTGCACTGGTCATCGCGCTAGGGCCAGACGGGGCCCTCGTCGGTCCAGGTGACACCCTTGTTGTGGCAGAGGCAGAAGGGGTGACCGATGGGGTCGGTGTAGACACGGAAGCCGTAGCCATCGGGGCCGATGCAGTCCCGCTGCAGGGTCGCGCCGAGGGCCAGGACGCGGCTCTGTTCGGCCTCGATGTCGTCGACTTCGAAGTCGAGGTGGAACTGCTTGGGGTGCTCGCTGTCGGGCCACTGCGGGGCGCGGTAGTCCTCCACCTGGATGAAGGCCAGTTCAATCTCGCCGAACTGGATACCGGCCCAGTTCGCGTGGCTGCCCTCCTTGACCGGGCGCCCCGTCACCGTGGAGTAGAAGGCCGCCAGTTCCATCGTGTCCGGGCAATCGATGATGAAGTCGGTGAGTCTCAACATCCCGCGATCTTGCCACAAGACCAAATAAGCCGGACCGTGGGACAGTTGCCAGCCCCCGGCTGTCTTCTCCGAGCGTATTGCACCCCATCTGTGCAGGGCGCTTTGCCATGCCCATCCCTTGCCCGCGGTGCCGCAACGGCCCCGGGTCACACCCGCAACGGGAGTGATGCGCGGACCCTTACAGGAGCAACTGACACAGGAGGACGGTGGTGTGTTCAGAGTGCGTGGACAGGCTCCGCCGCAGCCGGGCTTTCAGGTGACCGGTTCCGGTGCCGGTACGGGGCCGGGCAGGGGGCCCGGCTGCGGGTGCGGATCGGGGCGCGGGGCCGGCGGCGGCTGCGGGTCGGGTCCCGGCTGCGGCGGTGCCGGCGGCACCGGGTCGGGGCCACCCGGCGCGGGCACGGGCCCCGGCACGGGCCCGGGCTGCGGACCGGGTCCGGGACCCGGCGCAGGGGTGGGGCTGGGAGGTACGGGATCGTTGGGAGGGGTACCAGGGGTGCCCATGGCTAGGCTGCCTTCCTTCCGGAGAGTCCGGCCTTCCCCGAGAGCTCGACCCGGACGAGCCCGGCCGCCAGCTTCGGCAGGTCCGGGGCGTCGACCAGACGCGCCAAGCCCTCGGCGGTCTTGGGGAGCCCGAGTTCCGCCGCGGCGTGGCGGGCCCGGCTGTCGAACGCGGGGCGCAGCTCGGGCCACAGCCCCTGTGCCTCCCGGCAGAAGATGTCCGCGCCGACCGGCCCGATCCGGGGGACCTCCTGGAGCAGCTCGCGAACGCGGTCCGGGTCTCCGCCCGCGGCTTCGCGCAGTCGGCGAAGATCTCCGCGGTACCGGTCGAGTACCAGGTCGGCACCGGCTCCCAGTGCGGTGGCCGTGCTCTCGTCGTAACGGCGGTAGTGGGCCCGGCCCAGTGCGTCCACCCGGTCCTGCCACGAGGCCGCCGCCATCGCCCGGGGCGTGCGCATGCCGTCCTCGAACAGCGCGCGGGCCGCGGCCACCGCGATGTCGGCCTTGATGCGTACGGAGAACAGCACGCACAGGGTCAGCAACTGGTACAGCGGCGCGGGCGTGTTCCGCAGCCGGATGCCCGCTTCCTGGGCGTGGGTCTGCCCGTACTCCTTCATCAGCCGTCGTGCGGTGGTGCGCTGTGTCACGGCGGGCCACCCTTCGTCAGGGGGTCAGGTGGGTGAGCAGGCTGCGGGCCCTGCCGAGGGACCGGGGCCGAGGGGGATCCTGCCAGGGGTTGTCGGCGAGGAGCCGGTCGGCGCCGGTGAGCGTCCAGCGTCGCGCGGTGAGGTCCGGATCGTCGAGGACGTCCCAGGGCAACGGGGCCGCGACGGGGGCGCCGGGGCGGGCACGGACGGCGTAGGGGGCGACGGCGGTCTGGGCGTAGGCGTTGCGCTGGATGTCGAGGTAGAGGCGGCCGTGGCGGGCCTTCTTCCTGGGCTCGGTGGTGAACCGGCCGGGGTCGCGGGCCTCGAGGACTTCGGCGACGCCGCGCGCGAAGGTCCGTACGTCGCCGAAGGGTGCCCCGCGGTCGAGGGGCACGATGACGTGGAGGCCGCGTGAACCCGTGGTCATCAGCAGGGAAGGCAGCCCCAGTTCGTCCAGCAGCTCGTGGAGGGCGTGCGCGGCTCTCCGTACCAGGGCGAAGTCGTCTCCGGGCGGGTCCAGGTCGAACACCAGCCGGTCCGGGTGGTCCGGGCGGTCCGCACGGGACAGGAAGCGGTGCGGGGTGGTGCACGCCTGGTCGGCGAGGTGGAGCAGGGTGGCGGTGTCGTCGCAGACGGCGTAGGTGACGGTGCCGTCCTCCTTGGGCAGCTCGACGCGGTGGATCCAGTCGGGGAAATGGTCCGGCACGTCCTTCTGCATGAAGGCCGGGCCGTCGATGCCGTCGGGATGCCGTTCCAGCATCAGCGGGCGTCCGCGCAGGTGGGGCAGCATCCGGGGGGCCACGGTGCGGTAGTAGTCGGCGAGGTCTGCCTTGGTGATGCCGTCGTCGGGGAACAGGACCTTGCCCGGGCGGCCGATGCCGACGGTGCGCCGGCCGGCCCGGATGCGCTTCGGCCCTGCGGGCGGCTGCTTCGGGCTCATCGGGTTGCCCCTCGTGCGGCCGCGGCGACCTGCTTGAGCGTACGTCCGCTGCGGGTCGACCGGGCCCGGCGGGGGTCCGGCGTCCCGCCGGCGGCGGGACGCTCGTCGGCGTGCTTGACCAGGAGCCACGCCTCCTTCTCGCCGTCCTCCTCCGTGCGGAAGCGGGTGAGCGAGTAGCCGCCGTGCAGCTTGCGGCCGTCGAGCCAGAACGAGGCGTGTCCCCGCTCCAGTGCCTCGGCGAGGGGGATCTCCTGGCCGGCGCGGTCGGTCGAAGCGTTGCGGTACGTGCCCTCGTCCCACACGATGACCGTGCCACCGCCGTACTGGCCCGGCGTGATCACGCCTTCGAAATCGCGGTACTCCAGGGGGTGGTCCTCCGTAGGTGTCGCGAAGCGCTTGTCGTGCGGATTCCTGGACGGGCCTTTGGGCACGGCGAAGGATTTGAGCACCCCGTCCGCTTCGAGCCGGAAATCGAAGTGCATGCTCCGCGCGTCGTGGATCTGGACGACGTACGACGCGGGCCCGACGGACGGCTCCGCGAGCCGGCCCTCCGGCTCGGCCGTCCTCGAGAAGTCACGCCGCCGGTGGTACCGGGCCAGCGCTCCCGTGGCCGACATTGCATCCTCCTCATGCCCGTCGCGAAGGCGGTCCCACGGATGCGGCTACCCAGCTACGCCGCCGCCATCCGCCCGCGCTCGACGGGATCCGCATGCAGTGCGGGGCCGCGCACCCGGCAGGCGGCGGGCCGGCGCCCGCATGGGAATCCGCCCCCCGGGTAGGCGCCGGGCACCTTGCGAGGAGCGGTACATGGACATTCTGACCGTGGGGGTCGAGGAGGAGTACCTCCTCGTCGACCGTGAAACCCGGGCCCCTGTGAACCGAGGCCCAGCCGTCATCGGGGCACTCGCCAACCAGTTGGGCGAGCAGATCCAGGCCGAGTTCTACACCACCCAGGTGGAAGTCTGTACACGGCCGACCCCCGACCGGGACGACCTGCGCGAGCAGCTGGTGCGGCTGAGGCGCGCCGTGGCGGACGGCGCGCGCCGGGGCGGCTGCGCGGCCGTGGCCTCGGCCACGCCGGTGATCAGGCCGCAGGAACCGCTGACGGTGACCGAAGGCGACCGGTACCGCCGAATGGCGCAACGGTTCGCCGCGCTGCTGGGCCCGGACCACCTCGTCTGCGGCTGTCACGTGCACGTGGGAGCCCTTGACCGGGAGAGGGCCCTGGCGTTGGCCGGCCACATGCGTCCGTGGCTGCCGGTGCTCCAGTCGATCACCTGCAATTCGCCGTTCGTGTGCGGGCGGGACACCGGGCTCGCCAGCTGGCGCGCCGTCGCCCACGCCGGCTGGCCGACCGTCGGGCCGACTCCCGCGGTGGACGAGCAGCAGTACCTCGCGTACGTCGACGGCCTGGTCAGTTCCGGGGTGCTGCTCGATCGCCGCATGGTGTATTGGTACGCCCGGCCTTCCGAGCACGTGCCGACGCTGGAGATCCGGGTCACCGACGTCAACGCGGACCTCGACACCGTGGTCCTGACGGCCATGCTCGTACGAGGTCTTGCCGGGGCGCTCCTGGCGGACGTGGACGCGCGCGTGCCCGCTCCGCTCCCGCCGGAGCCCGAACTGCGCAGGGCGCATCGGCTGGCGGCGATGTACGGCATCGAGGGCCCCGCGCTGGACCTGGAGAGCGGCCGCGAAGCGCCGGCCGTGTCACTCGTCGATCGCCTGCTCGATCGAGCCGCCCCGGGGCTGGCGGCGGCCGGGGATCTGGGCGCCGTCGCAGCCCTGTGGCAGGGACTGCGCCGGCAGGGCACCGGGGCCCGTCGGCAGCGCGCGGTCTACCGGGCCACGGGCAGCCTGGCGGCCGTCGTCGACAGCCTGGAGGTGGCCGCGGCCGGCCGGGCGCTGGAAGCCGCCTGACGGGGAGCGGAGCACGGGGGCCGCTGCGCGCTACCGGCCTTCTTGTCGCATCGGACGGTCCAACGGAAGACGAAGCAGGCCAGAGCCAGAGGTGCCACAGGTGAATGGTCCGTTCGACGGGGTGAGAGGGCGACCACCGACCACGGGGAGGGCGTGGCAGCAGGCCGGCGAACGAGGCAGGCGTCCCTCCCAGGGGGCGTCAAGTCGACCGTCTCGTCTGCCACCCGCCCGGCGGCCCAGGCGCGCACTACGGCGCCTCGGCGGTTCGACGCGATCGAGGTCCAGGGAGAGGAACTCGGTGCCGTCGGGAACGACGGCGAGGACCCGCACGAAGCGGTCACGGCAGACGGTCGTCGCCGCCGCCGCACCACCGGGGCGGAGGGTGAGGAGCGCGTAGGAACCCAAGGAGCTGGAGATCGGCGCGATAAGGCTTCGTGAGGCTTCCCCACACGAGGCGGCGGCAGCCCAGGGTCACCGAAGCCCCCTGTGCGGCGGAACCAAGCTGTTCCGTCTCCACCACCGTCCCGAGGCCGGCGGCAACGGCTGGACACCCGATCACCGGTCCGTCCCACTGCGCGCGGCGGACCGGCGCCGCTCATCGCCGGCCGGAGCGTCACCGGCCTCGCGGGGCTGATCGGGCAGGGAGGGCCCCCGCTCGTCCCGCTCGCGGGTCCGTCTTTTGCCCGTGCCGGGCGTTTCCTGCGCCCCTCAGCGGTTAGGCGGCGGGCAGGACGTCGGCGGGTGTCCGCCGTGATCAGTTCCGAGTGGCGCCCGAAGAGGAGGACGCGATGCGGGGTCCCGGCACGGTGGACGTGGACCTGGACGTCACAGCGCTGGAGCGGGCCCTGCGCGAGAGGGTCGACGGTGAGGTGCGGTTCGACGCGGGCAGCCGCGCCGCCTACGCGACGGACGCCTCTAACTACCGCCAAGTGCCCCTCGGCGTCGTGGTGCCCCGCAATGTCGAGGCCGGAGCCGAAGCGGGGGCCGGCTGCGCACGGTACGACGCCCCTGTGCTGTCCCGCGGCGGCGGTACGAGTCTGGGCGGCCAGTGCACGAACGCGGCCGTGGTGATCGACTGGACGAAGTACTGCAACCGTTTCGTCTCCGTGGGCACCGAGCGCCGCACCTGCGTGGTGGAGCCGGGCACCGTGCTCGACGAGCTCGACCGGCAGCTCTCCGGTACCGGCCTGAAGTTCGGCCCGAAACCGGCCACGCACAGTCACTGTTCCCTCGGCGGCATGATCGGCAGCAACTCGTGCGGAGGCTCCGCCCAGGCGTACGGCAAGACCGCGAACAACGTACGACGCCTGGAGAGCCTCCAGACCCACTGCCACCAGGGGCTGAAGTACGACGCCGACCGCGAACTCATGCGCCGGGCCGGCATCGAGGCCGATGTCCTGGACGGCGGCTGCTACGGGCTCGCCGGTGACTTCGGTTTCGCCGATGGGTTCAGCTGCCGGACCCAGATCGAGCAGGGGGGCACGGGCCGGCAGGCGATGCATCCGGCCGAAGTCCTCGCCCTGGGCCTGGACGGCCCGGCACCCGCCCACTATCCGGAGAAGCTCGCGACACGACCGCGACCGTCCGCCCGCGACGCCCGGCTGGTGACTTCAGCCGTGGCCGCCGCCGCGGCCGCTTCGGCCGTCGCAGCCCTGCGCGCCGCCACACGGCGACGCAGACCACCGCGCGGGTGAAGACCACCGTCCGCCGCCGCCCGTGCGCACGTAAGCACACACCCCGCACGCACGCCGCCCGAACGCCCGCCCGATGAGAAGGAGCGTCATGTCGATCAAGGTTTCCGACTTCATCCTCCAGCGCCTGCGCGAGTGGGATGTGGAACACGTATTCGCCTATCCGGGCGACGGAATCAACGGCCTGCTGGCCGCATGGGGCCGCGCCGAGAACAAGCCGCGGTTCGTCCAGTCCCGCCATGAGGAGATGTCCGCGTTCGAAGCGGTCGGCTACGCCAAGTTCTCCGGCAGGACCGGTGTCTGCGCGGCCACGTCCGGCCCGGGAGCCATCCACCTCCTCAACGGGCTGTACGACGCCAAGCTCGACCACGTACCGGTCGTCGCGATCGTCGGACAGACCGACCGCAGCGCCATGGGCGGCTCCTACCAGCAGGAGGTCGACCTGATGAGCCTGTACAAGGACGTCGCCTCCGCCTTCTGCGCGACGGTCACCGTGCCCGAGCAACTGCCGAACGTGATCGACCGGGCCATGCGCACCGCGCAGGCCGAGCGGACCGTCACCGCAGTGATCATCCCGGCCGACGTCCAGCAGCTCGACTACTCACCGCCGACGCACGCCTTCAAGATGGTTCCCTCCAGCCTCGGAAGCCCCTCCTACGCCCCGGTTCCCCCTTCCGCGGAACTCGCCCGGGCCGCCGAGGTGCTCAACGCCGGCAAGAAGGTCGCGGTCCTGATCGGCCAGGGCGCCCGCGGCGCCCGCACCGAGGTCGAGGAACTGGCGGACGTACTGGGTGCGGGGGTGGCCAAGGCGCTGCTCGGCAAGGACGCCCTGCCGGACGACCTGCCGTACGTCACCGGCTCGATCGGGCTGCTGGGTACCCGTCCCTCGTACGAGATGATGCACGACTGCGACACCCTCCTGGTCGTGGGTTCCAGCTTCCCCTACACCCAGTTCCTCCCGGAGCTCGACCAGGCCCGGGCCGTGCAGATCGACATCGATCCCTTCATGGTCGGCCTGCGCTACCCCTTCGAGGTGAACCTCGTCGGAGACGCGAAGCAGACCCTCCAGGCCCTGTTGCCGCTGCTGGAGCCCAAGAAGCACGGGTCGTGGCGCAAGAAGATCGAGAAGGACACGGCGCGCTGGTGGCAGGTCATGGAGGGGCGCGCGGCAGTCGGTGCCGACCCGATCAACCCCGAATACGTCGTACACGCGCTGGACGCGCAGCTGCCCGAGGACGTGATGCTCGCGGCCGACTCCGGTTCGGCGGCGAACTGGTACGCCCGGCACCTGCGGATGCGCGGGACCATGCGCGGCTCCCTGTCCGGAACCCTCGCCACCATGGGCCCCGGAGTGCCGTACGTCATCGGCGCGAAGTTCGCCCGGCCCGACCGCCCCGCGGTGGCGATCGTCGGTGACGGGGCCATGCAGATGAACGGAATGGCCGAACTCATCACCGTCGCCAAGTACTGGACGGACTGGCAGGATCCGCGGCTGGTCGTCGCGGTGCTCAACAACCAGGACCTCAACCAGGTCACCTGGGAGATGCGGGCCATGTCCGGCGCACCGCAGTTCCTGCCCTCGCAGGCCCTGCCCGACGTCCCCTACGCGGACTTCGCGCGCTCGATCGGGCTGGGAGGGGTACGCGTGGAGGAGCCCGGAGGCGTCGAGGGCGCCTGGCGGCAGGCGCTGGCCGCGGACCGGCCGTTCGTCATCGACTTCCGTACGGACCCGGCGGTCCCGCCGATCCCTCCGCACGCCGGCCTCGACCAGATCGAAGCCACCGCGTCCGCGGTCCTGCAGGGGGACAGCGACCGGGCCGGCATGGTGCGCCAGGGCCTGAAGGCGAAGCTCCAGGAGCTGCTCCCGGGCCACCGCCACGGCCACGGCGACGGCGACCGTGCCGACGGTCCGGCCTGATGAGGGAGCGGGGAGATGAGCCTGCACGTCCATGCCGCCGCGGCCGTCCCCAACCTCCGGCACCTGGAATGGTTCCACGATCACGTACGGATCGAGCGGCGGCTCTTCGACGGCACGTCGGATCCGTCGGGAGGAACGATCCGGCCCGGCGCGTCCGGCGCCCCGTGGCTGGGGCTGACCCCGCGCGCGGAAGCGGCCGAGCGCCACCGCACGGCCTGACCTGCCGCCCGGCCGAAAGGGGCACGGCCGGCGGCGGTGCACGCCGCCTGCGGCGCTCCGGGTTCGGGCGGCAGTAGCCCGCTCGGCGTTACGCGCCCGTCCATCGGGGAAGGGGCGGGAAGGAACGAAGACGAGGAAAGGCGGACCCATGTTGAACTCAGTCGCTCTTCTCGGCATCGGCGTCATCGTCACCGCGTTGCTGATCTGCGCCGTGTGGTGGGGTATCAGGCGACGCGCCGCAGAGCCGCCTCCGGGCAGTACGGCCACGCCGCGAGGCCCCGTACGTGACGTGCACGGACCCGAGGCGGACGGCGCCGCGTTCCCCGCCGACGGGAGTCGTCGCAAGCCCCACGAGTTCAAGGGGTACGGAAATCTCGGTACGCCCGGAACGGAAGACGATCAGCGATGAGGACCTGAAGGCACCCCGGGCTAGAGGACACTCCTGGCGGAGGCGGTGCGCCGTGTAGACGGGAGTCCTCAGCCGGCGAGGGCGACGGGCTCCCCAGCTGGTCCGGTCCGTCTGGCCGTGAGGTGGACGTGGAGGTCCACGAGGTGCTCCTGCTCACTCCACCACGCCGGACACCGGCCACTCGGTACCACCCGCGTCGGCATGTCCCCGGCACCCGGCCCGGCCGCCGACGGTCATGGGCTTCGCGCCCCCGAGCGTCTTTGAGCCCGGGACACGGCCCCGTCGCGGCCGGGAGGCCGGACCGCGCCCCGGTGTCAACCCCCTACCCACGTCCAGCCCCGACACCGCCTCCAAGCGCACCGGATTCCGCGGGGCCGGGCAGCCGACTGAGTTTTTCGCGGCGAAGTGGAACCGGCCGCTCCTGCCCGGAAAGGGCGGCCACGGAGGAGCCGCCCCAAGGGCGATCGTGGCATCCTCAAAAGATGAAGGGCGATGCCACGCCAGGGGGAGACGCCGCCGGACCCGACGTGCTGGCTCTCGCCAAGGTGGTCGCCAGGCTGCGCTCGGAGATCGCGGACTTGGAAGGCATCTCCGCCACCACGGCCGTCGTCGAGCGGGCCAAGGGCGTACTCATGGCCCAGGAGGAGGTCTCCGCCCACGCTGCATACGAGATGCTCCTCGGCAATGCCCGGGAGCGGCGCCGCACCCTCCTTGAGGAATGCTGGATCACTTTGGGGCAGGTCCGCTCCCGCCCGCAGCCGGGAATCGCCCCGCTCGCCCACCCCGGGGCCCTCGGACCGCTGAGGGAACGGGTCGATTCGGCCTTCAGCCGCGAACGCTGCGTCGTCGACCGCCGCGATGCGGACGCCGGGCTGCGCCCACTCCTCGCCCGGCTCGCCGACGGCCTGGCGAGCACGCAGGGCGGTGACGACATCGCGGAGCTGCTGCGGACCGTCATCGGCTCGGCGGTCGGCGTGGAAGCCGTGATGATCTATTCGCTGACCCCCGCCGGGAGCCTGGAGCTGGCCGGACGCGCCGGCATCGACGAGGCGCTGGCCGAGCAGTGGCGCCACGTCCCCCCGCTCAGCGGCGTCGCCGCCCTGGAAGCGATCGCCGCACGTCAGGCCCTGTGGCTCGAGGACCCGGCCGAGGACGGGCGCCGCTATCTGCTGATCGGGGACCCGCCGGACCGGTGGCCTGCGCGCGCCTGGCTCCCCGTACCGGGCAACGGGTCCCCGGAGGCGGCCATCGGCTTCCTGCGGACGGAGCCGGGCCCCTTCGCGGCCGACACCCGGGCGCTGTTGCGCCGGGCGGCCCAGTTGTGTGCGGGCCGGCTCGATGCGATGGAGCCGCTGAGCGGCGCCGAGGGGGCCGATGTCTCCGTGACGTCCGTACAGCGGGTCTTGGACGCGCTGTCCGGGCCCGCGGTCCTGCTCAGTCCCCTGCGCTCGGAGTCGGGCGAGGTCGAGGACTTCCGCATCGACGCGGCGGCGCCCGAGTCGGTCGACATGGCCGGGCGGCGCGGCAAGGAACTCGTGGGCCGTCGGATCTTGGAGACGTATCCGACCGTGGCGGGCACCCCCCTGTGGGACGGCTACCTGGAGACGCTCACCACCGGAAGCAGGTACGAGGGAGATCCCTTCACGTATGAGGAGGTGGTCGCCGGCGTCCCGCGGCAGTCGGTCTACTCCGTCCGGGTGTCCAGGCTGGAAGACCACCTGGTGGTGTCCTGGATCCGGCACGACACCAGCGAGCGCGAGGAGCGGCGGCTCGCCGACATGCAGCGGCTGGGGAACCTCGGCTGGGCGGGCTGGGACCTGACGACGGACGCCATCACCTGGTCCGATCAGGTCTACGCCATCTTCGACCGCGACCCCCGCGAG
This sequence comes from Streptomyces katrae, assembly GCF_000717655.1. Taxonomy (GTDB): domain Bacteria; phylum Actinomycetota; class Actinomycetes; order Streptomycetales; family Streptomycetaceae; genus Streptomyces; species Streptomyces katrae_B. Next base: position 144,100 of record NZ_JNZY01000008.1, read on the forward strand.
GGCCCGATGACCCTTGAGGAGCTGCCGCGGCACATCCTGCCCGACGACCTTCCGGCACTGGGCGCAGCCGTCCGGCGACTACTGAGCAAGGGCGAGGCGATCGACCAGCCGTTCCGGATCGCCACCGCGCGCGGCGTACGACATCTGCGGATCGTCGCCGAGACCCAGACGGACACCGACGGCACCCCGGTCGAGGTGCACGGGTTCTTCCAGGACGTCAGCGCGCAGCGGGGCGCCGAGCTCGCGCTGCTCGAGAGCGAGCGCGCCGTTCTCCTGCAGCGCGGCATGCTCCAGGCGGAACGTACGCTCGCCGCGCGTCTCCAGGAAACCCTGCTGCCGATTCCGGAGCAGTCCCTGGAGCTGGCCGGCTTGTTCATCGACGTCGCCTACGTCCCCGCCGACAGCGGGGTCAACGTCGGAGGCGACTGGTACAGCGCCATCGAGCTCCCCGACCGGAGCGCCCTGTTCGTCATCGGGGACGTGGCCGGCCACGGTCTGGCAGCCGTGGGCACCATGGCCCAGCTGCGGTTCACCACGAAGGGGATGGCGGTGACCGGCTCTCCGCTGCCCGACGTCCTGCGCAGACTCAACACCCTTCTGCTCCACAGCGCTTCGGACCCCTCCACCAGCGCCACCGCCACCGCCACCATGGTCATGGCCCGGTACCAGCCCTGGGACCGGCGCCTGATCTGGGTACGGGCAGGGCACCTGCCGCCCTTGCTGATCCGCGGTGCCCGGGCGGGCTTCCTCGATCAGCCGCAGGGCAGCCTCCTCGGCGCCACCTTCGCCACGTCCTACGGACAGGCCGCCATCGATCTGCTGCCCGGCGACCATCTGCTGCTCTACACCGACGGCCTCGTGGAGGTGCCGGGCGAGGACATCGACGACGGACTCGACCGGCTGGCGGCAACAGCCGTGCGCCTCCTTCAGGAGGGCCACGGCGATTCCCTGGCCCGGACACTGGCCGCGCAGTGCTCGGACAGCCGGGACGACGTCTGCATCCTGGACATCCACGTCCCGGACGACGCCAGGGCGCCGTAGCCCGTCCCGGGGGCCACGGTCGTGGCCCTGTCCGGCGAGCTCGACCACGACACCGCCGAGCCCCTGCGGCAGGCCCTTGAGACCGCGTGGCAGGACGGCGGGCGGTTGTTGGTCGACTTGAGCCGCCTGGACTCCATGTGAAAGGGGCTTTGGCAACGGCCCCGCGCGGGTAGCCGAGCCCCGCGCACGGGCCTGCGGCGGCGGGCATGCCGCGTTTCGGCGGAAGCGGACTCCGGAGTGCACGGACCACGTCGCTTCCCCGAGGAGCCGGGGCGGTGAGACCCGATGTCACGATGCCCGACGTCCGCTACGACACCCACGGCGTCCACCCGGAGTGGTCAACGGACCGCCGGTGTGTTCCCCGCGCCCCAGGCCGGGTCGGCTCCGTGCCGGGTGTCTTCCCGTCGGTCATGCGGTCGACGGCTCCGCCTCTCGCCGCCCTCGCCACACGCACTCGGGGGGCCCGGGGCACCGTCGGGGCGGCACGCTCCGCGCAGATGCAGATGGATGCATCTGTAACGGCCGCTTCACCGGTCTCTCCCTTCGGCGGCCGCAATGGCGGAGAGGGGCGACCCCGGATCGCGTTCGACCTCCAGATCGCCAAGGGTGACGATGCCGACGAGTTCGCCGTTCTCGGCTTCCACCGGCAGGCGCCGCAGCGCGTGCCGACGCATGAGGTCGACGGCCTGGTCGACGCTGTCGTCGGGCCGGACCGTGAGCGGATCGCCGCTGCAGATCGCCCTTACGGTCGTTTCGGCCGGGTCCCGGTCCTCGGCCAACGCGCGGACGACGATGTCCCTGTCGGTGAGGATGCCGCGAAGCCGGCCCTGGTCGACGACCAGTACGTCCCCGATGCCGGCGTCCCGCATCACCCGTGCGGCCTCTGCCAGCGATGTCAGCTGCTCGACCGTCACCGGATTTCCCGTCATCACCTCGTGCACTCGTCGGGTCATTGATCCTCCCGATGCTGGAAGGGGGTCTTGCGGTGGAACGTCTACCCGCCGTCACTCAAGGTAAGCCCGGGTTCCGGTGCCCAGATCTTGGGGATTGACCTCGGGCACTGCGGGTATGCGCTCCTCGGCGACTCCGTTCGGATGTCTTCGCCGTTCCCGCGACAGGGGGCGACCACCCACCGATTCACTCCCGCCGGAGGCGGTCTCATGATCCACGTCACGATTCCGCTCATCCCGGGAGACGATGGCGTTCCGCTGATTCCCGCCGACCGGGTCACCGCCCTGCTGCGTACCCTCGCCGTCGACTGGACGAACTCGGCTGCCGCCGGCGATCCGGCGGTGGACCGTCAGACCGTCGACAGTCTGGCAGGCGTATTGGACGAGCTCGCCGACAGCATCGACGTGGAGTGCATCGCCTTCACGTCGGCCCCGGAAGGCTGGGCGCGCGACGGAGAGTGACGCGGCAGCGATCAGTCCGTACTGTCTCAGTCCCTGCTGTCGGCGTACGGATGACGGATGTGCCCTCACTCGGAGTCGGCGTGGCGCGCGCCGCGGGCTCCCGTCGTCCTGCTCGCGGCCATCTCACGCTCCCGCATCCTCCTCACGTCCTCCGGGCTCGGGCCGGCAGCCGGCCTGCTGGCCTCGGGGTGCACCGGGTCCGGACCGGGATGCTCCTGCGGCTGCTCCTCGCGGCCCGCCCGCGGATCCTGACGCTTGTACTCCTTGCCTTTCCCCTTCATCGCTCCCGCTCCCTCTCCGCTCACTCACGTGGATTCCGGCTCCCCAGCGCCTACCCCGTCCGCACCCGGCCAGTCACTCCGGGTCTGTGCGCCGTCCCTCGCCGTACGGGCAGCCAGCCGGTCTCAGCCGACGGCCTCCAGCGTGCGCTGCGCCGTGGCGCGGGCATCGTCCGGGTCGGCGTCGAGGGTGGAGTCCGCGCCCAGGGCCGCCAGGGTTTGCGCGATGCGGGTCAGGGAGTCGTCGGAGGCGTCGACGAGTCGAAGGTGATGATCTCGTGGTCACGGCACGCGACGGCGAGCGTGGCGAGGAACGCCGGATCGGCCCGCGGTCCGCGGTCCTCCCAGGTGATCCCGCGACGGCCCCTTGGACTGCGGTGACCTGTCCGCGCAGGCGCCGGGGCAGGACCTGTTCGAGTTTGACCAGCGCGCCGGGCCGTCTCCTCGATCCCGGTGGGCCCGCCCGCGGCGGTACGCAGGGCCTCGTCGTCGTCCAGGAGCAGCGGCAGCGGCAGCGGCAGCGGCAGCGGCAGCAGGTCCGTACCGGAGGCGAGGCGGTAGCCGCCGCCGTGGCCGCGGGGGCTGTCGACGGGGTAGCCGAGCTCGTCACCGCGACGTGCGGTGGGTCGACGACGGTGACATCCTGACGTCCGCAGGCATCAGCGCGGGCATCGACGCCGCCTCCCCGTCGTCGGGCGCCTCCACGGTGTCGAACTCGCCCGCCGCACCGCCCCCCCCCAGATGGAATACGGCTGGAACTCCGCAGACGTGCGCGGCTGCCCGGCCCGCCTGTGATCATCTGCCCACTGGATTACGGCGGGCCGTCAGCGGGTGCGGCGGGGGCCGCCGCGGTACGGGCGGCGGCGGGAGACGGCTTCGGGAGCGGCTTCGGGGGACGAGAAGCCGCCGGCCACTGCCACACGTGCCGGAGCCGGTGTGGCGGGGAGGGCTGAAGCGGGGGCCGGTCCCGCGGAGGGACGGGGAGGCGCCGACTGCTGAACGCGACCGAGGACGGCGGTGTGGGAGATCAGGGGGGCGCAGGCCTGGCAGATCTCGGCGAGCGTCCAAACCTGTCCGACGGCCGGGTTGTGGATGAGGACGAGCAGCGGGGCACCGGTGCACGAGGCCCTGGTGTCCTCGTGGAATCCGCATTCGGCGGCCCGGCAGGCACACGCCGCGTGGGGGCGGACCGTGGCGAGGCGGGCGTGTGCACGGGCGTGCTCGGCGGCGAACCGTCGCATGGCCGCGGTGTCCTTGGACCGGGGCGGCATGCGGCACGCCTCGGTGCTGCAGGCGACGGAGACGGTGTGGTCACCGTGGCCGGTCAGACGGACCGTCCAGGTCCGCCCCGGGACACGGGATCCGGGAATCGTGGTCAAAGGAGAGTTGTCCGTTCACTTCTGCGCGGTGGTGTGCCCACTGTTCGACAGTTTCGCGTGTGGCGACAGTGAATTTTCACGCGGCCCCGGCGTCGGCACGGGCCCCGTGGCGGTGGCCCGGTCACGCGGAGAACCGCACCTGGGACGAGAGGATACCGGCCGAGCGCACGGGGACCTTCGCCAGGTGGCTGAGGGCCTGTCGTACGGTCCTCCGCGACCCGCTGCCGGTCGGCTCAGCGACCACGCACAGGCTCCTCCGCGCCCCGTCTCAGAGGTGCTTGAGGATGGCGGACGTGAACTCGCCGGTGGAGGCGGAGCCGCCGAGGTCGCGCGTGCGCACCGGGGTGGTGGGCAGGGACGCCGGCGATGGCGTCGGTGATCTCGGCCGCGGCTCTGACGGCAGCCACTCGACATCGAGGAGCGCCCGGGGCTCGACCTGAGGCCCCACGAGGGCACGGCACTTGTGGCACGCGCATTCTGCCGCCAGGGTCACCGCGTACGGAGGTTCACTTTCCGTCGGTGATGTAGTAGTCGTTCTCGAGGTACTCCAGGGTGTAGCTGCCCAGGTCTTCCTCGGAGAAGGTGGCGGAGGACCTGACCGCTTCCAGCGGCATCTCGATCTTGTCGAGGGTGCGCACGGGGACGCGCTGCGGATCGACCGTCGCGGTCTGCAGCGCCTTCTTCTGCTCGGGTGAGATCATCTGAAACACGATCACGTACGTCGACGTGCACGGACCGAAACCCTGGTCCTCTGCCTTCTTCGCGCCGGGCCCGGCCACTTCGCAGACCGTGGCGATGTCCTCATGCCCGAGGCCGTGGAGGTACTGCTCGTACCGCTGGATCGCGCGCTCCTTCGTCCTGGGCGCAGGCCGGATACCGGGCACGGTGGCCGACGGCTTCTCGGTTCCGGCGGACGCGGACGGCGTGCCCGACGGCACTTTCGCCGGTGTGGACGCGGACGGCTGCGAAGGCCTCGCGTCAGCGCTCTCCTTCGCCTTCTCCGGACCGCATCCGCACGCCACCAGCGCCACGCATGCCGATACCGCCACGCTCACCGTCGTCCGCGTTTTCATCAGAACCCCTCCATCAGCCGACTGCCCCTCAAGAGCTCACGCAGGATCCGGCGGAACGGTTCCCGACGCGACCCGCCCCACGGACCGCACCACCGCCCCGGTGGTCTTCTGGAGTTCGCGCGCCAGTCCGGCCTGGCCGCTTCGGGGCACGGCCCGCCGCCCATGTCCCGGTCGCCGTGGGTGCAGACGAGCCGAAAGCCGCCGCCCAAGTCCGCACCGCGATCGACGGCCTCCTGCCGCTGCGCACCCGTACGGCAGCGGTCCAACCGGCGGTGCTGACGGAGGAAAGCCTGCAGTTGCGGTTCACCGCGCCGGTCGGCGTCCCGGACGGGCTGTGAACGCCGCCCGCCAGTCCCCTCGAACCGTCCCGGCTGGCTGCCGGGACGGAACGAGAGCGCGTACGGGTCGGGCTCAGCCGGTGCCTGCGCGCCGGCGCCGACGGAGCACAGCGGCCCCTCCCACGAGGGCGAGTGCCGCGCTGGAACCGCTGGCAAGGAGCAGGGTGGCAGACGGCGCGTCGTCGTCCGCCTTGCGCTGGGTGCTGTATCCGCTGGAGAAGCCGTCGGTGTCGTACTCCGAGCCGGGCAGCTTGTCGGCGTAGCGGGCCTTGACCAGTTTCTGGTAGTCGCTCAGAGACACCGACGCCTGGCCGCCCAGGCCTTGCCGGGCCTCGTCGTTGAGTGGCTCGACGGTGGTGAGCTTGAGCTGGTACCAGCCGCGGATCTGTGGCTCGGTGAAGACCAGCGTGCCCAGGGTGGCCTTGCCGGCGTATGTGGCGTCGCTGTCGCCGTCGCGGATGGCTGCCAGGTGCCAGCCGCCGCCCTGAGTGGGGGCGAGCATGACGGTTGCGTTGCGGCCGTTGATGGTGGTGCTGAGCGAGGAGACCAGCTGCGTCAGCTTGACCGCCTCGGTGGGCAGTGGCTTGGCGGTGCCCGCGACGAACCCGGGGGTGATCTCGTTCCGGGCCACCGGGTCCTTGATCGTGAAGACCGGGAGGTCCTGGCACGGCTCGGCCGTTTCGGGGATGGTCTGCACCGACCCGCCGACGCCGCCGGTGGGCACCGGGGTGCGCAGGAAGCGACAGACCGCGTTGCGCACGTCGGTGGACTTCACCGCGTCGAGGGCAGCCTGATAGTCGGGGATGTCGGCCGGGAGAGGGTCCTTGGCCGGGGCCGCATGGGCCGGACCGACGACGGACAGCAGCGCGGATGCACTCAGTGCGATGACGATGGACAGGCGGGAGAAGCGAGAGCCCGTCCGCTTGCTGGACATTTCGGTGTCGCGCATGTCGCCTGCCTTAGCGGGAGATGCCGATGCGGGAGTGCGTCCACTTGGACGAGCTGTTGCTCACGTAGTCGTTGTAGTTCCACCACGTGTACGTGGTGGTGTCCGGCCACGGGTCGGCCACGGCGATCGTGGTGTTCGACGTGTCGAAGCCGTAGACCACGTTCATGTGCCCGCCACCGGACGTCCACCCGATGCGGGCACCGATCGGCCGGGCCGCCTTGACGTCGGTGTACACCTGGTTGAACGTGGCCGCGCTGTTCAGGCCCGAGCCGGTGTGGGCCATGCCGAGGCTGCTCCAGCCCCTGGCCATGTCGTCGAGCGTGGCGGGCTGGTTGTTGCAGCCGTAGTAGGGCTGGGCCCGGTTGCAGAAGTCCGCCTGTGTGGAGCCTAAGCCCTGGAACTTGGCGATGGTCAGCCCGGAGGCGACCCAGCACCACTGGGTCTTCTCCTGCTTCAGCATGCTGATGGTGTCCTGACCCGCTTCCGCGTGAGCCGTGCCGCACACGGCCGCGAGCGATCCCAAGGCGGCCAGCACGATGGCCGACGCCGTGGTTCCATACCTGAATTTGCCCATGTTCCTGCCTTCCCCCTGATGGGTGCAACGAGATGAGCGGGGTGATCTGATGCGAATATGACAGCGCAGCATTCCGAAGACATAGGGCGTTTACATCAATTCAACCCCTAGTGATTACTTGTCATGTAATCAGGCGAATAACGGCTGTTTCGTTTGGGTCGGGCGTTATCCCGTGATGCATCCCAGGACCGCGTGGGCCGGCCGGGCCGGAAGGTTCGCAGGCGCGCTGCCCTGGACAGGATCGACGCATGTACTCCGTGAAGACCGTGCTGCCGGCCACCGCCGCAATGCTCCTCGCCCTCGCCGCTCCCGCGGCCGCAATCCCCGCAACTCCCACCACCCCGGCCCGCCCCCTCGTGTCGGCCGCACCACGTCCCTGCGACGGCGCCGCGACCTGCTACGTCGACGTGGCGGTCGCTCAGGTCTGGGTGAGCCCCGGACAGGTCCGGCCCGTGGACGCTCCGGCGACCACCAATCCCGCAGACATCCGCGGCTGGTTGACAACCATGTCCCTGGACGAGCGGCGTGAGGTCGCCGGGGAGACGCAGGCTCTCCACGGCGTCCCGGTGACCGTCGACCGCACCGAGTGGCACGACGGTCTGCTCTGGGACCACGTATGGGTGCACGGCCAGCCCACCCCCAGGGACCAGGCAGGACGGGGCGCCTACCCCGGCTGGATTCCCGACCGGCAACTGACCTCGGAGCACCGGCGCCCGCCCGGCGGTACTCACGGGGAACGCGTTGCCCGCCCCACCGCCCGGGGCTTCGCCACCGCCCAGGCCGCGCTGGCCGGCCGCCCGTCCGGGCAGGCGGGCGAATACTCGTACAACACCTCCTTCCCGGTGAAGGCCGGTCCGCTGCCCGGAGTCGTCACCGCCTACTCCCCCAGCGGTGGCCGGCTGTTCTTCCGGGCTGACGACCTGGCGAGGGTGCCGGCCGCACCGAGCGGCGCGGACGTGGTCGCCGCCGCCCGCGCCTTCCTGGGTCTGCCCTACCTGTGGTCCGGCACCTCCGGATTCGGCTACGACTGCTCCGGTCTCACCGGCCAGGTCTACTCCGCCCTCGGTGTGACGATCCCCCGCGACGCCCAGCCGCAGTTCGAGGCGGGCGGCGGGCAGGTACCCGCCGGCTCGGCCGCGGGGGTGCGGATCACCGGTACGGAGGACCTCAGGCCCGGCGACATCGTCGCCTTCCGTCCCGCCACCGGCACCGAGGTCACCCACGTCGGCATCTATTCGGGGACGAGGAACGGCGAACCCATGATGATCAACTCGCCTCGGACCGGTGACCCGGTCAGGGAGGAGCCCATCGGTTCCACCGGCCGCGTCTACGTGGGCGCCACCCGTTTCCTGACCCTCTGACGCGCGTACGGCACTGCCGTGCGACGAACCCTGGCCACCACTTCGCCGTCGGGGACGATGAAGAGCGTGTCCCACGTGGCCGTGAGCGTCGTGTGACGTTGCGGTTGTCCCATCTCGCCAGACGTTCCATCTGAGCCGGCCGCTCGTTATTCTTTTCGATCATGCGAGCCCTCTTCCCAGGATCCTTCGACCCGGTCACTCAAGGGCACCAAGACGTTCTCCGCCGCGCCGCCCTCCTGTTCGACGAGGTCGTCGTCTGCGTGATGTTCAATTCGAGCAAGACCGGCCGCTTCCCCATCACCGAACGGCTGGACCGGCTCCGCGCGGCAGCAACTGACCTGAGCAACGTCACGGTCGACTCCCACACCGGCGGCCTGCTGGTCGATTACTGCCGCCGAGCCGGAATCGACGTCGTCATCCGCGGGGTCCGCGGCGGTCCGGACCTGAACTACGAAATGCCGATGGCCCGCATGAACCACGAACTGGCCGGAGTCGAAACACTCTTCATCGCTGCAGACCCCGCTCTGGCCCACATCTCCTCCACCCTCGTTACCGCGATCGGTCAACAGGACCGTGTCTCGAATGATGATTTGAGCGAGCGTCTTCCAGCAGGTGAGGCGTCAGCGGGGGACGCCTCGGCATAAGCCCTGCCCGTCGCACCTGAGGGCGGTGCCGGACGAACCTCGTCGGACACCGCCCTCGGCTATCGACGGTAGGCCGTCAGAGCTCCTGGTGCGTTCTCACGGCTGGACGTCGATGTGGTCTGCCAGGTGGGCGGCGATGAGCTCTTCCCAGGAGCGGATGAAGGACGGGTACTCGGTGGCGAACTCGTCGAGCGTCTTTGCCGCGGCCGGGGTGAGGGGAGTCATGTCGTAGGTGACCGTCACCTCGCTGCCGACTTCGGTCGCCGCCAGGGTGACGGTGACCGTCCCGGCCCGGACGCCCGGGGTGATCCGGGCGTAGGAGACCGACCGTGGGAAGTCTCGGGAGGCAACCAGCCATGTCGTCTCCTCTTCGTGCGACGCGGTGAGCCAGACGGTTCCCGGCGCGGTGTCGTCCGGCGTCTCGACCGGGAACACGGGCTCCCAGCCCGGCACCCAGTCGCGCTCACCCCGGGCGGTGAAGAGCCGGAAGGCCTCTTCGGGCGGAAGCGGGACATTCAGCGCGGCGCTCGAGATACGACGGTTCATTGAGTCTCCAGTGCGTGGGCGCGGGCGTCGGCGGCGGCCGCGCATGCCCTGCTGGCCGCCCCGTGCAACTCTGCCAGCGCAGCCCGCGCCGTCGCCGGGCAGGACCATGAGCTCGGCGGGCTCGGCCACCGCGCCGGACCACCCCGGCATCGGCGGGGAGCACTCGTTGGGCAGGACCGGCGGCCTGCGCCGGATTGAGCGGGTCCGAGGCGAGACGGGACAGGGCCGTGCCGAGGGCCGGCGGGCGGCGATCGACAGGGCCTGTCCGGCCGATCATGCTGGACGACGCCGTACAGCCGGGCTTGGGGCGGCATCGGGACGAGTTGCGGCCCGTTGCTGTAGCCGGCTGGTGCGATAGCGCGCCTGCTGGGGGAGCTGGTCGAGCAGCGGCCCGCTGCCCTTTGCCGGTGCTTCCGGCTGTCAGTCGAAGATGTCCAGGAGGTCCAGCCAGGAGCCTGCGTCGGCGGCGAGGCGGCTGGGCCGCATCGGGAGTGGATCCGGGTAGGTCTCCACTGCGGCCCTCGCCCGGACGATGTCAGGCCCGCCGCACGCCGCGACCGCGAAGGCGCCGAAAACCTTGGCGAATGCGGTCGGGTCGCGGAACTCCACGCCGAACGCCCGGCCGTCCCGCAGTGGCACCCACACCACCCGATCGAGCGGTCTCCATTCTCCTACCGGCTGGTCGTCCGCGGTTGACAGCCCTTCCAGCCACAGCCGCGCCACGTGCAGCAGGTTCACCTTCTCCATCGGCAGCCGCTTGCGCCGCACCCGCAGTTCACGCGCCGTCAGCTCGACGCGGTGGTCCTTCTTCGGGTACCAGACGACGCCGATCCCGAACGGCACCCACAGCAGGATCCCCATCATCGGCCAGACCAGAGCGTCGCCCCACGACCGGAGCAGCCCGCCGTCGAGCAGGTACAGGGCCCCGAAGACCACAAACCACTTCGCCGTCATCCGCCAGAACCCGCTGCCCTGCCGGTACAGGACCCGTCGCTTCCCCGTCATCGCCATGCCCGCACGCTATCCGCCGCCCCGCGGCTCACCGTAGGCGCCCTTCGCCACCGCCGGGGGCGAGTGGCGTCAAGAGGCGCCTGTGACGCCTACCGGCCGCCGTAGCAGATGACGTCATCCCTACCGTCGGGCCGGGGACGAACCTGCCCGAACTCGAAGGAGGAGCAGGAGCACGGGGCGAAAGGGCGGAGCTGTAGTTCACCTGTACGACTCCAAGCGAACGTGACGGGGTCGAAGCCCGCTGCGCGACGATCTCCGGCTCCTCGTCGGCGCCCTCTTTGCATGCGGTGCAGTCCTCGCTATGATCATAAGTAAGTACTTACTTGCAGGAGGTGGAGCGTGGACAGCCGTACACGTGTGGTGGAAGAGGCCATGCGGCTCTTCGGCGAGCAGGGCTACGCCAAGACGACCATCGCCGAGATCGAACGGGCCGCCGGGCTCTCGCCGGGGTCCGGAGCCCTCTATCGGCACTTCCGCTCGAAGGAGGAGCTGCTGGCCCAAGGTGTGCGCTCGAAGGTCGCCGAGAACGCCGGGCTGCTCGCACTCCTCGGTGAGATGCAGGCCGCAGCCGCGCTGCCGTTGCGCGAGCGTCTGGCGGCACTGGCTCGTGCCGGCCTGCGGCGTCTGGACGAGGAGCGCGACCTCAACCGGATCGTGCTGCGTGACCTGGCAACCTTTCCGGCGCTGCTGGAAGAGGTCCGCGAGGGCGAGATGCGCCGCATCCACGCCGCCGTGGCGCAGTGGCTGAGGATGCAGGCCGGCCCGGCGGAACGGGACTGGGACGCGCTCGCCGTGGTGCTCGTGGGGGCCGTCTCTCACTTCTGGCTGCTGCGGGACGTGTTCGACACCCATCCCAGCGGCCTCGATGAGGACCGCTTGGTGGCTGCCTTCGTGGACCTCGCCGTAGGGCTCCTCCAGCAGCCCGCTTCCTGAACGGTGCCAGAACAGCCGATCGACCGACACAGACAATCGGAGTGGCTCGATGAACATCGCATTGTGGATCGCACAGGGCCTGCTGGCCACCGTCTTCATGGGGTCGGGATTCCTGAAGTCGACGCAGACGAAGGAGAAGATGATCGCCACGGGCCAGACCGGCGTCGCGCCATTCCCCCTGCCGGTGATCCGTGTGGTCGCGGCGCTGGAGATCGCGGCGGCCCTCGGGCTCATCGCTCCCCAACTGACCGGCATAGCCCCAGTCCTCACCCCGTTGGCTGCCCTCGGCCTCGCCGCCGTCATGATCGGTGCCGCCGTCGCGCACTGGAGCCTTAGGGAGTACAAGCAGGTCTTCGGCGCGAACATGCTCCTCTTGGCCGCCTGCGTCTTCGTCGCCCTCGGCAGGTTCTGAACGCCGGCGCTCCTCTCGGATGCTCTGGCAAGTGACCAGCCTTTGCTCGCTCACACCTACGCACGCAGGACCCGGCCGGGCCCGTAGACCCGGCCGGATCCTCTCATGTTGTCCCGCTCCCCGGAGCCGCTCCCGCTCCGCCTCGTCGGCCGCGCGGCCCCACCGCAGCTTCGTCGCTGTTTACTGGCCCGGGTCGTTCGCGTACGCCTCCCGACGCGCCGCCGTCCACGCGGAAGCCCCAGCTGGCGGGGAGCCTCATTCGAAACGTGCGATATTCCTGCCTGATCCCGGTGGTTGAGAGGTTCGAGCCGGCGGTCTATTGGTGCGGCCGGGTCCGGCAAGAGTGTGCGTTCCCGCCGGCGGCAACCGGCGTCAGGAGTGGGAAGCGGTCTCATCCCGCTTCAGGCGTGCTGGTCAGCGGGGCTGGCCTGACGGGCTGCCGGCCTACTCGTGTTGGTGGTGGGCGGCAGCCTGGCGTGTAGATCGTTTGGCAGGGGGTGTTTGCGGATTCCGCTCCGTCCCTGTCTGGGTGGCCTCCTCTTCTCCGGCAGAACATGCCGGGAGCGGCGCCCGGGGCTGTCGGACCGGGCCTGCCGATCCGGGCCTGTCGGTCCGACAGCAGCCGGCGTCAGGCCAGTGCGGCTCCGCCGTCGAGGGTGAGCACCGTGCCGGTCGCGTAGCCGTTGCTCAGGAGGTAGAGGTAGGCCGCCGCAGCCTCCTCGGGGCTGCCGACGCGCTGGACGGGAAGGCCGCTGCCCTGCGCTCGGAGGAAGGCCTCCGGCTCGGGCACGGTGCTGTCCCAAAGCTCGGTGCGGATCGCGCCGAGGCGGACCGCGTTGACCCGCAGTGGGGCGAGTTCCAGTGCCAGGGCTCGCGTCAGACCTTCGACGGCTGCTGTGATGCTTGCGCCGAGCGAGGCTCCGGGGGCGGGCCGGGTGGCGAAGGCGCCGGAGGTGAAGGTGATCGAGCCGCCGGGACGGAGCTTCGGCGTCGCGTACTTCGCGGCGAGCAGGGCACCCCAGAAGCGGCGCTCGAAGAACGCTCGGGACTCCTCGGCGGTGAGGTCGGCGAGCGGCTTCAGCAGCAGGGACTCCCCCGCCGTGTAGACGAGGTGGTCGAACTCGCCGATCCGGTCGAAGAAGGCGGCGAGCGCGGCCTCGTCGGCGACGTCCAGCAGGATGCCTTCCGCCGGGCCACCGAGCTTCTTCACCGCCAGGTCGACCCGGGCCTGGCTGCTGGAGGCGACGACCACGTTCGAGCCCTGAGTCGCTGCGGCCTGCGCCACCGCGAATCCGATGCCGGAGGTACCACCTATGACGACGACACGCTGGGTGTCTGCTGTGTTGTTCATGGCGAGGACGCTACGTGTCCATGACCGAGACAATGAATGGCCTCAGGTCTTGATTCTTTGTCTGATCGTCTCGATCGCAGCGCGCTAGGGTGAGCGTGTGGACATACTCAGTGACACGCTTGCGGCCCTGCGCACGGGGCGTCCGTCTGTTGTCCGTACCGACGCGCAGGCGCCGTGGGGTGTGCGCTTCCAGCCCATCGCGGGAGCCGGATTTCACGTCGTCGTCGAAGGCCACTGCTTTCTCCTGCCGGTCGGCGGCGATCCGATAGCCCTGGGCCCCGGCGACGTCGTATTCCTGCGGCGCGGGACCGATCACGCCATCTGCGACGCGGTCAGCAGCGAGCTGGTCGCCTTCGAACCCGACCGCGTCGACACCTCCTCGCCGATCGGGCGTTTCACCGTCGAGGGCGACGGCGCTCGCAGCGTGCTGGTATGCGGGGCCTACCACCTCGACATCGACCGGCCGCATCCGCTGCTCGGCGACCTCCCGGAGGTCATCCACCTCCCGGCCAGCCCCGGTCGTCATCCGGCACTGCGCTCGGCGGTCGACCAGCTCTGCGCCGAGATCCACCAGCCTCAGCCGGGTACGGACTCAGTGGTCACGGCGCTCGTCGATCTGCTGCTTCTCTATGTTCTGCGGTCCTGGTACGCCCAGTTGCCCAGAGAGCAGACGCAGGGGTGGGCCTCGGCACTGAACGATCCGTTGATCGCACCGGCGCTGAAAGCGATCCACGACGACCCGGCACATCCGTGGACCGTCGAATCGCTGGGGAGCCGGGCCGGGCTGTCGCGCGCCGCGTTCGCCCGGCGGTTCACCACGGTGGTCGGCGAGCCGCCGCTCAGCTACCTGACGACGTGGCGGATGGCCGTTGCGGCGCGGATGCTGCGCGAGACGGTCGACTCGCTGAGCATCGTGGCCGAGAACACCGGCTACACCTCGGAATTCGCGTTCGCGAAGGCCTTTAAGCGGCACTTCGGCGCCCCGCCTGGGGCATATCGGCGGGAGCGGAGGACGGCGTCGGCTTCGGAGTCGGTGCCGGTTTGATTCTCTCGGGCGGTCCACGGCCTCCCGGCCACCCCGTGATCAGTTCCCTCCTGGACCGGCCGGGCTCGACTCCCGCCGACCGTGTAGTGGCACCCGCATGACGAGCGAGCGCGTCCCCACGCCTGGGCCGACATGCCCACGCCCGGCAGCAGCCGAGCGGCAATACCCGAGAGCGTGCACCTGCACCGCCTCGAGACTCGGACCGCTCACGAAGACTGCCGTCACCCCTGAGGAACGCGCCGGCCGGCACCCTGCCGGAAAACCGGTCGAGCACGAGCCGGGCAGTGCCGTATGGTGGGGTTCACCGACGCGGGGTGGAGCAGCTCGGTAGCTCGCTGGGCTCATAACCCAGAGGTCGCAGGTTCAAATCCTGTCCCCGCTACTGCCGAGAAGGGCCCGGATCCTGAAATGGATCCGGGCCTTTCTTCCTGCCCGCCGCGATGAGCGATCCCCGAACGACACCGCCACCAGCGAGGCCTGAACCGGCGCACCGTGCGCGAATATGCACGACTGGGACGAGAGTCCGTTTGCTTGTCGAGCTGAGTCGATCGTGTGGTCCTACGCCTCCCTCAGCTCGCGCTTGAGGATCTTGCCGGTGGCATTGGTGGGCAGGGCGTTGCGAAACTCCACGAGGCGGGGGTACTTGTAGCCCGCCATCTCGTCCCTGCACCAGTCGATCAGCTCCTCCTCGGTGAGCGTCGAGCCTGGGGCGCGCACCACGCAGGCCTTGATCTCCTCGCCGTGGCGGTCGTGGGGCACGCCGATGACGGCCGCCATGCTCACGTCGGGATGAGTGGCCAGTACCTCCTCGATCTCCCGGGGGTACACGTTGAAGCCACCGCGGATGATCATGTCTTTGGCGCGGTCGACGATGTAGAACCAGCCGTCGGCGTCCCGGCGGGCCAGGTCCCCGGTGCGGAACCAGCCGTTGCGCATCACCTCGGCGGTCGCCTCGGGGCGGTTGTAGTACCCCTTCATGATGTTGTGGCCGCGGATGACGATCTCGCCGATCGCGTCGGCGCCCTGGACCGGTGTCCAGTCTTTGTCGACCAGGTCCACCTCGACGCCCCAGACGGGGCGCCCGATGGAGCCCGGCCGCACCTCCTCGCCGGGCGGCACGAAGGTCGCCGCCGGGCTGGTCTCCGAGAGGCCGTATCCCTCCATGATGGTGACCCCGAAACGCTCCCTGAACCGGCGGTGGAGGTCGACCGGCAGTGGCGAGGCTCCCGACCCGGCCATCCGCAGGTTCTTGGCGATCAGCGACAGGTCGGCATCGGGTGCCTCGTCTTCGAGCAGGGCGCAGTACATCGTGGGAACACCCGCGAAGAAGGTGACCGCATGACGCTGCATCAGGGCCAAGGCGGAGCGGGCGTCGAAGCGTGGCAGCAGCACCAGCGTCGCCCGCGAGGCGAGGCCGGCGTTCATCTGCACGACCTGGCCGAAGGAGTGGAAGAGCGGCAGCGTGATCAGGTGGACGTCGTGCTCGACCTCTCCGAACAGCTTGTGGCAGATCAGCACATTGAGCATCACGTTGGAGTGGGTGAGCTCGGCGCCCTTGGGCCGGCCGGTGGTGCCGGAGGTGTACAGGATGAGCGCGGTGTCACCGGACTCGGTGGCCACCGTCTCGAAGTCCGCGCTCTGCCCGGCCAGCGCCGCCGTCAGGGACTCGGCGCCCCCGATCGGGGAGACCTCGGTGGGGGCGGCGGTCATGAGGAAGAAGTCCTCGCAGCCGGGTGTCTCACCGAAGCCGGACCAGCCCTCCTGCCCCATCGGGAGGGCCGCGGTGCCCTCGAAGCAGAAGTAGGCCTTCGCCTCGGAGTCGGCGAGGTGGTACGCGATCTCCCGGCCCTTGAGCAGCACGTTGAGCGGGACGACCACCGCGCCGGCCTTGAGGATGCCGTAGTAGGCGATCGGGAACCAGGGGAGGTTCGGGCAGGACAGGGCGACCTTGTCTCCGGGCTGGATGCCGCGCGAGCGCAGCAGGTTGGCCACCCGGCGGGCGGCCGTGTCCAGCTCGGCGTAGGTCACCCGTTGGGTGCCCAGCACGACTGCCGTGCGGTCGGGCGAGGTGCGGGCGCTGTTCTCCAGCAGGGCGGCGAGATTGAGCATGAGGTCTCCGTGGGGGATGCTTCGGCGGGGCCATGGACGTGGCGGCTACGGGGGTCGGCAGGACCGGGGGTGGTCGGAGTCAGCCCCGCAGCGCGGCGGCGAGGAGTGCGGGCAGTTTCGTCAGGCTCGGCGCCGCTGTGAAGCGGGCGAGGCGCTGCACCGTCGTCAGCGCGGTGCGGTGGGTGACGAAATACGGCGGGCGCGGGGACAGAGACGGATCGCCCGTGAACAGCCCCCGGGGGGCCGGTGTGAACGGGGCGCGCAGCACGGTCTTCTCGATGTCTTCGAGCATGAAGGCGTTGTGCACGAAGCCGACGCCGCTGCCGATGTCCTGGCGGGTGTGGCCGGGGAAGGCGCCCCACGGGGTGAAGCCGAGGAGGAAGCCGACGCCCGACCAGCAGTTGACGCCCAGGGTGCCGTAGCGCAGATCGGCGATGGCGGTGCGCACCGCCTCCCGGTGGGCCTTCTCGGTCTTCGGATCGACGATCAGGGTGGCGCCCAGGGTGCCGGGCAGGGTGTCGTTGGCGAAGTCGACGGCGTGGCACAGGAATTCGGCAGGCGTCGCGCCGGGCAGGCGTACGACGCCCAGGGCGCTGCCGAAGACCTCGTCGGTGATGAGGACGTCGTCGTGGTGGTCGGTGATGTCGGGGACGAGCAGCCGGCAGTCGTCGCCGTGCGCCTCCGCCCGCGGGTGGGCCTCGCGTACCGCGGCGAGACGGTCTGCGGCGCCGGGGTAGTAGTCGGTGCGTGGGAGCAGATCGCGCAGTATCCGCCGGATCTCGTCGAGCAGCCGTTCGGTGCCGTCCCAGTCGCGCGGCAGGACCAGGATCTGGCTGGCGATGCAGTTGTGGCCGGAGTTGTTCATCTTGCTGGTGACGATGTGCTCGGCCTGGAAGCGGAAGTCGGCTTCGCTCCATGGGCCCGGCGTCACGATGCACGGGCTGACGCCGCCGAGTTCGCTGCTGAAGGGCTTGGCGATCAGCGGCAGGTCGTCGCGGCGGCGTTGCTCCGCTTCCTCGTCGGTGCCCCAGACGATCGCGTCGTGGGTGCGGTCGCTGCCGGTGACGTGAATGGTGTCGATGCCGTCGTGGCGGGAAAGATGGCTGCCTTCGGCCGCGCCGCCGTCGACGAAGCGGACCCAGCCGCGTTCGACGAACTCGGCGAAGACGTATTCGAAGTGGGGGCGGAGATAGTCGTTGACCGGGTTCATCTTGGCGATGACGACCTGGCCCTCGGCGTAGAGCTTGTGCAGGATGTCGAGCGCCGTGATGGCGGCGACGTTGCCGGCGCCGAGTACGAGGGCCAGGGCCGGGTCTCCCTGCCTGCCCCGGTACTCGCCCGCGGCGCGCGCCCGCGCCTGCTCCGCCGTGACGCCCGGGCGCATCCACACCTGCGCCCGGAACCCGCCCAGCAGCAGGGTGTCCCAGCCGGTGGCGGGGAAGACGTCCACCCGGGTGCGGCCGTGCTCCTGATGGACGGCCTTGGCGTCCAGCGGATCCCGGCCCGCGGCGATCCGGCGCAGGACGTGCAGGAGCGCCGCGGTGTTCTGGGCCAGGGCCCAGGGGCCGCCCATCCAGTCTTCCGCCGCCCAGGAGGAGTCCGGTTCGTATCCCTTCGCGCGGGAGCCCGCAGCGGCCATCTCGGCCGCACGCGCGATGACACGCGGCTGCAACCGCTCCAGGAGGGCGATGCGTTCGGTGAGCGGGGTGGTGGACCATGACTCGGCGTTGCCGCGCACCTGGGCCACGGTGCGGTCGAGGAAGGGGGTGTTGAGGGTACTGGTGTTCAACGTCGTCCCTTGCGGATGGTCGGGAGTGGGAAGGGCGGGGCTGCCCCGTGCGTCGTGACCAGGAGCAGGGCGGTACGTGTCGTCAGACGGAGAGCAGGCGGGCGTCGCGGTCGGGGTTGATCAGCGTCACGGCGGCGGTTCCGCCCACCAGGAGCAAGGCACCGGTGATCAGGACCGCGTACTGGTAGCCCTCGGCACCGTGGGTGTCCACGAGGCTGCCGATCAGCGTCGGGGCGATCAGACCGGCGGTGGTCACCACGGCATTCATGAGGCCCAGGGCGCCGCCGCGACGATTGGCGGGAGCCAGCTCCATGATGGTGGTGGCGGCGATGCTGCCCATCGCTCCTGCGAGGCCGAATGCGCCGATCAGCAGCACGGCGGTCACGGCACCGGCCGGGGCGACGGGCAGGGCCAGGCAGGAGACTCCGGAGGTGAGCAGAAGAGCGCCGCCGACCCCACCGCGGGCCCGTCGGCTCGTGATTCCGCGGCGCAGCATCCATCCGGTAAGGCCCGCTTGTGCGAGCACAAGGATTCCGCTCAGACCCCAGAACAGCATCAGCAGCTGTGTGGACACGGCCGAGGAGTAGCCCAGCCCGTCACGAAGGTAGGAGGGGAGCCACACCAGGGCGAAGGCGATCACCCAGTAGGTGCCGAAGTAGCCGATCGTGACACCGATCCAGGTGCGGGTCGCGAGGATTCGGCGGTACGGCATCTTGGGCTGTGGCTCGCCGGCGGTCCCGGCCCCGGTCTCCTTGCCCGTCCCCGGCCCGTCGTCGGAGGCCGCCTCCCCCGGGGAGTCGTTGTCCGACGTGGCCGCGTACGGCCCCTCTCCGCCGAAGGGGATCCACAGCAGCGTCCACACCACGCCGGTCAGCGCCACCGCGGCGACGGCCGAGCGCCAGCCGTGATGGTTGATCAACCACGTCAGCGCGGGAGCCGCGACCAGGACTCCCAGCGTGATGCCCAGGACGATCAACGCCCCGGGCAGGTTGCGGCGGTGATCGGGGAACCAGGACAGGGTCGTCTGCTGGGCGACCGGGTAGGCGGGCCCCTCGGCGGCGCCGAGGAGAACACGTGAGGCGATGAGCACCGCGAGCCCTCCCCCGACGGCCAGTGGCGCCTGGGAGACGGACCACAGGACAGCCATGATCAGCAGCAGCCACTTCAGCCGTACACGGTCGGCGAGCAGCCCCACCGCGGCGCCGGAGAGCGAGAACAGCAGGAAGAAGGCGCTGCTGGCGAGCCCGAAGGCCGATGCCGACAGGCCGAGGTCCTGCCGGATCTCCTCCGCGGCCAGACCGAGCACGGACTTGTCGGCGAAATTGATCATCATGAAGACAACGAGCAGCGCCGTGACGATCCACGCGCGGCGTCTCGTTCTGCTCGGCGCCTTCGGGGCGCAGGCGGGCACAGCGGGTGCGACGTCGGTGTCGGTCACAAGAGCTCCGCGGAGACTGGACGGGGAGGGGAGGGGAGGACGGGCCGGGAGCTCGATCAGGAGAGCGGGACGCCGGCGATCGCGATGCGCTCCATGACACGGCGCTGCGGGAAGTAGTCGTTGATCGCGTAGTGCTGGGTGGCGATGTTGTCCCAGATCGCGACGGAGCCCGGCTGCCAGCGGAAGCGCACCTGGTACTCGGGAATGCGGGCCTGGAGGACAAGCTCGCCCAGCAGTTCGCGGCTTTCCACGTCCGACAGGCCGAGGATCCGGGTGGTGAAGGGCTCGTTGACATAGAGCAGCTTGCGGCCGGTGCGCGGGTGGCGGACGACCACCGGATGCTCGACGGCCGGCAGGTTCTCACGGTGCGCCGCGAGCTGGGCCTCCGTCATCAGCGACCCCCAACTGGGCACCCAGTCGTGCACTGCGGTGAGGCCTTCGATGCGCTCCTTCATGGACTCGGTGAGGTTGTCGTAGGCGGCCGCCATGTCGGCCCACATGGTGTCGCCGCCAGCGGACGGGACCTCGACGGCGCGGAGGACGGAGCCGAGTGCCGGCGCGGCCATGAACGAGTGGTCGCTGTGCCAGATGTTCTCGGTGCCCATCGCCATGGCGTCCTTGGCCAGACGGGAGACGCCGACGGTGTTGCCCTTGGGGAAGAAGGGGTTCGGCTCCGGCTCGCCCCACAGTCCGGAGAAGGCGAGTTGGGCCTGCGGGTCGAAGGCGTGCTGGTCGCGGAAGAACAGCACCTTCCACTCGAGCAGGGCCTGCCTGAGCTCCGCCACGAGGTCCTCGCCGATCGGGAGCGAGAGATCGACGCCCTCGACCTCGGCGCCGATGTGCGGCGTGAGCGGGCAGACGTCCAGAAGGAGGTAGTCGGGCTGCTCCGCGCCCGGCGCGATGCGGTCCAGTGTGCGCTTCCCGTAGTGCATGAGCGGCTTGTCGAGCGCAGGGACGGGGGTGGTGACGGCGCTGTCCATGAGGCCTCCGTAACGAGACGGAAAATCGTTACCGGAAGTATCGTTATTGAGTCATGGAGAGGCAAGAGACCTGGTGGCACGAAAATATGAAGCCGGAGGCCGGAGGCCGGAGGCCAGAAGCCGGAAGCGGTCAGCCGGAAGCCGTCAGCCGCCCGCGCTGACCGCCCGGGCTACGAGATCGACCAGCGCGTCCACGAAGCGGGCATCCGGCAGCTCCTGCTCACCGATCAGCCGGAAGAGCAGTGGTGCGGCCACCAGGGTGGCCGCAGCCCGGACGTCGGTGCCCGGGTCCACGTCACCACGGGCGATCCCCCGTTCGAGGATGCGCCTCGTCTCGCTCGTGATCCGCTCGGTGTACTCCGCGTACTGGGCCCGGCCCGCCCCGATCTCGGCCGCCGCACCGATGAGGCCCGCGATCAGCCGGTCGGAACCCGGCAGCCGGTAGGCCTCCAGGCGAGCGGTGAGCACGAAGCGGAGCTCCGTGCGGAAGTCGCCCAGATCAGGCACCGACAGGACGCCGATACGCGTCTCGGCAGCGGCGATGATCAGCTCCTGCTTGGTGGGCCAACGCCGGTAGATGGCGGGCTTGCTCACCCCGGCCCTCGCGGCCACGGCGTCCATCGTGACCGCCTCGATCCCCTGCTCGGTGACCAGTTCCACGACCGCATTGAGGACGGCTCCGGTGACCCGCTCCTCCCTCGGTCGCCCCGGTCCCCGCTCCGTACCGCGCGACTGCGTATCCACCATGCACCCGAGCCTACGATCCCCACCGAACCATGCGGACCAGGGGTGCGGGGCGACCGACGTTCAGTGGGGGACCAGTCGCCCGGAGCCGATGGGCTGACTCGCGAGTAATGGGGTGTGCGGCCTGAGGTTCGACTGCGTGTGACCACCGGCGCTTCCGGAGGGCGACGGCGTGCCTGCGGCAGGCCCTCATCCGTGTTGCCGCCGCATCTGGGCGGGGGTGTACTGTGACGAACGGTTGAACGTGTTCAGTTTCAAGATCGTCCGGTACTCCCGGAGCGAGCAGGGGGAATGTGCAGTGGTGCGGAAGATGACGGGCAGGCGGCTCCTGTGCGTCGCGGGGTACGCGACAACCGCCCAGTACGCGGCCATCGGCACCGCCCTGATCGCACTGTCCCTGGTCACCGAGGGGCTGCCCATCGAGCGCAGCGACTGGCTGTACTCGCTGGTGTGGCTCGCCTGCCTCAGCGCCGTCCTGGGGCTGGCCCAGGCCTTGCTGTTCGCCACTCCGACGGCCTTGATCGGCGAAGCCCTGGCCCGGCGGCTGCCAGGCGGCCGGATTCTGTGGCACCTGGCACCCGTCCCCCTCCTGCCGCTCATCCCGGCCGCCGTCGCCTACTCCTTCGACGGCGCGGCCTGGCAGTGGTGGGCCTACCTGACCCTGCTGGGTTGTGTCCCCGCTGTGGCAGCGGGGCGGGTTCGGATCCCGGCCGCCCTGTTCGCCTCCTAGGAGACGTAGGGCCTGTCCGACGGATCAGGCCCTGGTGCCTCTCCAGCAGGGCTTCGGGCTTGGTCATCGTTCAGGCAGTCCTTGCCTGCGACGGCGAAGCACCGCGGGCGCTGTTCCTTGACCCAGGATCTGCGGGCGACCTGCTCGTGCCGTGGCGATGGCGCCTTCGGGCGCAACGCCCGAAGAGCGGGCAACGACCTGTCCGGATGGTCAATGTCCGCCTCTCCTTCCCTTCAGCAACCATGCTCACGTCGTCAGCGGTGAGGCAGGCGGCCAGCAGGCTCTCCTGGCTCGGGCCCTGTTGGACGCGAGCCATCAGTGCCTCGGGCTTTGGCCGCCACCACGCGGGCGTCACTCCGCGCCCGCCTCACAGCACCGAACCGAATGACGGAACGAGCGCGTTGCCCGCATACCGCTGCAACTACCCCAGACGGCCCAGCGAGAAGATGGATGCAATCGGCAACAACCTGTGACCGTCAGCGCGTCCCATCGGGAGCTCCCCCCACAGGGCGACCCCGCTCCTCTGTTGGAGCGTGCCTTTCAGCGGCGGCGTGCGCAGGTCCAAGCCCCCATGCCCTGGACCTTGGCGAGTCTCCTCGCCGTCGCGATCTGCTCCGCCTTTGTGGCGAGGTCCGCGCGTGGTGCGTACTTGCGGCCTCCTGCCGCGTTCCAGCTCGACTGGGTGAACTGCAATCCCCCGTAATGGCCGTTGCCGGTGTTCGCCCGCCAGTTCCCGCCGGATTCACACCGCGCGATGGCGTCCCAGTCGCGGTTCGGTTTGGAGTGGACCGTAGCGGCGTCAGCCCCGGAAGCGTTCACCAGGGCCACAGTCAACAAGACTGCAGAGGCGCACAGTAGGCCGAACTTGCTCCGGCCTCGCCGGTCCTTGTGTTGGCGCGACATCAGTCCTCCTTCGCTGTTGGGGCGGGCCTGCCACGACAGCGGGTGGGCCCGCGTACGACCGCCTTCGGGCCGTTGCCACAGCACAGCACGGACCGACGTGCCTTCAGCGGCACTTGCCGTCGGCGAAGGAGTGACGCCACCCGAACGGACGCTACGGCCCCTCCTGAGGTCTCCCCTGCGCAAGAGGAACCCTTCCCGAACGTGACACGCCGAGGTGACGGCTTCGAACCAGTGCACCGTCCACGCCGACCCCGGCCGCCACCAGGAGCGTGGATCGGTAACGAGCAAGGGGCCTGCTGATCGTGATCGATGGGATCGGTCGCGGCTCTCAGCCGCCCGCCGCTGAACCCGACAACTCCAGAACCACCGTCAACGTTACGGACCGCTTCGTGACCGGGGACGTGAACGGCCCGTTCTCAAGGCGCCTCTGCCCGCGCAGGAGTTCGCCCACCTCTGGCGCATCGGGGCCCAGGCACCTGACCGTTGCCCGGTGGCGAATCGGCGGCGCACGAAGCAGGCTTCCCGTGTCGGGCCACCCGAGCCAGATGGTGCGACGTGCCGGCGGGACTCGACATGGTTGGTCCCCGGGAGTCAGGTGGACGGCGGCCGGCCCGGCCCGAAGTCACTCCTTGCTCAGCCGCACCGTGTCTCCCGTCCGTCCGCCCGCGAGGACGTCGATGCGCACGCCGGTCGCGGGGTCGGTGAAGCTCTGGCCGGGTGCGTACGCGGCCAGGTCCAGCGGGGTGCAGCCGGTGGGCGGGGTCGTGGTCGGGTTCGCATTCGTGATCCGGACCGGACCCTCGCCGGTCCTGGCGGCGGAGTCGACCTTGTAGATGAGGACGCCGGTGGAGCAGGCGGCCGCGTCATTTCCCTCGGTACGGCGGGATTCCGCCACGTAGGCCGTCGTCTCGCCGGTCCGCACCACGGCGATCTTGGTTCCGCCGGGCCGTTCCACCGAGGTCAGCCGCACCGTACGGCGACCGGACGCGGGCAGGCAGGCGACCTGGTCGTCGCGGGTCCAGCCGAGCTTCCACGAGTGCCAGCCGAGGTGCTGCGGGGCGTGGCCGGCGATGTTGCCCATGACGTCCCAGCCGCCCACGTACTGGTGGGTGGCGCCGGTGAACGAGTACAGGTCGGGGAGCCCGAACGTATGGGCGGTCTCGTGGGCCACGACCTTGTGCCCCCAGCGCCACATGTCCTGTCCGAAAGTGACGGCCCATTTGAGGCGGGTGCCGTCGGCGGTGATGCCGGGTGCCGACGGGTCGTACAGGTAGGTCGGTGAGAAGGGGATGGCGGTCGCCGTCCTGGCGGGGACGACATAGACCATGTCGTAGCGGGAGAAGTCCGCGTAAGGGTCGGCGGCCGTGATCGCGTCGCGGAGGTACTTCTCGTGGGCCTCGAAGGTGAGGCCGCGCGCGAAGCCGTAGGAGGTGGACTCGGCGGGCATCCGGATCCAGCGGTGCAGTGACGTGTTGTCCAGTCGCAGACGGCCGTAGCTCGCGCGGCCCATCCAGTCGGCGGCCGGGGCGAGGTGAGCGGCGTAAGGCTCGGTGGAGTCGGCGGCCGGGGCGTCGGGGAAGTCGACGTACAGCGTCAGGACGCGGCGGGTTCCGGTGGCGGGCTGGAACTGGGTCCGGTCGGTGTCGCGGCCCTCGTCCGTCCAGCCGGTCCGGCCGGGGAGGGCGCAGCCGGCGGCCGGGGGCGGCGAGCCGGGGGCAGCGGCCGCGGTGGGGGCGGACAGGCAGGAGATGAGGGCGACGGCTGCGGCGAGTGGCTGCACGCGGTGGAGCGGGGTGGTCATGTCTCTCCCGTCGGTGGCAGGCTGAGGGGTTACGCGGGCGGGTGGGAAGGAGCTGCGAGGGCGCTATGCGCGACCCGCGGCCAGGTCCATCAGGCGGGACAGCACACGGCCGCCGGAGGCGGTGACGCCGTCGTGCTCCCATTCGTTGGTGACCCATACCCGGGTGGCGCCGACCTCGCGCGCGGTGCGCAGGGAGAGCCCGGCGTCCACGTACATGTCGTCGTGGTAGACGAGTGCGGCGAGTGGGACCCGGTTGGCGGCGAGGCGGCGGGGGTCGTACAACGGTGGCCAGTCGGGGCGTTGGGCGAGCAGATCTGCGGCGTCCGCGAAGGGGCGCAGGCCTTTGACCTCTCGGAACATCCAGGGGTAGATCATTTCTCCGGTGAGCAGGAGGGGGTCGGCGTCCTCGGTGAACTCGGGGAAGGCCGCCAACGCCCTGGACGCCGCCCAGCCCGTCGGCCCCGCGCCTTGGCCGTACAGGGTCTCCTGCATGACGGCGAAGAGCGGGTTGTCGGTGAAGCCGGTCAGTGTCATCACCTGGTGCAGGAACGTGTCGGTCAGCTTCGCTTCGCGGTCAAGGGATTCGTCGAGGAGCCAGTGGATCCGCTCGAAGCCGTCGCCCATGCCGAGGACGAGGCCCAGCGTGCGCAGGCGGCGGGGGGTGAGCCGGTCTCCGTCGGGCAGGCGCACATCGGTGGCAGCGAGGAGGCGGGCGATCTCGCGCAGCCGGGCTGCGTCGTCGGGGTAGCGGGCGTAGAAGTCGAGGACGCGGTCCCGCACCCGGGGGTAGGTGCGGGCGTAGACGTCTTCGGCGGTGGCCGAGAGGCCCGGCAGGCCGCCGGTCACGTAGCACGCCCGCAGCCCTTCGGGCGCCTGGGAGAGATAGGTGAGGGTGATGAAGCCGCCGTAGCTCTGGCCGAGGGTCTCCCAGGGCTCGTCGCCGCACAGCTGTCGGCGGATCAGTTCGGCGTCCGCGACGATCGAGTCGGCGCGGAAGTGGCCGAGATGGCCGGCCAGCCGGGCCGGTGAAGCGAAGCGGGAGGCGGCCTGGGCGGTAACGGGAGTGGATCGGCCCGTGCCGCGCTGATCGAGGAGGAGGACCCGGTGGGTTTTGAGGGCCTGCGGCAACCAGCCGGGTGAATCGGCCGACGGCCTGGGCGACTTGCCACCGGGTCCACCCTGCAGATAGAGCAGCCAGGGCAGTTGCCGACCTGCCTGGCGCGCGGCGGTGACCTCCCGGGCGAAAATCTGGAGGGTCGGACCGTGCGGGGCGGCGTGGTCCAGGGGGACGGTGAAGTCGTGGTCGACGGTCGCGTACGCAGGGTTCATACGGGGTCCCTTTCGCGGCCACCTGACCGCACAGTGACGTGTGACATTGCGCGACAGCATGGCGCGGCCCAAGGTGACCGTGGAGCCCCCACTTACCCATAACGCTGCGCTATGGACGCGCGACAATTGCGGGTGCCATTTCACATAACTATGTTATCGGTCACATTCCAGCCCCCGCGGGCTGCCCGACTGTTCACGGAGTGACCACTGATGAACAAGCGCACTCTCCACGCCGTCGCCAGCGCCCTGGCGGCGACCGTCACACTCGGCATGGCCGGCTGTTCCAGCGGCACCCACTCCGGCAGCAGTCAGCAGGACAAGGGCCAGAAGAACCCGGCACTCACCAACGCGGGGGCCATAGTCGGCGGCACTGCTCAGAAGGGCGGCACGCTGACCATCCTGTCCAACCAGGACTTCTCCCACCTCGACCCGGCCCGCAACTGGGTGATCGGAGACATGGACTTCGGCACCCGGCTGCTCTACCGCACGCTGGTCACGTACAAGGCGGAACCGGGCGCGAAGGGCGGCGAGCTCGTCCCCGACCTCGCCGAGGACCTGGGCGTCTCCTCCAACGGCGCCAAGACATGGACCTTCAAGCTCAAGAGGGGCCTCACGTACGAGGACGGCACCCCGATCACCGCACAGGACGTCAAGTACAACGTCGAGCGGTCCTTCTCCCCCGACCTGCCCGGCGGGCCGGACTACGCCGCCCGCTACCTGGCCGGCGCCGACGGCTACCGGGGCCCCGCCCAGGGGCAGCACCTCGACTCCGTCAAGACCCCCGACGACCACACGATCGTCTTCGAACTCCGCAAGCCCTTCGCGGAATTCCCCAACGCCACCGTCCTGCCCACCTTCGCCCCGGTGCCAAGGGCCCAGGACAAGGGCCCCCAATACGACAGCCGGCCGTTCTCCTCGGGCCCCTACAAGATCGAGTCGTACGACCGGGACAAGCGACTGGTGCTGGTCCGCAACCCCCACTGGGACCCGGCTACGGACGTCGTGCGCAAGGCATACCCGGACAAGCTGGTCGTGGTGATGGGACTGAGGGCCAATCAGATCGACGACCGGCTCATCGCCTCGGAGGGCGTGGACGCCTCTGCAGTCTCCTGGGGCAAACTGCGCCCGGAGAGCACCCCCAAGGTGCTCACCAAGGCCGACGTCAAGGCGCGCCTGCTGGCCGAGTCCACCAACTGCACCGAGATGGTGCAGATGCACACGGGCCGTGCACCCTTCGACGACATCAAGGTCCGCCAGGCCGTGCAGTACGCCCTGGACCGCGAAGCGGTGCTGACCGCCTCGGGCGGCCCGGCCCTCAACGACCTCACCACCGCACTCATGCCCGGCTCGCTCTTCGGCGGCAAGCAGCCCGACACCCTGGGGATCCCGGCCACGGGCGACGCGGAGAAGGCGAAGCAGCTCCTGAAGGAGGCGGGCAAGCCGGACGGGTTCACGACCACCATCACCGTCTCCAACGGGGACAAGGGGGTTGCCGAGGCGATCCAGCAGTCCCTGGGCCGGGCGGGAATCAAGGTGACGATCGACGCCGTCGACCCGTCGGCCTTCTACGACACCATCGGTGACACCAAGAACCGCAGCGACCTCGTCTACACCGGCTGGTGCCCCGACTACCCCTCCGGCTCCACCTTCCTGCCCTTCGTCTTCGACGGCCGCTACATCAAGGAGAAGGGCAACTCCGGCAATCACTCGCTCTTCCGCGACGAGGCGACGATGAAGCGGATGGACGAGATCGCCGACATGACCGACGCCGCGCAGGCCAACACGGCGTGGCGGCAGCTGGACGGGGAGATCCTCGCCAAGGCCCCGACGGCGCCCGCCGTCATCGAGCGCATGCCGCTACTACTCGGCACCAACATCGCCGGCGCCTTCGGCCACACGTCCTTCGGCGGCCAGCTCGACTACGCCACGATCGGGCTCAAGGACCCGGCGAAGAGCGGCACCTGAGCCACCCCGCGCATTGCTCCCGGCTCCTTGGCACGGGGCCGGGGACGCTGCCGCGTCCGTGCCGCGCCTACGACTTCGTGACGCGTACGGTCTTCCGCCGTACCCGTCGGCGGCGAGCACGTCGATCCTCACTCCGGCCGCCACATCGGTGAACGACTCGTCGGCCCGGAACGGGGCGTCGTCCAGCGGGCGGCAGCCGCCGGCAGTTGCGGCGGCCGGCTTGGCGTCCATCACCCTAACCACCGGCCCCTGGCCGGTCCGAACGGAGGCGTCGACCCGGTAGACAAGGGCGCCGGTCGAGCAGGAGCCCGCGTCCGCCTCGATCCCGCGCCTGGACTCGACGACGTACGCGGTCGTGGGCCTCATGGACGCACGACCTCCAGTAAATCACGTGTGACATTTCACATAGGATGGATGGGATCCGGCTCCTGTCCGAAAGCTGTTGCCGCTCCATAACATGCGCGGCATGGAACTGGAGGTACGGCACCTGCGGGTGGTGTGCGCGATCGCCGAGGCCGGCAGCCTCACCCGGGCGGCCGCCGCGCTGTCCATGACCCAGCCCGGCCTCAGCACGCAGTTGCGCCGCATCGAGTCGATGCTCGGTGGTGTCCTCTTCGACCGGCGCCGGGCCGGAGCAACACCCACGGCCTTCGGCGAGCTGGTGCTGGCCCGGGCCCACGCCGTCCTGCCGGGCATCGACTCCCTCCTCGCCGACACCGCCCGCGCGGCCCGCCACCTGTCCTCCCCGGACCGGGTCCGCGTCGGATCGGTCGGTGCTCCCCTCATCGGCCACCTCCTCCTGGCCATAGGAAGGTTGCTCCCCGAGGCCGAGGTGACGTCCCGGTGCCACTACTCCCCCGTCACCCTCCTGGACGACCTCGCCGCCGGCCGCCTGGAGGCAGCGGTGCTCGGAGACCACCCGGAGCAGGTCCTGCCCCCGCGCGAGGGGGTGGTCCTCACCCCCCTGGTCACCGAACCCGTCTTCGCCCTGCTGCCCGCGACGCACACGCTGGCCGGCCAGGAGGCCGTGCCCCTGACCGAACTCGCCGATCACGACTGGGCGATGCCCCGGCCGGACGGCGACCGCACCCGCGAGTACTGGTCCTCCGTGTGCGCGCTGGCCGGCCGGCGCCCGTTCGCCCCACACGAGGCCGAGGGGCGCCAGCTGATCGAACTGGTCCGCGCGGGACTGGCCGTCAGTCTCTGCCAGGCCACCTTCGCGGAAACCCCCGGCGTCGCCGTCCGCCCCCTCGTGGGAAACCCGCTCTGGTACCGCCACGTGCTGGCCTGGCACCGCGAAGGCCCACTGACACCCCACGGCGACGTCATCCTCCGCACCGCGGCGGCCGGCTACCTGGACAGCTGCGCCGCCAGCCCGGTCTACGCGAACTGGCGCCGCCGACATCCGGACCTGGCCCAGCCCTCCGCATAACAGCAGGTCAGGCTCGCTCGCATACGAGGGGGTTCCCATGGCGATGTACAGCCGAGCGTCGTTCCGGCTCCTCCCCCTCCCCTGATTTCCGCAGTCGGCCAGCATGTGGGCGCCCACGAGGGCCAGGCGGGTGCCCTGCCCCGCGAGGGGGGAAGAGCAGCGGCCGGCGTCTCCGAGCAGGGTCATCCGGACCCGCGACCACGGGTCCATGTGCATCTAAGCCATGGCGTCGCAGTGGAAGTCGGGCGCCTTCCGGGCGGCCTCGGCCAGGCGAGCGCGGGAGGGGAGCGGCCGTTACCTGTCCATGTCCGGGGGCGGCGCGGTGGCACCCAGGGTCCGCCGGGCGTCCAGCCATACCCTCTCGAACTCCTCGGCCGAGATCGCGCCGGCGCGCGGCGCTTCCTCCCATCCCGTGAGCCTGCCCTCGGCGACGAGGCCGTACCGCTGTTCGTAGCGGCTCATCGTCGCGATGTCCGCGCGCTCCTGAAACCGGAGAACCTCCGCCAGGGAGGCGGCGGTCACCGGGGTGCCGTCCTCGGATCGCAAGTCCACTTGCCGTAGAACCCACCCCTCCTCGTCACCCTCGTAGTACTGCCACAGGCCTCGGGCCACGTCATACGTGCGGATCCACATCACCATGGCACCACGCTCGCGCAGGCAACAGGGCTGCTCCGGTACGGCACGCGCGTGCCTGCGGATGACTCACCCCGTCGCCGAGCACGCGAACACCGCCGTGACGCCGTCCGGCAACACTGCGATCTCGTGGCCCGAGAACGCCACGCGCTTCCCCACGCCCGCGGCCGCCTTGCCGGTGTGCTTCGCCACGCTGGTCACCGGGCCTGCTTCTGGTTGACGCCGATCACGTAGCCGTCGAGGTCGGTGAAATAGAAGAGCTTCTCCCCCTGGTGCTCCGTCACGTCCTTCTGGACCGTGACCAGGGGGCGGATGCGCTCGACGTAGGCGTCGAAGTCGTCCACGGCCAGGTAGAACATGCCGAACGCACCGACCGGGGTGTCCTTCAGAACGGGCAGCCAGCTGCGCAGGTGCTCGTCGCGGTAGACCATCAGCGCGAACTCGCCGGCGAAGAGCAGGATGCGCAAGTCGTCGTCCGGGTCACTACCGGCAGACAGGGCGGTGAAACCGAGCTTTTCGTAGAACTCGACGGCCGCCTGGGTGTCGGACACACCCAGGCAGGGGGCGATGACGGGAGGCTTCACGAAGATCACTCCTTGAGAGGAGACCCGAGGGAAGGGGCGGAGCTCCTGACGGCACACGACCTGGCCCGAGAAGCCCTAGCGGAAGCACGGCCTCCATATAGGACAGATCGCGTCCTGATGCGTGCGGCGCGCGGAACGCTTGCGGACCGCTACCCGCAGATCAGCCGCCACCGCCTGGACGGATTCACCCGCGCGCAGCCGGGCCAGCTGAGTGGGCCCGAGGCGGGCCGGGAGCCTGTCGGGCACGAGCGCTGCGCAGGGCCGCGCCCTCCCAGCCGGCACTCCGGACGACCACGTCGCTGGCACACCCTTGCTTTCGACGGGCGGCGGTCAGGTGTGCAGGCGGCTGTTGGCGCCGTCGCAGTCGTCGGTGCTCTCGTCGTTGAACCAGTAGTCGCCCGCCGCCAGGTAGCGGAAGGACTGGGTCGTCCCGCCCGGCAGTGCGACCGTGACCGCCCGCTTGCCGTCCTTGCGCGGCTCGAGCGTGTGGGCGCCGGGCTGCCAGTCGTTGAAGTCCCCCACCACGCTCACCGGCCCCGGCGGATCCTCCCGCGGCAGAACGAACGTGACCTCGGTACCGTCCTCGCGCGGCCTGCGCTCCAGCATGAGTGGCTCCAGTCGACGGCGACACAATGGGAACCCCATCTTCAGCCGCCCCGATGCCCGCCGCGCCCCGGCGAAGCCGCAGGCGTGAGCGTTCACCCGCCCGGCGTTCCCCGGGGCGCAGTGGGGGCCCTTGCATGTCAGGGTGGCAGGGCGACGAGAAGGTCCACACGCGCGGGACCCGGCCGGTCGAAGCCACCCCGACCGGGTCCCGCCACGGGCCCGTGTATCGCCCGGGACAACGCACCCGCCGTGCCCGGCCCTCTCCAGTGCGGCCTGTGGATGATCACGGGACGGACCTCCAGGACACGGTGCGCGCCGCTCGTGTCGCAGCAGGGTTCGATCCGGGCAGCGGGGGCGGCCGGGGCGTGCACCTGGTCCGGCACGCCCGGTGCGTGAGGTGGGCTGGGTGCCCGAAGAGATCGACGAGTTGCCGCCTCGCACCAACGGCGCACCCACCCCGGAGGAGGGCGGTACGGAGTTGGCCGGGCTGCACCACGCCACCGGTCTCGCCCTTGCCGCCGCGCTCCGTGCCGCAGGGCCACCACCGAAACCCGCAATGGCCACCGACCACATCCTCGTACTGCCCCACGGCCAGCGTGAGCATCACAACGGCCGTGCGGAGGGGCGCCCCTGCTGACGCCGTGCTTGCGAGCCGGGGCGGCGACAAGCGATCGATACCCAGCACGACCGACTTCGCCACGTTGGCGACGAGGCATCCCGCGGCGTAGGCCGGGGCCTGCGCCGAGACCCGCACGTGCCAGGCGCCCCACACCACACCCACCGTCGCCGCGGAGACGAGCGTCCCGACCCGGGGAGGGTGGAAGCCCTGGCGCTGGCGGAGCGCGGCCCGCAGGTGCGTACGCACCACCACGAAGCTGACGGGCGATGCCGTCGACGGGCTCGAACTCGGCGGGTTCGACGCCGTGCCGGAAGTCGCCGGACGTGCCGGGGCGGCCGGGGCAGGGGCGGCCGGGGTGGCGGCCGCGGCCCACGGGTCGGGGGATTCAGCGGTCCGGGCGGGCGGGAGAGTGGTTGCGGGCGCTGCGGCGCCGGCTCCACCGCCCAGTGGCTTCCGGGTCGCGAGTGCGGCCGCAGCCCCGAAGTCCGCGACCGAAGGACCCGCGAAGGGTCACCACTGCTCCCGCGGCCAGCTCGGTGATGCGCGCGTCGCGTTCTGCCGCGCGGACGCAGGTTACTCGCGTCCGGCATACGACACTGGACCCATGAGCCAGGACCGCTTCACCCTCGAGACCACCGGTGCCGCCATCGCCCCGGCCGCTGTCCGCCCACACCACAACCTGCACAACCTGCGATACAAGAAGCCGACGGAGGCGGCCCGGACCAGCCCCGAGGGGCACACCCTGCGCGCCCTGTCCGACCTCACGGTGGTGACCTGTGCCTGCGGCCTGACGACGCCAGCGCTCCCGAACGACGACGCGCGACTCGCATACGAGCAGCACCGCAACGAGATCCGTGACGAAATGGCCTGAGGACCGGCTCACCGGCTCAGCGGCCGATCGCCTCTCGGACCAAGCCCTCCGGGGTCGCTCGGCGCAGCAGGTCGGCCCACCGGCCGCTGCCTTAGGCCTTCGGCCGTCGTACCGGCGGTGCCGTCGGCGACCGCCTGACGGACGGCAGCGGCCATCCGGCCCATCTGCGGGAGAGTCGCAGTCTTCCGACGTTCGGGCGGGGCACCGCTCACCGCGGTCACCCCCATCGGTAGTGGCCGTTTTCAGCCACGTCCAGGCGGTGCAGGCCAACTCCGACGCGGCGGCCTAGGAGTGTCGTCGAAGTTCCGTCTGGCCGGCGGGCGGACGACGCCACTTCGACGACGCCCCCTCGTTCGCGGCGGACAAGCGGGAGCGTGGGCTCCTTCCAGCCGGCAGTGTCCGAGGGGGCCCCTTCAGCGCGTCCCCGTCTGCGGGGCAGCGCTGGCACGGATGGCGGAGATGACCGTGCGCGCCCAGTCGGCGGGGTCAGGGGTATCCAGCAGGGCCGCCAGACGGGCGATATGGGTAGCGCGTTCGTCCACCGGCATGGCCAGCGCGGTGCGCAGGGCGTCGACCAGGTCATGCGGAAGCAGTGGGTCGGTCAGTACGGCCGCGGTGCCCAGGTGCTGGGCGACTCCCGCGTGGCGGGAGAGGATCAGGACGCCCGGGCGGTGGGCGGCGTGGTGTGCGGTGATGTACTCCTGGGCGGTGAGGTTCATTCCGTCGGCGAGCGAGGTCACCCAGAAGACGTCGGCCTCGAGGTATTGGTCGACGACTTCGGTGAAGTCGAGGGTGTGGGGGACGTACTCGACAGGCTGCCAGCCGGCAGTGCTCCACCGCTGGTTGATGTAGGTGATGGCGTTCTCGAGTGCGGTGCGGGTCGTGTCGTAGGCGTGGATGCCGGGCTCGGGCGGTGGACAGATCAGGCGGTAGCGGACGTGTTGCCGGAGAGTGGGCTCTTCGGCGAGGAGGGTGTCCAGCGCGCGGATCTTGTGGACGGGGGCTTTGGCGTAGTCGAGGCGTTCCACCGACAGCACCAGCTGGATGCCGTCGTTCTCGTGGTGCGTTCGGGACCCGGCCCGGGAGCGGGAGCGTGCGAGGTGGGTGACGGCGGGGCGGTCGATGCCGAGGGGGTGCACGCCGATGTTCGGGGCGGGCACCGCGGTGCCGGCGAGGAGCCGATGGAAGTTGTCGGCGCAGTCGGGGGTGTGGAAGCCGGCCCAGTCCAGGCGGGCGAGTGAGTCGCGCAGCTGGTCGGCTGCCGGGATGCGGCGGAAGACGTCGGGGTGGGGGAAGGGGGTGTGGTGGAACAGGCCGATGGTCAGGTCGGGGCGGTCGGCCTTGAGGGCGGCGGGTACGAGCCAGAGGTTGTAGTCGTGGAGCCAGACCGTCGCATCCTGTTCGGCGAGGGAGGCGATGTGCCGGGCGAAGGCGGTGTTGACGGCTTCGTAGTCGGCCCAGTGCGCGCGCCGGTGCCGGATGAGCTCGGGCTGGGACATCAGGGCCGGCCAGAGGGTCTCCTTGCATGTGCGGTGGAAGTAGCCGGCCCACCGGTCGGGGGGCAGTGGCAGGAGGGACAGCGTCGGGACGCCGTCAGTCCGGGGCGGTGCAGGCGCAGGTGCTGCGCCGACGTGGGCGGCGGCCCATACGGCGTCCAGGTGCTCGTCGGCCAGAGCGGCCTGCAGGGTCGGCAGAATGCCGTTGGGGCTGGAGGGCGGCCGCCATGCTCCGTCGCGCCAGCACACGGGCGGGCGGTGGTAGCCGACCACCACCGAGCGCTTCGGCGGCCGGCCCAGGAGCTCGATCCCCTGCAGCACGGCGGCCGCTCCGTCGAGGGCCGAGTGGTGGATGCGGTCACTGGCAGGGACCTGCGCGGTCAGCGCGGGTTCCGCGTTGGCGACCACAACGGCGGGCGTGCCCAGGCGGAACAGCGAAAGGTCGTTGAGGGAGTCCCCGGCCACCAGCATCGTCTGCCGGGGCCAGCCGAGCGTCTGGGCGAGGAGCTCCAGCGCACGTCCCTTGCCGGCTCTGGGCGGCAGGACGTCGAAGTACCGGCCCGAAGAGTACGACCAGGAGCATCCCAGCGCCTCCACCGCACGGATCAGCTCGTCGGACAGGGCCGCGGGGGCAAGATGGAAGGAGCAGCGGCCTTCCTGGGGTACCTCCTGGTACACCAGGTGCGGGAAGGCCTCCAGCGCAGCCCTGACCCGTCCGGCGCCCGGCCATCCAGCGCGCAGCCGTGCCTCCAGGGGTCGGGCGTGCGCCATGCGGGCGGCGTCGACGATGGTGGACCCGACGTCGGCGATGATCCAGTGCGGGGGCGGCAGGAGAGGGTCGTCGCGCAGCAGGGCCCGGACCGATGACAGGCCGCGGCCGGTCGCGAAGACGACCGTGATGTCCGGGTCCATGTTCAGGGCGTCGAAGAGCCGCCGCCGGTCGTGCGGGCTCCCGCCCAGCAGGGTGCCGTCCAGGTCGGCGGCCAGCACCCTGAGTGCGCCTGACGATGCGCTGCGGGCCCTCACCACGCGGGGTCGTGGGTCACCGGGTCGATCACACGCGTCCCCTCACAGGCATCGGCATCCGGCGGCTCCGGCGGGGCGTCCCGCAGGTTCCGGATCGCCTGACCGAGCCGCGCCGTACGCACGTCCGTGCTGTCCAGGAGCCGGGTCACCAATTCCCCGGGCGCCTTGAGTGCGGAAGCCACCAACTCATCGATGACAGGACCGGTCTGGGACACAGCACCTCCTACAGAACGGGGCAGCAGGGGTCGGCCTCTAGGGGGTGGACACAGGGGAAACCCATCAGGCGCCGCACATCCTTTTCCTGACCATATATGCAGTTGCTGCTCACCGGGGCGCGTCCGGCCGTGCCAGGGCGAACTGGACGGCCTACTTGGCCGAGAGGTGACGTTCTGCACGCGGACGCCTGGCCCTTCTCGGCCCTTCTCGGATGGACGCCCTGGAGTGCACCGACGATGCCGGCGGCTTAGCTTCGCAGTGCGGTGCCGCGTGCCGTCCGGCCGCGGCGCGTCCAGGCAGTCGAGAGGACACTCCATGGCAGTCGTGATGACCTTTTCCTGGCCCGAGATCACGCCCGACGTGTACGACGCGGTTCGCCAGAAGGTGCGCTGGGAGGAGGACGCACCGGACGGGTGCGTGCTGCACTCCGCCTGGTTCGTCGACGGCGGCCTCAACGTGATGGACATCTGGGAGTCGGAGGGCCACTTCAACCGGTTCATCGAGGCCAGGGTCGCCCCCGTACTCAAGGGCGAACTGGGCGTGCAGAGCGACCCCGAGCCGCAGTTCTACCCCCTGCACCGGCGCTTCGTCGCCCCTGGCGTCAGCGGCGGCGGCTCCTGACGTAGTCCTTCCGCGCCAGGCGAAGCGCACGTGGACGAGGACGGTGCGGTCGTCGGCGGGTTCGGGGAACCCGCGGGTGGGGGTGTTGAACAGGAGCGTCACCTCGGCGTGCTTCGACTCGCCGACGAAACCCAGCTCGGGCGCGTCCTGGCGGGATCGGGCTCGAGGTGTTCTCGGCCCACCCGCGGGTCGTGGGTCTCGCCGGGTTCGGCCCGTGCCTGATCGCCGCCTGCCACCTGGACCGGGTCGGCCGCCGGCATCCGTACGGCAAGACCCGCACTCGGCGCCTGCGCGTGGTCCGTCAAGAACCCGGGTTCGACGAGGCGTGGTGGCGCACCAGGACACCCCGCGCCCGGAGAGCTCGTCTCCCTTCGGGTTGAGCTTGCGGCAGCCGGAGTTGACCATGAGGTCGGGCCCGTCGATGCCGTCGCGGAAGCCGGGGAAGTGCTTCACCGCGGCGGTCGTGGTGAGGGAGCCGCCGACGAAGACGGAGCTGCCGAAGAGCAGGGGCTTCAGCGGCGCGCGGGCGGTGTAGAGGGCGGCGGTGCATCCGGCGGGGCCGGAGCCATGACGGTGATGTTGCGGACGTCGTCGGCGGGGGTCGTCTCGGTCTCCTGTTGTGCCTCAGGCCTTCGACTTGGCGTCGATCTCGGTGATCAGGCCCTCGATGAGGCCCTTGATCTCGTCGCGGATGGGGCGGACGGCCTCGACGCCCTGGCCTGCCGGGTCTTCGAGCTGCCAGTCGAGGTAGGTCTTGCCGGGGAAGTACGGGCAGGCGTCGCCGCAGCCCATGGTGATGATGTAGTCGGATGCCTGGGCGGCCTCGGGGGTGAGGACCTTCGGCTTCTGGTCGGAGATGTCGATGCCCAGTTCGGCCATGGCGGCGACGGCGGAGGGGTTGATCTGCTCGCCGGGCACGGATCCGGCGGAGCGGACCTCGACGCGGTCGCCGGCGAGGTGGCGCAGGAACCCGGCCGCCATCTGGGAGCGGCCCGCGTTGTGGATGCAGACGAACAGGACGGAGGCGGCAGGAGCGGTGGACATCTGTTCTTCCTTGGGGTGAGGCGACTGCGGTGGGGCTTCAGGGGGCGAGCTGGGTGAGCAGCTCGGTGATGTGGGCGTCGATGGCGTCGCGGATGCCGCGGACGCCGGCGATCGGCGCTCGGTCAGCGGCTTGGGGTACACATCGGCGAGGATCGAGCCGGCCCCGGTGAGTGCCTGGGCGATGTGCGGTTCCACCGCGTCGGCGAGGTGGATGCCTGCCCGCGGAGGAGACGGTGACGCGCTCGCCCGCCCGGGGGGCGAGGAGCGCGGCGGCCATCGGGGAACGCCCGGCGTTCTCGCTGCACACGACCAGCACCCGGGTCGGGCCGCTCGCCAGCCCCTGGGTGTGGGCGAGGGCGTCCAGGCGCTCGGCGGTCAGCCGTTCCGCCAGCACGAACAGGTGCGTACGGGTCCGCGCCTGCTCGGCAAGACGTGTGGAGGAGTCGGCGAGCAGGCCCAGCACGATTTCCGGCGAGAAGTGGCCGGCGTATCGGGTGGCGAGGCGGGCTGCCCCTGCGGTCAGGCGTTCGTCCGGCAGGAGGGGTGAGGAGGGCGTGGGCATGGCGATCCCGTTCAAAGGAGCCAGTAAGGTCAGCTCGGACTGGTGTCAGCCCCAGCTGATGTGACAGTATCAGCCCATGATGACGTCAGTCGACACTGATCTGATCCGGGTTCTGGCCGACCCGCTCAGGCTCAAGATCGTGACCCTCCTCGCCGAGGAGACGCTCTGCACCACCCACCTCGTGGAGGAGACGGGCGCCAAGCAGACGAACCTCTCCAACCACCTGAAGGTGCTGCGCGAGGCCGGGGTCGTGGATACGGAGCCATGCGGGAGGTTCATCTACTACCGGCTGCGCCCGGAAGTCATCGAAGCCCTAGCCGGTCAGTTCGCCGACCTCGCCCAGACCGCGCGTGCCACCGCCGAAGCGAACCTCAAGCGGTCCTGCCCATAGCCTTCCGCGCTTTGCCTCACCTCCCCGAGGAGAACCCGCCTTGACCGCCACCGAGCCCGTCGGCACCGCCGCCGCAGCGGACACCGTCGTAGCCGCCGACGCGCCCCGGCCCGCACCCGGCGCGACCCCGCCCCGCGCCCCCCTGATCGCCCGTGCCACCGCCGAGCTGGTCGGCACCGCCGCCCTCGTCGCCGTCGTGGTCGGCTCCGGCATCCAGGCCACCGAGCTGACGCAGGACGTGGGCCTGCAGCTGCTGGCCAACTCCACCGCCACGGTCTTCGGGCTCGGCGTGCTCATCGCTCTCCTCGGACCGGTCTCCGGCGCCCACTTCAACCCGGCAGTCACACTCGCCGAGTGGTGGACCGCCCGCCGCGGCGGCGCGGGAGTCAACGGGCGCGAGCTCGCGGTTTACGTGCCTTCCCAGATCGCGGGCGCGATCGCCGGCGCGATCCTGGCGGACGCGATGTTCGGCGAGCGGCTGGTGAAGTGGTCCACCCACGACCGCTCCGCCGGAAACCTCCTCCTCGGCGAGGTCGTCGCCACCGCCGGCTTGATCCTGCTGGTCTTCGGCCTGGCCAAGACCGACAGGCTCCGCTTCGCGCCGGTCGCGGTCGCCTCCTACATCGGCGCCGCCTACTGGTTCACCTCCTCCACTTCCTTCGCCAACCCGGCCGTCACCATCGGGCGCACGTTCACCGACACGTTCGCGGGCATCGCCCCGGCCTCCGTGCCCGGCTTCATCGCCATGCAGCTGGCCGGAGCCGTGGTGGGCCTGGCCCTGGTGGCGGTCATCTTCATGCGCGGCAACACGGACAGCGGGACACCTTCGGCATGACGCAGCGCACCGAGGTGGTGGTGATCGGCGGCGGCCAGTCCGGGCCCGCCGCCGGCTACCACCTGCGCCGTCTGGGCATCGAGCACGTCATCCTCGACGCCCGGACGGCACCCGGCGGGGCCTGGCAACACACCTGGGACTCCCCACGCCGTTCTCCGCCCCGCAGCTGCCGCAGGCCCCGGCCGGCAGCGACGGCACCAACGTCCACCGTGTACTTCGCATCGTGCTCGAGGACATCGGTCTCACTCCGCTCGGCGAGGCGCCGACGTAACCCAACCGCTTCACCGTGCTCTCCGAGCTCGACCGGCTCCCCGTAGCAGCCAGGACGGAGTGGGGTCACCTGCTGCTGGACATGCTCCGCGATGTCCCGGGAGTACCCGAGGGCCACGGCAAGTGGCGCTTCCGGCGCCTGCTCGACGCGGACAGGACACACCCGCTCATCGTCGGCGTCGCCACCTGCTCCGACCGCACCATCCGGGTCGCCTTCACGGCCTACGCGCAGCTTCGCCACCACGAAGTCACCACACGCACAGGCCGGACCGAAGAGTCCTCGGCCCTCGGAGTGCCGCTCACCCCCGCCCCGGAGGAGGTCGGCCTTGGGACACCAGCACCGTGCGCGTCCACGGAGAGCTCGGCATCCCGCGGCTTGCCCTGACCGCTCTCACCCCCCCACCTTCGGGCTGCGGCGCTCCAACAGGACGACGTCGCGCCACACGCCGTGGTGACGGCCGATCCGCTCGCGGGTGCCGAGGATCCGGAAGCCGGCCCGTGCATGGACGGCGAGGCTGGCGGTGTTCTCGGGGAAGATCCCGGACTGGATGGTCCAGATGCCCGCGGTCTCGGTCGAGGAGATCAGCGCGTCCAGGAGCGCGCGGCCGACGCCGCGGCCACGCGCGGCGGGATGGACGTAAACGGAGTGCTCGACCACGCCCGCGTACGCGCACCGGTCCGAGACCGCGCTCGCCGCGACCCAGCCCACCACACGGCCGTCGTCGACGGCGACGAAGCGGTGGCCGGGCAGCTTGGCCTTGTCGAACGCGGCCCAGTCGGGTGCCTGCGTCTCGAAGGTCGCGTTGCCCTCGTCGATCCCGGCCTGGTAGATGCCCAGCACCTGCTCGGCATGCTCGGGCCGCAGCGCCTCGATCCGCACCGCGGTCACGCCGGCTTCGCGGCGCCGGCCAGCAGCGCGCCCATGGCGGCGAGGACGGACGGCTCGACCCGGTAGTACACCCACGTCCCGCGGCGCTCGGAGGAGAGCAGGCCTGCCTCCTTGAGCTTCTTCAGGTGGTGGGAGACGGTGGGCTGGGATACGCCGACGTCGGAGATGTCACACACGCACGCTTCTCCGCCCTCGTGCGAGGCGACGGCGGAGAACAGGCGCAGGCGCACGGGGTCACCGAGGGCCTTGAACATCTTCGCGGCGACCTCGGCTTCCTCGGCCGACATGGGCCGCTCGTCCAGCGGCGGACAGCAGGCCGCGACGGGATCGGGCTCCAGGAGCGGCAGAACCTTCGAATTCGACATACGCCTATGTTGACATACGTCGAACTAGAGCGGCAGGGGTTGACCTGCGAGCGCGTGCGCGGCAGCGAGGCCGGCCTGGCCCCTCCGATACGGACTACGTCCACACGCCCCACAACAACACCGTTTCGATGAATGTCTATGTTGACGCACATCGAAACAGGTGTAATGCTGGCAGCGCAATCCATCGACAGGCATCGAAACAACCAGGGAGCCGATCGTGAACGCGCCAGCCATCACCGACCTGCCCGTCGTCGTCATCGGGGCCGGCCCGGCCGGTCTCGCGGCCGCCGCCCACCTCACCGGCCGCGGCATCGAACCCCTCGTCCTGGAAGCCGGCCCGGTGGCCGGAGCCGCGGTCCGCGAGTGGGCGCACGTACGGCTCTTCTCCCGCTGGGCCGAGCTCGTCGACCCCGCCGCCGAGAAGCTCCTGGCCCCGACCGGCTGGGCCAAGCCCGCCGCGGACACATACCCCTCCGGCGGGGACTGGGCCGACCTCTACCTCCAGCCCCTCGCCGACGTCCTCGGCGAGCAGGTGCGCTACGGCGCGACCGTCACCGGCGTCTCGCGCACCGGCCGCGACCGCGTCGTCGACGCCGACCGCGAGGCCCAGCCCTTCGTCGTCCACTACGAGAGTGCCGACGGGCGCGAGCAGCGGGTCCTGGCCCGCGCCGTCATCGACGCCTCCGGCACCTGGTCCACCCCGAGCCCGGCCGGTGGCAGCGGCCTTGCCGCCCTGCACGAGAAGGCCGCCGCGGACCGGATCACGTACCGGGTCCCGG
This sequence comes from Streptomyces katrae, assembly GCF_000717655.1. Taxonomy (GTDB): domain Bacteria; phylum Actinomycetota; class Actinomycetes; order Streptomycetales; family Streptomycetaceae; genus Streptomyces; species Streptomyces katrae_B. The sequence goes on from NZ_JNZY01000008.1 coordinate 185,474, forward strand.
ACCTGAAGGACCCCGCCGTCCGTGCCCGCTACGCGGGCAAGCGGATCGCGGTCATCGGCTCCGGCGCCTCCGCCTTCACCGCTCTCGCCTACCTCGCCGATCTCGCCAAGTCCGAGGACGGCAAGGGCACCCACGCCACGTGGATCCTGCGCCGGGGGATCTCAGGCTCCACCTTCGGCGGCGGCGAGGCCGACCAGCTCCCCGCCCGCGGCGCCCTCGGCCTCGCCGCCAAGGCGGCCGTCGACAACGGGTACGCGGACGCGGTCACCGGTTTCCGCACGGACGCCGTCGAACGCGACGGTGACGGCCGCGTGGTCCTGGCCGGTGAGGACGGCCGCCGCCTGGACCCGGTCGACGAGGTCATCGTCCTCACCGGCTTCCGTCCCGACCTCGGCTTCCTGGACGAGCTGCGTCTCGGTCTCGACGAACGCCTGCAGGCCCCGACCGCGCTCGCTCCGCTGATCGACCCCAACCAGCACTCCTGCGGCACCGTCTACCCGCACGGCGTGGGCGAGCTCTCCCACCCGGAGAAGAACGTCTACCTCGTCGGCATGAAGTCCTACGGCCGCGCCCCCACCTTCCTCGCCATGACCGGCTACGAACAGGTCCGCTCCATCGCCGCCCACCTCGCCGGCAACCGCGAAGCCGCCGAGCGCATCGAACTCACCCTCCCCGAGACCGGCGTGTGCGGCGGCGCGGGCCTCTTCGACGAGCCCGAGGCCGCCGAGGCGACCGGTGGCGGCTGCTGCGCAGCCCCGGCCACCCTCACCATCGGCAGCGCGCCCGCCTCCTCCGGCGTCTGCTGAACCGTGCCCGAGACCCAGGCCAGCGTGGCCGCGACCGGAACAGGGGACCGGTCGCGGCCACGCGCCGTCCTGCCCGCCCTCTGCCTCACGCAGATCACCAGCTGGGGCATCGTCTACTACGCCTTCCCCGTCCTCAATCCCGCCATCACCGCCGACACCGGCTGGAGCGCGGGAGCAACCACCGCAGCGTTCTCCGCCGCCCTCGTCGTCTCCGCCACAGCCGGGATCTACGTCGGCCGCGTCCTGGACCACCGTGGGCCCCGCACCGTCATGACCGCAGGCTCCGTCCTGGGCGCCCTGAGCCTGCTGGTGATCGCCGCAGCCCCCAACCTGCCCCTCTTCTTCACCGGATGGCTGCTCGCCGGGGCAGCCATGGCCGCCACCTTCTACCAGCCCGCCTTCGCCGCCCTCACCCGCTGGTGGGCCCCCGATCACATCCGCGCACTCACCATCGTCACCCTCGCCGGCGGACTCGCCTCCACCGTCTTCGCACCCCTGACCGGGATACTCGCCGACCACATGTCCTGGCGCGCCACCTACGTGGTACTCGCCGGGATCCTCGCCGCCCTGACCGTCCCAGCCCACGCCCTGGCCCTGAAAGCGCCCTGGCCACCGGCCCCGCCGAGCCCTCCGCACCTTACCGGCGGCCACGAGCAAGTCGTGCGCAGCCGGGCTTTCCGGATGCTGGCCGCCGCCTTCACCCTCTCCGCGTTCGCGATGTACGCCGTCGTCATCGGCCTCGTCCCCCTCCTGCTCGAACGCGGCTACACCACCACCCAGGCCGCATGGGCACTCGGGCTCGGCGGCGCGGGCCAAACCCTCGGCCGCACCCTGTACGCGACCCTCGCCCGCCACCTGGGCGTCACCGCCCGCACCGTCACCCTGATCGCACTCGGCGCCCTCACCACCGCGGCCCTCGGGGCCGTGGCCGGCCCGTATCCCCTACTCCTTGCGGCATCCGTCCTCGCCGGGGTGATCCGAGGCAACCTCACCCTCCTCCAGGCCACCGCCGTCACCGACCGGTGGGGCACCACCCACTACGGCCGGCTCTCCGGACTCCTCGGCGCACCGGCCCACGCCGCAGCCGCCCTCGCCCCCTTCGCCGGCGCGGTCCTGGCCGGACCCCTCGGCGGCTACCCCGCGCTCTTCACAGTGCTCGCCGCGCTGTCGATCACTGCCGCGGTCACAGCCCTCGCAGCCCGCCCCCACAGCCAGGAGGGAAGCACTCACCCGAACCGGCCACAGCGCCACACGTTGCAGCCACCACGGTGACCACTCCGCGCGCTGAGCTGCACAGACTCCCCGCCTTCCGCCTCGCGCCACACCTGCTCCCCCGGAGAAGCCGCTCTGCACGCCATGCCGACAGGCCCGGCAGGAGCCGCTCGCCCGCCCCTGACCGTGACCGAACCCGCACCACCGCCCGCACCGATCAAGCCGCGAGCCCCGCGCAGCTGCGTCCCGTCCCCGGCGTCCACCTCAGCGTCGTGCCCAGGGGGCGGCGGGCGCCGGGCGGTGGCGGGGGAGGATCCCCAAGCAGGTCGCGGTCTTCACCACCACGGCGGGTGACCGGCCCGCCAGGCGGTCGAGGGCCTGGCTCATCCGTTGTCCACGACCCGTCCCGCATCGCGTGTCGCGTGAAACCCTTCCGTCCCGTGCGAGTTGTCACGTGTCCCTGGAAGAAGTTGTCGGTACTGCCGCCTCGAAGTGGTCCGTACCGCCGCAAAGTTGTCCGGTGGAGAACCCAACAACCCTGGGGAGCACTCACCACTTGTCTGGTGAGCGTCATGACAACTCGGTGCGCCGCGGTCCGCCGGGTACCGTCGGTCAGACGACCCTGGTGCCACCGCCCTGCCGCGAGGTCACGAGGCCGCTGTTCGCCAGGAGACTCAGGGCTCGTCGTACGGTGTCGCGCGAGACCACGAACTCATCGCACATCGCGGCCTGGGTGGGGAGCCGGTCCCCACGACCGTAGTCGCCCTGGCGGATCCGGTCGAGGAGTGCGGCCGCCACCTTCATGTACTCCGGGCTCCTGCTGGACCGCGCCTGGCGGTACCAGCTGTCCGGGTCTTCGGCCAGGCGGTCGGCGACGACGTCCGGACGGACGGCCTCGTCGTCAGGGCGCACCTGATCGCGCGCCGACCGCAGCAGCTCGTCGCCCTCGTCGAGCACTTCCCGCATCCGGTTCAGGGCGGCGGCCCGGTAGGCGAAGTCGGTGGGCATCCGCAGGATCAGCTGCTGCTCCTCGCGCTCGACCGGTCCGCCGTATCCGGGCGGGCTGGTGGCGCCGACGCGGTGCGCCGCCAGTTCCACGGTGAGGTCGTGGATCCGCCGGGCCGCCTCGTCGGCGAGCGCCTGGGCGTCGTCGCGTTCCCGCTCGGCCCGGATACGGGCGGCCACGGCCTCCACGTGCTGCTCGCGCACGGCAGCAATCTCCTCCGTGAGCTCCGCGACCCGCTGTCGGTCGGCGGAGCCGGCGGCCAGGGCGTCGCGCCGGCGGGTGTAGTCACTCATCTGGTTCGTGGTCTGGCCGAGCATGGCGTAGAGGACCAGGGCCACCTTCTGGGCGTTGTCGCGGGCCAGAATGCTGTCCGCGTATGCCTGTTGGAGCCGGGTCATCTCGCCCTGGACCGCGATGACCCGGTTCTGGGCGGCGATGACAGCGGCAGCGCCGGAACCGGTGGCAGCCGGGGTGGCCCAGATCTCCTGGATCGCCGCCCGGCGCCGGGCGGAGACCCCGTAGCTGTCGGAGCACGCGTCCGCGAGGGCCTCTGCGGTGCTGTCGGTGAGACCGACGCCCGCGAGCCAGTCGTAGAGCTGGTGCCGGCTGGGAAGGGTGTGGTCGGCAAAGTGCTCGGGCGTCAGTGCGCGGGCCAGGTCGGAGACCCGCAACCCCTCCTCGTCGAGCCAGGTACGCAGCGCGCCGGCCAGCTTGTTGGCCCGTTCGCTGGTGCCCCGCAGCGAACCCCAGGGACGGCCGTTGCGCCGCGCGCTCTCTGCCACCCGCCCCCCTTGTCCCGGACAACCCGCACTCCGGCGGGAGTTGTCCGGGACAAGCCCCCGCGCTCGGTGCACCCCCATCCGATCCGGGCCACGGTCAGGGTGTCAACCCAGTCGCTCCGATCGGCCTTCCGGGAGTCACCGATGAACACCAACGACCGCACACCGCAGGACCGCACCCCCGAGGATCGGGCCCACGGCCTGCGCGTCCGGGCCGCCCTGACCCTCACCGGTGCCGTGCTCTCCGGAATCGCCCGGGCCGTCGCCTCCTGGGCCCTGTCCCTTCTGGAGGGGTGAGGGAAGGCAGTGCGGAGCTCCGCAGTACGCCGGGCGCGCGCTCGGTGTGGACCCTTGGCCTGGGCATCAGTGCCGACAGCGCTTGGGCCGGCCGTCGGTCGCGGCCGCGCGGCTGTTGGCCGTGGCCGTATGTGGAGGAGCGGGAACTCGACCACGGCGAGATGGTGGTTGGGGTTGGACCTGTCCTTGAGCGGGGTGCGGGCGCAGGGGGTACCGGCCGGTCCGGCCTTGGGAGCGGGCCCGTTCCTCGTAGGCGCGCAGAAGGTCGCGCACCAGCCCATCCCCCGACGAACACCGCGACGGGCGGCGCCCCCACACGCACACGTTCACACGCGGCGACGCCACCGGCTCGGGTGTGCCGCGAGCCTGCGGTTCACCCTCAGGGCCGGCGGGGCGCGCCGCTCAGTCGTCGGCGATCTGCAGGGCCAGCGCGAAGTGCTCGCCGTCCGTCCCCGCGAGCAGGCTGTCGAACAGCGGGGTGAGCCCGTTGACGGCGCCGCAGCCCGCGTCGTGGTTGGTCCACCAGCTTCCCTCCGGCCCGAGCAGGGAGACCACCCGGTCCGCCACGCGCTCGGCGGCCTCGGCAGGCATGTGCCGGTGGTCCGGCCATACGAGGTCGACGGCCGCGACCCCGGCGAGGAACGCGGCGGCCTCGTGCGTCTCCAACGGTTCCAGGGCGGCACAGATCTGCGGGACGGACGGCGGGGCGTACCGGGGGATGAAGCGCTGCCAGGCCTCGTCGGTCGCGGCCTCGGCCAGCAGGGCACGGATCCGGGCCGCCAGCTCCGGCAGGTCGGGTTCCGGCTCGGTGAACCGCCCGGCCGCCACGTACACCCGCGTCGGCGTGGACAGTTCCGCCATGCGCGCTTCCAGCTCGGCCAGATCCCCCGTGGACTTCACAGCGGCATTCTGCCCTGTGCCCCGGTCGGCGCCGTGGGAGAGGGAGGCCTGCATGGATGTGATCGAGCAGGTCGGCAGCAGGACCGGGGCCGTGGCCCTGCCGTCCGGCCCCGTTGTCAGGGATCGGATCCGGGTGTTCGCCCCTCGGCCGTTGCCGGGCTCGGGCATGCCGACCCAGGGCGGGGCAGTGCGCTCGCTCGCCGAGCGGGTGCCACTGCACGGCCGACGGGAGCCGAGTCGGGTTGGGTCGGTTGGGCAATTGCGCGGCCGGCGACGACGCCAACGGTAGGCGGCGACGGCACCGGCACTCGTCGGCACCAGACAGTCCAGCAGCTCACGGACGAACTCAAGGAGAGCTCAAAGCAAAGCTCGGCAAGCCGCGCACCGTGCGGCTGACCGGGAGCGCCGTGCGCTCACGGAGCACAAGCCTCGGCGATTGACAGGCTGTTCTCGTAGAGGTGGTGCCGGGTGATCCGGCCGTCCTCGACGGTGAGGCGCAACGCGAACGGGCCCTCGAAGGACTTCGCCGTCACGCGTACGGTCCCCGCCAAGTGTCCCGTCAAGACCGCGTCGGTGCCGTCAACGAGCAAGGTGTCGACGGAGGCGCGCGCATCCTCCGGCACGGTGTGCTCCATCAGCTCCGCGAACTGGGCGGCGCATTCTGCGGCGGTGGATCGCGGGCGGATCCACGGGGCGGCGGGGTTCTCGGCCAGCAACCAGTCGACCTCGTCGGCGAAAAGCGCGACGAGCCGCCTGATGTCCCCGGCCGCCCGGGCGGCGAGGAACTCCTGTACGACGGCCCGGGTGGCCTCGGCGACGGAACTCGCACGGGTGACTGAACTCGCTGTGGGTTTGGCGGGCATGGGACGCTCCTCGCGGCTGCGGCCGGATCCCGGCGGGGGTACCCGTCGGCGTGCTTGATCCTGCCGGTAGAGGTCAGGGCGGTCGATTACCCCGGGGGTAATGGGGTCCAGTAGTGGCTGGGCGTACCTTTCTTCGGCGAGGGCGAGGGCGAGGGCGAGGCACGGCGAGGGAGGCGAGATCCTCGGAGAGGAACAAGCCGGTCTCCCGGTCCCTCGTGCGGAGCGGCCGGGCGCCGCATCGTGGATACCGCGCCCCATCGGGGGAAGTGTCCTCGGACCGGAACGGTTCGTCGAAGGGGTTGACGATATGCGTGCTCTGAGCTTCGTCGTCGGTACGGGGCGCAGTGGGTCGACCGCGCTGTCGGGCATCCTCAGCGCGCATCCGGACGTGCTCAGCTTGAACGAGCTGCTGTCGTCGGTGCAGAGCCGGGGCCTCCCCGAAGGCCTCCTCGGCGGCGGGGAGTTCTGGCGGCTCCTGGCCGATCCCAATCCCCTGTTCGAGCGGATGATCCGCAACGGGGTGCCCATGCCGGAATTCCTCTACACGCGCCGTCCCGGGCGCTTCGCGACCGAGACCACCGGGATCCCCGCCCTGTCCCTGATGGTCCTCCCGCACCTGACCGAAGATCCGGACGGTCTGTTCGACGAACTGGAGAAGCAGGTGTGCGGATGGCCCGGGCGGACCGCCGCCGGACATTACGAGGCTCTGTTCGACCTGCTGTGCGAGCGGTTCGGGCGTACGACCGTGGTCGAGCGGTCGGGCTATTCGCTGGACCGGGTGCCGCTGCTGCGGAGGACCTTCCCGCAGGCACGCTTCGTCCACCTCTTCAGGGACGGGCCCGATTGCGCCCTGTCCATGAGCCGGCACACGGGCTACCGGCTGATCTTCCTGCTGCGGGAGATCCTCGCCCGGACCGGCGCCGAGCGCGTCGAGGACCTGACCGAGAAACAAGTCCGCTCCCTGCCGCCTGAGCTGTCGCCACTGCTGACCGAGCGGTTCGACCCCGCACTGGTACTGGACCGCGAGCTGCCGACGGCGGGCTTCGCGGCGCTGTGGTCGGAGCTCGTCGTGCGGGGTGTGGCCCTTCTCGAGGACGTGCCCGCGCCGATGCGGACCACGCTCTCCTACGAGGACCTCCTCGAGGACCCCCGCCGGGAACTGACGCGCTTGGCAGACTTCATCGGTGTCGAGCCGCTCCCGCAATGGCTCGACACCGGGACCGCGCGCCTGGACGGCAGCCGGCGGGGCACCTCCCGGCGGCTGCCTGCGGCCGAACTCGCGGCACTGCGGGAGGGGTGTGCCCTCGGGGAACGGGCCCTGGCCTGCACACACGGGTGATACCGGCCGCCACGCAGCCGCCGCGCGAGGGCCGGTATGCGATTGCCGTTGATCCCGGCCCGGCTGCGGCGTCCTCACCGGGGTGCGTCAGGATGCGGGGCACATGGTCGCGCGCAATGCGACGTTGATGGCTTTGCCCTGACCGTCGGTGAGCGGGTGGGCATCGTTGCCGAAGCGCTGTGCGGCGGAGTGGTCTACGTTTTGAGCCCCGCCGTTGAGCGCAGAGCATTGGTTGCGGCCTGCGTCGATTGCCTTGTCGGGATCCGCGGCAGCGTTCGCCGCGACAGCCTTGATTGCTGCGAGGTACGCCTCGCGCTCTGCGCCGGTGGGCTTCGGCGGAATGCCGTTCGCGGGCTTGCCGGCCGATGCGGTCGCCGACTCGTCGGGCTTGGGCGCGGTCGTGGTGACGGTCGGCGGCGTGCTGGGTGCGGCCTTGTTGTCGCTGCTGTCCCCACAGGCGGTCAGCGTCGCGGCGAGCGTTGCCGCGACGAGAACGGCGATGGCCATCGTGCGCTTCATGGTTCCCCTTCGTCCCGTGTGCATGTCGCCTGTGTGACACGCGGGCGGGACGGGAGGTTGTACGCGGTGGCTCCCCGTTGATGCCGCCGCCGCAGAGTCGCCGGCGCCCGGCAGGCCGTCGAGCGGGACGGGGACGTGGCCTGACGGGCCAGCCGCTCTCCCGCACTCGGCGGCCGGGGGCTTGATCAGTCGTCCTCGAGTCGCTGGAGATCGCGGGCAACTCTTCGGTATGGATCAGCCCGGCGATCACGTTGGCCAGCCTGTCGGTCTAACGGTACGTCGGCTGAACGGTACGGCGGCTGGTGGGCGCTGCGGACTACGCAGCGAGCGCCGCGCTCTCCCCGAGGTGGGCGGCCGCGGTGCGCCAGGCGCCGGTGACCGCGGTCCGGGCCCTCGTCGTGCACACCTGGTGGTCGCCGATCAGCTGAAGCGGAGCTCCCACGTGCACGTGCAGGTCTGGACGGCGCAGCGGTGCGGTGGCGAGCCCCGCGAGTTGTTTGGCGACGCTGCCGGAGGTGATGCGGCGGGCGCCGGCCTGGCCCACGGGGACGACCGGCGCGGCCGTGCGCTCGGCGAGGCGGGCGAGACCGCTTCGGAAGGTACCGGGGGCGGCCTCAGCGGCGTCCGTACGGCGTGGCAGGCCACCCTCCGCGTAGATGAGGACCAGCCGCCCCTGTGCAAGAGCATCCGTAGCGGCGTCGAGAGCGGCCGCGGCCCGCGCGTCCCCGCGGAACACCGGGATGTGGCCCCCGCCGGCGAGGGCGCGGCCGAGCAGCGGTACGCGCCAGAGGCCGGCGGCCGCCATGACGACCGGCTCGACGCCGAGGCGGTGCAGAGCAGCGAGCACGATGGCGGGATCCGCGAGCGAGGTGTGGTTCGCGGCGATGATGCTGCCCGGCGCGAGCACGGTGTCGGCGTCGGTGGTCACCGACAGACGCCCGAAGGCGGGCACCATGATGTCGGCGATGCTGCTGAGCATGGAAGATCTCCCGGTCTCGACGGTGGTGATCCTCATCGTCGGGTGACCGGTGCCGCTGGAGCGTGAGTCTTCGTACTCATCTTGGCCTGCCCACCGTACCCAGCATGAGTGCCGGCGCCCGCCTGGTCCCCGGCCGGGGGCGCGGGTGCGTCCCTCGCAGGCTTGCGGGAGGCTGCCCGCACACCCGCCGGTCCTCGCCGGCAGGAGGCGCCGGCACGGGGGCGCCCGCCGCGTCGCGGCTCACCGCGGCGATTCCTTTGTCCGCGGACCTGCACCTCGAAGCCGAACCCCTCGTACGCCCGGTCCTCGACTCCCGCCTGGAGCTGCTTCGCGGGCTTGGCATCCCGAACAGCTGCACTGGCAGAGCACGGGCTACGCGCGCGCGGTACGGATCGGCCTGGGCGCGGACAGGCCGATCACGACCTGGTCGCTCGGGCGGCTGCTGAAGTGCAGAAGCGGCCGCGGATGAACCACCCGCCTTCCGCCCGGCAGGGGCCCCGGCGCAAGGCAGCTGCCTGCTCCAAGCGGGTGAGGCGCCCCGTGCGCCCGAGCGCCTGCCGGTCCGGCGGGGAAGCGATCGGGTCGGGCCGCAGCAGCCCGACCCGAACACACATGGAGGCGACATGGGACACGGCGGGAATGTGATCGACGAGCTGATGGCCGACCACCGGGAGGTGGAGGAGATGTTCAGCCGTCTCCAGGCCATGACGGGCACCGGGCAGGAGCTCCGCGATCTCATCGACGAGATCACCATCGAGCTGGTGCGGCACTCGGTCGCCGAGGAGCAGTACCTCTACCCGGCGGTACGCGAGCACGTCGAGGGCGGCGGGCGCATGGCGGACAAGGAGATCGAGGATCACAGTCGCGTCGAGAAGATCCTCAAGCAGCTGGAAAAGATGAGCACCGACGACGGGCAGATCAGCCCGCTCCTCCAGCAGCTGATGGAAGAGGTCGCCACCCACGTCCAGGACGAGGAGACCAACCTCTTCCCGATGCTGAAGAGGGCCTGCACCCCCCAGCAGCTGGACGATCTCGGTGACAAGATCCGCCGCGCCAAGGCCACGGCGCCCACCCGCCCGCACCCTGCCGCACCGAGCAGTCCCACGGCCAGCAAGCTCCTCGCACCGGGCGCCGGCCTGGTGGACCGGGCGCGCGACTTCGTGACCGGCCGCGGCAAGTCCTGAACCCCCATCCAGGGCGGCGGGCCCGCAGGCATGCTTCCGGGCCCGCCGCCCTGGACCACGGTGACGTGCGTCATAGCGGAGCGGCGCAGCTTCGCGCCGCAGCTCGCTACTTCTGGGCCCACGACCGGTCCTGGGTCCTGTGCACGGACCACGACATGTGGGCCACTAAGCTCGCCGGCCCGGCCCCACTCGTCGAAGCCCTCCTCGCAGACCCGGAGATCGAGGCCGTACGGCTGCCCTGGGCCCACTGATTCGACCGCCCGACGTGGCAACGGCCAGGCCGTGACGAAGCTCAGGCGGCTGCCCGCTCTGCCGTGGCCCTTCTGGCGTAGTCGTCAAGGAGTCGCGGTCACAGCCGTTTTCCAGAATCGCCATCAGTAGCGCGCTCACGTGCGCCTGCACCTGCGCCTGGACAGTCGTCACCGGTGAGCTCGATCGGCGACTGACACCCCTCACTGGGCATCAGTCATGGCCGGTGAGCCCTGGTAGACGAGGATGAACTCCCCGTAGGGGTGGGTGCCGTGACGGTCTGCCGTCTCGTCGAGGGCTCTGCGCAGGGTGTGCAGATGACCTGTGGTGAGCTGGAGCGGCGGCTCGTCGGGCTGGTACGTGGTGCCGCGGGGGTAGTCCTCGCCCGCCGTGGTGGTCATCTCGATGTGGCAGCCGAGGACATGGCGCACGGGCCGGGTGGCGCAGAAGTCCAGCAGCCGGTCGACGGTGGCCGAGTAGGCGGTCCGGTCCTCGATGTAGAGCCGCCCCGGATAGAGGGAGTCGCCGGTCAGCAGGAGGCCGGTGTGACGGTCGTGGAAGACCACTGCGGCCCGCTGGTGGCCTGGGCCGGGGATCACATCGAGGATGCGGCCGCCCAGGTCCAGTGCGCCGGTGCGGTGTGGCCAGTCGGGGAGGTCGAACGCGGCTGTGACCTCGTCCAGTCCGGGTCCCACGATCGTGGTGAGGGGCCGGTCCGCGAACTGCGGGTCCGCCGCGGTGTGGTCGCCGTGTCCGTGCGTGTGGGCGATCAGCAGCGAGTAGGCGCGCCTCGGATGGCGTTCCAGCCAGTCCGCGACGAGCCGGTCGACCGTCTCCCGCAGGGGGAAGTGGGCCGGGTCGGCGGACGCGCCCGTGTCGAGGAGCAGTGCTCTGTCATTGCCGAAGAGGAGGAAGAGGAACGGGGCTTCGTAGTGCACGGATTTGTTCTGGCGCAGGAGCACCGTGTGTTCGGAGTAGGCGTGGACCTGGATCTCCGGGGCCGGGTCGTGTTTCGGAGAGGGCCAGCCGGCGTGCCAGACGACGTCGAGACTGCCTGCGACCGGGGCGCCCCGGAGAAAATCGATCACGCGTCCAACCTACCCCTTGGCGTCGCGCGCGGGAGCGGGCCGTCGGAGCCCTGCGGGTGTCGTCCGCCACGAGCGCGATACCGCGCGGGCCGCCGGCCGGGGCTGTGCCCCCCGTCAGCCAGGAAGGGCCTCGGGGCGCTCGGGCGTGGGCCGGGGTGCTTCAGGCCGCCCGAACGGCGCAAGGGCGGTAGGTCGGGGCGGCGGGCTGAGACCTCCCTGTTCAGAGGCGGGCCCAGCAGCGGTCGGCTCGCTCCGCGCTGGACGGTCCGGGAGGTCGGAGTGCCGGTCCGGCTCTACGCTCCGGTGCCATGAGCCCCGTACACGGCGATCCGCACTCCGGACCCACGCGTCGCACCCTCCTCACAGCCGGAGCAGGAGCTGCGCTCCTGGCAGGCTGCGCCCCCGGCGGCGCCCCCGGCGCCCCGGCCGCGGCCACCAGCAGCTCGGCCGCCGCTGAGGGAGGCAACATCACCCCGGGCGCGATGACGCTGTTCAAGAACCCCGCGTACAACTTCAACGGACTCCTCGCGCTCGGGGCGTCGGGCGCCGGCTCCGCGGAGGTCGGCGAGGTCCTGACGGCCGTGAACGCGATCAACGGAGCCGGACTGACGGCGCAGTCGTACGTCAAGACGTTCCGCAGCCTCGGCGACCAGCTCATGGCGGCGCCCCCGGGCGCCCCCGCCGACGGCCAGACCAAGCGGTTCCGGGCCCTGCGCGCGGCCCAGTACTACGGCCAGGCGCTGTTCTTCGTCCTGGGTTCGGACGACCCCGGCAGCGAGGAGCAGCTCTACAAGGCGGGACGCGCCGCGTGGGACACCTTCTGCGACCTGTGCGAGCCAGCCCCGGTGAAGGCGAAGGTGCCCTACGGGACCACACCGCTGCCGGTGTGGTTCTTCCGGCCCGACACGTCCGGCGCTCCGCGCCCGACGGTGATCCTGACCAACGGCAGCGACGGCCAGAACGTGGACATGTGGACGTACGGCGTCCCCGCCGCGCTGGAACGGGGCTGGAACGCGCTCGTCTACGACGGACCGGGCCAGGGGCAACTGCTCTTCGTGGACCGTGTGGTGTTCACCCCCACCTGGGAGCGGGTCGTCACACCCCTCGTCGACTGGCTGGCGGCCCGCTCGGACGTGGACTCCCGCAAGATCGCCCTGACGGGCCTGAGCATGGCGGGCGACCTCGCACCGCGGGCCGCGGCGTTCGAGACACGCATCGCCGCCTTGGTCGCGATGCCGGGCTGCGTGGAGCCGTGGCTGGGCTTCCCGCCCGAGATCCGGAAGATCCTCACCCCAGACAAACAACAGACGAACGACATCTGGAACAAGGAAGTCGTCCCCGAACTACCCCCGGATGCGGCTGACGTGATGAAGAAGCGGTTCGAACCGTTCTCCGTGGCCGCGATGCTCGAAGCCCGCCAGGGCAAGCTGTTCACCGACTTCTACACCCCGGCCAACCGCGTCAAGGCGCTGTCCATCACCGACGTCGTCGGCCGTATCAAGGCGCCGACCCTGGTGCTCGATTACGAGGGCGAGCAGTTCTACCCCGGCCAGCCGCGGCGCATGTACGACGCCCTCACCTCGCCCAAGGACTACCTGAAGCTGACGGCGGCCCAAGGGGCGCAACTGCACTGCTCCCCCATGGCCCCGCAACTGCACTGCGAGGTCGTCTTCGACTGGCTCGACAAGACGCTGGGCTCGTAGGTGGGCGAAGTGGCCCGATCAGCCGTCAGTTCTTCTTCAGCTCTTCGGCGAGCATCACCAGGATGCCGCTGGGGCCGCGGAGGTAGGTGAGCTTGTAGACGTCCTCATAGGTCGCCACCCCGCGAAGCGGCCTGCATCCGTGCTTTGCGGCTGTCTCAAGGGCTTTGTCGATGTCGTCCACCGAGAAGGCGACGCGGTGCATGCCAATCGTGTGGGGACGAGTGGGCTCCGACTCGATCGCTTCGGGGTGGATGTACTCGAATAGCTCAAGGCGACCGTGACCGTCCGGCGTCTGGAGCATCGCGACGTTGGCGTGATTGCCGTCAAGGCCGACAGCGGTATCGGCCCACTCACCACTGACCGTGTCACGGCCGACGACCGTGAGGCCGAGGTCGGTGAAAAAGGAGATCGCTGCTTCGAGATCGCGCACGGCGATCCCGACGTTCTCAAGTTTGATGGCCATGCGTTGCATGCTATCGAGCCGGACCGATCGGGTGGTTCCGCCGAAGACGCAGCCGAGTGCCAGGGCGCCGTCACGGTCGACCGCGGCCGAAGACGGCAGCGACAGCGCCAGGCCCGGCCAGCGCGGCGCGGCCACCGTCATAACACGCGGGCCGCGCCGCCCTGCCCGGCTGGGGGATTGATCAGCCCCCGATGGGCCGGAAGATCCCGCCCGGAATGACCACCGGACGGTCGATCGCCTTGAAGCGGTACTCCATGTTCACGTCGTCGATCAGGAACGGCATCCGGTTCGCCGCGTCCTCGATCGCCATGAAGCTGATGTTCACCTTCTGCGGAGACGAGCCGTAGAAGGCGTCGGGCAGTGTGACCGTCACCTTCTCGTAAGAACCGTTCGTCCCGGCCTTGTTCATGCGGTCGTGCAGCTCATAGGGCGTGCCGTCCTCCGCCGTGGCCTCCACGATCAGCTGGCGGAAGCCGAAGCCGCTCGCCCCGCCGGAGACCACATCGCTGCGCACCCAGAACGAGAGCACCGGAACCCGGTACGCTGGGATCGTGACCTGCTGCGAGATGCGGCTTATGCCCGTCAGACCGTTGCCGCCCAGCTCCGCCTTGCCGGTGCCCGTGTGAGCCGGCCACCCGGAGGAGTTGTTGATGAGGTGCCCTGCGAACGGGGTCACCTTCTCGTTCCAGGACGCGTTGCCGCTCTCGAAGCCTGCATTCGCGATTTCGGACGTGCCCGCGCTGGCGTTCGGTGCGGCCATGAACATGCTCGTGGCCGCGACGGCGGTGGCGGCAGCGAGAATGCTCGCTCTCCGCGCTCTCTTTCTCATGGATCTCCTGGCTGTTTCTCGGTATCTCAACGAGGACGCGCCGCAACAGCCGACGGCCCGCCCTCGTACACCCCTGACGTCATGTCAGAGGATGCTGCGGTGGGCCACGCCCGAGGAGTCGGTGGTCAGCCATCTCAACCGCGGCGCACACTGTAACGCCTCGGTGTGACAATCCGACCTTGGGGCTGGCGAGCGCTGCTGTTGCGAGCCACCATCCGGGGTGCATCGGGCGAGACTTGCGCACTGCGGCTGTGGAGCCCACCGCCGGCCGAGGACCGGATCGGGCTGCATCAGCGGCGCGCACGGCTGGGCCCCGCGGGCAGGGCGGAGATCAGGCGGGCGCCCTGGGCCAGTTCCCACACACCGAAACGCCGGGGCAGTAGGCGTCGCCGACGGGCGTCACCCGCCCCCGCGACCGGGTGTCCATGCGGAGCTGGGTGATCGAGTCGAAATGGAACGCCGGGATGCGGTCGATCTCATGGCCGGCCGCTGAACGCCCGCCGAACCACCCGCCAACCAGGGATCTCCGGCTCGGTCGCAGGCCGAAGGTGTGACGGCTACCGCTCTGAACGGCGCCGCGATCGACTGCGCTCGGCGACCGAGACGCTCGCCGGATTTCGTACGTCAACGATCGGTCGAACTCGGCCCAGCAGCGCCCAAGGCGTCGGCCACAGCGTCCCGCACCTGCTCCTCCGTGGGGACCGGCGCGTCGAGGGTCACGGCCATGCGGGCCAGGGAGGTCATGCTCACGTCGGGCAGCCCGCATGGGGTGAACGCCGTAAAGGCATTCAGGTCGGGCGCGATGTTCAGGGCGAATCCGTGGCTCGTCACCCCGCCGCGGATCCGCATGCCGATGGACGCGATCTTCTCGTGTTCAGGTGTCCACACACCCTGAATCAGGCCACAGCCTCGGTATGCGGGACCTCTCCCAAGTCGATCCGCTCCGGCCACTGCTCTGCCAAGGCCGTTCCCCCCTTTTTCGATCACCACGATCTCCCGCACACAGGAAGATCAGCAGGCTCAAGATGGAGTGGCAGAGCGGCCTTTGGCAACCCTTCGACCGAGTCCGGCGCGGAAACCGACGCGGCAGCGGAGCCAGACGATTCTCGAGCCGAAGGGACAGGTTTCGACGCGATCGGGATCCACCCGGCGTTCGCGCTGCGGAAACGCGCGGCGGGGGCGTCGGTCGCGCACTGGAGCATCCCGCCGGGGTGCGGCCGCATCGGGCACGTTGCATCGGATGTGGGTGTTGTGCGCGACGAGCATGATGCGGGTATCGGGGGCGGATCGGTCGAGTAGCTTCAGCAGGCTGTCGGCGAGGCAGCGATCGCGGGCGGAGAGGTCAGCGGCGTCAGGTTTCCCCTCCGAACAGGCCGGCCATCGAGCCGGACCGGGGCCGGGGCGAGACCAGAGCCTCCTCCAAGTGGCTCGGATAGCGAGGGCAGTTCGGGCGTAGCGAATTGCGCCGGGGTCGATGTCGGCCAGGTACCGGACTACCGGTTCAAGCTCCGGGGCCAGCGAGCCGCCGGCCGCAGGGATGTCGAGTCCGGCGAAGTGGACCGGGCGCGTCGCTTAGAGGCGCCGTATGCGGAGGAGACGACCCAACGGCGCCAGATCGTCCACCGAGCCAGAAGGCCGCCGCCGAAATTCGCTTGCCCCTGCCACGGGTCAACGCTGCAATGTGGGCCTGACACCACGAGTCGTGGTGCCGGTGTCCCGAGGAGGCAGCAGCAATGGAGATCCGTCCCACGACCGACAAGGATCTCGACGTTTTCATCGACACAGTCCACGCCGCGTTCGGGCGCTTCCCGGAAACCCCGGTCGAGGGCGGCGGGCTCTGGTGGTCGGCGCTCGAAACGGACCGCTGCATGCTCGCCCTGACGACAGAAGGGCGGCCCGTGGGCACCGCGGCCACGTACTCCTTCGAGCTCACCCTGCCCGGTGCGGCCCTCGTCCCGGCCGCCGGGGTGACCGCCGTCGGCGTAGTGCCCTCGCACCGGCGCCAGGGCGTGCTCAGCGCGATGATGCGGCATCAGCTCGCCGAGCTGCGGGCCCGCGGGGAATTCCTTTCCGTGCTGCTGGCCTCTGAGGCCCCGATCTACGGCAGGTTCGGCTACGGACCGGCGACCTACACGGCGCGGCTGAAGGTGGCGCGCCACGAGGCCGCTCTCGCCGTTCCCCGGGCGCGCGAAGTGGCCGGCGCAGCAGCGACCGGCTCGGACAACGGCTCGGTCGAGGTGCTCCGTCGGGCCGAGTGCGGAGAGATCCTGGAAGAGGTCTACGACCGGTATCGCCGCGCCCAGCCCGGCGCGCTGTCCCGGCCGCACCGCTGGTGGGCCTTGCGCGCGGGGCAGCCCCCGATCTCGTCGGCGCCGCGCTACGTCGCTGTCCACCGTGACGCGGACGGCGTCCCGGACGGATATGCCAGCTACTTGATAGGCGAGTCCGAGACCTTGACGGTCGACGAGACGATCGCCACCGACGACGCTGTGTTCACGGCCCTGGCCCGGTTCGTACTCGGTCACGACCTGGTCTCTCAGGTCGTGTTCAAGCACGTCCCGCCCGAGCACCCGCTGCGCTGGCAGTTCGCGGACTTCCGCGCCGGTGAGGTGAGCGGCGACACCGACTGGCTGTGGGTACGGCTGCTGGACGTCCCGCGTGCGCTGACCGCGCGCGGCTGGTTCATGGACGGCGAGCTCGTCCTCGACGTCGACGACCCGTTCCTCGGCGAGCACGGCCGCTACCTGCTGACCGTCCGGGACGGCAAGGCCGACTGCGCCCCGACCGACCGGGAGCCCGACCTGTCCCTGGACATCAGGGACCTGGGCTCGGTCTACCTCGGCGGCACCGCCCCGAGCACCCTCGTGCGTGCCGGACACATCCGGGCCCACCGCCCGGGCGTGGCCACCCTCGCGGACGCCCTCTTCCGCTCCGAGCGCTCCCCGCACTGCCTGCACTGGTTCTGACCGCGCTCGCGACCCCGCACGAGTCCCGCTTCGCGTACGTCCGCAGGCACCGGACGCGGGGCCAGTACGCCACCCACGCAGAGCACGGTGCCTGTCTCACCACGCTCAGCGAGGACGGGCTGACCACCACCGGCGCATCAGCAAGTCCGTCACCGCCGACCCGGTCGCGGCCCGCCGAGCTCGGCCCCACCGGGCCGCGCTGCCGGTCAGTCCACCCGCTTGGGCATCACGATCCGGCTCGCTCGCTCTCCCGGGCCCGAGATCAAGCACCACGTCCCGCGGTCCAGGATGCCGTCCCGCTCGGGGCGGGCATCCACCGTTTCGGGGAAGGTCACCTCGGCTGCCAGCAGTTCGAAGTCCAGCGGCAGTTCCAGCTCGCAGGCGGCGCCCCCTCGAGGGTCCACGATGAAGCCCTCGCGGCCCGGCACGTACCGGTTGCCATGGGCGAGCAACAGCGCGACCACGGGCAGCAAGGTGCTGTACGGCGCTGCACTGCCCGGATCGCCGGGGGCGATCTCAATCATCGTGTGGCCCTCTCTTTCTCGGTCACTCTCCGCCGCCGCCCCAGTGCTGCATCGGATGGTCCCGTATGTCTGGCGGTGCATGTCATTGCGGGCACCCTCCTGGACGGCCTGATGGTAGGCCGTCGCGTCCCGCCGCGTCGCCACGGGCGAACGTGGACCCGTCGGCCCGGGCAAGACCGTCCGGGCCGACTGTGTCCTTTGGCCGCACGGCTAGAGCTTCGCGATGTCCTTGTGCATCACGTCAACGCTGTCGGAGTGGTAGGCGGCCAGGCGCACCTTGAGCGGGTGGCCCGCCGGGGCCTTGATGATGACCTCGCGCGTCTCACCCATGCCGATGCCGTGACACGAGGGCTCGGGCGTGAGGGAGGTCCAGCCGTCCCTGACGGCCTTCGGGTCGTTCCACTGAACCCAGGCGCAGTCACGCTCGCCGGAGGTGATCAGCACGTAGGTGACCTTGACGGAGTTCACCGCGCCGTCGATGCGCTCGTAGTTCACCGTCGCGGTGTTGTGGTGGAGGTTGGCACCGGCCTCCAGGTTGACCGTGCTGAGGGTGGTCTCGGCGGCGGCCGGGGTCACCCCTCCCGCGAGTGTCGCGGCGGTCAGGGCAAGGGCGGCGGGCAGGGCCGTGGATATGCGCATGTTCCTTCTCCACCAAGGTAGTTGGGGCGCTCGCGCGCACCCTATCCCGGGGGGTCGGACATCCCCCTCCCGTGACGTGTCAGTTCAGGCCGCAGAGGGCGGAGTTGACGCGAATCAGCGCTTGGGCGTGACACTCGGCCAGGCCGTTTGGACTCGCGGTGCCGGGAGAGGGACCGGCGGACGCAGGACGGCAACGTCCCGGCCTCAGCGGGTGCCGTGGATGCAGAAGGGCTGGCCGGAGGGGTCGAGCAGGACCGTCCAGTCCTTTCCGCCGGGCTGGTGGCCGGGTTTGGAGGCGCCGCGCCCCAACAGCTGCTTCTCGGCCGTCGCGACGTCTGGGAACGAGAGGTCCATGTGGAAGGGCAGTTCCTCTTCGGGCCAGTTGGGGGCCTGAAAGGAGGGGGAGGTGTAGAAGAGGTACATCGACCCGTTGACATGGAAGGCGCACGCGGCGGCGTTGCCGGTCTCGTCGGGGTAGGTCTGGGAGACCGTGGTGCCGAGTGCGGCGGCGTAGAAGTCGGCGAGCCGGCGTCCGTCGCGCGCCCACATCGCATGACACATGATCTTCCCGGGCAGGGTGGCGGTGTGCTTGTCGTTCATGAGCGTGTCCTTGCGTGCGGTGCGGGTCAGCGGACGACCTTGATGCCGAAGTGGCCGCCGAGGCCGAAGCCGATGGCGGAGTGCATGTGCGCGTACATCTCCATGCCGCGGGAGCAGACGAGCGGGCCGAGGTCGAGGATGTCGCTCCAGCCGTATGACTTCAGCAGGTCGGTGACCTGCTGCTTGGCGCCGGTGTCCTCGCCGGCGACGAACATGGTGTGATCCCCGCCGCCGATGGCCTGCGGGGCGACCACGGTGGTCTGTTCCTGGGTGACGAAGGCCTTGACGACCTTGGTGCGTGGCAGGGCGCGCTGGATCTGCTCGCCGAGGCTGTCGGTGTCGCACGGGTCGATCTTGGGCATGGTGCCCCACGGCGTGGGCCAGGGGTTCTCCGTCTCGTGCTGGTAGACGTAAGGGACCGCGTAGTCGATGAGCGTCTTGCCGGCGAGCTGGTCCGCGATGGCGGACAGTGCGCGGACGGCGTTGTGGCCGTCGATGCCGCTGATCACCAGGCCGTCGGAGGCGGCCGCGGCGTCGCCGAAGGTGTGCACTTCGATGCCGGGCTGATCGGCGAGGAAGTCCTTGAAGGGCTCGGTTCCCATCATGTCGGGCTCGGTGCGGGCCAGGGTGGCCTGCGGGTCGCGGGTGCCGACGTGCACCTGGTGACCGAGCTCGGCGAGCCGGGCGATGTGGGCGCGGGCTCCGCCACCGGTACCGAGAACAGCGATCTTCATGGGGAAATCTCCTGATGTGCTCCGTGGGACGTTTCCACCGTAGGGGTGGTTCAGGACAGGAGCTGTCCTTTGACACGGGCATCATGGAGCTCATGACGAGCGACATGACCGCCCGCGTGCTGCGACTTCTGTCCCTGCTGCAGACCCGGCGGGAATGGTCCGGAGCCGACCTCGCCGAACGCTTGGCCGTGACCGTACGCACCGTGCGGCGCGACATCGACCGTCTGCGCGAGCTCGGCTACCCCGTCGACAGTGCCCGCGGACACGCCGGCGGCTACCGCCTCACCTCCGGCTCCGACCTGCCACCGCTCCTCCTCGACGACGAGGAAGCGATCGCCGTCGCCGTCGCCCTGCGCACCGCCGCCGGGGGCCTGACCGGTATCGAGGAGAGTGCCCTGCGGGCCCTGGCCAAGCTCGAACAGGTCCTGCCCCGCCGCCTGCGCGGCCAGGTCACCGCCCTGCAGAACAACCTCGCCGGCATCACCTGGGAGGAACGGGGGCCGCGCGCCGACCCCGCCCTGCTGGCCACCCTCGCCGTCGCCTGCCGCGACCACGAGATCATCACCTTCGACTACACCACCCGGCAGAACACCGCCACCCGGCGCCGCGCCGAGGCATGCCACCTGGTCGAGTCCGGCGGCCTGTGGTACCTCCTCGCCCACGACACCGACAAGGAGGACTGGCGCCTCTTCCGGCTCGACCGCATCAGCGACGCCCTACCCACCGGCCGGCGCGTTGCGCCCCGCCCCGTACCCGGTGACGACCCCGCCGCGTTCGTCGCGAGCCGGCTGTCCGCCGCCCCGACCCGTCACCGTGCCGTCGCGACCGTCCAAGCCCCCGCCGACCACGTCCGTGCCCGCATCCGGGGCCTGGCCACCCGCCTGACCCCCATCGACGAACACACCTGCCGCCTCGACGCCTCCGACGACCACCTGCCCCGCATCGCCCGGACCCTGGCCGGTCTCGACACCGACTACACCCTCGACGCCGACCCAGACGTCATCCGCCACCTCCGCGACACCGCCCACCGCACCCTGCGTGCCACCGCCTGACACCGCGGGCACCACGGGCACGGCCCTGCCGCCTGCTGTTGGCGCGGCGGGAACCGGCCCGCTCACCATGCGTGCATGGCAACCGGGACGCGTCGCGCGGAGCGACAGGAAGAACCGCTCTCCCGGGAGCGCATCGTCGAGGCGGCGACCGGCATCCTCGACACGGCGGGCAAGGGCGGACTCACGTTCCGCGCCCCGGCCGAGCGCCTCGCCACCGGGCCCGGTGCGATCTACTGGCA
Source organism: Streptomyces katrae (assembly GCF_000717655.1). Taxonomy (GTDB): domain Bacteria; phylum Actinomycetota; class Actinomycetes; order Streptomycetales; family Streptomycetaceae; genus Streptomyces; species Streptomyces katrae_B. The sequence continues at coordinate 206,444 of NZ_JNZY01000008.1, forward strand.
TGTCGCGGGCAAGGCCGAACTACTCAGTGCCGCCACCGAAACCGTCGTCGCCGAAGCCATGACCGGGGCCTGAGTTCCTCACCGGAATCGACCTCATCCTCACCGGAATCACCGCCCGTTCGTCCTGAACCCGGACCCGGCGGGCAGGTCGGCCTCGGGACTCAGCCGAGGGTGCGGTCGAGGTTGAAGGCGGCGCTGATCAGCGAGAGGTGGGTGAACGCCTGGGGGAAGTTGCCCAGTTGTTCTCCGCTCCGGCCGATCTCCTCGGCGTAGAGGCCGACGTGGTTGGCGTAGGTGAGCATCTTCTCGAAGGCCAGCCGGGCCTCCTCCAGGCGTCCGGCGCGCGTGAGCGCCTCGACGTACCAGAAGGAGCAGATCGAGAACGTGCCCTCGGAGCCGCGCAGGCCGTCCGGGCTGGCCTCGGGGTCGTAGCGGTAGACCAGCGAGTCGGAGACCAGATCCGTGGTGAGCGCATCCAGGGTCGAGAGCCACTTCGGGTCGGTGGGCGAGATGAACTTGGCCATCGGCATCATCAGCACCGAGGCATCGAGTACGTCCTCCCCCAGCCCTTGGACGAACGCTCCGCGCTCGGCCGACCAGCCCTGTCGCATGATCTGCCGGTAGATCGCGTCCCGGCTCCGCTGCCAGCGCGGAAGATCGGCCGGCAGGCCGCGCCGGTTGGCCATCCGAATGGCCCGTTCGATCGCCACCCAGCACATCAGCCTCGAGTAGACGAAGTTCCTCCGGCCGCCCCGGGTCTCCCAGATGCCCTCGTCGGGCTGGTCCCAGTGGTCGCAGAGCCAGTCCACCACTGCGCCGACCTCGTCCCAGTGATCACTGCTGATGGGCCGGCCCCACTTGTCGTAGAGGTAGACCGAATCGATCAGCGCGCCGTAGATGTCCAGCTGGAGCTGCTTGGTGGCGGCGTTCCCCACCCGCACCGGAGCGGACCCCAGGTGTCCTTCGAGGTGGGACAGTTCGGATTCGGGCAGGTCGGTGCGCCCGTCGATGCCGTACATGATCTGCAACGGACCAGTGGGACCGACGCCCCTCATGATGCCCCGGTCGGACAGGAAGCCCATGAATGCCTCGGCCTCCGTCGTGAAGCCCAGGCGGAGCATGGCATAGGTGGCGAAGGCGGCGTCGCGTACCCACACGTACCGGTAGTCCCAGTTGCGCCCACCGCCGACCCGTTCGGGCAGGCTGGTCGTCGGCGCGGCCACGATCGCACCGGTCGGCGCATAGGTGAGCAGCTTGAGCGCCAGAGCGGAGCGGTGCACCATCTCCCGCCACCGGCCGCGGTAGCGCGAGCGGCCCAGCCAGTGGCTCCAGAACCTGACCGTCGCCTCGAACTGTTCCTCCGCCTCGGCATGCGGACAGGCCCGCGGGCGGAGGTCGTCGCTGATCTTGTCGAGGGCGAACACCACGGATTCGCCTTCGAGGAGCTTGAAGTGCGACCACACGTCCGTGCCGTCGCTTTCGAGCGGCGCGGTGGAGGTCAGCGCCAGTGAGATCGACGGGGACTCGAAGACAGCCTCGTGGGCCTGCGCGCGTACGGTGTGCGCTTCGGCGCCGTAGCCGAAGCGAGGGGCTATCCGTGCCCTGAAGGGGAGGGTGCCCCGCACGCATATCACCCGCCGGATCAGCCGGTGCCGGGACGCCTCGCGCGACTCGTCGACGACCGGCATGAAGTCCTGGATCTCCGCCACCCCGTCGGCGGCGTAGAACCGTGTGATCAGGACGTTGGTGTCGGGGAAGTAGAACTGCCGTGTCCGCGCCGGCACGTCGGCGGCCAGCTCCCACGACCCGCCCTTGTCGGCGTCGAGGATGGACGCGAAGACGCTCGGTGCGTCGAAGCGCGGGCAGCAGTACCAGTCGATCGTGCCGTTGGTCCCGACGAGCGCGACGGTGCGGAGATCACCGATCAGGCCGTGCTCGGAAATCGGCAGATAGCGTGCGCCATCCACTCCCCCGGATCCGTTCCCGAACTCCATGCCGGCCTCCCAACCGTCTCGGCGTGAGCAGGCGCGGGAATCAAGAAGACCTTGCCTTTCATGGTAAGACGCCCCCGGATTCCGGCGCGGCAGATCCGCAGGGCAGTGGCGAACGAGCGTCCTTGCACGCTGTGCGGGTCAGCGGACGACCGGACGGCGGGGTGTTCCGGGGCAGGAGGACGGTGACCGGTGCGGTCCTTGCGCGGCGTGTGCTCGAGCGTGAATGAGTTCCTCCCGGTGACACCGGACGGGCACATCGTCGGTGACGGCCGCATCGGCCGCATCGGCCGCATGCCACGCGTGCCCCGGTACACCCGCACACCACAATCAGTGACAGAAACAGTGCGAACTGCGACCATCCGTCGTGGGCGGTATGCAGGATATGCAGGACAAGCGCCAGGGGCCGGGCACGGGCCGCCAGGAGCTTCCTGTCCGGGAGGCGAGGTCCTTGACGAAAGCCCATCCGCTGCGGGGCTCGGCGGCGGGAACCTGGGAGGCCAACTGGCGGGCGGCGGGATCCGCGGGGCCTGACGGGTGTGGCCGCGACGTCCGCGTGGGGTCACGGCAGTCAGTCGTGGTGGGGGCGGCCGAACAGCAGGTCGTAGCCGGGCGGGAGCTGGAGCAGGAGGCGGTGGGTGAGGTCTTCGCCGGCTGCGTCGGCGACGACGCTGAGGACGGCGCTGACATCCCAGGCCGCCGTGGCCTGCGAGGCGCCCTCGATCCAGGCCGCGGTAGCCCGGACGAAACGGTCCGCGGAGAGGGGTTCGGTGGCCTGGAGGGGGTTGAGCAGAACGAGTGCGTAGGACTCGGGAAGGCGGGCGGCGAGCTGGGCCCGGTCGGTGCCGACGACGTGGGCGCCGAGGAGGGCCAGGACGACGCGGGCCGCGCGGTCGGCCTCTGCGGGGGTGTCGTATTCGCCCCGCTCCTGGACGTGCTCGAGGAATGCTTCCTGACGCAGGGGCATGTGTCGCTCCTCCGGTGGAAGGGGGCGGAGGACGGGCTGCCGGGGGGAAGGGGGCTTCCGTCCTCCGCGCTCGGGCCGGCCGATGCCGGGATCAGTCGGAGATCTGCTTCCGGTCGCTCGCGGTGCCGATGGCGATCTTGCGGGGCTTTGCCCGTTCGGCGATCGGGATGCGCAGGGTCAGGACACCCGCGTCATAGTCGGCCTCGATGTTTTCGGAGTCGAGAGTGTCAGCCAGCATGATCTGGCGCGAGAAGACGCCGAGCGGCCGCTCGGAGAGCTCCATCTGGACGTTCTCGCCCTTGACCGCGGGGCGCCGTTCGGCCTTGACGGTCAGCTGGTTCCGCTCGACGTCGATGTCGATCGCGTCCGCGCTCACCCCGGGTACGTCGAAGGCGATCACATACGTGTCACCGTCGCGGTAGGCGTCCATCGGCATCACGGACGGCTTCGACCAGGTCCCGGTCGTACCCGTGAGCTGCTGGGTGATCCGGTCGAGCTCGCGGAACGGGTCAGTGCGCATCAACATCGCGAAACACCTCCAGTCGGTAGCGGCAGGAACCGCCAATGCGCTTCAACGTGCCTCCGTTGTAACATGTCATCCAAACGATGACAAGCAAGGTGTCAACGACAGGATGACGTAGCGAGCAGCGAGGAAAATGTCATGACCGCAGCCCAGCCGTCCCCCCCGCCCCGGCACCCGGGGCCGCGGCCCGGACCGGCCTCGTTCGTGGCCGCCGCGGCGGCACTGCACACCATCGACCAGGCCCTGCGCGACGCACAGCACGCCCCCGAGCTCCTGACACCCCGGCCGAACGACGGGCCGCACCCGGCACTCGCCTCGCTGCTCCTGCTGCGCCAGGTGCGCGAACAGCTCGCCGACTGGGAGAGCGGACTGATCGAAACCGCCCGGGAGGCCGGCGCCAGCTGGGCCGACCTCGCCGAACCCCTCGGTGTCGCCAGCCGGCAGGCCGCCGAACGCCGCTACCTGCGCCTGCGCCCCGGCGCCGCGGGCGCCACCGGCGAACAGCGGGTCCAAGCCGTGCGCGACCGCCGCGCCGCCGACCGCACCGTCACCACCTGGGCCCGCGACAACGCCGCCGCCCTGCGCAGCCTCGCCGGACAGATCACCGCACTGACCGACCTCCCCGCCACCGCGGACCGGCAACTCGGGGAGCTGCACCTAGCCCTCGCCCATCCCGACCCTGCCCACCTCGTCCGCCCCCTCACAGACACCCGCCCCCACCTCCAGCCCGTACACCCCGACCTCGCCGACCGCATCGGTGAGATGACCCGCCACACCGACCGACTCCGCCAGGACAGCAACGAGCAGCGCAGCCGTCCCTAGCGGGTATCGGCGGCGAAGGGATGACGGTAGCGGCCGGGCCGCGCCCTGCCCTCGAAACCGCGGTGACGAACGTGCTGTACCGGACAAACGGTGTGATGGGCTGTCTCAGCGAGGACGTCGGGCAGCGCCGCAACGGTGGCCGAACACCGCCGTCACGGTACTGACCGCACCGATCCACGCCGTGACCGCCGCCACGGCCACGGCCGTCGAGCCGCCGGCGGCCCTCGTGACGACCGCCACGAGGGATGCGCCCAGAAGCAGGGCGGCCACGGCCCGTTTCATCGGAGCCGCGGACCCGGTCCGGCCCCGGACCTCCGGCGCGGGCGGCAGGGCGCCGCCCGCCACCTCCGCGGTGAGCTGCCATTGCAGCCGGTTCCATGCGGCGGCCTCGCGCGCGGTCAGCCGGCCCCGAGCGGACATCACGTCTCCAGGATGCGGTACGGCCCTCTCGGGCAGGGGATGCAGGGAAGTGGTTGCGGGCCTTGCCCGCCCGGGCCCGGACGGTGAGCGCCCTCAGCTGTTCGCGCGCTCCGTGTTCCGGGCCCGGTGCGGTGTCGCCGGCGGGTCAGAGACGACCGCCCGTCAGCCGGGAGAGCGGGCCCCGCTGCCGCCGGCCGGCCCGTCGGCCGACCGCGTACGAGGCGGCCACGAGGGTGGCCGTCCCGGTGGCCGCGCCGGCGGCGAGGGCCTTGCGGGCGCGCACGACGCTCCACAGCAGACCGGCGCGGTCGACGGTGCCCCGCAGTGCCTGGGCAGCGACACGGGTCTTCTCCGCGAGCGGGGCGGGCAACACCGTCAGCGTGCCCGCCGCGGTGTCCTTGGCGTCGGTGGCGGTCTTCGCCCCGGCCTGTGCGGCCTGGGTGGCGCGCTGCCTGGTGGTGGCCCCGTTCGAGCGGGAACTGCCGGAAGAGGCCTTGGAGTTGGTGGACTTCTCGGATGCAGTCATGTTCCGCGTCTGGCCGCATCCGCCCCTGCTAAACCTTTACAGAAGCCTGCCGATCGGCCCGAGATCGAGGTTGAGGTCCTCTGGGGTGAGCCCGAACCGGCTGCGCAGCAGCCCCATGCGGTCTTCCAGGAGCATGAGGGTCAGGCCGAGCCGCTCCTCCTGCTCCTCGCTGAGGTCGCCGCACTCCACGCGCCGCAGGGCCTGCCGTTCCATCAGCTGCCGCAGCAGCTCGATGACGGTCAGGACCAGGCGGGCCAGGTCGCGTTCGACGGTGTCGGGGTCGAGTTCGACCCGCTGGGGCCGGCTCATGGCGCCACCTGCTTCCAGGGGGAGGGTACGGCGTCGTTGACGGAACTGATCAGGGCTTTGAGGTCGATGCGTACGAGATCCACGTCCGCGATGCGCAGGGTGATGTCGCCGGCCAGGACGACGCCCCCCGCCAGCAGCCGGTCGAGCAGGTCGACGAGGGCGACCTCCTGCTGCCCCGTCATGAGGCGGGCGCCCCGCCACGGTCGCCCGCCGTGAAGGAGTAGGGCACCCAGGGGCCGGTGACCTCCAGGCGCAGCCCCGGGGGCAGCGCCTGCGCGGAGGCGACCGCGTCGATGAAGTCCTGGCGGGCGTGCACGGGGACGAGGTAGGCGGCGTTGAGGACGTTGCGTCCGGCCGCCCCGGACAACTGGGGCTGCTGGGGTGGGTGCAGCACCGCGGCGGAGGCGTACCCGCAGAGCGTTCGGTGGACGTCTTCGCAGGTACGCGCAACCTGTTCGTCCGCGGTCTCCCGCGTGCGGCGGTCCTTCAGCCGACGGCGGAGGTAGGCGCGCCCCGCCGAACCGCCCTCCGGTCCTGTGGCCTGCGGGCCTCCGGGGGCGTACGTGGGCGCCGGCGCCGGATCCGGCGGCGGAGCGCCCGAGTCGGCATGGACCTTGACCCCCCACTCCTGCGCCCCGGCGATGCGCGCGAGCGTGGCGGTGAGCTGCGGGTGGGCCTCCTCCAGCAGGCGGCGTACGCCGTCCTCGCCGCGGCAGAGCGTCGCCAGCTGCAGCGGGACCGTCGTGGTGCGCTCACCGACGGCGGCCACCACGCTGTGGTGCGCGCGGGCCAGCGCGGACAGCCGGTCGATGTCCTCCAGTTGGGCGCGCAGCGGCTCCTCGTCGAAGAGGCGCGCGTCGACCGGCTCGACCACGGCCGCGAGCTGTGCGTGCTCCACCAGTCGCAGGCCGGCACCCAGGGGCGGTGGGAAGTCGGGAAGGGCGTCGCGCGCCGATGCCTCGACGACCGTGTAGACGTACAGCAGGGTGCCGTCGAGGTGGCCGTCCCGGGGTGTTGTGTCGTCGTCGTGGTTCATGACCGCTCCGTCTGCTCGTGCCTGGTTTCCAGCTCGGCGATGCGGCGGCGCAACTGTTCGTTTTCACGGCCCAGTTCGGTGTGCCGGGCCGAGGAGGACAGGGCCGGGTCCTGCTCCCACCAGTCGATGCCCATCTCCTTGGCCCGGTCGACCGAGGCCACCACCAGCCGCAGCTTGATCGTCAGCAGCTCGATGTCGAGCAGGTTGATGCGGATGTCACCGGCGATGACCACGCCCTTGTCCAGGACGCGTTCGAGGATGTCGGCGAGGTTGGCGCTGCTGTTGTCTTCGTAGGGGCGTGACAGCCCTGAAGGCATGGTCATGTCCGCCCCCGGCCTTCGTCGTCCTCGTCCGCAGGGAGGTCGTCCAGCGGGAAGTCGTCCACGTCCTCTTCCTCGTAGGCCTCGTCGTACGTGTCGTAGGTGTCGGGCTCACCGAAGCCCTCGGGCTCCCCGGACTCCGCGAACTCCTCCGCGCCCTCGTCGGCGGGATCGTCGTGCGGGCCCTCGGGGGGTTCCTCCTCCAGGGCCAGGAAGCGGGCGTAGTCCCGCAGGTCCCGCCGGACGCGGCGGTGCCGCGCCCCGCACGCCGTGCCCACCCGCTCCCGCAGCCCGTGCGGGTGGTACTCGACGGTCACCAGGATTCGGGTGAGGTCGGGGGCCAGGTCGTGGAAGGTCACCGCGCCGCGCACGGCTGCCCCGTCGTCCTCGGAGGCCCAGGCGATCCGTACGTCGGGGACCTCCTCGGTGGCACCCTGCACGAACCGGAGCACACCGCGGTGGCGGGTCCACTCGTCGTAGGCGTCCTTGACGGGCACTCCCACGTCGACGGATGTGAGGACGACCGTGGGACGGCGCCTGCCGGAGCCGCCGGAGCGGACCCGCTCGCGCAGCGCCCGCAGGCCCCGGTCCCTCAGCCGCGAGGCGGCCACCTCGAACGCGGCCCTGACCGGGCTGCGACCGCGCGCGATCCTGCGCGCACCGTCGAGGGCGACGGCCTTCAGCGCCGGGCTGTTGCCCTCGGCCACGCCCTTCAGCACCACGACGGACCGGCCCAGGGCCCTGCCGGTCCCTTCCAGCAGACGCTGGGCCTGGGCCGCCAGGTAGCCCTCCCACTCTTCTCTGAGCCGGTCCGCAGCGGGGCTTTGGCCGAGCCCGGCCGGCACGCCCTCAGCCATCGCCGCCGGCCTCCGCCTTACGGCCGCCGGTGCGCTTGGCCGTGCGCGCCCTTCCCGCAGATCCGCCCGCGGACCGGCTCGTGGACCTGCCGTTGGGCCTGCTCGCGGACTTGGACGCGGCCTTGGCCGTGGGCTTGCGGTCCGGCTCCGCGGAGCCGGACCACCCGCTCGAGGTGAGCCGCTCCTGCACGCCGAGCGTACGCGCGTGCAGCCGGTCGGCCACCGCCTCGAGCTGCCGGTCCACCAGTGCTCCGACGGCCGCCGATCCCACCCCGGCCAGGTCCTCGCGCAGTTGCTCGCGGAGGTCCTTGAACCGGGGGTGGTCACCCAGCCGGTCGCCGAGGAAGGAACCCACGGCCGCGGCATCGGGCGTGAGCCGTCTGCCCATGACCAGCGCCCCCAGTCCGAGGGCGAGCTTGGCCTTCCTGGTGCGGCCGAGCACGTACCCCGCGCCCACGGCCAGCCCGATCGCCATCCGGTTGTTCATCGCGGTCGCACCCTGCTTTCCAGTCGGTCCAGGAGCTCGTCCTCCCGGCGGTCGAACTCGGCCTCGTCCATCTCGCCCGCCTCGAACGCGGCGACGAGCTGCGCCAGTTCCCGCTGGATGACGGCCGGGTCGTAGTACTGCCGCTCTGCCTCCGCCACGACCTGCCGCAGCACCCATGCGGTGCCGCGGACCGGAGCGGCCGGCAGCAGCAGTATTTCCGTGAGCAGCCCCATCGCGGCGCTCAGTTCGCGTCGGCGAAGCTGTACGCGGGCAGCGGGCCGGTGATCTGCACCTGCAGGTGCTCGTGCTGCTCGGCCAGCGCACGGACCGCCTCGAGGAACTCCTCCCGCCGCTCGCGTTCGACCAGGAACGACAGGTTCGCCAGCCAGCCACCGCTCTCCGGTCCGCGGCGCAGCGAGGCCGCCAGCGGGGCGAGGGCGGACTCGATCAGCAGTGCGTCCGCCATCTCGCGTTCCTTCACCGCCTTGGCCATCAGCTCGCCGAACTCCAGACGCTGGTCGTAACTCCCGCCCCCTGCGGCGCGGTTGGCCTGGTGCCGGGCCGCCAGTTCGGGATGTGTGGACAGCACCTCGTACAGGACCGCCTGTTCGTCGTGGGTGGCCTTCACGTTGTACTCGTCCTTGCCCTCGAGGGCTTCGAGCCGTTCGAGGTAGCTGCTCTCGTGCTCGCCGAGGACGGCGGCGACCGTCTCGTCGTCGGGAGAGACCCCGCCGAAACGCAGCGGCAGGACGGGCCCGTCGGCCCCCGCCTGGATGACGACGCGCTGGTGCGCCAGCAGGTCGCGCCGCTTGGCCTTCAGTTCGGCCGGCGCATCGCTGACCAGGGCCAGCACGCGTCCGCTGCGTACGGTCCGGACCGGCAGGGCCGGCTCGCCTATGCCCGCCAGTTCCTCGGGCAGCGGCTGGGAGGCGCGGGTGATTCCGTAGACGTAGGTGCTCATTCCTTCTCCTCCCGTCGGGTGGTGGTGCGCCGGCGCGGACGGCTCTCGGTCTTCTCCTCCGCCTCGTCGCGGGCCTGGTGGAACGCGTCGGAGACGGCCTGTGCGGCTCCGCTGAGCGCGCCCTTGGACTTGCCGCGGGCTCCGGACTCGGTGATCTCGCCGACCAGGTCGGGGAGGCCGGGGCTCTTGCGCGGACCGGCTTCCAGGTCCAGGCGGTTGCAGGCCTCGGCGAACTTCAGGTAGGTGTCCACGCTGGCCACGACGACCCGGATGTCGATCTTCAGGATCTCGATGCCGACCAGGGAGACCCGCACGAACGCGTCGATCACCAGACCGCGGTCGAGGACGAGTTCCAGGACGTCGTACAGACCGCTGGAACCACCCCCGGAGGCGGTCGGCGCGGACTGGGCAGGGACGACAGTCATTGTTCCGGTTCCCTCTCGTGTGGGAGGCGGGCGGGGTCACCTTCGGTCCGCGCGCCCCCGTTCGTAGCGGCGGGTACGCCGGTAGCCGAGCAGTTCGCCGGCCGGGTCGAGCTCGACGTCGTACGACGCCAGCAGGCTCGTCGTGTCGGGGATCCGGGAGAGTTCGAGGACCTCGACCGACAGCTGCCAGGCGCCGTCCTCGGCGCGCTCGCAGGAGCTGACGGACTCGACGGGCAGGCGCAGCAGTTCCGACAGTTGGTCGATCGCCGCACCGATGGCGCGGGCGGCCGACAGCGGCCGTTCCTTGTCCGCCTCTTTCGGTGTTCCGTGGTGGGACGTGTCAGTCATGACTTCCTCCTGCTGCGTATGGCCGGTCCTCCCACCGCCAAACCCCTTCGGTCGCAACCAGATCGAACGCGCGTCTCCGCACGCCTCTTCCGGCACCACTCCGGCGGGCCGCCCAACGCCCGTCGGCCGCGGGCCCGCTGGGAGCCCGGAACGCGGCGGGGCCGTGCCCGCTGTACGCGGCACGGCCCCGAGCGGGATCGGGATCCCGTCACGTCACGCTCGGACCGGGGACGTACTCCGCCCGCCGCCGGGTGAAGTACTCGGTGTCCTTGGGGCGCGCGGCGTCATGGCTGCCCGGCCGTGGGGCCGGCTCCATGTGCGGTAGGTGCTTGGAGCAGTGGACGTAGGCCTCCTCGACGGAGAGGTGGACCCACAGGTGCGGTGTGCGGCCCGGTGCGATGTCCTGGGGCAGGTCGGGGTGGCTGCGGCGCAGGTCGTCGTCGTGGCAGAGACGCGCCACGCCGTTGACGTGCAGTCCCACGTGGTGGTGGGTGAAGTCGACGAAGAGCAGGCCCAGATGGGGGTTCTCGAGCATGTTGCCGGCACTGGCGAGCACGCCGTTGCCGCGGTACTCGGGGTAGGCGAGGGTCCCTTCGTCGATCACGTGCACGAACCCCGGAGGTCCTGCCCGGAAACTCGCGTCGCATTCCCCGTGGGAGTCGGCGGTGGCCAGGAACACCATGGTCTGGCAGCCGATGAAGTCGCGCATTTCCTGGGTGAGATGGGGGTGTACCTGCTGGTCGTAGAAGCGGGCGGCGCGGTCGGCGGTTCCCAGGTGCTGCTGAAGGCGGTGTTCACCGGCTGATCCGAAGGACGGCGGTGGCAAGATCACGGGGGGTCTCCTGGCGGGGCGGACGGGGAGCGGCTCAGCGCGCGGACAGGACGGGCGTCTCGAAGGGGTCGTGGTGGATGTGGTCGGGCAGCGTGCCGTGGAGGGTGAGCGTCTCGCCGGCGGAGACGACCATGGAAGCGGGTCCGCTGAGGAAGCAGTCGTGCTGGTACCAGGGCCCGTACTCGGCGAGGACCTGCGGCAGGGATCCGCGGATGCCGGGGATGTGTTCGTGGGAGACCGCGCCGCGCAGGGTCAGCCAGTGGTGGCGCTGGGCCATCCGGAGCATGTCGTCCACCCCGTACAGCTCCGCTCCGGTGCGGGCGCCGAGGAACAGGTCCACCTGGTGGCGGCCGCCCCGGCGGGCTACCTCCTCGATCAGCGCCCGGATCGGCGCGAGGCCGGTGCCTCCGGCCACGCACAGCAGGTCACGCTGGCTGGCGGCGTCCAGCACCATGTCGCCCATCGGCGGCCCGAGCCGGAGGACGTCACCGACCACGGCCCGGTGGACGAGGGCCTCGCTGACCGTGCCGCCGGGGACGGCGCGCACGTGGAAGGTGAGAGTGCCGTCCTCACGCGGTGCGTTGGCGGCGGAGTAGTAGCGCCACTGCTTCGGCCACCACGGGGTCTCCAGGCTGACGTACTGTCCGGCGGCGTACTCGTACGGCAGGTGCGGGCGTACGGTGATCTCGGCGATGCCGTGTCCCCGCGAGAGCCGGTGCACCACCGTGGCGGGCCAGGTGGCGGGCCGTACCGCCGCGTCCTGCTCCGCCGCGCTCATCATGACCTGGGCCACCGCTCCGTACGCCTTCGTCCAGATGGCGGCGATCTCCGCGTTCCAGGCCTGGCCGGCGAAGCGGGCCAGGGAGGCCAGCAGACACTCGCCCACCGCCGGGAAGTGCTCCGCGAGGGTGCCGAACTTGCGGTGGTCGCGGCCGAGGTGCCCGCAGAACCGCACCAGGCCCACGGGGTCGTCGACGAGGTCCACGATGCGCAGCAGCGCGCGCAGCAGGCGGCCGCGCTGGGCGTCCATCCCGGGCGGGAACAGGGGACGGACCTCGGGGTGCCGGGTGAACAGGATGGCGTAGAAGTAGACCGCCATGTCCGCCGCGAGGGGCTCCACCACGGCGACGGAAGCCCTGAGGAGGGACGTCTCCCTCTCGGACAGGAGTGCTTGGGCGGCCGGCGGCGCGAACGGCGGCGCGGCCGGGTCCGGTACCGGCTGCCTTTCCTCCTCGGGACGGGGCGTGTACGGACTGCTGGGACGGCTCATCCGGAACCTCAACGGGTCAGCGCTCCCCCCGTCACCACAGTCGATGGGTTCCGCCGGGTGGGGGGAGGCGTGGCCTGTTCCTGGGGGTGCCACCGCCCGGGTGTGTGGACGGCGGAGGCGAATCCTTCACCGAATCCACGCGTCCCGGGAGGGGAGGGAGAGCCGAACAGTGCAAGCATGGTGCCTCATTTGGGGTCGATGGCCGACAAAGTGGACGGAATGCTTCCGGTTGCCTGGTGATCCTCAAGGAGGAAGCCCGAACGGGGAAGGGTCGTATCCGCCAGATCTCCCCCGGAGGTCTTGTCGCTTCCCCAGAACCCGCGGCCGGTATCCCGTCACCGGGCAATGACCGGTCCCCCTACCGGTCCCGCCCCTGCCCCGAGAACGGGTCGGCATCCGTTTCCGGGGCAGGGGCGGGTGTGACGAGCGACGACGACATGAAGGGACGGGCCATGGCGGGAGCGTTGATCGCCGGCGGGTGGGGGCTGTTCGCGGGAGCGGCCCTGTTGGCGGGCGCCGCGGCCGGCTCGCTGTTGCGGGTCTCCGCCCAGTGGATCGCACTGATCATGGCCTTCGGCAGCGGCGTGCTGATATCGGCCGTGTCCTTCGAACTGGTGCAGGAGGCGTACGAGCAGGGCGGTGCCCTGCCGACCGCCGGCGGTGCGTTGGCCGGGGCGACCGTGTACTCCCTGGCCAACGTGGTCCTGGCCCGGCACGGCGCCAGGCACCGCAAGCGCTCGGGCACCCGCCAGCCCTCCGAACCGCAGCGGCCCGGCTCCGGCAACGCCATCGCGCTCGGCGCCCTGCTCGACGGGATCCCCGAGTCGGTGGTCATCGGCACCAGCCTGCTGGGCGGGGGGAGCGTCGGCATGGCCACCGTCGCCGCCGTGTTCATCAGCAACGTCCCGGAGGGGATGGCCAGTGCGGCGGGAATGAAGCGCGCGGGCCGCAGCCGTACGTACGTCTTCACCCTGTGGTCGGCCGTCGCGGTGGTGTCCGGCCTGGCCGCGCTCGCCGGATACGCCTTCCTCGGCGGAGCCTCCGGTACGTGGATGGCGGCCATCACCGCGGTGGCCGCCGGGGCGATCCTCGCGATGGTCGCGGACACGATGATCCCGGAGGCCTTCGAGGAGGCGCACCTCCTCGCCGGGCTCACCACGGTCCTGGGGTTCCTCACGGCCTTCGTCCTGTCCCACACCGTCTGAGCACCCGGCGGGCGAGGAAGGTGGGCGGCTTGGGCGCTCCCGCAGATGCTCAGCGCTCACCCCGGCGGGGCCACCCCTCCCAGGAGGCGGCCGACCGGGTCGGCCACGCTGTCGACGGCGCGCAGGCGGCGCCTTGCGCGCGGGCCGGGCCCGGTCACCGGGCACGCCGTTTCTCCTCCTCGCTCCACTCCCGCGTGTCGCGCGGCTCCACGTAGGGCTCGTCCTCCGCGGCAAGTCCGCCGACGATGGCGCGCTCGCGGCTCATCTCGGCGTCGAACTCCAGGCCGAGGAGAATGGCGAGATTGGTGATCCACAGCCAGATCAGGAAGACGATGACGCCGGCCAGGGTGCCGTACGTCTTGTTGTACGAGTTGAAGTTGGCCACGTACAGGGCGAATCCGGCAGAGGCGGCCATCCAGATCACCAGTGCGAGGAAACTTCCCGGGGTGACCCAGCGGAAGCCGCGCCCCTTGGCGTTCGGGGCGGCCCAGTACAGCACAGCGATCATGATGGTGACCAGGAGCACCAGCACGGGCCATTTCGCGATCGACCACACGGTGACCGCGGTTTCGCCGAGCCCCAGAGCGTCCCCCGCGCGGCGGGCGAGGCTGCCGGTGAACACCACGATCAGGGCGCTTGCCGTCGCCATGACCATCAGCCCGACGGTGAGCACCAGCCGCAGGGGCAGCACCTTCCACACGGGCCGGCCCTCCGGCATGTCGTAGACGGCGTTGGAGGACCGGATGAACGCCGCGATGTACCCGGAGGCGGACCACACCGCGGCGATCAGGCCCGCGACCGCCAGGATGGACCCGGTTCCCGTACTGCCCTGGAGCTGGCGGACCGCGCTGGAGACGATGTCGCGTGCGGCGCCGGGGGTCAGCCGCTGGAGGTTGTCCAGGACGGAATGGGTGGCCGACTCCCCGACGACTCCGAGCAGGGAGACCAGGACCAGGAGGGCGGGGAACAGCGACAGGACGCTGTAGTAGGTCAACGCCGCAGCACGGTCGGCCAGCTCGTCGTCCTGGAACTCCTTGAACGTCCGTTTCAGCACGGCCGACCAGGACTTCTTGGGGAGTTCCGTGGGCTCGTCGGGTGCGTTGCGCTCCACTTCGGGGCCCGGGCCGAGGGTCGGGCCGGGGCTCGGGCCGGGATCCTCCTCGGGTCCGCGCCGGGTGTCGTGCCGTCTCTTGTCCCTGTCCGCGGGAGCCGGGTTGTCCTTCATGTCAGGCGACTGTCCTGTTCCGTCCAGGGCAAACATGCCCGTCCGGGACGGGCGAGGGGCCCGGTGGATGCCGGCTGAGCGGGTGCACGGGTGCAGGGCGCCACTTCCTGGGGGCTGCCGCGGCCGTCGCGGAGACCAAGGTCAGTGCCGGGGCCATATATCTGCCCATGGCGGGGACCGGGCAGTGACGTGTCTGTTCACGGGTGCTCCAGCGCTCGCCCGTACCGAACCGGGCCAGGTCGCCGAAGGTCTCGCGGCCCCCTCCTGTCACCAGCACGTTCGAGGGCTTCAGGTCGCGGTGGAGAAGGCCCGCCCGGTGGATGGCTTCCAGGGCCTCGGCTAGAGCGACGGCCAGCCTGCGCAACTCCGCGGGCGACAGTGTCCCTCCGTCCGCCGGCAGCTGCCCAGGTCGGGCGCCTCGATCTCACGCCGGAAGCGCTGCCGGGAAACCGCTGGCCACAGCAACCAGCAGCCAGATGCCAGCAGCGCCCATCATCCGTACGTGAAATGCGGCGCGGGCCGAGCTAGGGCTCGTCGTCGACGGCGCCGGGTGCCAGGGCGGGGGCCGGAAAGGCGTGGCGTGCCTCGCCACCGGTCCACCACACACCGATGGCGAACACCGCGGCCGCTTCCAGGAGCGCCGCGCGGGACAGTCCGCCGCAGGACAGCGGGGAGCAGCCCATCGACGTGATGAGCTCTTGCGCGAGGGCGGTCGCGGCGGGGGTGCCGGTGCAGAACGGCACGGCCAGGGGTGCGCCCTCGAAGGCGGGTCGCGGCAGGGTCCAGATGCTCTCGTGGCAGATGCCGAAGACCTTGGCGACACCGGCGTCCGGCGCGGCGGCCGCGATGCGCGCGGCGACGGAGTCCGTGCCGCCGGCGGTGGACAGTGAGGGCCCGTCGGGGCCGGGCGTCATGGGCACCGTGCAGTCGAGCACGGTCCGTCCGGCCAGAACGGGGGCGAGGTGCTGGGCCAAGCGCGGTGCACTGTCCGCTGGTACGGCCATCAGGACCGCCTCGCCGAAAGCAGCCGCTTCGGTCAGGCTGCCGTGCCCGGCGGCGCCGATTCGGGCGGCGGTCGCGGCTGCGGCCGCCGCGTTCCGGCCGCCCACCAGGACGTGGTGGCCGGCTCGCACCCAGGCACCGCCGAGGGCCGTGGCCATCGAGCCCGTGCCGAGAATGCCGATGCGCATGATGCTGCTTGCCTTTGCGTTTGAGTCGTGGGATGTCATGTACCGGACGCTAGGCGGGCTGATGCACACCGCGTGGTGTGCATCAGCCGGGCAGGATGGGCGTATGGGAGAGCATGAGGAGCTGGCAGGGGACGGGTTCGCGGCGGACTGCAGGGCCCGGGTCGCCTTCGAGGTGCTGGCGAACCGGTGGGACAGCGTGGTGGTCTTCATCCTCGGTGAGGGCGGCCCGATGCGCCCGCGGGCCCTGCTGGACCGGATCGGTGGGATCAGCCCCAAGGTGCTCAACGACGCGCTGCGGCGGCTGGAGTACAACGGCCTGGTGGAGCGCCGCCGTTACGCCGAGGCGCCGCCGCGCGTCGATTACGCCCTCACCGAGGCCGGCGCGGCCCTGCTCGTTCCCATCCGCGCGATGGGCAGCTGGGCCGCCCGCTACGCGGACACCGTCCTGACGTCCCAGGATCGCTTCGAAACGCCCGCTGATACCGCTGCGGCCTTGAACGGAGGAGTTCGCCCGAGCCGGAACCGGCGGGAGGCGGGCAGCGTCCCCGGACACGCCAGTCCGTCCTGACAAGCACGGCCTGACCATGTGGGCGTACGCGGCGCCGCCGGCCCCCTCAACCAGCAGCCACGGCACACCCCGTCGTCGACGACCTTGGGTCCCGCGGGCTCCTGACCTGCGAGCTGCGCGCTCATCGGCCGGCCCCGCGGGGAGTACTCACGTTAAAGATTTGCGCCCGGCCGAGCCAGGGGCTTGAGTTCGGCCGTGACTGCTTTGAATGACCTTGTGCGGCCCGGCCGTTACCCGCGCTCATCCCGTTACGACCCGGCCTGGCTCGTCGGCCTCGACATGGGCCCGAACCCGTTGTGGCTGCTGGAGGACCTGGCCCGCAACCTCGAGCTGCGCCCCGGGATGCGGGTCCTCGACCTCGGCTCCGGCAAGGGCGCCACGTCCGTCTTCCTCGCCCGGGAGTTCGGCGTGGATGTCGTCGCCGCCGACTGGTGGATTCCCGCGGAGGACGCGGCCGCCGTCTTCGCCGAGGCGGGCGTAGGCGACCGGGTGTCCGCGGTGCGGGCGGAGGCGCACGCCCTGCCGTTCGAGCCGGGGACCTTCGACGCGATCGTGAGCATCGACGCGTTCGAGTACTTCGGCACCGCCGACGGATACCTGCCCTACCTGGCCCACTTCCTTCGCCCCGGCGGCCAGCTGGGTATCGCGACCCCGGCCATGACCCGTGAGGTCCGCGACCTCGGCGCGATCCCGCCCCACATCAAGCGCGTGGTCGGCTGGGAGGCGATCGCCTGGCACACGGCGCAATGGTGGCGCTTCCAGTGGGAGATCACCGAACTGGTGGACGTCACCTCCGCGCGGCTCCAAGAGGACGCCTGGCGGGACTGGCTGCTGTGGGCGCGGGCGTGCGCCGAACTCCAGCCGGACGGCGAGAGGACCAACCGGCCGGTGATCGACATGCTCAGCGAGGACGGCGGGGAACACCTCTCCTTCGCCCTGGTGACCGCCCGCAAGCGGTGAGCGGGCGGCACCTGCCGACCGGGCTCGACGCGCCGAGGGGTTGGGAACCCGTTCCAGGGACGGGACGAGCGTGCGCAAGCCCGTCCGGCCTGGGCAGCCACTGGCGGGCCCGGCCTGAGCCCGGGGGCTCTGCGACCGGTCTGTTACTGTCGCCTCGGCGCGGGGAGCGCGTGAACACGACTCTGGTCCAGGGAGGTTGATGAATATGGCCGTCAGCGGCCTTCCTCAGCATGCCCTTTTCCGGTCCGCGCGCTGAAACGACGCGACGCGGTCCGGGTCGTTCCGATGACCAGGAGTCACACGTGCGTTCTTCCCTTTCCAAGGACCTCTCCGAACTGACAACCGAGCGGCTCTGCCTGCGCATCTGGACCGCGGCCGAGGCCCGCGCCGTCCTCCACAGCGACGGCAGCGACGCCCGGCCGGCCGACTGGGCCGAGGACTTCCCCTCCGAGGGCGACAGCGTCATCGCGGGCCTCCTCGGCGGCAATCCCGCCTGGCTCGGCACCTTCGGCCACCGGCTGATCACCGAGCGGGACGGCGGTATCGTCGTCGGCTCCATCGGCCTGTTCTGGCCGCCCTCCGACGGGGTCCTCGAACTCGGGTACGGCGTGGTCGCCTCCCGGCGCAGCCGCGGCTATGCCACCGAAGCCACCCGGGCGCTCGCCGCCTTCGCCCTCACCGCGCCCGGCGTCCACACCGTGACCGCCGGCGTGGAACTGTCGAATCCGGCTTCCGTCCGCGTTCTGGAGAAGGCCGGCTTCGAGCGGTACGTCACCACCCCGGCCGAGGACGCCGAAGGCGTGGCCCGCTTCGCAGTCACACGGCACAACCTCGGCGAGTAGACGCCCGGTGGGCCGGCGGCACTGCCGCCGGCCCACCGACCTACCCGCTCTCGCTCAATCTGCCCTGCCCCACAGCCAGTTCATCTCCCGTCTCGGTCCCGCCCCTCCTCACGTCCGTGTCGCGAAAAGCGCCGTTGTGGATGACGATCACCGTGATACCTTCGACACCGTCGTAAAGCACGTGCGAGTCCGAGGAGGTGAGTCCGATCAACGCTGTGACCGGTCGGGACTCCCTCTCGCACAAAGCCTAGGGAGCGCCCGCACAAGGCATCCCGAAAGGCTCGAAACGCTGATGCGCTTCACTTCCCGGACGTCGTCGGACGACGTCACCGAACAGTTCTTCACCCTCGACGAGATCCCCGGCGTGCTGTGGACGCCACAGGATTCCCGTGGGCCCCGCCCCTTGATCCTCCTGGGTCACGGCGGCGGGCAGCACAAGGCGGCCCCCGGCATCGTCTCCCGCGCCCGCCGCTACGCCGCCGAGGGGTTCGCTGTCGTCGCCATCGACGCGCCCCATCACGGAGACCGGCCCAAGGGCGAGGAGTTCGAAAGGGTCCTGGCCGAGATGCGGACCGGCATGACCGCCGGCGGAAATCCGGGCGCACTGGTCGCCGGCATGCACGGGCATCTGGCCGCCCGGGCCGTCGCGGACTGGCAGGCGGTGCTGACCGCCGTCCAGCGCCTCGACGAGGTCGGCAGCGGCCCCGTGGGCTACTGCGGCATGTCCATGGGCTGCGGACTCGGCATCCCCCTCATCACCGCGGAACCCCGCATCACCGCCGCAGTGCTCGGCCTGCTCGGGGTGTACGGGCTGGCCGAGGAAGCCGCGCGGGTCACCGTTCCCGTGCAGTTCCTCGTCCAGTGGGACGACCAGATGGTCCCCCGTGATCAGAGCCTGGCCCTGTTCGACGCCCTCGCTTCGGCCGAGAAGACTTTGCATGCCAACCCGGGCAAGCACGGGGACGTGCCCTCCTTCGAACTGGACAGTTCACTGAAGTTCTTCGCCCGGCACCTGATCTGACCCGGTTGGCCGGGCTGCGGCACACGCTGGGGCCCGGCGGACCGCCCACCGTCCGTCCGTCACATTCTCCTCCCGGGATCCGTCAGGGAGGTGAAAGCAACCGACAGATGGAGAGACCACCCCATGTTGACCAACGTCATGTACGTGACGCTCTACGTCACCGACCAGGACCGCGCGCTCAGGTTCTACACGGAGCAGCTCGGCCTGGAGAAGCGCATCGACTTCCCGAACCCCGGCGGGCGATTCCTCACCGTGGGCGTCCCTGGCACCCCGGTCGAGATCATCCTGTGGGCGCACCCCGCGGCGGCGGGGCAGCCGACCGAGCTGCTGCCGGGCGTCACGCCCGGCCCGGTGATCCTCGAGTCGGACGACCTGAGGGCGGACTTCAAGGTGTTCCGCGACCGCGGGGTGACCTTCGACCAGCCGGAGCCTGAGGACTACGGGTTCGGCGTTCGCATCGAGACGGCGGACCCTGATGGCAACCGCATCTCGCTGCGCGAGCGCAGCCGCGCAGGCCGTGGCAACGGCTGACCGTTCGTAGACCGGCGTGGGCGCCGCCGTCCGTAGACCGGCCGCGTCAGGTCGATGCGATGACGGCGATCAGTTGCCGATGAAGATCGGCTCCGTGATCGCACGACAGCGCGTCGATGACGTGGAGGCGGCCATCCCCATGTCCCCCCACCCTTTCGGTCGGCAGGAACGGGATCACGGAGCGGATCCCGCGATAGCTTGATCTTTAACCTGTGCGGCGTGGGCGAGGGGGCATCGACTTCTTCGTTTTCGGTTTCGTGGTGCCGGGTTTGCGGACTGTGTGCACGTCGTGT
>NZ_JNZY01000009.1 GCF_000717655.1 Streptomyces katrae
CTGCTTGGTCTCCAGCTTCACATCCTGGGGCAGGACCGCGGTAAGGACCTTCAGGCCCTGAGCCACGACTTCCTGGCCGATGCCATCACCGGGGATCACTGCGAGATTGATGCTGGTCGACATGTCGGAACCGTACTCCCTGTCCCAGTCCTCAGACATCTTGCGTCCATCATGTGGACGCAAGATGTCCCGAGGCGCCGGGCCCCGCTCAGTGGCCGGTCGAGCCGCCGTTGTCACGGCGGTCGAGGGCGCGCTGCAGGGCGGCGGCGGCGTTCTTGCGGTCGGCGTCGGCCGTGGAGGAGTGGCGGACGCGGCGGGCTGCGGTGGATGCGGTCATGGTGATCGACTCCTTGAGATCACGGCGTGGCGAAGCCACGGATGAGGGGTTCCTTCAAGGCGCCGGAAGAGGCGGGGAGCTGTGCGCCGCAGGGGTTGCCTGCCAGGGGCGCGCGCTCTCGGCCGCCATTCGCCGGATCGGCGAGACGTTCGGCTTCTACAAAGCTAGGGCAGCTCCCGCTGTATGTCTCCGCAATTACTCGGACTTCCTACTATCTGAGACGGGCAAGCGCCCGGAAGGCCCCCTCCCGGGCATCCGGTTCAGCGCGTCTCGGAGCGAAGTTCCCTGATCAGAGCCCTTACGCCGAGAGTGGCGGCGGATTCCGCCGTGGTGACGTATCCCACGCGCCTCACCGGCCCCGAAGGGCCCAGTCCGGTGATGTCCACGGCGTCCGTGGCCTCGCGGAGCGAGAGCTCGGGCAGGATCGCCATGCCGAGTCCGCGCCCGACCATGGTCAGCACCATCCCGTCGTCCTCCGCCTTGACGGTCGCCCGCGGGATCCAGTCCTGGGCCTGCCACCAGTCACGGGTGTACGAGCCGCAGTTCTCGTCCCAGTCCAGCAGGGGCAGCCTCTTCGGGTCGGGGTGTCCGGCCGGGTGGACCAGGGCGTACGCCTCCTTGCGGAGCACCCCGGTCAGCAGGCCGGCCGCGCCGCCCTCCGCCGGTACGGGTCCGGTCCCGTTCAGCGTGGCGATGCCGAGGTCGGCGCGGCCGGCGGCCACCTCCCCGGCCGTGCCGGCGCCGAGCTCGCGCACCACCCGGACCTCGGGGCGGATGCCGGGGTGGCGGGCCGTGAGCCGCTCCAGGGCCGGGGGCAGCAGGTGCAGGGCCGCGCTGCGGAACGCCGCGATGCGCAGCACCCCCTCCACTGCGTCCCGGCCGGCCCCGCGCGCCTCCGCGCCGAGGACCTCGTACAGCCGCAGGATCCGGCGGGCGAGTCCGACGGCCCGCTCCCCCGCCGGGGTGGGGGAGGCGCCGGTGCGTCCCCGCTCGAAGAGCACCGCGCCGGCCTTGGCCTCACTGCCGCGTACGGAGTGCGAGACGGCCGACTGGGTGAGGCCGAGCCGGGCGGCCGCGGCGGAGAAGCCGCCGGTCTCGGCGACGGCGACCAGGACCCGGAGTTCATGCGGAGCGAGCTCGGCCACGGCGGCTCTCACCTCGTTCTATGAGCGGTGTTCATGGATGTGCGGCTTCCATGAACGCAACCCTCTGCCCGGGCCGGTGATTCCTTCCTAACGTCCTCGCCATGACCACGAACCGCACCGCTCACGCCGTCCACCTGATCGCCCGCCCCACCGGCATCCCCTCCCCGGCCGACTTCGCGTACGTCGAGACCCCGGTGCCCTCCCCCGCCCCGGGCACCGCCCTGGTGCAGAACCTCCTGCTCTCGGTGGACCCGTACCACCGCGGGCTGATGGACGGCGGCGAGGGCGGCTTCGAGCTGAACACGCCGCTGGAGGGCCGCGCGGTGGGCCGGGTGCTCGCCTCCCGCGACCCGGGGCTGCGCGAGGGCGACCTGGTCTTCCACCGCGAGGGCTGGCGTACGCACGCCCTCGTCACGCTCGGCGTGGACGGCACCCGCAAGCTGCGCGGCCACCGGGGCGTCCCGCTGGAGGCGTACCTGAGCATCCTCGGCGGCACGGGCCTGACCGCGTACGCCGCCCTCACCCGGACCGCGGCCCTGCGCGAGGGCGAGGACCTCTTCGTCTCCGCCGCCGCGGGCGGGGTCGGCACCGCGACCGGCCGCATCGCGCGGCTGCTGGGCGCCCGCCGGATCATCGGCAGCGCGGGCTCGGCGGCGAAGGTCCGACACCTCACCGAGGTGCTCGGCTTCGACGCGGCCTTCGACTACCACGACGGGCCGGTCGGGGAGCAGCTCGCGAAGGCCGCCCCCGAGGGCATCGACGTGTACGTGGACAACGTGGGCGGCGACCATCTGGCGGGCGCGATCGACGTGCTGCGCGAATACGGGCGGATCGCCTGGGTCGGCGGGATCTCGATGTACAACGGGGACCGCTCGCCGGCCGCGCCGCGCAACCTCTTCGAGGTCGTCCACAAGTCGCTGCGCCTGGAAGGCGTATTGGTTCGAAACCACACCAATCTGCAGGACGAGCTGGAGGACTTCCTGGTCCCGCACCTGCAGAGCGGCCACATCGGCACCGACACCACCGTTGTACAGGGAATCGATCACACGGTGGACGCCTTCCTGGGCATGCTCGGCGGGGACAATCTGGGCAAGATGCTCGTCCGTCTCGAGGACTGAATCCAGCCAACCGGATGTTCACCGACTTCTTACCGCACGGATGTAGACCTTTGGCGCGGCGCCCGTCACTCTTTCCGTCAATGTGCCGGCGGGGCACTTGAGTTGGAGGCGAGTAGCCAGTGACACCGATCAGCCGCAGAGGTTTCGTGGGAATCGGCGCCGGGCTGATGGCCGGTGCCGCGCTGCCGGCGATCGCGCCGACGTCGGCGGCCGCGGCCGCCGCGAACGGCACGCTCACCGACGTGAAGCACGTGGTGATCCTGATGCAGGAGAACCGTAGTTTCGACCACTACTTCGGCAGGCTGAGGGGCGTCCGCGGCTTCGGTGACCGCGCCGCCGGCAACATCCCGGGCGGCTGGGGCATGTTCAACCAGCCCAACTGGGGCGGCCGCCAGTACCCGTGGAAGCTCAGCGCCACCCCGCCGGCGGGCGGGGTGGACGGCGAGACCCTGGCCCAGTGCAACGGCGACCTCCCGCACAGCTGGACCTCGCAGCACGCCGCCTGGAACAAGGGCCGCATGGACAACTGGGTCATGGGCGTCGGCAACACCCGCACGCTCGGCTACCTGGACCGCGGCGACATCCCGTTCCACTACGGGCTCGCCGACCACTACACGATCTGCGACGCGTACTTCTGCTCCACGCTGAGCGCGACCGGCCCGAACCGAACCTTCCTGTGGAGCGGCAAGGTCGACGCGGGCAGCAAGGACGGCGGCGACGAGTCCGGGCTGACCTGGGAGACGTACGCGGAGGCCCTGCAGCGCGCCGGCATGAGCTGGAAGGTCTACCAGAACGCCCAGGACAACTACGGGGACAACGGCCTCGCCTACTTCAAGAAGTTCACGGACGCGGCGCCCGGCACCCCTCTGTGGGACCGCGGCATGGGCTCCGTCCCGAAGGTCACCGGCTCCACCCCCGACGACATCGCGGCCGCCATCCGCGCGGACGTCGTCGCCGGCACCCTGCCGCAGGTCTCCTGGGTCGTCGCGAACGAGGCCTTCTCCGAGCACCCGTACGCCCCGCCCGGCGACGGCGCGCACTTCGTGGACCTGGTCTACCGCGCGCTGGCCGCGAACCCCGAGGTCTTCGACTCCACCGTCCTCTTCCTGAACTACGACGAGAACGACGGCTTCTTCGACCACGTCCCCCCGCCGGTCGCCCCGCCCGGCACCCCGGGCGAGTACATCGACGGCACCCCGGTCGGTCTCGGCTTCCGCGTGCCGATGCTGGTCATGTCCCCGTGGACGCGCGGCGGCTGGGTGAGCTCGGAGGTCTTCGACCACACCTCGGTGCTCCGCTTCATGGAGACCTGGACGGCCGCCCTCGGCACCCCGGCGACCTGCCCGAACATCAGCGCCTGGCGCCGCAAGGTGGTGGGCGACCTGACGGGCGTCTTCGACTTCGCGCACCCGGTGTACGGGGTGCCGTCCGGGCTGCCCTCGACCGCGAAGGTCATCGGCCAGTCGACCTGCGGCCCGCTGCCCAACCCGGCGCCGCAGGACAACGCGCTCCCGGCGCAGGAGGCCGGCACGCGCCCCGCGCGGGCCCTTCCGTACCAGGTGAACGGCAACCTGGACCGCTTCGAGTTCGGGGCGGCCGGCAAGATCCTGGCCTGGTTCTCGATGACCAACCAGGGCGCGCAGGCGAAGCGGCCGGCGCACTTCTCGATCCACCCGCACCAGTACCGGGACACCGCGGCCTGGCAGTACACGGTCGACCCGGGCGCGACGTCGACGGACTACTTCAACATCGGGCTCGGCAGCGGCTCCGGCAAGTACGACATCTCGATGTACGGGCCGAACCGGTTCCTGCGCCGGTTCATCGGCGACGCGTCGAAGGCGGGCAAGGCGATCGAGGTGGCGGCCCGCTTCGCGGTGGAGCCGGGCACGGGCAAGACGGCGGTCTACTTCAAGATGGCGAACACGTCGGCCGCGCCGGTCACCTTCACGATCCGCTCGAACGCCTACCGCTCGGACGGCCCGTGGACGTACACCGTCCCGGCGAACTCCTCGCGCGAGGACTACTTCAACGCGGTCGCCTACAACGACGGCTGGTACGACTTCACGATCCTCGCGGACAACGACGGCACCTGGTCGCGCCGCTACACGGGCCACATCGAGACGGGCACGCCCAGCATCTCGGGCTGACGGCATCCCGGGCCGACGGCCTACAGCACGTCCCCGTCACGCCAGTCGAAGTCGAGCCGCCCGGCGGGATCCCCCAACACCCCGCCGGGCGGCAGCCATACGTACGTGGACCCCTCCTCCTCGGCGAGCCGCACCGGCCCGGCGGGGGACAGCACCCCGATCCGTCCGCCCCACACGGCCCACCCCCGTCCCGCGTACAGCCGGGCCCCGTCGTCGGAGGCCGACAGGGCCCCGAGTACGTAGGCCCGCTCGATGACGCCCTCGAGCCCGGCCATCACCTGCCCGCCGAGACCGCGCCGGCGCCGGTCCGCCCGTACGGCCACGGCCTCGACGTATCCGGTCCGCAGGGCCCGTCCCCGGTGCAGTACGCGCCGCTGCACCACGCTCCCGTGCGCGACGAGCTCCCCGCCCTCGCGCACGAGCACGTGCATGCCGCCGAGCGCGTGCTCGAAGTCCTCGTCGCCGAAGTCCCCGTCGAAGGCACCGCCGAGCAGGACGCGTACCTCGCCGAGGACGTCCGCCCCGAGCTGGGAGGTGTGGGCGAGGTGGGTGCCGGTGTCGCTCATGCCCCCAGTCTGCCGCGCAACACGGCGAGCTCCGCATCGCCCGTCCCGCCCACCCGCAGGTACTCCTGTGGCTTCAGCCAGGCCGCAGTGGAGCGGGCCAGCGCGTGGACGGTGGTGCCCAGTGCGGCCGTGTACTCCTCGATCTCGCGGCTGTCGTACGGGCGGCCCTGCGCGGCGTACATCGCGCGCACCCGCGGCTCGCTCAGCCCGTGGTCGGCGGCGATCTCCTCGGGGCTCGCGCCCATCAGCCTCAGCAGCACCAAGGCGATGATGCCGGTGCGGTCGCGGCCGAGGCCGCAGTGGAAGACCACCCCGCCGGGCGGGGCCCCTGCGACGGCCGCGGCGACGGCGGCCACGCGTTCGGGGAAGCGGGCGAGGAAAGGCCGGAAACAGGCGGGCGTCGCGAAACCCCCGTCCCCCACCAGACGTCCCGGAACTCCCGGTCCTCGATCCCGTCGAGGGGGATGCGGACGGTGGTCAGGGCGGCCGGGCGGGGCGCGTGGTCCACCCCGGCCTCATCGTCGTTGCGCAGGTCGACGACAGTGCGCACCCCGTGGTCGGTGAGGCTGGTCCACCCCCGGGCGGTGAGCCGGTCGAGGGCGTCGGCGCGTACCAGGGCGCCGGGCCGGACCGGCCGAGCCCGCCGAGGTCACGGACGTTGAAGCAGCCCTCCCAGTCGAGGATTCGACCGGCGTTCGACATGTCCATAGCTCCCCCTGTCAGCACACAACGGACAATCGGTCATGACGGGACGCTGGCCCCGCGCGGTTCCCCGCGTGAAGATCTGTCCATGTCGCCCGAGACCCAGCAGTGGACCCCGACCCACGGCGAGCCGTATCGCCCCGTCGCCTACCGGCCCGAGCGGATGCCGAGCGCGGAATCGCTCGCGCGCGCCGCGGAGTTGCGGGCACGCATGGGCGAGCGGCGGACGGTCCGCCGGTTCTCCCCCGACCCCGTCCCGGAACAGGTCGTCCGGGATGCCATCGCGTGCGCGGCGACCGCGCCATCGGGGGCCCACCAGCAGCCCTGGACCTTCGTGCTGGTCAAGGACCCGGCCGTACGGCGGCAGATCCGCGACGCCGCCGAGCAGGAGGAGCTGATCTCCTACGACGGCCGCCTCGGCGACGAGTGGCTCGCGGCCCTGCGCCCCCTCGGGACGGACGCGGTCAAGACCCACCTCACCGATGCCCCCGCGCTGGTCGTCGTGTTCCAGCAGCGCTACTGGCTCGGCCCGGACGGCACGAAGCGCAAGCACTACTACGTCGACGAGTCGGTCGGCATCGCGGTCGGCATGCTCCTGACCGCGCTCCACCTCAGCGGCCTCGCGGCCCTGATCCACACCCCGAGCCCGATGCGCTTCCTCTCCCACGTCCTGCACCGCCCGCAGAACGAGAAGGCCTTCGCCGTCATCCCGGTCGGCTACCCCGCGGACGACTGCGAGGTCCCGGCCCTGACCCGCAAATCCCTGGACCAGGTCCTGGTCGAGGTCTAGCCCTTCCCCGCCGACGGGCAGACCCTCCACCCCCGCGTCGGCGTACGCGGCAACCGGCGCCAGGGTGACGGGACTTACCCGACGGCTCTACGACGCCTCGTGGACCCGGGTCAGCAAGGCCATCAGGGTGGTGCGCTCCGCCGGGGTCAACGGGGCCAGGAGATCGGCGTTCGCCGTTTCGGCCAGGGAGGCGCAGCGGGTGAGGGTGGACGCGCCTGCCGGGGTGAGGGTGACGGCGTTCTTGCGGCGGTCCGCCGGGTTCGGGGCGCGCAGGACGAGGCCGGCGGCTTCCAGGTGGTTGAGGAGGCCGACCAGGTCCTTGGGGTCGATGCCGAGGCGGCGGCCGAGGTCGGCCTGGGCCACGGGGCCGTACTCGGCGGTCGCAGCCAGCACCGCTTGGTGCCCGAGCCTCAGCCCCTCCGCGGCCAGCGCCTCGGCGACCAGGCTCCGGCCGCGGTCCGCGACCCGGCCGACGAGCCAGCTCGGCAGGGACTGGATGTGCGCGAGGGCCGACTTCATGGGCCCAGCCTAGCAATTCGTTGGGAGTCCCTACGATTTCCCTATATCGTTGGGGAACCCAATGAATCCGACACGGTCCGGGAGGTCCTGTGCTGCGCATCCGCCATGACGTCAACGGCGGCCCCGAGCCGTTGTCCGCCGAGGAGGCCGACGTGCCCGTCCCCGGCCCCGGGGAGTTGCTCGTCGCGGTCGAGGCCGTCGGGGTGACCCTGCCCGTCGTGCGCAAGGTGCGGGAGGGCGGCGGGGCCGTACCGCTCGGCGGGGAGGTCGCGGGGAGCGTCGCCGCGCTCGGCGAGGGAGTCACGGGCTTCGCCGTCGGGGACCGGGTCACCGGGCTGTGCTTCGGCCACGCGTACGCCGAGTATGCGCTCCTCGGGGCGCCCTTCGCCTCCGCCGTCCCCGACGGGGTCGGCTCCGTGGACGCCGTCGCGCTCGTGCGCAGCGGACTCGTCGCCCGCGGCGCCTGGGAGGCCGGGCAGGTCCGCCCTGGTGAATCCGTACTGGTCACGGCCGCCGCGAGCGGGGTCGGCAGCCTCGCGCTCCAGCTGGCCCGGGCGCGCGGGGCGGGCCGGCTGGTCGCCGCCGTGTCCAGCCCGGACAAGGCCGGCTTCGCCCGGAGCCTCGGCGCCGACGAGGTCGTGCTGTACGAGGACCCCGCCGCCTGGGGCGATCCGTACGACGTGGTCCTCGACGGAGTCGGCGGCGAGCTGCTCGGCCCCGCCGTGCGGGCCCTGGCCACGGGCGGGCGGCTCGTCGCGTACGGCTCCGGCGGCGGCACGGTGGAAGCGTACGAGCTGCTCGTGCGCGGCGCCTCGGTGATCGGCTTCCAGATCCGGGCCGTCGCGCAAGGCCGGCCCGAGGTGTACGAGGGCTGGCGGCGCGAGCTGTGGGAGGCGTACGCGGACGGCTCGCTGCGCCCCGCCGTGCACGGCGAGATCCCGCTGGCCGAGGCGGTCCGTGCGCACCGGATCATCGAGGAGCGGCGCAACCTCGGCAAGGTGGTCCTGCTCCCCTGACCGGACATCGGCACAACTGGAACCGCCCCCGTTCCGGACTTGGGGGTACCGGAACGGGGGCGGGGTTCAGCGGGGCAGGATCAGCCCATGTGCGGGTATGCGTAGTCCGTCGGCGCGACCAGGGTCTCCTTGATGGAGCGCGTCGAGGTCCAGCGCATCAGGTTCGACGCGGCGCCCGCCTTGTCGTTCGTACCCGAGGCCCGGCCGCCGCCGAAGGGCTGCTGGCCGACGACGGCGCCGGTCGACTTGTCGTTGATGTAGAAGTTGCCCGCCGCGAAGCGGAGCTTCTCCATCGCGTCCGCGGCCGCGTAGCGGTCGGCGGCGATGACCGAGCCGGTCAGCGCGTACGCCGAGACGGACTCCATCTGCGCCAGCATCGCGTCGAAGTCGGCGTCCTCGTAGACGTGGACCGCCAGGATCGGGCCGAAGTACTCGGTCGTGAAGACCTCGTTCTCCGGGTCGGTGCACGCGATGACGGTCGGGCGGACGAAGTAGCCCTCCGAGTCGTCGTACGTGCCACCGGCGATGATCTCGCAGGTCGGGTCGGCCTTGGCCCGGTCGATCGCAGCCTTGTTCTTCGCGAACGAACGCTCGTCGATGACGGCGCCGATGAAGTTGGTCAGGTCGCGGACGTCACCCATGGCGATGCCGTCGACCTCGGCCGCGAAGGCCTCCTTGAAGCCGTCGTTCCAGATCGAGGCCGGGATGTAGGCGCGCGAGGACGCCGAGCACTTCTGGCCCTGGAACTCGAAGGAACCGCGGGTCAGGGCGGTCTTCAGGACGGCGCGGTCCGCGGACGGGTGTGCGACGACGAAGTCCTTGCCGCCGGTCTCACCGACGAGGCGCGGGTAGGACTTGTACTTCTCGATGTTGTTGCCGACCGTCTTCCACAGGTACTGGAAGGTCTTGGTCGAACCCGTGAAGTGGATGCCGGCCAGCTCGGGGTGGTTCAGGGCCACCTCGGACACGGCGATGCCGTCGCCCGTCACCAGGTTGATGACGCCCTTCGGCAGGCCGGCCTCCTCCAGGAGCTCCATGAGGAGGACCGCGGAGTGGGTCTGCGTCGGGGACGGCTTCCAGACGACCACGTTGCCCATCAGGGCGGGGGCGGTCGGCAGGTTGCCGGCGATGGCCGTGAAGTTGAACGGCGTGATCGCGTAGACGAAGCCCTCGAGCGGGCGGTGGTCGCTGCGGTTCCACACGCCGGCGGAGTTCGCGACCGGCTGCTCGGCCAGGATCTGGCGGGCGAAGTGGACGTTGAAGCGCCAGAAGTCGACGAGCTCGCACGGGGTGTCGATCTCGGCCTGCTGCGCGGTCTTCGACTGGCCCAGCATGGTGGAGGCGGCCAGCTTCTCGCGCCACGGGCCGGACAGCAGCTCGGCGGCGCGCAGGATGATCGCGGCGCGGTCGTCGAAGGACATCGCGCGCCAGGCCGGGGCGGCGGCCAGGGCGGCGTCGACGGCCTCCTGGGCGTCGGCCCGGGTGGCGTTGGCGTAGGTGCCGAGCACGGACTTGTGGTCGTGCGGCTGGACCACGTCGAAGCGCTCGCCCCCGCCCATGCGCTTGACGCCGTTGATCGTCATCGGGAGGTCGATCGGGTTCTCGGACAGCTGCTTGAGCTGCGTTTCGAGACGCGCGCGCTCCGGGGTGCCGGGGGCGTACGAGTGGACCGGCTCGTTGACCGGCGCGGGGACCTGGGTCACAGCATCCATGGGACTGGTAACTCCTTGACCTGGTTCTTGGCTAGTTCTTGGTGATCATCGAGCGGAGGAAGAACAGGAGGTTGGCCGGCTTCTCGGCGAGGCGCCGCATGAAGTAGCCGTACCAGTCCGTCCCGTACGCGGTGTAGACGCGCATGCGGTGGCCCTCGGCGGCGAGCCTCAGGTGCTCCTCGCTGCGGATGCCGTACAGCATCTGGAACTCGTACTCGTCCAGCTTGCGCCCGGCCTTGCGGGCGAGCTCCTGCGCGATGGCGATGAGGCGCGGATCGTGCGACCCGATCATCGGGTAGCCCTCGCCCTCCATCAGCGTCTTCAGGATGCGGACGTACGCCTTGTCGATCTCGGCCTTGTCCTGGTACGCGACCTCGGCGGGCTCCTTGTACGCGCCCTTCACGATCCGGACGCGGCTGCCGGCGGCGGCCAGGCGGCGGGCGTCGGCCTCGGTGCGGAAGAGGTACGCCTGGATCACGCAGCCGGTCTGCGGGAAGTCCCGGCGCAGCTCCTCGTGGATGGCGAACATCGAGTCGAGGGTGGTGTGGTCCTCGGCGTCCAGCGTGACGGTGGTTCCGATGGCGGCGGCGGCCTCGACGACCGGGCGGACGTTGGCGAGCGCGAGCTCGTGGCCGCCCTCCAGCGCCTGGCCGAACATCGACAGCTTGACCGACATCTCGGCCTTCTCGCCGAGGCCCAGGCCGGCCAGGTGCTCGATCAGCTCGAGGTAGGCGTCACGCGCGGCGTAGGACTGCTCCACGGTGGTGATGTCCTCGCCCACCACGTCGAGCGTGAGCTCCAGGCCCTTCTCCGTGAGGTCCACGACGATCGGGATGACCTGGTCGACCGTCTCGCCGGGGATGAACCGGTTCACCACGGGCTTGGTCACCGGGGCGGCAGAGACGATTCGGCGCATCTTGTCGCTGCGCGAAGCGGCGAGGATCGCGGGACCCAGCACGGGGCACCTCCAACAGGTGGCAGAGACAGGCATACGGTCCGCGCGGGGGCGGGCGGGGTCCGTAAGGAAAACGCAAGTAAAACCACCGTGAAACCTAAGGATCGCTTTGATCCTCTGCCATCGACAGCTGTCACGCATCCGTGTCCCCGATCTCATACATCTGTCTGAAGATCGGGTTTCCGGGTGGGAGAATGTCCGGGTGAAGGGCGATTACCAGGACCTGGTGGATGAGATCTCGGCGCTTCTCGGCGCCCCGGCGACCCTGGAGAACCGGGACTTCCGCCTCATCGCCTTCGGCGCGCACGACAGCGACGACGATCTGGCGATGGACCCGGTCCGCACCCGCTCGATCCTGACCCGCCAGTCGACGGCGGCCGTACGGGCCTGGTTCGAGGGCTTCGGCATCGCGCGGGCCACCGGACCGGTACGGATCCCGGCGGCGCCCGACGCAGGGGTCTTCCGGGGGCGGATCTGCCTGCCGGTGCGGTACCGCGGGATCGTGCAGGGCTACGTATGGCTCCTCGACCAGGAGCCGGGCCCCGGGCCGGAGGTCCTGGCGGCGGCCATGGAGGTGGCCGAGCGGATCGGGATCCTGCTCGCCGAGGAGGCGAAGGCGGGGGCCGACCTGTCCCGGGAGTTCCGGGCGGTGCTCACGGCCGGCCGGGGATGGCAGCAGGACATGGCGGTGGCCGCGCTCCGGGTGGCGCTCGGTCCGGGGGCGGACGGGCTGCACGCGGTGGTGTGCGTGACGCCGTGGGCCGGCGAGGCCCCGGCGGCGGTACCGGGCACGGCGGCGGTGTGCACGGTCGCCCTGCCGGGGCGGCAGGCACTCGCCGTACTGGTCAGGCTCCGCTCGGCGGAAGTGCTCGTCCCCGCCGTCGGCGTCGCGACGCGCCTGCTGGCGGGCGGTGCGGCGACCGCCGGGATCGCGGAGCCCCGCCGGGAGCTGACCGCGCTGCCCGACGCCTGGGCGGAGGCCTCGGCGGCGGCGCAGGCGGCCGCGGCCCAGCCCCGGTTCGGCCCGGTGGCCCAGTGGTCGGCGATCGGCCCGTACCGGATGCTGGCGGCGCTCGCGGCCGCCGACCGGGAGGGCGACCCGGCGACCCGGGTCCTGCTCGGCCCCGCGCACCGGGAACTCGCCCGGACCGCCGAGCTGTTCCTCGACTGCGCGGGCCAGGCGGGCCGCGCGGCGGCGGCCCTGGGCATCCACCGCCAGACCCTGTACTACCGGCTGGCCCGGGTGGAACAGCTGACCGGCCTGGACCTGGCCGAGGGCGAGGACCGCCTGCTGCTCCACATGGCCCTCAAGGCGGCCCGCCTGCACGGCTGATCGCAGCTCCGCGGGGTCACCGCCAGGGGCCTGCCGGCCCGTCCTCCGGGCCGAGGGCCCGACCGCGGCTCAGGCCGTGCCGTTCTCGCCCTCGCCCTCGCCCTTCCTCATCATCTCCGCGGTGCGCCGCATGCCCTCCGTCAACTCCTCGGCGGTGACCGCGCCTTCCGGGTTGAACAGCCACTGCGCCATCACTCCGGTCAGCAGGGCCTCGTACAGCCCGCCGAGCGTCCGCTCGTCCCGCTCGTCGAGGTCCTCCTCGGCGATGCCGGTGATCAGCGCGATCAGCCCCCGGCGGCCCTCGCCCTGCGAGGCCGCCAGCATCGCCCGCAGCTCCGGCAGCCGGTCACGGCTGAGCGCGACCTCCATGCTGGCCGCCCACATCGGAGCCGACTCCTCCTGACGGCCGATCACGCCGTCCCACACGGAGCGGAAGCGTTCCAGCGAGCCTCCTTCGCCGGTCACCTCAGGCGAGAAGGAGTCGCCCCACTCCTGCGCGAGTTCGACGTAAGCCTGCGTCAGCAGGGCATCCTTCGAGCCGTAGTGGTAGCCGATCGACGCCAGGTTCGCCCCGGAGGCGTTGACGATGTCGCGCGCGGTCGTCCGCACGAAACCCTTTTCGACCAGGCACTTCTTGGCGCCTTCGAGCAGATCTTCACGGTGTCCCATGCCCTCACCGTATCAAGACAACCGTCACAGACAAGCGTTCTATACGCCCGTACTAGACAAGCGTTTATGACGCTTGTACATTGCTGCTCATGACGAACTCCGCAGCACGTCTCGCCGGCCGCCGGGAATGGACCGCCTTCACCGTCCTCCTGCTGCCCCTGCTCCTGGTCTCGATGGACGTCTCCGTCCTCTACTTCGCCATCCCGGCCATCACCCGGGAGCTCGACCCGAGCGCCACCCAGCAGCTCTGGATCTTCGACAGCTACGCTTTCGCCCTCGCGGGGCTGCTCATCACCATGGGTTCGCTCGGTGACCGGATCGGCCGCCGCAAGCTGCTGCTGATGGGGGCGACCGCCTTCGGTCTCGCCTCCGTCGGCGCCGCCTACGCCACCAGCGCCGAGATGCTGATCGCGGCCCGCGTCCTGCTCGGGATCGGCGGCGCGACCCTGATGCCCTCCACGCTGGCGCTCGTACGCAACCTGTTCCGGGACGCCAGGCAGCGCAGCCAGGCCATCGCCATCTGGTCCGGCGCCATGACCGGCGGGATCGCCCTCGGCTCGGTGCTGAGCGGCGTGATGCTGAACCACTTCTGGTGGGGTTCGGTCTTCCTGATCAACGTGCCCGCGATGCTGCTCCTGCTGGTCCTCGTCCCGGTGCTGGTCCCCGAGTTCAAGGACCCCGCCCCCGGCCGCTTCGACCTGCTGAGCGTCCCACTGTCGACGGCCGCCGTGCTCCCGGTCGTGTACGGCCTCAAGGAGATCGCCGCCGAGGGCCTCGAACCGCTCTACGCGCTCTCGGTGGCCGTGGGCCTGGCCTTCGGGTTCGTCTTCGTCCGCCGCCAGCGCAGCCGTGACGACGCCATGGTCGCCCGGGCCCTCTTCCGGGGCCGCGGGTTCGGTGCGGGCATCGCCCTCAACACCATCGCCGCGTTCGCGATGATGGGCTCGGCCTACTTCACCACCCAGTACCTGCAGTCCGTGCTCGGCATGGGCACGCTGGAAGCCGCCCTGTGGAGCCTCGCGCCTTCGCTCGTCATCGGCGCCGCCGCCCCGGTCAGCGCCGCCCTGGCCCAGAAGACCGACCGGGCGTACGTCATTGCCGGCGGCTTCGTCCTCGCCGCCGGCGGGTTCGGCCTGATCAGCCTGGTCGGCAGCGACTCCCTGTGGCTGCTGCTCACCGGCGCCGGCGTGCTGGCCTCCGGCCTCGTCACCGTGATGTCCCTGGTCTCCGACATGGCCCTCGCCTTCGCTCCCGCCGAGAAGGCCGGGTCCGCCGCCTCCCTGCTGGAGACCGGGTCGGAGTTCGGCGGGGCGCTGGGCATGGCGGTCCTCGGCAGCCTCGGCACCGCCGTCTACCGCTCCGATCTGCCGGGTGCGGAGCCTGCCGTACGGGAGACCCTGGGCGGCGCCGTGGCCACCGCCCACCAGCTCGGCGGTGCCGCCGGCGAGCAGGTGCTGGCCCTGGCCCGGGAGGCCTTCGTCCACGGCATGCAGTACGCGGCCTGGGGCGGTGCGGCCATGCTGCTCGCGGGCGGCGTCCTCGCGGTGGCCCTGACGCGGGGGCTCGGCGCCCCCGCCCCGGCCGCGCAGCCCGCCGGCCAGGCCCCCGAGCAGCCCGCGCCCCTCGCCGGCTGAGCCCCGTACGGCCGGACGGAGCAGCGGCGGAACACGGCGAAGGGCCCGGGGAACTCCCCGGGCCCTTCGTCTGTTGCGTGCGCGGCTACCGGCGGCAGCCGCCCGCTACGGAGTTCAGTCGAGGCTGACCGTACGCGCCGAGACGGCGCCGATCTCGGCGGCGATCTCCGCGACGACGTTCACCGGGACCTCCGCGTCGACCGTGAGGACGCCGAGCGCCTCGCCGCCCTCCTCGGCGCGGGCGACCTGCATGCCCGCGATGTTCAGGCCGGCCTCGCCGAGGATGCGGCCGACGGTGCCGACCACGCCCGGGCGGTCGGTGTAGCGCAGCACGAGCATCTGGTCGGCGAGCGCCAGGTCCACGTCGTACTCGCCGATGCCGACGATCTTCTGCAGGTGCTTCGGGCCGACGAGGGTGCCGGAGACCGAGATCTCCTGGCCGTCCGACAGGGTGCCGCGCACGGTCACCACGTTGCGGTGGTCCGGGGACTCCGAGCTGGTCGTCAGGCGAACCTCGACGCCGCGCTCCTGGGCGAACAGCGGGGCGTTGACGTAGGAGACCGTCTCGTCGACGACGTCCTCGAAGACACCCTTGAGGGCGGAGAGCTCCAGCACCTTGACGTCGTGCTGGGTGATCTCGCCGCACACCTCGACGTCGAGGCGGACCGCGACCTCGCCCGCGAGGGCGGTGAAGATGCGGCCGAGCTTCTCGGCGAGCGGCAGGCCCGGACGGACGTCCTCGGCGATGACGCCGCCCTGCACGTTGACCGCGTCCGGTACGAGCTCACCGGCCAGCGCGAGGCGCACCGACTTGGCGACCGCGATACCGGCCTTCTCCTGGGCCTCGTCCGTGGACGCGCCGAGGTGCGGGGTGCAGACGACCTGGTCGAGCTCGAAGAGCGGGGAGTCCGTGCAGGGCTCCTTCGCGTACACGTCGAGGCCGGCGCCGGCGACGCGGCCCTCCTTGAGGGCCGAGTACAGCGCGGCCTCGTCGACGATCCCGCCGCGCGCGGCGTTGACGATGCGGACGGAGGGCTTGACCTTGTGCAGGGCCTCGTCCCCGATGAGACCGAGGGTCTCGGGGGTCTTGGGCAGGTGCACGGTGATGAAGTCGGCGACCTCGAGGAGCTCGTCCAGCGTCAGCATCTTGACGCCCATCTGGGCGGCGCGCGCGGGCTGTACGTACGGGTCGTACGCGACGATCTTCATGCCGAAGGCCGACATGCGCTGGGCGACCAGGACGCCGATGCGGCCGAGGCCGACGACACCGAGGGTCTTCTCGCTGAGCTCGACGCCCGTGTACTTGTTCCGCTTCCACTCGCCGTTCTTCAGGGCGGTGTTGGCCTGCGGGATGTTGCGGGCCGTGGCGACGAGCAGGCCGCAGGCGAGCTCGGCGGCGGTCACGATGTTGGAGGTCGGGGCGTTCACGACCATCACGCCGGCCTTGGTGGCCGAGGAGACGTCGACGTTGTCGAGGCCGACACCGGCGCGGGCGACGACCTTCAGCTTCCGGGCGGCGGCGATGGCCTCCGCGTCGACCTTGGTCGCGGAGCGCACGAGGATGGCGTCGACGTCCACGATCGCGGGGAGCAGCTCCGCGCGGTCGGCTCCGTTGACGTGCCGGATCTCGAAGTCCGGGCCGAGCGCGTCCACCGTGGCGGGCGACAGCTCTTCGGCGATGAGTACGACAGGTTTCGAGCTCACGTGGGTCCTCACAAGTCCAGTGCGGACGGCCGTCCCGACGGCCGCAGGCGGTGGAGGGGGTAGCCGCGTGGAAGACGCACGACACTGTGGGCCTGACGCGTTGTGTTGAGCAGTGTAGTGGCGGATCGTGGCCGGAATTCCGCCTGTACGGAAGGATCACCCGTCCGGGGTTGGCCGGGGTGGACAACCCTGCGCCGGAGAAGGTCCGCATTCCGCCGAACCGGTGGTGCACCGCGGGGCCGGGGCGGTGCGCGCCCCGGCCCCCGCGGCGACATCAGCTCTCGTCGCTGTCGACCCAGCTCATCAGCTTGCGCAGCTTCTTGCCGGTGGTCTCGAGCAGGTGTGCCTCGTCGGCCTTCTTGTACTCGTTGTACTTCGGCAGGCCGGCCTTGTACTCGGCCATCCAGGTGTTGGCGAACTCGCCGCTCTGGATCTCGGCGAGGACCTTCTTCATCTCGGCCTTGGTGGCGTCGGTGATGATGCGGGGGCCGGTGATGTAGTCGCCCCACTCGGCGGTCTCGGAGACCGACCAGCGCATCTTCTCCAGGCCGCCCTCGTACATGAGGTCCACGATGAGCTTCAGCTCGTGCAGGCACTCGAAGTACGCGATCTCCGGCTGGTAGCCGGCCTCGGTCAGGGTCTCGAAACCGGCCTTGACCAGGGCGGAGGCGCCACCGCAGAGGACGGCCTGCTCACCGAACAGGTCGGTCTCGGTCTCCTCGGTGAAGGTGGTCTTGATGACGCCGGCACGGGTGCCGCCGATGCCGGCCGCGTAGGAGAGCGCGAGGGCGAAGGCGCTGCCGGAGAAGTCCTGCTCGACGGCGGCGATGCAGGGCACGCCGCGGCCTTCCTCGTACTGGCGGCGGACCAGGTGACCCGGGCCCTTCGGGGCGACCAGGGCGACGTCCACGTTGGCCGGGGGCTTGATGAAGCCGTAGCGGACGTTGAAGCCGTGGCCGAAGAAGAGCGCGTCGCCCTCCTCGAGGTGCTCCTTGATGGACTCCTCGTAGATCTCGGCCTGCAGCGGGTCCGGGGTCAGGATCATGATGACGTTGGCCCACGCGGCGGCCTCCGACACGGAGACGACCTTCAGACCCTGCTCCTCGGCCTTGGCCTTGGACTTCGAGCCCTCCTTCAGGCCGACGACGACGTCGACGCCGGAGTCACGCAGCGACAGCGCGTGGGCGTGGCCCTGGCTGCCGTAGCCGATGACCGCGACCTTGCGGCCCTGAATGATGGACAGGTCGGCGTCGTTCTCGTAGAACAGCTCGGCCACTGGGATATCTCCTTGGTGCGCTGGTGTTGCTCCCACCGTACGGCGGGGAACGGGGAGGAAGTTTCCTGGTCTCGCGATGCGAGAGGCAACGCGACGTCAGGGTGTTGCTCAGGCGCTGCGGTCGAGCGCGCGCAGGCTGCGGTCCGTGATGGACCGGCCGCCGCGCCCTATGGCGATCGTGCCGGACTGCACGAGCTCCTTGATGCCGAACGGCTCCAGCATCTTGAGCATGGCGCCGAGCTTCTCGGTACCGCCGGTGGCCTCGATGGTGACGGCCTCCGGGGAGACGTCGACCGTCTTGGCGCGGAACAGCTGGACGATCTCGATGATCTGGGACCGGGTCTCGTTGTCGGCCCGGACCTTCACCAGAACGAGTTCGCGTTCGATGGCGTTGTGCGGCTCCAGCTCGACGATCTTGAGCACGTTGACCAGCTTGTTCAGCTGCTTGGTCACCTGCTCCAGCGGGAGGTCCTCGACGTTCACGACGATGGTGATGCGCGAGATGTCGGGGTGCTCGGTGACGCCGACCGCGAGGGAGTCGATGTTGAACCCGCGGCGGGAGAACAGCGCGGCGATCCGGGCGAGGATGCCGGGCGTGTTCTCGACCAGGACGGAGAGCGTGTGCTTGGACATGTGAGTCGTTCTCTCTCTCAGGCTCTCTCGGCTCAGTCGTCTTCGTTGTCGCCGAAGTCGGGACGGACGCCCCGGGCTGCCATGACCTCGTCGTTGGAGGTGCCGGCGGCGACCATCGGCCACACCATGGCGTCCTCGTGGACGATGAAGTCGATCACGACGGTACGGTCGTTGATCGCATTGGCCTCGGCGATGACCTTGTCCAGGTCGGCCGGGTCCTCGCAGCGCAGCGCCACGCAGCCCATGGCCTCGGACAGCTTGACGAAGTCCGGGACGCGGGTGCCCTTGCGGGGGGCGGTGGACTCGCCGAGCTGGGAGCCGACGGTGTCGTGGCCGGTCTCTTCCGCGTGCAGAACGGTGTTGGAGTACCGCTGGTTGTAGAACAGGGTCTGCCACTGGCGGACCATGCCCAGCGCACCGTTGTTGATGATCGCGACCTTGATCGGGATATTGTTCAGCGCGCAGGTGACCAGTTCCTGATTGGTCATCTGGAAGCAGCCGTCACCGTCGATCGCCCAGACCGTGCGGTCCGGCATGCCGACCTTGGCGCCCATCGCGGCCGGGACCGCGTAGCCCATGGTTCCGGCGCCGCCGGAGTTCAGCCAGGTGCGGGGCTCCTCGTAGTTGACGAAGTGCGAGGCCCACATCTGGTGCTGGCCGACGCCGGCCGCGTAGATGGTGTGCTCGGGCGCGAGTTCGCCGATGCGCTGGATGACCTGCTGCGGCGAGAGCATGCCGTCCGCGGGGGTCTCGTAGCCCAGCGGGTAGGTTTCGCGCCAGCGGGTGAGGTCCTTCCACCAGGCGGAGTAGTCCCCGGCGTTGCCCTCGGTGTGCTCGGCCTGGACCGCCTGGATCAGGTCGGCGATGACCTCGCGGGCGTCACCGACGATCGGGACGTCGACCTCGCGGTTCTTGCCGATCTCGGCCGGGTCGATGTCCGCGTGGATGACCTTGGCGAACGGGGCGAAGCTGTCCAGCTTGCCGGTGACGCGGTCGTCGAAGCGGGTGCCGAGCGCGATCAGCAGGTCCGACTTCTGCAGGGCGGTGACGGCGGTGACCGCACCGTGCATGCCCGGCATGCCCACGTGCAGCGGGTGGCTGTCGGGGAAGGAACCCAGCGCCATCAGCGTGGTGGTGACCGGGACGCCGGTCAGCTCGGCCAGGACCTTCAGTTCGGCGGTCGCGCCGGACTTCATGACGCCGCCGCCGACGTACAGGACCGGGCGCTTGGCCTGGCAGATGAGCTTGGCGGCCTCGCGGATCTGCTTGGCGTGCGGCTTGGTGACCGGCCGGTAGCCCGGGAGGTCCTGCGAGGGCGGCCACGTGAAGGTGGTCTTCGCCTGCAGGGCGTCCTTGGCGATGTCGACCAGGACAGGGCCGGGACGGCCGGTGGAGGCGATGTGGAAGGCCTCGGCGATCGTCCTCGGGATGTCCTCGGCCTTGGTGACCAGGAAGTTGTGCTTGGTGATCGGCATCGTGATGCCGACGATGTCCGCCTCCTGGAAGGCGTCGGTGCCGATGGCCTTGGAGGAGACCTGGCCGGTGATCGCGACGAGCGGCACGGAGTCCATGTGCGCGTCGGCGATCGGGGTGACCAGGTTGGTGGCGCCCGGGCCGGAGGTGGCCATGCAGACACCCACCTTGCCGGTGGCCTGCGCATAGCCGGTCGCAGCGTGGCCGGCTCCCTGCTCGTGGCGGACCAGGATGTGGCGCACCTTGGTGCTGTCCATCATCGGGTCGTACGCCGGGAGGATGGCCCCGCCCGGGATACCGAAGATGGTGTCGCACCCCACCTCTTCGAGCGAGCGGATGAGGGACTGCGCACCCGTGACGTGCTCAACTGCGGCGGTCTGGTGTCCGCCGGAACGGGGCCGCGGCTGCGGATGGTGGGCCCCGGTGGCCTGCTCGGTCATCGGCATTCTCTTCTCGAGGCTGAGGGTTTTACGAGGATTCGAAGGTGTGCCAGTGCAACAAAAAACCCCTCGTGCCAGGAGGCAAGCGAGGGGAGCGCGTCGGGTGTGCGGAGCGGGGACATGCAGGTCCCAGCTTCAGCCGACGCGCTTTCCAAGTACGAGAATTCGGGTGCGCATGGCACTGACCCTCCCTCCGGCGGGAGGGGGATGTCAAGTGGGTGGGACGGGCGTCTCATTATGTGAGCCTCTGCGGATGGCCATCGAGCCCCCGGACGGACCACCGGCCAGGGCGGGCTGGGCCGCCCCGCCCGGTACTGGGAACGTACCGCGCACGAGCGCGCGGCGCAGCCTGTACTCGTCGAGCGGGCCGGAAAAGGCCGCTCCCTGGCCATGCGTGCAGCCCACCGCGCGCAGCGCCATGACCTGCTCGGGGAGGTCGACCCCGTCGGCCACCGACTGCATGCCCAAATCATTTGCAATGCGCAACAAACCAGCGGTGATCTTGTGGAGTCGGGCGGACTCGACCACACCCTCGACCAGGCCCCTGTCCAGCTTCAAGATGTCCACGGGGAGCCGGCGCAGGGCGCTGATGGCCGCGTAGCCGCTGCCGAACCCGTCCAGGGCGACCAGGACGCCGAGCCGGCGCAGGGCCGCCAGGCGCCGCTCCAGCTCGTCGAAGGGCACCCTGGGATCGCTGTCGGCCAGTTCGATCACCAGAGCCCCGGGCGGCAGCCCGTGCCGGTTCAGCAGGGCGTCCACGGAGCCGGGCTGCCCGGCTCCCCCGGCTGCCCCCGTCCCCATTTCCAGCAGCCGCTGCGCGCTCATCCGGACGGCCACCGGTACGTCGTGCCCGATCCGGTGTCGCTCGGCGGCCTGCCCCACGGCCTCCTCCAGCAGCCAGCGCCCCAGCTCGGCGGCCCGGGTGGGCGTCCCTCCGGGGAGCCCGCCGCGCCCGTCCGGCCCTGCCGCCGCACCCTCGCTGTACTCGGCCACCCGGAGGAATTCCGCCGGGGTGAACAGGATTCCCTGGGCCGAGCGCCAGCGGGCCTGCGCCGCCACGGCCGTGACCTCGCCGGTCGCCAGCGAGACCACGGGCTGGTGCAGCAGGGTGAACTCCCCGTCGTGCAGCGCGGTGCGCAGCCGCCCGGCGAGCTCCGCCTTCCGTACGACCTCGGCCTGCATCTGGGGCGCGTACAGCTCGACCCGGTCCTTGCCGCCCGCCTTGGCGCGGTACATCGCGAGATCCGCGTTGCGCATCAGGTCCGAAGGGGTGATGCCGGGGTCGGCGAAGGCCACGCCGATGCTGGCGGCGACCCGCACCTCGCTGCCGCCGATCCGGTACGGCTGGGACAGGGTGGTGCGCAGCCGGTCCGCGATCTCGTGCACCTGGTACTCGCGGGCACTGCGGTCGCGGCTGCCGTCGCCCAGGATCAGCGCCGCGAACTCGTCCCCGCCGAGGCGGGCCGCGGTGTCCCCGGCGCGCACCGAGTCCTGGAGCCTGCGCGCGGCCTCGATGAGCAGCTCGTCGCCGGCCTGGTGGCCGATGGTGTCGTTGACCGCCTTGAACCCGTCGAGGTCGATGAAGAGCACGGCGGTGCTGTGGTCCCCCGCGCGCCGCCCGGTCAGGGCCTGGCGGACCCGGCGGGTGAACAGCGCCCGGTTGGGCAGGTCCGTCAGCGGATCGTGCTCGGCGCTGTGCTGGAGCTGCGCCTGGAGGCGGACCCGCTCGGTGACGTCCCGGCTGTTGAGGATGAGGCCGCCCTGGTGGCGGTTGACGGTCGACTCCACGTTGAGCCATTCACCGCTGCCCGACTTGAAGCGGCACTCGATGCGGGTGGTCGGCTCCTCGGCGGGCGGTGCGGCGAGGAAGCGGCGTACCTCGTGGACCACCCGGCCCAGGTCGTGCGGGTGGATCAGGGTGGCGAGCTCGGTGCCGACGAGCTCCTCGGCCTCGCGCCCGTAGACCCCGGCCGCCGCGGGGCTGACGTAGCGCAGGGTCCCGGTGGGCGCGGCGATCATGATGACGTCGCTGGAGCCCTGGACCAGGGAGCGGAAGTGGTTCTCCTTCTGGGCCAGTTCCTGCGTCAGCGCGATGTTGTCGACGAGCATGATGCCCTGCCGGATGACGAGGGCGAGCACGACCGTGCAGCCGGTGAAGACGACGACCCGGTCCACCTTCCGGCCGTCCACCACGTTGTACAGGATGCCCAGGGTGCAGACGGCCGCCGCGAGGTACGGCGTGAGCGCGGGCAGCGAGCCGGTGATGGGGCGGCTGACCGGGCGGTCGGCGCGCGGGAGCCCCGGCATCCCCGGGTCCGGATGCATGCGCCGGGCGCCCCAGGGTGCGTACGCGAGCAGCAGCGAGCCGGCGAACCAGCCGGCGTCGAGCAGCTGCCCGGACTGGTACTCGGCGCTCAGCAGCGGCGAGGTGAACAGGGCGTCGCTGAGCACGGTCAGGGCCAGGGCCGCGATGGCGGTGTTGACGGCCGAGCGGTTGGCCTCGGAGCGCCGGAAGTGCAGGACCAGCACCATGGAGACGAGCGCGATGTCCAGCAGCGGGTAGGCGAGTGAGAGCGCGGCCCGCGGGACGCTGCCGGGGGCCCCGGACTGGGCGGTGCGCGCCGCGTGCGCGAGGGCCAGGCTCCAGGACAGCGTGAGCAGGGAGCCGCCGATGAGCCAGGAGTCGAGCCCGAGGCAGACCCAGCCGGCCCGGGTGACCGGGCGTTTGGCGAGGACGAGCAGGCCGACGATGGCGGGCGGCGCGAAGCAGAGGAAGGCGAAGTCGGCGACCGACGGCTTCGGCACGGCCTCGCCGAGGACCACCTCGTACCAGCCCCAGACGGCATTGCCGCAGGCCCCCATGAGGGAGGAGAACGCGAAGAGCAGCCAGGCCGGGCGCTCGCGGCTGTCGATCACCCGTGCGTAGGTGTAGCAGGAGACGGCGGCGAGTAGCGCGGCGGCGCTGAGACCGAAGTCGCCCATGATCTCGGCGAGTTCCTCGGAGCCCCAGCCGAGGGCGGCACCGACGGCGTACCCGCCGCTGACCACGGCGAGAAGGAACTGCATCGCCAGGCTCCTGCCGCCGCCGCCCGGGACGGGCTGCCTGGTCAGCAGTGCCGCCCCCGAGGCGGTCACCGGTCCCCCTCGCCGGCTGGTTCCGGCGCGGCCCAGTCCCGGCAGCGCCGCCTCCGGCGGCTGTGCCGCATCGGATCTTTCGTCCATTGGCCGTGCATCGCCCGTCGCCCCCCAAAGTGTCCGATCACTCCCCAGCGCCAGACGAAAGCGCTGCAGCCCCTTGTTCCGGACGATACACCACTTTCGTCACTCAGGGACATAGATGGTCTACTCTCCGTTACCACGCGGGGAGTTGTGGCCACTGTGCGCGTCCGGACGGATGCGGAGCGTGCGCACAGCGCGTCACCCGGTGATCAGGACCGTGTTCTCGACGGGCTCCCCGGCGGCGAAGCGGTGCAGCTGGCGGACCACCAGGCGCTTCGCCCGCGGCGCGAACGCCGTGCTGCTGCCGCCGACGTGAGGCGTGATCAGGACATTCGGAGCATGCCAGAGCGGATGGCCGGCGGGCAGCGGTTCCGGATCGGTGACGTCGAGTGCCGCGCGCAGCCGGTCCGACTCCAGCTCCGCCAGCAGCGCGGCGGTGTCGACGACGGGGCCGCGCGCCACGTTCACCAGCAGGGCGCCGTCCTTCATCCGGGCGAGGAAGGCGGCGTCGGCCAGCCCTCGGGTCGCGTCGGTCAGCGGCGTGGAGAGGATGACCACGTCGGCCTCCGGGAGGAGCCGGGGCAGTTCGGCGTGCGCGTGCACCGGCCCGCGCACGGTGGTGCGCGCCGAGCGTGCGACCCGTGTGACCCGCGCGCACTCGAAGGGCGCGAGCCGGTCCTCGATGGCCGCGCCGATCGACCCGTACCCGACGATCAGTACGGACTTGTCGGCGAGGGCGTCGTAGAAGCCTCCTCGCCACTCCTCGCGGTCCTGGCCGCGCACCATGCCGGGGATGCCGCGCAGCGAGGCGAGGGCGAGGGTGAGCGCCAGCTCGGCGGTGCTCGCCTCGTGGACGCCGCGCGCGTTGCACAGCCGTACGCCGGGGTGCAGGAGGTCGAGGCCGCCCAGGACGTGGTCGATGCCCGCGGTCAGCGTCTGCACGACCTCGAGGTCCGGCATGCCGGCCAGCGGGCGCAGGGTGACCTCGGAGGACTTCATGTACGGGGTGACGTAGAAGACGCAGGCGGCCGGATCGGCCGGGAAGGTGTCCTCACCGTCCCAGTGGCGGTAGCGGAAGGTGTCGGGGAGGCCCTCGACCTCCTCGGCGGGGAACGGGAGCCAGACGTCCGCTGTCTTTGCAGTCATGATCACGAGGCTATGCCAAGGCCGAAGGATCCTGATCAAGCCGTTAGTTTGTTTGCCGGACCGGGAGGGGGACGCACGGGTGGAGCGCAGGTCGATCGGGGCGGGAGCGCTGGCGGTGGGCGCCGTCGGGCTCGGGTGCATGCCGATGAGCTGGGCGTACGCGCCCTCGCGGCGCCGCGGTGAGGAGTCGCTGGCCACGGTGCACACCGCGCTGGACCTGGGGGCGAACCTGCTGGACACCGCCGACCTGTACGGGCCGTTCACCAATGAGCTGCTGCTGGGGCGGGTGCTGCGGGAGCGGCGGTCGGAGGCGTTCGTGTCCGCCAAGGTGGGGCTGCGGGCGGGCGAGCAGCACGTGGTGGCGGACGGGCGGCCCGGTTACATGCGGCGGGCCTGCGACGCCTCGCTGCGGCGGC
Source organism: Streptomyces katrae (assembly GCF_000717655.1). GTDB lineage: Bacteria > Actinomycetota > Actinomycetes > Streptomycetales > Streptomycetaceae > Streptomyces > Streptomyces katrae_B. The sequence continues at coordinate 24,951 of NZ_JNZY01000009.1, forward strand.
TGCGGACGGACGTCATAGACCTCTACCAGCTGCACCGGGTGGATCCGGACGTCCCGGTGGAGGAGACCTGGGGGGCCATGGCGGAGCTGGTGGGGGCCGGGAAGGTGCGGGCGCTCGGGTTCTGCACGCTGGGCGCGGGTGCCGGGCCGGGCGCGGGGCGGCGCGGGGACCGGGCGTACCGGGTGACCTTGGGGCACCTGGAGCGGGTCCAGCAGGTGTTCCCGGTGAGCGCGGTGCAGGCGGAGCTGTCGGTGTGGTCCCCGGAGGCGGCGCGGCAGCTGCTGCCGTGGTGTGCGGCGCGCGGGGTGGGGTTCCTGGCTGCGATGCCGCTGGGCAGCGGGTTCCTGACGGGGACGCTCAGGCCGGGCGCGGGCTTCGAGTGGGAGGACGTACGGGCGCGGCATCCACGGTTCACGGCGGAGTCGATGGCGGCGAACCAGGTGCTGGTGGCGGGGCTGCGGCGGGTGGCACGGCGGCACGGGCCACAGGTGACGGCGGCGCAGGTGGCGCTTGCGTGGGTGCTGGCGCAGGGGCCGCAGGTCGTGCCGGTGCCGGGGGCCGACCGGGCGCACTGGGCGGCGGAGAACGCAGCGGCGGCGCAGGTCCGGCTGACGGCCGGGGACCTGGCCGAGATCGCGGCGCTGCCGGCGGCGGTGGGAGCCTGGGACTGAGCAGGGGACCGGGACCGGAGCCGTGGCCGGGTGCCCGGCCGTGGCCGGCTCCGGGGTCGTGGCCGGTTGCGGGGTCGTGGCCGGCACCGCGACAACCACTCGATCGGGTGTACGAGCGGTGGAACTTCGGGAACTGCCGCAGCTGTTGAGACAGAGGAAAGGCACGATCGCAGCACCGGAGGGGAGCAGGACGATGCGATACGGACAGGCGCACAAGCTGTACGAGGGCCCGCGCCCCCGGACCCGTGGAGTGCTGGCGGCATTCGCCCTGGCCGGATGCGGGGCTCTGCTGGCGGCGGGCTGCGCACCGGCGGGCGCCCCCGGCAGCAAGGCGGGCACCTCACCACCCCGCGCGGCACCCACACCGTCGGCGGCCGGCCCGGCAGGCTCCGCGTCCGGCTCCTCGGAAGCCGCCCCGCCGCCTGCGAAGGGCTCCGTGACGGTGGCGGGCGAGATCGCCAAGGACCTGGAGTCGCCGTGGGGGGTGGCCCCGCTGCCCGACGGGGACCTGCTGGTCGCCTCGCGGGACAAGGGAACGATCAGCAGGGTCGCGGCGGCCACGGGCCGGGTGACGCCGATCGGCAAGGTGCCCGGGGTGGCCCCGGGCGGGGAGGGCGGGCTGCTGGGGCTCGCGCTGTCGCCCGCGTTCGCCTCGGACCGGCTGGTGTACGCGTACTTCACGACGGAGTCCGACAACCGCATCGCCCGGATGCGCTACGACGAGCAGAGGGACCCGGGTCAGCAACTGGGCGCGCCGGACACGGTGTTCCGGAGCATCCCCAAGGGCCTGGTCCACAACGGCGGCCGGATCGCCTTCGGCCCGGACAAGATGCTCTACGCGGGAACGGGCGAGACCGGCGACACCGGGCTCGCGCAGGACAAGAAGTCGCTGGGCGGCAAGATCCTGCGGATGACCCCGGACGGGCAGCCGGTGCACGGGAATCCGGAGGCCGACTCCGTCGTCTATTCCTACGGGCACCGCAATGTGCAGGGCCTGGCCTGGGACAAGGACAAACGGCTGTGGGCGGCCGAGTTCGGCCAGAACACCTGGGACGAGCTGAATCTGATCGAGCCCGGCGCCAACTACGGCTGGCCAGAGGCCGAGGGGAGGGCGGGCAAGCCCGGGCTGCGTGATCCGGTGGCCGTGTGGAAGACCGACGAGGCCTCGCCGAGCGGGATCGCCTGGGCGCAGGGATCGGTGTGGATGGCGGGGCTCAAGGGCGAGCGGCTGTGGCGGATCCCGCTGGCCGGGGCCGCTCCGGTGGCCGAGCCGGAGGCCTTCCTGACGGGGAAGTACGGCCGGCTGCGTACGGTGATCGCCCTCGGCGGGGACAGATTGCTGCTGGTCACGAGCGAGACGGACGGGCGCGGATCGCCGGAGGCGGGCGACGACAGGATCCTGACACTGACGGTGCGGTAACCACGGGTCCCCGGTGGGGGGGCGGAAGGCACGGTGGGCGCGGTGTTCAACATGATCGAGGAGCTGTTCAACCCGGGTCGCAAGCACACGGACGAGGAGAAGAAGCGGCTGGAGCTGTCCCGGACCGATGTCAACGACGGCGATCCGGGACGCGGTCCGATAGACCTGGACTCCGGGAAGGTGCTCATACGCCCGGCCGAGCAGCCCCCGCAGGACTGAGGGGCGCGAACAGCCGGAGCCGGTGGGCGAGGGCCGCCGCTTCGCCGCGGCCAGCGACGCCCAGCTTGGCCAGGATGTTCGAGACGTGCACGCTGGCCGTCTTCGGGGAGATGAAGAGCTCCTCGGCAATCTGGCGGTTGCTGTGGCCGGCAGCGACCAGGCGCAGTACGTCGCGCTCGCGGCTGGTCAGGCCGAGGGCCTCGACGGGGTCGGTGTCCGGTGCGGGCAGGGCCGCGGGTGTGTCGGCCTCGGTGAGCGGGAGCCGGGCGCGCTGGCCGAGCAGGGCCAGGTCCTCGCGGAGCCTGCGGGAGCCGAGCCGGTCCGCGGTGGCGTAGGCCTCGCGGATCAGGACGGCGGCGGTCTCGCGGCAGCCGCCGGAGGCCAGCAGGGCCTCGGCAAGCCGGTGGCGGGCGCGGGCCAGCAGGTACGGGCGCTCCAGCGGGCGGACGGCCTGCTCGACGGCGGCCCAGTCGTCGGCGGTGTCCCGGTCCTCGGCGCGCAGCAGCTCGGCGCGGAAGAACTCGGCGTGGGCGGTCCACACCGGCACCGGGGTGGCCAGGGCGCGGGCGGCGCCGCGGAGCACGTCCAGGGCGGCTTCGCGGCCGGCGTCGGCGACCGGGAGTCCCCGGGCGTCCGCCTCGGCGGAGGCGGCGGCGAGCAGCAGCGGCCAGGCGTAGCGGTGGTGGCCGAGCGGGAAGCCGTGGGCGACCGCCTCGGCGACCTCCGCGCGGACGTCGGCTATCCGGCCCTCCCCTGCGGCCACGCCGACCGCGAGGCGGTAGAGCGGTATGCGGTGCTGGGGCTGGCTGTCGTGGGTGCCGAAGTGGGCGTGGGCGGCGGCGAGCCGGCCGGTCGCCTCGGTCATCTCGCCGCGCGCCAGGGCCAGGTAGGACAGCCGTGCGGAGGCGGAGCCGCGCGGGGCCGCGCTCTGGCCGACGCTCAGGGCGCGCCGGGCGGCTTCGGCGGCCTCGTCCCAGCGGCCGAGGTTGTACAGGCTCTCCGCCATGTTCCCGCTGAGCCACGCCTCGGTGTCCAGCAGCCGGGACTTCTTGACGAGTTCGACCCCTTGTTCGGCCAGTTCCACGGCTTCGTGGGACCGGCCCATGCTTTCCAGCTGAGAGGTGAGGTTGATATGTGCACGTCCCGCCAGCATGGCGAGCCCCAGTTCCGTGGCCCGCTCCCGGACCGCCTGCATCTCGGCGAGGCCGTGGTCGGCTTCGCCGGAGTCGGTGAGCAGGCAGCCCACCGTGATACGGGCGTTGAGCTCGATCTCCTCGGCCCCGAGCATCCGGGCGTAGTCGACGGCTCGTTCCGCGGCCTCGATGTTGCCCGGTCCGGGGTTGTGGAGCATGCCCCAGCCCGCGGCCCTGACCAGGACCTCGGCGTGCACCTGGGACGGGGGCAGCCCCTTGACGAGCTGCTGGGCCTTGGCGAGCTCCTCCCAGCCGTCGCCGCGGGCCAGGCTGGCGACGAGCCGGGAACGCTCGGTCCAGAACCAGGCGGCGCGCAGCGGGTCCTGGTCCTCCTCCAGCAGCCGCAGCGCCGTCTTGGTGATCTTCAGGGCGTGTTCGCGCTCGCCGCCGAAGCGGGCGGCGACGGTCGCCTCCGCCAGCAGGTCGAGCCGCTGCAGCGGGGTGGTGGCCGGGTCACAGCCGCACGGAGGGTACACATCGGTGTAGTCCACCGGGCGCAGCGTCTCGCGCACCTCCTCCGGCGCGCTCTCCCACAGGTCCGACGCCCGCTCCAGCAGCCGCAGCTGTTCGGAGTAGGCGTGCCGGCGACGGGCGGTCACCGAGGCGGCGAGGACGGCGGGCAGCGCCTTGGCGGCGTCGTTGGCGTGGTACCAGTAGCTGGCCAGCCGGATGACCCGCTCCTCGGCGCGGATCAGCGAGCCGTCGGCCTCCATGGCCTCGGCGTAGCGGCGGTTGACGCGGGCGCGCTCGCCGGGCAGCAGGTCGTCGCTGACGGCCTCGCGGACCAGCGAGTGGCGGAAGCGGTAGCCGTCCCCGTCGGAGGTGGCGAGGAGGATGTTGGCGCCGACGGCGGCCCGCAGGGCCTCGATCAGCTCGTCCTCCGTCAGTCCGGCGACGGCGCGCAGCAGCGGGTACTCCACGGTGGACCCGCCCTCGGCGACGATGCGCACCACGCGCTGGGCGGCGTCCGGCAGCACCTCGACGCGGACGAGCAGCAGGTCGCGCAGGGACTCGGTGAGTCCGGCGCGGCAGCCGCTCTCCCGGCAGGCGGCGAGTTCCTCGACGAAGAAGGCGTTGCCGTCGGAGCGGTCGAAGACGGAGTCCACGAAGGCCTCGTCTGGCTGTGCGGCGAGGATGCCGGCGAGCTGGCGGCGCACCTCGGCCCGGTTGAAGCGGGGCAGTTCGATGCGCTGGACGGTGCGGAGCCGGTCCAGCTCGGCGAGCAGCGGGCGCAACGGGTGGCGGCGGTGGACGTCGTCGGCCCGGTAGGTGGCGACGACGACGAGCCGGCCACTGGCGAGGGTGCGGAAGAGGTAGGAGAGCAGGTGCCGGGTGGAGGTGTCCGCCCAGTGCAGGTCCTCCAGGACGAGGACGACCGTGCGGTCGGCGGCGAGCCGCTCCAGCATCCGGGCCGTCAGTTCGAAGAGCCGCGCGGTGCTCTCCTCGTCGTGCGGCCCGCGGGGGGTGTCACCCAGTTCGGGAAGGATCCGGGCGAGTTCGTCCTCCTGGCCTGCGGCCGCGGCCGCCAACTCCCCCGGGAGCTGGCGGTGCAGGGTGCGCAGGGCCGTCGAAAACGGGGCGAAGGGAAGTCCCTCCGCCCCGATTTCCACACAGCCTCCGACGGCCACGACCGCACCGCGGCGGGCCGCCTCGCAGAGGAACTCCTCGGTGAGGCGGGTCTTTCCGACCCCGGCCTCGCCCCCGATGAGCATCGCCTGCGGCTCCTGGCCGGCGGCGCGCGCCAATGCGTCGGTGAGTACGGCCAGTTCGTCGGCTCGGCCGACGAACACCGGGCTGACAGATCTGGTCTCCACGTCGCCGAGCATCGCACAGGATCCCGGGCCGACGGCACTCGTTATCGGTGCGCTCCTCATCACGTGCCGGTCCACGCGTTTCGCGGCGCGGGCTACGCGGCGCGGGTGAAGCGGCTTCGCTGCCCGCTCACCGGCCCTTCGGGTTCCTGGCTGCGAGAGGAGGCACGGCGCGCCTTCTTGGCCTCCTGGACCCGGCGGTACGCGTCGGCCTCGCGGATGAGGTCGGCGCGGCGGGCGGTGGCGATCTCGTACTCGAACATCTCGTGCTCCCTGGTCTGCGTTTCTCGGCACCTCGTTCGGTGTGATCCAAGATTCGCGTCCCAGGGGGTGCCGGCACATCGGGCGCATGCCGCATCTGTGCGGGGCGGGGGTCCTTAGGCCGCGGCCGAAGGACCCCGGGTCGGACCGGGAGTGCCTAGGAGGGGGTCCTAGGCCGACGGAACGGAGGTCCTAGGCGGCCTTCGGGAGGGGAGCCAGGATGTCGAAGTACATGAGGCCGAAGAGCAGCACGCCCAGGGCGCCGAGCGCGACGGCGGCCCAGGAGACGGCGCGGACCCAGGCCGGGAGGGTGCGGCCGGGGGCGCCGAAGGCGGGGCGGGCCAGCACGAAGACGGCGAGGAGGAGCGCGAGCGTGGACAGGACGCCGTTGACGAGGGCGGTCATGTGCCAGGCGTCGCCGTACAGGGCCTGGATCTTCGCCTCGGTGGTGGCTGCGTTGACCGACTCGATCTGGCCCACGAGGGTCTGGCGCTCGGCTATGACGCGCGAGACCCAGCTGCCGCTGAGGGCGACGAGGCCGAGCCCGGCCGCGACGACGGCGCCGGCCGCGGCGCCGACGCCGTCGGACGCCTTCTCGGTGGCGTCGAGCTCGTCCTGGAACCCGTCCTCGAGCTCCTCGTCGGTGAGGGCGGCCTCGGCGGCCTCCGCGGCGGGGGCGTCCTTGAGGTCGGCCTTGGCCTCGGTGGCCTCGGCGGCCTGGGGCTCGGCGGTTTCCGCGTCGGGAGCGGTCGGGTCGGCGGTCTTCGTGGTGTCCATGCGGGGCACCGTAGGCGGCTTGTCTGAGAGGTTTCTGAGAATGCGCCGCCGCGGTCGGGCCGGGCCGGCCGCGGCCCCCGGACCGGGGCCGCGGCGGGTGGTGTCAGGCGGTGGGGGCCGGCGGCCACTCGTGGGCGAGGACGGCCCAGATCTCGGTGTTCTGGCGGACGCCCCGGTACGGGTAGGCCTCGCGCAGGACGCCTTCGCGGGTCATCCCGAGGCGCTCCGCGACGGCGAGGCTCTTCTTGTTGGCGGAGGAGGCGTGCCACTCGGCGCGGTGCATGCCGCGCTCGTGGAAGGCCCAGTCGATCAGGATGCGGCAGGCCTTGGTCACCAGGCCCCGGCCGGCCGCCGTCGGCTCCAGCCAGCAGCCGACCTCGCAGTTGCCCGACTCGGCGTCGAAGGTCCGGAAGAGGACCCCGCCGACGAGGGTGCCGCCGACCCGGATGCCGTAGATCCGCCCGCCGTCGGCGGCCGTCTTCTGCCCGTACGTGGAGAGGAAGCCGCGCGCCGAGTCGGGGTCGGTGACGTAGTCGGCCAGGACGATGTGCTCGCCGATGAACTCCCGGCCGCGGTCCATGTGCGCCAGGAACTCCTCGGCGTGCCACACCTCCAGCGGAAACAGCTGGGCGTCGTCGGCGAGGTCTATCGAGAACATGCGGCTTCTTCCTTGGGTCTCATACGGCGCGTTGCCGGATCACCGGGATGCTGTGGCGGGCTCGGCGCCGTCCTCGCTCGTGGCGGAGCCGGCACCGGGTCGCTGCGCGGGAAGTGTCGCATGCGGACGGCACTCGGGGGGCTCGATGCTGATCTTGGGCAGCCGTCGGTCCAGCCAGGCGGGCAGCCACCAGTTGGCGCCGCCGAGCATGTGCATCAGCGCCGGGACGAGGAGCGTGCGCAGCACGAAGGCGTCGAGGGCGACGGCCGCGGCGAGCGCGATGCCGAACATCGCGATGATCCGGTCGCCGCTGAGCACGAAGGCCAGGAAGACGGAGATCATGATGACCGCCGCGGAGTTGATCACCCGGCTGGTCTCGGCGAGGCCCACGCGCACGGCCCGCCGGTTGTCGCCCGTCTCCAGCCACTCCTCGTACATCCGGCTGACCAGGAACACCTGATAGTCCATGGACAGTCCGAACAGGACGGACACCATGATCACCGGCAGGAAGGGCTCGATCGGGCCGGCGCTGCCCAGGCCCAGCAGCTCGCTGCCCCAGCCCCACTGGAAGATCGCGACGACGACGCCGAAGGAGGAGGCGACGGCCGCGACGTTCATGGCGGCTGCCTTGAGCGGAATGCCGAGGGAGCGGAAGGCCAGCAGCAGGAGGACGCAGCCGAGGGTGATCACCACCCCGACGAACAGCGGCAGTTTCCCGACGATGACGTCGGCGAAGTCGTCGTAGCCCGCGGTCACACCGCCGACGTGGACGTCCATGGTGTTGCCGCGCCCGGCGCCCGGGATGACGTCCTCGCGCAGCTTCGTGACGAGCTCGCTCGTGGCCCGGGACTGCGGGGCGGAATCCGGTACGACCGTCACGACGGCCGTGTCCCCGCTCCGGTTGAAGACGGCCGGGCCGGCGGCGGCGACGCCCCCGGTCGTCCGGAGCGCCTCGGCCAGGTGGTCGACGGCGAGCCGGTCCCCCGCGCCGTCGAGGCGGGAGACGACGGTGAGAGGGCCGTTCATGCCGGGCCCGAAACCGTCGGCGAGCAGGTCGTAGGCCTGCCGGGTGGTGGAACCGGCCGGGTTGTTGCCCTGATCGGAGGTGCCCAGGTGGAGGGAGAAGGTGGGCAGCGCCAGCACCACCATGACCAGCGCCGCGACGGCGCCGAGCGGCTTGGGGTGCCGCTCCACGAACGCAGACCAGCGGGCGGCGAACCCGGTGGGCGTCTCGGGCCGCGGGCCCTCGGCCGCGAGCCTGCGGCGCTCGCGGCGCGAGAGGGCGCGCATGCCGATGTACGAGAGGAGGGCGGGCAGCAGCGTGACCGAGGCGGCGACCGTCAGCACCACCGTGAGGGAGGCGGCTATCGCGACGCCGTTCAGGAAGTTCAGCCGCAGCACCAGCATGCCGAGCAGCGCGATGCAGACGGTGGCCCCGGCGAAGACGACGGCCCGGCCGGTGGTGGCGACGGCCCGCTCGGCCGCCTCCTCGACGGGCAGGCCGCGCATGAGGCCCTTGCGGTGCCGGGTCACGATGAACAGCGCATAGTCGATGCCCACGCCGAGCCCGACGAGGGTGCCGAGCATCGGCGCGAAGTCGGCGACGGGCATGGCGTGCCCGAGCAGCGTGATGCCGAAGTAGGCGGTGCCGACGCTGACCAGGGCGGTCGCGATGGGCAGCAGACTCGCGGCGAGCGAGCCGAAGGCCAGGAAGAGGACGAGGGCCGCGACGGCCACGCCGATGACCTCGGCGACGTGCGCGGTGGGCGCCTCGGTCAGGGCGATCGCCCGGCCGCCGAGCTCGACCTGCAGACCGTCCGCCTCGGTGGTGGGGTTCTTCGCGGCGTCGACGACGGCCTCTGCCTGCGCCTTGGGCACGGAGTCGGCCTGCCGGTCGAACGTCACCACGGCGAAGGCGGTGCGCCCGTCGGGGCTGATCTGCGCGGCGCTCTCGGGCCCGGCTCCGTAGGGGCCGGCCACCGAACCGACCCCGGGGAGCGCGGCGATGGCGTCGAGTGCCTCGGTCATGCGCTGCTCGACGTCGGGAGTACGGACGCTCTGATGCTCCGGGGCCCGCCACACGATGGTGTCGGTGTCACCGCCGTGGCCGTGGAAGCCCGCCCGGAGGAGGGCATGGGCGCGGCTGGACTCGGTGCCGGGGACCTCGTAGTCGTTGGAGAACGCCGATCCGGCGGTCCCTGCCGCCGCGGCGGTGCCGCCGAGCGCGAGCAGCCACAGGAGAACGGCTACCAGCCGGTGCCGCAGGCACCACCGTGCGATCGCTGCCAACGGACGTGCTCCCTGGTGGTTCGGATCTTCACCGGGAGCTGCCCGACGCAAAGACACTGGAACTCGTGAAGGCCGGCGGCCCGGGGGATCGCCCCGGGATTCGGCCAAGAAGGTATACACCGCCACGATCCCAGCGTTTCGTGATCGTTGGCCCCTTTCGTGTGCATCGTCACAGGGGCGCGGAGCGGTGCGGGACCAAGGTCATCCGCTCGACGGGCCGTCCGGCTCGTCGGCCCGGTAGCCCGGGACGGAGGGCCACCTGACAGTGAGGACCACCGCGTCCTCCTCCGCGTACCAGGAGTGGTCGACTCCGCGGCCCCAGACGACGTAGTCCCCCTGCTCGGCGAGGACGACCGTCCGGCCGGGGAACTCCAGCCGGAAACGCCCGCTGATCAGCACCTGCAGCGCGGTGCGCTCCTCGCCCCGCACCCACTGGGCCCGCTCGTCGCCCTTCGGGTGGACTCCCCACTTGATCTCCACGTCCTTGCTGTGGCGCGGATCGGCGGGGTCCTTGAAGTGGCCGAGCAGCCAGCCGCGGTCGGTGGCGGCGTCCGGGGTGGCCTTGCCGGTGTAGATGGAGTCGTCGTTCACGGGGGTGAGGCTAATGCAGTTGTGCGGGCGGGCGGACAATTGGTGAGCTGGGCCGATGACGATGGATCCTGACGAACTGCTGAAGGTACGGGACCGGTACGACCGGGAGATGCGCCGCGACGCGCTGCCGGACGCCGCCGAGGCCAGGGTGGAACGGGTGGGGGCGGTGGTACGGCAGACCGCGCCCGGCCCGGGGTGGAACGGCGTGCTCTGGTCGGACCTCGACGAGGAGACGGCGGACGCCGAGATCGCGGCGCAGGTGGCGTACTTCGCGGGGCGCGGGGCCGGCGACTTCGAGTGGAAGCTGTACGACCACGACGGGCCGGCGGATCTCGGGGACCGGCTGCGCGCGGCGGGCTTCGTCCCGGAGCCGGCCGAGACCCTGCTGGTGGGGCGGGTGGACGAGCTCGCCGCACTGCCGGTGGATCCGCCGGAGGGGATCACCCTGCGGGTGGTGACGGACGAGGCGGGCGTCGACCTGATGATGGACGTCCACGCGAAGGCCTTCGGAACGGAGCGCCCGGGGATCCGGCACCTGCTGCTCACCCTGCTGGAGGAAGAGCCGGAGACCATCGCGGCGGTGGTGGCGATGGCCGGCGACATCCCGGTCAGCGCGGCCCGCATGGAGATGCGTCCGGGCTCCTCCTTCGCGGGCCTCTGGGGCGGCGGCACCCTCCCTGAGTGGCGCGGCCGGGGCATCTACCGCCTACTGGTCGCCCACCGGGCACGCATCGCAGCGGAGCGCGGCATCCGCCATCTCCAGGTGGACGCGTCGGACGACAGCCGCCCCATCCTGGAACGCCTCGGCTTCACTCGCCTGGGCAAGACGGTTCCGTACGTCTGGACCGGAACCGCGTAACCACCCCGGCAAGCCCGCCCACCTGCCCGCCGGTCTTCCGGTCCCGGCGGCTTCCCGGCATGATCACCCCATGGAACGCATGGGACCCCCGCTGACCGGCGACGAGCGCGAGACGCTGCGCGCGTACCTCGACTACCACCGGGCCACCCTCGCCTGGAAGTGCGAGGGCCTCACCGACGAGGAGCTGCGGCGCCCCTCGTCACCGCCGTCCGCCCTCTCCCTGCTGGGCCTGGTCCGGCACATGGGCGAGGTCGAGCGGCACTGGTTCCGCCGCACCCTGAACGGCGAGGAGCTTCCCCACCTCTGGTCCGACACCCACGACTTCCAGGCAGCCTACGACGCCTCCGGCGCCACCCGCGAGGAGGCGTTCGCCGCCTGGGAGGCGGAGGTCGCGCACGCCCGCCGCATCGAGGCGGCCGCCGAGTCCCTCGACGTGACGGCGTACGTGCCCAGCTGGAAGGAGGAGGCCTCGCTGCGCCTCGTCATGCTCCACCTGATCCACGAGTACGCCCGCCACAACGGCCACGCCGACTTCCTGCGCGAGGCCATCGACGGCGCCACCGGAGCCTGAGACACCCGGCGGGACCGCCCACGTCCGTCAGGCGGCCCGCCAGTAGCCCAGACCGTTCACGCGCTGCTTCGGCAGGGCCAGTTCCTTGCGCAGGTACGCCGTCAGCGTCCGCGTCGTCTCCGTGTCGCAGGCGAGCCAGACGTATGCCGACGCCGGGTCCGCGACGAGCTCAGGGAGCTGCGCCTTCACCAGGTCCACCAGCGCCGAGCCCGCGCGCGCGACCCGCCTGATCTCGTGGCGGGCCGGGTCCAGCCGTACCGGCAGGTCGGCGTCCGAGGCGTGCTGCGTCTCCAGCCAGATCGTCGCCGGGGTCTGCGGGTAGGCGTCCAGCAGGGAGTTGATCGCCGGGACGGAGGCCGGGTCGCCGATCACCAGCAGGCGCTCGGGTTCGGGCGCCGGGGCGGTGAAACCGGTCCCCTGGACGGTGGCCTCGATGGTGTCGCCCGGCTTCGCGTCCCGCGCCCACGCACTCGCGGCGCCTTCGTGGAGCGCGAACTCCAGGCTGAACGTGCCCGCCGCCGGGTCCGGGTCGACCAGGGTGAACGCCCGCGTGTGCGGCTTGCCCGCGCTCTCGAACCACAGCCGCACCCACATCGTCGGGTGGAGCGACTCGCCGGCCGCCGCGAGCAGTCCGCCGTCCGTCACGTGCACCCGACGGTAGTGCTCCGTGACGTCCTCCGCGCCCGTGACCGTGAACGTGAAGTCCTTGCCCCGCAGCAGCCGAAGGACCACGCCCTCCCAGCCCTTGCCGACGCCTGCCATGTGCGACCACCCCTCCCTCGAGCCTATAGTTAGGGCAGCCTAACCTAATGCACTGGGGGATGAGTGTGAGCCTTGTGACCAACGCGGACGACGCCGACGCCAACGCCGCCGGAGCGGACGCCACCGGAGCCGAAGCCTCCGTAGACGAGGCCTTCGAGCTCTACCGCGACGACTGGGGCATCCCCCATCTCCGCGCCGCCGACGCCCACAGCCTCGCCTACGCCCAGGGCCGCACCACCGCTCTCGACCGCGCCTGGCAGCTGGAGGTCGAGCGCCACCGCGCCCAGGGCTCCAGCGCCGCCTTCCTCGGCCCGGAGTCCGTCGCCTGGGACGGCTTCGCCCGCCGGTCCCGGCTCGCCGACACCGCCCGCCGCTGCCACGAGGCACTCGACGCCGACACCGCCGCCTGGGTCCGGGCGTACGTGGACGGCGTCAACGACGGCCTCGCCGAAGGCGCCGCCCGCGACGAGCGGTTCGCCCGCACCGGCCTCACCCCCACCCCGTGGGAGCCCTGGGTCCCCCTCGCCATCTGGATCGCCACCCACATCCTGTTCGCCGGCTTCGCCACCAAGCTGTGGCGCGAGCGCGTGGCCCGCGTCCTCGGCGACGAGGCCGTCACCCTCTTCGCCACCGACGGCCCCGGCACCGCCGGCAGCAACGGCTGGCTGGTCCCCGGCGACCGTACCGCCACCGGCTCGGCGATCATCGCGGGCGACCCGCACCGGTTCATCGAGGACCCCGGCGTGTACCAGCAGATACGGCTCTCCTGCCCCGAGTACGACGTCCTCGGCCTGGCCGTCCCCGGCATCCCCGGCCTCGGCCACTTCGGGCACACCGGCAGCGCCGCCTGGGCGATCACCAACGCCATGTCCGACTACCAGGACCTGTACGCCGAGCAGCTCCGCACCACCCCCGGCGACCCCGACGTGATCGAGGCCCTCGGCCCCGACGGCGCATGGGAGCCCGTCGCCCGGCACACCGAGACCATCACCGTCGCCGGCGCCGACCCGGTCGAGGTCGAGGTCCTGGAGACCGCCCGCGGCCCCGTCATCATCCGGGACGAGACGGACGGTGGCGGCCAGACCCTCGCCCTGCGCTACCCGCCCCGCGTCCGCCGAGACCTCGGCTTCGCCGTCCTCCCCGCGCTGCTGCGCGCCCGTACCGTCGCCGACATCGACCGCGCCTTCGACGGCTGGGCCGAGCCCGTCAACGTCGTCCACGCCGCCGACGCCGAGGGCGGCCTGCTGCACCGCGTCGCCGGCGCGGTCCCGCTGCGCCACCGGGCCAACCGGCTGCGCCCGGTACCCGCCTGGGACCCGCAGTACGCCTGGCAGGGCTGGGCCGAGCCTCCCGCCGAGCCCGTGCAGGGCTTCGCCGTCATGGCCAACGCGCGCGGGATCGCCTCGCCGTTCGGCGTGGAGTTCGCGCCCCCGCACCGCGCCAACCGGATCCGCGAGCTGCTCTCCGGCTCCGCGGACTGGACCCCGAAGGCGATGGCCGACGTACACCGGGACACCCACCTGGCCTCCGCCGAGCCGCTGCTGGCCCTGCTGCCCGGCCTCGACGGCCTCTCCCCCGAGGCTGCCGCGCTGCGCACCCGGCTGCTCGCCTGGGACCGCCACATGGCGGCCGAGAGCACCGACGCGACCGTCTTCTCGGCCTTCCGGGCCGCGACCGTACGCAGCTTCGCCGCCGACCCCGTCTTCGCCGGACTGGCCGACGCCCCCTCCGGCCCGGAGGTGTTCCACCCCTGGCTGTATCTGGTTCCGAAGATCGGCTACGCCCTCGAAGGCCTGCTGACCACCACCCTCCTCCCCGGCCTCGACCGCGCGGCCCACGTCCGCGCCGCCCTGGAGGAGACGGCCGCCGCCGCCCGCCCCGACGCCCCCTGGTCGAAGGTCCACCGGCTGGCCCCCTGGTCGGCGCTGCCCGGCCCGGAGGCCGAGTGGCCCGGCCTCGGCGGCGACCACGACTGCGTCAACGCCACCTCCACCGTTCCCGGGTTCACCGATCTCACCGCCCGTGCGTCGTCGGCCCGTTACGTCTGGGACCTGGCCCGCCGCGAGGACAGCCTCTGGGTGGTCCCGCTCGGCGCGGACGGCGTCACCGGCTCACCCCACCACCGCGACCAGCTGCCGTTCTGGGCGCAGTGCGAACTCGTCCCCGTCGTCACCGACTGGACCCGCCTCACGAAGGAAACCTCCAGATGACCACCTCCACCCGCCGGCCGGTGCACACCCAGCTCGTCGAGGGCTTCGGCACCGTCACCATCACCCCCGTCGACCCGGCCGGCGACTCGGCCCTGATCCACGGCTGGGTCACCGAAGAGCGCGCCGGCTTCTGGGGCATGCGCGAGGCCAGCCGCGAGCTGGTCCAGGAGATCTACGAGGACGTCGACGGACGCACCGCGCACCACGCGTTCATCGTCAGCCGAGACGGCGAGCCGGTCGGGCTCTTCCAGACGTACGACTGCGCCGAGGACCGCGTCAGCGAGTGCTACGAGGTCCAGCCGGGCGACACCGGCGTGCACCTGCTGATCGGTCCCACCCGGGGGACGGCCCAGCAGGGCTTCAGCGCGGCCCTGATGACCGCCTTCATGGGGTTCGTCTGGTCCGACGGCCGCACCCGCCGCGTGGTCGCCGAGCCGGACGCCCGCAACGAGAAGGCCATCGCCCGCCTCGAGCGCACCGGCTTCGTGATCGGCCCGGAGGTCGAGCTCCCGGAGATCGACCTGCCCGAGGTCTACCTGCCGGCCAAGCGGGCCCGCCTCGCCTTCCTCCACCCCGAGGCAAACTGACCGTTCCGATTGACCGTGTGATTCCGGCCACGCCAGACTGATGCCCACTCAAAGCATCGGCGCTGGGGGGAAATTGACCAGCCAGGATTTGCACATCGGGCCGGATGCGGCAGCAGACCGGTACCGGCTGCTCCGGTCGATCGGCCGCGGCGGGGAGGCCGTCCTCTATCTCGCGGAGATCGAGCTCGCGGGCGGCAGCGAACCGGTGGTCGTCAAGGTGCTCGACTCCAAGACGACCATCACGCCCGACGAGTTCGACCGGATCAGCCGCAAGTGGAACGAGCAGGCCGAGCTCCTGCGCTTCGTGCACCGCCCGGGCGTCGTCGGCGTCCGGGAGCACTTCGAGGGGCCGCCGATCCACCGGTCGGGGGAGTCCGGGACGCTGACCGGCCGGGCCCTCGTCCTCGTGATGAACCATGTCGACGGGCTCGACCTGCGCGACTGGCGCGCCGAACGGAACCTCGCCACCGCCGCCGAGCGGCGCGAGGTGATGCGGACGCTGGAACAGCTGGCCGACGTCCTGGACTGGCTGCACTCCGGGAAGGCCACCCCGTCCGGGCGCCAGGTGATCCACGGTGACCTGTCACCGGGCAATGTGATGGTGGACGGTCATGGGCAGGCCACCCTGGTGGACTTCGGGCTCAGCAAGCTGACCGCGGACCACCAGACGGCGGAGGTGTGGTTCACGCCGGGGTACGCGGCTCCCGAGGTCTTCGACGGCAAGCGCACCCCGGCGGCGGACCGCTACGCCTTCGGGGCGATCGCGTACTTTCTGCTGAGCGGCGAGTCCCCGCCCAACTCCCCGGAGCAGCTGGCCCGGGCGATGGCGGCGCTGCCGCAGATCGCGGCGCTGGACGCCGAGCGGCGCGCCCGGATCACCGCCGTCTACGCGGGCGATCCGGTGCAGCGGCCCGTCAGCCTGGCCGGCTGGATGAAGGACGTACGGCACGCGGTCGTGTCCACGACCTCCTCGACCTCGCAGCGGGCGGTGCAGGACGCGGTCCCGGCGCCGGTTCCGTCGAAGCCGGTGGTGCCTCCACAGCCGGTGGGCCCGCCGCCGGTCCAGACGCCGGTCGCCGCTCCCGTCCCTTCACCGCCCCCGCCCGCCCGGGACGCCCGGCCGCAGCCCCAGCCGCAGCCCCCGCTGCAGCCCCGGCCGGAGCACGTGCCCGCCGGGTACGGACCGACGTACCCGCTGCACGAGTCCCCGCCTCCGGGGTCCGCCGCACCGAAGCGGCGGCGGCCCGGGCTCGTCCTGTGCTCGGTGGCCGCCGTCCTGGTCATCGCGGCGCTCTCCGTGCTCGGCGTACGGCTGCTGGAAAAGGACAAGGGCGGTGCCCAGGCCTCGGACGGCAAGGGCGGCAGCTCCGCCTCCGAAGCGGCCGCATCGGAGGAGGAATCCCCGGCACCCGCTCCCTCACCGAGTGAGAGCGAGAGCGGCAGTTCGGACACGGGGGCGACACCCGACCCCACCGCCAGTGGTACCCAGCCGGGCGGCGTCGCGGCGGACATCAAGGCCGCCGACCTGACGCAGCTGACGCCCATCGCGGGACTGGGCAACTTCACCGTCGGAGCCGCGAAGATCAACACCAAGCAGTACGGGGCGGCCTTCATCGCGCACCCCGACTGCAACGACGAGGCGATCACCGAGTTCGACCTCAACCGCGAGTGGAAGCACCTGGAGTTCACCGCCGGGATCGACGACGGCTCCACGCACGAGAAGGGACGCGTCAGCATCTCCCTCGACGGGAAGCCCGCGGCCTTCTCCGAGCTCGTCGAACTCGGCAAGCCGGCGACGAAGTCGGTGGACGTGACCGACGCCCTGCGGCTGCGCGTCAAGGTGGACATGGGCTGCGACAACGGCACCGTCGTCATCGCCGCCCCGCAGCTCACCCGCTGAGCCGAACGGCTCAGGACGCACGGCGGCCCCGCACCGGACACCGGTGCGGGGCCGCCGCCGTACGCGGGGTGCTGCTACTCGGAGACGCCCAGGCGCTCCAGGATGAGCTCCTTGACGCGTGCCGCGTCGGCCTGGCCGCGGGTCGTCTTCATGACCGCGCCGACCAGCGCGCCGACGGCGGCGATCTTGCCGCCTCGGATCTTGTCGGCGATGGCCGCGTTGCCCGCGATGGCCTCGTCCACGGCCGCGCCGAGCGCGCCCTCGTCCGAGACGACCTTCAGGCCGCGCTTCTCGACGACCTCGTCCGGGGTGCCCTCGCCGGCGAGGACGCCCTCGAGGACCTGGCGGGCCAGCTTGTCGTTCAGCTCGCCGGCCGCGACCAGGGCCGCGACGCGCGCGACCTGGGCCGGGGTGATCGGCAGCTCGTCGACGACGACGCCCTGCTCGTTGGCGTTGCGGGCCAGCTCGCCCATCCACCACTTGCGCGCGGCCGTCGAGTCGGCGCCCGCCTCGATCGTGGCGACGATGGAGTCCACCGCGCCCGCGTTGAGGATCGACTGCATGTCGTGCTCGCCCACGCCCCACTCCTCGCGGAGCCGGTTGCGGCGCACGCGCGGCATCTCGGGCAGGCCGGCGCGCAGCTCCTCGACCCAGTCGCGGGCCGGGGCGACGGGGACCAGGTCGGGCTCCGGGAAGTACCGGTAGTCCTCGGCGTTGTCCTTGATGCGGCCGGCGGTGGTGGAGCCGTCCTCCTCGTGGAAGTGCCGGGTCTCCTGAACGATCGTGCCGCCGGACGAGAGCACCGCCGCGTGGCGCTGGATCTCGAAGCGGGCCGCGCGCTCGACGGAGCGCAGCGAGTTGACGTTCTTCGTCTCGCTGCGGGTGCCGAACTCGGACTCGGGGGTCGGGCGCAGCGACAGGTTCACGTCGCAGCGCATCTGGCCCTTGTCCATCCGGGCCTCGGAGACGCCGAGCGCCTTGATGACCTCGCGCAGCTCGGCCACGTACGCCTTGGCGACCTCGGGGGCCCGCTCGCCCGCGCCCTCGATCGGCTTGGTGACGATCTCGATGAGCGGGATGCCGGCGCGGTTGTAGTCCAGCAGGGAGTGGGACGCGCCGTGGATACGGCCCGTGGCACCGCCGACGTGCAGCGACTTGCCGGTGTCCTCCTCCATGTGGGCGCGCTCGATCTCCACGCGGAAGATCTCGCCGTCCTCCAGCTGCACGTCGAGGTAGCCGTTGAAGGCGATCGGCTCGTCGTACTGGGAGGTCTGGAAGTTCTTCGGCATGTCCGGATAGAAGTAGTTCTTCCGGGCGAAGCGGCACCATTCGGCGATCTCGCAGTTCAGGGCGAGGCCGATCTTGATGGCCGACTCGACGCCGATCGCGTTGACGACGGGCAGCGAGCCGGGCAGACCGAGGCAGGTGGGGCAGGTCTGCGAGTTGGGCTCGGCACCCAGCTCGGTCGAGCAGCCGCAGAACATCTTGGTCTTGGTGCCGAGCTCGACATGGACCTCGAGGCCCATGACGGGGTCGTACGACGCGAGGGCGTCCTCGTACGACAGCAGTTCGGTGACGGTCACAGTGAAACTTCCCTCTCAGCCCAGCAGAACGTCGTCGTCGCCGAGGCGCTTCAGCTCGCGGTACAGGATCGCGAGGCCGGTGACGATGGCGGCGGCGGACACAACGGCGTCGACCAGCTTCAGCGTGTCGTTCTCGGTGCGGGCCTTGCGGGCCTGCTTGATCACGCTGATGGCACCGAACGCGGTGGTGCCGATCGACAGGTACGTACCGGACTTGGACTTCTTGAAGCCCTTGGCCTTGGACAGCGCACTCGAACTCACAGCGACGGAGCCTCCTCAAGCAGCGGGTGACCCCAGCGCTCGACGAAGGCTGCCTCCACGGCGGCGCCGACCTTGTACAGCCGGTCGTCCTTCATCGCCGGGGCGATGATCTGCAGCCCGACCGGCAGGCCGTCCTCCGGCGCCAGGCCGCACGGGAGCGACATGGCGGCGTTGCCGGCCAGGTTGGTCGGGATGGTGCACAGGTCCGCGAGGTACATCGCCAGCGGGTCGTCGGTGCGCTCACCGATCGCGAAGGCGGTGGTCGGGGTCGTCGGGGAGACGATCACGTCGACCTGCTCGAAGGACTTCTCGAAGTCCTTGGTGATGAGCGTGCGGACCTTCTGGGCGGAGCCGTAGTACGCGTCGTAGTAGCCGGAGCTCAGCGCGTACGTACCGAGGATGATGCGGCGCTTGACCTCGTCGCCGAAGCCGGCTTCGCGGGTGAGCGCGGTGACGTCCTCGGCGGACTTCGTGCCGTCGTCGCCGACGCGCAGGCCGTAGCGCATGGCGTCGAAGCGGGCCAGGTTCGAGGAGCACTCGGACGGCGCGATCAGGTAGTACGCGGCCATCGCGAGGTCGAAGGAGGGGCAGTCCAGCTCGACGATCTCGGCGCCCAGCTCCTTGAGGAGCTCGACGGACTCGTTGAAGCGCTGGACGACGCCGGCCTGGTAGCCCTCGCCGGCGAACTGCTTGACGACACCGATGCGCATGCCGGCGACGGAGCCGTTGCGGGCCGCCTCGACGACCGGCGGGACCGGGGCGTCGATGGAGGTGGAGTCCATCGGGTCGTGGCCGGCGATGACCTCGTGGAGGAGCGCCGCGTCCAGGACCGTACGGGCGCAGGGCCCGCCCTGGTCGAGGGAGGAGGAGAAGGCGACCATGCCGTAGCGGGAGACGCCGCCGTACGTGGGCTTCACGCCGACCGTGCCCGTGACGGACGCGGGCTGGCGGATGGAGCCGCCGGTGTCCGTGCCGATCGCGAGGGGGGCCTGGAAGGCGGCCAGCGCGGCGGCGGAGCCGCCGCCGGAGCCGCCGGGGATGCGGGTGAGGTCCCACGGGTTGCCGGTGGGGCCGTAGGCGCTGTTCTCGGTGGAGGACCCCATGGCGAACTCGTCCATGTTGGTCTTGCCGAGGATGACGACGTCGGCTTCCTTCAGCTTGCGCGTCAGGGTGGCGTCGTACGGCGGGATCCAGCCTTCGAGGATCTTCGAACCGACGGTGGTCGGGACCCCGACGGTCGTGAAGATGTCCTTGAGGGCGAGCGGCACGCCGGCCAGCGGGCCGAGCTTCTCGCCGCGCTCGCGCTTGGCGTCGACGGCGCGCGCCTGGGCGAGGGCGCCCTCGCGGTCGACGTGCAGGAAGGCGTGGACCTTCTCGTCGGTCGCGTCGATGCGGGCCAGGTGGGCCTCGGTGACCTCGACGGCCGTGAGCTCGCCGGAGGCGATCTTCTCGGCGGTCTCGGCGGCCGTGAGCTTGATGATCTGGTCAGTCATGGTTGTTAGTCCTCCCCCAGGATCTGCGGCACCTTGAAACGCTGCTGCTCCTGGGCGGGAGCGCCGGAAAGCGCCTGCTCGGGGGTGAGCGACGGTCGGACCTCGTCCGCGCGCATGACGTTCGTCAGCGGCAGCGGGTGGGAGGTCGGCGGGACGTCTTGGTCGGCGACCTCGGAAACGCGGGCGACCGCGCCGATGATGTCGTCGAGCTGTCCGGCGAAGTGGTCCAGCTCTTCGGCCTTGAGCTCCAGACGTGCCAGCCGAGCGAGGTGGGCAACCTCCTCGCGCGTGATGCCAGGCATGCAGCGATCCTCTGGGGGTGGTGAGTGTGTAGTTTCGTGCCCAATCCTATGGGGCCGGGCGCCGGACCCACGAAACCGTTTCCCACCGGGGTCCCTCCGGGCCCGGCCCCGGCTGCCGCGCCGGCTACTGTGCCGGGGTTTCCGCATGGGTCGGAGAGGCCGAGAGTTCCGCCGTGATGTCCGCCGGACGGCGCCAGCCGCGTTCGCCACGGGCCAGGAGCCAGGCCGTGGCCTCCTGCGGGGGCATGGCGGCCGCGACCAGCCAGCCCTGGACTGCGTCGCAGCCCAGGTCGCGCAGGCGCTCCCAGGTCTCGTCGTCCTCCACGCCCTCGGCGACGACGAGCAGCCCCAGCGAGTGCGCCAGGTCCACCGTGCAGCGCACGATCTCCGCGTCCTGCGCGTCCACCGCGAGCCGCGCCACGAACGAGCGGTCGATCTTCAGCTCGCTGACCGGCAGCCGCCGCAGGTGCACCAGGGAGGAGTAGCCCGTGCCGAAGTCGTCGAGCGACATCTTGACGCCGTGGCCGGTCAGGCCCGCCATGGTGTCGGCCGCCCGCTGCGGGTCCTCCAGCAGGACGTGTTCCGTTATCTCCAGCTGGAGCCCGCTGGCCGGGACCCCGTGCCGGGCCAGCCGGGCCGCGACCGCGCCGGCGAAGCCGGGGGTGTGGACGTCGCGCGGCGAGACGTTGACGGCGACCGGGACCTTCAGGCCCTGCGCCCGCCACCGCGCCACCTGGGCGAGGGCCGTCTCGAGGACGTACTCGGTGAGGTGGGGCATGAGCCCCGAGGTCTCGGCGATCGCGATGAACTCGTCGGGCGAGACCCGGCCCCGCTCCGGATGCACCCAGCGCACCAGGGCTTCGAGCCCGGCCACCTGGCCGTCGAAGCGGACCTTGGGCTGGTAGTGGAGTTCCACTTCACCGGCGTCGAGGGCCCGCCGCAGATCGCCGAGGAGACCGAGGCGGTCGGGAGTGTTGCTGTCCCGCTTGGACTCGTACACCTCCACGCCCGTACGGTCGCGCTTCGCCTGGTACATCGCGACGTCGGCGCGGCGCAGCAGCCCCTCCGCGTCCAGCGCGTGGTCGGGGAAGACGGCGAGGCCGGCGCTGGCCTCCAGGACGAGGGTGAGGCCGTCCAGGTCGAGAGGAGAGCTGAGCTCGCCGACGAGGTGGCGGGCGACCCGCTGGGCGCTGGTGGTGGAGTCGGCGACGGGCAGGAGCACGGCGAACTCGTCGCCGCCGAGGCGGGCTGCCTCGGCGTCCTCGGGCAGGGCCTGGCGGAGCCGGTCGGCGATCTGGAGGAGCAGCCGGTCGCCGGCGAGGTGGCCCAGCGTGTCGTTGACCGCGCGGAACCGGTCCAGGTCGATCAGCACAAGAGCTGACCGGGTGCCCGAACGTTCAGCCTCGTCCAGAGCGGACCACGCCCGCTCCAGGAGCCACTGGCGGTTGGGCAGCCCGGTCAGCGGATCGCGCAGCTGTTCCTCGGCGCGCGCCCGGGCGATCCACAGGGTGGAGTCGAGGGCGATCAGAGGTACGGCGAACAGTGGCAGCAGCACCGGCTGCGTCACGGCGACCACGCAGATCAGCGGGGCGATGCCGAGCAGGGCGACGGCCACTAAGGCCTGCCGGAGCAGGGCCGTGCGGGCGACGGTGGGCAGGGCGCCGCCGCGCGGGGTCAGCGCGAGCCACAGCAGCACCTTGGTGACCAGAAGGTAGGCCAGGGCCACCAGGATGACCTCGGGCGCCGCCTCCAGCCCCCAGGCGGTGGGCCGCCACGGCGTCTCGACGGTCGGTGCCTCGCCGAACGCGGCGAGTACGAGGGCCCCCGCGCCGATGCCGAGGATGTCGGTGGCGCCGTGCAGCAGCCCTTGGCGCCAGCGGTGCCGGCGGGCGGCCCCGACCAGGGAGACCACCGCGAGCGAGACGAGTCCCGCGGGTACCCACCCGTACAGGAGGAGCACGCCGAGGGTGAGGGCCGCGCCCGACCCGGTGCCGCCCCACCAGCGGTCGCGGCCCAGCGCGACCAGGTGGCCCACGATGATGCCGGTCAGCAGGGCGAGTGCCCAGCCGACCGGGCCGCCGGGGAACAGGGCATGACGGTCACTCAGCGCGGAGACCATGCCCGCTGCCAGGACCACGGCGGACAGGCCCACGATGACGAAGGGCAGCACGGTGCGCTGCCCCGCTCCGCCCGGTCCCGCGCCGGTGTCGAGCGGGTGGGTGTCCGGCGTCCTGGAACCCAGGACACCGAGCCGGCCCGTCCGCATGGACGGGATCTCCCCGCCGACATCAGGTGACGGGTCGGCGCTTTCGGTGGGTTTCATGCCCGTCCCTCTCACAGCCGGCAATGCCGATGCCACGCGATGGCCCCGATGTCATGCCACCACGGCTGGAATCGCATCCCGCAGCCGTGCACGACAGGCGCACCCCTCAACAGTAGGACGCGAGAGGCTCCCAGGGGCAGCGGTCGGCGGCGGTTGCCCGAATGCGACCCAGCCATCCTCATCAGTACGGTATCCGCCGAACGGGTGAGTTTGAACCAGGACCCTCGGGTCACCCATCCGATGATCCGACAGGTCACCGCCCTGCGAACAGCCCTGTACCAGCCTTTTACCACCGGGCGTTGCGCCTGGCGTGCGCCCGCCCGCACGGCCGCACACCACGCATCCGTTCGCCTTCACCTATTCCCGGATACGCGTCCCGCCGTGTCGTTCAGGGGGTATTACTCCGATCCGGCGGCGTCCTCCGTCGGGAGCGCCGCCTCGCGTGCCGCGTCGGGGCCCTGTTCGAGGAGCACCGCGAAGCCCGCGTCGTCGAGGACGGCCAGCTTCAGCTGCATCGCCTTGTCGTACTTGGAGCCCGGGTTCTCACCGACCACGACGAAGGAGGTCTTCTTCGAGACGGAGCCGGTCACCTTGGCGCCGCGGCGCTGCAGGGCCTCCTTCGCCCCGTCCCGCGTGTGGCTCTGCAAGGTTCCGGTGACGACGACGGTCAGGCCCTCCAGCGGCCGCGGGCCCTCCTCCTCGCCGGAACCTTCCTCCTCCATCCGGACCCCGGCCTCCCGCCACTTGCGCAGGATCTCCTGGTGCCAGTCGACGGCGAACCACTCCTTGACCGCCGCCGCGATGATCGGCCCGACGCCCTCGGTGGCGGCGAGCTCCTCCTCGGTGGCCTGCTCGATCCGCTCGACGGACCGGAACTCGCGGGCGAGGGTCTCCGCCGCGACGGGGCCCACGTGCCGGATGGAGAGGCCGTTGATGAAGCGGGCCAGTGGGCGGTCCTTGGCGGCCGCGATGTTCTCCAGCATGGCCAGGGCGTTCTTCTTCGGCTCGCCCTTCTGGTTGGCGAAGACCGTGACGATCTTCTCCTCGCCGGTCTTCGGGTCGCGCTTGGGCAGCCCGCTGTCGGCGTCCAGGACGTACGCCTTGATGGGGAGCAGCTGCTCGATGGTGAGGCCGAACAGGTCGCCCTCGTCGAGCATCGGCGGCTCGGCCGGCTCCAGCGGGTTGGTGAGCGCGGCCGCGGCCACCGCGCCGAAGTTCTCGATGTCCAGGCACTGGCGGCCCGCCAGATAGAACAGCCGCTCGCGCAACTGGGCGGGGCAGGTCTGCCCGTTGGGGCAACGGAGGTCGATGTCGCCCTCCTTCATCGGCCGCAGCGGCGTCCCGCACTCGGGGCACTCTGCCGGCATGACGAACTCCCGCTCGGTGCCGTCACGGAGGTCCACCACGGGGCCGAGGATCTCGGGGATGACGTCGCCGGCCTTGCGCAGCACCACCGTGTCCCCGATGAGCACGCCCTTGGCCTTGACGACCTCCTGGTTGTGCAGCGTCGCGAACTCGACCTCCGAGCCGGCCACCGTCACCGGCTCCACCTGCGCGTACGGGGTCACCCGGCCGGTGCGGCCGACGCCGACCTTGATGTCGATCAGCTTGGTGTTGACCTCTTCGGGGGCGTACTTCCAGGCGATCGCCCAGCGCGGGGCGCGGGCCGTGGAGCCGAGGCGGCCCTGGAGCGGGATCTCGTCGAGCTTGACGACGACGCCGTCGATCTCGTGCTCCACCGAGTGCCGGTTCTCGCCGAAGTACGCGATGAAATCGCGTACCTCCGCGAGCGAGGTCACCGCCTTGTTGTGCCGGGCCGTGGGCAGGCCCCACTCGCTGAGCAGCTCGTACGCGTGGCTGAGCTTGTCGATCTCGAAGCCGGCGCGCGCGCCGATGCCGTGCACCACCATGTGCAGCGGCCGGGTGGCGGTGACCTTCGGGTCCTTCTGGCGCAGCGAACCGGCCGCCGCGTTGCGCGGGTTGGCGAAGGGCTTGTCGCCGGCCTCGACGAGCCGGGCGTTGAGCTCCTCGAACTTCTCCATCGGGAAGAAGACCTCGCCGCGGATCTCGACGAGCTCCGGGATCCGGTCGCCCTTGAGGCGGTCCGGGATGTCGGCGATGGTGCGGACGTTGGGCGTGATGTCCTCGCCGGTGCGGCCGTCGCCGCGGGTGGCGGCCCGGGTGAGGCGGCCCTTCTCGTAGGTGAGGTTGACGGCGAGGCCGTCCACCTTGAGCTCGCACAGGTAGTGGAAGTCGGGGGTGTTGACGTCCCGGGCCACCCGCTCGGCCCAGGCCGCCAACTCCTCGTCGTCGAAGGCGTTGTCGAGGGAGAGCATGCGCTCGCGGTGCTCGACGGACGCGAAGTCCGTCTGGTACGCCCCGGCCACCTTCTGGGTGGGCGAATCGGGCGTGCGCAGCTCCGGGTACTGCTCCTCCAGCGCCTCGAGCGAGCGCAGCAGCTTGTCGAACTCGGCGTCGCTGACGACCGGCTGGTCGTTCACGTAGTACCGGAAGCGGTGCTCCTCGACCTGCTCGGCCAGCAGCGCGTGCTGCTCGCGCACCGCCGCAGGTGCGGCCGTGCCGTCGCCGGCCTGCTTCTGTTCGGCTGCCATGCCGTGTCCTCCCGTGGCCCGTCTCTTCACGTCACTCAGGGTTGTCGGCGAGCGACCTCGCCGCCCTGACGCAGTGCGCCTGCACCGCGCGGGCGTAGGCGGGCGAAGCGCCCGCCAGACCGCACGACGGGGTGACCACGACGGACTCCGCCAGAGTCCCCGGGGCCAGCCCCAGCCTGCGCCAAAGCTTCCTGACACCCATGACGCTACCGGCAGGGTCCGACAACGGGGCGTCGGTGCCCGGCACCACTCCGGCGAAGAGTTTCGTGCCGCCTTCGACGGCCTCGCCGATGGCGTCGTCATCGCGCTCGGTGAGCAAAGAGAAATCGAACGACACGCCTTTGGCGCCGGCCCGCCGGAGCAGCCCGAAGGGCACCTCGGGTGCGCAGGAGTGGACGACGACCTCTCCGTCGTGGACGGCGAACAGCTCGCGCAGGGTGCCCTCGACGACCTGGCGGTCCACGGCCCGGTACGTCCGGTACTTGCTGGCGGACCGCACGCGTCCCAGCAGCACCGCGCCCAGGGACGGCTCGTCGAGCTGGAGCACGATCTCGGCGCCGGGGATGCGCTTGCGTACGTCCGCCAGGTGGTCGCGCAGGCCTTCGGCGAGGGATCCTGCCAGGTCGCGGCAGGCGCCGGCGTCCTGGAGCACGGCCTCGCCGCCGTGCAGTTCCAGGGCCGTGGCGAGGGTCCACGGCCCGACGGCCTGGACCTTGAGCTGGCCCGTGTACCCCTGGGTGAACTCCTCGAGCGCGTCCAGGTCCTCCCCCAGCCAGGAGCGGGCCCGCTTCGAGTCCCGTCCCGGGCGGTCGCTGATCCGCCAGCCGCTGGGCTCGACGTGGGCGTACATGTCGACGAGCAGCCCGAGGGAGCGGCCGATCATGTCCGCGCCGGGCCCGCGGGCGGGCAGCTCGGGGAGGTACGGGAAGTCCTCGAAGGTCCCGGTGGCGGTCTTGGCGGCCTCGCGGGCGTCGCCGCCGGGGAGGGAACCGATGCCGGTGGCGCTCGCGGTCATCGGCCGGGCCTGACGCTCAGGTCGTTGACCTCGGCGTCACGGGGCAGGTCGACGGCCATCAGGATCGTGGTGGCCACGGACTCGGGGTCGATCCAGTCGGCGGGGTCGTACTCCTTGCCCTCCTGCGAGTGCACCTTGGCCTGCATCGCGGTCGCGGTGCGGCCGGGGTAGACGGAGGTGACCCGGATGCCGTTCGGCTTCTCCTCGGCGCGCAGCGAGTCGGCGAGCGCCTTCAGCCCGTGCTTGGAGGCGGCGTACGCGCTCCAGTCGGCGTGGGCGGTCAGGCCGGCGCCGGAGTTCACGAAGACCACGGTGGCGCGGGAGGCCCGCAGGGTGGGCAGCAGCAGCCGGGTGACCTCGGCGGGGGCGATCAGGTTCACGTTGAGCTGCTGGTGCCAGGTCTTGGGGCGCAGCTCGCCGACGGGGCCGAGGTCGACGATCCCGGCGATGTGCAGGAGGGAGTCGATCCGGTCCGGGATCGCCTGCTTGGAGAAGGCCCACGACAGCCGGTCGGGGTCGGCGAGGTCCCCGACGAGGGCGCGGGAGCCGGGGAAGCGCTCGACGAGCTGCTTGCCGCGTGCGGCGTCGCGGGCGAGCAGGACGAGGTCGTCGCCGCGTGCGTGCAGCCGGGCGGCGACGGCGGCGCCGATGCCCGCACCGGCACCGGTGATCAGGTGAGTAGCCATACGCCCCATGCTCGCACCCCCGGCGCACTGATCCGGGCCCCGGTCACCGCCCCCCCGCCGGCACGGCAGGCCGCCTCGATCACGGCACGTGCGGCGGCCGCCTGCCCGGCGGTGGCGGCGGGGGCGGGGGCGGGGGCGAAGCCTGGCCGACGATCAGGTGCGGGCGCGCCGCGACGAGCCGGGCCCGCGCGTCGGCCCGCGGCCCGGCCCACCCCTCCCCGGGACCGCAGAGCACGAACACGGCCGGTGGCCCGTCAGAGGCCGGCTTCGGAGCGCAGGCGGGCCGCCGTCTTCGTGGCGTCGTAGCCGGGCGGGACGCCGTCGACCAGGATGACCTCGCCCGGGATGTGGCGGGTGCGGAGCGGTACGAGGGCCTGGTAGGCCGGGGAGGCGTACCAGGCGCGGGCCCGCTCGATGTCCGGGAAGGCGAGGACCACCACGGTCCCGGGGAAGGGGCCTTCCATGACCTCGACCTGCGCCCCGTGGACGAGGAAGCGGCCCTCGAAGGGGTCCATCGTCGACTGGATCTCCTCGATGTAGTGGAGGATCTCCTCGTTCAGCGTCTCGGGCCGGATGTGGGCGATGGCGTAAGCGGTCATGGTCGTGGCCTCCGCGCTGTCAAGTGGCATACCGGATCGGGCTGTTGATCCGATCCTGCCAAGCCGCGGAGCCGAAGGCCATGACCTCCGGGGTCATGCCGCCGCGGCCGCCGGACTGCCGGGCCGGTACGTCCGGCGGTAGGCGATCGGCGAGACGCCGAGGGCCGTCCGCATGTGCTGGCGCAGCGAGTTGGCGGAGCCGAAGCCCGCCCGGTGCGCGACGAGGTCGACCGGCAGGTCGCTGGACTCCAGCAACTGGCGGGCGACTTCGAGGCGCTGGACGGTGAGCCACTGCACCGGGGTCATGCCGACCTCGTCGCGGAACCGCCGGGTGAAGGTGCGCAGGCTCATCCGGGCGTGGGCGGCCAGCTCGGCCAGCGTGACCGGCTCGGCGAGCCGCTCGAGGGCCCAGGCGCGGGTGGCGGTGGTGGTGGCCACGGTGGGTTCGGGGACGGGCCGGTCGATGTACTGGGCCTGCCCGCCGTCGCGCCACGGCGGTACGACGCACAGCCGCGCGGCGCGGTTGGCGGCGGCGGTGCCGTGGTCGGCGCGGATCAGGTAGAGGCAGAGGTCGATGCCGGCGGCCACTCCGGCCGAGGTCAGGATGTCGCCGTCGTCGACGAAGAGCACGTCTTCGTCGAGCAGGACGCGCGGGAAGGCCCGCTGGAACTCCGGCGCGTGCGCCCAGTGCGTGGTGGCGCGCCGGCCGTCGAGCAGCCCGGCGGCGGCGAGCACCTCGGAGCCGGTGCAGATGGACACGATGCGGGTGCCGGGCCGGATGCCGGCGAGGGCGTCGGCCAGGGCCGGCGGCAGGGGCTCGGCGCGCAGGAGCCCGGGCATGGCGTGGGTGGGCGGGACGATCACGGTGTCGGCCGCGGCGAGCGCCTCGGGACCGGCGGTGACGCCGATGGTGAAGCCTGCGTCGCTGGTCACGGGCAGGCCGTCGGCGGTGCAGACGGTGACCTCGTACAGCGCGCCACCGTCCTCCGCGTGGGCGTTGCCGAACACCCGCGACGGCATTCCGAGCTCGAACGGGGCGACGCCTTCGAGGGCGAGTACGGCGATTCGATGCAAACCGGGCATGGCCAGATCCTGTCACATGGTGGCCGTACGGCCAACACCGCACGGGGCTGGGTGCGGCCAAGCTGATGTCACGGCCGGGAAAACCGGCATGGAGCACCCCGAGCAACACCGAGATCAACCAAGGAGACAGTCATGCGTGCGGTCGTCGTCAGCCAGTGGGGCGGACCCGAGGTTCTCACCGAGGTCGAGATGGACCGGCCCGAGCCGGGCCTGAACGAGGTCCTCGTACGGGTCCACGCGGCCGGCGTGAACCCGGTGGACTGGAAGACCCGGGCCAGCGGCGCCCTCATCGGCTGGGGCGAGGTCCCGATGGTCGGCTGGGACGTCTCGGGCACCGTCGAGGCGGTGGGGCCGGGCGTGACGCTGTACCGCGAGGGCGACGAGGTGTACGGCATGCCGAACTTCCCGCGCCAGGCGGGCGGCTACGCCGAGTACGTGGTCGCCCCGGCGCGGCACTTCGCCCGCAAGCCGGCCTCCCTGGACCACGTGCAGGCGGCGGCCCTGCCGCTGGCGGCGCTGACCGCCTGGCAGGCCCTGGTGGACACGGCCGGTGTCACGGCCGGGCAGCGGGTGCTGGTCCACGCGGCGGCCGGCGGAGTCGGCCACCTGGCGGTGCAGATCGCCAAGGCGCGCGGCGCGTACGTGATCGGCACGGCCAGCGCGGCCAAGCACGAGCTGCTGCGCGAGCTGGGCGCCGACGAGGTGCTCGACTACCGCACCACGGACTTCGAGGACGCCGTCTCGGAGGTGGACGTCGTCATCGACGCGGTGGGCGGGGACTACGGCCGGCGCTCGCTGAAGGTCCTGAAGCCCGGCGGCCACCTGGTGACCCTGCCCGGCCCGGACGGGATCCCGGCCGACCCGCAGGGCGTCCACGCCGCCTGGGTCCTCGTCGAGCCGGACCTCAAGGGCCTGCAGGAGATCGCGGCCCTCGCCGACCAGGGCCTGCTGAAGCCGCTGGTCGACACGGTCCTGCCGCTGGAGCAGGCCGCGAAGGCCCACGAGATCGGCGAGCTGGGCCGGACCACCGGGAAGATCGTCCTCACGGTCGGCTAGACGGCCCGGGAGCCAGGGGCGGTCGCAGGGGCTTCGCGAACACCTCCACGGCCCGGTCACCGGGACACTCCGATGCCCGTCCCGGCCCCTTCCGAGTCCGGCCGCGCCTCCCCGCTCCCGCACTCGGGGCGGGGCGGGGCGGGGCCTCACACGGACGCGGCCGTGGCCCGGGTGGTCGTCGCGATGGTGGCGGAACCGACCACGCGGGTGCCGTCGTAGAGCACGATCGCCTGGCCGGGGGCCACGCCGCGGACCGGCTCCGTGAAGCGGACCCGCAGCTCGCCGTCCACCATCTCCGCGAAGACCTCGGTCTCGCCGCCGTGGGCGCGCAGCTGCGCGGTGTACGTACCCGGGGCGGCGGCCGTGGAGCCGCACCAGCGGGGGCGGATCGCGGTCAGGGCGCTGACGTCGAGGGCCTCGGCGGGGCCGACGGTGACGGTGTTGTTCACCGGCGAGATGTCGAGGACGTAGCGCGGCTTGCCGTCGGGGGCGGGGTGGCCGATCCGCAGGCCCTTGCGCTGGCCGATGGTGAAGCCGAAGGCGCCGTCGTGGGTGCCGACCTTCTCGCCCGTCGCCTCGTCGACGATGTCGCCCTCGGCCTTGCCGAGGCGGTTCGCGAGGAAGCCCTGGGTGTCGCCGTCGGCGATGAAGCAGATGTCGTGGCTGTCGGGCTTCTTCGCGACGGCCAGGCCGCGCTCCTCCGCCTCCGCCCGGATCTCGTCCTTCGTCGTGAGGGTGTCGCCGAGCGGGAAGAGCGCGTGGGCGAGCTGCTTCTCGTCGAGGACGCCGAGGACGTACGACTGGTCCTTGGCCATGTCGGAGGCGCGGTGCAGCTCGCGGGAGCCGTCCTCGTGCACCACGACGGTGGCGTAGTGGCCGGTGCAGACGGCGTCGAAGCCGAGGGCGAGGGCCTTGTCGAGCAGCGCCGCGAACTTGATCTTCTCGTTGCAGCGCAGGCAGGGGTTCGGGGTGCGCCCGGCCTCGTACTCGGAGATGAAGTCCTCGACCACGTCCTCGCGGAAACGCTCGGCCAGGTCCCAGACGTAGAACGGGATGCCGATGACGTCGGCGGCGCGGCGGGCGTCGCGGGAGTCCTCGATGGTGCAGCAGCCGCGGGCGCCGGTCCGGAAGGACTGCGGGTTCGCGGAGAGCGCGAGGTGGACGCCGGTCACGTCGTGCCCGGCTTCGACCGCGCGGGCGGCGGCGACGGCGGAGTCCACGCCGCCGGACATGGCGGCCAGGACACGAAGTGGGGGTCCCCCCAGCGCAGCGAGGGGGCGGCGGGCGGTGCGCGGCAGGTTCTCAGTCATAGCACCGTCCAGAGTACGGGGGAACCGCCCGGGGTCACAGCGCGTTATCGGGTGCAGGGGGTGGATCACATGGGGAGCAAGATCGAAGCTGTACCGAAGGCGGCGCCGCGCAGGACCCGCCGGGCGGTGCTGTTCGGGGGGCTCGGGGTCTTCACGGTGGCGGCGATCGCCGGGCAGGACGAGCTGCGGCGTGCCTGGTGGCTGCTGCCGGGGGTGGGCAAGCCCCGCAAGGAGGGCGAGGTGGACCACGTGGGCGTGGGCTGGACCTCGGCCTCCCCGGCGAACTGGCGGATGGCGGACCGGCCCGAGGACTACCGGGTGGACCGGATCGTCGTGCATGTCACGCAGGGCAGCTTCGCGTCCTCCGTGGACGCCTTCAAGAACCCGTTCCACCAGGCGTCGGCGCACTACATAGTCGGCCAGGACGGCCGCATCGAGCAGATGGTGCGCGAGATGGACGTCGCCTTCCACTCGGGCAACCGCGCGATGAACGAGCGCAGCGTCGGCATCGAGCACGAGGGCTTCGTGGACCGGCCGCAGGACTTCACGGAGGCGATGTACGCGGCCTCGGCCCGGCTGGCCGCTGACATATGCCGCAGATACGGCATACCGGTGGACCGTACGCACATGGTGGCCCACTCCGAGGTCCGGGGCACCGACCACACGGACCCGGGCCGCCACTGGGACTGGGACCGGTACCTGGGCCTGGTCCGCTCGGAGCTCGCGGTGACCCCCGCCCAGGCCTCGGGCTGACGGGCTGCGGACTAGCTGAGGCCTGCCGTGCGGGCGCGCTCGACGGCCGGGCCGATGGCGGCGGCGACGGCCGCGACGTCCTCCTTGGTGGAGGTGTGGCCGAGGGAGAAGCGCAGGGTCCCGCGGGCCAGCTGCGGATCCGTGCCGGTGGCCAGCAGGACGTGGCTGGGCTGGGCCACGCCCGCGGTGCAGGCGGAGCCGGTGGAGCACTCGATGCCCTGGGCGTCCAGCAGGAGCAGCAGGGAGTCGCCCTCGCAGCCGGGGAAGCTGAAGTGGGCGTTGGCCGGGAGCCGGTCGTCCGGGTCCCCGCCGAGGACGGCGTCGGGCACCTCCCGGAGCACGGCGGCGACCAGTTCGTCGCGCAGTGCGCCGATCTCGGCGGCGAACCGCTCCCGCCGCTCGGCGGCGATCACGGCGGCCACCGCGAAGGCGGCGACGGCGGGCACGTCGAGGGTCCCGGAGCGCACGTGCCGCTCCTGGCCACCGCCGTGCAGGACGGGTACGGGGCTCTGGTCGCGGCCGAGCAGCAGCGCGCCGATGCCGTACGGGCCGCCGACCTTGTGGCCGCTGACGGTCATCGCGGCGAGGCCGCTTTCGCCGAAGCGGACGTCGAGCTGGCCGAAGGCCTGGACGGCGTCGGAGTGCAGGGGGATCGCGAACTCGCGGGCGACGGCGGCCAGTTCGTGGACCGGCATGACGGTGCCGATCTCGTTGTTGGCCCACATGACGGTGGCCAGGGCCACGTCGTCGGGGTTGCGCGCGATGGCTTCCCGGAGGGCCCCGGGGTGCACGCGGCCGTAGCGGTCGACGGGGAGGTACTCGACCTGGGCGCCCTCGTGCTCGCCGAGCCAGTGGACGGCGTCGAGCACGGCGTGGTGCTCGACGGGGCTGGCGAGCACCCGGGTCCGGGCGGGGTCCCGGTCGCGCCGGGCCCAGTAGAGGCCCTTGACGGCGAGGTTGTCGGCCTCCGTGCCGCCCGCGGTGAAGACCACCTCGCTCGGGCGGGCGCCGAGTGCCTCGGCGAGGGCCTCGCGGGCCTCCTCGACGGTACGGCGGGCGCGGCGGCCGGCGGCGTGGAGGGAGGACGCGTTACCCGTGGCGGCGAACTGCGCGGTCATCGCCGCAGCGGCCTCCGGGAGCATCGGAGTGGTGGCGGCGTGGTCGAGGTAGGCCATGATCCCCCGATTCTACGAGTCCGCTCCACGGGGCCGGACCCCGCGGGCCCCCGCCCTCCCGCCAGGCCCCGCCCGGCAGCCGCCGGCCGGCCCGGGCGGGCTCACCCGGCGCCTGGCCCGGACCCCGCTCGGGCCCCTGCCCCCGAACGGCCACTCCTCAAACCCCGCCGCGGCCGGAACTCCCCGCTCCCCGCAGGGTCAGCGGGGGGCGCGGGCCAGCTGGCGGGACTGCGCGACGAGGCGGTCCTCGGAGTCCCAGACCTCGGCGTCCTCCTCCAGGAAGCCCCCGGCCAGGTTCCGGGTCGTGATGGAGATGCGCAGCGGGCCCGGGGCCGGGCGGTGGCGGATGTGGGTGGTGAGCTCGATGGTCGGGCTCCAGCCCATCAGGCCCAGGTCGAAGCAGGTCGGCGGCAGCGCGTCCACCGCGAGCAGCATCGAGAGCGGGTCCGCGTCGCGGCCGTCGGCCAGCTCGAACCAGGCCCGCATCTCGCCCTTCCCCGACGGCGCGCCGAGCGCCCAGCCCGCCGTCGCCGGGTCCAGCCGCAACCGGAGCCGGTCCACGATCGCGTTGCTGCCGGGGATCGGGGCCGGGCCGGCCTCGGGGCCGAGGCAGTCCGCGTAGGGCGGGATCACCGGCGGCACGGCGGTGGTGCGGACGTCGTCCGGGAGGGAGGCGAGGTCGCCGTACGAGGCGACGACCCGGATCCGCTCGATCTCGGCGCCGTTCTCGTCGTACTGGAAGAGGGAGGCCTGGCCGGTGGAGAGGGTGCGCCCCACCCGGACGACCTCGGTGCGGATCACCGCGGGGCCGGGAACCGACGAGGTCAGGTAGTGGGCGGAGACGGTGAAGGGGTCCGGGTGCGGCAGGGCCGCCGACAGCGCCCGGCCGACCAGGGCCAGCAGATAGCCGCCGTTGACGGCGGTGATGATCGTCCATCCGGCGGAGAGCTCCGCGTCGTACACACCGGGCTCGCCCGCGCGGGCGGTGACGGTGGTGTCGCGGTCGAACTCGCTGTCGCCGATGGTTGCCTGGGCCGCTGCGTATGCCATGAATACGACACTACAACGCGAAGCTACTAAGCGGTAGCTTTCCTTTGCTACGCGCTGGTTACGGCTCTTCGGCCACCGAGGAGCGGCGGTTCCAGGCCAGCGGGGCCCGCCAGTGGTAGCGCATGGCGAGGAGCCGGAGCACGAAGGTGGTGATGATCGCGAGGGCCGTCGTCACGCCGTTCAGGACGTCGAAGGCGATGAAGACCGCCACCATGGTGGCGCCGACGGTGGCCGGCACGGCGTACATCTCGCGGTCGCGCAGCAGCCGGGGCACCTCGCCCGCGAGGACGTCGCGCAGGACGCCGCCGCCGACGGCCGTGGCCAGGCCGAGCGCCGCGGACGCGGTGAGTCCGAGCCCGAACTCGTAGGCCTTGGTGGTGCCGGTCACGCAGAACAGGCCGAGGCCGGCTGCGTCGAAGACGTTGATGGCGGCGTTGATCCGCTGGACCTCGGGGTGAAGGAAGAAGACGAGCGCGGCGGCGATCAGCGGAGTGACGAAGAAGCTGAGCTCGCCGAAGGCGGCCGGCGGGACGGCGCCGATGACGAGATCGCGGAAGAGGCCGCCGCCGAGGGCGGTGACCAGCGCGAGGACGCAGATGCCGAAGACGTCGAAGTTCTTGCGTACGGCGAGCAGGGCGCCCGCGGTGGCGAAGACGAAGATGCCGGCGAGGTCCAGGGCATGCTGGATCCCGGGCGGGAAGAGATCGTGGAGCACTGCCCCATTGTGCAGCTCGCCCGGCCGGCGGATTGACGGGACGGGGCCGCCACCCCGGCCGGGGCTGCCCCCGCCCCCGCCGTGCCGGCGCCGGACAAGCCGGTGCCCCGGGCTCCGACCGCTACGCGGAGCCCGGGACACCGGACGATGTGGGCCCGGTCACTCCGAGACCGTCACCACCGCCTCCGCCGCGCCCGGCAGGACCGGGTCGCCCGGCGCCTGGTCGGCGGCGTTCTCCGGGTGGTGGCAGGCCACCTGGTGGCCCGTGGCCAGCGTCAGCATCGGCGGTTCCTGCGTCGTGCAGATCTGCGTGGCCTTCCAGCACCGCGTGTGGAAGCGGCAGCCGGAGGGCGGCGAGATCGGCGAGGGCACGTCGCCCTTGAGCAGGATGCGCCCGCTCTTGGCACCGCGCCGGCGCGGGTCCGGCACCGGCACGGCCGACAGCAGCGCCTTGGTGTACGGGTGCATCGGGTTCTCGTACAGCGACTTGCGGTCGGTCAGCTCCACGATCTTGCCGAGGTACATCACCGCGATGCGGTCCGACACGTGCCGGATGACCGACAGGTCGTGCGCGATGATCACGTACGTGAGGCCGAGCTCCTCCTGGAGGTCGTCCAGCAGGTTGACCACCTGGGCCTGGATCGACACGTCCAGCGCCGAGACCGGCTCGTCGGCGACGACCAGCTTCGGCTTCAGGGCCAGCGCGCGGGCGATGCCGATGCGCTGGCGCTGTCCGCCCGAGAACTCGTGCGGGTAGCGGTTGTAGTGCTCCGGGTTGAGGCCCACCAGGGACAGCAGGCGCTGCACCTCCGCCTTCAGGCCGCCCTCCGGGTGCACCCCCTGCAGCTTGAACGGCGCGCTGACGATCGTGCCGACCGTGTGCCGCGGGTTCAGCGAGCCGTACGGGTCCTGGAAGATCATCTGTACGTCGCGGCGCATCGGACGCATCGCGGAGACCCCGAGGTGCGTGATGTCGCGCCCCTCGAACTCGACCGTGCCGCCCGTCGGCTCCAGCAGGCGCGTGATCAGCCGGCCCATCGTCGACTTGCCGCAGCCGGACTCGCCGACGACGCCGAGCGTCTCACCGCGCCGGACGTCGAAGTCGATGCCGTCCACGGCCTTGACGGCCCCGACCTGCCGGCGCAGCAGCCCCTTGTTGATGGGGAAGTGCTTGACCAGGCCGGTCACCTTCAGCAGCGGTTCCTCGGAGGCGTCCGCCGTCTTCTTCATGTCGGTCACAGCTTCGGCGCAATCTCTTCGGTCCAGATCCGGGTCCGCTCCTCCTGCGACATGTGGCAGGCGGACCAGTGCCGGCTGTCGTCCTCGGTGAGCTCGGGCCGCTGGGTGCGGGTGATGCCGCCCTTGGGGACGTCGGCGTACGGGCAGCGCGGGTTGAAGGCGCAGCCGCTCGGGATGTTGATGAGGCTGGGCGGCGAGCCCTTGACCGGGATCAGGCGCTCGGTCTGCTCGCGGTCGATGCGCGGCATGGAGCCGAGCAGGCCCCAGGTGTACGGGTGGCGGGGTCCGTAGAAGACCTTCTCGGCGGTGCCGCGCTCGACGCACCGGCCGCCGTACATCACGAGGATCTCGTCGGCCATCTCGGCGACCACGCCCAGGTCGTGCGTGATCATGATGACCGCGGAGCCGAACTCCTTCTGCAGGTCGCGGATCAGGTCGAGGATCTGCGCCTGGACGGTGACGTCCAGGGCGGTGGTCGGCTCGTCCGCGATGAGCAGTTCGGGGTTGTTGACCAGCGCCATCGCGATCATCGCGCGCTGGCGCATACCGCCGGAGAACTCGTGCGGGTACGCGTCCACGCGCCGGTGGGGCTCCGGGATGCCGACCCGGTCGAGCATCTCGACCGCGCGGGTGCGGGCGGTCTTCTTGTCGACGTCCTGGTGGGTCCGGTACGCCTCGATGATCTGCTTGCCGACCGAGTAGTACGGGTGCATCGCGGACAGCGGGTCCTGGAAGACCATCGCCATCTTGCGGCCGCGCAGCTTGCGCACGTGGTCCGCGTCGGCGCGTACGAGGTCCTCGCCGTCGAGCACGACCTGGCCCGAGATGTCCGGGCGGCTGCGGGCGTTGCCGGTGCGGTGCAGGCCCATGATGGCCAGCGAGGTCACCGACTTGCCGGAGCCGGACTCGCCGACGATGCCGAGCGTCTTGCCGCGCTCGAGGTCGAAGGAGAGCCCGTCGACGGACTTGACCAGGCCGTCGTCGGTCGGGAAGTGGACCTTGAGGTCGCGTACGGAGAGGAACGCGCCTTCCTTGGGGGGCCCGGCCTGCTCGGGGACGAACGCGGGCCCGCCGGAGGTGCTCTCGCCGGAGGCGGTGGTGGGGTTCTCGGTCACGTCAGCCTCACGCGCGGGTCGATGACGGCGTACAGCAGGTCCACGATCAGGTTGGCCATCACCACGAAGAGCGCGGCGAGCAGGGTGACGCCCATGATCACGGGCAGGTCGCCCTGGCCGATGGCGGCCACGGCCGCCGTCCCCAGACCCTGGAAGTTGAAGGTCGTCTCGGTGAGCACCGCGCCGCCGAGGAGTCCGCCGAGGTCCAGGCCGAACATCGTGACGATCGGGGTGAGGGTGGAGCGCAGGGCGTGCTTGCGGATGACCACGCCCTCCTTGAGCCCCTTGGCGCGGGCGGTGCGGATGTAGTCCTCGCCGAGGACCTCGAGCATCGTGGCGCGGGTGATGCGGGCGTAGGTGGCGGCGAAGAGGAAGGCCAGGGTGATCCAGGGCAGGATCAGGGAGTTGAGCCAGGCCACCGGGTCTTCGGTGAACGGTTTGTAGTTGGACACGTCCAGCCAGCCGAGGCTGTAGACGAAGATCGCGGGAGCCACCATGCCGGTGAAGAAGATCGGCAGGGAGACGCCGGCGAGGGCGCCGACCATCACGGTGCGGTCGATGGCCGTCCGGCGTTTGAGCGCCGAGATGACACCGGTCGCCACACCGGCGATCACCCAGATGACCGCCGCGCCGAGGGCGAGCGAGAGGGTGACCGGCATGCGGTCGACCATGGTCTCCCAGACGGGAGCCTCGGTCTTGAAGGAGTAGCCGAAGCACGGCGCGGCGCAGTGGGTGACATCCGTGCCGCCGTCGTAGTCACGGCCGGCGAAGATGCCCTTGACGAAGGTCAGGTACTGCTCGGAGATGGGCTTGTCGAAGCCCATCTTCACGCGGATGCCCGCCAGGGCGGTCTCGTTGGTCTCGCGGCCGGCGTACATCAGGGCCGGATCGCTGCCTGTGAGCTTGGGGACCGCGAAGAAGATGCCGAAGGTGACCACGGAGACCACCAGCAGCGTGGCGACGACGTTGAACAGCCGCCGTATGAGGTAGACGAGCACTGCAGTCGGCCGCCCGGGGCGGGCGGCTGCCGTCCCTCGTGGGGACGGCAGCCGCCGCCTGCGGCCTTCACCTGCCCTTCGGACTAGCGCATGTGCGGTGAAGGCACTTGCCTGTTGTTACGTGACGACTCGACGACTCGACTACTTGGCGGCGATGCCGACGGTGGCCAGGTCGATCTTGCCCATGGAGTCGTTGAAGTAGACGTTCGTCAGACGCGGGTTGTGGTAGACGAAGGCCTTGTCGAAGTTGATGGGAAGGTAGAGGGCCTTCTCCATGACCTTCTTGTTGATGTCCGTGTAGAACGGAGCAGCGGCTTCCGGAGTCGCGGCGGCAGCAGCCGTCTTGAAGAGCTCGTTGATCTCCGGGTCGTTGATCATCGTGTAGTTGTTGTTGGCGTTGGGCTGGATGAAC
The DNA here is from genome assembly GCF_000717655.1 of Streptomyces katrae. Taxonomy (GTDB): domain Bacteria; phylum Actinomycetota; class Actinomycetes; order Streptomycetales; family Streptomycetaceae; genus Streptomyces; species Streptomyces katrae_B. The sequence continues at coordinate 63,510 of NZ_JNZY01000009.1, forward strand.
TTGCCGTCGACGAGCGGCTGCAGGAAGCCCGAGCCGGAGTTGTAGTCGGCGCCCCAGCCCATCACGATGATGCCGTAGTTCTTCTTCTTCACGTTCTCGGGCGAACCGATCGTGGAGGAGGAGAGCTTGCCGTCGTACTGGTCGATGGTGACCTTGATGCCGACCTTGGCGAGCGACGCCTGCAGGGACTCGGCGGTCTTCACCTCGGGGGCGCGGTTGTTGCGCACCGCGATGGTGGTCTCGAACCCGTCCGGCTTGCCACAGGCCTTGAGGGCCTCCTTGGCCTTGGCCTCCTGCGGCTCGCCCTTGGTCAGGTTGTACGGGTCGTAGCTCTTGTCCGAACCGGGGATGCCGGGCGGCAGCATGTTCGCGCCGAGGTCACCACTGGTCGGGCCGCCACGGGCGGTCTGCAGGGACTTCGGGTCGGCCGCGTAGATGACGGCCTTGCGGCACTCGATGTTGTCGAACGGCGCGACCGTGGTCGGGAAGGCGAAGTAGCGGATGTAGCCCGTGAACGGGTTGTCCGCGTTCTTCTTCAGGTTCTCGTCCTTGAGGACCTTGTTCTTGCCGGCCTGCTGCATGCCCGTGCCGTCGATGGCGAGGTCGATGTCGCCCGACAGCAGACGCGCGTCCATGTCGTCCGGGTTGGTGGTCACCGTGAACGAGACCTTGTCCGGCAGACCCTTGCGGATCGTGTCGGTCTTCGGGTCCCAGTTCTCGTTGCGGACGAAGGTCGCGCCCTTGCTCGCGGTGAAGCTCTCGACCTTGTACGGGCCGGTGGAGACCGGCTTGTTGGTGTACGTGGCGCCCGTGTCCTTGGCCGCCGGGACCGGCGAGGAGGACGGCATGGCCAGCAGGTAGCTGAAGTCGGAGTTGGCGCTCGCCAGGTTGAAGACGATCGTCTTGTCGTCCGGCGTCTCGACGGACTTCAGACCCATCTTGTTGGGGTCGGTGTCCTTGTACGGACCGGGGTACTTCTGGCCCTGGTCGAGCAGGTCGATCAGGTAGGTGGGACCGCCGGACAGCACGTCCTGCGCGAAGACGCGCTCGATGCCGTACTTGAAGTCCTTCGAGGTGATCGGCGTACCGTCCTCGAACTTCACGCCGTCCTTGATCTTGAGGGTGTACGTCTTGCCCTCGTTGCTCAGGACCGGCAGGGCCTCGGCGAGGTCCGGGACGATCTTGCTGCCGTCCTTGCCCGGCTTGCTGTCGTACGCGAGCAGCTGGCGCACGTAGAGGCGCTGGATGTCCCATACGAAGCCGTAGTAGGCACGCGCCGGGTCGAGGTAGTCGACGTCCTGCGGCGACCAGAGCTTGAGCTCGCCGCCCTTGGCGTCCGAGGGGTTCACCATGCCGGTGGTCGCGGCGTTGAAGGCAGCGCCACCGCCGCCCTTGCCCTCGGACTTCTTGTCGCCGTCACTGCCACCGCACGCGGCGGTCAGGGACAGGGCGGCGATCACGGCGGTGATCGCGAATGCCTGCTTTCTGCGGATCACGTTGGTCCAACCTCCATAGGTGGGTGAATCGATGAAGCGGTTCAGCTGCCCTTGGGGTCGAGTGCGTCACGCAGCCCGTCCCCGAAGAGGTTGAACGCCAGGACGGTGATGAAGATCGTGATACCCGGGACCACCATGTACGCGGGGTCGTCCTGGTAGATGGGGATGGCGTCGGAGAGCATCTTTCCCCAGGAGGCGGTGGGCGGCTTGACGCCGGCACCGAGGAAGCTGAGGGCCGCCTCCGTCAGGATGTTGGTCGGGATGAGCAGCGTCGAGTAGACGAGGATCGGCGCGACCAGGTTGGGCAGCAGCTCCTTGATCAGGATGTAGCCGCGGCCCGCGCCGAGGCTGCGGGCGGCCTCGACGTACTCGCGCTCCCGCAGGGAAATCGTCTGGCCCCGGACGATACGGCCGATGTACGGCCAGCCGAAGAAGCCGATGACGACGATCAGTACGCCCATCCGTACGCCCGAACCCTGGAACCCCCAGAGGGAGTTGGGGACGACGGAGACCAGGGCGATGGTGAACAGCAGCTGCGGGAAGGCCAGCAGCAGGTCCATCAGGCGGCTGATGACGCCGTCGACCCAGCCGCCGAGGAACCCGGCGAGCGCGCCGAGCAGGCTGCCTATGGTGACCGACACGAAGGCCGACAGGAAGGCGACGACCAGGGAGATGCGGGCGCCGTAGACGATCCGGCTGAACACGTCGCGGCCGTTGGTGGGTTCGACGCCGAGCAGGAAGTCGGAGCTCATCCCGCCGAAGGATCCGAGCGGTGTGCCCAGGTCCGGGTCGATCAAGTCCTCGTGGAACTCGTTGGGCGGGTGGCCCAGCAGGCTCACGATCTGCGGTGCGAAGACCGCCACCAGGATCAGGAAGATCACGACCACGCCGCCGGTCAGCGCGACCTTGTCGCGCTTGAGCCGCATCCAGGCGATGCGGCCGGGCGAGCGGCCTTCGATGGCCTTGGCAGGGACGTCGGCTACGGACACGGGTGCGGGTGATTCCGCGCTCGTGTCATGCAGTGGTGCCGTCATCGTGGTGGGGACCCCTCTCGGCCGACGGGTTGCCGGCCCATGCCCGCCGCTGTGGCGGCGTTGGTGCGGAGTGGCGCTCGGAGTGCGTGGTGACACGCAGGACGCGTGCTGAGGTGCAAGAACTGCAGGAAGTGCTGTGCAAAGCCACAAGCAAAATTCATGTACGGAACCGGGCTTCGGAGGACTGACCGGCTCTTGGGTGGGGAGTCTTCATCGGCGCTGCGATCAGCCGCCAGACCCGCAGATGAATGGATGCGCAACCGTGATGTGAGGGTCGAGTTCCCGTTATCCGGACTTCGCTCTCGCCTGAGCGGATCAAGACCGTCCGTTCGGTACGCAATCGGACATGGCGCCCAACTCGCGTGAGGAGCATGTCTTTTGGCTCCACAACAGCGGTGAAATCCGGACAAGCCGAAGGCCGCAGGGAACGGTGGTTCCCTGCGGCCTCAGGTCTTCTCGATACGGATGTCTCAGTGGCCGGGCAGACCCCGGCGGGCAGCCCGGGGTCAGTACGCGGGGGCCTGGCCCTCGCGGTCGTAGAAGGGGCGGCTCTGGGCGCGCAGCCACATCGCGACGGGATCGTGCTCGTCCGCCAGCGCCACCGTGCACACCGGCACGCCGTCGGGGACCGCGCCGACCGACTGGCGCATCATCTCCCGTACGGATTCCAGCGCGGGCGCGGAGGCGTCGTACAGGTCGAGCCCGACCGCGAGGTACGGCGAGCCCAGCGAAGGCTGCACCCAGGCGCGGCGCAGCGAGCGGACGGCGGGGGTGCGGTGCGCGTGCTGGGTCAGCAGCCCGTAGAACTGCGGGAGCTCCAGGGCGGGCTCGGACAGCCGCAGCGGGCCGGCCGGCATCCGGTCGAGACCGGTCGCGATCCGGCGCAGGTCGGCCCAGGGGATGCCGAGGCCGCCGCCCTGGGCGTGCGGGTTGAGCCACAGGCCCCAGCGGTCCGGGTAGAGGGCGCGGGCGATGTCCCGGCCGGTGACCACCTCGTAGCCCCGGTTCCAGCCACTGGCGGCCAGTTCCTGGGGGGAGGTCACGCACGGCGCGTACCCGAGGCCCTCGACCTCCATGCCGCCGTACTGGGCGTCCGGGGAGCCCGGCTGCCCCTGCCAGAGCAGCATCCAGAGGCGGCCCTCGGCGAGGGCGTGCAGAAGCGACTCATAGCTCTCGTAGCGCCCGGGAGTCACCTGGCGCAACATGTGCTCGAGCTGCCCGGCCGCGGCCGTGCCTGACGCACTCACCCGGTACTCCTTCTTCGTCTGCCCGTCGTCCCACCCGTATCCGCACCCAGCTTAAGCGGCCCTATGGCAGGTAGAAGGGGCGTACGCGCGTAACGATGAAGTCGACCACCGGGTCCTGCGCGGCGTCCAGGAGGATCAACTGCACGGGCCAGGGCGGCGGCACCCGGGTCAGGGCCCGGCCGAGCGCGTCCATCGGGGCGTTCCGCATGCCGGGCTCCCATCCCAGCAGCCGGACCCCGATGTAGAGCTCCGGGTCCCCGCCCTCGACGCTGGCGAGGCAGCGGTGGGCGGCGGCGACCACGCCGGTGGCGCGGAACTCCTCGGCGGCGGCGGTCAGGAAGTCCACCGGGTCTTCCTGCCAGTCGGGCTCGTAGAGCCGGACGCGGCCGCCGGTGGCGGGGCCGTCGAGCGGGGTCCGGCCGATGCGGCAGAGCTCCGCGACGGCGGGCGGGGGCAGCGGGACGCCGACGGCGCCCTCGGGGTTCACGGCGATGCCGAGCTGCGGGGGCAGGCCCCGGGCGAACTCGACGGCCGGGGCGACGGCGAAGTCCATGGCGGGTCCGGCGCAGGCGCGGAACTGGGCCTCGGAGCTGTAGACGGGGACGTACGCGGCCCCGGCGATCTCCATGGTGGGGAGCACGAGGCCGGCCCCGTCCGGGCCGCCACCGCCGGGCAGGGGCACCCACAGCAGGCTCCGGCCGAGCACCTCGACGATCCGGGCCCCGGCGTCCGCCTGCCCGAGCGCCGCCCCGAGCACCTGCTCCAGCTCGTTGTCCGGCCAGCCGCCGCCCTGCATGTACGCCTCCGCTGATTTCGCCCCACGCTGTCGGCCCGAGGTTAACGGCTCGGGCCCCGCCCTCTTCCGGGGGCTATGCCGAGTCCCGCCGGAACGCTATGCGGGTGACGGCCGCGGCCGAGCCGCGGTCCAGGAGGACCGCCGACGTGCAGCCCGCGGGGAGGCGGCCCGATTCCGCTTCGCGCAGCAGCCGGGCCACCGCGCCTCGATGGCGGGCGAAGGCGTACGCCGACACCCCCCGCCCCCGCGCCGCCTGTCCGGACAGGGCCTCCTCGGGGGTGGTGTCCAGCAGCAGCAGGTGCAGCGCCCGGCCCCGCCGCCGTGCGGCCGCGGCCAGCAGGCTCCGCACCCAGCTCTGCGTCCCGCAGTCGTGCACCACCGCGGAGGCCCCGGAGCGCAGCGTCCGCCACAGCCCCCAGTAGTGCGCGAAGCGGACCAGCGGCCGGTACACCGCGTACGGCAGCGCCGGCGGCATCCGCCGCTCCCAGCGCTCGCGCACGTCCTGGGAGTCGATGCCGCCCCCCTGCGCGGCCCGCTTGATCAGCGTGCTCTTGCCGCCGCCCGGCAGGCCGGACACCACGACGATGTCCCCTTCGGCGAAGCCGAGCCACTGCGGTCCGTGCGGCCCCCGGCCGCGCAGGTCGCGTACGGGGCCTGCGGCGGAGCACGTCCGCCGCGCCGCCGGCACTCCCTCCACGGCTCCCGTCCCGGTCGCCGCCAGCACTCCGAATCTCCGCACAGTGATCGCCTTCCCCCATCGGGCCCGCAGGGCCCCTCATGCCCACTGAGTGTAAAGAGACGGTAATCCGGCACCGCCCGGTTCCGGCCTGAGCTTCCGGGCGCCTCACCGGTCCGTACGCTCTTTCGGGCCCGACCGCCCGATCACCCGGACGGCGTGCAATGATGTGCGCCATCTGGACCAACTGCATACCGGCCGCTTGAATCCGCGCGGGAGAGTCCCGGCAGGCCGTGAGGCCGTGCCCGGGCGCCGAAGGAGCAAGTTCCTCCCTTGAATCTCTCAGGCCCCGTACCGCGTGGATGAGGCAGATCTGAAAAGCGAGCCGCGCCGCCGTCCCTCACGACGGCATCCGCGTGCGCTCCACCCAAGGTGCAAGTCGAGGTTCCCCGGGTCCGACCGGGAACTCTCGGCGAACCTCTCAGGTTCCGATGACAGATGGGGAGGATCGTCCTCGTCATGTCATGCCCTGGGACCCGGGAGCCACACCCATGAGCACTGCCCCCCGCCTGACCGCCCTCGATGCGCTGCACCGTTCGCTCGGTGCGACCATGACCGATTTCGCGGGCTGGGACATGCCCCTGCGGTACGCCAGTGAGCGCGACGAGCACAACGCCGTCCGCACCAAGGCAGGCCTGTTCGACCTGTCCCACATGGGCGAGATCACGCTGACCGGCCCGGAGGCCGTCAAGGCCCTGGACTACGCGCTGGTCGGCAACATCTCCACCGTCGGCGTCGGCCGCGCCCGCTACACGCACATCTGCCGGGAGGACGGCGGGATCGTCGACGACCTGATCGTCTACCGCCTGGGCGAGACCGAGTACATGGTCGTCGCGAACGCCTCCAACGCCCAGGTCGTCCTGGACGCCCTGACCGAGCGCGCCGCCGGGTTCGACACCGAGGTCCGCGACGACCGCGACGCGTACGCGCTGATCGCCGTCCAGGGCCCGGAGTCCCCCGGCATCCTCGCCTCCCTCACGGACGCCGACCTGGACGGCCTGAAGTACTACGCCGGCCTGCCGGGCACCGTCGCGGGCGTGCCCGCGCTGATCGCGCGTACGGGTTACACGGGCGAGGACGGCTTCGAGCTGTTCGTCGCCCCCGGGCACGCCGTCGAGCTGTGGCAGGCGCTGACCAAGGCCGGCGAGGGCGTCGGCCTGGTCCCGGCGGGCCTGTCCTGCCGCGACACCCTGCGCCTGGAGGCGGGCATGCCGCTGTACGGGCACGAGCTGACCACCTCCCTCACCCCGTTCGACGCGGGGCTGGGCCGGGTCGTGAAGTTCGAGAAGGAGGGCGAGTTCGTGGGCCGCGCCGCCCTGGAGGCCGCCGCCGAGCGCGCCGCCACGAACCCGCCGCGCAAGCTGGTCGGCCTGATCGCCGAGGGCCGCCGCGTCCCGCGCGCCGGCTTCCCCGTCGTGGCCGACGGGCAGGTCATCGGCGAGGTCACCTCGGGTGCCCCGTCCCCGACGCTGGGCAAGCCGATCGCGATGGCGTACGTGGACGCGGCGCACGCCGCGCCCGGCACCTCCGGCGTCGGCGTGGACATTCGCGGTACGCATGAGCCGTACGAGGTCGTGGCCCTGCCGTTCTACAAGCGGCAGAAGTAGCGCCCGTACCCCGTACCGGCTCCCCGCCGGCGCCGTGAGCGCGTCGTACGGGCGCCGTGCCGGCCGTCTCAGCACGCAAGACCACTGTTCGTATCCACTCCCCCGCATCCAGGAGAATCAGGTCATGAGCAACCCCCAGCAGCTGCGTTACAGCAAGGAGCACGAGTGGCTGTCGACCGCCGAGGACGGCGTCGCGACGGTCGGCATCACGGAGTTCGCGGCCAACGCGCTCGGTGACGTCGTCTACGCCCAGCTCCCCGAGGTCGGCGACACCGTGACCGCGGGCGAGACCTGTGGCGAGCTGGAGTCGACCAAGTCCGTCAGCGACCTGTACTCCCCCGTCACCGGTGAGGTCGTCGAGGCCAACCAGGACGTCGTGGACGACCCGGCTCTCGTGAACACCGCCCCGTTCGAGGGTGGCTGGCTGTTCAAGGTGCGCGTCGCGGAGGAGCCGGCCGACCTGCTCTCCGCCGACGAGTACGCCAAGCTCACCGCCGGTAACTGACCCCAGGGGATCCTGATGTCCGTACTGAACACGCCCCTCCACGAGCTCGACCCCGACGTCGCCGCCGCCGTCGACGCCGAGCTCGCCCGCCAGCAGTCCACCCTGGAAATGATCGCGTCGGAGAACTTCGCTCCGGTCGCCGTCATGGAGGCCCAGGGCTCGGTCCTGACCAACAAGTACGCCGAGGGCTACCCCGGCCGCCGCTACTACGGCGGCTGCGAGCACGTCGACGTCGTCGAGCAGATCGCGATCGACCGCATCAAGGCGCTGTTCGGCGCCGAGGCCGCGAACGTCCAGCCGCACTCGGGTGCGCAGGCGAACGCCGCCGCGATGTTCGCGCTGCTGAAGCCGGGCGACACGATCATGGGCCTGAACCTGGCCCACGGCGGTCACCTGACCCACGGCATGAAGATCAACTTCTCCGGCAAGCTCTACAACGTGGTCCCGTACCACGTCGACGAGACCGGCGAGGTCGACATGGCCGAGGTCGAGCGCCTCGCCAAGGAGTCCAAGCCGCAGCTGATCGTCGCCGGCTGGTCCGCCTACCCGCGCCAGCTGGACTTCGCCGCCTTCCGCCGCATCGCGGACGAGGTCGGCGCGTACCTGATGGTCGACATGGCGCACTTCGCCGGCCTGGTGGCCGCGGGTCTGCACCCGAACCCGGTGCCGCACGCCCACGTCGTCACCACCACCACGCACAAGACCCTCGGCGGTCCGCGCGGCGGTGTCATCCTGTCGACGCAGGAGCTGGCCAAGAAGATCAACTCCGCGGTCTTCCCGGGTCAGCAGGGCGGCCCGCTGGAGCACGTGATCGCGGCCAAGGCGGTCTCCTTCAAGGTGGCGGCCTCGCCCGAGTTCAAGGAGCGCCAGGAGCGCACCCTCGAGGGCGCGAAGATCCTCGCCGAGCGCCTGGTCCAGGACGACGTCAAGGCCGTGGGCGTGGACGTCCTCACCGGCGGCACCGACGTGCACCTGGTCCTGGTCGACCTGCGCAACTCCGAGCTCGACGGGCAGCAGGCCGAGGACCGCCTCCACGAGGTCGGCATCACGGTCAACCGCAACGCCATCCCGAACGACCCGCGGCCGCCCATGGTCACCTCGGGTCTGCGGATCGGTACGCCGGCCCTCGCGACCCGCGGTTTCGACGCCGAGGCCTTCACCGAGGTCGCCGAGATCATCGCGCAGGCGCTGAAGCCGGCCTACGACAGTGAGGCCCTCAAGGCCCGCGTCTCCGCGCTCGCCGCGAAGTTCCCGCTGTACCCGTCGCTCTAGGTGACGGCTTGGGAGGGCCCGGCCTGGTGTCACAGGGCCGGGCCCTTCCTGTGTGACATGAGCCATACCCGAGCGCCGTCCGGCCACCATCTCGGGCAGACGAAACGTTCACCTCGCCACGTTAAGCTCGACTGTCGGACAAAATCCGAACAATCCCCCCTCGTACGTTCCACCCCGCCTGCCCCTCCACCCACGAGCAGACAAGGGAGTCCGCCACCGTGGCCATCTCCGTCTTCGACCTCTTCTCCATCGGCATCGGCCCCTCCTCCTCCCACACGGTCGGTCCGATGCGGGCCGCCCGCATGTTCGTGACGCGGCTGAAGAAGGACGGCGTGCTCGCCGAGACCGCCTCGGTGCGTGCCGAACTGTTCGGCTCCCTCGGTGCGACCGGGCACGGCCACGGCACGCCCAAGGCGGTGCTCCTGGGCCTGGAGGGCCACTCGCCCCGCTCGGTGAACGTGGAGACGGCCGACGACGAGGTGGAGCGCATCCGCCGGAGCGGCCGCCTGCGTCTGCTCGGCACCGAGATCGGGAGCGCGCACGAGATCGCGTTCGACGAGCCGAGCCAGCTGATCCTGCACCGCCGCCGGTCCCTGCCGTACCACGCGAACGGCATGACGCTCTTCGCGTACGACGCCTCGGGCGCCCCGCTGCTGGAGAAGACGTACTACTCGGTCGGCGGCGGCTTCGTGGTGGACGAGGACGCGGTCGGCGAGGACCGGATCAAGCTCGACGACACCGAGCTGAAGTACCCCTTCCGCAGCGGTGACGAGATGCTGCGCATGGCCCGGGAGAGCGGCCTGTCGATCTCCGCGATGATGCTGGAGAACGAGAAGGCCTGGCGCACGGAGGAGGAGATCCGCGAGGGTCTGCTCGAGATCTGGCGCGTCATGCAGGCCTGCGTCGCGCGCGGCATGTCGCGCGAGGGCATCCTGCCGGGCGGCCTGAAGGTCCGGCGCCGGGCGGCGAACACGGCCCGCAAGCTCCGCTCCGAGGGCGACCCGCTGGCGCTGTCGATGGAGTGGATCACCCTCTACGCGATGGCCGTGAACGAGGAGAACGCCGCGGGCGGCCGGGTGGTCACCGCTCCGACGAACGGCGCCGCGGGCATCATCCCGGCGGTCCTGCACTACTACGTGAACTTCGTGCCCGGCGCCGACGAGGAGGGCGTGGTCCGCTTCCTGCTGGCGGCCGGTGCGATAGGCCTGCTCTTCAAGGAGAACGCCTCGATCTCCGGCGCCGAGGTCGGCTGCCAGGGCGAGGTCGGCTCGGCCTGCTCGATGGCGGCCGGCGCCCTCGCCGAGGTCCTGGGCGGCACCCCGGAGCAGGTCGAGAACGCGGCCGAGATCGGCATGGAGCACAACCTGGGCCTGACCTGCGACCCGGTCGGCGGCCTGGTCCAGATCCCGTGCATCGAGCGCAACGGCATGGCGGCGGTCAAGGCGGTCACGGCGGCGAAGATGGCGATGCGCGGCGACGGCACCCACAAGGTCTCCCTCGACAAGGTCATCAAGACCATGAAGGAGACGGGCGCCGACATGAAGGTCAAGTACAAGGAGACCGCCCGCGGCGGTCTGGCGGTCAACGTCATCGAGTGCTGATCCGGCAGGCATGACGAGTGAGGGGCCCGGCGCAATGCGCCGGGCCCCTCGGCAGGTCGCCACCGGTTCCGGGGCGTCCAACGACTCGTTCGTCTTCAACCCCGTCCCGTAACGGACGGGTGGCGCAGCGGCCCGCTCTTCCCCCGGGAGGGCGGGCCGCTGCACGTTCCCGTGCCAGGACGGGCCCAGCGGCCCTCCGGGTCGGGACCTTCGGCCCGCGGGGGCGGCCGGGAGGTGGGCTAGCTTGCCCGAGGGGGCGGATTCCCCCGTGAGCCGACAGAGAGGTGGAGCGCATGCACGGCACGGACGGAATCGAGCACCACGTCCTCCCGCTCCGGCTGGAGGCCTCGTCCGCGCCCCTGCCGCTGCTCGGGGCTCTCACCTACCGCTGCGACCGGCCCTACGAGCTGGCCCTCGACTTCCGGGGCGCCGGGACGCAGGTGGCGCGCTGGGTGTTCTCCCGGGACCTGCTGCTCGACGGGGAGACCTGCGCGACGGGCGAGGGGGACGTCCAGGTGTGGCCGCGGTGGCAGGGCAGCGAGCCGCGCGTGTTCCTCGCCTTCACCAACGGCGAGCGGAGCTGCGTGGTGTCCGCCCGGGCGAAGGACGTGCGCGCGCTGTGCCGGCGGCTGGTCGCGCTGGTGCCGCGGGGCGAGGAGCAACGGTACTACGACCTCGACGCCGGGCTGAGCACGCTTCTGCCCCGATAGGCAACGATCCATACCCATTTCTTTTGGTTCCGGGTGATTCAGGTGCAACCATGAGCCCGCCGGGAGTGTCCTCAGCAGTGACACCGGTCCCCGCCTCCGAAGAACCAGGGGGACGTCATGAACCACCTCCGCCGCCGGCAGCTCGTGGCCCTTGCCACAGGTGCGCTGCTCACCACCGGGATCACCCTCGCCGCGCCGGCCTCGGCCGTCGTCCGGCCCACGCCGCTCGTCGTCAATGCCCGCTGGGGCGGGCACTGCACGTACGACCGCATCGTCATCGACCTGCGGGGACACGTCCCCGGGGTCACCGTCACCCGCGTGCCGAAGCTGGTCCAGGACGGGTCCGGCAAGCCCGTCCCGCTGGGCGGGAAGCACTTCCTGCAGATCCGCCTGCATCCCGCCGCCGCGCACAACCGCGCGGGCGACAGCACGTACCACGGGCCGAAGCTCGTCAAGATCTACCTGCCCCAGCTCAAGGGGCTCGCAATGACCGGCGACTTCGAGGGGTACGTCACCTTCGGCGCCGCCTTCCACAGCAAGCCCTCCTTCACCTCCTTCAAGCTGCACGGCCCCGAGCGGTTCGTACTGGACGTCGCGCACCGCAACGTGTGCCGGTGAAGCCGGAGGTGGGCGGGTGCCCGGGGCGCCCGCCCACCCCCTCGTACGGGGCCAGATCACCGGGCGGATCCGCATCCGGCTCGGGTCGCCGCCGCCGAACAGGTCCTGCGTGCACACGTGCCGCCCCGGTGCTCGGGGCGGAGCCTGGTGCGGGCCCCGGCGGCGGCCGGCGTACCGGCGTGAGAGGCAGCCCCTACCGGTGCTCGGGGTTCGGGAAGTCGAAGCGGCAGCCGGCGTCCCACTCCGAGCGCTGGTTGCCGTGCGCCGGGATCCCGCCGGAGCGCTTCAGCAGGGCGGCCAGGTGCATGAGGTTCCACGACATGAAGGTCGTGTTCCGGTTGGTGAAGTCGTTCTCGGGCCCGCCCGAGCCGGGGTCGAGGTACGAGGGCCCGGGCCCGGCCTCGCCGATCCAGCCCGCGTCGGCCTGCGGCGGGATCGCGTAGCCGAGGTGCTGGAGGCTGTAGAGGACGTTCATGGCGCAGTGCTTCACGCCGTCCTCGTTGCCGGTGATCAGAGCGCCGCCGACGCGGCCGTAATAGGCGTACTGGCCCTGCGCGTTCAGGATCGAGGAGCAGGCGTAGAGCCGCTCGATGACCTGCTTCATGACGGAGCTGTTGTCGCCGAGCCAGATGGGGCCGCAGAGCACGAGGATGTCGGCGTCCATGATCTGGCTGTACAGGACGGGCCACTGGTCGGTTTCCCAGCCGTGGTCGGTCATGTCGGGCCAGACACCGGTGGCGATGTCGTGGTCGACGGCGCGGATCAGCGAGGTCCGGGCGCCGGCCGCCGCCATGACGGCGCGGCTCCGGTCGATCAGGCCCTCGGTGTTGCTGGTCTCCGGCGAGCGTTTGAGGGTGCAGTTGACGTAGACGGCGGTCAGGTCGGAGTAGTCGTAGTCGGCGGCCACGCCGCCAGCCTGGGGGCCGGCGGGCGGCGCCGCCACCGGGCCGCAGCCGTTCGGGGCGCCGGTTCGGGCCTGTTCGGGCGGCGCCGTTCGGGCCGGGTTGGTACCGGTCCGTCCCTCCGACTAGGGTCAGCGGGCCTTGGTGTACGGGAAACCGGTGGGAAACCGGTGCGGCCCTCGCCACTGTGAACGGGAAGTCCGGCTCCACTCCTTTGGGAAGCCACTGGGCGGCGCGGGAGGATCCGCATCGCCCGGGAAGGCGGAGCCAGGGCATCAGTACCCGTGAGCCAGGAGACCGGCCGGGGCGCGTTGTCCATCCACGAGGTGCTGGAGAGGTCTCCCTACTCATGCATATAGCCGAGGGGTTCCTGCCCCCTTTGCACGCGGTCGCCTGGGGCGCCGCGTCCGCTCCCTTCGTCGTCCACGGTGTCCGCGCCCTCACCCGCGAGGTGAAGGCCAACCCGGAGAGCACGCTGCTGCTCGGGGCGTCCGGAGCGTTCACGTTCGTCCTGTCCGCATTGAAGATCCCGTCGGTGACGGGCAGTTGCTCCCACCCCACGGGGACCGGGCTCGGCGCGATCCTGTTCCGGCCGCCGATCATGGCGGTGCTCGGCACGATCACCCTCCTCTTCCAGGCGCTGCTGCTGGCGCACGGCGGGCTGACCACCCTCGGCGCGAACGTCTTCTCGATGGCGATCGCCGGGCCGTGGGCGGGGTACGGGGTCTACCTGCTGCTGAAGCGCTTCGGCGTCCCGCTGATGGTGACCGTCTTCTTCGGCGCCTTCTTCGCCGACCTGGTCACGTACTGCGTGACCTCCGTGCAGCTGGCGCTGGCCTTCCCGGACCCGGGCAGCGGGTTCCTGGGGGCGCTGGCGAAGTTCGGGGGCATCTTCGCCGTCACCCAGATCCCGCTCGCGGTGAGCGAGGGCCTTCTGACGGTGCTCGTGATGCGGCTGCTGATGCAGTCGAGCAAGTCGGACCTGGTCCGGCTGGGCGTCGCGAAGCTGACCGGTCACAGCGAGCAGAAGACGGCGGTGTGATGAACATGAGCCGGAACGCGAAGATCAACGGCCTGCTGCTGCTCCTGGTGGCGGCGCTGGCCGTACTGCCGCTCGCGCTGGGGCTGGGCGAGGGCAAGGAGGAGCCGTTCACGGGCGCCGACGCGCAGGCGGAGGCGGCGATCAGCGAGCTGAAGCCGGACTACGAGCCGTGGTTCTCGCCGCTGTACGAACCCCCCTCCGGGGACGTGGAGTCGGCGCTGTTCGCCCTTCAGGCGGCGCTCGGCGCGGGCGTGCTCGCGTACTACTTCGGCGTCCGCAAGGGCCGCCGGCAGGGCGCGGCCGCGGCGGCCGCCGCCGCGGCGCCGGGCACCGCAGCGGCCCCGTCCGGCACCACCGCAGCGGAGTCGTAGGCGGTGCTGCCGATCGACGTGGCCGCGCACAGCAGCCGGTGGCGCGGCCGCCATCCGCTCGAGAAGGCCCTGCTGGGGCTGGGGCTGACGGTCACCGCCGTGTGCCTGCCGCCCTGGCCCGGCGGACCGCTGGTCGCCGCGGCGACGCTGGCCGTGCTGCTGGGCCCGGCCGGCGTGGCCGGGCGGCAGCTGTGGCGGGCCTTCCGGATCCCACTGGGCTTCTGCGTCACCGGCGCGCTGCCTCTGCTGGTCGCCGTCGGCGGGCCGGCCGGGCCCGTCTCGCTCGCCCCTGACGGCCCCCGGCATGCGGCGGAGCTGCTGCTGCGGACCTCGGCGGCGTCCCTCGGGGTGCTGCTGTTCGCCTTCACGACGCCCGTCTCGGACGTCCTGCCCCGGCTGGTCCGGGCGGGGGTGCCGGCGCCGGTGGTGGACGTGGCCCTGGTCATGTACCGCATCGGCTTCCTACTGCTGGACTCGATGGCCCAGGTCCGGCGCGCCCAGGCGGCCCGCCTGGGGCAGTCGGGCCGGGCCGCGGTGTGGCGTTCGCTGGCCGGGCTCGCCGCGACCTCGTTCGTACGGGCCTTCGACCGCGCGGGGCGGCTCCAGGTGGGCCTGGCGGGGCGCGGCTACGACGGCGCGCTGCGGGTCCTCGTACCGGAGGCGGCCCTGTCGTGGCGGTTCCTGGCGGCCTCGGGGGCCCTGCTGGCGGCCCTGATCACTCTGACTCTCACCCTGAAGGGGCTGTGGCTGTGAACCCGTTGGTGGAACTGGCCGGTGCGGGCTACGCGTACGAGGACGGCCCGGCGGTGCTGTCCGACGTGGACTTCGCCATCGCGGAGGGCCGGGCGCTGGTCCTGCTGGGTCGCAACGGCAGCGGCAAGACCACGCTGATGCGGCTGCTGAGCGGGGGCCTGCGGCCCGGCTCGGGGTCGCTGCGCCTGGACGGAACGGCGGTGTCGTACGACCGGGCGGGCCTGGTCCGGCTGCGTACGTCCGTGCAGCTGGTGGTCCAGGACCCGGACGACCAGCTGTTCGCCGCTTCGGTGGAGCAGGACGTGTCCTTCGGCCCGATGAACATGGGGCTGGCGGTGGACGAGGTCCGGGCCCGGGTGGAGTCCGCACTCGCCGCACTGGACATCACGGCGCTGCGGGACCGCCCGACGCACCTGCTCTCGTACGGGCAGCGCAAGCGCGCGGCGATCGCGGGCGCGGTGGCGATGGCTCCGCGGGTGCTGATCCTGGACGAGCCGACGGCGGGCCTGGACCCGGACGGTCAGGAGCGCCTGCTGGACGTCCTGGCGGGGCTGCGGGCGGCCGGTACGACGGTGGTCATGGCCACGCACGACGTCGACCTGGCGGTCCGCTGGGCCGACGACGCGGCGGTGCTGACCCCGTCGGGCATCCGCGTCGGCCCGGCGCAGGCCCTCCTCTCGGACCCGGAGCTCCTGGCCTCGGCAGGCCTGCGCCAGGCCTGGTCCCCGGCGGTGACGTCGTTCCTCCGCGCCCACGCCCTCCTGCCCCCGCACACCCCGGGTCCGAAGACCCCGGAGGCCCTGGCCGCCTGGCAGTAGGGTCCGTCCCCCCGCGGATCTTCGAGGCGACGAGCCACCCCGGGGCCCCCGGTGGGACGGCGACGGACTGGTGGACGCGGTGGGCGGCTTCCGCTTCGGCGTACGCGGCCGCTGCCGCTGCCCGGGGCCGCCCCCTACCCCCGTCCCCCGTTCCCCGGGGCTCCGCCCGGACCCGCGCCTCGAACGCCGGCGGGGCCCGAACCACGCGCCAGGGCACCGGGGAGGGCTTCGGTGAGGGGAGCGGAGGGGGCCTACGGCGTGGAGCACGTCCCCTCGCCGGTCGCGGCCCTGCACGCCGGCGGGAGCCGTCTCGCGGTCGCCGTCGGGAACGGGCCCGCGGTCCTCCACCTCCCCCATCCCTAGGATGGCCGCATGTCCCTGCCGCACGCCATCCTGACCGCCCTGCTGGAGAAGCCCTCGTCGGGGCTGGAGCTGACCCGGCGGTTCGACAGGTCGATCGGGTACTTCTGGTCCGCGACGCACCAGCAGATCTACCGCGAGCTCGGCCGGCTGGAGGAGGCCGGGCTGATCCGGGAGCTGCCCAGCGAGGTGCCCGTACGGGGGCAGAAGAAGCAGTACGAGGTGTTGGCCGGCGGGAGCGCGGAGCTCGCGCGGTGGGTCGGCGAGAGCCAGGACCCCAAAGCCATCCGGGATCCGCTGCTGCTGCGGATCCGGGCGGCCGCCGTGGTGGGGCCGCACGGGCTGGCCGGGGAGCTGCGGCGCCATCTCGATCTGCACCGGAGGCAGTTGGCGGTCTACGAGGCGATCGAGGAGAAGGACTTCCCGCCGGAGCGGGACTCCGACGAGGACCGGCTGCGCCGGCTGGTGCTGCACGGCGGCATCGGCCTGGAGACGTTCTGGCTGCGCTGGCTGGAGGAGGCCCTGGCCGAGGTCGAGGACATGGCGCCGCCCGGCGGACCCGACTGCTGACCCCGGGAAGCCCGCCGGGGCAGCGCAATGCCCCCGCCCGCCCGGCAGGAGGGCGTGGCGGGGGCTGCGCAGGACTTACTTGTTCAGGGAGGCCCAGAACTCGTCGAAGCTCAGCAGGCCGTCGCCGTTGCTGTCCTTGGACGCGACCACGGCGTCCGCGACGGCGCCGGTCACGAACGCGTCGCCCATCGCCTTCATGGCCGCGCTGTACTCGTCGGCCGTGACGAAGCCGTCACCGTCCGCGTCGAACTTGCCGAACGTCGCCCGCGCGCTCTCGATGTCAGCCACTGGGATCCACCCCTTCTCGGTGCTTGTTGACCGGCCAAGGGTAGCGGCAGCCGGGCACCGCCCCTCCCGCAGGTCCCGGAACCAGGCGTACGCCGCACGCGCCGTCCGCGGGCGAGGGCAGGAAGGTGTCCCGGGAGCCGTGCGGGCTCCAGGGGCGCCGCCGTGCCACCGTGCCCCGTGCTCGACACCCCCTACCGGAAGATCCCCGTGTGGCCGAGCGAGTAGCGGCCCGGCTGCGGGTAGACGGCCAGGCCGTGCGGGCCGCCGCCCACCGGGATCTTGGCGAGCTGCTCGCCGGTCGCCGTGTCGATCGCGTAGACCTCGGAGTTGTAGCGGCCCGAAAGCCACAGCACCTTGCCGTCGGCGGAGACGCCGCCCATGTCGGGGCTGCCGCCGTCGGGGAGCTCCCACTTCTTCGTGAGCTTGTTCTGCTTGAAGTCGAAGACGGAGATGCTGCCCTCGCCGCGGTTGGAGATGTACATCTCCTTGGAGTCGCGGCTGACGTACAGGCCGTGGGTGCCCTTCCCGGTGGGCAGCAGTTTGGGGATGTCGAACTTGTCGCCACTGAACACCCACATGCCGTGCGCCATCATGTCGGCGACGTAGAAGGTCTTCCCGTCCGGGGAGACCTTCACGTCCTGCGGCATCGCGCCCTCGAAGGGGAGCTTCTGCTGGGCCACGACCTCCATCTTCTCGGTGTCGACCTTGAGCAGCTCGCCGGAGAACTCGCAGCTCACGATGAAGTAGCGGCCGTCGGCGGAGAAGTCCGCGTGATTGACGCCGAAGCAGGTCACCGGGACGGTCTTGACGCGGTTCATCGTGTGCGGGTCGCGGAAGACCAGCTCGCGGTCCATCGAGGCCATCACGACCGCGTACTTGCCGTTCGGCGTGAAGTACAGGTTGTACGGATCGTGCACCTCGACCGGCTCGCCGGCCTGGCCCGTGGCCGGGTTGATCGGCGTGAGCGTGTGGCCCCGGTTGTTGTTGACCCACAGGGTCTTCATGTCCCAGGACGGCACCACGTGCTGGGGCTGGACTCCGACCGGGATGGTGTCGACGACCTTGTACGTCTTCGGGTCGATGACGGACACCGTGTTGGAGGTGGTGTTCGGCACGTAGACGCGCGACGGGAAGTCCCTCACCGCCGGGGCGAGGTTGTTCGGCCGGTCGGCCGCGTACACGTCGTTCGGGTCGAGGAGCGGCGGCATCCCGGCCAGGCCCGGCGGGACGGCGGGGACGGCCTTGACGGGCTGCCGGGCCGGGGCTGCGGAGCCGAGCGCCTCGGCGGGCTCCTTGTCGGCCGATCCGCAGCCGGCCAGGGCGGCGAGGACCAGACCGGCCAGCAGCACGCTGGCCCTCCGGGGAAGGCGGGTGGTCGTCATGAGGTCAGCAGCTCCGTGGTGGTCACCGCGCGCAGCTTGCGGCGCGCGAGTTCTTCGAGGAGGGGCGGCATCGCGTCGACCGTGTCCGCGTAGCCGAAGTGCAGGCTCACCACCGATCCGCTGCGGATCGTCCCGGTGACGGTGCGGATGACGGCCGCGGCGCCGGGCGAGGTGAAGTCGAGGGAGTCCACGTCGTACGACAGGACGTGCGGGTAGCCCGCCCGCCGGGCCAGCTTCGTGACGAGGGGGGTGGCGTACTGGGTCTGGGAGGGCCGGAACCAGGGACCGATGGAGCCGGTGAGCCGCTTGAGCCGCTGGGCGCAGCCGGTGATCTCGGCATAGGCCTCCGCCTCGGGCAGGTCGTTGATCGCGAGGTGGCGCTGGGTGTGGTTGCCGAGCTCATGGCCGCCGTCCAGGACCCGGCGGGCCATGTCCGGGTGGGCGTCGAGCCAGCTGCCGATCGCCAGTACGGTGACCCGCGCGCCCGCTCTTTCGGCCTCGGCCAGTACGGCCCGGGCGATGGCGGGGTCCCCGTTGCCGTGGAAGGTGAGGGCGACCCGGGGGCGGTCGCGCGGACCGTGCCCGATCTCGTCGGGCTGCCCGGGGAACCGGCGCGGGGCGGGCGCGACCGCCCGGCCGGCGCGTGCGGCCGGCCCGGTGGCCGGGGCGGCCTTGGCCGGGGGCGCGGAGGGGGCCGGGCCGCCGGCGCCGCAGGCGGCGGTGAGGGCGCCGACGGCGACCGCCGCGCCGGCGCGGAGGGCGGATCGGCGGTCCGGGTAGCAGAGCACTCGCCCATTTAAGTGGGGAATGACCCCGAAGATAACGATTGACCCAATTCGGGACCTTCCCCGCAGTGCACCCACACGAGGGAGTGTCCGGTTTGCGATCAACGAATCACACACAGCGGTGGATAGTTATTCATTGATTGTGAGGCGAGTGGCTCACCTCACCTAGGATTTAGCTGGAAACTCTTAGTATTTGCACACTTATGTCCAAGTTGGGACTTTTGGCGTTTGGTCGCCCGTCTGCCATAGTCGGAATCACGACTTCCCCATTGACCCGAGCGAAGTCGCCACGCCGAGGATCACACCCCCTTCGATCCTCGGCGCACCCATGAAGCCCCCACGACGCCCCATCAACGGCGGCCGGGGGCTTCAGGCGTTGCGGGGAGTCAGCGGTCGGCCACCCGCATCTCGAACCAGGTGATCTTGCCGCGCGGCAGCAGGTCGGCGCCCCAGCGGTCGGAGAGCTTGTCGACGAGGAAGAGCCCCCGGCCGGTGGTGTCCATCTCGTGGACCGGCATCAGACAGGGCAGCCCGCGCGAGGGATCGCGCACCTCGACCCGGATCCAGCCGCGCCGCCGCAGCATCCGTAAGCCGAAGGAGCGGGCGCCGGTGTGGCGGACCGCGTTGCCGACGAGCTCCGAGACCAGCAGTACGGTGTGCTCGGACACCTGCGGGGAGAAACCCCAGAAGCGGATCACCACGTACCGGGCGAGCCGGCGGGCCGTGCTCGCCGACTCGGGCATGGACGGGAGCGTCACTTCCGCCTCGGACGGATTGCCGTACAACTCCAGTGCCTTGAGACCTTGTTCATCCTCAAGAGCCGCCGTCAGCCGTACGGCGGAAGCGCTGCTGCGCTGCCGCGGCTGTTCCACACCCTCCAGGCCCGCCATGAACCCATCATGGACGGCCGATACGCCCGTCCGGGCCGTTCCGCAGGAAAACACCCCCCGGAATGGTCGATTCCAAGGGGGCGTCCCGTCATATGCGTTGGGCAACCGGAAGCCCGCGGAACCACCCTGATCTGCAGTGACACATCGCTCCCGGACGATCACCCCGAGTGGATCTCCACAGCTCCTTAAGGTTGTTTTAAGGCCTGGCTAATCCACCCCCAGGGAGGACTAGAGGAACTTCGCCTTGCCGGGGCCCTCCTCGACGAAGCTGCGCATGCCGCGCTCGCGGTCCTCGGTGGCGAACAGGCCCGCGAACCAGTTGCGTTCGATGGTCAGGCCGGTGTCGATGTCCGCCTCCAGACCCGCGTCCACGCACTCCTTGGCGGCGCGCAGCGCGATCGCCGGACCCTGGGCGAGCTTGGCGGCCCAGGCGTGCGCCTGCTCGTACACCTCCGCGGCGGGTACGACCCGGTCCACGAGCCCGAGCGTGAGCGCCTCGTCGGCCTTGACCATGCGGCCGGTGAAGATCAGGTCCTTTGCCCTGGACGGGCCGATCAGCCGGGACAGCCGCTGGGTGCCGCCGGCGCCGGGGATCAGGCCGAGCAGGATCTCGGGCTGGCCGAGCTTCGCGTTGTCGGCGGCGATCCGGTAGTCGGCGCACAGCGCGAGCTCGCAGCCGCCGCCCAGGGCGTAGCCGGTGACGGCGGCGACGACGGGCTTGGGGATGCGCGCCACGGCCGTGAAGGCGTCCTGGAGCGCGCGGGACCGGGCGACCATGGCCGCGTGGTCCATCGTCTGCATCTCCTTGATGTCCGCGCCGGCCGCGAACACCTTCTCGCCGCCGTAGATGATCACCGCACGGACGTCGGCCCGGTCGGTGGCCTCCACGGCGAGCTCGCGCAGCCGGTCCTGGGTGGCGATGTCCAGGGCGTTCATGGGAGGCCGGTCCAGGCGGAGGGTGCCGACGCCTTCGGAGACTTCGAGAGAGAGGGTCATACGCGAAAGGTTAGCGGCGGTTAACGGGAAGTGGCCCGGTGCTGTGGGTCACAGCACCGGGCCACTCGACTACGTACGGGAGGGGACTACTTGATCCACTCGGCCCAGTCCATGTTCCAGCCGTTGAGGCCGTTGTCCGGGGCGATCTGCTTGTCCTTGGAGTTCTTCACGATGACGACGTCACCGATCAGCGACTCGTTGAAGAACCACGCGGCGGGCTGGTTGCCGTCGCCCGCACCGCGGACGTCCTTGAGGCCCACGCAGCCGTGGCTGACGTTCTCGGAGCCGAACGTGCCCGAGGAGGCCCAGTAGTTGCCGTGGACGAAGGTGCCCGACTGCGACAGGCGCATGGCGTGCGGGACGTCCGAGATGTCGTACTCGCCGCCGAAGCCGACGGTCGCGCCGTTCATCCGGGTCACCTTGTACTTCTCGCTGATGACCATCTGCCCGTTGTACGTGGTCGTCGACGGGGCGCCCGCGGTGATCGGGACGTTCTTGAGCACCTGGCCGTCGCGGACGACCTGCATCGTGTGCTCGCTCGCGTCGACCGTGGAGACCTGCGAGCGGCCGATGGTGAAGGTGACCGTACGGGTCTGCTTGCCGTAGACGCCGGGACGGCCCTCGACCCCGTCCAGGGCGATCTTCACGGTGACCTTGGTGCCCGCGGCCCAGTACTTCTCGGGGCGGAAGTCGAGGCGGTCGTTGCCGAACCAGTGGCCCTCGACCGGCACGGACGGCTCGGCCGTCACCGTGATGGCCTTCTCGACGGCCTCGGGGTTGGTGATGCCGCGGGTGAAGTTGAACGACACCGGCATGCCCACGCCGACGGTCTCGCCGTCCTCGGGCGTGTAGTGGCCGACGAAGGTGTTGGTCGGGGTCAGGGTGGTGAACGTGGTGTCCTTGGCGGACTCCCGGCCGGCCTCGTCCTTGGCGACGGCGTGCACCTTGTACTCGGTGGCGGCGGCCAGATTGCGGGCGGGCTCCCAGCTCGCGCCGTCCGCGGCGAGCTTGCCGTCGACGGCGTTGCCCTTGGTGTCGGCGACGGTCACAGTGGTCAGCTTGCCGCCGGTGCTGGTTATCTTCAGGATGCCGCTGGTGGCGACCTCCTTGGCACCGTCGTCCGGCTTGACGCTGACGACGGCCTTGGACGCCTCGGTACCGGTCTTGCCGCCCCCGCCGCCCCCAGCGTTGTCGCCGCCTCCGCCGCCGGTGTTGCCGCCTCCGCTGCACGCGCTCGTGAGCAGCAGTGCCGCTCCGAGCAGGAGGGCCGGCAGGCCGGTGCGGCGGGCGCGGCCGCGTATCGGCTGCACGTTCACTCTTGTTCTCCCCATGTCCCCCGCGCGCGGACAGTCGCGCGCTTGCCGACAGGAAATCACATGGGGGGATCACGAAGAGAAACGGTCTTGTCACCGTTCCGTCCCAAGAAGGGGGAAGGACCGGCGTGTCGCGCGGAGCCTGCGGTTCCGGGGGCGTCAGCCGAGGGCGGAGCCCGCGACCCAGTGCGCCCAGTCCATGTTCCAGCCGCCCAGCCCGTTGTTCGGGGCCACCGTCTTGTCCTGCGAGTTGACGACCTCCACCACGTCCCCGACGAGGGTCCGGTCGAAGAACCAGCCGGCCGGGGTGTCCGAACCGCCGCCCCTGTCGTCGCGCAGCCCCACGCAGCCGTGGCTGGTGTTGGTGGAGCCGAAGGTGTCGGGGCTGGCCCAGTAGTTCCCGTGCAGGAAGGTCCCGGAGGTGGTGAGCCGCATGGCGTGCGGGACGTCGGGGATGTCGTACTCGCCGCCGAAGCCGACGGTCTGGCCGTTCATCCGGGTCACGTCGAACATCTCCAGCACCACCATCTTCCCGTTGTAGGTGGTGTTCTTGGGCGCTCCGGCGCTGATCGGGAGGGTGGAGATCAGCTTCCCGTCGCGGCGGACCTCCATCGTGTGCGCCTCGGCGTCCACGGTGGAGACCTGGGAGCGGCCGACGGTGAAGGTGACGGCCTTGTCCTGGATGCCGTACGAGCCGGGCGCGCCCTGCACGTCCCGCAGGTTCATCGTGACGGTGACCTCGGTGCCGGCCTTCCAGTACTCCTTGGGCCGGAAGTCGAGGCGCTCGTGGCCGAACCAGTGGCCGACGACCTCCACCGGGGGCTTGGAGGTGACGGTGATGGCCCGCTCGACGTCGGCGCGGTTCTCGATCGACCGGTTGAAGTTGAAGGAGATGATCATGCCGGTGCCGACGGTGGAGCGGTTCTCGGGCTTGAAGTAGCCGATGAACCGCTCCTCGGGGACGTAGGTGGTGAAGGTGGTGTGCCGGGCCTGGCGGCGGTCGTGCCCGTCGAGGGCGACCGCGTCCACGGTGTACTTGGCGGCGAGCGCGAGTTTGCCGCCCGCCAGGTCGGGGCTCCAGCTGAGGCCGTCGGGGGCGATGGAGCCGGGAACGCGCTCCTCCTGGGCGTCCTCGACCTTGGTGACCACGACCCGCTCGAGGCGGCCCTCGGGCACTCTGACCGTCAGCGGGCCTTCGGCCGGGACCCCCTTGGCGTTGTCCTCGGGGGTGATCCGGATGGCCTCGTCGGGCGACCGGGGTTTGCCGGGGAGCTGGATCTCGACCGGGGAACCGCCGCTCCCGGTGCATCCGGCCAGGCCGCCCAGCAGGGCCGCCCATGCCGCCACGGCGGCCAAGCCCGCCCCTGCCCGCCTCGTCAGAAGTGTCACGATCCCTCCAACGACCGGCCCCCTCCGGGGGAAACGTGAGCGCGGGCCACGTTCCGGGCAGATCTCTCCGGGCAGAACAGTGGGAAGGACCAGACGGGGGCGGGCCCAGGCCGGGACGCCGGGGCCGCACTCTCCCCTACCCCCGCCGGTACCCAGGAGCCGTGGAGGCGGGCAGTGTCGAGCGCAGCCGAGCAAGAGGCGGTGGTTACCGCCGCCATGGAGTCAGTGACCTCAGTGGAGTCGCCCGCCCCGCACGTCAACGGGCAGAGGAGCGGGCCGGTGGTCCTGGGCCGCGAGCCGGCCTTACGGGCCGTCACGCGCCCGGGGCCCCCGGTGTGGCCGGGTTCCTCGCACCCGCTCGGGGCGCGTTTTCGCACCGGCCCCGACGGGACGGCGGGCACGAACTTCGCGCTGTGGGCCCAGGGCGCGGAGGCGGTGGAGCTGTGCCTCTTCGACGCGGAGGGCGCCGAGACCCGCTGTGCGCTGACCGAGCTGACGCACGAGATCTGGCACGGCTTCCTGCCCGGCGTGCGCCCCGGGCAGCGGTACGGGTTCCGGGTGCACGGCCGCTGGGACCCGTGGACGGGGGCCCGGTTCAATCCGGCGAAGCTGCTGCTGGACCCGTACGCGCGGGCCGTCGACGGGGACTTCACGCTGCCGCCGGAGGTGTACGGGCACGTCCGCGACTGGCCGCAGCAGTACATCGCGGACACCGTGCGCGACGACCGCGACTCGGCGCCGTACGTCCCCAAGGGGGTCGTGGTCCACGATGACGACGACTGGGCGGACGACGTCCGGCCGAAGACCCCGTGGGCCGATTCGGTGATCTACGAGCTCCACGTGCGCGGGTTCACGATGGGCCATCCGGGTGTTCCCGAGGAGCTGAGGGGCACGTACGCGGGCCTCGCCCATCCGGCGGCGGTCGAACACCTGACCAGGCTCGGGGTGACGGCGGTCGAACTGCTGCCGGTGCACCAGTTCGCGCACGAGGACCACCTGCTGCGCCGGGGCCTGCGCAACTACTGGGGCTACAACTCGATCGGGTACTTCGCCCCGCACGCCGGCTACTCCTCGTCCGGTACGGCCGGGCAGCAGGTCGGCGAGTTCAAGCGGATGGTGAAGGCCCTGCACGCGGCCGGGATCGAGGTCATCCTCGACGTGGTCTACAACCACACGGCGGAGGCGGGCGAGCTGGGCCCGACGCTCTCACTGCGCGGCATCGACAACCGGGGCTACTACCGGCTCCAGCCGGACCAGCGCCGGTACGCCGACTACACGGGCTGCGGGAACACCCTGCACGCCGGGCGGCCGCACGTGCTGCGCCTCATCACGGACTCCTTGCGCTACTGGGTCACGGAGATGGGGGTGGACGGCTTCCGCTTCGACCTGGCGGCGGCGCTGGCCCGCTCGATGCACGACGTGGACATGCTCTCGCCGTTCCTCGCGGTCATCGCCCAGGACCCGGTGCTGCGGCGGGTCAAGCTGATCGCCGAGCCGTGGGACGTGGGCTCGGGCGGCTACCAGGTGGGGGCGTTCCCGCCGCTGTGGACGGAGTGGAACGACCGGTACCGGGATGCCGTACGGGACTTCTGGCGGGGCGCGCTTCCGGACGTACGGGATCTGGGGTACCGGCTGTCGGGCTCGAGCGATCTGTACGCGTGGGGCGGGCGGCGGCCGTACGCCTCGGTGAACTTCGTGACGGCGCACGACGGGTTCACCCTGCGCGACCTGGTGTCGTACGAGCGCAAGCACAACGAGGCCAACGGGGAGGCGGGCCGCGACGGGACCAACGACAACCGCTCGTGGAACTGCGGGGCCGAAGGGGAGACGGACGACGTCCGGATCGGGGAGCTGCGGCGGCGGCAGCTGCGCAACCTGCTGACCACGCTGCTGCTGTCCACCGGGGTGCCGATGCTGGTCGCCGGGGACGAGTTCGGGCGGACGCAGGGCGGCAACAACAACGCGTACTGCCAGGACAACGAGACGGGATGGGTGGACTGGTCGCTGCTGGAGGACCCAGCCTGGCGGGAGCTGTGCGCGCTGGCCGCGCGGCTGGTGGCGCTGCGCCAGGAGCATCCGGTGCTGCGCCGGCGGGCGTTCTTCTCGGGGCGGCCGCAGGGCGCGGACGGGCTGCGGGACCTGGCCTGGTTCACGCCGGCGGGCGCGGAGATGACCGAGCGGGACTGGTACGCGCCGGCCGCCGCGCTCGGGATGTACCTGTCGGGGCGGGACATCCCGGGGCGCGACGAGCAGGGGCGGCAGGTGACCGACGACAGCTTCCTGGCGCTGCTGCACGCCGGGGACCGGCCGGTGGCGTGGGTGCTGCCGGACGCGCCCTGGGCGGCCGGGTACGAACTGGTGCTGGACACCGCGCGGGAGGACCAGGCGGCGCCTCCCGGCACCCGGTTCCGGGGCGGGGAGACCCTGACGGTGCCGGCCCGGTCGGTCCTGCTGCTGCGGGTGGTGGACTGAGGGGGCGCGGCGCGCGGGCCGGAGGGCGGAGGGGACGGGCGTAACGGCCGCTACTTCTCCTGCTTCTCCTCGACGTGCCGCAGCATCCGCTTGAGGAGGGCGGAGAGTGCGGCCCGCTCCCCGTCGTCGAGGGGGTCGACCATCTCGGCCTCGGCGATGCCGCGCCAGCGCATGGCGTCGGTCCAGCGCCGGTGCCCGTCGTCGGTCAGCTCCACGTCGACCCGGCGCCGGTCCCCGGAGGCGCGTACCCGGCGGACCAGCCCCGACTTCTCGAGGGTGTCGAGGCGGCCGGTCATGCCGGCCGGGGAGAGCAGCAGTTCGGCGGCGAGTTCGGCGGAGGGGGCACGCCAGGGCGTGCCGCGGGAGGCGAGCCGGTGCATGGTCTCGAACTCGAACTCCTGCAGTCCGGTCTCGGCGAGGGCCCGTTCCTTGCCGTACTTCACGTGCTTGGCCAGGAGCTGGATCCGCGTGATGACCGCCTCGGTGGGCACGTCGAAGGGGACCTTGCCGCTCCAGCGGGCGATGTGCCGGTCGACCGAATCCTCGGCGTACTCCGTGTCCATGGTCGGAAGTATCGCACCCCGGGCGCGATAGTTCGTTGACGAATGATTCGCTGGCGAAATATTGTCTGCTGTCATGACCTCGTCGATCTGGCGGCTTCTCGCCGGGCGCACCTTCGCGGCCTTCGCCAGCGCCCTCATCCCCACCACCCTCACCCTGGCGGTCGTGCGCACCGGTTCGGCCGGAGACCTCGGCATCGTGCTCGCGAGCGAACTGCTCCCGATGCTGCTCCTGCTGCCCGTCGCGGGCGTGGCCGCCGACCGCTTCCCCGCCCGGCGGGTCGTCCTGGCCGCGGACCTGGTGCGCGCCGCCGCGCAGGGCGCGACCGGGATGCTGCTGCTGGCCGGTCCGGTGCGGATCCCGGAGCTCGCGGCCCTGGCGGCGGTCACCGGCGCCGGCGTCGCCTTCGGGAACCCTTCGGCCCGCACGCTCGTCGCCGCGGCCGTCCCCGCCGAGAGCCGGCTGCGGGTCAACTCCCGGCTCGGGGTGGCGACCGGGCTCGCTCAGATGGCGGGCCCCGCCGCCGCGGGCACGATGATGCTGGCCCTCGGGGCCGGCTGGTCCTCCCTGCTGACCGGCGCACTGTTCGCCGCCTCCGCGCTCACCCTCGGCGGGCTGCGGACGGCCCCGGCGCCGCCCGTGCGTACCCGCGCCGGGTTCACCGCCGAACTGCGGGCGGGATGGTCCGAGACCCGGCGCCACCCCTGGTTCCTGGCCAACGTGCTCGCCCACGGGGTCTGGCACCTCGCGGCCGGTCTGCTGCTCACCCTGGGACCGCTGATCGCCGTCGAGAGCCTGGGCGGGGCGGCGACCTGGGTGGTGATCGCCCAGGTGGGCACGGCCGGCATGCTCGTCGGGGTCTGGGCCGCCGGCCGGCTGCCCGTGCGGCGGCCGCTGTACGGGGTGGCCGTCGGGGCCTCGGCGCAGGCCCTGCCGCTCACGGCCCTCGCGCTGCGGCTGCCCGTGGCGGTGACGGCGACGGCCTTCTTCGCGGCGATGTTCGGCCTGGGTGTGCTGAGTCCCCTGTGGGAGACGGAGATGCAGCGCCGGATCCCGCTGGAGACGCTGGGCCGGGTCGGCTCCTTCGACACCCTGATCTCCTTCGCCGCCCGGCCGTTGGGACTTGCGGTCGCGGCGCCGCTGGCGGGGGTCACCGGGACCGCGGCGCCGCTGCTGGTGGCGGCCGCCCTGAGCGCCGCCGCGAACCTGTCCGTGCTGCTGCTCCCGGACGTGCGCAGGGAACCGGAGCGGGAACCCTCACTCGCCCTGCGATGATGTGCGCTCGTACACACGTGCACCCGTACACGTGTGCCGCCGCAGGAAATCAGGGGTACGCATGGCGAAGGTGGGGACCGCGCTGCGGGAGCTGCGCGGGGCGCAGAAGTCGGCGAAGGGGGTGTCGCTCTATTCGCGGTTCGTCAACCGGCCCGCTGGGCGCTACCTGGCCGCCGTGTCGTACGCGCTCGGGCTGACCCCGAACCAGGTGACGCTGGTCAGCGCCGCCTTCAGCTTCGCCGCCGTGGCCGCCGTCGCGCTCGCCGCGCCCTCGTGGGGGCTGGGCGTCGCCGTGTGGTCCGCGCTCGCCGTCGGCTTCGCGTTCGACTCCGCCGACGGCCAGCTGGCCCGGCTGCGCGGGGGCGGCAGCGCGGCGGGCGAATGGCTCGACCACGTCGTGGACTGCGCCAAGCTGACCGCCCTGCACACCTGCGTGCTGATCGCGTTCTACCGCTTCCCCGAGGCGTACGGGACGGGCGGGGACGGCTGGCTGCTGGTGCCGCTGGGCTTCCAGTTCGCCTCCGTCGTCACCTTCTTCGGCGGGCTGCTGACCGAGAAGCTCAAGCCGAAGCCGGCGCCCGGGAGCCCGGCCGCCGCACCGTCGACGGTGCGAGCGGTGGCGCTGCTGCCCGTGGACTACGGGGTGTTCTGCCTGGTGTTCCTGGTGCTCGGGGGCGGGGGGCTGTTCCGCTGGGCGTACGCGGGGCTCGGCGCGGTCGCCGCGCTGTTCCTGCTGGCGTTCCTCGCGAAGTGGTTCCGGGAGCTCAGCGCCGTTGCGCGCTGAGCGTTTCCGTACCCGCAGCCGCTCCCCTGACCCTTCGGGCTCCGTACCCGCTCAGCGGCGCTCGGCGCTGAGCGGTTCGGACAGCGCGTCCAGCGCCCGGCGCAGCTGGGTGCTGGAGGTGTGCACCGTGTAGGGGAAGTAGACGACGTCGACGCCGACGGCGGCGAAGTCCTTCTCCAGCTTGTCGCCCTTGGGGGTGCCCCGCCAGTCGTCGCCCTTGAAGATCACGTCGAAGCGGACCTGCCTCCAGGTCTCCACCTTGTCCGGGACCGTTTCGACGAACGCCGCGTCCACGTACTTCACGCTGCGGACGATTTCGAGCCGCTCGACGAGCGGGATCATCGGGCGCCTGCCCTTGGCCAGTTCCGCCATCTCGTCGGAGACCACCCCGGCCACCAGGTAGTCGCATTGACTCCGGGCGTGGCGAAGGATGTTGAGATGTCCGATATGGAACAGGTCGTAAGCGCCCGGGGCATACCCGACTCGGTACGGTCTGTGCGCAGCTGCGCCAAGTTCGGACATGTCGCGCTCCGTCATGAGTTACCCCCCAGCGGCCACACCCCCCGGTGCGGCGGATTAGCAGACAATAGCGTGCACGTTCCCCACCCTGTCGGTGAACGAATAGGGTGACGAGCGCATCATCCAGGGGAGAAGGGGACGTTCAGTGTCGAGATCCGGTCACCGGCGCCTACTGCTGGTTTCCACCAATTACGCTCCCGAGCACGCGGGGATTGGGCCGTACGCCACCCAGATCGCGGAGCACTGGGCGGATCTCGGCCATGACACCCATGTCCTCGCCGGCATGCCGCACTACCCGTCATGGTCGTTGGAGCCGGAGTACAAGGGGGCTCTCCGGCGCACGGAACGGCGCGCGGGGGTCACTGTGCACCGCCGTGCACACACCGTGCCGCCGCGCCAGACCGCCGTCAAGCGGGCCTTGTTCGAAGGATCGATTCTGCTGCACGGCACCGTGGCCCCGCCCCGCATGCCGCGCCCGGACGCCGTCATGGCCCAGATGCCCAGCCTGGCCGGCGGCGTCGTCGCCGCCCGGCTCGCCGCGCGCTGGAAGGTCCCGTACATCCCCGTCGTCCAGGACCTGATGGGCGCGGCCGCCGCGCAGAGCGGGATCAGCGGCGGCGACAAGGCGGCCGCGATCGCCGGGCGCGCGGAGGCGTACGCCCTGAAGCGGGCCACCCTGGTCGGCGTCATCCACGAGACCTTCGTGGACCGGGTCGTCGGCATGGGCGTGGACCCGAAGAAGATCCGCCTCGTCCCCAACTGGTCGCACGTCCCGCAGCCCACCAGGCCGCGCGGCCAGACCCGCCGCCACCTGGGCTGGGCACCCGGCCAGCCGGTCGTCCTGCACTCCGGGAACATGGGCCTCAAGCAGGGCCTCGAGGTGCTCGTCGGCGCCGCCCGCCTCGATCCGGGCGTCCGTTTCGTCCTGATGGGCGACGGCAGCCAGCGCTCGGCCCTCGCCGACCTCGCGGCCGACGTACCGAATCTGGACATCATCCCCCCTGCCGCCGACGGAGAGTTCCCGGATATCCTCGCGGCGGCGGATGTGCTCGCCGTGACGCAGCACGCGGCCGTGCTCGACATGAGCGTGCCGTCCAAACTGACCTCCTACTTCCAGGCCGGCCGGCCCGTCGTCGCCTCCGTCGCGGCGGAAGGCGGTACCGCCCAGGAAGTGGAACGCTCGGGCGCAGGGGTGCTCGTACCACCGGAGGACCCCCACGCCCTGCTGAAGGCCGTACGGGCCCTCGCCGAGGACCCCGAGGGCGCGGATGCACTCGGGGCGGCCGGGCCGCGCCACGTGGCGGCCCACCTGAGCCGTGACGCGGGCCTGGCCCGCATCGACGCACTGATAGACGAAGCACTTGGGGGTCCGCAGCCGTGATCGAGACGAACCGCCCTGCAGCGGTCCCGGCGGAGGACGAACCGGATCTCCTCAGGGACCAGTTCAAGCAGCTCCTGCGCTACCGCCGCCTCCTCGGGGCGGGTATCGGCATCGGCCTGCTGGGCGGCGTCTACCTCGGCATCTCCACGGCCGACACCTACGTCGCGACCGCGGACATCGTGCTGCGCGCACCCACCGACGACCCCTTCAACCCGAGCCTCGCGCCCGACAAGGCGATCAACATCGGCTCGGAGCGGCAGGTCGCGCTCAGCTCCTCCATAGCCAACGAGGCCGCGAAGAAGCTCGGCGTGTCCGCGAAGGACTTCGCCGGCCTGCGCAGCGGCCTCCAGGTGACCAACCCGCCGCAGACGATGGTGCTGCGCTTCACGTACACCGCGTCCTCCCCCAAGGAGGCCGCGACCCGCGCCAACGCGATGACCGAGGCCTACCTGCTCAAGCGGCAGGAGTCCCTCGACGTCACCCGCGACAAGATGGTCAAGGGGTACCAGGAGCAGCGCGATCCGGTCGCCAAGAACCTCGACGAGCTCGTCAAGCAGATCAACGCCATGCCGGCCGGTCCGGGGCGCGACGCCGCGTACTCCTCGAAGACGGACCTCCAGAGCAAGGTCAACACGCTCAACAGCAACATCGCGAAGCTCCAGGCCCTGGACATGACCCCGGGCCGGGTCACCAGCGCCGCGACCCCGCCGTCCGACACCGACGGCCCGGGCGTCCCGATGTCGCTCGCCCTCGGCGCGGCCGTGGGCCTCGCGCTCGGCCTGCTCGCCGCGTGGGTGCGGCTCGTCTTCGACCCGGCGCCGCGCTCCGAGGGCGACGTGGCGCGGGCCCTGCGCGCGCCCGTGCTCGGCTACCTGCCGCGGGCCAAGACCATCGGCGGACCGCTGCTCGCGGCCGGCGAGGAGGACCCCCGGCTCGCCGAGGAGTTCCGCTCGGTGGCTTTCCGGCTCGCCTACGACTCCCGCTTCGCCGACCGGCGCCGGCTGCTCGTCGTCGCCCCGCGCGGCAGCAGCGAGACCGCCGCCGCGGCGGCCGTGAACCTGGCCGCCTCCTTCGCGGAGACCGGCAAGGACGTCCTCCTCATCGAGGCCGACCTGCGCACCCCGGTGCTGGCCAGCCAGCTGCCGACCGGTGCGGGCGGCCGGCCGCGCTGGAGCCAGACGCCCGGCAGCCCGGCCGGCGGCGGGCAGGCCGCCGCACACGGCGACTCCGACTGGCCCGACGGACGCCAGCTCGTCGTCGACGCCGGGGAGTCCGGCGCCTTCGACCTGATCCCGGGCGAGCCGGTCCGCAACGTGGCCCGTGCGCTGACCTCCCCGCGCGCCTCCCGGCTGATCTCCGAGGCCGACTCCCCCAACTCCACCGTCGTCGTGCTCGCGCCGCCCGTGCTCTCGTACGCCGACGCCCTCGCGCTCGTCGACCGCGTCGACGGGGTCCTGGTCGTCTGCGACCCGCGCGCCGTCCACCGCAGCGACCTGTCCCGGATCCGCGAGCTGATCAGCGGCGCCGGCGGCACGGTGCTCGGCGCGGTGCTGCACGCCCCGCTGCCCGGCGAGAAGCGCAGCCGCGGCGGCAAGTCGAAGGCTGCGGGCGCCCCGACCGCTGCGGCCCGGCCGTCCGCGCCCCCGCCGCAGCCGCTCACGCGGCAGCCGAACCAGCCGAACCGGCAGGCCGAGCCGGAGCAGCACATCCCGGGCGACGGCACGGACACGGTGGCCCTGCGCACGGTGCGCATGGGCCGCAGATGAGCCGGCGCGGCCTCGCCGCCGTCTCCTCGGTCCTGGACCAGGCCGCATCCAGCGCCACCAACATCCTGGTGCTGGTGCTGGCCGCCCGGCTGTCCTCGGCGTCCGGCTTCGCCGGCTTCTCGATGGTGTACGTGACGTTCGGCGTGCTCCTCGGGCTGAACATGGCGTACGTCGGCCAGACGGTGGTGCTGGAGAAGGACGAGGACCGGCTGGGCGCGGTGTGCCGCTCGGGCCTCGCGTTCACCGCGGCCGCCTCGGCGACGGTGGGCGCGGCACTGGTCGTCGTCGGCCTCGCCCTGCCCGGGGCCGGCGGCCGGGCCTTCCTCGCGCTGGGCCTCGTACTGCCGCTGGTGCTCGTCCAGGACGGGCTGCGGTACTGCTTCTCCGCGCTGCGCAAACCCGAGCGGGCGCTGGCCGCGGACGCGCTGCGGCTGGCGTGCGTCGTCGCTGCGCTGCTGCTGCAGCCCGAAGGGGCCTCGCCGGGGCGGCTGGTGCTGGTGTGGGGCGTCTCGGCGCTTCCAGCGCTGACGCTGGGGCTGTGGCTGCTGCGCCCGTACGTGCGCGGCGCTGCCGTAGACCTGCGGCCGTACCTGCGGCGCGGACACCTGGGGCAGCGGTTCGTCGTCGAGTTCGCGGTGGGCAACGGCTCGAGCCAGCTGGCGGTGCTCGGCCTCGGGCTGTTCGCCACGCCGCTGGCGGTGGGCGCGCTGCGGGGTGCGACCACGCTGTTCGGGCCGCTGAACGTGCTGTTCAACTCGGCGAACGCGTTCGGGCCGCCGGTGGTGGGGCGGGCTTCGGGCAAGCGGGGCGTGGTCCGGCTGACGCTGCTGATGGGCGGGGTGCTGGCGGTGCTCGGCGCCGGGTGGGGGGCGGTGCTGTACGCGCTGCCGGCGCGGGTGGGCCGGCAGCTGCTGGGCGACACGTGGGGGGCGGCTTCTGCCCTGCTCCCTGCGACGGGTGCCCAGTACGCGGTGATGGGGCTGGGCACGTGCGCCCTGCTGACCCTGCGGGTGCTGGCCCCCAAGGCCACGCTGTCCCTGCAAGTGGTCTTCTCGGTCCTCTCGGTGGCGCTGCTGCTGGGCGGCTACGCGCTCGGGGGTGTGACCGGCGCCGCGTGGGGCCTGGCGGCGGGCTCGGCCCTCAAGGCCGCGGCGGCCTGGCTCCGCGTCTCCCGCATCCCGGCCCCGGTCCCGGT
This sequence comes from Streptomyces katrae, assembly GCF_000717655.1. GTDB lineage: Bacteria > Actinomycetota > Actinomycetes > Streptomycetales > Streptomycetaceae > Streptomyces > Streptomyces katrae_B. The sequence continues at coordinate 96,944 of NZ_JNZY01000009.1, forward strand.
CACGACCGCCGCCTGACCCCGGGGCCGCGCCCCGCCCCCGGGCCGAGCCCGCTCACCGCCACCCGCAGGCTGCGCCGCTGTGCGGGGCAGCGGAGGTCAGCGGAGGGTGGTGGACCGGTCCTGGCGGTACGTCGCGACCAGCGCCAGGCAGAGGCCGGCTATCGCCACGCGCCCGGACGCCTGCAGGAGCGGCCCCCGCAGCAGGATGAACGAGTAGCCCGCCACCAGCGGGACCACCACCGAGATCAGGCTCCCCGGCGGGGACCTGCGCGTGGCGCGCTTCGCGTACCGGCGGTCCACGCGCGCCGACGCGTAGCCCAGGCCCAGCAGCCCGGCCCCCATCCCCAGCGACCCGAAGTCGAGCCACAGCTCGGCCCAGATCGGCGAGGACAGGTTCGTGTTGACCGTCCCCATCCACTGGCCGACCATCACGCCCGTGTCCCGCGGCTTCCCCGGCCACACCGAGCGCGGCACCGCGAAGAAGACCGACCCCGCGAGCTGGCGCCCGTAGTAGTGCCCGGGCCCGGAGTTCGAGAAGGTGATGGTGTTCGCGAACATGCCGATCTGGTCGTAGTCCTTCAGCGCCATCGGCTCCAGGAACGACGTCGTCTCGACCGGCTTGTAGTTCTTCTCGTCGTACCGGAAGCGGTCCGCGAACGGGAACACGAGCAGGGCGATCACGACCGCCATCGACAGCGCGACCCGGTACATCGCGGCGCTCACCGGGAAGACGGTGAAGAGCAGCGCGAACATGACCGTGAGGAACCAGTACCGCGGGTTCGAGATGGGGTTGTTGACCACCAGGTTCAGCAGGGCGAGCGCCCCCCAGGTGACGATGATCGAGACCTTGCGGCGGGCGTACGTCGAGGTGATCAGCCAGCGCGTGTACAGCAGCAGGGCGAGCAGCGCCGGGACGGTGCCGAAGCCGCGCAGCAGGGCCTGGCCGGCCTGGCCGTCGCCGTTGGAGACGCCGGCCTCCTCGATGCCCGCGATGATCTCCTGCCGGCTGGAGAAGAAGACCGCAGGGCCGCCGAGCTTCATGATGAAGGCCGCGCTGCACAGGAAGGAGATCGCGGTGAGCAGTTGGAGTCGGCGCCGGTGTGCCATGACCGGGCGCGGCTCCTTCTGGGAGCCGCCGGCGCGGCCGGCCGGCCGGTGCCGGGCGAGCAGGACGCCGACGTCGAACGCCGTGCAGCCGAGCAGGACCAGACCGATGGCGATGGTGAGGTCGGAACGGGGGCCGACCACGGGGGTCGGAACCCGGCCGAGGACGGCCTGCGCGAGCGGGGCGACGCCCATCGCCATGTAGACGAACAGCCAGAAGGAACCCTGGAGCAGCTTGCGGCGGCTGGTCAGGACCATCGCGGAGAGCCGGGCGCCCGCGTACATCGTGAGCAGGAGCTGGAGCCAGAAGGCCGCGTCGCGCTGGCCGTCGCCGGGCTGGGCGGCCACGATGAGCGGCAGGAAGACGGTGAAGCCGAGGATGAGCGGGACGGACAGGGCGCGCGAGAGCAGGGTGCGCGGGGTGGTGACGCGGCCCCACTTGTGCTCGTCCTCGAGCTCGGGAACCGGCGGGGTCACGGGGGGCTTGCGTATGTCCGTTGCCACTGCCGCCCCCACCCCATGTGCCTGGTCCGCGCGCAGTCTAGTCTGAGCGGGCGGCGCCCGGGGAGGCGCGCCTGCGGAGCACGATGAGGGGCGACAGTTGCGTGATCTTCCTGCCTTCACGCTGGCCGGGTACGACAAGGGGCGCGGGCTGCTGACGCAGGCGCTCTGGTTCGCGGTGATGAACACGCTGTTCATGGCGTGGTTCTGTCCGGCCCGGCTGCGGGTGGCGCTGCTGCGGGCGTTCGGCGCGCAGATCGGTGAGGGCGTGCTGATCCGGCACCGGGTGCGGGTGCTGTGGCCGTGGAAGCTCACCGTCGGGGACCACACGTGGATCGGTGAGGGTGCCTGGCTGCTGAACCTGGAGCCGGTGACCATCGGGGCGAACGTGTGCATCTCGCAGGAAGCCATGCTGTGCACCGGTTCGCACGACCACCGCGCCGCCGACTTCCGCTACCGCAACGCGCCGATCGTGGTCGAGGACGGTGCGTGGGTGGCCGTACGGGCAACCGTGCTGGCCGGGGTCACGATGGGCCGCTGCGCGGTGGCGGGCGCCGGTTCGGTGGTCCACAGAAACCTTCCTGCACTGACCCTGCAGACGATGGACGGGCAGCGCCGCCCGGTCGAGGAGCCCAAGTGAGAGTCCTGCACGCCGTCACGCTCCACTCCCCCTCGCACGCCTTCGGCGGGCCGGTCCGGGTCGCGCTGAACCTGGCCGAGGGGCTGCGGGCGCGCGGCCACGAGGCCCGGCTGCTGGCGCTCGGCGAGGGCTTCCCGGACCCGTGGCCGACCTCCGTGGAGGGGGTGCCGGCCAAGCTGTTCCCGGCCCGGCGCATCCTGCCCCTGGGCTTCAGCGGGATGACCTCGCCGACCCTGCTGGCCTCGGCGGGCCGGCTGGTCCGGGACGCGGACGTGGTCCACGTCCACCTGGCGCGGGACCTTGTCACGCTGCCGGTGGCCCTGGCGGCGCTGCGGGCCGGCAAGCCTCTGGTGCTGCAGACCCACGGGATGGTGGACCCGAGCGGGAAGCTGCTGGCCAAGGTGCTGGACGCGGTGGCCGTGCGCCGGCTGCTGCGCGGCGCGGACGCGGTGCTGTACCTGACCCCGCACGAACGGGAGGGCCTCGACGCGGTGGTGGGCGCCCCTCTGCCGGGGGCGGTCCGGCTCGTGAACGGCACCCCGGCGCAGGAGGAGCGCCCGGCGCTCGCCGGTCCCCCGCGCATCCTGTACTCGGCGCGCCTGCAGGCCCGTAAGCGCCCGGTGGACTTCGTGGACGCGGCCCCGGCGATCCTGGCGGCGCACCCGGACGCGGAGTTCGTGGTGGCCGGCCCGGACGAGGGCGAACTGCCGGCGGTGAAGGCGCGCATGGCGGAGCTGGGCCTGACGTCCCGCTTCACGGTCCCGGGGGCACTGTCCACTGCCGAGGTCCTGACGGAGCTGCGCCGGGCGCACGTCTACGTCCTCCCCTCGGTGGACGAGCCGTTCCCGATGTCGGTTCTGGAGGCCCTGTCGGTGGGCGTCCCTGTGGTGGTCACGCACTCGAACGGCCTGGCCCGCGACATCGCGGCCGCGGGCGCCGGCCACGCGGTCGCCCCGGGCCCCTCAGGCGTCGCGGAGGCGGTCCTCGCCCTCCTGGACCCCGCCGGGAACGCCAGGGCCTCGGCCGCGGCCCGCGAACTGGCCACGGATTCCTTCTCGATGGACGCGGTCCTGGACACCCTGATCCCGGTCTACGAGGCGGCCCTGCGCTGACGCGCCGGCGCGCTACACCTCGCGGCGGGTTTCGTCCACCACCGGGAGGGCCGCCGTGCGGCGGCGTTTGAAGACGCTCGCGTAGACGGCGAGGCCGATGGCGCCGGCCGCCATCATGATCAGGCCGACGACGTCGAGGTTGACGCTCTCCATCTTCCAGTCCGTCGCGAAGGTGAGGATGGCCCCCACCACGATCAGCGCAATGCAGCCGCCGATGCCTCCCATGTGATTCGCCTCCACAGTCGTGGTCGTCTGACCCCGCGGTTACCCGGGAAGCGCATACGAAAACGCCGCCCCCGGCCCGGAGTCCGGGCGGGAGCGGCGTCCTCGTACGTGCCGGGAGGCTACGCCGGGATCCAGGCGTAGCAGCCCGTCGACGTGAACGTCGCCGTGCCCGAAGGGATCGTGGCCGTGATCTTGTCGCCGGCCTTCGGAGTGGTTTCCGGGCCCGAGGCCAGGACGGCGCCGTCCTTGCCCTTGGCCTCCCAGGTGCACGTCGTGCTCTGGGTCAGCGCCCGGTACGTGCCCGCCGCAGGCGACTCGCGGGTGCCGTCGGCGAAGCCCTTGGACGCCGCGTCCAGGATCGGCTTCTGTTCCGGGCACAGGTACGTGATCGCGTCCTTCGCGCCCGGGATCTCCCCCGCGATGATGGACCCGGTCGCCGCGTCCTTGTCGCGCTTCGCAGTGCGCTCCACCCGCTGGCAGGACTCCTGGCCGGTCTGCAGGACCGCCGCCGGGTCCATCTTCTCCGGGACCCGCCCGCTCAGGTACTGCTTCTCGTTGGGCTTGAAGCTGCCCGTCTTCGGGGTGAGCTTCGCGTCCGGCAGGACCGGGCCCGTCGGCTTCGCGTCGGGCGAGGCCGGCGCAGCCGTGGCGTCCGCCGGGTCCGGGGCCGCCGACGAGGCCGGCGGCTTCGGCTTCGCCGCCGCGGCGTCGGCCTTGCCGTCGCCGCCCGAGCTGCAGGCGGTCAGGGTCAGAGCTGCGGCCAGCAGAACAGCAGCCGCGGCGGAGCGTCGGTACATCTCTAGGGCTCCTGTATTACGTGCCGGTTGATCGGGTGGGATAGGGGTGCGGGGCCCGGCCGAGTTTCGCGCCGGGCCCCGCATCCGTCAGACGGTTACTTCGGGCCGAAGGTGAGGACGAGCTGCGGAGCGGCCTCCGCTGCAGTCGACTCCATGGACCAGATCCACAGCGGGTCGGTGCCCGTGCTCGTCAGGGCCAGGCTGTAGCTGCTGCCCAGCACCGGGGAGAGCACGGCGGTGTCCAGCGGGGTGCTCTGGACCGCCGAGCCGTCCGGCACGCTCGCGAACGCGCCGAGCGGGGTGGTGCCCAGGGTCGGCTTGTTGTTGAACGTCGTGCTCGCACCGCTCCAGGTGCCGGTGACCGGGACCACGGACACCTTGTCGACCGTACCGGCGTTCGCCTGGGTCGACGTCTTGATCTGGAGCGCGGCGGACTTCAGGACCTGCCCGGCCGGCGCGGCCGGCAGGTTGAAGCGCAGGTACGTCTCGTACGCCGAGGTGCCGCGGACGGCCAGCGAGGTGCTCGCGCCGTTGGCCGCGCTCGGGGCGCCCTGGTTGATGTAGGTGTCCTCGGTCGCGGAGACCTTGGAGACCGTGTCGGAGGGCGCCTTGGCCAGGTCGTAGTGGTTCTTGGCCTGGGCCGCGGTGAGCGCCTTCGGGTAGACGGCCGTCTCGTCGATCTGGCCGGCGAAGAAGTTGCTCGTCGGCCTGGTCGGCCAGCTGGCGAGGTTGTCGCCGCCGACGTGCCAGAAGCCCTCGTACGAGGCGGAGCTGGTGACGTTCAGCGTGCCCTTGCTCTGGCCGTCGACGATCAGCTCCATGCCGGCCGGACCCATGGCTCCGACGACGTGGTGCCACTTGTTGTCGTTGTACGTGTCGAACAGACCGGTGGAGACGGTGCGCGTCGAGCCGTTGTAGACGCCGAAGACCAGACGACCGGTGTTGGTCATGTAGATCTGCTTGTCGTACGAGCCGCTGTTGCGCGTGGTGTTGTTGCCGAAGCCGATCAGCTTTCCGCCGCGCGTGGTGTTCGTCTTGAACCAGGTCTCGACCGAGAAGGCGTTGCCCACGGTCTGGCGGTGGTCGCTGTACACCTGCTGGCTGGTGCCGTTGAAGCCCATCGCCGTGCTGGCGCCGCTGATCGCGCCGGGCGTCTGGCGCAGGGCCGGGGCGTTGAGCTGGATGCCGCTGGTGTTGCCGCTCTCCGAGGAGTCGGCGACGTACGGGCTGACGGTGTCGTCGTAGCGCCAGTACAGGTTGGCGCCGTCGGCGCGGACCTGGTTCGGGTACGACTGCACCGAGCTCGGGACCGTGACCGAGGCCGTGGCCGACAGGGCGCTGGTGTTGCCGGCCGCGTCGGTGGCCGTCACGCGGTAGGTGTACGACTGGCCGGCCTTGACCGTGGTGTCGTTCCAGGAGGCCTGGGGACGCTCCCACTCCAGGGACTCGGCGGCGACCGTGGCGATCGGGCTGGCGGAGCCGTTGCGGTAGATGCGGTACGTCAGCTTGCTGTCGTCCGCGTCGTAGCTGGTGCGCCAGCGGACCTGGACCTCACCGGGCTTGACGCTGCCGGCGCTCGCGACCGGGGTCGTCGGGGCGCCGACGTCGCCGGTGGAGGCGAAGCGGGTGAGCGCCTGCTGCGGCTTGCCGTTGATGGCGGTGAACTCGCCGCCGGCCCACATGTACTTGACGTCGCCCTTCTCGGCGATCGTCATGGCGCGCGGGCCGATGCCCTCGCCCAGGCCGTCGTTGGCGGTGGGGTGCCAGCCGAGCTTGCGCGGGCTGCGCACGAAGCCGTCCACGGGCGCCGGGGAGGCGCCTTCGTAGTTGGTCAGCTGCGCGTTGAAGAAGTTGCGCTTGCCGTCGGGGAACTGTCCCTCGAGCGAGCAGTCGTGCGCGTGCGAGGAGCTGTAGAGCACTCCGTCGTACGGGAGCACGGCCTGGGTCGCGCCGAGGCAGCGGTCGCGCCACTTCTCGCTGAAGTCGCTCAGCCTGAGGCCGATGCGGCCGTCGAAGACGCCGCCGCCGGAGCCCTCGTTGCCGGTGTAGAAGCCGGTCGAGTCGGTGGCGATGTCCTTGACCACGGAGTTCGACGGGATGTTGCTGTAGGTCTTGGCGACCGCGCCCGTGGTCGCGTTCACGACGGCCAGGGCGTGCGTGTTGGAGCCGTTGACCGAGAAGAAGTCACCGCCCAGGAGCACGTTCTTGCCGTCCGGGGTGACCTCGACCGCGCGGCCGGGCTCGTCGGCGTTGGCGGTGAAGGGCTTGAGCGCACCGGAGCCGGCGTCGACCGCGGCGAACCGCTCGCGGGTCTGGCCCTCGACGGCGGCGAAGTCGCCGGCCGCGTACAGGGTGTCGTCCGTGACGGCGAGGTCGCGCACGGTGGCGGGGAAGCCCGGGTGGAAGGCGGCCTTGGGGGTGCAGCTCTCGATGTCGATCGCCGCGACGCTGGAGACCGGGGTGCCGTTGACGGCGCCGAAGTAGCCGCCGGCGTACAGGGTCTTGTTGTCCTTGGAGACGGCCAGCGCGCGGACGGTCGCGCTGCCGTCGCCGATGGTGAAGGCGAGCTTGCACGAGGTCGGCTTGCCCGTCGCGGCGTCGAGCGCCACGAAGTTCACGGCTTCCTGCTCGGCGCCGCTGGTGCCGTCGGGCGGACGGACGGCCGAGAAGGTGCCGCCCGCGAAGACGGTGCCGTTCGCCTGGGCCATCGCAAAGACGATGCCGTTGGGCTGCCAGGTGGGCAGCTCGTCGGCGGTGAATGCCACGGGAGGCGTGATGGCGGACGCCTCGGGCATCAGCACCAGACCTATGCCGGTGCCGGCGCCGGCCAGTGACAGGACGAGGGCAGCAGTCAGCCCTCTGGATCTACGCATGAGCCCCCCAGGGCAATCGCCCGGTTTGATGGCTTGAACTATCCGAACAGCCATATGTACTGGCGCAGACTAGGGCTCCCGCGAGGACCCGGTCACCTCCCTTGACCCATTGCATACCAACTTGGAATGAACGGTTCAGGTTGGAGGGCGCGCAGCGGACATACGGCAGGTTTGCCCCGGCCACACCCACCGATACCAGTGGAGATGACCGGGACACGGCAAATCGTAGGGGAAATATAAGGCTTTCAGCGGTCGATGCGGACCGTCACGCCCGCCAGTTGGTCCTCGACCTGCCGGATGTCGGCGTCGACCATGATCTGAGCCAACTCGGCCACCAGCACCGTTGGCTTCCAGCCAAGCAGTTCATTGGCCTTGGAGGCGTCGCCGATGAGGGCGTCGACCTCGCTCGGGCGCTCGTACTTGGGGTCGTAGCGCACGTGCTCGGCCCAGTCGAGGCCCGCGTGGGCGAAGGACGACTCGACGAACTCGCGGACCGTGGCGGCCACGCCCGTGGCGACGACGTAGTCGGTCGGCTCGTCCTGCTGGAGCATCCGCCACATGGCGTCCACGTACTCGGGGGCGTAGCCCCAGTCGCGGACCGCGTCGAGGTTGCCGAGGTAGAGGTGCTCCTGCAGACCGGCCTTGATGCGGGCGACGGCGCGGGTGATCTTGCGGGTCACGAAGGTCTCGCCGCGGCGCGGGGACTCGTGGTTGAAGAGGATCCCGTTGACGGCGAACATGTCGTACGCCTCGCGGTAGTTCACCGTGGTCCAGTACGCGAAGACCTTGGCGGCGCCGTACGGGCTGCGCGGGTGGAACGGGGTCTTCTCGTTCTGCGGCGGCGGGGTGGCCCCGAACATCTCCGAGGACGAGGCCTGGTAGATCCGGGTGTCCACGCCGCTGGCCCGGATCGCCTCGAGCAGCCGCAGGGCGCCGAGGCCGGTCACGTCGCCGGTGTAGAGGGGAGCGTCGAAGGACACCCGCACATGGGACTGGGCGCCGAGGTTGTAGACCTCGTCGGGCCTGATCTCGCGGAGCAGGTTCACGAGCGCCACACCGTCGGACAGGTCGGCGTGGTGCAGGACGAAGGACCGGTTGGCGGTCTGCGGGTCCTGGTAGATGTGGTCGATGCGCTCGGTGTTGAAACTGGAGGACCGCCGCACGAGGCCGTGCACCGTGTAGCCCTTGGAGAGCAGCAGCTCGGAGAGGTAGGAGCCGTCCTGCCCGGTGACGCCGGTTATCAGTGCGGTCTTGCCCATGTGGGTCCCCCTGGGGGTCGTATCGGTCTGTTCTGGTGAGGCAGGGCCTCGGGGGCGGCGGTGCGGCCCGCCCGTGGGGCCGCACCTCGCGGTGACGGGTCCCGCCCGGCCGGGGGCTGCGCCCCCGTTTTCGCGCCGGACCTGACGGCGCGTACGGCCGCGGGGCCCAAGGGGCTGGATGCGTACCGTACACGGCGTCGCCCCGCCCCCTTCGGGCGGATTCCGCCGCGGCGGACCTCGTCTGCTGCCCGCGGCGGCGGACTGGCATCATCGGCGGTATGACAAGTTCGCTGCCGCTCCTGCCCCCGAACGCCCGAGTCTTCGTCGCGGGCCACCGCGGCCTCGTGGGCTCCGCGGTCGCCCGCCGGCTCACCGCCGACGGCCACGAGGTGCTCACCCGGGGCCGCGCCGACCTCGACCTGCGCGATGCCGCCGCCACCGGGGCGTACTTGAAGGACGTCCGCCCCGACGCCGTCGTGCTGGCCGCCGCCAAGGTCGGCGGGATCATGGCCAACAGCACCTACCCGGTGCAGTTCCTCGAGGACAACCTCAAGATCCAGCTCAGCGTGATCGCCGGTGCGCACGAGGCCGGCGTGGGCCGTCTGCTGTTCCTGGGCTCCTCGTGCATCTATCCGAAGCTCGCCCCGCAGCCCATCAGCGAGGACGCCCTGCTGACGGGACCGCTGGAGCCGACCAACGAGGCGTACGCCCTGGCGAAGATCGCCGGCATCGTCCAAGTCCAGTCGTACCGCAAGCAGTACGGGGCCTCGTACATCTCGGCGATGCCCACGAACCTCTACGGGCCGGGCGACAACTTCGACCTCGAGACCTCGCACGTGCTGCCCGCCCTGATCCGGCGCTTCCACGAAGCCGCCGCCGAGGGCCGCGACGAGGTCACGCTGTGGGGCAGCGGCACCCCGCGCCGGGAGTTCCTGCACGTGGACGACCTGGCGGCCGCCTGCGCGGTGTTGCTGGGCAGTTACGACGGCGACGAGCCGGTCAACATCGGGTGCGGAGAGGACCTCACCATCAAGGCCCTCGCCGAGACCGTCGCCGAGGTGACCGGCTTCCGCGGCCGGCTCGTCTGGGACACGTCCAAGCCGGACGGCACGCCGCGCAAGCTCCTGGACGTCACCCGCCTGACCTCGCTCGGCTGGAAGCCGGAGACCGGACTGCGGGACGGCATCGCCGCCACCTACCGGTGGTGGCGCGAGCAGGGCTGAACGCAGCGGCACGCGGTGCGGCCCCTCAGTACGCTCCGCGACCGTCGACGACGGCGCGGAGGGTACGGCCCATGACGTCGACGTCACTGGTGAAGGACCAGTTGTCGACGTACTGCAGGTCGAGCTGGATCGTCTCGTCCCAGGACAGGTCGGAGCGTCCGCTGATCTGCCAGAGCCCCGTCATGCCCGGCCGCACGGTGAGCCGGCGCAGCTCGACCTCGTCGTACTGGGCCACCTCCTCCGGCAGCGGCGGGCGCGGGCCGACGAGCGACATGTGCCCGCTCAGCACGTTGAACAGCTGGGGCAGTTCGTCCATGGAGGTGCGGCGCAGCAGCCGGCCCACCCGGGTCACCCGGGGGTCGCGGCGGATCTTGAACATCAGGCCGTCGTTCTCGTTGGCCCCGGACAGCTCGTTCTTGAGGCGGTCCGCGTCCACGACCATGGTGCGGAACTTCCACATGACGAACGGCACCCCGTCGCGCCCGATGCGCCGCTGGCGGTAGAACGCCGGGCCGCGCGAGCCGAGCCTTATCGCCAGGACGATGCCGAGGAAGACCGGGGAGAGCAGCAGCAGCCCGAGCGCGGCCCCCGTGCGGTCGAGGACCGACTTGAGCAGGGTCTGGACGCCGCGGCTCACCGGCGGAGCCACCCGCAGCACGGCGAGCCCGCCCGCGGACAGGGTCTCCAGCCGCTTGACGGAGACCTCCACGAGGCCGGGGAAGACGGCGAGTTCCAGGCCCGCGTCGTGCAGCGCCCACGCGACCCTGCGCAGCCGCTCCCCCGCGATCCGCGCGCCGGGGGCGACCAGCACCAGGTCGGCGTGGTGGCTGCGGACGGCGCCGAGCACGGCGGCCGAGTCCGCGTTCGGGGCCTCGGGCGCGGCGTCGTCGAGCCGGGCCGCGACGGGCACCCCGCCCTCGAGCGCGCCGGCGCCGACCGGCACCACTCCGACGACGACGTACGGGTGGTCGGTGCGCGCGGCCAGGTGCTCGATGACGGACTCGGCGGCGCCGGGTTCGCCGACCACCAGGACCCGGCTGACGGCGTGCGCCTCGCGGCGGGCCGCCGAGAGGTGGCGGTAGGTCAGCTTGTGGCAGGCCACGGTGATGAGGAGGGCGGGCAGCAGGGCGCCGAGCGCGGACAGCCGGGGGGTGCTCTCACCGGTCACCACGCGGGCCACGGCCAGCACACCGATCAGAATCAGCCAGTCGTGTACGACGGGCAGCACACCGCGCGATTCTCCGAGAACGCGGGCCGCGTACCGTCGGCGCACCGCCTGCACGCCGGTCCATGCCAGGGCCGCGCCGAGGGCGCAGTACACCGGCCGGACCTGCTGCGCCGCATGGAAGACCAGCCCTACGGGGACTGCGGCGCCGAGGAAGTCGGCCGTGAGGGCAGCGGGCAGGTACCAGCGGGCCTTGTCACCGAGCCGCCTCGCCGGGGCGGCCGCGAGCCGTGCCGATTCGGCGGCTCCTGCGGCCAGTCTTTGCGCAGGAAAATGGACATGACTCATGGGCCCCCCTGGCACGTGGTCTATGACAGCGGCGCGTGCCCATGGCTTCCCCTGGCGACGGACAACTGGCGCACCGACAAACAGTACGACAAACACCCGTACGACAAATGCCGATTGGCCGAACGAGGCCTCTTGTTGCGCAAGTGTTAGCAACCGGTACCAACCGTTCCAGATACCGGACCCCCCTTCGCACACGAAGGTGAATGGTCCGGATACCGGATACGTCTCATCGGTCAACGAACCGTTTCCAGCCAACCTTTTGACGCGGCCCTGACATTGGAGCCGACAGCTGGCACTCTTCGATCCGTTCTTCGCACCAGCCTGCTCTGCCCGGAGGCCCACCCAGCCGTCCGGAACCCCCCTTGCAGAAGGAGTCTGCGTTGAGTCACACCCCCCACAGGCGTGCCACCGCTGCCGGCGCGCTCGTTGCCGCCGCCGCGCTGCTCGCCGTCGGCATCCAGGCCGGCACCGCCACCGCCGACGCCACCGCGTCGCAGGCACGCAACGCCGCTCAGCCCAACCCGGGTGCGGCCGCCGTCAATCTCAGCCCCTCCGAGCGTGCGACGCTCATAGCCGACGCCAACTCGACCACCGTCCAGGCGGCCAAGGCCCTCGGCCTCGGCGAGCAGGAGAAGCTGGTCGTCCGGGACGTCGTCAAGGACGCCGACGGCACCACGCACACCACGTACGAGCGCACCTACGGCGGACTCCCCGTGCTCGGCGGCGACCTGACGGTCCACGCCAAGGCCGGCGTCACCAAGAGCATCACCAAGGCCACCCACCACGAGATCAAGGTCGCCGACACCACGGCCACGGTCACCCCGGCCGCCGCCGAGGGCCAGGCCGTCTCCGCCGCGAACTCCGAGGGCTCCAAGGACGCCAAGGCCTCCAAGACCGCCCGCAAGGTGATCTGGGCCGCCGAGGGCGCCCCCGTCCTCGCCTACGAGACCGTCGTGGGCGGCCTCCAGGACGACGGCACCCCGAGCGAGCTGCACGTGATCACCAACGCCAAGACCGGCGCGAAGATCACCCAGTGGCAGGCCATCGAGACCGGCACCGGCAACACCATGTACAGCGGCCAGGTCACGCTGGGCACCTCGCAGTCGGGCAGCAACTGGACGCTGACCGACGCCGCGCGCGGCAACCACAAGACCTACAACCTCAACGGCGGCAGCTCCGGCACCGGCACCCTCTTCAGCAACACCACCAACATCTTCGGCAACGGCGCCGCCTCCAACAAGGAGACCGCCGGTGCGGACGCGCACTACGGTGCACAGCTGACCTGGGACTACTACAAGAACGTGCACGGCCGCAACGGTCTGCGCAACGACGGCGTGGCCCCGTACAGCCGGGTCCACTACGGCAACGCGTACGTGAACGCGTTCTGGGACGACTCCTGCTTCTGCATGACGTACGGCGACGGTACGAGCAACTCGCACCCGCTGACGTCCATCGACGTGGCCGCCCACGAGATGACCCACGGCCTCACCTCGGTCACCGGCAACATGACCTACAGCGGTGAGCCCGGCGGCCTGAACGAGGCGACCTCCGACATCATGGCGGCGGCCGTCGAGTTCTACGCCAACAACCCGCAGGACGTCGGCGACTACCTGGTCGGCGAGAAGATCGACATCAACGGCGACGGCACCCCGCTGCGCTACATGGACAAGCCGAGCAAGGACGGCGGCTCCAAGGACGCGTGGTACTCGGGCATCGGCGGCATCGACGTCCACTACTCCTCGGGCCCGGCCAACCACTGGTACTACCTGGCCTCCGAGGGCTCCGGCGCCAAGGTCATCAACGGGGTGAGCTACAACTCGCCGACCTCCGACGGCCTCCCGGTCACCGCGATCGGCCGTGACGCAGCCTCGAAGATCTGGTTCCGCGCGCTGACGGTCGGCTACTTCAAGTCGAACACCAACTACGCGGCCGCCCGTACCGCGACCCTGCAGGCCGCTGCCGACCTGTACGGCGCCGGCTCGGCCACGTACAACAACGTGGCCAACGCCTGGGCGGGCATCAACGTCGGTCCGCGCATCGTCAACGGCGTCTCGGTCACCCCGATCGCCAACCAGACCACCCAGATCAACACCGCTGTGAGCCTTCAGGTCCAGGCGACCAGCACCAACCCGGGTGCGCTGAGCTACGCGGCGACCGGCCTGCCGGCCGGCCTGTCGATCAACTCCTCGACCGGTCTGATCTCGGGCACGGCGACCACCGCGGGCACGTCCAACGTGACCGTCACGGTGACCGACTCGGCGAGCCAGACGGGCACGGCGGCCTTCACCTGGACCGTCGGCACGTCCCAGCAGAACGTGTTCGAGAACACGAACGACTACCAGATCGCGGACAACGCGACCGTCGAGTCGCCGATCGCCGTGACCCGCACGGGCAACGCCCCGAGCACCCTCAAGGTGGACGTGAACATCGTCCACACCTACGTCGGTGACCTGCGGGTCGACCTGGTCGCCCCCGACGGCACCGTCTACAACCTGCGCAACCGCAGCGGCGGCAGCGCGGACAACATCGTCCAGAGCTTCACCGTGAACGCCTCGTCCGAGGTGGCCCAGGGCACCTGGAAGCTCCGCGTGGCGGACCTCGCCAGCCTGGACACCGGCTACATCAACAGCTGGAAGCTCACCTTCTGACCCCATCGGGGCAGGTGATGCGAAGCGGCTGACCCATGAAAACGCGGGGCCGCCCGGGAGAGACCCTCCCGGGCGGCCCTGTTCCATATGGCACCGGAACCTTCAGGTCCGAAGGTCAGCCCACGTGCTTGAAGATGGAGTCGAAGAGGTCGTGCCCGTGCCCGCGGTGCTCGTCGCGCCCGCCGTGCTGCTTGCCGTGCTCCTCTTCCTGGCCGTGCTCCTGCTCCCGGCCGTGCTCCTGCTCCCGGCCGTGCTCTTCCTCCTGGCCGTGCTCCCGCTCCCGGCCGTGCTCCTCCTCCTGGCCCTGCTCCTGTCGCGCCTGCGCCTGCTCCGGCCCGTCCATGGGCGCGCGGTGGGTGCGGCGGCCGTCGCGCCAGTCGTCACGGCGTTCGTCGTCATTGCGGACGTGGACCGGCACGAAAGTCGCCGAGAGGACCGCAACGTCGTGCACCGTGTCGCCCGGCTGCAGCTCCCGCTCCACCCGGCCGTTGCAGCCGTGGTTCGGGTAGAGCACGGCCCGCGAGTCGGTGTCGTTGTGCACCGCCGTCGCGGGGCGGCTGCGCGAGGTGTCCGTCAGCTCGTAGCAGGTGTCGTTGTCCGCCGGCCGGATCTGCGCGCGCTCGTCGTTGTCGATGATGTACTCCAGCCGGCCGAGGTCGTCGTCGCCTGCCATCGACGGGCCGGCGGTGGGCAGGACGAGGGCGAGGGCACCGAGGAGCGCTGCGGCGGTGGGGCGAAGACGCATGGGGAGGCAGTCCGTTCTGTGGGCAATGAATGCCGGTCCGGTGGCATCCAGCGGGCAGCGTAGGAGCGCCCCCCTGCACAGAAACGATTCGGCATGCGCAGCGCGTGCGCGGGTTCACCCTCCTGGATCGGCGGCCTGCGCCCGTACGGTCCCACCCCGCACCCTTTACGCGGGCGCGCGTTCGGACTCCGGGGCGGCCGCACCGGCCGGCCCCGCCGGAGCCGGTACGGGAGCCGCAGCCGGGACGGACGCCGGAGCCTGCGCCGCCGTACGGACCAGGACGAACACCACGAGTGCGCCGGCCAGTCCCATCAGCCCGGAGACCAGGAACGTCTCCCGCAGCCCGCTCGCGAAGGCCTCCTCCACCCAGACCCGGGCGGCGGGCCCCGCGGCCAGCAGCTCCCCGGCCCGGCCGGAGGCCAGCGCCTCGGCGGTGCCAGGCCCCTGGCCGGAGCCGCCGAGCCCGTCCTTCAGCCCGGCCTGGAAGACCGCGCCGAGCACCGCGATGCCGAGCGCCATGCCCAGCTGCCGCGCGGTGTTGAGGGCCCCGCCGGCCATGCCCGCCCGGGCCGGGGCCACGGCCCCCATCGCGGCGGCCGCCAGCGCCGGGGTTGCCATGCCCACGCCGAGGCCGGTCACCACCAGCCCCGGGACCAGGGCCTGCCAGCCGTCCCCGGCATCCGTCATCCAGGCCTGGAGCAGTGCGCCCGACCCGATCAGCAGCAGCCCGCCGCCGATGGTCAGCCGCGCCGGAGCCCCGTGCAGCAGCCGCCCGGCCACCGCCGAGACGGCGAACGCGGCGAGGCTCAGCGGCACCAGCACCAGTCCGGCGGAGACCGGGCCCATCCCCTCGGCGGACTGCAGCCACAGGGAGACGTACATCAGGTACGAGAAGGCGGCGCCGGACAGCAGCAGCGCCCCGGCCATGACGCCGACGAAGGTACTGCTGCGGAACAGCGAGAGGTCCAGCATCGGGCGGGAGCTGCGCAGTTCGACCAGGACGAAGGCGGCGAAGGCGGCCGCACCGAGGCCGAACAGGCCGAGGGTGGCGCCGCCGGTCCAGCCGTTCTCGCCGACCCGGATCAGGGCGTACGTGACGGCCGCCGCGCCGGTGGTGAAGGCGGCCATGCCGGGCAGGTCGAGCCCCTTGGCGCGCGGAGCGCGGGACTCGGCCACCGCCCGCAGGGTCACGTACACGGCCAGGGCGCAGACCGGGAGGTTGATGAAGAAGATCCAGCGCCAGCCGAAGTGCTCGGTCAGCAGCCCCCCGATGATCGGTCCGGCCGCGGCGGCGGCGCCGTTGACCGCACCCCAGACACCGAAGGCGATCCCGCGGTCGCGCCCCTGGTAGGCACTGCTGAGCAGGGCCATGGTGGTGGCGAACATCGCGGCGCCGCCGATGCCCTGGACGGCGCGGAAGGCGATCAGCGCGGCCGGTCCGGTGGCCAGCCCGCAGGCGAGGGAGGCGGCGGCGAAGAGCCCGAGCCCGCCGAGGTAGACGCTGCGGCGGCCGATCCGGTCGGCGAGGGAGCCGGCGCCGAGCAGCAGGGCGGCGAGGGCCAGGGCGTAGACGTCCATGACCCACTGGAGTGCGGAGAAGGAAGTGTGCATGTCGGCGGTCATGTCGGGCAGGGCGACCATCACGATCGTGACGTCGACCAGGAGCATGAACGCCCCGAGGCACACCGCGGTCAGCGGGAGCCATTTGCGCATGTGGGTTCTCCTCGGGACCCGAAGGCCCGGCAGGGGCCGGGCAGGGCCGGCAGGGGGTTGGCGGTGGCTCCAAACTTTCAACCGCACGGCCGATCCCCCATCCACACGCCCCCTGCTGCCGGATTTCACCCACGGCGGCCCCTGTCATGATGGATTCCATGACCGCACCCGTAGAGCTGGACGCCCTCGACAAGGGGCTGATGCAGGCCCTGATGCTCGACGGCCGGGCCCCCTTCAGCCGGATCGCCGAGGTGCTCGAGGTCTCCGACCAGACGGTGGTGCGCCGCTACCGCCGGCTGCGGACCTCCGGCCTGATCCGGGTGGTCGGGCTGCCGCTGGGCAGCCGCGTCGGCCTGTTCGAGTCCTGGCTGCGGGTGCAGTGCACGCCCGACGCCGCTCTCTCGGTGGCCGGGGCGCTGGCCCGGCGGCCGGACATCTCCTGGGTGAAACTCGGCTCCGGCGGTACCGAGATCAGCTGTCTGACCAAGGCCCGCACCCGGCAGGACCGCGACGGCCTGCTGCTGGAGAAGCTTCCGCGCACCCGCCGGGTGACCGGGGTCAGCGCCCAGACCATCCTGCGGGTGCACACCCGGGGCTCGACGGGGTGGTGCGGCCTGGACACCCTGCGGCCCGGGCAGGTCGCGGCGCTGAAGCAGCCCCCCGTGGTGCCCGGGCAGGAGCGGTACACCCTGGACGAGTCCGAACTCGCGCTGCTGGCGGTGCTCGCCCAGGACGGCCGGGCGGGCTATCCCGAGCTGGCCCGCGCCTCCGGCCTGTCGGAGTCCACCGCGCGCCGCCGGCTGGACCGCCTGCGGGAGCTGCGGGCGCTGCACTTCGATCTGGAGTTCGTCCCGTCGACCGTGGGCTTCGAGGCGGAGGCGACGCTGATGCTGACCGCGGAGCCGGCTCGGCTGGCGGAGGCGGGCGCCGCGCTCGCCGGCCACCCGGAAGTGCCGTTCGCGGCCGCGGTGACCGGCACGGCCAACCTGATGGCCACGGTGGTGTGCCGGGACACCGACGCGCTGTACACGTACCTGACCGAACGGATCGGCTCGGTGCCCGGCATCCGGCACGTGGAACTGATCCCGACCCTGCGCAACATCAAGCGGGCCGGGATGCTGGTGGAGGGCGGGCGGCTGGTGGACCCGCCGCCCGCCCCCTGACCAGGCCGTCTCCGACCCCCTAACGCAGCACTACGCCGCCCCCCGCGCCCGTGTCACCGGCCGCGTCGGCCTCCACCGGGGCCGCGACCAGCCCCAGTTCGGCCGGCGTCGCCAGCAGCGGGTGCGCGGGCAGGATGCGCACGGTGTAGCCGTAGGGCCCCGTGCGGTCGAGGGCGAGCGGGCCCTCGTACATCCAGCGGCCCTCCAGGTCGGGCCCGGCGGCCGGCTTGAGCGGGAAGGTCCGCCCGTCGCGGATCACGTCGTGCGGATCCACCCGGCCGGCGACGGCCTGCACCTCCACGTCCTCGGGGGTGAGCGCGTCCAGCGCCACCCGTACCCGCAGCGTGAGGGTGGCCCCGAGCTCGGCGGTGCCGTTCACGGGAGCCGCGGCCAGCGCCTCCACGTGCTCGACGGCGACCCGCGGCCAGGCCGCCCGGACCCGGCCCTTCCACCAGGCCAGGTCCCGTGCCGCGTCCGGGTGCAGGGCCCGGTGGGCACGCGCGGCCGGCACGTACAGCCGCTCCACGTACTCCCGCACCATGCGCCCCGCGAGCACCTTCGGCCCCAGCGAGACGAGGGTGCGCCGGACCATCTCGATCCACCGCACCGGCAGTCCGGTGCGGCCCGCCCGGTCGTAGAACCGCGGCGCGACCCGGCCCTCGATCAACTCGTAGAGGGCGCCCGCCTCCAGGTCGTCGCGCCGGTCCTCGTCCGTCCCGAGCCCATCGGCCGTCGGGATGGCCCAGCCGAAGTCCGGCTCGAACCACTCGTCCCACCAGCCGTCCAGCACGGACAGGTTGAGGCAGCCGTTGAGCGCCGCCTTCATCCCGCTCGTCCCGCAGGCCTCCAGCGGGCGCAGCGGGTTGTTCAGCCAGACGTCGCAGCCCGGGTAGAGCTTCTGCGCCATGGCCATGCCGTAGTCGGGCAGGAAGACGATCCGGTGCCGCACCCGCGGGTCGTCCGCGAACCGCACCAGCTCCTGCACGAGCCGCTTGCCGCCGTCGTCGGCCGGGTGCGCCTTGCCCGCGACCACGATCTGGACGGGCCGCTCGGGGTCGAGCAGCAGCCTGCGCAGCCGATCGGGGTCGCGCAACATCAGCGTGAGCCGCTTGTACGAGGGCACGCGCCGGGCGAACCCGATGGTGAGCACGTCCGGGTCGAGTACGGAGTCCACCCAGCCGAGTTCGGCTTCGGCGGCCCCGCGCTGGAGCCATGAGGCCCGCAGCCGGTCGCGCACCTCCTGCACCAGCTGCTCGCGCAGCCCGCGCCGCAGGTCCCAGATGTCCTGGTCGGCGATGTCGGCGACCGCGTCCCAGCGCTGGGAGCCGCCCACCGACAGGGCGTCCTCGGTCCGCCCGGCGCCGATCTGGCGGGCTCCGAGGCGGACGACCTCGGGGGCCACCCAGGTCGGGGCGTGCACGCCGTTGGTCACGGAGGTGATGGGCACGTCGGCCGGGTCGAAGCCCGGCCAGAGCCCGGCGAACATGCCCCGGCTGACCGCCCCGTGCAGGGTCGAGACCCCGTTGGCGCGCTGGGCCAGGCGCAGGCCCATCACCGCCATGTTGAACACCCCGGGGTCACCGCCGGGATAGGACTCGGCGCCCAGTTCCATGATCCGGTCGACCGGGAGCCCGGCCAGCTCCGCGCCGGGCCCGAAGTGCCGGGCGACCAGGGCCCGCTCGAAGCGGTCGATGCCGGCGGGGACCGGTGTGTGCGTGGTGAACACGGTCCCGGCGCGCACCGCCTCGACGGCTGCGTCGAAGCCGAGTCCCTGCTCCCCTTCCAGTTCCCTTATGCGTTCGAGTCCGAGGAACCCCGCGTGGCCCTCGTTCGTGTGGAACACCTCGGGGTCGGGGTGCCCGGCGATCCGGCAGTACGTGCGCACCGCGCGCACGCCTCCGATGCCGAGCAGCATCTCCTGGAGGAGGCGGTGGTCGCTGCCGCCCCCGTAGAGCCGGTCGGTCACCTCCCGGGCGCCGGCGTCGTTGTCCTCGACGTCGGAGTCCAGGAGCAGCAGCGGCACCCGGCCGACGCGGGCCTGCCAGATGTGCGCGTGCAGGGCCCGGCCGCCCGGCAGGCTCAGGGACACCCGGGCCGGTGCCCCGTCGGTGTCCCGCAGCAGGGACACGGGGAGCTCGTTGGGGTCGAGGACGGGATAGTGCTCCTGCTGCCAGCCGTCACGGGAGAGGGACTGGCGGAAGTACCCGTGGCGGTACAGCAGTCCCACGCCGATCAGCGGGACGCCGAGGTCGCTGGCGGCCTTGAGGTGGTCCCCGGCGAGGATCCCGAGCCCGCCGGAGTACTGCGGCAGGGCGGCGGTGATCCCGAACTCGGGAGAGAAGTAGGCGATCCCGGCGGGCAGCTCGGGGCCGTTCTCATGGCTCTGGTACCACCTCCCGCCGTGGACGTAGTCGTCGAGGTCGGCGGCGACGACGGCGAGCCGGCGCAGGAACCGCCGGTCGCCGGCCAGTTCCTCGAGCCGGGGGGCGGAGACTGCGCCGAGCAGCCGGACGGGATCGCCGCCGGCGGCCTGCCAGCCCTCGGGGTCGACGGATTGGAAGAGTTCACGGGTCTCGGCATGCCACGACCAGCGCAGATTGCGCGCGAGGTCGGCCAGCGGCAGCAATGGTTCCGGGAGAACGGGGCGCACGGTGAATCGACGGATAGCCTTCACACGTTCTACCTTCGCAGGCGATTGCGGATCGAAGCGGTCGCACCACGCTGTGCGTCCGCGCATCACCCCGGGAAGGCTAGCTTCCCCGCGCCCCGCCCTGCCACGGTGCCTCGTGCGCCGAACCCGGCGGCCCCCGTGCCCCGTGAGCCGTCCGTCCGCTCCGGCTCACCGGGAAGAGTGACGGGGCCCGCGGTGAGCGGGACCACCGTACGAGTGGGACCCAACGGCAATGTTCCGGGAAAAAAGACGATGCGGATTCAGGCCGTTCCGGCACGGGCACGGGCACGCAAATCCACCGGGACGGGCCTCTTGACGCCTCCTCCGGAGAGCGCCGTCACTCCGGATATTCCGCCCTCACCGCCCCAAATCACCGGTCACGGATGATGCCTCTGGTGCTCGAGGGGCGGGGGTGTCACGACGTACATCCGTTAGTCGTGACCGACTTGACTGAGCCTCGGCGGATGTCGGCCAGGGGCTTGGTCCGGGCCGCGTCACTACGTACGAGTAGTTAACCAAGAGCACTGATTGGGCGGGGCGAGAGTGGGCAGGGCTCCCCGCGTACACGCACGGCACCCCCGCCCTACCACCTCTCCCGCCACCCGAGTGAACGCGGACAGGAGCGGCCATGCCCGCAGCCCAGCCGTCTTCTGAGCGGCTAGAAACAGAGCGAACAGAGCGTGCACGACCAGCCGGTGCTCCGGCTGGGCTGTTGTCACCGAGCCCTGCGAACTGCCCCCAGGTGAGCCCATCATGATCGGTCGCATTCCCGTGCTGGACGTCCGCCCCGCCGTCGACTGCGGTGCCAGACCCGCCAAGGCGGTCGTGGACGAGGTCTTCGAGATCTCCGCCACCGTGTTCCGCGAGGGCCACGACGCCGTCGCCGCCCATGTCGTACTCCGCGACCCGAGCGGGCGGCTGCGGCCCCCCGTGCCGATGCGCGAGCTGGCGCCCGGCACCGACCGGTGGGGAGCACGGGTCTCCGCCGAGGTCGAGGGGAGGTGGACGTACACCGTCGAGGCCTGGAGCGACCCCATCGGCACCTGGCAGGCCCACGCCGCCATCAAGATCCCCGCGGGGATCGACACCGGGCTGACGCTGCTCGAGGGCGCCGAGCTCTACGAGCGGGCCGGCTCCAGGATCCCCAAGAAGGACGGGCGCGAGCACGTGCTGGCCGCCGCGGACGCGATGCGCGACGAGGACCGCGCGGTGTCGCTGCGCTACTCCGCCGCCCTCGCGCCCCCGGTGCAGGCGGCCCTCGCCCGGCGCCCGTACCGGGAGCTGGTCTCCGCCTCCAAGGCCCTGCCGCTGGTCGTGGAGCGCAAGCGGGCCCTCTTCGGCTCCTGGTACGAGATGTTCCCGCGCTCCGAGGGGGCCGTCGTCGAGCCGGGCGAGCAGCCCGTGAGCGGCACGTTCAGCAGCGCCGCCGACCGGCTGCCGGCCATCGCCGCGATGGGCTTCGACGTGGTGTACCTGCCACCGATCCACCCCATTGGGAGTACGTACCGCAAGGGGCCGAACAACACCCTTTCGGCTGGAAGTTGGGACCCCGGTGTGCCGTGGGCCATCGGCTCCACCGAGGGCGGCCACGACGCGGTCCACCCCGAGCTCGGCACGATCGAGGACTTCGACGCCTTCGTCGCCCGCGCCCGCGAGCTGCGCATGGAGATCGCGCTCGACTTCGCACTCCAGTGCTCCCCGGACCACCCGTGGGTGGAGAAGCACCCCGAGTGGTTCCGCCACCGGGCCGACGGGACGATCGCGTACGCGGAGAACCCGCCGAAGAAGTACCAGGACATCTACCCGATCCACTTCGACACCGACATGGCCGGGATCGTCGAGGAGACGGTCCGGATCCTGCGGTACTGGATGGACCACGGCGTCCGCATCTTCCGGGTGGACAATCCGCACACGAAGCCGGTCGTCTTCTGGCAGAAGGTGATCGCGGACATCAACAAGTCCGACCCGGACGTGATCTTCCTGGCGGAGGCCTTCACCCGGCCCGCCATGATGCGCGCGCTCGCCGCGATCGGCTTCCAGCAGTCGTACACGTACTTCACCTGGCGCAACACCAAGGCCGAGCTGACCGAGTACCTGACCGAGCTCGCGGACACCCGCTCCGCCGCCGTCATGCGGCCGAATTTCTTCGTCAACACGCCCGACATCCTGCAC
Organism: Streptomyces katrae; assembly: GCF_000717655.1. Classification (GTDB taxonomy): domain Bacteria; phylum Actinomycetota; class Actinomycetes; order Streptomycetales; family Streptomycetaceae; genus Streptomyces; species Streptomyces katrae_B. Next base: position 119,303 of record NZ_JNZY01000009.1, read on the forward strand.
GAGTACCTCCAGCACGGCGGCCGTCCGGCCTTCGAGGTGCGCGCCGTCCTGGCCGCCACCCTCTCCCCCACCTGGGGCGTCTACGCCGGCTACGAGCTGTGCGAGAACACCCCGGTCCGGGAGGGCAGCGAGGAGTACCTGAACTCCGAGAAGTACGAGTTCCGGCCGCGCGACTGGGCGGCCGCGGACCGCGAGGGCCGCACCATCGCCCCGCTGATCACCGCCCTCAACCGGATGCGCCGCCGCAACCCGGCACTCCAGCAGCTGCGCGACATCCATTTCCACACGACCGACAACGACCAGGTGATCGCCTATTCGAAGCATGCCGGCGCCAATTCCGTACTGGTGGTCGTCAACCTCGATCCGCACCACACCCAGGAGGCGACAGTCTCGTTGGACATGCCGGTACTCGGCCTCGACTGGCACGGGTCCCTCGCGGTGCGCGACGAGCTCACCGGCGAGACCTACCACTGGGGCAGGGCCAACTACGTGCGCCTGGAACCGGGCCGCACGCCCGCGCACGTACTGGCGGCCCTGCGACCGTCCCCGCCCACCGGAGGGTCACCCACCACATGATGATCAACGATCCCGTCCACGACACGTTCGAGGACACCCCCGCGAAGGACCGCGACCCCGACTGGTTCAAGCGGGCGGTCTTCTACGAGGTGCTCGTACGGTCCTTCCACGACAGCAACGGCGACGGCGTAGGGGACCTGAAGGGGCTCACCGCCAAGCTCGACTACCTCCAGTGGCTGGGCGTCGACTGCCTCTGGCTGCCGCCGTTCTTCGCCTCGCCGCTCCGCGACGGGGGCTACGACGTGGCCGACTACACCTCGGTGCTCCCCGAGTTCGGCGACCTCGCCGACTTCGTGGAGTTCGTGGACGCCGCGCACCAGCGCGGCATGCGGGTGATCATCGACTTCGTCATGAACCACACGAGCGACCAGCACGAGTGGTTCCAGCAGTCGCGCAACGACCCGGACGGGCCCTACGGCGACTACTACATGTGGGCCGACAACGACAAGCAGTACCAGGACGCCCGCATCATCTTCATCGACACCGAGACCTCGAACTGGACGTACGACCCGGTCCGCAAGCAGTACTACTGGCACCGGTTCTTCTCGCACCAGCCCGACCTCAACTACGAGAACCCGGCCGTCGTGGAGGAGATCGTCTCCGCCCTCCGCTTCTGGCTGGACCTCGGGATCGACGGGTTCAGACTCGACGCGGTCCCCTACCTGTACGCGGAGGAGGGCACCAACTGCGAGAACCTGCCGCGCACCCACCAGCTCCTCAAGCGGGTCCGCGCCGAGATCGACGCGCACTACCCCGACACCGTGCTGCTCGCGGAGGCCAACCAGTGGCCCGAGGACGTCGTCGACTACTTCGGCGACTTCGCGAAGGGCGGGGACGAGTGCCACATGGCCTTCCACTTCCCCGTCATGCCGCGCATCTTCATGGCCGTACGAAGAGAGTCGCGCTACCCCGTCTCCGAAATCCTGGCCAAGACCCCGGCGATCCCGGACCGCTGCCAGTGGGGCATCTTCCTGCGCAACCACGACGAGCTCACCCTCGAGATGGTCACCGACGAAGAGCGCGACTACATGTACGCCGAGTACGCCAAGGACCCGCGGATGCGGGCCAACATCGGCATCCGGCGCCGACTCGCCCCGCTCCTCGACAACGACCGCAACCAGATGGAGCTGTTCACCGCCCTGCTGCTGTCGCTGCCCGGTTCGCCGGTGCTCTACTACGGCGACGAGATCGGCATGGGCGACAACATCTGGCTCGGCGACCGCGACGGCGTCCGCACGCCGATGCAGTGGACCCCGGACCGCAACGCCGGTTTCTCCTCCTGCGATCCGGGCAGGCTCAACCTGCCGGTCATCATGGACCCGGTCTACGGGTACCAGGTCACCAATGTCGAGGCCGCGATGGCATCGCCCTCGTCACTGCTGCACTGGACCCGCAGGCTCATCGAGGTCCGCAAGGCGAACCCGGCCTTCGGCCTCGGCTCGTACACCGAACTGCCCTCGTCCAACCCGGCGGTGCTCGCCTTCCTGCGCGAGTACGGGGACGACCTGGTGCTGTGCGTGCACAACTTCTCCCGCTTCGCGCAGCCCACCGAGCTGGATCTGCGGTCGTTCAACGGGCGGGTCCCGGTGGAGCTCACGGGTGACGTGCGCTTCCCGCCGATCGGCGAGTGGCCGTACCTGCTCACGCTCGCGGGGCACGGCTTCTACTGGTTCCGCCTGCTGGGCGAGTAACCGCCGAGTACGGGGTGGGCGGCGCGAATGGGTCAATCGCCCGCCCCTGTACGGATCATCCTGACCCGACACTCGTACACCACCGGAGAAGCACTGACGCCATCCGGGACACTCTCCGCATTCTGTGACGGCCCGGGGAAAGGACGCGACGCCATGTCGGAGGCTGCATCCGCCGGGACGACGAGCACGACCGGACTCAGTCCGCTGGAGCCGATGCTGCGGGACTGGCTGCCGGTCCAGCGCTGGTTCGCCGGCAAGGGCCGGCGCATCGGCCGGCTCCGGATGATCTCGGCGGCCGATCTGCTGCCGCCGGGGTCCTCCCCCCGGCTGGTCCACCTGCTCCTCGACGTCGACGGCGACTGCTACCAACTGCTGCTCGGCGTCCGCCCCGCGCTGCCGCCGGCCCTGGCGCCCGCCCTGATCGGGCGCGCCGAGCAGGGCCCGTACGCCGGCCAGTACGTGTACGAGGGTCTGGGTGACCCGCGGCTGGCGGCCCTGCTGCTGGAACGATTGCGCGCACCCGGCACCCTCGGCCCTCTGCGGTTCGACCGCGACCCGATGGCGCTGATCCCGGCGGCGCTCACCCCCCGGCCTCTGTCCGGGGAACAGACCAACTCCTCGCTCATCTACGGGGATTCACACATCCTGAAGGTGTTCCGCCGGGTCGGCCCGGGGGTCAATCCGGACCTGGAGCTGCCCCGGGCGCTGGCCGCCGCCGGATGCGCCCGCGTGCCCGCGCCGGTCGCCTGGTACGAGGCCGAGCTGCCCGGCGCGGAGCCGCTGACCCTGGGCGTGCTCCAGCCCTATCTGCGCGGCTCCGACGACGGCTGGCAGCTCGCGCTGCGCCGGCTCGGCGCCGGGGCCGACTTCACCGCCGAGGCGCATGCGCTGGGCCGGGCCACCGCCGAGGTGCACAGTGCGCTGGCCGCCGCCCTGCCCACGGTCGCGCTGGGCCCGGAGCAGACCGCCCGGCTCGCCTCCGGGATGACGGCCCGGCTGGCGGCAACCGCCCGCGAGGTGCCCGCGCTGCGGCCCTACGAGGCCGGGCTGCGCGGGGCGTTCGACGCGCTGGCCGCCTCCCGCGGGGCCGGGGTGCCCGCCCAGCGGATCCACGGGGACCTGCACCTGGGCCAGACGCTGCGGACCGCCGACGGCAGCTGGGCGCTGATCGACTTCGAGGGCGAGCCGGCCCGGCCGCTGGCCGACCGCCGCCGCCCCGAACCCGCCGTGCGCGACATCGCCGGGATACTGCGCTCGTTCGACTACGCGGCCCGCTCCCACCGCCCCTTCGCCCCCGCCTGGGCGGACGCATGCCGGGCCGCCTTCTGCGAGGGCTACGCCCGCACCACCGGCCGCGACCCGCGCGAGGACCCCGTACTGCTGCGCGCTTACGAGACCGACAAGGCGGTGTACGAAGCGCGTTACGAGTCCCGCCACCGCCCCGACTGGCTGCACGTCCCCATGGCCGCGATCCGGCGGCTCGCCTCCGGCGCGGAGCGGGGATTCGGCCGGGCGCTGCCGGGCCCGGGGTCCACAGCCCGCCCGGGGCAGTCCCACCGGCCCGGCCCCGGCGCCGCCGCGGGCCCCGGCCCGGGCGCCGGGCCCGGCCCCGGCGAAGGCTTCTCCTCGCTCTCCCCCCACCCCCGCCCGCAGCCGCCTAGGAGGCCGCACACGTGAGCCCCGCCCGTCAGTCACCGTCCACCACCCCGCCGTCCGCGGCCCCGGCCAAGGCTCCTGCTCCGGCCGCCGCCCAGGACCGCGGAGCACCGGCCGCGGCCGCGCCGCGCAAGGCCCAGACACCGCGCGCCCGGCGGGCTCCCGCGCACGGGGTGCGGCCGGCGCCCCCGCTCGGCGCCGAGGAACGGGCCCGGCTGCTGGAGGGCCGCCACCACGACCCGCACGGGGTGCTGGGCGCCCGGACCCGGCGGGACGGAGTGGTCTTCCGCATGCTGCGCCCGTACGCCAAGTCGGTCACGGTCGTCGCCAAGGGGCTGCGGGCCCAGCTCCTCGACGACGGCGACGGGCTGTTCTCGGGGCTGCTGCCGCTGACCGGCGTGCCGGACTACCGGCTGCTGGTCACGTACGACGGCGACGAGCTCGAGGTGCACGACCCGTACCGGTTCCTGCCCGCGGTCGGCGAGCTGGACCTGCACCTGATCGGCGAGGGACGGCACGAGGAGCTGTGGACGGCGCTCGGGGCCCGCCCGATGGAGCACCAGGGCGTGGCCGGCACCCGGTTCACGGTGTGGGCGCCGAACGCCCAGGGGGTGCGGGTCACCGGGGACTTCTCGTACTGGGACCCGGTCGCCTACCCGATGCGCTCGCTGGGCGCCTCCGGGGTGTGGGAGCTGTTCCTGCCGGGAGTGGGCGAGGGCACGCTCTACAAGTACGACATCACCCGCCCGGACGGCAGCCACACCCTGCGCGCCGACCCGATGGCCCGGCACACGGAGGTCCCGCCGGCCACCGCCTCGGTGGTGACCGCGTCCCGGTACGAGTGGCAGGACGCGGAGTGGATGGCGCGGCGCGGCGCCCGCCCCACGCACCAGGCACCGTTCTCGGTGTACGAGCTGCACCTGGCGTCCTGGCGGCCGGGACTCTCGTACCGGCAGCTGGCCGAGCAGCTCCCGCCGTACGTGCAGGAGCTCGGCTTCACGCACGTGGAGTTCATGCCGGTCGCCGAGCACCCCTTCGGCGGCTCGTGGGGCTACCAGGTGACCGGGTTCTACGCGCCGACGTCGAGAATGGGCAGCCCGGACGATTTCCGGATGCTGGTGGACGCGCTGCACCGGGCGGGGATCGGAGTGATCGTCGACTGGGTGCCCGCGCACTTCCCGCGCGACGACTGGGCGCTCGCGGAGTTCGACGGGCGGCCGCTGTACGAACACCACGACCCGCGGCGGGCCGCGCACCCGGACTGGGGGACGCTGGAGTTCGACTACGGCCGCAAGGAGGTCCGCAACTTCCTCGTCGCCAACGCCGTGTACTGGTGCCAGGAGTTCCACGTGGACGGGCTGCGGGTGGACGCGGTGGCCTCGATGCTCTACCTGGACTACTCGCGGGGCGAAGGCGAGTGGGCGCCGAACGAGCACGGCGGGCGGGAGAACTGGGACGCGGTGGCGCTGCTCCAGGAGATGAACGCGACGGTGTACCGGCGCTGTCCGGGCGTGGTGACGATCGCCGAGGAGTCCACGGCCTGGGAGGGCGTGACCCGGCCGACGGACGCGGGCGGGCTCGGCTTCGGGCTGAAGTGGAACATGGGCTGGATGCACGACACCCTGCGGTACGCGACGAAGGATCCGGTGCACCGCAAGTACCACCACCATGACATGACGTTCGGGATGATCTACGCGTACAGCGAGAACTACGTGCTGCCGATCTCGCACGACGAGGTGGTGCACGGCAAGGGCTCGCTGGTGTCGAAGATCCCCGGGGACTGGTGGCAGCAGCGGGCCATACACCGCGCGTACCTGGGCTTCATGTGGGCCCACCCCGGCAAGCAACTGCTGTTCATGGGGCAGGAGTTCGCCCAGGGCTCGGAGTGGTCGGAGTCGCACGGGCCGGACTGGTGGCTGCTGGACTCCTCGTACTCGGCGGCCGGCGACCACCGGGGCGTACGCGACCTCGTGCGCGACCTGAACCACACGTACGCGGCGGCGCCCGCGCTGTGGGAGCAGGACACGGTGCCGGAGGGCTTCGCCTGGGTGGAAGCGGACGCGGCGGAGGACAACGTCTTCGCGTTCCTGCGCTACGCGCAGGACGGCTCGCCGCTGCTGTGCGTGTCGAACTTCTCGCCGGTGGTGCGGCACGGCTACCGGATCGGCGTCCCGGAGGAGGTGCCGTGGTGGCGGGAGGTCCTGAACACGGACCTGGAGCAGTACGGCGGCAGCGGCGTGCGCCATCTGCAGCCCCTGCGGCCCGAGCCCGTGCCCGCGCAGGGCCGTCCGGCGAGCCTGCGCATGACCCTCCCGCCCCTGGCGACGGTCTGGCTCAGGCCGTGACGCCGCTGACCCCGGTGACCTCCTCGAGCTCCTGAAGCAGCTTGCGCTTGGCCCGGGCGCCGACCATCTGCTTGACGGGCTCGCCGTCACGGAAGACGAGCAGGGTCGGCATGGACAGCACCCCGTACCGGACGACGGTGGCGGGGTTGCCGTCCGCGTCGATCTGCACGACCTTGAGGCGGCCGGCCTGCTCGGTTGCGACGGCGGACAGCACGGGCGCGAGCTGCCGGCAGGGCCCGCACCAGTCCGCGGTGAACTCCACGAGGACGGGCCGGCCCCGCTCGCCGAGCACCTCCGCCTCGAAGTCCAGGTCGGTCACTTCGGCGACACCCTTGGCGTGGATCATCTCTTCCCTTCCCCTTCTCACGGTCCGGTCATTTCACAGCGCGGCGATGCCGCCTCGCCGGCGGCCTCCTCGGCGGCGGTGAGCTGCCGTGCGACCTGCTCCCGTACGTCGGCCAGCTGGCCGATCAGCCCGTCGAGTTCGGCGAGCTTGCGCCGGTACACCGCCAGGGACGCGGGACTGGGGGCACCTCCCAGCGGTAGCTGGGGGAGAGTCCCCCGCGGGATGGCCGGCGCGCAGGCAGTCGACGAACGGGCGCGTCTCCTCCAGTTCGAAGCCGAAGTCCTGGAGCATGCGGATCTGGCGCAGCAGCCGCAGGTCGTCCCCGTCGTAGGTGCGGTAGCCGTTGTCCGTGCGGCGCGCGGGCAGCAGTCCGCGCGACTCGTAGTACCGCAGGGTCCGCGTGGTGGTCCCCGCCTGCTCCGCCAGTTCGCCGATGCGCATGCGCCGACGGTAGTCCTTGACGCCGGCGTCAAGGCAAGGAGCGGCTTCGGGGTGAGGGGCCGGGGCCCTCGCCACCCCCGTATGCGAGGGCCCCCGCCATGGATCACGCACCGGGCCGGAGGGCGGTTCAGGGGAGGTGCGGGAGATCGCGTGGAGATCGGTGGAGATCGTGCGCAGGGGTATCGCAACGGCAGGCCGGAACCGTACGCTTGCCAATGGATCTAGAAATGATCCGATTACCGGACGGTCGCCGGGAAACCCGGCCAAAGCGTCGAACTTCATAGGACGTTCCTACGAGTTCTGGGCTTGTTTGAACGGTCTGTAGTCGCCAAGCCTTGGGCACTCCTACGGTGTGCCCTGTGCACTCCAGCCCTCCCTTCAATGCCCCCGCAGCGCGTCGCCTCCGCGCAGCCCTGGGCATGGCTCCCGGTCATGTCGCCTATGGCCTGCGTGCCCAGTACGGACTGATCGTCGAGCCCGAGACCGTGATGGCCTGGGAGCGTGGCGAGATATCGCCGAATTCCGCGGAGCTCACGGCGCTCGCGGGCGTGCTCTGGTGCGCCCCCGGCGAGCTGCTCGCGGAGCCCGTGACCTTGCGGGAGCACCGGATGGCCCGCGGCCTGGCCGCGGACGAGCTGGCCCGGCGGATCGGGCTGGAGACGACCGCGTACCAGAAGATGGAGGACACCGGGCGCTGGAAGGGCAACGAACGGCAGTCCGTGGCCCTGGCGCAGGTGCTCGGGCTTTCGCTGGCCCAGTTCGTGGCGGCGACCGGCAAGCAGGACGAGCTCGCCGAGCTGCTGCGCAATGCGGTGACCACGCGCTGGCAGGCGTACGTGAAGCCGCTGGCCAAACTGCTCCCGGTGCCGAAGCAGCACCTGGAGCCGGTGCTGGAGCGGCTGCACGCGGACTACCAGTCGAAAATGGTGGCCACCTTGAGCTGGGGCGGCGCCTCGGGCGCGGCAGGTGCGGGGGACGCCGGCCGGGAGTTCCTGGCCGACATCGTCGCCCACTTCTGGGCCTTCGCGGGCGGCGCCCGCTAGGGGGTGTCCTGCCGTCTGCGCGTACGCGGGGCGGGTCAGAAGACGGACTCGGCCTCGTACATGCGGCCCTCCGGGACCGTCTTCAGTTCGGTGACCGCCTGGGCCAGCGGGGCCATCACGATGTCGGTGCCGCGCAGGGCGGTCATGTTGCCGAAGTCGCCACGGTGGACGGCCTCCACGGCGTGCCAGCCGAAGCGGGTGGCCAGGACCCGGTCGTACGCGGTGGGGACACCGCCGCGCTGGACGTGGCCGAGGATGACCGGGCGGGCCTCCTTGCCGAGGCGGTGCTCCAGCTCGGTGGCGAGGCGGTTTCCGATGCCGGCGAAGCGCTCGTGGCCGTAGGCGTCGATCGCGCCGCGCTCGTACGGCATGGAGCCCTCGGCGGGGTGCGCACCCTCGGCGACGCAGATGACGGCGAACTTCTTACCGCGGGAGAATCGTTCTTCCACCATCTTCACCAGGTCGTCCACCTCGAAGGGGCGCTCCGGCAGGCAGATCCCGTGGGCGCCGCCGGCCATGCCGGACTCCAGGGCGATCCAGCCCGCGTGCCGGCCCATGACCTCGACGACCATCACGCGCTGGTGCGATTCGGCGGTGGTCTTGAGGCGGTCGATGGCCTCGGTGGCGACCATGACGGCGGTGTCGAAACCGAAGGTGCGGTCGGTGGAGGAGATGTCGTTGTCGATGGTCTTCGGCACGCCCACGACCGGCATCCCGGCGTCCGACAGCATCCGGGCGGCGGTCAGGGTGCCCTCGCCGCCGATCGGGATGAGGGCGTCGATGCCGTAGCGCGTCGCCAATTCCTGCGCGTTCTCGGCGGCTTCGTGCAGCCGTGCGCGCTCCATGCGGGCCGAGCCGAGGATGGTGCCGCCGCGGGCGAGGATGCCGCTGACGGCGTTGATGTCGAGGGGCCGGTGGTGGCCGTCCAGGAGGCCCTTGAAGCCGTCCTCGAAGCCGATGACTTCGTCGCCGTGGCCGACCACGGCGCGGTGCACGACCGAACGGATGACAGCGTTCAGGCCCGGGCAGTCGCCGCCTGCGGTGAGAACTCCGATACGCATCGTGCTGTGTCTCCTGCTCCTGGTCGTACCGGGCCGTTCGCGTGCGGGCGGACGGCCGTACATCTGAAGGGCGTATTGGTGAAGCCCTGTCCGATTGTTCCACGGGCCGGGGATGCGGCGCGTCCTGTGGCGCTCCGCCGACCAGGCCTTTCGGCCCGTCCCGACAGGCCATACCTCGGCGGGCGCCCTATCTGCCCGCCGGGGTATTGTCAAGAGGTCAGGCCCACCCCATCGGGGAAAATCGACTCGGATCCGCCCGCCGGCCCGGCGGGCGGCACCCACATCCAGACCATGGGACGGAGAGCACGCGTGACGCGCAGCGTGTACGTGACCGGTATCGAGCGGGGGGACGGCCGGCAGGTCGTCGAGCTGGGGATCATGGAGCTGCTGACCCGGCAGACGGCGCGGGTCGGCGTCTACCGCCCGTTGCTGCACGACGCACCGGACCGGCTCTTCGACCTCCTCAAGGCCCGCTACCGGATCGACCAGGACGCCCGGGCGGCGTACGGCATGGAGTACCACGAGGCCTCCGCCATCCTGGCCGAGAAGGGCACCGACGAGCTCGTGTCCCGCCTGGTGGACGGCTACCACCGGGTGGCCCGCGACTACGAGGTCATGCTCGTCCTCGGCACCGACTACGCCGATACCAACCTCCCCGACGAGCTGGCGCTGAACGCCCGCCTCGCCAACGAGCTGGGGGCCGTGATGGTGCCCGTCGTCGGCGGCACCAAGCAGCCCGCCGAGGCCGTGCGCGCCGAGGCCCAGAGCGCCTTCCGCGCGTACGAGAGCCTGGGCTGCCACGTCGTCGCGATGGTGGTCAACCGGGTGGCCGCCGAGGACCGGGACGCCATAGCCGAGCGGCTGGCCGCCCGCCTGCCGGTCCCCTGCTACGTGCTGCCGGACGACAAGTCGCTCTCCGCCCCGACCGTCGCCCAGATCACCCGGGCGCTCGGCGGCGAGGTGCTCCTCGGCGACGGCGCCGGGCTGGCCCGGGACGCCGTGGACTTCGTCTTCGGCGGCGCCATGCTGCCGAACTTCCTGAACGCCCTGACCCCCGGCTGCCTGGTCGTCACCCCCGGGGACCGTGCCGACCTGGTCATCGGGGCGCTGGCCGCGCACGCCTCGGGTACCCCGCCCATCGCCGGCGTGCTGCTGACGCTGAACGAGCGTCCGGGCCCCGCCATCCTGACGCTGGCCTCGAAGCTGGCGCCGGGCACCCCGGTGGTCTCGGTGGCCGGCAACAGCTTCCCGACGGCCGCCGAACTGTTCTCGCTGCAGAGCCGGTTGAACTCCGCGACCCCGCGCAAGCTGGAGACCGCGCTCGGCCTGTTCGAGCGGCACGTGGACACCGCCGAGCTGCGAGGACTGCTGTCGGTGGCCCGCTCCGAGCGGGTCACGCCGATGATGTTCGAGCACGAGCTGCTGGAGCGGGCCCGCTCCGAGCGCCGCCGCGTGGTGCTGCCCGAGGGCGGCGAGGAGCGCGTGCTGCGTGCCGCGGACGTGGTGCTGCGCCGCGGGGTCTGCGACCTGACCCTGCTCGGCGAGGAGCAGGCGATCCTGAAGAAGGCCGCCGACCTGGGCCTCGACATCTCCGGCGCGCAGCTCATCGACCCGGCGGCCTCCCCGCTGCGGGAACGTTTCGCCGAGTTCTACGCCCAGGCCCGCGCCCACAAGGGCATGACCGTCGAGCTGGCCCTCGACGTGGTCACCGACGTCAACTACTTCGGCACCCTGATGGTCCAGGAGGGCCTCGCCGACGGCATGGTCTCGGGCTCGGTGCACTCCACCGCCGCGACCATCCGGCCCGCGTTCGAGATCATCAAGACGAAGCCCGACGCCTCGATCGTCTCCTCGGTCTTCTTCATGTGCCTCGCCGACCAGGTCCTCGTCTACGGCGACTGCGCGGTCAACCCGGACCCGGGCGCCGAGCAGCTCGCCGACATCGCCATCCAGTCGGCGGCGACCGCGGCCGCCTTCGGCGTCGAGCCGCGGATCGCGATGCTCTCGTACTCGACCGGCACCTCGGGCTCCGGCGCGGACGTGGACAAGGTCCGCAAGGCCACCGAGATCGTCCGCGAGCAGCGCCCCGACCTGGCCGTCGAGGGCCCGATCCAGTACGACGCGGCCGTAGAGCCCTCGGTCGCCGCGACCAAGCTGCCCGGTTCCGACGTGGCCGGCCGGGCGAGCGTGCTGATCTTCCCCGACCTCAACACGGGCAACAACACGTACAAGGCCGTACAGCGCTCGGCGGGTGCCGTCGCGGTCGGCCCGGTGCTCCAGGGGCTGCGCAAGCCGGTCAACGACCTCTCGCGCGGCGCGCTGGTGCAGGACATCGTCACCACCGTGGCGATCACCGCGATCCAGGCCCAGGGCACGCCGGTCCCCACGGCCTGATCCGCGCACGACCCGCAGGGCCCCGGCCCGCCCGGCCCGCCACCGCCGGGCCCCATCCCGAAGGAAAGACCCTCATCGTGACCACCGCATCGCGCGTACTCGTGCTCAACTCCGGCTCCTCGTCGCTGAAGTACCAGCTGCTCGACATGGCGGACTCCGCCCGCCTCGCCGTCGGCCTGGTGGAACGGATAGGGGAAGAGACCTCGCGCCTCGTGCACGAGGCGCTCACCGGTCCGGGCGCCGGGGGCGGCAAGCGCGAGCGGATCGGCGCGATCGCGGACCACGGGGCCGCGCTCCGGGCCGTCGCGGCGGAGCTCGCCGCCGACGGGCTGGGCCTGGACTCCCCCGAGCTGGCCGCCGTCGGGCACCGGGTGGTGCACGGCGGGACCCGGTTCACGCAGCCGACGGTGATCGACGACGAGGTGCTGGCGGAGATCCGGAGCCTGATCCCGCTGGCCCCGCTGCACAACCCGGCGAACGTCACCGGCATCGAGGTGGCCCGCGCGCTGCGCGCGGACCTCCCGCAGGTGGCGGTGTTCGACACGGCGTTCCACTCGACGATGCCGGAGTACGTGGCGCGGTACGCGATCGACGCCGCGACGGCGGACAAGTACGCCATCCGGCGGTACGGGTTCCACGGGACCTCCCACGCGTACGTCTCGCGGGCGGCGGCGGGGCTGCTTCGCCGGCCGGTGGAGGACGTGAACGTGATCGTGCTGCACCTGGGCAACGGGGCCTCGGCCTCGGCGGTCCGGGGCGGGGTGTGCGTGGAGACGTCCATGGGCCTGACCCCGCTGGAGGGTCTGGTCATGGGCACCCGTTCGGGCGACCTGGATCCGGCGGTCGTCTTCCACCTGGCGCGGGTGGGCGGCTTCTCGGTGGATGAGATCGATTCGCTCCTGAACAAGAAGAGCGGTCTGCTGGGCCTGTGCGGCGACAACGACATGCGCGAGGTGCTGCGGCGGGCGGGCGAGGGCGACGAGTCGGCGCGGCTGGCCTTCGCGGCGTACGTCCACCGCCTGAAGAAGTACATCGGCGCCTACTCGGCGGTGCTCGGCCGGGTGGACGCGGTGGTTTTCACGGCCGGGGTCGGCGAGAACGCGCCCCAGGTCCGGGAAGCTGCGGTGGAGGGCCTCGCGGAACTGGGGCTCGCCCTGGACCCGGAGGCCAATGCCGTGCGCTCCCCGGAGCCGCGGCTGGTGTCGCCCGAGCACGCGCGGGTGGCGGTGGCCGTGGTCCCGACGGATGAGGAACTGGAGATCGCCACCCAGGCGTACGCGCTGGTTACTCAGTAGTCACTTGGACTTTCCACCAGACGGAATATTCCGCTACGAAACAAACCGATAGGATCCAGTCATGCGCCGTTCCAAAATCGTCTGCACGCTGGGCCCCGCCGTCGACTCGTATGAGCAGCTGAAAGCGCTCATCGAGGCAGGTATGAACGTGGCCCGATTCAACTTCAGCCACGGATCCCAGGCAGAACACCAGGAGCGGTACGACCGCGTCCGGAAGGTCTCCGAGGACACCGGGCGCGCGGTCGGCGTCCTCGCCGACCTCCAGGGTCCCAAGATCCGTCTGGAGACCTTCGCCGAGGGTCCCGTCGAGCTGGTGCGCGGTGACGAGTTCACCATCACCACCGAAGACGTCCCGGGTGACAAGTCCATCTGCGGCACCACCTACAAGGGCCTGCCGGGCGACGTGACCAAGGGCGACCAGGTCCTGATCAACGACGGCAACGTCGAGCTGCGGGTGATCGAGGTCGAAGGCCCGCGGGTCAGGACCATCGTCATCGAGGGCGGTGTCATCTCGGACCACAAGGGCATCAATCTGCCGGGTGCCGCCGTGAACGTCCCCGCCCTGTCGGAGAAGGACGTCGACGACCTCCGCTTCGCCCTGCGGATGGGCTGCGACATGGTCGCCCTGTCCTTCGTCCGCGACGCCAACGACGTCAAGGACGTCCACAAGGTCATGGACGAGGAGGGCCGCCGGGTCCCCGTCATCGCCAAGGTGGAGAAGCCGCAGGCCGTCGAGAACATGGCGGCCGTGGTCGACGCCTTCGACGCGGTCATGGTGGCCCGTGGCGACCTGGCCGTCGAGTACCCGCTCGAGAAGGTCCCGATGGTCCAGAAGCGGCTCATCGAGATGTGCCGCCGCAACGCCAAGCCGGTGATCGTCGCGACCCAGATGATGGAGTCGATGATCACCAACTCGCGCCCGACGCGCGCGGAGGCGTCCGACGTCGCCAACGCGATCCTCGACGGCGCGGACGCGGTCATGCTGTCGGCCGAGTCCTCGGTGGGCGCCTACCCGATCGAGACCGTCAAGACGATGTCGAAGATCGTCACGGCGGCCGAGGAGGAGCTCCTCTCCAAGGGCCTCCAGCCGCTGGTCCCGGGCAAGAAGCCCCGTACCCAGGGCGGCTCCGTCGCCCGCGCGGCCTGCGAGATCGCGGACTTCCTCGACGGCAAGGCACTCATCGCCTTCACCCAGTCCGGCGACACGGCCCGCCGCCTGTCGCGCTACCGCGTGACCCAGCCGATCCTGGCCTTCACCACCGACGTGAACACCCGCAACCAGCTCACGCTGAGCTGGGGCGTCGAGTCCTACATCGTCCCGCACGTGGACACCACCGACGCGATGGTCGACCTGGTGGACGGCGAGCTGCTGAAGCTGGGCCGCTACAACGAGGGCGACACCATGGTCATCACCGCCGGCTCGCCCCCCGGCGTCCCGGGCACGACCAACATGGTCCGCGTCCACCACCTGGGCGGCCAGTCCCAGGGCTGACACCGTACGGTGTGACTCTGCCGCACAGAGACCGAGGGCGGCACCCCGATCCCAGGAGGGATCCGGGGTGCCGCCCTCGGTGCGTGCACGCGGTGCGCGGGGCCGTACGGGACTGCCCCGTACGGGACTACTCCGGCGGGCCCATGTAGTTCTTGAGGCCCGGGACGGTGAGCGTGCCGCCGAACTGGCCGGCCTGGACGACCTTGACGTTCGTGAAGAACGCGAACGGGACGTTCAGGGGCGGCGGGCTGTTCGGGGTGAACTCGATCGGGATCAGGCCGAACAGGTTCCCCTTGAGGCTCTCGGTGTACATCGTCACCGTGCCGCCGCGGATCTTGGACGTGGAGCCGGAGCGGGACTTCAGGTGGGCGACGTTCCCGCTCTTGCCGACCGTCTGGTAGAGGTCCTTGATGTCCAGCGAGTCCGCCGTGAACTTCAGGACCTTCTTCGTCTTGCCGCCGGCCGTCTTCACCTCGACGATGCCGTGGTAGTCCAGGCCGTAGAGGGTCAGCAGCGAGCTGTCGAGGTACCAGGGCTCGTCCGGCAGGAGCGGGATGCCCGGCTCCAGCTCGGCGTCGGCCAGCGCCTTGGCGTCGTACGTCGGGCAGGGGAAGGGTTGCTTCCCGTCCGCGTCCTTCGTCTCCTCGGGCTTCGGCTTGTCCTCGTCCGCCGTCGCGCCCGTCTCGTCCTTCGGATTCGCCGCGGTGTCCTTGACGTCCTGCGACAGCTCCTTGACGTCGACGCCGGCCTTCTTCGCCGCGTCGCGGATCGCGTCCGCGGCCGGGTCCGGTGCGGGCTTGGCCGGAGTCGGCGTCGCCGTGGCGGTCGTGGACGGCGTGGGCGTCGGGGTCGCCGACGGCTTCGCTGTCTCGAGCGGCTTGGTGATCCCGTCGACGATGCCCTTGAGCGCGTCTCCGACGCCCAGCGGGTCCAGCGGGTTCGGGGTCTTGGACGCGGACGGCGCGGCGGCCGGGGCCGACGGCTCGGTCTGCTTCGACGCGGTGGTGGGACCGGCCGGCTTGCTGGCGGAAGGCTTCGGGGCCGGCGGGGTGACGCCGGGCGCCGGGGCCTTGGACGCACCGGGCGAGGGGGTCGCGGTGGGCGACGAACTCGGCGAGGGCGACGTGGAGGGGCTCGGAGAGGCCGACTCCGCGGGTGCGTCGGACCGCGTCACACACGGGCCGGGCGCGAAGGGGATCTCCTGGTCGTCGGCGAGGGCCAGCTTCGGGGCCACGCCCATTCCGACGAAGACCGCGGTGGGCATGGCCGCCAGCGCCATCGTCTTGCCGACGGGTATCTGGATCTTGTTCAGCAGCGACTTCCGGGGCGCGGCGTGCCGCGGGCCCCTTCTTTCACGGGACTCTGCGCTCGGGGCCACGCCCCGCTGCGTCTCGTCACCCCGCACTGTTCCTCCCGCCATCGGCGTGGGCAGTCGTCTCGCTCGCGTATGCCGTTTCCGTCTCACGGGGCGCCGGGATGCCTGAAATGCCCGGGATATCCTGGCGGTTGTCCGCCATCGCCGCCGACTTGCCCGTGCCGTCGTCCGGGACGGCGGCCTCTCCCTCCGTGCTGCCGGGAACCCACGACAGTGCGAGGGCGCCGCCGACCATGGAGAAGATGAAGCCCAGGAAGAACCCGCCGAGGTTGGACACCGGCAGGGACACCAGGGCCAGCAGGATCGAGGCGACCCCGGCGAAGACGCGGATGCTCTGCTGGAACCAGAGGGCCAGGCCCAGCGTCATCAGCAGGATGCCGATGATCAGCGAGCCGGATCCGGTCGTCGTCGCCATCGCGAGAGTGACGTTGCCCAATCGCATGTCCGCGTACGGGAAGTACACGATCGGGACACCACCGAGGAGCATGAACAGGCCTGCCCAGAAGGGGCGGCGGCCGCGCCAGGCGTAGAAGTGGTAATACGCCACGGTGAGCAGAGCATCATCGGAGCGGCGAACGTAGACCGGGGCCTGGTGGTTCATGGACTACAGCTCCCTGGAAACGGTGGTACGGAGAACTAGGTGGAGCCCCGGACGGGCGGGCGGAATCGGCTGCAGCCGGCGCCGACCGCCCCTCCGGTCACGCTCCGGGACGGATTACTTCTCGTCCTGGTAGCACGGCTGGTCGCCGCCGAGCAGGCGCAGCTTGAGGTCGGGCAGCTTGAACGTGCCCGCCGTCGTCGCCCACGCCTTCTGGCGCACGTTCGTCAGGATCGCCTTGTCGGCGCGCTGGGAGAACGCGTAGGGGCTCGCGACCGTACCGGCCTGCGGCTTGGTCTTGTGGCTCGAGTCGCCCACGGCGACACCGATGTCCAGGTTCTTGAACTCGGCGTCGGTGTCGAGCTCCGCAACATCCAGGTAGATGTTGTCGGCGACGGCCGGCTTGCCCTTGTGGCCCGTCCGCAGCTGCAGCGTGATGTTGCCCAGCGGGGTCGGGGTCACCAGCGACTGGCACATGTTGGTGATCTCGGCGTGGCTGAACCCGGAGATGGTGACCGGGTGGTGCGCAGCGTTGCCCTTGAGATCGTGACCCTCGGCGATACCGCCGTACTGAATGAGGTTGTCACCGTCGAGCTTGTCGGCCGAGACCTTGAAGTCCTGGCCGGAGACGCTGAAGGACGCCGCGAGGGCACCCTGCGCCAGACCCACACCGACCGCGGCGGTTGCCGCGATGCTCGGCACCATGACGAGCGCGAAGCGCTTCCATCTGGTCCCGCCACGAACCTGAGAACTCATTATTCGTTCCTCCTTCTCGGACGTACATCTCCGGTCCGGGCCGTACCCGTCCTGGGATGGGAGAAGTGCTACGTCCTCGGGAAGGAGCGCAGGCGGCCGAGCCGCGACAGAGCCGCGTCCGGTACACCGGCGTTCACCCCCGAGCGACAACCACTGGGTCACGCGTTCGCGCAACCAGGAGGACAGGCTCCGCCGGTGTGGCGAAGACCCCCCTGTCCCACGGCCGGTGCCACTGCCACCGGCCGGCCCGGTGGGGACCCTCCACCGCGGCTCCGGATGAGCGGCTCTGCGGGAAGGACCGAGCGTCGCCGATCGTGGTCCATTCCAGGCCGGGGCACAAGGGGGGTCGTTACTGGCGGGTAACGGCAAGATAACCGGGGATCGACCGGCCGCCATCGGGTGACGACGCAGGGTGTCACCAAGGGCCACGACAGAGCGGCGGATTCATGAACACACCGGACAGATCACGGGGTTCCTCTTACTGCGAGTAACAGCGGCCGCAATTGCCAAGTTTTGGCAAAGTGCGGCCGCTGTTTCTCTACGTGTCAATAAATCGCCGGTGGTCCGGCGGCCTGCCGGACGACTCCGGAAGAGACACGGAGCGGGCTCTAGAACAGCACCCGTGCGAGCGCCGTACGCGCCGCCGCCACCCGGGGATCGTCCGCCCCGATGACCTCGAACAGCTCCAGCAGCCGCACCCGCACCGCGTCGCGGTCGGCGCCGGCCGTCACCCGGACCGCGTCCACCAGGCGCCCGAAGGCGTCCTCCACGTGGCCGCCGACCAGATCCAGGTCCGCGGCGGCGATCTGGGCCGCCGGGTCCTTCGGGTCCTCGGCCGCCGCGGCGCGAACCGCCTGCGGGTTCATGTCCTTGACCCGGGCGAGCAGCTCGGCCTGGGCCAGACCCAGCTTGGCCTCGCTGTTGGCCGGGTCGTCCGCCAGTACGTTCTTGTAGGCCTGCACCGCGCCCCCCAGGTCACCGGCGTCCAGCGCCACGACCGCCGCCTCGAGCAGCGCGTCGTACGGGCCCTCCGGGGCCGCGGCCTCGGCGGCCGGGGCGGCCGCGGGGACGCCCACGGCGTTCGGGTCCACCTCGATGCCGATGATCCCGAAGCGCTCCTCGGCGACCTGGACCAGCTGCGCCAGGGTCGCGCGGATCTCCTGCTCGGGCGCCACGCCCTGGAACAGCGGCAGCACCTGGCCCGCGACCACGGCGAACACGGCCGGGATGCCCTGGATGCCGAACTGCTGCATCAGCATCTGGTTGGAGTCGACGTCGACCTTGGCGAGGAGCAGGCGGCCGTTCGCCTCGATCGTCAGACGCTCCAGCAGCGGGCTGAGCTGCTTGCACGGTTCGCACCACTCGGCCCAGAAGTCCAGGACGACCGGGACCTCGGCGGAGAGCTGGAGGACGTCGCGTTCGAAGCCGGCCTCGTCGACGTCGATCACGAGCGCGGACGGCGGCACGGCACCCGCGGAGGCGGGCGCGCCACCCTGGGCGGCCTGCCGGGCCGCTGCGGCACGGGCCTGCTCGGCCTTCGCCTTGGCCTCGCCGGCCGCCTTCACCGCGGCAAGGTCGACGACGCCGCTCATGGACATGTTTCTGGGCTGCATGCGTACATCCTCCCCCGTGTGCGCGCGCCGACGAAAAAGATCGGCCGAAATGCCTTCTTGCCCGCGTCGAACCGATCGGTTGTGCGGGGCTCGTGTGGTGTGGCGCCGGGTCCCCACCTGGCGCCGGTAGCTCTTCGCGTGGTCGTCGCTCTTACGCTACGAGCCGTAGCGTAACTCCTCGCGGCCATTCGTGCCCCGTGATCTCAAGCACAGCATTTCGGGGGCCGCCGGTTCCGCTACCGACGGGTATGGTCTGCGCCATGCGCAAGCCCAGCCCCCCGACCGGACGCACCGGCCGCCCCCGCAGCGCCGCCGCGGACGCGGCGATCCTCGCCGCGACGCGGGACGCACTGGTCGAGCTGGGCTGGTCGAAGCTGACGATGGGCGACGTGTCCGCCCGGGCCGGGGTCGCCAAGACCACCCTCTACCGCCGCTGGACGGGCAAGAACGAGCTGGTCGTGGACGCCGTCGCGGAGCTCTTCGACTCCCTCGAGCTCCCCGACCGGGGCTCCCTCGAAGCCGACATAGAGAACGTGGTCCTCCAGTTCGCGGCGCTGCTGCGGCGGCCGGAGGCCCGTACCGCCCTGATGGCCGTCGTCGCCGAGTCCACCCGGGACGAGGCCCTGCGCGACCGCATCCGGTCGGCGATCGTGGACCGGCAGAAACGTCTCGTCGTACTGGGTCGCGAACGGGCCCAGGCCCGCGGCGAACTCCCGTACGAGGAGGACGAGGACCTCGCCTGCCGCACCACGGACCTGATCTTCGACGTGATCGCCGGAACGGTGGTGCACCGGGCGCTGGTCAGCTCGGAGCCGGTGGACGAGCTGTGGGTGGCCACCTTCACGGCCCTGCTGATGCACGGCCTCCAGGGCCCGGCCCCCGCCTGACCCCCGCCCGGCACGGCGAAGGCCGGCCGCGGCCACCCCCGCACAGGGGCGCCCACGACCGGCCTTCCGCCGCACGGACGGGGACCGGGCGATCAGAAGCCCGGCGGCTCCGTGTACGTGCCCCACTCGTCGCGCAGCACGTTGCAGATCTCGCCGAGCGTGGCCTCGGCGCGCACCGCGTCCAGCATCGCCGGGATCATGTTCGACCCGTCGCGGGCGGCGGCCAGCATGGCGTCCAGCGAGGACTTCACCTTGGCGTCGTCGCGCCGCTCCTTGCGCGCGGCCAGCTGCTGCACCTGCACGCGCTCGACCTCGTGGCTGACGCGCAGGATCTCCAGGTCCCCGGTCACCGACCCGTGGTGCACGTTGACGCCGACGACCCGCTTGTCGCCCTTTTCCAGCGACCGCTGGTACTGGAAGGCCGACTCGGCGATCTCCCCGGTGAACCAGCCGTCCTCGATGCCGCGCAGGATGCCCGAGGTGATCGGCCCGATCGGGTGCTGCCCGTCCGGGTGGGCGCGCAGGCCGCGCTCCTTGATCTGCTCGAAGATCTTCTCGGCGTCGGCCTCGATGCGGTCGGTGAGCTGCTCCACGTACCAGGAACCGCCCAGCGGGTCGGCCACGTTGGCCACCCCGGTCTCCTCCATCAGCACCTGCTGCGTGCGCAGGGCGATCTCGGCCGCCTGCTCGCTCGGCAGCGCGAGGGTCTCGTCGAGGGCGTTGGTGTGCAGGGAGTTGGTGCCGCCGAGGACGGCCGCGAGGGCCTCGACGGCGGTGCGCACGACGTTGTTGTAGGGCTGCTGCGCGGTCAGCGAGACGCCGGCCGTCTGGGTGTGGAAGCGCAGCCACATCGACTTCTCACTCTGCGCCCCGTACACCTCCTTCATCCAGCGCGCCCAGATCCGGCGGGCGGCGCGGAACTTGGCGATCTCCTCGAAGAAGTCGAGGTGCGCGTCGAAGAAGAAGGAGAGACCGGACGCGAAGTGGTCCACGTCCAGGCCCCGGGAGAGGCCCAGTTCCACGTAGCCGAAGCCGTCGGCCAGGGTGTACGCGAGCTCCTGCGCGGCCGTGGCCCCGGCCTCGCGGATGTGGTAGCCGGAGACGGACAGCGGCTTGTAGGCCGGGATGCCCTTCGCGCAGTACTCCATGAGGTCGCCGATGAGGCGCAGGTGCGGCTCGGGTTCGAAGAGCCACTCCTTCTGGGCGATGTACTCCTTGAAGATGTCCGTCTGCAGGGTGCCGTTGAGCAGGGCCGGGTCCACGCCCTGCCGTTCGGCGGCGACCAGGTACATGCAGAAGGCGGGCACGGCCGGGCCGGAGATCGTCATCGACGTGGTCACGTCGCCGAGCGGGATGTCCTTGAACAGGACCTCCATGTCGGCGGCGGAGTCTATGGCGACTCCGCAGTGGCCGACCTCGCCGAGCGAGCGGGGGTCGTCGGAGTCGCGCCCCATGAGGGTCGGCATGTCGAAGGCCACGGAGAGCCCGCCGCCGCCGGCGGCCAGGATCATCTTGTAGCGCTCGTTGGTCTGCTCGGCGTTGCCGAACCCGGCGAACTGCCGGATGGTCCAGGTCCGGCCGCGGTATCCGGTGGCGTGCAGGCCGCGGGTGTAGGGGTACTCCCCCGGCCAGCCGATGCGCTCGAATCCCTCGTACGAGTCACCGGGCCGGGGCCCGTAGACGGGATCGACGTCATCCCCGGAGAGCGTGGTGAAATCGGCCTCGCGCTTGCGGGCCTTGTCGTAACGGGCCTGCCAGCGGCGGCGGCCCTCCTCGATGGCGTCTGCGTCCATACCCATGAATTTACTAGGACGTCCTAGTAAATGTCGATGGGAAACCCCGGGGAGTATCCCCGGGGTGCCCGATGGAGGAGCGGCGCTCTAGGCGTCGACGGTGGCCACGGCGTCCGCGACCAGCGGCTCGACCTCGGCGCGGACCTTGCGCTCGACGAAGAAGGCGGCCAGCGGGATCGTGCCGGAGACGAGCACCCAGAGGAGCTTCGGGAACGGCCACCTGGCCTTGGAGCCCAGGTCGAAGGCGAACACCAGGTAGATCATGAACAGCACACCGTGCACCTGGGAGACCGCCAGGGTCAGGTCGGCGCCGGTGTCGAAGCCGTACTTGAAAACCATGCAGGTGCAGAGGATCAACAGCATGACCGCGGTCAGGTAGGCCATGACGCGGTAGCGGGTCAGCACGCTTCGTTTCATGGCTACGAGCGTAACCATCCGTTTTGCGCGATCTTGACCGGGGCCCGGTGACGGAGCCCGGTGACGGGCCCGGCCGACGACGGCTACTGCTCCTCGAAGTCCGCGGCGGCGATCCGCAGCGGGCGCAGGAGCGCGAAGATCTCCTGGCACTCCTCGGCGTCGTACGCGCGCAGCCCGAAGTCGACCGCCATCAGGTCCTTCGTCGCCGCCTCGACGACCTCACGGCCCCTGTCCGTGATGGAGGCGAGCGTGCCGCGGCCGTCGTTCGGGTTCGGCCGCTTGGCCACCAGCCCGGACCGCACGAGCCGGTCCACCGTGTTCGTCACCGACGTCGGGTGGACCATCAGCCGCTCGCCGATCTTCGACATCGGCAGCTCGCCGGCCTTGGAGAAGGTGAGCAGGACCAGCGCCTCGTAGCGCGCGAAGGTCAGCCCGTACGGCTTGACCACCGCGTCCACCTCGCCGAGCAGGATCTGGTGCGCGCGCATGATCGAGGTGATCGCTGCCATCGAGGGCACCGGTCCCCAGCGGCGCTGCCACAGTTCGTCGGCGCGGGCGATGGGGTCGAACGGGAGGCTGAGCGGCTTGGACACGTACCCGACCCTACCGGGCGGTCATTTGGCCGTGGGCCCCGTCTCATCCTTCGGTCCGCCCTCCCGCCGGTTCGCCGACCGCAGTTCGGCGAGGAGGAGCAGGACCACCGCCGTGCCGAGCACCGCGGCGCCGGTGACGACCCCGTGCACCGGCAGGAACTCGGCGGCCAGCCCGGCCAGCGCCATGCCGACGCCCTGGAGGGTCATCAGCCCGGTGCTCAGCAGGGTCATGGCCCGGCCGCGCAGCTCGTCGGGGACGGCGTCGACGTACCACTGGTCGAGGCCGAGGGTGTACGCGTGCGCCAGGCCGGCCAGCAGCAGGGCGGCGAGGACGGTCACCACCCCGGGCCGGACGGCGTACACGAGCAGCGGGAGCATGCCGGCGGCCGCGAGCGGGGCCACGAGCCGGGAGCGGGTACGGGGGCCGAGCACCGAGCCGGCCCACAGTTCACCCGCGATGGTGCCGACGGGCAGGGCGCACATCATCGCTCCCAGCGCAGCGGTGCCGGCGCCGATGCCGTCGGCGTACGGGACGAGCAGCGCCTCGGGGGCGATGACGAAGACGGGCGGCAGCCAGAACAGCAGCGTGAGCACCCGCAGACGGCGGTCGCCGAGGACGGCGCGCAGCCCGGCGAGCGGCGAGGTGCGGCCGGCGCCGGCGCGGGCCGGCCGGGCCCGCGTACCGAAGCGCAGCAGCAGGGCCGAGCACAGGAACCCGGCGGCGGTCAGCGCGATGGCCGCGCGCGGGGCGAGGACGGTGAGCAGCAGTCCACCGAGGCCGAAGCCGATGAGCTGGGCGCTCTGGGCCACCATGCGCATCAGCGAGCGGCCGAGGACGAAGGCGTCGCCGGGGCCGAGGACGTCGGCGAGGGAGGCGTTGCGCGTGCCCTGGAACAGCGGTGCGACGAAGGCCATGGCGCAGCGCAGGGCGAGGAGCCCCGCGACGGGGGTGCCGGGCAGGACCATGGACGCCGCGCAGGCGGCGCAGACCAGGTCGCATCCGACGAGGACCCGGCGGGCGGGCATGCGGTCGGCGATCCCGGCGAGGAGGGTGCCGCCGAGGGCGTACGGGAGGAAGCCGAGGGCGAAGGCGAGCGCGCTCATCAGGGGCGAGCCGGTGGTGCGGAAGACGAGGACGGTGAGGGCGATCTCGGCGACGACGATGCCGAGGACGGACAACAGGTGCGCGGCGAAAACGGCCCGGAACTCCCGCACCCGGAAAACGGCCCGGTAGCCGCCGGCGGTCGGCGAGGTGGCCTGGTTGACGGTTGCCATGGGGTGACCCTGCGGGACTACGGTGGGATCACGACAGTGATTCGCTCCGGACCGAATCAAATCCGGCCCGGCAAAAACCGGCCCCGTCGGCGTTCGAGGCGCGGGGGTGGGGCGTCAGCACCCCCGCCACGGCGCCGCACCCGGACCCTTGCCCCGGGATACGGGATACGGAGAAAGGGCGGGGAGAGGCGGCTCCGCGCAGCGGAGCCCCGGAACCCGCAGACCACCCCGGAGGGACGGGCATGGCGTTCCACTTCCGCTTCGGCCCCGCCGACCTCCTCCGCTGCCGGTTCTCGATCTCCCCCCGCTGGGAGACCCAGGAGGCGGTCCGGACCCTGATGACACCCGCCCGGCAGGCGTACCACCTGCCCTGGCTGCGGCAGATCCGCGCGGCCGCCGACGGCCTGGACCTGCGGCCGCTGTGGCTGCTGATGCCGCGCACCGGCCACAACCCCGACTTCCTGAGCCCGCCCCCGCTCGGCCCCTCCGTCACGTTCGAGGAAGAGCTGGCGCGCGTACGGTCCTCGGCCGCCGATCCGGAGGCCCTGCGCGAGGACCTGCGGCGCGCCCTCGTCTGCACCCCGGGCGCCGCCGGGAGCGACCTCGGGCGGCGGATGCTCGCGGATCCGGCCCGGGCGGTACACGAGCTGGCCGATCTGTACGAGCAGGCGTGGGCCGCGCTGATCGCCCCGCACTGGCCGCGGCTGAGGGAGCTGCTGGAGGCGGACATCCTCTTCCATACGCGCCGGCTGGCGGCGGGCGGGCTGGAGGCGCTGTTCGACGGCCTCCACCCGGACCTGCGGTGGGCGGACGGCACGCTCACCATCGACCGCCCGGCCCACCACGACCGCTCCCTGGACGGACAGGGGCTGCTCCTCATGCCGAGCGCGTTCATGTGGCCGGAAGTGGTCGGGGGGTACGACCCGCCCTGGCAGCCGACGCTGGCCTACCCGGCCCGCGGCATCGGCGCCCTGTGGACGGCGTCGCCGGGCCCGACCCCGCTGGCGCTGGCGCGGCTGCTGGGCCGGGGCCGGGCGGACGTGCTGTGCGCGCTGGACGAGCCGGCCTCCACGACGGCGCTGGCCCGGCGGCTCGGCCTGGCGCCCGCCACGGTCTCGGCGCACCTGAAGGCCCTGCACGGGGCGGGCCTGCTGATCTCGGCCCGCCACGGCCACCGGATCCTGTACGAGCGCACCCCGCTCGGCATCGCCCTGGCGACGGGCGCCCCGCCGGCGTAGCCGGTTGCGGTTCCGGTGCCTCCAGGCGGCGGCACCCGCGGTGTCGCGGGGCAGGGCTGACTGCCCGTCATGTCACGATATGCCGGTCCTTGATTCCGCGTACCGACCCTTCGCCCCGAGGAACCCGGATGCCCGGCCGACCCCGTCCACGCCCCAGACCCCTCACCGCCGCACTCGGCCTCGCGCTGCTGCTCGCCGCAGCCCCCGCCTGCGGCAGTCCGGAAGCCGCCCCCGCGCAGGCTCCGCCGGAGGCACCGGGCCTGGCCGCGCCCGACGCTTCCCCGTTCTGGGTGGACCCGCAGAGCGACGCCGCCCGGCAGGTCGCCGCCTGGGAGGCCCAGGGCCGCAACAGCGACGCCCAGGTGCTGCGCCGGATCTCGGAACGGCCCATGGCCCTGTGGGGACCGGGCGACGACCCCGGTCCCGAGATCCGCCGGGCCGCGAAGAGCGCCAAGTCGGCGGGCCGGGTCCTGGTGCTCACCGCGTACAACATCCCGTACCGCGACTGCGGCCGGCACTCGGCCGGCGGCGCGAAGGACGCCACTGCCTACCGCAAGTGGATCGGCGCCTTCGCCGACGGCATCGGCGACGCCAAGGCCGTGGTCGTCCTGGAACCGGACGCCGTCCCGCACATCGTGGACGGCTGCACCCGGGCCGACCGCCACGACGAGCGCCTGCGGCTCCTCGCCGAGGCCGTCACCCGGCTGAAGAAGAACCGGAACACCAAGGTCTACCTGGACGCCGGCAATCCGGCCTGGATCCCGGACCCGAGGAAACTGGTCGGGCCCCTCTACAAGGCCGGGCTCGGCGAGGCCGACGGCTTCGCGCTCAACGTCTCCAACTTCCAGCCCGACACGGCCGGCCGGGAGTACGGCCACAGCATCTCCCGGGCCGCCCAGGGCAAGCACTTCGTCATCGACACCAGCCGCAACGGCGCAGGACCGCTCCCCGGAGACGGCCACGAGGCCTGGTGCAATCCGCCGGGCCGCGCCCTCGGCGTCCCGCCGAGCGACAGGACGGGCGACCCGCTCGTCGACGCGTACCTCTGGATCAAACGGCCCGGCGAATCCGACGGACCCTGCCGCGGCGGCCCGGGGGCCGGCAAGTGGTGGGCGGACTACGCACTCGGCCTGGCCAGCCGCAGCAAGGAGTAGGAGCCGGGGTTGCAGTTGCCGTGCTTGGTCCGACCCGCAAAGCCTTCCGGCCGCACGGCCCCTCCAGTGCTCGAAGCCCAGGGTCTCTCTCACCACAAAAGGTGACGAACCATGAGCATGTCGAACTGGACTCGGCCGAAAGGGCTACGCCAGGTGGCGTTCCACCGTTTCCACCTTCGACGTCAGCCCGTCCACCACACCGGGCCGGATGTCGGCCTTCAGGACGAGCGACACCCGCGGCGCCCGCTCCTCCACGGCCGCCACCGCACGCTTGACCACGTCCATCACTTCGTCCCACTCACCTTCGACCGACGTGAACATCGCGTCCGTGCGGTGGGGCAGACCCGACTCCCGTACGACGCGCACCGCATCGGCCACGTATTCGCCGACCTCTTCGCCGACCCCCAGCGGGGTGACCGAGAACGCGACGATCACGCGGCGTTCGCCGCCTCGCGCCGGGCGCGGGCCGCCAGCACGCTGTCGGCCTCCTCGCGCTTGAGCAGCTTGTCTCCGTACAGGCCGCCGAAGGGCACCAGCGCGAGCACGAAGAACAGGGCCGCCTTCTTGGCCGGCCACTTCGCCTTGTTCCAGACGTCGGCCAGGAAGACCAGGTAGATGAGGAACAGGATCCCGTGCAGGCCACCGAGCGGCATCATCAGGTAGTCGATGTCGGAGATCCGGCTCAGCAGCGAGCCGAAGATCAGCAGCGCCGGGAACGACAGCGCCTCCGGGACGGAGACGAGGCGGAGGCGGTGCAAGGCGGAGGCGGTCTTGATGTCCACGTGTGAACCTTCGGGGTGGTGGCCTGGGGTCCGTCCCAGTGTCTCAGCCGCTTTGCGGGATCTTGACCG
Organism: Streptomyces katrae; assembly: GCF_000717655.1. Classification (GTDB taxonomy): domain Bacteria; phylum Actinomycetota; class Actinomycetes; order Streptomycetales; family Streptomycetaceae; genus Streptomyces; species Streptomyces katrae_B. The sequence continues at coordinate 146,193 of NZ_JNZY01000009.1, forward strand.
GGGGTCCGCAGGGGTCCGGCGGGCCCGGCGCGGGTGTGCGGTGGGTGTGTCGCGGGTGTGCGAGATGCCGCAGTCGCCGGATATGGGCCACGGGGCCCTGTTCGCCTTCGCCCGCTGCCGATAACGTCATCCCGTGGCTCAGTTCCGACTCCAAGGCAGCAAGGTGCTCGCCGTCGACCTGACTGGGGGTGCCGTGAAAGCGAAAAACGGCTCCATGGTTGCGTACGACGGCCAGATGACCTTCAAGAAGATGACCGGCGGCGGCGAAGGCCTCCGGGGCATGGTGACCCGTCGACTGACGGGTGAGCAGATGACCGTGATGGAAGTGCAGGGGCACGGCACCTGCTTCTTCGCCGACCGCGCGAGCGAGATCAACCTAGTGAACCTGCGCGGCGAGAAGCTCCACGTCGAATCCAGCAACCTGCTGTGCACCGACGCGGGCCTGCGCACCGGCACGACCTTCACCGGGCTGCGCGGCGCGACGACGGGCAACGGCCTGTTCACGACGACCGTCGAGGGCTCCGGCCAGGCGGCGATCATGTCCGACGGCCCGGCGGTCGTGCTGCGCGTCAGCGGCCAGTACCCGCTCTCCGTCGACCCGGGGGCGTACATCGCGCACACCGGCAACCTCCAGCAGTCCTTCCAGTCCGGGGTGAACTTCCGGACGCTGATCGGCGAGGGCTCCGGCGAGTCGTTCCAGATCCGCTTCGAGGGCGAGGGCCTGGTCTACGTGCAGCCCAGCGAGCGCAACACCATCGGGGGCGACATCTGATGCCGTTCCGCGAGATCAACTCGAAGATGGTCGAGGCCCAGGTGATCCCGGGGCAGAGGATGTACAGCCAGCGCGGCGCGATGCTCGCGTACCGCGGCGAGGTCTCCTTCACCCCGAGCCTGACCGGCGGTCAGGGCGGGGTGATGGGCATGATCGGGCGCCGCGTGGCGAACGAGCAGACCCCGCTGATGACGGTCGAGGGCAGCGGCACCGTGATGTTCGGCCACGGCGGCCACCACATCCAGGTGATCGGCCTGACCGGGGAGACCCTGTACGTCGAGGCCGACCGGCTGCTCGCCTTCGACGGCACCCTGCAGCAGGGCACGATGTTCATGGGCTCGCAGGGCGGTGTCATGGGCATGGTTCGCGGCCAGGTGACCGGCCAGGGCCTGTTCACGACCACCCTCAAGGGGCACGGCTCGGTCGCGGTGATGGCCCACGGCGGGGTCATCGAGCTCCCCATCACCCCGAACCGCCCGGTCCACGTCGACCCGCAGGCGTACGTGGCCCACCACGGGGACGTCAGGAACAAGCTCTCCACCGCGCTCGGCTGGCGCGACATGGTGGGGCGCGGCTCGGGCGAGGCGTTCCAGCTGGAGCTCTCGGGCCAGGGAGCGGTGTACGTGCAGGCCTCGGAGGAGAAGCTGTGAACTTTGGTCCCGTGACCGGCGGACCGGGAGGCCCGACGGTGTTCGACCCGCACACCCTGCCCTCGGACGACAACGTGAACGCGTACACCTTCTGCGTGGAGCTCAAGGGGAGCCAGTGGTTCCTGCAGAAGGGCAAGATGATCGCCTACTACGGGCGCATGGAGTTCAACGGCGTCGGCAACGGCCGCTTCGACCGGCTGCTGCGCACCAGCTTCCACTCGCCGATGCACGCCAGCGACTGGGTCGTGGCCGAGGGCCAGGGCAAGATGCTGCTGGCCGACCGGGCCTTCGACGTGAACTCGTACGACCTGGACAATGGGAACCTGACGATCCGGTCGGGCAACCTCCTGGCCTACCAGCCCTCGCTCGCCCTGAAGCAGTCGATCGTGCCGGGATTCCTGACCCTGATCGGAACGGGGAAGTTCGTGGCGGCGTCCAACGGGCCGGTGGTGTTCATGGAGCCGCCGCTGCGCGTGGACCCGCAGGCGCTGGTGGGCTGGGCGGACTGCCCGTCCCCCTGCCACCACTACGACCACGGCTACATGTCGGGGGTCATCGGCGGACTGCGCTCGCTGACCGGTGTCGGCGGCAGCTCCGGCGAGGAGCACCAGTTCGAGTTCGTCGGGGCCGGGACGGTGCTGCTGCAGTCGTCGGAGATGCTGATGGCGGAGAAGGCCGTCGGAGCGGTCGGCGCCGGCGCGGAATCGGCGGGCGTCCCCGGAGCCGGGTACGGCGGCGGCCACGGCCAGCAGGGCCCGCTGGGGCAGCTGGGCGTGCCGCGGATGCCGGGACAGCTGGGTGACATCCAGCGGCGCCTCGGACTGTGATCTCCGGCTTTCCATTTTTTGTACGTAATTCAACTTCTTAGGTAGAGTTCACTCATGGAGACCATGGAGACCGAGACGGCCACGCGCTGGCTGACCGACGCCGAGCAGTGCACCTGGCGCACCCACCTGGACGTCAGCAGACTGCTGATGCACCAGCTGGAAAAGGATCTCCAGCCTTTCGGACTCACCAACAACGACTACGAGATCCTCGTGAACCTCTCGGAGGCCGAGGACCACCGGATGCGCATGAGTGATCTCGCCACGTCGACGCTGCAGTCCAAGAGCCGGCTGTCCCACCAGATCACCCGCATGGAGACGGCCGGCCTCGTCGTCCGTGTGAACTGCGAGTCCGACCGCCGGGGGCTGTACGCCGTGCTGACGGACGAGGGCATGGAGCTCATGCGGAAGGTCGCCCCGCACCACGTGGCGTCCGTCCGCCGGCACTTCATCGACCTGCTGCCGCCGGAGGCCCTGGCGGCGCTGCGCGCCTCGCTGGAGCCGGTCGCGAGCCACCTGCGCGACCAGCGCGGCAAGGCCTGACACCGGCCGGACGGCAGCCCGGACGGCGCCCCCTCCGGGGTGCCGTCCCCGGCCCCAGCCCGGAGAATGGGTGGTAACGCTCGCTCGCCGGCCGCCGCCGAGCAACCGTAAGCGCATGGCCGGCCCGAGGAGGTCAGCCATGCACAGCAAGCACAAGGCGTACGTCGCGGCGGCCGCGGCCGTGGTCCTGGCGTTCGGGGGCCCGGTGACGGCCGCCGCCGCGCACACGGCCGACGCGGCGAGAACCGCCTCCGCGGCCGCTTCGGCGCGCGCCGACGTGGACGCCGAGGGTGCCGCGGCCGCCGCGCTGAAGAAGTACCCCGGTGTCGTGGAATCCCTCGAGAGGGACGACGCCGTCTGGCACGTCGACGTCATCGGCAAGGACGGCAAGCACGCGGAGCTGACGGTCGACTCCCGCAGCGGCAACGTGTTCACCGAAAACGCGGACGACGACAGCGACGCCGACGGCGGGAACAAGGAGCTGCTCGCCGCGAAGGTCACCGCCCAGCAGGCGATGAAGGCAGCCGTCGCCGCCCATCCCGGCCAGGTCTGGTCGGTCCAATGGGACGACGATGACGACAACGGCTCCCGCTACTGGAACGTCGAGGTCAAGTCCGGCGGCAAGACCACCGACGTCCACGTCGACGCCACGACGGGCAAGGCCACGGTGTCCGGGTCGGACTCGGACGGCGACGACAACGACGACTGACACGCGCCGGTCCGCGGGTTCCGGTGCGGACCGGACCGGGCGCCCCTAGACTGGCGAGCGCCCGGATTACCCCGATCTTCGAGGGAGTGGCGTCATGGCCAAGCGCGGCAACAAGAAGCGAGCACGCAAGAAGAAGAAGGCGAACCACGGCAAGCGTCCCAACGCCTGACCGGTCCGCCCCTCAGACGTACGAGAGCCGCGCCCCGATCGATCGGGGCGCGGCTCTCGCGTGCGTGCGGTGACGGAGGCAGGGCGGAGGCAGGTACGGGCCCTACGGCCTCAGGCCTCCGTCAGCGTCGCCAGGAGCGTGTCCGCGGCCGCGTACGGGTCCAGCTCGCCGGCCGCGACCCGGGCCGCCAGGGCGCCGAGGTGTGCGTCCCCGTGCACGTCGGCCATCCGGGCCCGCAGGGACGTCACCGCGATGGTCTCCACCTCGCGCGCGGCCCGGGCCGCACGGCGCTCGGCCAGCACCCCGCGCTCGTCCATCCACGCCCGGTGCTTCTCCAGGGCCTCGACCAGCTCGTCGATGCCCTGGCCGCGGGCCGCGACCGTCTTGACGATCGGCGGCCGCCAGTCGTCCCGGCCCCGTGCCTCGCCCAGGCCCAGCATGTGGTTCAGCTCCCGGGCGGTCGCGTCCGCGCCGTCCCGGTCCGCCTTGTTCACCACGTACACGTCGCCGATCTCCAGGATGCCCGCCTTCGCGGCCTGGATCCCGTCGCCCATCCCGGGGGCCAGCAGCACCACCGAGGTGTCGGCCTGAGAGGCGATCTCCACCTCCGACTGCCCGACCCCGACCGTCTCGACCAGGATCACCTCGCAGCCGGCCGCGTCCAGCACCCGGATCGCCTGCGGGGCGGCCCAGGCGAGACCGCCCAGGTGGCCGCGGGTGGCCATGGAGCGGATGTAGACCCCCGGATCGGAGGCGTGGTCCGACATCCGGACCCGGTCGCCGAGCAGCGCACCGCCGGAGAACGGCGAGGACGGGTCGACGGCGAGGACGCCGACCCGCTTGCCGGCCTTGCGGTACGCGGAGACCAGCGCCGAGGTCGACGTGGACTTGCCGACGCCCGGGGATCCGGTCAGGCCCACCACGTACGCCCCGCCCGTCAGCGGGGCCAGCGCCGCCATCACCTCGCGCAGCTGCGGGGACGCCCCCTCGACCAGCGAGATCAGCCGGGCCACCGCCCTGGGCCTGCCCTCACGCGCCTGGGCCACCAGCTGGGGGACGTCCACCGTCATGCGTGCTGCGCTCCTCGGTTCTCGCTGCGGTTGCGGATACGGCTCCGGTCGAAACTACTCAAGGAACCCGGACGATCAGGGCGTCGCCCTGGCCGCCGCCACCGCACAGCGCGGCTGCGCCGACCCCGCCGCCCCGGCGCTTCAGCTCCAGCGCCAGGTGCAGCACCACGCGGGCGCCGGACATGCCGATCGGGTGGCCCAGGGCAATGGCGCCACCGTTGACGTTCACCCTTTCCGGGGTCACGCCGAGGTCCTTCATTGACTGCACGGCGACGGCCGCGAAGGCCTCGTTGATCTCGATGAGGTCCAGGTCGGAGACCTCGAGGCCCTCCTTCTTCAGGGCGTGCAGGATCGCGTTCGACGGCTGCGACTGCAGGGAGTTGTCGGGACCGGCCACGTTGCCGTGGGCGCCGATCTCGGCGATCCACTCCAGGCCCAGCTCCTCGGCCTTCGCCTTGCTCATCACGACCACGGCGGCGGCGCCGTCGGAGATCTGCGAGGAGGTGCCGGCGGTGATCGTGCCGTCCTTCGCGAAGGCCGGGCGCAGCTTGCCGAGGGACTCCACCGTGGTCTCCGGGCGGATGCCCTCGTCCTGGGAGAAGATGACCGGGTCGCCCTTGCGCTGCGGGATCTCGACCGGGGTGATCTCGGCCTCGAAGACGCCGTTCTTCTGCGCGGCGGCGGCCCGCTGGTGCGAGGCGGCGGCGAACTCGTCCTGCGGGGCGCGCTCGATGCCCAGGCGGGTGTTGTGCTTCTCGGTGGACTCGCCCATCGCGATGTTCTCGAAGGCGTCGGTGAGGCCGTCGTAGGCCATCGCGTCCAGCATCTCGATCGCGCCGTACTTGAAGCCCTCTCGAGACTTCGGCAGCAGGTGCGGGGCGTTGGTCATGGACTCCTGGCCGCCCGCGACCACGATGTCGAACTCGCCGGCGCGGATGAGCTGGTCGGCCAGCGCGATCGCGTCGAGGCCGGAGAGGCAGACCTTGTTGATGGTGAGCGCCGGCACGTTCATGGGGATGCCGGCCTTGACGGCGGCCTGGCGGGCGGGGATCTGGCCCGCGCCGGCCTGCAGCACCTGGCCCATGATCACGTATTGCACCTGGTCACCGGCGATGCCGGCCCGTTCCAGCGCGGACTTGATGGCGAACCCGCCGAGGTCGGCGCCCGAGAAGGACTTCAGCGAGCCGAGCAGCCGCCCCATGGGCGTGCGGGCCCCGGCGACGATCACTGACGTGGTGTTGTTCGTTCCGGACATGGAGCACAGCCCCTTGAAGATGAGGAGTGAACGAGGGTTTACCTGAATGTACTGAGCAGTACCCGCCCCGTCACCGGGCAGTCGGTGTGATCGCTGGCACGTTGCGTGACCGGCCTCCTCGGCGGTGCACTGGTCCCATGCTGACAAGAATCGACCACATCGGGATCGCCTGCTTCGACCTGGACAAGACCGTCGAGTTCTACCGTGCCACGTACGGCTTCGAGGTGTTCCACTCCGAGGTCAACGAGGAGCAGGGCGTGCGCGAGGCCATGCTCAAGATCAACGGAACCTCCGACGGCGGCGCCTCCTACCTCCAGCTCCTCGAGCCCACCCGCGAGGACTCCGCGGTGGGCAAGTGGCTGGCCAAGAACGGCGAGGGCGTGCACCACATCGCCTTCGGCACCGAGGACGTCCTGGGCGACTCGGAGGCCATCCGCGGCAAGGGCGTCCGGGTCCTCTACGACCAGCCCCGCACGGGCTCGATGGGCTCCTCGATCACCTTCCTCCACCCCAAGGACTGCCACGGAGTCCTCACCGAACTGGTCACCTCCAACCCCGACCATTGATGGACCACTGATGGCCCGATTCCCCGGCCGGTAGAGTGGCCATGGCTCGGCCGGGGTTCGGTGCGGAGACGGGGTCGGGGCCTGTGACCCCTGCCCCGGTATCTGACACCATTCCCCCGGGGGCGTCGTTCAGCGGGCGAGCGATGCTCAATTGGGAGTGAGCTTGCGACCAGGGGACGGATGGGACCGCGCTGTGCGGGGCTACGAAAGCCAGGAGAGCCATCAGGCTGAAGCCGACCATCTCTCGCGCTTCGAAGCCGAGATGGAGCGGCTGAAGAAGGAGCGCGGGAAGGCCGTCCAGCACGCCGAAGACCTCGGGTACCAGGTCGAGGTGCTGCGCGCCAAGCTCCACGAGGTGCGCCGCAATCTGGCGTCCCGCCCTGCCTACGACAGTGCGGACATGGGCTACCAGGCGGAGCAGCTGCTCCGCAATGCCCAGATCCAGGCCGACCAGATGCGCTCGGACGCCGAGCGCGAGCTGCGCGACGCCCGGGCGCAGACCCAGCGCATCCTGCAGGAGCACGCCGAGCACCAGGCGCGCCTGCAGGCCGAGCTGCACGCCGAGGCCGTCAGCCGCCGCCAGCGCCTGGACCAGGAGCTCAACGAGCGCCGCCAGACCGTCGAGGCGCACGTCAACGAGAACGTAGCCTGGGCCGAGCAGCTGCGCGCCCGTACGGAGTCCCAGGCCCGCCGGCTCATGGACGAGTCCCGCGCCGAGGCCGAGCAGTCCCTGAACGCGGCCCGTGCCGAGGCCGCCCGCGTCACCGAGGAGACCCGGCGCCGGCTGGCCGCCGATGCCGAGGCCGCCCGTGCGGAGACCGAAGCCACCCTGCTGCGCGCCCGCAAGGAGGCCGAGCGGCTGCTGACCGCCGCCTCCGCGCAGGCCCAGGAGGCCACCGAGCACGCCGAGCGCCTGCGTACGAGCACCACCGCCGAGGCCGAGCAGACCCGGCAGCAGACCCTCGACCTCGGCCGGGTGGCCGAGCAGCGGATCCAGGAGGCCGACGGAGCCCTGCGCTCGGCGCGCGCCGAGGCCGAGAAGCTCCTCGCGGACGCCAAGGAGAGCGCCGCGCGGCAGCTCGCCTCTGCGGAGTCGGTCAACGAGCAGCGCACCCGCACCGCCAAGGAGCAGGTGGCCCGGCTGGTCGGCGAGGCCACCAAGGAGGCGGAGGTCCTCAAGGCCGAGGCCGAGCAGACCCTCGCCGACGCCCGCGCCGGCGTCGAGCGGCTGCGTGCGGAGGCCGCGGAGCAGGCCCGCGCGGCGGCGGCCGAGGACACGGCCGCCCAGCTGGCGAAGGCGGCCCGCACGGCCGAGGACGTACTGAACAAGGCCTCGGAGGACGCGCGGGCCACCACCCGTGCCGCGTCCGAGGAGGCGGAGCGGATCCGCCGCGAGGCCGAGTCCGAGGCGGAGCGGCTGCGCCTCCAGGCGGCGGCCACGGCCGACGAGCTCAAGGGCGCCGCGAAGGACGACACCGAGGAGTACCGGGCCCGCACCGTCGAACTCCAGGCGGAGGCCCGGCGGCTGCGCGGCGAGGCCGAGCAGCTGCGCGCCGAGGCGGTCGCCGAGGGCGAGCGGATCCGCGGCGAGGCCCGCCGCGAGGCGGTCCAGCAGATCGAGGAGGCGGCCCGGACCGCCGAGGAGCTGCTGGGCAAGGCCAAGTCGGACGCGGACGAGCTGCGCGGCGGGGCGAGCGCCGAGAGCGAGCGGGTCCGCGCCGAGGCCGTCGAGCGGGCCACCACACTGCGCAAGCAGGCCGAGGAGACCCTCGAGCGGACCCGCGCCGAGGCGGAGCGGCTGCGCGCCGAGGCCGAGGAGCAGGCGGAGGCCGTACGGGCCGAGGCCGACGCGGCGGCCCGTGCGCGGCGCGAGGAGACCGAGCAGGCCGTCGCGGCGAAGCGTGCGGAGGCCGACGAGGAGCTCGTACGCCTGCACGCGGAGGCCGAGAGCCGGCTGGGCACGGCCGAGCAGACGCTGCGCGACGCCCGCGGGGCGGCGGAGAGCATCCGCCGGGAGACCACCGAGGAGGCCGACCGGCTGCGCGCCGAGGCGGCGGAGCGGATCCGCAGCCTCCAGGCACAGGCGGAGGCGGAGGCCGACCAGCTGCGCACCGACGCGGCGAACGACGCCGGGCGGGCTCGTGCGGAGGCCGAGCAGGTCGCCGTACGGCTGCGCAGCGAGGCGGAGTCCGAGGCGGAGCGGGTGCGCACCGAGGCGCAGGAGACCGCGGACCGGCTGCGTGCGGAGGCCAAGGCCGCCGCCGAGCGGGTCGCCGCGGAGGCCGCCGAGGCGCTGGCCGCCGCGCAGGAGGAGGCCGCCCGGCGCCGCCGGGAGGCCGAGGAGACCCTCGCGTCGGCCCGGACGGACGCGGACAGCGAGCGGGCCCAGGCCCGCGAGCAGAGCGAGGAACTGCTGGCTTCGGCCCGCAAGCGCTCGGAGGAGGCGCAGGCCGAGGCGGCCCGCCTGACCGAGGAGGCGGAGCGGCGCGCCGCGGAGCTGGTGTCGGCGGCGGAGGCCACCGCCCAGCAGGTACGGGACGCCGTGGCCGGTCTGCACGAGCAGGCCGAGGAGGAGATCACCGGGCTGCGCAGCGCCGCCGAGCACGCGGCGGAGCGTACGAAGACGGAGGCCGAGGAGGAGGCTGCGCGCGTCCGCGCGGACGCCTACGACGAGCGCGAGCGGGCCACCGAGGACGCCAACCGGATCCGCACCGAGGCGCGTGCGGAGACGGACGCGGCGAAGGCCCTGGCCGAGCGCACGGTCGGCGACGCGATCGCCGAGGCGGAGCAGCTGCGCAGCGACACCGCCGAGTACGCGCAGCGGGTGCGTACGGAGGCGACGGACGCGCTGGCCGCGGCCGAGCGCGACGCGGCCCGGACCCGGGCCGATGCCCGTGCCGACGCGAACCGGATCCGCGGCGAGGCGGCGGACTCCCTGGAGTCCTCGCGCGCCGAGGGCGGCCGGATCGTCGCCGAGGCGACGGCGGAGGCCGAGCGGCTCACCGAGGAGACCCTGGCGGCGAACGCGGCCACCGTCGGCGAGGCCACCGCGGAGGCGGAGCGGATCACCGCCGAGGCGGCCGAGGCGGCCGAGGCCACCCGCGCCGAGGCGGCGGGCACGCTGGACGAGGCGCGCTCGGAGGCCAATCGGCTGCGCACCGAGGCCGCGGAGCAGGCGGACCGGCTCGTCACCGAGGCCGTGTCCGAGGCGGAGCGGCTCACGGAGGAGACGCGCGCCGCGAACGAGGCGACGGTCGGCGAGGCGACGGCGAAGGCCGAGCGGCTCACCCGGCAGGCGTCCGACATGCTGGCCGCGGCCGAGCGGGATGCGACGCGGATCCTGGTCGACGCCCGCAACGAGGGCGACCGGCTGGTCGACGAGACGCGTGCGGCCAACGAGGCCACCATCGGCGAGGCCGCGGCGGAGGCCGAGCGGCTGCGCACGGAGGCGGCGCAGACCCTGGACGACGCCCGCGCCGAGGGCGGCCGGATCATCGGTGAGGCCACCGCGGAGGCGGACCGGGTCACGGTCGCTGCGAACGAGACGCTCGCGAGCGCCGAGCGGGAGTCCGAGCGGACCCTCGACGAGGCGCGCGCGGAGGCGGGGCGGCTGCGCAGCGAGGCCGCCGAGCAGGCGGACCGGCTCATCACCGAGGCCGCGTCCGAGGCGGACAAGCTCACCGAGCAGACCCGCAAGGACAACGAGCGCACGGTCGGCGAGGCCCAGGCCGAAGCCGAACGGCTGCGTGCGGAGGCCTCCGAGGCCCTGGCCTCGGCGCAGGAGCACGCGACCCGTACCCGCTCGGAGGCCGAGCGGGTCAAGGCCGAAGCGGCGACCGAGGCGGAGCGCACCCGTACGGAGGCCCGCGCGGAGTCGGAGCGGCTGCTGGACGAGGCCCGCGAGGAGGCCAACAAGCGGCGCAGCGAGGCTGCGGAGCAGGTGGACCGGCTCATCACCGAGGCCGCGGCGGAGGCGGACAAGCTCGCCTCCGACGCCAAGGCCCAGGCCCTGGCCGCGACGACGGCGGCCGAGGAGCAGGCCGACGCGATGGTCGACGCGGCCCGCAAGGAGGCCGCGCGGATCTCCTCGGAGGCGACCGTCGAGGGCAACTCCCTGGTGGAGAAGGCCCGTACGGACGCGGACGAGCTGCTGGTCGGCGCGCGCAGCGACGCGGCCGCCATAAGGGAGCGGGCGGAGGAGCTGCGCTCCCGCGTCGAGGGCGAGGTCGAGGAGCTGCACGAGCGGGCCCGCCGGGAGTCGGCCGAGCAGATGAAGTCGGCCGGCGAGCGCGTGGACAAGCTGGTCCGGGCGGCGACCGAGCAGAGCGTCCAGGCCGAGGCGAAGGCCAAGGCCCTGGTGTCGGACGCGAGCAGCGAGGCGAGCAAGGTCCGGATCGCGGCAGTGCGCAAGGCCGAGGCGCTGCTCAAGGAGGCCGAGCAGAAGAAGGCCGAGCTGGCCCGCGAGGCCGAGAACGCCCTCGCGCAGGCGAAGGCGGAGGCGGAGCGGCTCGTCGACGAGGGGCGCCGTGAGCTGGAGGTCCTGGTGCGCAGGCGCGAGGACATCCAGGCGGAGATCTCCCGTGTCCAGGACGTTCTTGAGGCGTTGGAATCATTCGAGGCGCCTTCGGGTGGCGGAAAGCCCGCAGTCGGCGGCCAGGGCGCGGGGGGCGTGAAGGCCGGGGCTGCTGCGGGTTCCACTCGTTCGGGTGGCAAGTCGTCGGAGGGCTAGTCGGCGAGGGAGATGTGTGTTCCTGATGAAGGTTCAGGCGAACGAGTGACAAGCATTCTGCCGCCTTGCCACTCAAAAGGGGTGTCATTGTCCAGATCAATCGTCGATTGACTCGAAGACACGCCGCTTCGGCGCCTAGGATTCCCCTAACACCTCACGTAGCACCTCATCGGTCTCATTCGACAGGAACCCCATGAGCGACACTTCCTCCCCCTTCGGCTTCGAGCTCGTGCGGCGTGGTTACGACCGCGGTCAGGTGGACGACCGCATTACCAAGCTGGTCTCCGACCGCGACAGCGCCCTTGGACGTATCAACTCTCTGGAAAAGCGGATCGAGGAGCTGCACCTCGAGACGCAGAACGCCCAGGCCCAGGTGAGCGACGCCGAGCCGTCGTACGCCGGCCTCGGTGCCCGGGTCGAGAAGATCCTGCGCCTGGCCGAGGAGGAGGCGAAGGACCTGCGCGAGGAGGCCCGTCGCGCGGCCGAGCAGCACCGTGAGCTCGCCGAGTCGGCTGCCCAGCAGGTCCGCAACGACGCCGAGTCGTTCGCCGCCGACCGCAAGTCGAAGGCGGAGGACGAGGGCGTCCGCATCGTCGAGAAGGCCAAGGGCGACGCCTCCACCCTGCGCGCCGAGGCCCAGAAGGACGCCGCCTCCAAGCGCGAGGAGGCCGACGCCCTGTTCGAGGAGACCCGCGCCAAGGCCGCACAGGCCGCCGCGGACTTCGAGACCAACCTGGCCAAGCGCCGCGAGCAGTCCGAGCGCGACCTGGCCTCGCGTCAGGCCAAGGCCGAGAAGCGCCTCGCGGAGATCGAGCACCGCGCCGAGCAGCTGCGCCTGGAGGCCGAGAAGCTGCGTACGGACGCCGAACGCCGCGCCCGCCAGACCGTGGAGACCGCGCAGCGCCAGGCCGAGGACATCGTCGCCGACGCCAATGCGAAGGCCGACCGCATCCGCAGCGAGTCCGAGCGCGAGCTGGCGGCGCTCACCAACCGCCGCGACTCCATCAACGCCCAGCTGACCAACGTCCGCGAGATGCTGGCGACGCTGACCGGTGCGGCTGTCGCAGCGGCCAACCCGATCGTCGACGACGAGCCCGTCACCCGCGGCGTCCCGGCGCAGCAGAGCCGCTAGTACGCCCGGAGTTCACCGGCGGTCGACCTGTCGGCCACTCACCGGATACCCGCCGGTAGCGAAATGTCCTGCCCGAGGGCCCTGTGTCACCTGTTTGAGGTGGCGTGGGGCCCTCGGGCGTTCTAGCGTGAGCCGCATGATCGAGCTTGAGGGCCTTACCAAACGATTCGGCGCGAAGACCGCCGTGGACCACCTCAGCTTCCAGGTCAGACCGGGGGTGGTGACGGGCTTCCTCGGCCCCAACGGGGCGGGGAAGTCCACGACCATGCGCATGATGCTCGACCTCGACAACCCGACCAGCGGCACGGTCCGGATCGACGGTAAGCACTACCGGGACCTGCAGGAGCCGTTGAAGCACATCGGGGCGCTGCTGGACGCGAAGGCCATGCACGGCGGCCGCAGCGCGTACAACAACCTTCTCTGCCTTGCCCAGTCGAACCGGATCCCGGAGAACCGGGTGGCCGAGGTGCTGGATCTTGTCGGGCTGACGGCCGTGGCGAAGAAGAAGTCGAAAGGATTTTCGCTGGGCATGGGCCAGCGGCTGGGAATCGCCGCTGCCCTGCTGGGCGACCCGGAGATCCTCATGTTCGACGAACCCGTCAATGGTCTGGACCCGGAGGGAATTCTCTGGATCAGGAATCTCATGAAGGGGTTGGCTGCCGAAGGAAGGACGATCTTCGTCTCCTCCCACTTGATGAGCGAAATGGCGCTGACCGCGGACCATTTGATCGTCATCGGTCAGGGAAAGCTTTTGGCCGACATGTCCATGGCTGATTTCATTCACCAGAACTCGCGCAGCTACGTCCGGGTGCGCTCGCCGCAGCAGGAGCGGCTCAAGGACGTCCTGCACAAGGCCGGGATCGACGCCATCAGCGTCCCGGCCACCGGCACGCTGGAGATCGACGGGGTGGCCGCGGAGCAGCTCGGCGAGCTGGCCGCCCAGCACCAGATCGTGCTGCACGAACTCAGCCCGCAACGGGCTTCACTGGAGGAAGCGTTCATGCGCATGACGGCCGACTCCGTCGAGTACCACGCCCACGCACCGGGCGCACCAGGCGCACCGGGCATGCTGCCCGGGCCCGGCCGGGCTGCCGACAACCCGGCCCGGCCGGCCGACGTCCCCGCATGGGGCGCCGGTTACGAGGCGACGCGCAAGGGCGGCGAGTGACCATGGCCTTCAATGCCGTCCTCAAGTCCGAGTGGACCAAGATCCGCACGGTCGCCTCGACGATCTGGACCCTGGTCGCTGCGCTGGTGGTCACGGTCGGCGTGAGCGCCGGCCTGTGCGCCGTCTTCAACGCGACCTTCGACGACATGCCGCCGGAGCAGCAGCTCACCTTCGACCCCACCCTGGCCAGCTTCGCCGGCATGACGCTCGGCCAGCTCGCCATGATCGTCTTCGGTGTGCTGGTGGTCGGCACCGAGTACAGCTCGGGCATGATCCGCACCTCCCTGTCCGCCGTGCCGCGCCGCGCGAGCTTCCTGGCCGGCAAGCTCATCGTGGCCACCGGCCTCGCGCTGGTCGTGGGCCTCGTCACCAGCTTCCTGTCCTTCTTCCTGGGACAGGCCATCCTGGGCGACCGCAGCATCGGCATCGACGAGCCGAACGTCCTGCGCGCCGTGATCGGCGCCGGGCTCTACATGGCCATGATCGCCCTGTTCTCGATGGGCGTGGCGACGATCCTGCGCAGCTCGATGCTGTCGCTCGGCATCCTGATGCCGTTCTTCTTCCTGGTCTCGACGATCCTCGGGGCCGTCAGTGCCACCCGGAAGGTCGCCCAGTACTTCCCGGACCAGGCCGGCTCCAAGATCATGCAGGTCGTCCCGGGCGCGATGGACAGCAGCACGGCGCCCTACGGGCCGTGGGGCGGCTTCGGGATCATGGCGCTGTGGGTGCTGGCCGCCGTGCTCGGGGGTTACCTGGTCCTGAAGAAGCGCGACGCCTGACGGACGGGACGAGCAGGGCGTCCGTCCCAGGACGGACGCCCTGCGTACTACGGGACATCTCCGGGTCCGGGTCAGGGAGAGCTCAGGGATCCGTCCGGGATGGAACCGGGGGCGCCTCGATATCCTCTTAACCCTTACGCGGACGAAAGCCGTCCGGTCCTGGCAAGGGGCAGAGCAGGGGCAGAGCAATGATCGAGGCTGTCGGCCTGACCAAGCGCTACGGCGCCAAGACCGCCGTCGACCAGCTGTCCTTCCAGGTCAGGCCGGGTCACGTGACGGGATTCCTGGGGCCGAACGGCTCCGGGAAGTCCACCACCATGCGCATGATCCTCGGCCTGGACCGGCCCACGGCGGGCCACGTGACGATCAACGGCGTGCCCTTCCGGCAGCTGCCGAACGCCCAGCGGCACGTCGGGGCCCTGCTCGACGCCAAAGCCGTGCACGGCGGCCGCCGGGCCCGCAAGCACCTGCTCTCCGTCGCCCAGCTCTCCGGCATCCCGGAGAAGCGGGTGGACGAGGTGCTCGGCGTGGTCGGCCTCCAGGACGTCGCCGGGCAGCGTACGAAGGGCTTCTCGCTCGGCATGGGCCAGCGGCTCGGCATCGCCGCCGCCCTCCTCGGCGACCCCCAGGTGCTGCTGTTCGACGAGCCGGTCAACGGGCTCGACCCCGAGGGCATCCTCTGGGTCCGCACCCTGATGCGGCGGCTCGCCGCCGAGGGCCGCACGGTGTTCGTTTCCTCACACCTGATGAGCGAGATGGCGCTGACGGCCGACCACCTGATCGTGATCGGCCGGGGGCGGCTGCTGGCCGACATGGGCACCCAGGAGTTCATCGCGCACAACTCGGCCGGATTCGCGCGGGTGCGCGCGGCCGACAATGATCACGATGGCCGGTATGCGCTGGGTACGGCGCTGACCAAGGCGGGCGGCCGGGTCCTCCAGGAGCCGGACGGGGCACTGCGCGTGACCGGTCTGGAGCTGCCCCGCATCTCCGACCTCGCGCACGAGGCCGGCGTACGACTCTGGGAGCTGTCCCCGCACCGGGCCTCGCTCGAGGAGGCCTACATGCGGATGACGCAGCCCGCAGTGGAGTACACCTCCACCGACGACCCGCGCGCCGAACTGTGGGAGCCGGAGCCGCTGAGCGTCCCCGCCTGGGAGGACGAGCTCCCGGCCCCGGAGGTGCCGCAGACCGGCTTCTTCGCTCCCCCGCCGCCCGGGGCGGGCGGGCAGCCCTTCCTGATGCCCAGCAGCCCCGGCGAGCTCGCGGGCGCCCCTCAGAACACCCCGACGGACACCCGCAAGGACACCCGATGACCGGCCCCACGAGCACCGGCCCCACGAGCACCGCGGACCAGCCGAAGAGCTACACCTCGCCGCTGCCGACGCCCCGGCCGCACCTCGGGCACGCCGTGGCCTCGGAGTGGACGAAGATGATCTCGGTGCGCTCGACGGTGTGGACGCTCGGCTCGCTGGTGCTGCTCGTCGTCGGTGTCGGGCTGCTCGCCGTCTCCGAGACCCGCTCGGCCGACTACCAGGACGTGCCGCTCACCGCGCCCGCGCTGTTCGGGCTGCTGGTGGGCCAGGTCTCCGTGATGGTGCTCGGGATCCTGACGATCACCTCCGAGTACGGCACGGGGCTGATCCGTACGACCTTCACCGCCGCCCCCGACCGGGCCCGGGTGCTGACCGCGAAGTACCTCGTCTTCTTCACCGTCGCCTTCCTGACCGTCACCGGTTCGGTGGCGGTGGTCGGGCTGGCCTCCGCGATCCTGCGGGGCGGCACCGCCGCAGGGCAGCACGGCGGCCGGGAATGGGCCGACGCCCTGGCCGGCTGCCTGTACGTCACCCTGCTCGGCGTGCTGGGCCTGGCGGTCGGGGCGATGCTGCGGCACTCCGCCGGGGCGATCGCCGTGATGCTGGGGCTCGTCACCCTGCCGCCGGTGATAGGCGGGATGCTCAGCATGTGGGAGACCATGGCCTCGCTCGGCCGGGCCGTGCTCCAGTTCAACGCCCCGGTCGCCCTCATGCAGTTGTTCGGCCTGCCGAACAACGACACCGCCGACCTGCCGGGCAGCGCGGCGCAGCTGTTGCTGATCCTGCTGGTGACGGGGGCCGCGGTGGCGGGCTCGTACGTGGTGGTCGGCCGCCGCGACGTCTGAACCCCCGCGGGACTCCTTAGTACTTGGGAGCGTTCCTGGACCGCTGCACCCGCGAGGTGCGGCGGTCCTTCGCGTTCCAGCATGCCTTGTGCCAGTGCCGGCGGTCGTCCACGCCGCCGTACTCCGGCCAGGCGACCAGGTGCGGGGTGCCGGACGGGATCTCCTGGTCGCAGCCCGGGCAGCGGTAGCGCTTGCCCGTCGCGCTCGCGCCCGCGACGTGCCGGACCTTCCACTCCTCGCCCTGGTACTCCTCGGTGCGCTCCAGCCCGAACCGGTCGAGGCCGGTGCTGGGGCGTTCGTCCGGAGTCTCGCCGCCCCTGGGGCGGTTGTGGCGCGGTGACACGTATACCTCACGGATGGGCGGACGGAAGTGACTTTCTCCCAGACTACGCGCAGCGGGGGCGGGTAACCGCAGGGTGGCTGACAGAGGCCGCGCGGTGACGCCGACTGGCCTGACTATCCCAATAACTTTCCTGTCAGGCCGTGCCTTTGGCACGTGTCAGACGTTGTTGCCATCAGATGAACCGGTCCACCTGGGGGAGGCCGCGTCAGCCACGAGGAGGGCAAAGGCGATGCGCGTAGGAGCGTTTGTACTGGCGGCCCAGTTCCCGGGCCAGGGACAGGGGGAGGCTCTGCACCGGGCGGTGCGGACCGCCGAGGTGGCCGAGGAGGCCGGGCTCGACTCGGTCTGGCTCGCCGAGCACCACTTCGTCCCGTACGGGGTCTGCCCGTCGGCGGTGACCCTGGCGGCGATGCTGCTGGGGCGGACGCGGCGGCTGCGGGTGGGCACGGCGGTGAGCGTGCTGCCGAGCACGCACCCGGTGGCCCTCGGGGAGCAGGCGGCGCTGCTGCACCTGACCTCGGGCGGCCGGTTCACGCTGGGGGTGGGCCGGGGCGGGCCCTGGGTGGACCTGGAGGTGTTCGGCGGCGGCCTGGACGCCTACGAGAAGGAGTTCCCGGAGAGCCTGGACCTGCTGCGCCGCTGGCTCACCGAGCCGCGGGTGGCGGCTGCCGGCGAGCGGTACGGGTTCCGCGAAGTGGCCGTCGTACCGCGGCCGTCGGAGGCGCTGGACGGGGACGGATCAGGGCCGGAAGTGATCGTCGCCTGCACCTCCCCCGCGTCGGTACGGCTGGCCGCGGAGCGGGGGCTGCCGATGCTGCTGGGCATGCACTGCGGGGACGAGGAAAAGGCGGCCATGGTCGCGCTGTACCGGCGTACCGCCGCGGCGGCGGGCCACTGCCCGGACGCCCCGCACGTGTCGGCGGGCGTGTGCCAGCTGGCGGACCGGACGGCCGACGCCCGCGAGGCCCTGCTGAAGGCGATGCCGGGCTGGCTGAAGCAGGGGCTGGACGCGCACGTGACGGTCGACGGCCGGGAGCGTGCGAAGCGGGACCCCGTCGCCTACACCGAGCTGCTCTGTGATCTGCACCCCGTGGGCACCCCGCGGCTGGCGGCGAACCGGCTCGCGGCCACCTCCGAGCGGACGGGGATCACCCGGTTCGCCCTGCTGACGGAGGGCTCCGGGGATCTCGCCGCGACGGAGGAGAACGTACGGCGCCTCGGCGCCGAGGTCCTGCCCCGTCTCGGCTGAGGCTGCCGCTCCGGTATCAATGGCACCTCCCGCGATACGGAGCGGCAGCTGAGTACGGTCGTGCGGGTCGTGCATGTCATGCGGTTCGTAAGGCGGGTCAGCAGTCCCGGAGCTCGGGCGACTGGTTGAGCAGCTGGCCGCGGATCGAAGTGAACTTGGCCAGCCGGTCGTCCGAGGAAGGATCCAGCGGGAACACGGCCACACGGTGGCAGTTCTGGAATGCCAGGCGCACCCCGAAGTGCCGCTGCAGCGCACCACGTATCGCGTCACTCGCGAGAGCGCGCAGCAGCTGGCCACGCGCCTGCTCGTCGGGCGGCGGCGTCTGGTTGTCGGCGAACTCTCCGCCGTCCACCTTCAGCTGTGCCACCAGCGAGCTGATCATCTCCCACGCGAAGGGCAGGGAGGTCCGGACGCAGTCGACGAAAGCGGCTTCGTCGACCTCGCCTCGCTCGGCCTGTTCGAGTAGGGCCGGTGAGACGTCGAGCGACATGGGTTCTCCTCTCGCGACCCCGGCGGTTTGGGTTGCCGGAGTCTTACGGGCAGGGACGGAGGCGGCGACGCAGCGTGCACGCTCCGCAACCTCCTGCTCACCACGGTAGGCGCCCCATGGGTGGCGCACCAGGAGAATGCGCATACAACGCGCCATCGGCGAACTGGGCTTTCAGGGGCGAATCGCGTGGAGGCCCGTCGGTCGAGTAGCGTTGCCGACCATGCGTCTCGTCATTGCCCGCTGCTCCGTCGATTACGCGGGCCGGCTCACCGCCCACCTGCCCTCGGCACCCCGTCTGATCCTCGTGAAGGCCGACGGCAGTGTCTCGATCCACGCGGACGACCGGGCGTACAAACCGCTCAACTGGATGTCGCCCCCCTGCACCCTCAAGGAGGGGACCGGGGACGAGGCCGGCGTCTGGACGGTCGTCAACAAGGCGGGTGAGAAGCTCATCATCACCATGGAGGAAGTCCTCCACGACTCCTCCCACGAGCTGGGCGTCGACCCGGGTCTGATCAAGGACGGCGTGGAAGCACACCTCCAGGAGCTCTTGGCGGACCGGATCGAAACGCTGGGCGACGGCTACACGCTGATCCGGCGCGAGTACATGACGGCGATCGGCCCGGTGGACATCCTGTGCCGGGACGCCTCCGGCGGGACGGTGGCGGTGGAGATCAAGCGTCGCGGCGAGATCGACGGCGTCGAGCAGCTGACCCGCTACCTGGAACTCCTGAACCGGGATCCGCACCTGGCGCCGGTGCGGGGCGTCTTCGCGGCCCAGGAGATCAAGCCCCAGGCCCGTGTCCTGGCCACGGACCGCGGCATGGACTGCGTGGTCCTGGACTACAACGCCCTCCGCGGCATCGAGGACGACAAACTCCGGCTCTTCTGAGCCTTCCGAGCCCTCCCCCGAGCCCTCGGCTCGCCGGGTGCAGGGCCCGGCAGTAGCGTGGAAGTGGCACAACTCTCCATCGGCGGGCATGCGTCGGCGTGGTACGGCGCATGCGGTCCGCTCCGCCGGGGTTGCCGCTCTCGGATGCGTCCCACCTTCTGCACCAGGAGGGCCACACGCATGTCCACACCACCGCAACCGCCGTCATCGCCCGAGCCCCACCCGCAGTGGGGGCAGCCCGGGCAACCCGGACCGCCGCCCGGACCGCCTCCCGGACCGCCTCCCGGACCGCCTCCCGGACCCCACGGCGGACAGCAGGGCTGGCACGCGCCGCAGGCGCCGCCGGCGCCGAAGACGAACACGCTGGCCGTCGTGGCGTTCGTCATGTCGGTCCTCTGCGCCATACCGCTGGTCCCGCTGATCCTCGGCATCATCGCCCTCACCCAGATCCGCGACCGCGGCGAGAAGGGGAAGGGCTTCGCCATCGCGGCCATCGTCATCCACGGCCTGACCCTCGTGTTCTACGCGGCCGTGCTGGCGTTCGGGTTCACCGGAGTGCTGGACGACGGGCCGGAGCGCGACACCGCGGGCCAGGTGACCGCCCCGGGCTCCGGCGAACTTCAGGACATCCGCAGGGGGGACTGCTTCAACACGGACGACAAGATGCCGGAGGGCCAGAAGGACGCCGAGGCCTCCCTCTCGGTGACGATCGTGCCTTGCGACCAGCCTCACAAGGGGGAGGCGTACGCGGTCTTCGAGTTGGAGGACGGCCCGTTCCCGGGCACGGACGCGGTCCACTCGACCGCCGAGGAGAAGTGCGACAGCGCGGCGCTCGCCGATTACATGGGCGCGGGCGCGGAGCTCCCGGAATCGCTGGAGCCCTACTACTCCGTCCCGCAGTCCAGCAGCTGGGACGTCGGCCACCACAAGGTCACCTGCTTCGTGGCCGACCCCAGCGGTTCGAGCACCGGCTCGGTCCGCGCCACCGCTTCCTGAGCCGCTGTCGCGGGGCTCCCCGTTGCTACGTGCTCGACGGGCTGCCGACCGGGCCCGTCGTGGGCGGCGGCGTGGTCGGGGGTGCCTGGGTCGTCGGGTCCGTGGACGGCGTCGGCTTCGGGTCCGGGCTCGGCGGAGTCGAGGGCGAAGTCGGGTTCGTCGTCGACGGCGTACGGGACGGGGGCGTCGGCCCCGTGGACGGCTTGCGTGACGGAGTGCGGGACGACTGGTTGGGGTCCGGGCTGAGGCCCGGTTGGGGAGCGGCCGGATCCGAGGCATCCGGATCCGTCGTCCCCGGATCCGGTGCAGGATCGTTCCCGCCCGTCCCCGGCACGCCCGCACCGCCCGTCGTCCCCGCCGTCGGCGTCGACGACACCGCCGGGCCGACCCCGCCCGCCGGGGTCCCGGGGTCCGAGCCCGTCATCGCCATGCTCACCACCGTGCCCAGCACCACCACCGTCAGCGCTCCCGCTGCCGCCAGCAGCACCGGCTTCCGGCGCTGCTGCGCAGCCCGCACCGGCGCGGACACGGCCGGTGCGGCCACCGCCGCCGCCGGCTTCGGGTCGAGGGGGAAGGCCTCCTCGAACACCTCCGACAGCGTCGTCGGCGCCGCCGCCCGCCCGATCACCGGCACGACCGGGGTCACCGCGGTCACCGGGGTCACCGGGGTCACCGGGGTCACCGCAGCAACGGGAGCTGCCGACGCCGTCTTCGGCACCGCCGGGACCGCCGTCGTCACCGCCTCGGACGCCGCTGCCGGCGGCTCCAGCCGCAGCGGCGGCGACACCTCCACGCCCGCCTTCTCGCGGTCCGTGACCAGCGCGAGCGCCCGCCGCCCGGCCACCGTGCCCCGCTTGTCGGCGAGCGCACCCTTCAGGCCGATGGACGCCTCCAGCTCGGCCCGCGCCCGGTCCAACCGCCCCTCGCACAGGGCGAGCACGCCGAGCTCGTGGTGGAAGTACGCCTGCTCCGCGACCTCGCCCGCCTTCCGCGCGGCCTCGGCCCCGGAGCGCAGCACCCGCTCCCACGCCTCCCAGTGCCGCGAGGCCGCGAACGCCGGGGCCGCGGTCCGGGCCAGCAGTACGGCGGCCACCACATCGGCGCCGGCCAGTGCCGCCAGCACCGCGTCGGCCTCCGAGGCGACCCGCTCCGGGGTCACCGAGGCGTGTCCGGTCCACCAGGCGTAGTGGCGGGCGGCAGTACGGGCCTCCTCCGCCTCGGTGTCCCCGAACCCGGCCTCCTCCAGCTGCCGCGCGACCCCGGCGGCCAGCCGGTAGCGCGTGCCGACCGGGGTGAGCAGTCCGCAGCCCAGGAGTTCCGCGACCGCCGCGTCGGCATGGGTGTCCCCCACGAGCGCCGGCAGGTGGGCGTGGTGCGGCATCTCCCCGCCCAGCGCGCACGCGATCCGCAGCGCTGCCCGGGCCGACTCGCTGACCCGGGAGGCGAGCAGTCCGGCGGGGGCCGCGCCCTCGGCCAGCGTCGGCAGCGCCACGAACGCGGCGTCGCGCGGCCGCTCCTCGAAGACGCCGGGCTCATCGTCGTCGTCCTCGGCGCAGGACAGGTTGCGCTCGTCGCGCTGGCGCAGCAGTGCCGCGGCCTGGACGAAGCGCAGCGGCAGCCCCTCGGACGCGAACCGCAGGTCTCCCGCCCAGGCGGTCTCCTCCTCGGTCAGCGGCCGTCCTGTGCCCGCCTCGAGCAGCTCGATGCAGTCGGCATGGCCGAGGCCGCCGAGGAAGACCTCCTCCAGGTGCGAGTCGTCGGAGGGGGCGCGGGTGTCGGGGGTGGCGGCCAGCAGGTAGGCGCACTCGGGCGTGGCACGCAGCAGCTCGTCGAGGGCGGTGCCGCCCATCTCCAGGTCGTCGAGGAGCACGATGGCGCCGATGTCCCGTACGCGGGCCAGGAGTTGGGCCCGTTCGGGCCGCTCCGCCGAGGCCTCGTACACGGCGGCGTACAGCGCGTGCAGCAGCTCGCCCGGCTGCTGGTGCCCGTAACCGCTGAGCCGTACGACGCCGTCGGGCGCCAGGCCCGTGCAGTCCGCGGCGACCGCGTCGAGCAGGGCGCTGCGGCCGGATCCGGCGGGTCCGGTCAGCCGCACGGAGCGGCCGCGGCCCAGCAGCCGTACGAGCCGCTCCCGTTCCTCCTCGCGCGCGAGCAGCGGCGGGGCGGGGGCGGCGGGTCCGGGCAGGACGGGCGGCCGTGCGGCGGCGTCCCGGGCGCTGCGGTCGGCGGCGTCGCGCTTGGCGGGGGCGGCGGCGCCGGTGCCGGGGCGGCGCGGCTCGATCTCGCTGCCGTCGACGGGGTTCACGGTCAGCGTGAAGTCCCCGGCGGTGAGGGTGACGATCCGCGCGACGGGGGTGGGGGCGGGAGCGGAGGCGGGGGCGGAGGCGGAGGCCGCCGGCCCGGCTGCCTGTTCGGATGCCGCCGCGGGAGGCACGGACGCCGCCGTGGGCTGCTCCACCGGTTCGGCCTGCCCCTGTGTGCGGTCCATGACCTGGTCCCCCGATCGCGCTCTGCGCCGTAGCCGTCGTGTCGTACCGTCCGGCCTTCGCACATTCCGCTGTCGCTACGGGTCCGGTTTCCGCCCGAACCCTAGACGGTGCCCGGTCGTACGGGGAACCGCAGGGGTGCCTTCACCACCGGACCGTTACGTTTCCGCAGGAAGCGTGAGCGGCCGGCCGCGTCAGACCCGCGGGAGGGATTCCGCTTCCAGGCCGCCCTCGATCGCGAGGATGCGGTGCAGCCGGGTGGCGACGAGGAGCCGCTGCATCTGCGGCGGCACCCCGCGCAGGACGAGGCGGCGGCCGGTCCGGCCGGCCCGCCGGTGGGCTCCCATGATCACGCCGAGCCCGGTCGCGTCCCAGGAGTCGAGCCCGGTGAGGTCGAGCACGAGATCGCCGTGGCCGTCGTCGAGGGCAGTGTGCAGGGCCGTACGGGCGTCCGCCGCGCTGCGCACGTCGAGGCGGCCCCCGACAGCGAGTTCGGCGTGGTCGCCCCTGATGTGCATATGCGCTCCCGGCAGTCCTGGGTACGTAGGAATCCGACTGGTCCGTGGTCGGCAACTCTCACTGCAACTGACTGCCGTGCGGGCAGGGAAGTTGCCGACCGTGAGCGAACCGATACCTAATTCACCCGTGCGGGTGCAGATATTCGAACTGGCGCCCAAGAACTCGGCGCCCGGACGGCTCGGCGGCTCAGTGCTTGTAGAAGCCCTGCCCGCTCTTGCGCCCGATGTCACCGGCGTCCACCATGCGGCGCATCAGCTCCGGCGGTGCGAACTTCTCGTCCTGGGACTCGGTGTAGATGTTGCTGGTGGCGTGCAGCAGGATGTCGACCCCGGTGAGGTCGGCGGTGGCGAGCGGCCCCATGGCGTGGCCGAAGCCCAGCTTGCAGGCGATGTCGATGTCCTCGGCGGAGGCCACGCCCGATTCGTACAGCTTCGCGGCTTCCACGACCAGGGCGGAGATCAGACGGGTCGTCACGAAACCGGCGACGTCGCGGTTGACGACGATGCAGGTCTTGCCGACGGACTCGGCGAACGCCCGCGTGGCGGCGAGGGTCTCGTCGCTCGTCTTGTAGCCGCGGACGAGCTCGCAGAGCTGCATCATCGGGACGGGCGAGAAGAAGTGCGCGCCGACGACCCGCTCCGGACGCTCCGTCACGGCCGCGATCTTGGTGATCGGGATGGCGGAGGTGTTGGACGCGAGGATCGCGTCGTCCCGTACGAGCTTGTCGAGCGTGCGGAAGATCTCGTGCTTGACCTCGAGCTTCTCGAAGACGGCCTCGACGACGATGTCGACGTCGGCGACGGCGTCGAGGTCGGTGGTCGTCGTGATGCGGGCGAGCGCGGCCTCGGCGTCCTCGGCCGTCATCTTGCCCTTGGAGACGAACTTGTCGTACGAGGCCTTGATCCCGTCGGTACCGCGGGTCAGCGCGGCATCGGTGACATCACGCAGTACGACGTCCCACCCCGCCTGAGCGGAGACCTGAGCAATTCCGGAACCCATCAGCCCGGCACCGATGACGGCGAGCTTCCCAGCCACTGCACACCCCACGTTCTTCAATTCGGCCCAGCTTCGTAGCCTCTCCGGCGGAGACTAGCGCTCGCGCGGGGTCGTGTGACCGCGAAGTAACACGCGTCACGTCTCAACTGACGGACATCACACCGTCTGGCCGAGAACCCGTGCACGGCCCCACAGTTCACGCGTCGCCGGCCGCGAAGCGGCGGGCCAGCCCGCGCAGCCGCTCCAGTTCCTGCCGCGCGGCGGGCAGATGGCCCAGCTCGACGGCCATGGCGCCGCGGCCCGCCAGGTAGTGGGCGTCCGCCCGGGCGGACGCATCCACGCCCGCCCGCGCGCAGACCTCCCTCTGCTGGTAGCGGAGCATCGAAAGGAGGAAGCCGGCCTCCGGGACGTCCAGCTCCCGCGGGGCCTCCGCGCGCACCAGGTCCTTCGCGTAGTCCCAGACCAGTGCATCGTGCTCGGCGGCGCCCGGTTCCCCCGGATGGTGCGGGTGACCGGCCCAGTCGTCGGCGTGGTCGCGCAGGTCGCGGAGGCGGTCGAACGCCTCGCCCACGGCCCCGGCGGCCGCCGCCGCGCGCCCGGACCCGGCGTACCCGGCCAATTCACGGCGGGTGTCCGGGTCGTCCGGGTAGCGGGTGGCGAGGAACCCCGCCAGGAGGTCGATCTGCTGGAGCGCCTCGGCCCGCAGCCGGATCCCGTACAGATCGGCCAATTCCACTGCTCCCGGTGTCCCGTGCGGCCCCTGCGCCGCGGCTCCGCAGGACAGTACGCCGGGCAGCGGCGCTCTCGCCCGGAATTTCCCCGGCGGGCCCGTCTACGCTGACCGCATGGTGAACCTCACGCGCATCTACACCCGTACCGGCGACAAGGGCACGACCGCCCTCGGCGACATGAGCCGTACGGCCAAGACCGACCTGCGGATCTCCGCCTACGCCGACGCCAACGAGGCCAACGCCGCCATCGGCACGGCGATCGCGCTCGGCAGTCTGCCGGCGGATGTCGCGAAGGTCCTGGTACGGGTGCAGAACGACCTGTTCGACGTCGGCGCCGACCTGTGCACCCCGGTCGTCGAGAACCCCGAGTACCCGCCGCTGCGCGTCGAGCAGTTCTACATCGACAAGCTCGAGGCGGACTGCGACCACTTCAACGAGCAGCTGGAGAAGCTCCGCAGCTTCATCCTCCCCGGCGGCACCCCCGGCGCGGCCCTCCTGCACCAGGCCTGCACCGTCGTCCGCCGCGCCGAGCGCTCCACCTGGGCGGCCCTGGAAGTGCACGGCGAGGTGATGAACCCGCTGACCGCGACCTACCTGAACCGCCTCTCCGACCTCCTCTTCATCCTGGCCCGTACGGCCAACAAGGAGGTCGGCGACGTCCTCTGGGTCCCGGGCGGCGAGCGCTAGCGCCTGACCTCCAAGGGCTCCTCCTGCGGCTCCCCCGCCGGGGCCTTGCGCGGCCACAGCGTGTACGCCGCGGCGATCACGGCCTGGATGCCGAGGACCCGCAGGGCGGCGTACTGCCAGCTCTGCAGGCTGCCGGTGTCGGCCGCGTCGCCCACGTACCAGATCGCGGCCTGCAGCAGCCCGAGCGCGACGGCCGCGCCCGCCAGGGTGCGGGTCCACAGCTTCCACTCGTGGACCGCCCTGGCCTTGCCGTACTTCGGGCCGGGCGGCTTCGGCCCCCCGCCGAAGCGGTACGCCGCGTGCCGGTCGAGCCACTTGACCGTGTAGTGGCCGTAGCCGACGGTGTAGCCGATGTACAGCGCGGCCAGGCCGTGCGTCCAGCTCGGCTCGCCGCCGTTCTTCAGGTCCAGGGTGGTGACCACCAGCAGGACCAGCTCCAGCAACGGCTCGCACAACAGCACGGCCGCCCCCAGCCTCGGCATCTTCGCGAGGTAGCGCAGCGCCAGCCCGCCGGCCAGCAGCACCCAGAAGCCGGCCTCGCAGGCGATGATCAGGGCGACGAGCACGGGGATCTCCTCTCCGTTCCGGTCGGCACGTCCGAGGCGACGACCACTGCGTCCAGGCTCCCGTCCGATCCGCGCCCCTTCGTCGTCGCCGGTGACGAACCCCGACTGCATCGTTCGGTGTAGTGGCGCGCCACCCGGCCTCCGCCCCGGCGGCGACGCCCGGCGCTCCCCCACCCTGTTGGATGGGACCGTGACCCCGACCATCACCGCCACGGCGCCCGCCAGCGCCTTCCGCCCCCACCGCGACGACGTCCTCCTCGCGGTGCTCAGCGTGCTCGCGGGCCTGCTGCTCTGGTCGCTCGGCATCTACAGCACCAACAACCGGCACTTCTTCCCCGCCTGGGCGGCCCTGGTCCCGCTCCTCGTGCTCGGCCCGATGGAGCTGCTGCGCCGCACCGCGCCCCGCGTCAGTCTGACCGTCGGAACCCTCGGGGTGGTCGCCGACCAGTTCACCGTGGGGAACCTCGGCACCGTCCTGATCTTCACGGACCTGATGTACGCGGCCGTCGTCTACGGCAAGCCCGCCATGGCCCGGCGGCTCCCGGTCTCCACCGGCCTGATCACCATCGCCGTCACCGTCGCCTCCGTGGCCTGGCTGCGCACCCCGCAGGCCCTGATGATCGGCGTGATCACCGGCATCGTGAGCTTCGGCCCGGCCCTGACCGGCGCCACCTTGCGCAACCACCGCGAGGCCGCCGAGGCCGCCCGGCTGCGCGCCGAGCAGACCGCACTGCTGGCCGAGATGGACCGCAGCCAGGCCGTCGTCGCCGAGCGCGCCCGGATGGCCCGCGAGCTGCACGACATGGTGGCCAACCACCTGTCCGCCATCGCCATCCACTCCACCGCCGCGCTCTCCATCGACTCGCCCGCGACGAGCCGGGAGGCCCTCGGGGTGATCCGCGAGAACAGCGTGCAGGGGCTGGCCGAGATGCGCCGGCTGATCGGGCTGCTGCGGGACGCCGGCGCGGAGCAGGAGGCGGCCGCCACGCCCTCCCTGGACGGGCTCGACGCCCTGCTGGCACAGGCCCGTGTCAACGGCGCCGCGAGCGGGCTGGACTTCGTGCTCCAGGGCGGCCGGCCGCCCGGGGAGCCGCTGCCGGCCCCCGTGGAGCTGGCGGCGTACCGGATCGTCCAGGAGTCGCTGACGAACGCCCTCAAGCACGCCGCCCCGGGCACGGTCCGGGTCCGCGTGAGCCGCGACGGCGCGGCCGGGGGGCTGCTGACCGTACAAGTGGACTCCCCGTACGGGGACCGCCCGGGCCCCCGCGCGCCCGGCTCGGGAGCCGGGCTGACCGGCATGCGGGAGCGCACTGAACTGCTGGGCGGGGAGTTCACGGCGGGCCGGGACGGATCGGTGTGGGTGGTGCGGGCGGATCTGCCCGCGGACGAGAAGGCGGTGGCGGAATGAGCATCCGGGTCGTGGTGGCCGAGGACCAGAGCGCGGTAAGGGCGGGCCTGGTGCTGATCCTGCGCAGCGCGGGCGACATCGAGGTCGCGGGCGAGGCGGCGGACGGGGAGGAGGCGGTGCGCCTGGCGCGGGAGCTGCGGCCGGATCTCGTCCTCATGGACGTGCAGATGCCGCGGCTCGACGGGGTGTCGGCGACCCGCCAGGTGGTCGCGGAGGGGCTGGCCGACGTCCTGGTGCTGACCACCTTCGACCTGGACGAGTACGTGTTCGGCGCGCTGCGAGCGGGGGCCGCGGGCTTCCTGCTGAAGAACGCGGACGCGGCGGAGCTGATCGAGGCGGTACGGACGGTCGCGCGCGGGGAGGGTCTGATCGCTCCCGCGGTGACCCGGCGGCTGATCGCCGAGTTCGCCGCTCCGCGGCCGGTGAAGGCTCCCGTGGCTCCGGAGACGGCCGCGGCGGTGGCCTCGCTGACGCGGCGTGAGCGAGAGGTGCTCGGCTGTCTGGGCGAGGGGCTGTCGAACGCGGAGATCGCGCTGCGGCTGGAGATGGCGGAGGCGACGGTGAAGACGCACGTCAGCAGGCTGCTGGGGAAGCTCGAGCTGCGCAGCCGGGTCCAGGCGGCCGTACTGGCCCAGGAGTTGGGCCTCTAGCGGACTCCTGGAGGGAAGGTCTGGACCTCTTGACGGTTGGTCCAGACCTTTCTACGCTCGCGGCAACTGTGGTGAGCGTGCCATGACAAGCGTGCTCACGGGCGGCGCAGGTCCCATCCCCAGTCCCGGTCGGCCCCACGACCGCGACGGACCTACGGAGGAGCACCCTTGAGCACAGCACCCCCACCCCGCATCCGTCTCTTCAGAAGGCTCGCCGCGACCGTGGCGGCCTTCGCCCTGCCGATCGCCGGGCTCGTGGCCCTGGCCGGCCCCGCCCAGGCCGCCGCCTCCGCGACGGCCACGTACACGAAGGTCTCCGACTGGGGCACCGGGTTCGAGGGCAAGTGGACGGTGAAGAACACCGGCACCACCACCCTCACCGGCTGGACCGTGGAGTGGGACTACCCCTCCGGCACGACGGTCACCTCCGCCTGGGACGCCACCGTCACCAGCTCAGGCACCCACTGGACCGGAAAGAACGTCGGCTGGAACGGCACCCTCGCCCCCGGAGCCACGATCAGCTTCGGCTTCAACGGCGCCGGCTCCGGTGCCCCCAGCGGCTGCAAGGTCAACGGCGGCCCCTGCGACGGCGGCTCGAACCCCACCGACAGCCCGCCGTCGGCCCCCGGGACCCCCACCGCGAGCGGGGTCACCAACACCTCGCTGACCATCGGCTGGTCCGCGGCCACCGACGACAAGGGCGTCAAGAACTACGACGTCTACCGCGGCGGCGCCAAGGTCGCGACCGTCACGGGCACGAGCTACGCCGACTCCGGCCTCACCAGGGGCACGACGTACACGTACAGCGTCGTCGCCCGCGACACCGCCGACCAGACGGGCCCTGCCTCCGGCTCCGTCTCGGTCACCACGACCGGCGGTACCAATCCCCCGGACCCGGGCGGCAAGGTCAAGCTCGGCTACTTCACCGAGTGGGGGGTCTACGGGCGCAACTACCACGTGAAGAACCTGGACACCTCCGGCTCCGCCGCGAAGATCACCCACATCAACTACGCGTTCGGCAACGTCCAGGGCGGCAAGTGCACCATCGGTGACGCCTACGCCGACTACGACAAGGCCTACACCGCCGACCAGAGCGTCGACGGCGTCGCCGACAACTGGGACCAGCCGCTGCGCGGCAACTTCAACCAGCTGCGCAAGCTCAAGGCGAAGTACCCGAACATCAAGGTGCTGTGGTCCTTCGGCGGCTGGACCTGGTCCGGCGGCTTCGGCCAGGCCGCGGCGAACCCGGCCGCCTTCGCCGACTCCTGCTACAGCCTCGTCGAGGACCCGCGCTGGGCGGACGTCTTCGACGGCATCGACATCGACTGGGAGTACCCGAACGCCTGCGGCCTGTCCTGCGACACCAGCGGCGCCGCCTCCCTGAAGAACGTCCTGTCCGCGCTGCGCACCAAGTTCGGCAGCAGCAACCTGGTGACCGCCGCGATCTCCGCCGACGGCTCCAACGGCGGCAAGCTCGACGCCGCCGACTACGCGGGCGCCTCCCAGTACGTCGACTTCTACAACGTCATGACGTACGACTTCTTCGGCGCGTGGGCGGCGCAGGGCCCGACCGCCCCGCACTCCCCGCTCACCTCGTACACCGGCATCCCGATCGCCGGCTTCAACTCCGAGGCCGCGATCACCAAGCTCAAGGGCAAGGGCATCGCCGGCTCCAAGCTCAACCTCGGCATCGGCTTCTACGGCCGCGGCTGGACCGGTGTCACGCAGGACGCCCCCGGCGGCACCGCCAGCGGGCCCGCGCAGGGCACGTACGAGCAGGGCATCGAGGACTACAAGGTGCTGAAGGGCAGCTGCCCGGCCACCGGGACCGTCGCCGGCACGGCCTACGCCAAGTGCGGCAGCAACTGGTGGAGCTACGACACCCCCGCCACCATCGCCGGGAAGATGAACTGGACCAAGCAGCAGGGCCTCAGGGGCGCCTTCTACTGGGAGTTCAGCGGTGACACGGCGAACGGCGAGCTCGCGTCCGCGGTCCACACCGGGCTCCAGTAACACGAACGAAGCCGGGGAGACGGGGTCCGCCCCCCGTCTCCCCGGCTTCTTCATGTCAAGCAGGAACTCAGGCCACGTTCACCCTCTGCCCGGGAGGCGCAGCCTCCAGCCAGGCCAGGAAACCGGTCAGTGCGTCCTCGCTCATCGCGAGCTCCAGGCGGGTCCCGCGGTGGACACACCCGAGCACGACGGCGTCGGACAGCAGCGCCAGCTCCTCCTCGCCCTCGGGGGCGCGGCGGGCGACCACCTCGATGGAGGAGCGCTCCAGCAGCCGGCGCGGCCGCGGGGAGTACGAGAAGACGCGGAACCACTCGATGCGGTCACCGCTGTAGCGGGCGACCCCGTACACCCAGCCCTTGCCGGAGATGTCGGGTTCCTCGGACACGCCCCAGCGCAGGCTGCAGTCGAAGGTGCCGCCGGAACGCTGGATGAGCCTGCGGCGCAGTCCGAAGACAAACAGCCCGATCACCACCAGGGCTACGACCAGGCCGCTCACAAGCAGAGCGAGGAGCATCTTCACCGACCTCCTCGCTCATCGAATCCCGCACCAACGAAAAACGGACGTACATCGCCTCAGCCGCGACCCGGTCTGGAAAATTCCAGCACGGACCGCGGCTGAGGTCGCACACTCTGCGGAACGGGGCTCAGTGCCCCGTCACCGCGCGCAGCCGGACATCGGCGCGACGCTCGGCGGCCGCATCGGCCTCCGACTTCGCGCGCTCCAGTGCCCGTTCCGCCCGCTGGACGTCAATCTCGTCAGCGAGCTCGGCGATCTCGGCCAGCAGGGACAGCTTGTTGTCCGCGAACGAGATGAATCCGCCGTGCACCGCGGCGACGACAGTGTTGCCCTCGCTGGTGCGGATGGTCACCGGGCCCGATTCCAGCACACCGAGAAGCGGCTGGTGACCGGGCATGACGCCGATGTCGCCGGACGTGGTGCGGGCGACAACAAGGGTGGCCTCGCCGGACCAGACATTGCGGTCCGCCGCGACCAGCTCGACGTGCAGCTCAGCAGCCAAGGTGGCTCCTCGGGTCACCACCCGGCGGGTCAGCCGGGTGTTGGGTCAAATTCTAATGGGCGTGGGGAGAGGGACGGGACACACCCGCCCCTCTCCGTCAGTCAGCTGTGCTCACGAGGAGCGCGGCTTCAGGAGACGCCCAGCTCCTTGGCGTTGGCCTTGAGGTCCTCGATGCCACCGCACATGAAGAACGCCTGCTCGGGGAAGTGGTCGTAGTCGCCGTCGCAGATCGCGTTGAACGCGGTGATCGACTCGTCGAGCGGAACGTCCGAACCGTCCACGCCGGTGAACTGCTTGGCGACGTGGGTGTTCTGCGACAGGAAGCGCTCGACGCGACGGGCACGGTGGACAACGAGCTTGTCCTCCTCGCCCAGCTCGTCGATACCGAGGATCGCGATGATGTCCTGGAGGTCCTTGTACTTCTGGAGGATCCCCTTGACACGCATGGCGGTCGCGTAGTGGTCCGCCGCGATGTACCGCGGGTCGAGGATGCGGGACGTCGAGTCCAGCGGGTCCACGGCCGGGTAGATGCCCTTCTCGGAGATCGGACGGGAGAGAACCGTCGTCGCGTCGAGGTGGGCGAAGGTGGTCGCCGGCGCCGGGTCGGTCAGGTCGTCCGCGGGGACGTAGATCGCCTGCATCGAGGTGATCGAGTGACCGCGGGTCGAGGTGATGCGCTCCTGCAGCAGACCCATCTCGTCAGCCAGGTTCGGCTGGTAACCCACCGCGGACGGCATGCGGCCGAGCAGCGTGGAGACCTCGGAACCGGCCTGGGTGTAACGGAAGATGTTGTCGATGAAGAAGAGCACGTCCTGCTTCTGCACATCGCGGAAGTACTCCGCCATGGTCAGACCGGCGAGCGCGACGCGCAGACGGGTGCCCGGGGGCTCGTCCATCTGGCCGAAGACGAGGGCCGTCTTGTCGATGACGCCCGAGTCGCCCATTTCCTCGATGAGGTCGTTGCCCTCACGGGTGCGCTCACCGACGCCCGCGAACACCGACACACCGTCGTGGTTGTTGGCGACGCGGTAGATCATTTCCTGGATCAGAACGGTCTTGCCGACACCGGCACCACCGAACAGACCGATCTTTCCACCCTTGACGTACGGGGTGAGAAGGTCGATGACCTTGACGCCGGTCTCGAACATCTCCGTCTTGGACTCGAGCTCGTCGAAGCTCGGGGCCTTGCGGTGGATGGGCCAGCGCTCGGTGACCTCGGCGTTCGCCTCGGGGTAGTTGAGCACCTCGCCCAGGGTGTTGAAGACCTTGCCCTTGGTGAAGTCACCGACGGGGACGGTGATGCCCTCGCCCGTGTCGGTCACCGCGGCCTGGCGGACCAGGCCGTCGGTCGGCTGCATCGAGATGGTACGGACGAGGCCGTCACCCAGGTGCTGCGCGACCTCGAGGGTCAGGGTCTTGAGCTTGCCGTCCTCGGCCGGGTCTGCGACCTGGACCTTGAGGGCGTTGTAGATCTCGGGCATGGCGTCGACGGGGAACTCCACGTCGACGACCGGGCCGATGACCCGGGCGACGCGGCCCGTGGCGGCGGCCGTCTCAACAGTGGTCGTCATTACTTGTCACTCCCCGCGGTCGCGTCAGCCATGGCGCTCGCGCCACCGACGATCTCGCTGATTTCCTGGGTGATTTCGGCCTGGCGGGCCGCGTTGGCAAGCCGGGAGAGGCTCTTGATGAGGTCTCCGGCGTTGTCGGTCGCCGACTTCATCGCGCGGCGGCGGGCGGCGTGCTCGGAAGCAGCCGACTGCAGCAGTGCGTTGTAGATACGGCTCTCGACGTAGCGCGGCAGCAGGGCGTCGAGGACGTCCTCCGCCGACGGCTCGAAGTCGAACAGCGGAAGGATCTCGCCCTTCGTGCCGGTCTCCTCCGCAGCCTTGTCGAGGCTGAGCGGCAGCATCCGGCTGTCGACCGCGTTCTGCGTCATCATCGACACGAATTCCGTGTAGACGATGTGCAGCTCGTCGATGCCACCTTCGGCGGTGTCCGCCTGGATGGCCTCGATCAGCGGCCCCGCGACGCGCTTGGCGTCGGCGTACTCCGGCCGGTCGGTGAAGCCGGTCCACGAGTCCGCGACCTTGCGCTCGCGGAACCCGTAGTACGCGACACCCTTGCGGCCGACGATGTAGGCGTCGACCTCCTTGCCCTCAGCGCGCAGCCGCTCGGTGAGCCGGTCGGCCTGCTTGATGGCGTTCGAGGAGTAGCCGCCGGCCAGACCGCGGTCGCTCGTGATGAGCAGGACCGCGGCGCGGGTCGGCGCCTCGACCTCGGTGGTCAGGGCGTGCTTGGCGTTCGAACCGGTCGCCACCGCGGTCACCGCACGGGTGAGCTCGGTCGCGTACGGCATCGATGCCGCCACCTTGCGCTGCGCCTTGACGATGCGCGAGGCGGAGATCATCTCCATCGCCTTGGTGATCTTCTTGGTCGCCGTGATGGCACGGATGCGACGCTTGTAGACCCGGAGCTGCGCTCCCATGAGTCAGGTCCCTTCCGTCGTCACTTGGAGACGTTGACGGCCGGTGCGTCCTCGCCCAGGAGCTTGCCGTCCGAGGTCTCGAACTGGCGCTTGAAGCCGGCGATGGCGTCCGCGACCGACGTCAGGGTGTCGTCCGACATCTTGCCGCCCTCCGCGATGGAGGTGAGGAGGTCCTTGCGCTCGCGGCGCAGGTGCTCCAGCAGCTCCGACTCGAAGCGACGGATGTCGTTGACCGGGACGTCGTCCATCTTGCCGGTGGTACCGGCCCAGACGGAGACGACCTGCTCCTCGACCGGCATCGGCTGGTACTGGCCCTGCTTCAGCAGCTCGACCATGCGCTTGCCGCGCTCCAGCGAGGCCTTCGACGCGGCGTCCAGGTCGGAACCGAAGGCGGCGAACGCCTCCAGCTCGCGGTACTGGGCGAGGTCCACGCGCAGACGGCCGGAAACCTGCTTCATGGCCTTGTGCTGCGCGGAGCCACCGACGCGGGAGACCGAGATACCGACGTTCAGTGCCGGGCGCTGGCCCGCGTTGAACAGGTCGGACTCCAGGAAGCACTGGCCGTCGGTGATCGAGATGACGTTGGTCGGGATGAACGCCGACACGTCGTTCGCCTTGGTCTCGACGATCGGCAGACCGGTCATCGAACCGGCGCCCATCTCGTCGGACAGCTTGGCGCAGCGCTCGAGCAGACGCGAGTGCAGGTAGAAGACGTCACCCGGGTAGGCCTCACGGCCCGGCGGGCGGCGCAGCAGCAGCGACACGGCGCGGTAGGCGTCGGCCTGCTTCGACAGGTCGTCGAAGATGATCAGGACGTGCTTGCCGGCGTACATCCAGTGCTGGCCGATGGCGGAACCGGTGTACGGCGCCAGGTACTTGAAGCCGGCCGGGTCGGACGCCGGGGCGGCGACGATCGTCGTGTACTCGAGCGCGCCGGCCTCTTCCAGGGCGCCGCGAACGGACGCGATGGTCGAGCCCTTCTGGCCGATGGCGACGTAGATGCAGCGGACCTGCTTGTTCACGTCGCCGGAGCGCCAGTTGTCGCGCTGGTTGATGATCGTGTCGACGGCCAGAGCGGTCTTGCCGGTCTGACGGTCACCAATGATCAGCTGACGCTGGCCACGGCCGATCGGCACCATCGCGTCGACGGCCTTGTAGCCGGTCTGCATGGGCTCGTGCACCGACTTACGGACCATGACGCCCGGGGCCTGCAGCTCGAGGGCGCGGCGTCCTTCGGTCGCGATCTCGCCGAGGCCGTCGATCGGGTTGCCGAGCGGGTCGACGACGCGGCCGAGGTAGCCCTCGCCGACACCTACGGAGAGAACCTCACCGGTGCGCTGCACCGGCTGGCCCTCCTCGATACCGCTGAACTCGCCGAGGACGATCGCACCGATCTCGCGCTCCTCGAGGTTGAGGGCGAGACCGAGGGTGCCGTCCTCGAACTTCAGCAGCTCGTTCGCCATGGCGGAGGGCAGGCCCTCCACCTTCGCGATGCCGTCGCCGGCAACGCTGACCGTTCCGACCTCCTCGCGCGAGGCCGCGTCCGGCTGGTACGACTGGACAAAGTTCTCCAGTGCGTCCCGGATCTCCTCCGGCCGGATCGTGAGCTCCGCCATCTGGGTTCCCTGCTCTCCTTGTTGGGCCTGAAGCTTCTTAGGGGTCTGGGGGCGACCCCCAGGAATCTTCTGCAAGTTCTGCACGGCCCAACCGGGCCGCTGGAAATGCGTTGTTCTATTGGTGGCCGGTCAGCCGGCCATGCGGCGGGACGCCTCGGCGAGGCGGTCCGCGATGCTGCCGTCGATGACCTCGTCGCCGACCCGCACGGTGATCCCGCCGAGGACCGCGGGGTCCACGTCGAGGTTCAGGTGCATCTGGCGGCCGTACAGCTTGGCCAGCACCGCGCCGAGACGCTGCTTCTGCACGTCGCTGAGCGGAACCGCGGTGGTCACGGTGGCGACCATGCGGTCACGGCGCTCGGCGGCGAGCTTGGAGAGGGACTCGAGTCCCGCTTCCAGGCTACGTCCACGCGGGTGCGTGACGAGACGCGTGACGAGACGCTCGGTGACGGCGTTCGCCTTGCCGCCGAGCAGGCTGCCGAGCAGCGTGCTCTTGGCGGCGGCGGTGGCCGCCCGGTCGGTCAGCGCGGCGCGCAGCTCGGTGCTCGAGGCGACGATCCGGCCGAAGCGGAACAGCTCGTCCTCGACGTTGTCGAGCGCGCCTGCCTGCTGGGCCGCCGTGAGGTCGGCGGTGGCCGCCAGTTCCTCGAGCGCGTCCACCAGGTCGCGGGACTGCGACCAGCGGGACCGGGCCATGCCCGACACCAGGTCGAGGGTTTCCCCGCCCACCTGGCCGGACAGCAGACGGCCGACCAGCTCGGCCTTGGCCTCGCCGGACTGCGCCGGGTCCGTGATGACCCGACGCAGCGAGACCTCACGGTCGAGCAGCGCGGTAACGGCGGCCAGCTCACCGGCGAGCTTCGCCGCGTCGACGGACGTGTTGTCCGTCAGCGCGTCGAGACGCTCGCGCGCGGAGGCCAGCGCCTCGCGGCTCGCTCCGTTCATCGGGCCGCCTCGGCCTTCTCCTCGAGCTCGCTGAGGAAGCGGTCGATCGTGCGGCTCTGGCGGGCGGCGTCCTCGAGGGACTCGCCGACGAGCTTTCCGGCCAGGTCGGTGGCGAGCTTGCCCACGTCCTGGCGCAGCGCCTGAGAGGCGGCCTTGCGGTCGGCCGCGATCTGGGCGTGGCCGGCAGCGATGATCTCCTCACGCTGCCGCTGGCCCTCTGCGCGCAGTTCTTCCTTGAGCGCAGTGCCCTGCTCCAGCGCTTCCTGGCGCAGGCGCGCGGCCTCGTGCCGGGCTTCGGCGAGCTGGGCCTTGTACTGCTCCAGCACGCTCTGGGCCTCGGTCTGAGCGGCCTCAGCCTTCTCGATACCGCCCTCGATCTGCTCGCGACGCTCGTCCAGAACCTTGTTGATGTTCGGGAGGAGCTTCTTCGCGAGGAAACCGAAGACGATGACGAAGGCGATCAGACCGATGACGAGCTCGGGGATCGGCGGGACGAGCGGGTTTTCCGTCTCGGCCGCGAGAACCAGGAGGTTCACATCAGTGCCTTTCGTCTAATCGGACTAGTGGTCGCGGTTCGTCAGCTGTAGACGAACGGCATGACCAGACCGATGAGGGCGAGCGCCTCACAGAAGGCGAAGCCGAGGATCTGGTTGGCGCGGATCAGACCGGCAGCCTCGGGCTGACGGGCGAGAGCCTGCGTGCCGTTACCGAAGATGATGCCGACGCCGACACCCGGGCCGATGGCCGCGAGACCGTAACCAACGGAGCTGAGGGAGCCGGTGACGCCTTCGGCGGCAGCGAGGATCTGGGACATGCCAGTTCTTCCTTCTCTTTCACGGACCGGTGGGGGTTGGCCACCGGACGACAGGGGGTTTGGGGGAGGGCCGGACTCAGTGGTGCTCGGCGAGTGCGCCCTGGATGAAGCTGCAGGCCAGCAGTACGAAGACGTAGGCCTGGACAGCCTGGATGAAGAGCTCGAAGGCCGTCATCACGATGACCATGATGAAAGAGACGCCCGCGTAGGCGATCCCGATCCCGTTCAGCAGGTACCAGCTGGCGATGGTGAACAGCAGCAGCAGGGTGTGACCGGCGAACATGTTCGCGAACAGTCGGACCGCGTGGGTGAACGGGCGCACCAGGACGTTCGAGAAGAACTCGATGACCATGACCAGGGGCAGGACGCCGCCGAGCGACTTGTCGTAGCCCGTCAGGTTCTTGAGTCCGCCGACGAAGCCGTGACGCTTGAACGTCACCGACATCCAGATGAAGTAGACGATCGCCGCGAGCGCCGCCGGGTACGCGATGATCGCGGTCACCGGGAACTGGGCCACGGGAACGATCGACCAGACGTTCAGGACCCAGACGAAGAAGAACAGCGACACCATGAAGGGGACGTACTTCTCGCCCTCCTTCTTGCCCAGCGTCTCGTACACGATGCCGCGGCGCACGAAGTCGTAGCCGGCCTCGGCGACCATCTGGAGCTTGCCCGGTACGACCTTCGGCTTCCGGAACGCGGCCCAGAAGAAGGCGACGATGATCACCGAGCCCAGGAGGGCCAGCAGCATCGGCTTGTTGAAGTACGCACCGGTGGTGCCGGCTTCGCCCCAAAGCGGCTCGAAGAGGAACGAGTGCAGGCCCGGGCCGGGGAAGCCACATCCGTCGAAGATGTGACAGTCGGTCTCGAAAGCGAGCACCTGCGTCAGGTCAGCACTCACCGCGGGCTCCTTCAGCGTGGCGCATAGGTACGGCAACCTCGTTGTGTCGGCGCGGCGCACAGCCGCTGTTCGGCACTGGACTGGTGTTACGGGTGTGGGGGCGGCGATCAGGCATCGAGCCTCGCGATGGAACAGGCGTCAGCTCAGATGCCCGCGCCCGCAATGCCGCAGTTGGAACCGGACGATAGCAGCATCTCGAACGCTCGCTTATCCCGGCCCTACCCCTCACGACTTCGGCCCCGAATTTTCGGGCTTGTCGCCCTTCGTCGAGTCCGGTTCGACGTACAGGATCTTGGCCTTCATGTGAGCACGCGTCTGTGCGCCGATCCACACGAGGGTGGTGGCGACGAGCGTGATCGCGAATGCACGGGGGTTGAACAGCGTCGTGTTCTTGAACACGGCGAGAAAGACGAAGAGCAACAGGATCTGGGCCGTGTAGAGCATCAGCCCCATGGCCTGGAACAAGTGCGGCAGCGATTTCGCGGTGCGTTGAAGAACGACGAATCCGATGCCCATGAACAGCATCACCAGCAGAGTGGCGATGACAGCGCCAAGAGCCCCCTTGCCGCCGGCCACCACGGCGCTGATGACGGCGGCAAGAGCGCCGGCGACAGCTGTGGGGACAGCACATTGCAGGAGGGATCGGACGTCATCTGACCGCATGGCGGGTTGCTCCGCGTGGTGGTGGGGGCACGGACTCGTACGGGACGAGCGTAAGCCCGGTCCGAGATGGATCCTCGGGCCGATGGGCCGTCGCACTACGGTCCTTCGGCTCTGTCGCCGGGTTTAGTGAACGGTATCACAAACTATTTGATGAGAGCTTTACCTGCGGAGTGTGCTGACTGTCACACATGAGAGCTAACCCGCCCGTGTGTGCACGACAAGCTGTCGTTGTGTGTGGTAAAGGCCGCCCATGTCGGACATGCGCTGTGGCCGTCAGCGCGTCGACTCCGCCTTACGCCGGTCGGGGAAGCGCGAACGGGGGCCTACCGCGGTCGCTCCGTTGACGCCCGAGACGCCGACCCTGACCGGCCTGGCGGGCTCCGGCTCGCGGCCCGAGGCATCCTGCGCGGCCGCCTCGGCGGCGCGCTCCGCGTGCCGGTAGCGCGGCGGGACCAGGCCCTCGGCCCACCGCGGGGCACGCGGGGTGAAGCGCGGCAGGAGCAGCAGGACCAGGCCCACCGCGCTCAGCGCGACGATGGCGAGCACGATCCACATCGAGGCGGAATGCACCGAATAGGCCACCGCGCCGAAGGCGATCAGTCCTGACCAGAAATACATGATCAGCACCGCGCGACTGTGCGAATGCCCGAGTTCCAGCAGCCGGTGGTGCAGGTGCCCGCGGTCGGCCGCGAACGGCGACTGCCCCTTCCACGTACGCCGCACGATGGCCAGGATCAGGTCCGCCATCGGGATCGCGATGATGGTCAGCGGGAGCAGAAGCGGAATGAAGACCGGGATCATCGCGTGCACCGCGTTGCGCTCACCGCCGGCGAACAGGGCCATGGTGTCCGGGTCCACCTGCCCGGTGATCGAAATCGCGGCGGCGGCCAGCACCAGGCCGATGAGCATCGATCCGGAATCGCCCATGAAGATCCGGGCCGGGTGCATGTTGTGCGGTAGGAAGCCGAGGCACATGCCCATCAGGATCGCCGCGAACAGGGTCGCGGGCGCGGCCGCCTCGATGCCGTAGCCGAACCAGATCCGGTACGAGTAGAGGAAGAACGCGGCGGCGGCGATGCAGACCATGCCGGCGGCCAGGCCGTCGAGCCCGTCCACGAAGTTCACCGCGTTGATGGTGATCACGACGAGGGCCACCGTGAGCAGGTTGCCCTGCCACTGGGTCAGCGCGACCGTCCCGATGCCCGGGACGGGGATCCACAGGATGGTCAGACCCTGCATGACCATCACACCGGCGGCGATCATCTGCGCGCCGAGCTTGATCAGGGCGTCGATCTCGAACTTGTCGTCGAGCACGCCGATCAGCCAGATCAGGGCGGCTCCGGAGAGCAGCGCCCGCGGTTCGTTCGACAGCTCGAAGACGCCGTTGAGGTTGCGCAGGTGGTCGGCGACCAGCAGCCCCGCGCACAGTCCGCCGAACATGGCGATGCCGCCGAGCCGCGGAGTGGGCTCGCGGTGCACGTCGCGGGCGCGGATCTCCGGCATCGCACCGGCCGCGATCGCGAACTTCCGCACGGGCCCGGTGAGCAGGTAGGTCACCGCGACCGTGACGCAAAGCGTCAGCAGATATTCACGCACGGGCTGCCCCAGATGTATCGCCGGCCATCTCAGCCCCACACATTAGCTGCGATGTACCCCTCACCGAGGACGCGAGGGGGCGGTATCCCGGTTGCGGTACGCCCCGCTTGTCCGCCTTACGCCCCGTACGGGGGAAATCCACGCGTCAGCTCGGTCACTTCCGCACGGGTGTTCGCCCCTTCCGCGCGCAGTGCGGCGGTGAACAGGACGGCGATCCGGGCCATCTCGGGCTCCCGCATCCCCTGGGTGGTGACGGCGGCCGTGCCGAGCCGGATCCCGCGCTGGTCCCCGTACGGCAGGGCGCAGGTGTCCAGCACGATCCCGGCGGCGGCGAGCCGGCCGCGGGCGGTCGGGCCGTCGACGCCGAGCGGCGCCGGGTCGGCGGTGATCAGATGGGTGTCGGTGCCGCCCGTCGTCACCGCGAAGCCGTTGGCCGCGAGCGCTTCGGCCAGCACCCGGGCATTGGCCACCACCCGATGGGCGTACGTGGTGAACGCGGGCGCAGCGGCCTCGCCGAAGGCCACTGCCTTGGCGGCGATGGTGTGCATCTGGGCGCCGCCCTGGGTGAAGGGGAACACCGCCCGGTCGATCCGCTCGGCGAACTCGGCGCCGCACAGGACCATCCCGCCGCGCGGGCCGCGCAGCACCTTGTGGGTCGTCGCGCAGACGATGTCGGCGTACGGGACGGGGCTGGGCGCGGCCCCGCCGGCGACGAGCCCGATCGGATGGGCGGCGTCCGCGATGAGGTAGGCCCCGACCTCGTCGGCGATCTCCCGGAACACCGAGTACTCCGGGTGCCGCGAGTAGGAGATCGACCCGCAGACGATCGCCTTGGGCCGGTGCGTGCGCGCCAGCTCCTGCACCTGGCGGTAGTCGATGAGGCCGCTCTCGGCGTCGACGCCGTACCCGACGAAGTCGAACCAGCGTCCGGAGAAGTTGGCCGGCGAACCGTGGGTGAGGTGGCCGCCGTACGGGAGCCCCATCGCCAGCACGGTGTCCCCGGGCCGCAGCAGCGCGGCGTACGCGGCCAGCACGGCGGCGGAACCGGAATGCGGCTGCACGTTGGCGTGCTCGACGCGGAACAGGGCGCGGGCCCGTTCGACGGCCAGTCCTTCGGCGAGGTCGGCGTACTCGCAGCCGCCGTGGTACCGGTGGCCCGGATACCCCTCGGCGTACTTGTTGGCGAGCGCCGAGCCGAGCGCTGCGAGCACGGCGGGCGAAGTGAAGTTCTCGGCGGCGCTCAGCTGCAGGGTGGCGGCCTGGCGCTGCGCCTCTCCTGCGAGCACGTCGGCCATCTGCGGATCCTGCTGCCGCAGCAGGTCCGTGGGCGGGGTGATGACGCTCATGGCGACTCCCAGTGGCCGGTCCCGGATAGGCCCACTCTAGGCCCGGGGCCCTGATCCCGCCCTGCGGACCTTCGGGCGCCGCCGGCGAGATCCGGCCACGCCGGCGTTTGAGGAGCGGGTCCGGGCAGAGCCGGAATGCGGAGAAGGGGCGGGGCGGCCGGGAGGCGCCGCGCAGCGGCAGCGCTCAGCGGCGGGCCGTGACGCCCGTCAGGGCTGTGACCACCGGGTCCAGGGCCTGGTTGATCTCGTCGCCGATCGAGCGGAAGAAGGTGATCGGCGCCCCGTACGGGTCGTACACCTCATCCGCGTCGGGCGACGGCGCCAGCAGCCAGCCGCGCAGCGCGGCAGCGGCCCGTACCAGCGCACGGGCCCGCTCCGCGACGCCGTCGTCGAGCGGCGGCAGCGTGGCCGGATCTATGGCCCGCACCAGCCGCGTGAACTCCTTCAGCGTGAACGTGCGCAGCCCCGCCGAGTGCCCCATCGAGATGACCTGCGCACGGTGGTCGCGCGTGGCGGTCAACACGAGGTCGGCGCGTATGACGTGCTCGTCGAGCAGCTCCCGCCCGGTGAACCCGGAGGCGTCCGCGCCGAAGTCCGCGAGCACGGCCGCCGCGTTCGCCTCCATCGGGGCGCCCTCGTGGCCCCACGTCCCCGCGCTCTCCACGATCAGGTCGCTCGCCGGGATGCCCCCCAGCCGGTGTGCCAGCGCATGCCGGGTCAGCCGCTCGGTGATGGGCGAGCGGCACACGTTGCCGGTGCTGACGTGGAGGATGCGGAAGGTGTCCCCTCCGGCTGCCGCCGGGTGGGAGTCCCCCCAGCCGTGGCTGCCGCCGGGGGTGTGCCCGCTTGCTATGCCACGCCCCTGAGGGCTCACGGGGCCACCTCGAGGTCGGGTACGACCTCCCGCAGCTGCTCGGCGGTCAGCGCCCCCTCGCGCAGCAGGAC
Source organism: Streptomyces katrae (assembly GCF_000717655.1). Classification (GTDB taxonomy): domain Bacteria; phylum Actinomycetota; class Actinomycetes; order Streptomycetales; family Streptomycetaceae; genus Streptomyces; species Streptomyces katrae_B. The sequence continues at coordinate 189,079 of NZ_JNZY01000009.1, forward strand.
GGGAACCTTCCCGGTGACGTCGACGATCGACGAGGGCTGGATCCCCGGCGTCGGACCGCCGTCCAGGTACACGGACACGGAGTCGCCCAGCATCTCGCGCGCCGCGTCGCAGTCCTCCGGCGCCGGGTGCCCGGTGAGGTTCGCCGAGGACACGGCCATCGGGCCGACCTCGGTGAGCAGCTCGATGGCGACGGGGTGCAGCGGCATGCGGACGGCCACGGTGCCGCGGGTCTCCCCCAGGTCCCAGGCGAGCGACGGCTGGTGCTTGGCGACCAGCGTCAGCGCGCCCGGCCAGAAGGCGTCGACGAGCTCCCAGGCCTGCTCGGAGAAGTCCGTGACGAGGCCGTGCAGGGTGTTCGGGGAGCCGATGAGCACGGGGGTCGGCATGTTGCGGCCGCGCCCCTTGGCGGCGAGCAGGTCGCCGACGGCCTCCGCGCTGAAGGCGTCCGCGCCGATCCCGTACAGGGTGTCGGTGGGCAGCACGACAAGCTCGCCGCGGCGCACGGCGGATGCGGCTTCACGCAGACCCGTCTTGCGGTCCGTCGCGTCGTTGCAGTCGTATCGCCGGGCCATCAGCGGGACTCCTCGTGCAGCAGGGGGGTGGAGGGGTGGGTCGCGCCCGTCACGGCAGGGCCTTGCGGGCGGTGGCGAAGCGGGGGCGGTTGTTCAGGTCGGGGTGGTCGGCGGCGTCGGCCCAGCCGCGCTCCTCCGCGAAGATCCACGGGACCTGGCCGCCCTGGGTGTCGGCGTGCTCGATGACGACGATGCCGCCGGGCCGCAGCAGCCGGTGCGCGGTGCGCTCGATGCCGCGGATGGTGTCGAGGCCGTCCTCTCCGGAGAAGAGGGCCATCTCCGGATCGTGGTCGCGGGCCTCGGGGGCCACGTACTCCCACTCGGTGAGCGGGATGTACGGCGGGTTGGAGATCACCAGGTCGACCTGCCCGTCCAGCTCGGGCAGCGCGCTCAGCGCGTCGCCCTGGTGGACGGTGACCCGGGAGCCCTCGGCGTTCTTGCGGGTCCACCGCAGGGCGTCCTCGGACAGCTCGACCGCGTGCACGCGCGAGCGCGGCACCTCCTGCGCCATGGCCAGTGCGATGGCGCCGGACCCGGTGCACAGGTCCACGATCATCGGCTCGACGACGTCCATCGCCCGGACGGCGTGTATGGCCCAGTCCACGACCGACTCGGTCTCGGGCCGGGGCACGAAGACCCCGGGCCCGACCTGGAGCTCCAGGTACCGGAAGAAGGCGCGGCCGGTGATGTGCTGGAGCGGCTCGCGCGCCTCGCGGCGGGCGACGGCCTCCCAGTAGCGGGCGTCGAAGTCCGCGTCCTTGACGTGGTGCAGTTCCCCCCGCTTGACGCCGTGCACGAAGGCCGCGAGCTCCTCCGCGTCGAAGCGCGGTGAGGGCACGCCGGCGGCGGCCAGCCGCTGGGTGGCCTGGGCCACCTCGGCAAGCAGCAAGTTCACGCTGGTCCTCCGGGCTGCTGTCGTACGGGGGTGGAGCGGGTGCCGGTGTCGGCGAGGTCGAGCAGGTCGGGCGGGGGTCAGTGCGCGGACGCCAGCTTGGCGGCCGAGTCCGCGTCGACGCAGGCCTGGATCATCGAATCGAGGTCGCCGTCGAGCACCTGGTCCAAGTTGTACGCCTTGAACCCGGTCCGGTGGTCCGAGATCCGGTTTTCCGGGAAGTTGTACGTCCGGATCTTCTCGGAGCGGTCCACCGAGCGCACCTGGCTGCGGCGCACGTCGGAGGCCTCCTGCTCGGCGGCCTCCTGGGCCGCGGCCAGCAGGCGCGACCGGAGGATGCGCATCGCCTGCTCCTTGTTCTGGAGCTGGCTCTTCTCGTTCTGGCAGGAGGCGACCACACCGGTGGGGATGTGCGTGATGCGGACGGCCGAGTCGGTGGTGTTGACGGACTGGCCGCCGGGTCCCGACGAGCGGTACACGTCGATGCGGAGGTCGTTCGGGTTGATCTCGACCTCGACCTCCTCGGCCTCCGGGGTGACGAGCACGCCGGCGGCGGAGGTGTGGATGCGGCCCTGCGACTCGGTGGCCGGAACACGCTGGACGCGGTGCACGCCGCCCTCGTACTTCATACGGGCCCAGACGCCCTGGCCGGGCTCGGTGGCACCGTTGCCGCCCTTGGTGCGGACGGAGACCTGGACGTCCTTGTAACCGCCGAGCTCGGACTCGGTGGAGTCGATGATCTCGGTCTTCCAGCCCACGCGCTCGGCGTAGCGCAGGTACATGCGCAGCAGGTCGCCGGCGAACAGGGCGGACTCGTCGCCGCCCGCGCCCGCCTTGATCTCCAGGAGCACGTCCTTGTCGTCGCTGGGGTCGCGCGGGACGAGCAGCAGGCGGAGCTTCTCGGTGAGCTCCTCGCGCTGCGCGCTCAGTACCTTCGCCTCGGCCGCGAAATCCGGGTCGTCGGCCGCGAACTCCTTCGCCGTCTCGATGTCCTCGGCGGACTGCTTCCAGGCACGGAAGGTCGCGACGATCGGGGTCAGCTCCGCATAGCGCTTGTTGAGCTTGCGCGCGTTGGCCTGATCCGAGTGGACCGAAGGGTCGGCGAGCTTCTTCTCAAGGTCGGCGTGCTCGCCGACCAGTTCCTCGACCGCCTCGAACATCGGGGGCTCCTGGGGTGAAAAGTACGAAAAAGGGCTGCGGGACGACAAAGGCGCCGGTCCGGCTGCCCCCGTGTGGACAGGGTGCAGCCGGGGTCCGGCGCCGGGGGCTCGCTACTTCGAGCCGGCAGCCTTGCCGAAGCGGGCCTCGAAGCGGGCGACACGGCCACCGGTGTCGAGGATCTTCTGCTTGCCCGTGTAGAACGGGTGGCACTCGGAGCAGACCTCGGCACGGATGGTGCCCTCGGTCAGGGTGCTACGGGTGGTGAACGACGCGCCACAGGTGCAGCTGACCTGGGTCTCGACGTACTCGGGGTGAACATCGCGCTTCAAGGTGTCTCCTAGATTCGGGAGGGCGCCGGGTCGCAGGAGCCGAATTGCGCACTGCGTGAACCGGGGCCGACAGACCAGTCTGCCAGGACCGGGCTGCCTGTCAAAATTCTGAGGACGCCTCCCTCAACGGGGCGGGGGCGGCATCTATTCCGGGGTCTTGCAGAACGTCCCTGAGCAGGCTTTTTACGGCTGCTGGACGATCGCGCCGGCCGTTCCCTTGTCACCCATCGAGTTCGCAGTGGCCTCGGCGGGGACCGGCTGGTCGGCCAGGAGGGCGCTCCAGACCAGCTGGCACTCCTTGGCCAGCGGGGCGACCCGGTCGGCGTCGCGGGCGTCCGGACCCACCGGCAGCGTGATCATCTTCATGTCCTGGGCGTCGATGCCCTGGAGGCTCTGGGCGAAGCCCATGAGGGACTTCACGTCGCCGAGCGACTTGTCGGTGGTGAGCGCCTTGGTGCCGGTGTCGGCGAGGTCGAGCAGGCGCTTCGGGTTGTCGAAGATGCCGATGCCCCTGACCTGCTTGATCAGGGCCTTCATGAACGCCTGCTGGAGTTGTATTCGGCCCAGGTCGCTGCCGTCGCCGACGCTCTTGCGGGTCCGTACGAGGCCCAGGGCCTGCTCGCCGTTCAGCTTGTTGGGGCCGGCGGGGAGGTCGAGGTGGCTCGAGCCGTCCTTGATGGGCTTGGTGGTGGTGAGCTGGACGCCGCCGAGGTTGTCGATGATCTTCTTGAAGCCGGTGAAGTCGACCTCGATGTAGTGGTCCATGCGGATCCCCGACATCTTCTCGACGGTCTTGACCGCGCAGGCGGCCCCGCCGATGGTGAACGACTCGTTGAACTGCGAGCGCGAGCTGCCGCGGTCGGTCTTGCCGTTGCCCAGCGTGCACGGCGGCCGGTTGACCATGGTGTCGCGCGGGATCGAGACGACGGTGGCCTGCTTGTGGCCCTCGTTCAGGTGGACGATCATCGCCGTGTCGGAGCGGGCCGAGCCGCCGTCGTCCTGGCCGTACTCGGAATTCGCGCCGCCGCGGGAGTCGGAGCCGAGGACGAGGATGTCCATCGAGCCGTTGTCCACGTTCTGCGGGCGGTCGGTGCCGAGTGCCTGGTCGATGTCGACCGTCTTCAGGTTCCCGTTCAGGTGGAAGTAGAACCAGCCGAGACCCGCCCCGCCCAGGAGGACCACGCCGGCGGCGCTCCACGCGGCGATGACGAGGGCCTTGCGCCGCTTCGAGGGTTTCCGTCGGCGTCGGCCCGCGGCGCGCCGGCCGCTGCCCCTGCTGTCCTCGCTCATGCTCTCCTCAGTCCTGAATGCGTTTCCGGCCGCATGTCCGGCCCAGTGGCTTCCCCGCACCGCCCCCTGACACAGACGGCCGAACGCCGTCCAGGGTTCCACGGCGGGCGTAGGCCCCGAGCCAGGTGCGCTGTGGTGGCCGGGGCGGGAGGAGCGCGCCGCCGCGCCGCTCCCACCTGCGGTTTCCCGGGGGGACGCACGGCGCGGCTGCGAGGTTCACGAAAACCGCGAGTGTGGCGAAGCTCGCACCTGAGGAAAACACGAGAAAGCGCCTGAAAACCGCCGAAAACACGGGACCGCCCCCACCGCGTGTGCGGTGGGGGCGGCCTCGGTGATGCGGTGCGGCGACGGTCAGTCGTCGTTCTTGCCGGACGGGGTCGTCTTGGCGATCTGCATCAGGAACTCGGCGTTCGACTTCGTCTGCTTCATCTTGTCGAGCAGGAGCTCGATGGCCTGCTGCGAGTCGAGCGCGTGCAGCACCCGGCGCAGCTTCCAGACGATGGCGAGCTCCTCGCTGTTGAGGAGGATCTCCTCCTTGCGGGTGCCCGACGGGTCGACGTCGACGGCCGGGAAGATGCGCTTGTCGGCGAGCTTCCGGTCGAGCTTGAGCTCCATGTTGCCGGTGCCCTTGAACTCCTCGAAGATCACCTCGTCCATGCGCGAGCCGGTGTCGACCAGCGCGGTGGCCAGGATGGTCAGCGAGCCGCCGTCCTCGATGTTGCGCGCGGCACCGAAGAAGCGCTTCGGCGGGTACAGCGCGGTCGAGTCGACACCACCGGACAGGATGCGGCCGGAGGCGGGCGCCGCGAGGTTGTACGCGCGGCCCAGACGGGTGATGGAGTCCAGCAGGACGACCACGTCGTGACCCAGCTCGACGAGGCGCTTGGCGCGCTCGATGGCCAGCTCGGCGACGGTGGTGTGGTCCTCGGCGGGGCGGTCGAAGGTCGAGGAGATGACCTCGCCCTTGACCGACCGCTGCATGTCGGTGACCTCTTCCGGACGCTCGTCGACCAGGACGACCATCAGGTGGCACTCGGGGTTGTTCGTGGTGATCGCGTTGGCGATCGCCTGCATGATCATGGTCTTGCCGGTCTTCGGCGGGGCCACGATCAGGCCTCGCTGGCCCTTTCCGATCGGCGACACGAGGTCGATGATGCGGGTCGTCAGCACGCCCGGGTCGGTCTCCAGACGGAGCCGGTCCTGGGGGTACAGCGGGGTCAGCTTCTGGAACTCCGGTCGGCCGCGGCCGGATTCGGGCGCCATGCCGTTCACGGAGTCCAGACGCACGAGGGCGTTGAACTTCTCGCGGCGCTCGCCGTCCTTGGGCTGGCGCACGGCACCGGTGGTGTGGTCGCCCTTGCGCAGACCCGCCTTGCGGACCTGGGCGAGGGAGACGTACACGTCGTTGGGGCCGGGCAGGTAGCCCGAGGTCCGGATGAACGCGTAGTTGTCGAGGATGTCCAGGATGCCCGCGACGGGGATCAGGACGTCGTCGTCGGCGACCTGCGGCTCGTTCGGCGCGAACTCGTCGCGGCCACGACGGCCCCGGCGGTCGCGGTAGCGGCCGCGACGGCCACGACGACCGCCTTCGTCGTCGAAGTCGTCCTGCGGGCCGTTGTCCTGGGGGCCCTGACGGTCCTGACGGCCCTGCTGCTGACGGTCCTGACGGCCGCCCTGCTGCTGGCGGTCCTGACGGTCCGCACGGCCGCCGCCCTGGCCGCCCTGACCCTGGCCGCCCTGGCCCTGGCCCTGGGCGCCCTGGCCCGGCTCGTCGGCCTTGGCACCGCGGTCACGGCGGTCGCGCCGGCCGTCCCCGCGCTCGGCACGGTCCCCGCGGTCCCCGCGGTCGCGGCGGTCGCGCCGGCCGCGGCCCTCGCCCTCCTGGGCGGGCGCGGAGACGGCGGTCGCGGCCTCGGCCTTGACCTCGGCGGGCGCGGTGGTGGTGGCGGTCTCGGTCTTCGCCTCGACCTGCACGGCGGCGGGAGCCGCGGTCTCCGGGCTGCCGGAGGGGGCCGTGGCCCGACGGCGGCGGCGCTCGCCGACCGGCGCGTCGTCGCTGGCAGGCTGGCCCGGGATCTCGATCTGCGCCTGCGCGGCAGGCTTCTCGGCGGGCGCCTCGGCGGCGGCCTCACCCGTACGGGCCTTGCTGGTGGCGCGGCGCTTCGGCTTGGCCTCGGCGGCGTCGGCCGCGGGAGCCGCGGCCTTGGGGGCACCACTGCCCGCCTGCGCCTCCTTGATGACCTCGATCAGCTGGCTCTTGCGCATCCGCGCGGTGCCCCTGATACCGAGGCCCGACGCGACCTGCTGCAGCTCGGCCAGGACCATGCCCTCGAGGCCGGTGCCGGAGCGGCGCCGCCGTCCGGCAGTGGTCGCCGCGGCGCCCGCGGCGGGGGCACTGGTGTCGACATTGGTGTCGGCAGCGCCCATCAGATCGGTGGTGTCGCTCACGAAGGGTCCTTCCCTGGAGCGGACGTCGGCCTGTCTGGCTCGGCGACCGGTTGTGCTGTCCGACAACGGTCCTAGGTGTAGACCGTGCCGGGGCGGTGGTCCGCCGAGAGAGATACGGCGGAGAGAACGTGCATGGGTGGTTCCGGCGAGAAGCCCCCGAGCTGGAAGCGTGGGAATGTCACGCCGATTCCGGAGCGTGCTCGAAACTGCTGGAAGCGATCAAAGCAGTCGGGGAGGCTCCCGGAAGAAAGGTGGTCCCGAATGGGGACACTGAGCACCGAGCCATGGCGGCTTCGGCTGCACACTTGAGAGTAACACTACCGGATCCAACAGATATTCCCCCTCTCAATCACCGGCAATCGCGCCTTCCGCGCGGGCGGCCTGCCCTGACCGCCCGCCCCTGGCGGGTATGCCCGTACGGCCTAGCCGCCCTGGGTGCCCAGCGGAAGTACGCTCGCGCCCGCGGCGTCGAGGGCGAGCCGGTTCGCCGCCCATCCCTCGCCCGCGAGCTGCGCGACCTTGTCGGCCGCGCCGTTGTCGACCAGCGCGAGGACCGTGGGGCCCGCGCCGGAGATGACCGCGGGGATGCCGTCCGCCCGCAGCCGGTTGACGAGTGCCACGCTCTCGGGCATCGCCGGGGACCGGTACTCCTGGTGGAGCCGGTCTTCGGTGGCCGGCAGCAGCAACTCGGGACGCCTGGTCAGGGCTTCGACGAGCAGGGCTGCACGACCTGCGTTGACGGCCGCATCCACGTGCGGGACGTTGCGCGGCAGCAGGCCGCGCGCGGTCTCCGTCAGGACCGGCTTGGAGGGGACGAAGACCACCGGAACGATGGAATCGGCGGGCTCCATACGGATCGCCTTGGCGCTGCCGCCGTCCATCCAGGCGAGGGTGAAACCGCCGAGGAGACAGGCGGCGACGTTGTCGGGGTGGCCCTCGATCTCGGTGGCGAGTTCGAGCAGGGCCGCGTCGTCGAGCTTGGCCTCTCCGCCTATGGTCACGGCGCGGGCGGCGACGATGCCGGCGCAGATGGCGGCCGAGGAGGACCCGAGGCCGCGGCCGTGCGGGATGCGGTTGGCGCAGACGACCTCGAGGCCGCGCGGCTGGCCGCCCAGCAGGTCGAAGGCGGTGCGCATGGAGCGTACGAGCAGGTGGCTCTCGTCCCGCGGGAGGGTGTCGGCGCCCTCGCCCGCGATGTCGATGTTCAGGCCGGAGTCGGCCACCCGGACGACCACGTCGTCGTAGAGCCCCAGGGCCAGGCCGAGGGCGTCGAAGCCCGGGCCGAGGTTGGCACTGCTGGCGGGGACGCGCACCCGTACGGCGGCGGCGCGGAACGCTGGACCGGCCATCGTCCGATGACACTCCTTGTGACTGTGCGAGACGAGATCTTCGCTGGCTCGCTGCGAATGTACTGGAGAACGTACGACACCCGAAGGCCCGCTGGGCAGCACCACGGTCATATGCGCGGTGGCGGATGTAAGTACAGCGTATCGAAGGAAGGTTCTCTCGCGACATAGGGCGCACAGGAGGCGCACGATGCGTGTCGGTGTCTTCCGGTGGATTGCGCTGGACGCCGTTGACTTTTGTGCCGTACGACCTGAGTTGCCGGATTGCGGAGGCGTTCCGGAACCCGGCAACTCAGGGTGCAGCCACGGGTGGTCGGACCGGGTCAGACCAGGCCGAGGCGGACGGCCGCCGCTTCGGCGTCGACCGGGACGGTGACCGGCTGCGGGGCGCCGGCGACGGCCCAGTCGGGGTCCTTGAGTCCGTTTCCGGTGACGGTGCATACGATCTTCTGGCCGGGGTCGACCAGGCCCAGCTCGGCGGCCTTGAGCAGGCCGGCCACGGACGCGGCCGAGGCGGGCTCGACGAAGACGCCCTCCTGCGCGGCCAACAGGCGATAGGCGGCCAGGATCTGGCGGTCCGTCACCTCGTCGATGAAGCCGCCCGACTCGTCGCGCGCGGCGAGCGCGAAGTCCCACGAGGCCGGGTTGCCGATGCGGATCGCGGTCGCGATGGTGTGCGGCTCCTTGACGACCTCGCCGCGCACGATCGGTGCGGAACCGGAGGCCTGGAAACCCCACACGCGGGGCGTACGGGAGGCCAGCCCGTCGGCTTTGTACTCCTTGAAGCCCTTCCAGTACGCGGTGATGTTGCCGGCGTTGCCGACGGGCAGCACATGGATGTCGGGGGCGTCGCCGAGCGCGTCGACGATCTCGAACGCGGCGGTCTTCTGGCCCTCGATGCGCACGGGGTTGACGGAATTGACCAGCGCGACCGGGTAGTTGTCGGACAGCGCGCGGGCCAGGTCCAGGCAGTCGTCGAAGTTGCCGTCCACCTGGAGGATCTTGGCGCCGTGCACGAGGGCCTGGCCCATCTTGCCGAGCGCGATCTTGCCGCGGGGCACGAGGACGGCCGAGACCATCCCGGCGCGCACCGCGTACGCGGCGGCGGAGGCCGAGGTGTTGCCCGTGGAGGCGCAGATGACGGCCTTGGCGCCCTCCTCCTTGGCCTTGCTGATGGCCATGGTCATGCCGCGGTCCTTGAAGGACCCCGTGGGGTTCGCGCCCTCGACCTTCAGGTGCACCTCGCAGCCGGTGCGCTCGGAGAGCACCTGCGCGGGGACGAGGGGAGTGCCGCCCTCGCGGAGTGTGACCACGGGAGTCGTGTCCGTCACCGGCAGGCGGTCCCGGTACTCCTCGATGATGCCGCGCCACTGGTGGGTGCGATTGCTGCTCATGGGTCCTTACTCCCCTTCAACACGCATGATGCTGGCGACACCGCGCACGGTGTCCAGCTTCCGCAGCGCCTCGACGGTCCCGGAGAGGGCGGCGTCGGGTGCGCGGTGGGTGACGACGACGAGGGAGGCCTCGCCGTCCTTTCCCTTCTGGCGGACGGTGTCGATCGAGACACCGTGCTCCGCGAACGTCGTCGCCACCTGGGCGAGGACGCCCGGCTTGTCGGCCACATCGAGGCTGATGTGGTACCGCGTGACGACGTCGCCCATGGGGCTGACCGGCAGCTGGGTGTACGCCGACTCGCCGGGCCCCGTTGCCTCGGCGAGCTTGTTGCGGCAGACGGCGACGAGGTCGCCCAGGACCGCCGAGGCGGTCGGAGAACCGCCCGCGCCGGGCCCGTAGAACATGAGCCGCCCGGCGGCCTCCGCCTCGACGAAGACGGCGTTGTACGCCTCGCGCACGGAGGCCAGCGGGTGGCTGAGCGGGATCATCGCCGGGTGCACCCGAGCGGTCACGGACTGCCCGTCCGCCGCGCGCTCCAGGATCGCGAGGAGCTTGATGGTGCAGCCCATGCGCTTGGCGGAGGCGAAGTCCGCGGCGCTGACCTCGGTCATTCCCTCGCGGTAGACGTCGTCGAGACGGACCCGGGTGTGGAAAGCGATGCCGGCCAGGATCGCGGCCTTGGCGGCGGCGTCGTAGCCCTCGACGTCGGCGGTCGGGTCGGCCTCGGCGTACCCGAGGGCGGTGGCCTCGTCGAGCGCCTCCTGGTACCCGGCGCCCGTGGAGTCCATCTTGTCGAGGATGAAGTTCGTCGTGCCGTTGACGATGCCCATCACGCGGTTGATCTTGTCGCCCGCGAGGGACTCCCGCATCGGGCGGACCAGCGGGATGGCGCCCGCGACGGCGGCCTCGTAGTACAGGTCCAGCCCGTGCTGCTCGGCCGCGGCGTGCAGGGCGGCGCCGTCCTGGGCGAGCAGCGCCTTGTTCGCCGAGACGACGGAGATGCCGTGCTCGAAGGCGGTGGTGATGAGGGTGCGGGCGGGCTCGATGCCGCCGATGACCTCGATGGCGACGTCGATGTCGCCGCGTTTGAGGAGGGCTGTCGCATCGGTGGTGACCAGCGCCGAGTCGATGCCCTCGCGCACCTTGGAGGGGCGGCGCACGGCCACGCCGGCGATCTCGACGGGCGCGCCGATCCTGGCCGTCAGGTCGTCGGCGTGCGTCGTCATGATGCGCGCCACCTCTGAGCCGACCACTCCACAGCCCAGCAGCGCCACCTTCAGCGGACGCGTACGCATCATTCGACCTACGCCTTTCGATCTTCCATCACCACCCGGCGCGCGGTATTGCGCGCCAGGTCTGAACCAGTCTCACTCAATGGACAACACTTTCCACCCTCGGTCCATTGGGTGAGATGCCTATTTCATCATCCGAGGTCGAGACGCAGGAGATCTTCCTCCGTCTCCCGCCGGACGATCACTCGAGCCTCCCCGTCGCGCACGGCCACGACCGGCGGGCGGAGCGCGTGGTTGTAGTTGCTGGCCATGGAGCGGCAGTACGCCCCGGTGGCGGGTACGGCGAGGAGGTCCCCCGGGGCCAGGTCGGCCGGCAGGAAGGCGTCCTTCACCACGATGTCACCGCTCTCGCAGTGCTTGCCGACGACGCGGACGAGCATGGGCTCGGCGTCGGAGACGCGGGAGACGAGGGTGACCGAGTACTCGGCGTCGTAGAGGGCGGTGCGGATGTTGTCGGACATGCCGCCGTCGACGGAGACGTACGTACGGAGCCCCTCGAGCGGCTTGACCGTGCCGACCTCGTACAGCGTGAAGGCGGTGGGCCCGACGATGGCCCGGCCGGGCTCGACGGAGATGCGGGGCGCGCGCAGCCCGGCGGACTCGCATTCGCGGGCGACGATCTCGTGCAGGGCCTTGGCGATCTCGTGGGGCTCGCGCGGGTCGTCGGAGGAGGTGTACGCGATGCCGAGACCGCCGCCGAGGTCGATCTCGGGCAGCTCGACGCCGTGCTCGTCGCGTACGGCGGCCAGCAGCTGGACCACCCGCTTGGCGGACACCTCGAAGCCGGCCATGTCGAAGATCTGCGAGCCGATGTGGGAGTGGACGCCGAGCAGTTCGAGGCTGTCGTGCCCGAGCGCGCGCCGGACGGCCTCCGCGGCGGCGCCGTCGGCGACGGCGATGCCGAACTTCTGGTCCTCGTGCGCGGTCGCGATGAACTCGTGCGTGTGCGCCTCGACGCCGACGGTCACGCGGATCTGGACGGGCTGGCGCACGCCGAGCTCACGGGCGATGTGCGCGACTCGAGCGATCTCCTGGAAGGAGTCGAGGACGATGCGACCGACCCCGGCCTCGACGGCCCGGGTGATTTCCCGGGCGGACTTGTTGTTGCCGTGGAAGGCGATCCGCTCGGCGGGCATCCCGGCGGCGAGGGCGGTGGCCAGCTCCCCGCCGGAACACACGTCGAGGTTCAGCCCCTCTTCCCGCAGCCACTTCACGACGGCCTTGGAGAGGAACGCCTTGCCGGCGTAGAAGACGTCGGCGTCCGGCCCGAAGGCGTGCGCCCAGGCCCGGCACCGGGCCCGGAAGTCCTCCTCGTCGAGGAAGTAGGCGGGCGTCCCGAACTCCTCGGCGAGGGTGGTGACGGGGACGCCGCCCACCGTCACGACACCGTCGGGGTTCCGTCCCACGGTCCGGGCCCAGACCTTCTCGTCGAGCGCGTTGAGGTCGGCGGGCGGCGGGGAGTAGTGCCCCTCGGGCAGGACGTCGGCGTGGCGGGGCCCGGCGGGGTGCGCGGAACGGCTCATCGGTATCTCTCTTCGCAGATCACAGGCAGTCAGGTGCGTCTATGCCGAGCAGGGCCAGGCCACCGGCCAGCACCGTCCCGGCGGCTTCGGCAAGGGCCAGCCGGGCACGGTGGGCGGCCGAGGGTTTCTCGTCCCCCTTGGGCAGGACGCCGTACTGGAAATCGAGCAGCTCGTCGGCCAGCTCGACGAGGTGCCGGGTGAGCCGCTCGGGCGCGCGGTGGTGCGCGGCGGCCTCCAGGACGAGGTCGTGGTCGGCGAGGAGGCGCAGCAGGGCGGGCGCCTCGACGTCGCCCGGCTCGGGGTGGAAGCCCAGCTGACCGGCGTTCCGTACGAGGGCCCGGCTGCGCGCGTGGGCGTATCGCACGCGGAAGAACTCGCTGGCCTCCCCCTGCACGAGCAGGGTGCCGGAGAAGACCGGGGTCTCCCGGGCGGGCACGGCGAGCATCGCCCAGTGGGCGGCGTCGCGGCCGTAACGGGCGACGACGTCGCCGTCCCGGTTGGCGAGGGGCGCGACGGGCAGGTCCTCGGGCCGGCCCTGCGGCAGGTCGCGCCCGGTGCCGCCCAGGGCGCACACGAGCCGCAGGACACTGCACCGCACGACGCACGCGCGCAGCCCGGTCCCGGTCTCGTCGGCGGGGGCGGGGACCGGGGCGGCGAACATGGCCCCGCCCCGTACGTCCCGGATCACGATGTCGCGGACGATGGCGTCCCGGACGACGGAGGGGGCGGAGGGCGGCGGCAGCACGAAGTTGAGGAACCCGGCTCCGGTGACCTCGACGTGCTCGATGCCGGGCTCCGCACCGAGCCGGCGGGCCAGCACGCCCGCCACGTCCCGGGGCGGGCATCCGGCCGTCTTGGCGACCTGGAAGGCGACGGGGGTCGCGTAGTCCCCCACCCCACCGGGCCGGGTCCGCTCGACGACGACCCGCTCGGGCACGCCCGCCTCGGCGGGCAGCTCCCCCTCCTCGACGGCGCAGCGCACGGCGCGTACGACGGTACGGGAGAGGTCGGCGGGGGTCACGGGACCAGCCTAGGCGAGAAGCCCACTCATCCCGCGAAGGGTTTCGCCATGTGAACAGCCGACTGCAGCTACCCTCTCCCCCGGCCCGCGGGGGCTCCCTTCCGCTCCCGGTCCTTGCGCTCGACGAGCCGGCGGACGACCCGTACGAGCTCGGCGGGCTCGAAGGGCTTGGCGAGGAACGCATCCACCCCGGCCTCGATCCCGGCCTCCACCTCGTGCTGCGTACAGGCGCTCACGATGGCGACGGGCACGTGCTGCGTCCGCGGATCGGCGCGCAGCTGCGCGGCAGTCCCGAACCCGTCCAGCCGGGGCATGACCACATCAAGGGTGATCACGTCGGGGCGCACGCGGTGCACGACGTCCAGACATTCGGCACCATCGTTCGCGGTCACTACCTCGAAGCCCTCCAGCTCGAGATTGACCTTGATCAGCTGCCGGATGACCTTGTTGTCGTCGACAACAAGCACCCGGCCCGAGGCGCCTGACACAACTCGAGAGTAGGTCCGCCTAAGCTTCCGCGTCCGGGTTTTTGCCACTTCCACCCCCTCCGGGCGACCCGCCTCCCCCTCCCCCGGAACTCGTTTCTGATCACCCCACGGAAGCTGGTAGTGTTCAACCCGTCGCCGCAACGCGAACGACACGCCCCCGTAGCTCAGGGGATAGAGCAACGGCCTCCGGAGCCGTGTGCGCAGGTTCGAATCCTGCCGGGGGCACTTCGCAGGAAGTGCCCGAAGACCCCGCCATCAGCGGCAACGCTGAGGACGGGGTCTTTTTGCGTCTGCCGTCCTGCGGGAGCTTCCTGGGGAGGGGGCCCACGCGCTGCGCCCCGATGCGGGTCGGCTGGGGCTTCCGTGGGCGCGGGGCGGTGCGCGGGGCCCGTGCGCGGCCACCGAGCCGGCGAGTGTGGGTTCAACCGCCTTATTCCAGAAGACAATTCACGGAATTCCTTTCTTCTCACCAGTTCTTTCATGCGTACATTCGAGTGGTCTTGCATCCCAATTGCCTGCCATACGGCGGCATCACCCGAGCGGGCTCGTAACGTCGGCGGAAATGATGGGGGTTCGGCCTTCGGCGCTGTCGCGGCCGGTGCCCACATCTCCGTCCCCTCCCGATTCCACGAGATGTGACAGAGTGAAACGAAGGCGATGGTGGGCCGGAATCGCCGGCGTGGCTGCGGCTTGTGCCGGGGTGGCCGTCTGGGCGGTTCAGTCCCATTCGACGGCCGCCCCGGAATCCAAGAGCCCGTCGGTGAACCTGAAGACCCAAGAAGCAAATGCACTGCTGCAGGGCGCCCTTGTGCAGGAGAGCCGGCACGACTCCGAAGGGGCTGCCCGTACCTTGAGGCGCGCGGTGGAGCTGGATCCCCGCAACAAGCTCGCCTGGTACAACCTGGGGGTCATCGCGCAGCAGGACGGCAAGAGGGCCGACGCCCTCGCGTCCTACGACAAGGCCCTGAAGATCGACCCGTCGTTCACGTCGGCTCTCTTCAACGAGGCGATCCTGGTGAAGCCGACCGAGCCCGACCGGGCCGCCGGCCTCCTGAAGCGCGCCATCGCCGCCGATCCGAAGGCGGCCACGGCCCATCTGCAACTCGGATTCATCCTGGCGGACCAGGACCGTTCCGACGAGGCCGGCGGCGCGTTCCGTCGCGCCGTCGCGGCCGATCCCTCGCTCCGCTCCCAAGTACCGGAGCATTTCCGGGAATTCGCAAGCCCCTCACCGACATCGACCCCAGCAGGGAGCACCAGATGACGTCGACCGCGACCCCGAGGTTCTCCGTATTCACCCCCAGCCACCGGCCTCGTTTCCTCGACGAGTGCCTGGCCACCCTGCAGGCGCAGACGTGTCCGGACTGGGAGTGGGTCGTCCTGCTCAACAACGGTGCCCGGTGGCGGCCGGAACAGCCGGACGAGAGGGTCCGTGTGGAGATCGCGGACGAACTCCAGGGCGTCGGGGCCGCGAAGCGCAGGGCCTGCGAACTGGCGCGCGGCGAGATCCTCGTGGAACTCGACCACGACGACCTGCTGGCGAAGACGTGTCTGGCGGAGCTCGCCACGGCGTTCGACGAGAACCCCGGGGCCGTCTTCGTCTACAGCAACACCGCGCAGATCACCGAGGACGGGGGCCGGGACGACACGCGGTGGGACGAGGCGTGCGGCTGGAAGTACGAGGAGGTCGACGTCGACGGCCGCAAGCTGCTCCAGGCCGTCTCCCTGGCACCGACACCGCACAACGTCGCTTACATCTGGTACGCCCCCAACCACGTACGGGCCTTCCGCAAGGACGCCTACGAGCAGGCCGGCGGGTACGACGCCGCACGCACGGTCCTGGACGACCAGGACCTGATGTGCCGCCTCTTCCATGTGGGCGACTTCCACCACATCAACCGTTGCCTGTACCTCCAGCGGGTTCACCCTGCGAACACACAGAGCGACCCGGAGATCAACGCGCACATCCAGCGCGAGACGGTCGTCCTGTACGACAGGTACATCGAGGCCAACGCCCTCGCCTGGACCCACCGGCGCGGACTGCTCGCGCTGGACCTCGGCGCGGCCCACCGCAAGCCCCCCGGCTACCTCGGCGTCGACCAGTACCCGGGGACGGGCGTCGACATCGTCGCGACGCTGCCCGGGAAGCTGGACCTGCCGGACGGTTCCGTCGGCCTGATGCGGGCGGTGGACTTCCTCGAGCACGTGCCCGCGAAGGTGCCGCTGATCAACGAGATGTACCGGCTGCTGGCGCCCGGCGGGATGCTCCTCACCATGACGCCCAGCTCGGACGGCCGCGGCGCCTACCAGGACCCGACGCACGTGGCGTACTACAACGAGAACTCGTTCTGGTACTACACGGACGAGCAGTACCGGGCCTTCGTGCCCAGCATCGAGGCCCGGTTCCAGTCGTCGCGGCTGGTCACGTACTTCCCGTCCGACTGGCACTCCAAGAACGACATCTCGTACGTGGTCGCCAACCTCATCGCGATGAAGGAAGGCGCCGCGCGCTGCGGCGGGCCGCTGCTGGTCTAGCCGTGCGCCCATGAAGACGACGGTGCCCCGGGGCCGAAGCCCCGGGGCACCGTCGTGCGGTCAGGGCCTTACGGGGTCGTGTCGACGCACACCACGTAGGCGGACACGTCCTGCTCGGACGTGATTTCTGCCTGCCACCCGTTGGGCGGGGTGCCGACGGGGCGGCTGGTGCGGATGGTGCCCGTGTTGGTTGCGATTCCGCCGCCGGTGGCGAGGTCGCCCGGGTTGCACGTGGCGATCACGCTGCCGTCGTCGTCGGTGGCGGTGTTGACGTAGGTGATGACCACGCCTCCGCCCTGAGCGCCCTGAGCACCTTGAGCGCCCTGGGCGCCCTGCGGCCCCTGGACACCCGGCCGGCCCGGCTTGCCCTGCGGGCCCTGCGGGCCACGCTTGCCGTGGTCGCCGCCCGCGACGGCGCCGGCCGGGCCGGGCAGGGCCACAGAGCTGTCGGTGGTACCGGACCGGTGGATCGCGTCCGCGATGGCCGTCGTGGTCGGTACGACGTTGAGCGCCACGGCGAGCACACCGGCCCCCACCATCGTGGCGGTCTTCAGGCGCGTGGTTCGGGTCGTTCGATGACTCAAGAGAATCTTCCTCACGGACTTGGAGGGTCACGCCGCAATCGCGCACGGTCTTTGCGCGTCATTCGAATGCGCCGCGCCTCGCCTCTGGCTACGAACGAAGCCATTGTTGGCTCTGAGTCATCAATTCATCACACCATGACGCATGTCCCCGCGAGGATCACCCGGGCGGCCTCAAGGAGCGGAATTCATAAAGGCCGGCATCTCCAGGAACTCCGGCCGGGAAGCGCGGCTGCCCGTCCGACGCATTCCGATTTCCCATGCGGGCTACGGCTGATGGGTGGTGAACCACTGCTCGGCGAGTACGGACACCTCGTGGAGGGCTCCCGGCTCCTCGAAAAGATGGGTGGCCCCCTCGACGATTTCCAGGCGGTTCTCGCAGCGCAGCCGGGCCTGCGCCTCACGGTTGAGGGTGAGGACCAGGGAGTCCTCCGAGCCGACCACGAGCAGGGTCGGGGCGCGGACCGCGCCGAGGTGATTGCCCGCCAGATCCGGGCGGCCGCCGCGGGAGACCACCGCGTAGACGGGTGAATCCGGGGCCGCCGCGGCGGCCAGGGCGGCTGCTGCGCCCGTGCTCGCGCCGAAGTAGGCGACCGGGACCGAGGTACGGGTTCCGGCCCAGGTGGTGGCCTCGGCGAGGCGGGCGGCCAGGGTCTCGATGTCGAAGACGTTGGCGCGGTTCCCCTCCTCGGCCGGGGTGAGCAGGTCGAACAGCAGGGTGCCCAGGCCGGCCCGGTTCAGGCTCGTCGCCACCTGCCGGTTGCGGGGGCTGTGGCGGCTGCTGCCCGAGCCGTGCGCGAAGACGACCACCGCCTTCGCCGCCGGGGGGAGGGTGAGGTCGCCCGGGAGGCTCAGCCCTGCCGCGGAGACCGTGACGTCCTCCGTCGTGGCGGGCGGTTGCCGGACGGCCTGGGTGAGGAGGGAGACGACCTCCTCGTCCGGGGTCTGGGAGAAGTCCCGGTACCACTGGCCGACCGCGGAGAAGCCCGGCGGCGTGGAGAGGCAGACCACCTCGTCGGCCACGGCGGCCACCCGGGCCAGCGCGTCCGGCGGGGCCACGGGGGCCGCCATGACGACCCGGGTCGCGCCCTGCGCCCGTACCACCTGGCAGGCCGCCGCAGCGGTGGCGCCGGTCGCGATGCCGTCGTCCACGACGATCACCGTCCGGCCGTGGAGGTCCTGTTGCGGCGTCCCCGCACGGTAGCGGGCGGCCCGGCGGGTCAGTTCCGACTGCTCCGCCCGCTCGACGGAGGCGATGTCCTGCGGGCTGAGCCGGCCGCAGCGGACGATGTCGTCGCTGATCACGCGTACGCCGCCCTCGCCGATCGCGCCGAACGCCAGCTCGGGCTGGTACGGGACCCCGAGCTTGCGGACGACGATCACGTCGAGGGGGGCGCCGAGGGCTTGCGCCACATGGAAGGCCACCGGGACCCCGCCCCGGGGCAGCCCCAGGACGACGGGCCCGTCCGCCGCGTACGTCCGGAGCGCCGTGCCGAGTCGTCGTCCTGCGTCGTCGCGATCTGTGAAGAGCATTCCGGGTCATCCCCAACGTTCTCTGCCGTACTTCGAAACAACGCCTCCCGGCGCCCGCGTGCAAGTCGGCAACGGGTGGTCCGGTCCGGCGGCCCCGTCCGGTGGTCTGTACGAGGGAGGTGGGTCCGGGTCTGTGGGTTTTGGGGGATGGGTAGGGGTGGGGGGCGTGCGTAGGTTGGCTGCGAGGCCGCGTGGCGCCGCTGACCTGGTGCTTTGGGGCGGGCTCTGACGACGAGGATGGGGCGGCGCGATGCGTGAGCTGGTGGAGACGGCGCGGCAGTGGGTGGCCGAGGGGCGGGCCGGGTTCCTGGCCCGGCCGGTGGCCGAGCAGGGGTTCGGGCCGCGGGATCCCGCCGGGGCCCTGCTCGTCGATGCGCGGGGGGAGTGCGTCGGGGCCCTGTACCGCGGGGTCTTCGACGCCGAGCTGGTGGCGGAGGCGGGAGCCATGGCCGCCGGGACCACCGCCCGGGTGTGCGACGTCTCGGTGGGGGCGGCTGAGGCGGCCGACGCGAAGCTGACCTGCGGCGGGCGGGCCGAGATCCTGCTGCAGCCGCTGGCGGCCGTACCCGCCGAGTGGTGGGACCTGCTCGGGGAGGGCGTCGGGGTGGCGCTCGTGACCCGGCTCGACGAGCAGGCGGAGCACGCCGTGAGCGAGGTCGTACGGGCCGTCGACGTGCCGTCCAACGACGCCGAGCGGCGGGCGGGCGAACTGCTGGCCACGCGCCGGCCGGGCCGGGACGCGCTGTACGGGGAGCAGGGGCTGGTGTTCGTGGAGGCGTACCCCTCCGCGCCGTACGTCGTCATCGGCGGGGGCGGCGAGCTCGCCGGGATCATCGAGGCGCAGGCCCTGCTGCTCGGATGGGGCGCCGGACCCGTCGGCACCGTCGCCGAGGCCGAGAAGCTGCTGGCCGCGCGCCGGGACGCCGCCTGCCTGGTGATGCTGAGCCACGACCCGGAGTTCGACGTACCGACCGTACGCAGCGCGCTCGCGCTCGGGATCCCGTACGTCGGCACCCTCGGGTCCCGCAAGACCACCGCGCGGCGGCGCGAGGGGCTGATCGCCTCCGGGGTGTCCGAGGGGGAACTGGCGCGGGTGCACGGGCCGATCGGGCTGGACCTGGGGGCCCGGACACCCGCGGAGACGGCGCTGGCCATCTGTGCGGAGATCCTGGCCGTGCTCGGGGGCTACGAGGCCCGCGCGCTGCGGGATTCCGACGGGCCGCTGCGCTAAGGGCCGTCCCGGGGCACGGCCGGGTCTCAGGTGCCGAGGGCGCGCCTGAGCTGCGTCTTGTTCATGTCGGAGCGGCCGCGTATGTTGCGGCGCCTGGCCTCCGCGTAGAGCTGTTCGTACGTCGGCCCCTGCGCGCCCGAGTGGGAGCGCAGGCCGCCGCGCCGGCCGGAGGACATGTCCTCCAGCGACAGCTTGCTCGCGGTCTCGGACTCGCCGGCCCGGGCCCGCTCCTTGTTGACGGTCCGGGCGGCGATCTCTTCGGCCTGCTTCTCGGGCACGCCGCGCTCCTCGGCGCTCTCCTTGATGTGCTCGTACTGGCGTTCTCGTTTGGGTGAAGATCCGCGGGGCATTCTCGTGCTCCTTCCGGGGCTTCTCGGGGCGGTCGCCGCTGCGCCTGCCCCTGATTCCGCACGGTAGTCGCCCGGTACGCGGATCGGAGGATCTTCCCGGCTTTCGGGTGAAACCGGAACCGATGCGGGAAAATAGTACGTATGGAAATGACCCTGAGTCTGGACCAGATGCTGACCAACATCGCGTGGTTCCTGGTCGTCGGGATTATCGTGGTCGGCTTCCTGCTCGGCGCCTTCAAGCTGGGCCAGCGGGTCCGGGCCAAGGAGCCCCCGCCGCCGACCCCCGAGAGCCAGCCCCACCTGCCGGACGGCGGCGCGGTCCACGAGGTCCGCGAGGAGCGCGACAGCGTGGAGATTCCCGAGGGCGGCCTGCGCCCGCACGAGATGCAGGGCTACGGCAACTTCGGCTCCACCACCTCCAGCCATCCCGAAGACGTCAGGGCCGAGCGGGAGTCCGGGTACCGGAACCCGCCGCAGTACCCGGGGCCGCAGCAGCCCCCGCACGGCGAGCCGCCGGTGTCCAAGCCGAGCGGGAACGCCTGACCCGGCCCGACGCCTCACGGCGCCTCTGACCTGCGCCACCCCACGGCGCAGGTCAGAGGTATGGGCACAGGTCAGAGGCATGAGAGGTGCCGGTCAGAGGTGTCAGAGCGGCGTCAGAGCTCCGCCCGCAGCCTGAGCACCTCCGGCGGCGGGTGCCGGGCGGTCGAGGGGTGGCGGACCTCCGCCGTCAGCGGCGGGTCGAGCGGGCGGAACGGGATCTCGCCGAGTCCGATCGCGGTCACCGTCGCCCCGCCCGCCGGGGCTGCGGCCCGCGCGGCTCCCGCGGCCGGGGCTTCGCGTGAGGCCAGCGCCGCCGCCACGTCCGCGCGCAGCGCGGCCGTCAGCGGGCTCGACACCAGCGGGGTCTCGTCCCCGACCGGCAGCACCAGGACCAGCGCGAGGGGGCGGCGCGGGGTGCCGGTGTAGCCGACCACCGCCGCGTCCCGCACCTCCGTGTGCCGCAGCTTCTGCCAGCCGCGCCGGCCCGCCGGGTAAGTCTGGTCCAGCCGTTTGACGACCAGGCCCTCGATCCCGCTGGCGGGCAGGGTCTCGTACCAGGTGGCGGCCAGTTCCGGGTCGGTCGTCATCGGGACCGGCTGCAGCGGCGGCCCCAGCGGGAGCAGCAGGTCGACCAGGAGGGCGCGGCGCCGCTCGTAGGTGCGCCCGCGCAGGTCCAGCCCGGCCAGTTCCAGCACGTCGAACGCCGCGTACGAGGCCGGCAGGCTCTGGGCGAGCACGGCGGCCCGCGCGGGCGTGGCCGCGGCCCGCCGCTGGACGAGGGCGAAGTCCGTACGGCCCGCGTGCCAGACCACCACCTCCCCGTCGAGGACGGTCCCCGCGGGCAACTGCACGGCCGCGGAGGCCAGATCGGGGAAGGCCGCGGTCACGATGCGGCCGGATCGCGCCTGCAGCACGACGTCCTCGGCGGTGCGCACCACCACGAGGCGGTGGCCGTCGAACTTCGGCTCGTACGCCAGGCCCGCCCCGCGCGGCAGGGTGCGGACGGTGGCGGCGAGGGCGACGCGGATCACGGCCCGGCCTCCTTCGGCAGCCGGTGGGCCCGGGCGGGGTCGGTCAAGGGCCCGAACAGGTCTCCGTCGCGCTCCAGCCGTGGCGGGATGTCATCGGCGAGGAACACCAGGTCGGATGGGGTGCGGCAGGCCGCGACCTCGTCCCAGGACACGGGGGCGGAGACGGTCTGCCGGGCCCGCGCCCGCAGCGTGTACGGGGCGGCGGTGGTCTTGGCTGCGGCGTTCTGGCTGTGGTCGACGAAGACCTTGCCGGGGCGCAGGGCCTTGGCCATGCGGTGCAGGACGAGGCCGGGGAGCTCGCGTTCGGCCTCCTGGGCGAGGTCCTTCGCGTACGCCGACACGCGGTCGGACGGGGTCGGCTCGAGGGGGACGGCCAGGTGCAGGCCCTTGGAGCCGGAGGTCTTGGCGTACGCGTGCAGGCCGTCGGCGGCGAGGCGCTCGCGCAGCCACAGGGCGACGGCACAGCACTCGACGACGGTCGCGGGAGCGCCGGGGTCGAGGTCGATGATCAGCCGGTCGGCGACGGCCGGGCTGCCCGCCGGCCACTGGGGGGTGTGGAACTCGACGACGAGGTTGGCGGCCCACATGAGGGAGGGCAGGTCGGCGATGACCACCTGTTCGGCGGAGAGGTCCTCGGAGCGGGGCACCGGGGTGGTTTTCACCCAGGCGGGTGTGCCGGGCGGCGGGTTCTTCGTGAAGAAGAGCTGGCCGTCCGGGCCGTCGGGATAGCGCAGGAACGACACCGGCCGGTTGTGGATGTGGGCCAGCAGCGAACCCGCGACGGTGGCGTAGTAGTGCAGCACCTCGCCCTTGGTGAAACCGGTCTCGGGGTACAGGACCTTGTCGAGGTTGGAGAGCGGGATGCGACGCCCCTCCACCATGGTGATCGGCGTCATACGATGAGATTGCCATGAAACGGGAGGAACCGTGCGATCCATCTGGAACGGGGCGATCTCCTTCGGCTTGGTCAGCATTCCGATCAAGCTGGTGAACGCCACCGAGAGCCACTCGATCTCCTTTCGCCAGATCCACCTGAGCGACGGCGGACGGATCCGCTACCGCAAGGTGTGCGAGCTGGACGGGGAGGAGGTGGCGACTGCCGAGATCGGCAAGGGGTACGAGGAGGCGGACGGGTCGATCATCCCGATCACGGACGAGGACTTGGCGCAGCTGCCGATCGCGACGGCGAAGACGATCGAGATCGTTTCGTTCGTGCCGGCGGACGAGATCGATCCGCTGCAGATGGACGCGGCGTACTACCTCGCGGCGAACGGGCCGACGGCGGCGAAGCCGTACACGCTGCTGCGGGAGGCGCTGAAGCGGAGCCGGCGGGTCGCGGTCGCCAAGTACGCGCTGCGGGGGCGGGAGCGGCTGGGCATGCTGCGGGTCGTCGACGACGTGATCGCGATGCACGGGCTGCTCTGGCCGGACGAGATCCGGGTGCCGGAGGGCGTGGCTCCGGAGGGGAGGGTGTCGGTTCGGGAGGCCGAGCTGGACCTGGCGGACGCGCTGATGGCCACGTTGGGGGAGGTGGAGATGTCCTCGCTGACGGACGAGTACCGGGAGGCCGTGGAGGCGATGATCTCGGCGAAGTCGGAGGGGGCGTTCGAGCCTCCGGCGGAGGCGGAGGTCGAGCCGGCGGGCGGCAAGGTCATCGACCTGATGGCGGCGCTGGAGAAGAGCGTGCGGGCGGCGAAGGAGTCCCGGGGGGAGGCCGGGCCCGAGGCCGCGGAGGTGACGCCGATCAGGCGGAGGGGTGGGAGCGGGAAGAAGGCGGCTGCGGCCGCGCCGAAGGCGGTGGGCGGGAAGAAGTCGACCGCGTCGACGGCTGCGGCGAAGAAGACGGCGTCGGGTGCGAAGAAGACCACGTCGCGCAAGTCGACTGCGACGAAGTCCACTTCGAAGACGGCTTCGGCGAAGAAGGCTGCCGGGGGCGGGGCTTCGACGAAGAAGTCGACCGCGGCCGGGGCGGGGGCGTCGGCGAAGAAGGCGGCTCCGCGGAAGCGGACGTCGGCCTGACGGGCCCTGAGGGGCGGGGCGGAGCCTGCGGCGCCGCTCCCCGCCCCGCCCTTCCCCCGTTCCCCGGGGCTCCGGTGCTCGAACGCCGGTACTCGAACGCCGTACGGGCGGGAGGGACCGCGCGAGCTGCACGCCGCTCCGGGGAACCCCGGACCCCGCCCTCAGGCGCCGGACGGGGTGGAAGGGCGGGCGGGCCGGGAGAGGCCCGCTACGCGCCGTTCTTGTCCCGCCGGCCCGTTGGTGCGGTGCGTCGGCGGGTTCGGTGTGGGGGGAGCCAGGTTCGGGTGGTGCGGGCCTGGGTGAAGAGGGCGTCGATGTCCGGGGGTTTGAGGGTGGTCGGGGCCGCGGCGAGGTGCGCCGCCGCCGTCGCCGGTTCGAGGATGCGGATGTCGCGGACCGTCGGGGCCACCTCGATGCGGGAGGCGTCGACCAGCGCCAGCGCCGGGAGCACCGGGGCCGCCAGGGCCCGGGTGGCCGCGGCGGCGGCACGGCGGATCCAGCGGGGGTCCGGGCGCGGCTCGGCGCGGCCCACCGTCAGCAGCAGGTCGCCGACGGCCGCGCGCTGTCGGCGGCCCGGGAGCGTGCGGATGCAGAAGATCCCCGCCGGGCCTATGAGCAGGTGGTCGATGCGGCCCAGCCCCGGGAGCGGCACGGAGTGCAGGACCCGCCAGTCGTCCGGCTCCAGGGCGTCGAGGAGGTCGCCCATGCGCTGCTGGGCCGTCAGGTCCTGGCGGAGCCGGTGCCGGGCCCGGCTGCCTGCCGAGCCGTGTTCCAGTTCGCCCAGAAGGGCTTCGCCCGGCCGGTTCGGGGCCAGGTCCTCGTCCGGCAGGAGGGCGAGTCTGCGCAGGTCCGCGGGCGTGGGCACCGGCGGCGGGCCGACCGTGTACGGTCCGGCCAGGTACGGGCGCAACGCCGCCAGGACCGCCTCGCGGTGCTGGTCGGCGAGCACGCTGATCCGGTTGGCCTGCCGGTCGTACCAGGCCACCGCCCGGCCG
Organism: Streptomyces katrae; assembly: GCF_000717655.1. Classification (GTDB taxonomy): domain Bacteria; phylum Actinomycetota; class Actinomycetes; order Streptomycetales; family Streptomycetaceae; genus Streptomyces; species Streptomyces katrae_B. The sequence goes on from NZ_JNZY01000009.1 coordinate 213,655, forward strand.
TCGGGCAGGTTGACGTAGAGCCGGCCGCGGCCGGGGCGGCCGCTCGGCAGCACCTTGAGTCCCCGCATGGACCTCACCCCCCGCCGTACATGGGAGCAGCCCGGGCGCCCGGCGGCAATCCCCCGGTGGAGTTCTCGGTCAAGTAACAGGTTCTACGGGATTCCGCCGGGTACCTGTTACACGCCCATCGCTGGACTGACACAGCGGGCTCCTAAGTTTGTCGCACCCGGACCGGACCTAAGGATTTCCCGTGAGCACCGTCAACCGCCGCACTCTCGTACGAGCCGCCGCAGTGACCGTCTGCGCCGGAACCCTCCTCGGGCTGCCCGCCGCGGCCGCCCTCGCCGAAGGGGTGCCCGCCGCTTCGGCCGCGCACTCCGCGGGCGCGCCCCGGACCCTGGTCAAGAGCCTCGCCCTCGCGGACGGCGTGTCCAAGGCGAACGTCTACCGCATCGCCAAGGGCGGCTTCCAGGCCGACATCCTGGCCGCCGACGGCGCCAGGGCGGCCACCCTGACCAGCCGCGACGGCGCCGCCGGCTTCGGCGGCTCCGGCCCGCTGCACGTGGCGCTCCAGCCCGACGGCCGGCTGTCCTCCTGGGCCGGCGACACGGGCGAGACCGGCGCCGACGGCGCTGCGCCCGCCGCCGACGGGTACAAGACCGGCACCCGGGACGGGCGCGTCGTCCAGGCCTCGGCCCCGCATGCCCGCTCGGTCGCCTCCGGGGCCCTGGACCCGCTGGCCGACGGGCCGGGTGACGGTGTGCTGCTGCTCGCCGCGGGCGGCGGTATCGCGGCCGTGGGCGCCGCCGGGCTCGGCTTCGCCATGCTGCGCCGGGGGCGCACCGAGGGCTGATCCGCCGACGCCCCTGAAGATCCTCCCGGAACAGCCTCCGGGGAAGTGCCCGGTGCTGACGCCTCCTGGAGCGCCCGGACCCGGCCTCGCCCCCAGGGGCTCAGGAGGTCAGGCCGGCGGCGGGGTCGGCTTGGTCCAGGGCCAGCGGAGTTTGGGCTTCCGGCCGGACGGGGCGTACGTGTACTTCCAGCCCTTCTGGAGGTGCAGCCGCTTCGAGTAGCCCGCCGGGACCCGCTCGTACAGCAGGACCGTCGCAGGGCCGCCGTCGGCCGAAGGGACCGGGATCTCGTACCACTTCGGCGGGTGGCCGGTCGGGCCGACGAGGATCGGGAGGACACGGCCGTCCATCGGGCCGCCCTCGAAGGGGGTCGGTTCGCTTCTCACCCCACCAGTGTCACAGCAGGTGGGCGGCCTCGGAGACCACGGGGATCACGCGTCGGGCCAGGACCCCGACCGGGCCGTCCGCCGATTCGAGGGCGAGCGCGGCCCGCGCCGCGGCTGCCGTTTCCGGGTCGGTGGCGGCCGTCGCGGTCAGGAGGGCTATGAACTGGTCGACGAGCCAGTCGCGCAGGGCCGAGACGTCCGGCTGCTTGCCCTCGTCGATCCAGATGAGGGAGGCCGCCTCGACGGCCGTGATCCAGGTGCGGACCATCATCCGCAGCCGCGGGCCGGGGGCCGGGACGGCCAGGTGGTAGAGGATCTGCTGCGCCGCCGCCCGGCGGATGCCGTCCACCGTCGCCGTCGTACGCGAGGTCTCGACGACGCTGCCGCCCTGGAGGAGCGCCGAGAAGCCAGCGTCGTGCTCGTCAACGAAGGCCAGGTAGCGGTCCAGCGCCCGGGAGAGGCGCTGGGTCAGGGGGCCGGCCTGCGGTTCGGCGAAGCACTGCTCGAGGAGGTCCGCCGCCGAGCGCAGGGCTGCCTCGTACAGCTGCTGCTTGCCGCCCGGGAAGTAGCGGTAGACCAGGGGCCGCGAGACGCCCGCCGCCTCGGCCACGTCGTCGAGCGAGACCTCCTCCGGGGCCCGGTGCGCGAACAGCGACAAGGCGGCGTCGAGGAGCTGGGCCCGCCGCTCCTCGACGCTCAGCCTGCGGTACGCGCGTACGGTCGTCATGCCCGCAGGGTAGCCCCGCAAGAGCCGGTTCAGGCGAGGAGTCCGGAGCTCTTCCAGAGCCTGCGGCCGACCCCGCGCAGCACGCCGATGTCGTCGAGGAAGTCCGTGAGCCGCTTGGCGCCCGTCTGCATGACCTCGCGGCGGTGGCCGCTCACCCGGACCTGGGCCACGGCTTCGCGCCGGTCGAGGCCGACGTTCTCGTAGACCTGGGGATTGACGAAGGCCAGGGAGAAGACGCGGGCGGCCTCGCCGCAGCTGATGCGCGTGAGCTCCTGTTCCCAGCGCGGGGCGGTCAGCATCTGGCGGCGCAGTTCCTCGCGGGCGTAGCGGACGTGCCGGGCCTCCTCGATGACGTGGATGCGGGTGACGCCGCGTACAAGAGGCTGGATGCGCTCGTCGGGGAAGGTGAGGCGTTGCATCCAGTCGAGGATCTCCTCGCCGAGCAGGGTGCAGGCGAAGGAACCCGGGGTCGTGGAGACCGTCTTGAGAATGCGGGCGAGGTTGTGGTTGAGGCGGGAGACCGGGTAGGCGGGGGCGCCGGCCTTCTGGATCATGCGGGCGAACATCATCGAGTGGCGGCATTCGTCGGCTATCTCGGTGAGCGCGTAACGGACGTGGTTGCTGGTCAGGGACTTGTCGTAGATGTGCCGGACCATCAGCTGCATCAGGATGATCTCGAACCAGATGCCGAGCGAGCCGAGCGCCGCCGCCTCGTGGCGGGAGAGGTCGATGCGCTGCTCCTCGCCCATCTTCTTCCACAGCGGGGTGTCGTAGAGGGAGAGCAGCTCGGGCGGCCAGTAGTACTTGCCGTCGACGGGCGGGGCGTCCCAGTCGAGTTCCTTGTCGGGGTCGAAGGAGTGCTTGGCCGAGGATTCGAGCAGTCGCGCGGCGATCTCTTCGCGGTCCTTGAGGAGGCCGAGCGCGTCCTGCAGCGCGCCTCGATCGGTCACGGTCGTCATGGCTTCGGATACCTCGCTCATCGGGTTACCGGCGGTCATCACTTATGAGACTGCTTGTCAGCAAGACCGTCAATCCCCTGCGCACGACTTGTTGACCCCGCGTCTACCAACGTGTGACGCTGCCAACCATCCAGTCCTGTACGGAAGTACACGAGGCGAGGGGGCGTCAGTGTCGACGCACGAGCTCTACACCAAGGACCCGGGCGCGGCCGTCTGGCAGGTTCCGGCCTCCGGCGCGGCCCGCTTCAGCTGGGAATACGAGGATGGCCGCGAGCGGCTCCTGGCCCTGTACCAGAAGGGCAAGGACAAGCAGTGGGACGGCGCCAAGCGCATCGACTGGGAGCTGGAGGTGGACCCGTACAACCCCCTCGGCACCCCGGACGAGGCGCTGACCCTCTACGGCACCCGGCACTGGTCGGGGCTCACCGAGAAGGACAAGGGCGAGCTGCGCCAGCATTACACCGCCTGGAACTTCAGCCAGTTCCTGCACGGCGAGCAGGGCGCGATGGTGTGCGCGGCACGGATCGTGGAGTCGGTGCCGGACCTGGACGCGAAGTTCTACTCCGCGACCCAGACGATGGACGAGGCCCGGCACGCCGAGATCTTCGGCCGCTTCCTGCACGAGAAGGTCGGGATGCTCTACCCGATCAACGACAACCTCCAGGCACTGCTCGGCGACACGCTGCGCGACTCCCGCTGGGACATGCCGTACCTGGGCATGCAGGTGCTCATCGAGGGGCTGGCGCTGGCCGCGTTCGGGATGATCCGCGACACGACCGACAAGCCGCTGCCGAAGCAGATCCTGGCGTACGTGATGCAGGACGAGGCCCGGCACGTGGCGTTCGGGCGGATGGCGCTGCGCGACTACTACAAGCAGTTGACGGACGCCGAGCTGCGTGAGCGCGAGGAGTTCGTGATCGAGGGCTGCTACCTGATGCGGGACCGGCTGCGCGGGGTGGAGGTGCTGGAGAACTTCGGCATCCCGCGCAAGGAGGCCGAGGAGTTCAGCGAGCAGTCGGAGTTCCTGCACCTGTTCCGGAAGCTGCTGTTCAGCCGGATCGTGCCGTGCGTGAAGGACATCGGGCTGTGGGGCGAGCGGCTGCAGAAGGCGTACCTGGACATGGGCGTCTTCGAGATGGGCAACTCCAACCTGGACCTGCTGATGAGCCAGGACGAGGAGATCGCAGAGGCGCTGGACCGCGAACGGTTCGCGGCGGAGGAGGCGGACCGGGTGGCGGAGGTCGAGGCGGCCATCGCGGAGGGCGCGGAGGCCGAGACGGCGTCCGCCGCCGGGAACGAAAGCCGGTAGGGCCGGGCGCTGCGCCGACGGCTCCGGCGGGACCGGCCGTGCCGGCTCCCCCGCAGGGCGTTTCACTGGGTGGGCGGGGGCGGCGGCCCGTACAGCGCGGCCTCCATCACCGCGCGGGCGATGGGCGCCGCCGCGCCGTTGCCGCTGATGTCCCCGCGGTGCGCCTCCGCGTCCTCGACCACCACGGCGACCGCGACCCCCGGCAGCGGCGCGTCCTCGGCCTTGGCCCAGCCGATGAACCAGGCGTACGGGGTCCCCGCGTTGCCGACGCCGTGCTGGGCGGTGCCGGTCTTGCCGCCGACCACCGCGCCCGGGACCGCGGCGTTGCGGCCCGTGCCGTTCTCCACCACCTGCACCATCAACTCCTGCAGGCGCAGCGCCGTCGCCGGGTTCATCGCCCGGCCCAGGCTTCGCTGCTGCCCGCTCCGGACCCGGTCCCCGTCGTCCTGGGTGGTCCGGTCCACGAGGTAGGGGGACTTGAGCTCGCCGCCGTTCGCGACCGCCGCCGCCACCATCGCCATCTGCAGCGGCGTCGCCGTCGTGTTGAACTGCCCGATCGAGGACAGCGCCAGCTGGTCCGGGCTCATGTCGGTGTCGAAGTTCGACCGCGACACCCAGGCCGGCACCCGCAGCCCGTCGTCGTCGAAACCGAACCGGCGGGCCGCGTCCACCATCCCGCGCAGCCCGACCTGGACCCCGATCTTCGCCATCACCGTGTTGCAGGACCACTGCACCGCCTCCGCCATCGAGGCGTCCTGGCAGCCGGTGCCCGCGTTCGGCAGCAGGGTGCTGGTGCCGGGCAGCGGGTAGGGGTCGGGGGTCTGCGTGGGGGCGTCCACGTCGGTGACCACGCCCGCGTCCAGGGCCGCCGCCGCCGTCACGATCTTGAAGGTGGAGCCCGGCGGGTACGTCTCGCGCAGCGCCCGGTTCAGCATCGGCCGCGCGGGGTCCGCGTTCAGCCGCGCCCAGGCCGCCTTGACGCCCGCGCCCGTGCCGGAGAGCACCTCCGGGTCGTACGAGGGGCTGCTGACCAGCGCGAGGATCCTCCCGGTGGCGGGGTCGAGCGCGGCCACCGCGCCGCGCCGGCCGGCCAGCCCGGTGTACGCGGCCCGCTGCAGGCCGGCCCGGACGGTGGTCGCCGCGTTCCCGCCGGCCGGGCGGCCGCGGGCGAGGTCGTACCAGAGCGGGAAGGCCGAGAGCCCCGGGTCGGTGCCCGAGAGGATCGCGTCCTCGGCACGCTCGAGGAGGCTGGTCCCGTACGTCTGCGAGGAGAACCCGGTGACCGGCGCGTACAGCGGGCCGTCCGCGTACGTCCGCTCGTACCGCAGCAGCTGGCCGCTGTCCCGGGAGCCGGTGACGGGCCGCCCGTCGACCAGGATGTCCCCGCGGGGCTGGGCGTAGCGCTCGATGGCGGGGCGCTTGTTGGCCGGGTTCGCCCCGTACGCGGCGGCTTCCCAGACCTGCACCCGGGCCACGTTGACGAGCAGGGCGACGAGCAGCAGCGCGCAGAAGTACGCGCACCAGCGGATGTACCGGATCACTCGGCGGCCCCTCGGGCCTCGGCGGCTTCGGCGGCCTCGGCTCCGGGCGGGCGGGGCCGGCGGGCGCTGTCACCGAGGCGGACGAGCAGCGCGACGATGATCCAGTTGGTGACGACGGAGGAGCCGCCCTGGGCGAGGAAGGGCATGGCCATGCCGGTGAGCGGGATCAGCCCGGTGACTCCCCCGGCGATGACGAAGACCTGGAGCGCGACGATCGTGGCGAGCCCGGTGGCGAGGAGGCGCCCGAAGGGGTCGCGCAGCGCGAGCCCGGCGCGGAATCCGCGGTCCACGAGGAGCCCGTAGAGCAGCAGGATCGCGGTGAGGCCGACGAGGCCGAGCTCCTCGCCGGCGGTGGCGAGGATGAAGTCGGACTTGGCGGCGAAGCCGATGAGGAAGGACTGGCCGTGGCCGAGTCCGGAGCCGAGGAGTCCGCCGGCCCCGAAAGCGAAGAGGGACTGGGCGAGCTGGCCGGGCCCCTCGCCGCGCTCGACGGAGGCAAAAGGATTCAGCCAGTCCTCGACCCGGCTGTGCACGTGCGGCTCCAAGGTGCCGACGGCGTACGCCCCCAGGGCGGCCAGCAGCAGCCCGATCGCGATCCAGCCGATCCGGCCGGTGGCGGTGAACAGCATGACGACGAAGAGGCCGAAGAAGAGCAGCGAGGTCCCCAGGTCGCGTTCGAGGACGAGCACGCCGACGCTGAGCAGCCAGATCGCCAGGATCGGGCCGAGGACCCGGCCGGGCAGGAGGCGCAGCTTCCAGAAGAGCCGGCGGCCGGTGAGGGCGAGCGCGGTGCGGTTCGCGGCGAGGTAGGCGGCGAAGAAGACGGCGAGCAGGATCTTGGCGAACTCCCCGGGCTGGAAGGAGAGTCCGGCGAACCGGATCCAGATGTGGGCCCCGTTGACGGCCGGGAAGAACACGGGGACGAGCATCAGCGCGAGGGCGGCGGCCACGGAGAGGTAGGCGTACTTCTGGAGCACGCGGTGGTCGCGCAGCAGGACGACGACGAGGACGAAGAGGGCCACGCCCAGCGCGGACCAGCGCAGTTGATCCCCGGCGGTGAGATGGGCGGGGGTGGTGACGTCGAGGCGCTGGATGAGGACGAGCCCGAGGCCGTTGAGCAGGACGGCGATGGGGAGGACGAGCGGGTCGGCGTACGGGGCCCGGAAGCGGACGGCGAGGTGCGCGATCAGGGCGGCGGCGGCGAGGCCCGCGGCGTAGTGGCCGGCCGGCCGGGGGGTGCGGCCGGTGGTGGCGAGGCCGACGTAGTGGTGGCCGAGGACGGAGATGAGGACGGCGCCGGCGAGGAGCGTCAGCTCGACACCTCTGCGTTTGGACGCGGAGCCGTCGGGGGGTGGGGGCGGGGCGGGCTCCGCCACCTCTGCCGTCAGAGCGGTCATATGGGAAACGTAGCAAGTGGACGGATGGTATGTCCGGTTATGTCATAGAGTGCCGAAGAGTCGTCAGAAGAGTCGTCGGAGAGCCGTCAAAGAGCCGCCAGAAACGGTCACGAGGGCACGAATGGGAGCCGCGGCACATGGGACCTGTGGAATTCATCGTCCTCGCCTTCCCGGAGGAGCAGCTGCGCGTGCCGGCGGTCGAGGCCGTGATGGGGCTGCGCAAGGCGGGGGTGGTCCGGCTCATCGACGGGCTCGTGGTGTCGAAGGCGGCGGCGGGTGAGGTGCTGGCGGCGGAGTTCGACGAGTTCATGGAGCTCCAGGGGCTGCTGAGGCACCGTGAGGCCGCGCAGCTGATCGGGGCGGAGGACATCGAGGAGGCGGCGGAGCTGTTGGAGCGGGGCAGCTGCGCGCTGCTGCTGGTGGTGGAGCACGTGTGGGCCGAGGACGCGGCGATCGCCGTACGGGCGGCGGGCGGGCGGATCATCGGCTCGGTCCGGATCCCGCCGGAGCGGACGGGGGCGGCCTGATGTTCATCCGCCCGGTCGGCGTACGAATCGAACCGGCCCGCCGCCCCTCGGGCCACCCGCTGCTCCGCGGCCTCCTGACCCGAGCGGCGGGACGGGTGCCGGGGGCCGTGCCGGGGCCCGTGCCGGGGGCGGAGCCGGGGATGGAGCCGGGGATGGAGCCTGGGGCGGAGCCGGGGGCCGTGCCGGTGCCTGTGCCGGGGGCGGTGCCGGGGATGGAGCCTGGGGCGGAGCCGGGGGCCGTGCCGCTGCCCGTGCCGGGGGCGGAGCCGGGGATGGAGAGGATGGAGCCGGGCTCCGAACCGGTGGCCGAGCCCGGCGCCCTGCCCGGCGGCCCGACCACCGAACTGGGAACGGAGCCCGGCCCCCCGCCCGGCGGCCCGACCGCGGGGCCGGGGGCGCCACTCGGGGGGCTGGCCGCCGAGTTGGCGGAGCTGGCGAAGCTGGCCCGGGAGGGCCTCCTGACCCCGCAGGAGTTCAAGGAGGCCAAGGCCCGTCTCCTCCACCCCTGAGCGGTGCCCGGCCGGACCCCGCCCAGCCCCGGCCCGGCCTCGCCGGTGCGGGCCCGCTGCGCGGAGCCGTCTCCCCGACCCGCCCTTCCCCCGTTCCCCGGGCTCCGCCCGGACCCCCGCCGGTGCGGCGACCACTGCCGGGAGCCCGCCCCCGAACCCCCGCGC
>NZ_JNZY01000010.1 GCF_000717655.1 Streptomyces katrae
GCCTATGCCCAGCCCCAGACGGCCGCCGGACGCCAAACCGGGCGGAGCGCGTAGCGATTTGGGGCGTCCACGGCCCGAGCGGCACCCCAGCGTCATCTCGTCGCTGTCCGGTGCAGGTTGACCCCACCCAGACCCGGAAAGGGTGCCCATGGGTCCTTGAGGGAGGCGTTCCCCTCCCCGCGGCCCCGTCGCCGGCCCGGGTCGGTGGTCCCGGGGCATGGGGTGCGGATGGGCAGGGGCGTCCCTGCTCAGCATCTCTGATCGGGGCTGGTCGGAATTCGAACCCCCCGGCCATCCTTCGGGGGCTTCCCGGCAGTCTTATGGCATTCCGGGGCGGGTCGGTCGGTCAAGGGTCGCGAAGCGACGCGACGACGAAGGAGGAGCGCCCTTGAGGGACCGGCACGACACGGAAGGACAGTGGACTGACGGGACGCCCCCGGACACACCTCCGACGCCGAGTACACGGACCCCGCCCCCCGTCCCCCCGATCCACTCTCCCCACCCCGAGCACACAGACCTCGCCCCCCACATCCCGGCTCGCCTTACCGGCGCCGAGTGCGCGTACTCCCGTCCCCCCGATCGAGCTCTGCTGCCGAGCGCGTCGACGTGCCTTCGGGTGTCCCGACCTACCCTTCCGCACCGAATCGGCAGGCCGCCCGGCTGCCGCCTCCGCCGCACCGGCCATCCCGCTCAGCTCGCTCCGCCCGCGGCCCCGACTGGCACGTCGGCTCCGCCCCACATTGGCGGCTTTCCCGGCGGCTTCGATTAAGGTGACCAGGTGAAGATCGCCCTCATGGACTCCGGAATCGGCCTCCTCGCGGCGGCTGCCGCGATGCGGCGGCTGCGGCCCGACGTCGATCTGGTCCTCTCCAGCGACCTCGACGGCATGCCCTGGGGGCCGCGTACCCCTGCCGATCTGACCGGGCGCGCCCTCGGTGTCGCCCAGGCCGCCGCCGGGCACCGGCCGGACGCGCTGATCGTGGCCTGCAACACCGCCTCCGTGCACGCCCTGCCCGCCCTCCGGGCCGCGCTCGAGCCCGGGATCCCGGTGATCGGGACCGTGCCGGCGATCAAGCCCGCCGCCGCGGCGGGCGGGCGCGTGGCCATCTGGGCCACCCCCGCCACCACCGGCAGTCCGTACCAGCGCGGGCTGATCCGCGACTTCGCCGCCGGGGCCCGGGTCACCGAGGTGCCCTGCCCGGGACTCGCCGACGCCGTCGAGGCGGGGGACGGCGCAGCCGTCGCCGCGACCGTCGCTGCGGCCGCCGCGCTGACCCCGGCCGACGTCACGGACGTCGTCCTCGGCTGCACGCACTACGAGCTCGTCGAGGCGCCCATCCGGGCCGCCCTGGCCGAGCGGACCGGCGGCGCCGACCTCCGCTACCACGGTTCCGCCGAGCCCGTCGCCGTACAGGCGCTGCGCCGCCTCGGCGTCCTCCCCGAGCCGGGCCTGCCCCGTACCGGCACCCTGACCGTCCTGCTCAGCGGGCAGGAGGGGGCGCTCCCCGCAGCCGCACTCGGCTACGCCGAAGGCCGGCTGCTCGCGGAAGAGGGCGCGACCGTCGGACTGTGATCCGGCGATATCCGGCGATATCCGGTGATGATCCGGAGATGACCCCGCAGGCCTCGCGCTCGTCGCCGCCGCCACCGGTCTGGCCCGGACCCGGTGCCACGGCGAGCACCACATCATGGCGGCGGTGGCCCGTGCCCGCGACGGCAGGACCGTCGAGGGCGTGAACGTGTACCACTTCACCGGAGGCCCCTGCGCCGAGCTCGTCGTGCTCGGTGCGGCCGTCGCGCAGGGCATGGGCGAGCTCGACACGATCGTCGCAGTGGGGGACCGCGACCGCGGGGTGCTCCCGCCGTGCGGCTGCTGCCGCCAGGTGCTCCTCGACCTCCACCCGCGGCTGCGGGTGATCCTCGGGTCCGGGGGCGCGCTGCGTGCCGTGCCCGTGGCGGATCTGCTCCCCGAGCGTTACGTCCGCCCCGCGAGCGACTGGGCGAGCGCGCGCAGCCCGTCCGCGTCCAGCACCCGGTTCCCGAACCCGGGCAGCGGCACGTGCAGCGGCGCGGTCCACTCCGGCGGGATCGCCGCCTGCCCGTAGCGCGCCCCGGCCAGGGTCCCGGTGACCGCCGCCACCGTGTCGGTGTCCCCGCCCAGGTCCACGGCGGCCCGTACGGCCTCGGCGAACCCGGTGGTCGTCCGCAGGGCCCAGACCGCCGAGCCGAGGCAGGGCCAGACCGCTCCGTTGAACTCGGTGGCCAGTCCCGGATGCCAGTCGGGGCCGAGGACGAGCCCGTACCGCTCGCGGTGGTCGGGGTGTACGGCGGCGAGCGTCTCGGGGAGGGCGGCCACTGGATCGCCCCCGTCGAGCATCACCCGTACGAGCTCGTGCAGCAGGGCCGTGCCCTCCCAGGCGGCCCGGTCGCCGTGCGTCAGCGCGGCGATCCGGCGGGCGGCGTCCATCGTGGCCTCCCGCCCGGCGGAGGCGAAGTACACCGCCGAGGTGGAGGCCCGCATCAGGGAACCGTTGCCCGCCGCCCGCGCGTTGATCTGGAAGTGCAGTGCGGCGGCCAGGTCCCAGGTCTCGCCGTTGGTCAGCACGTCCTCCGTCTGGAGCCCGATGTCCTTGGGCTCGCCGGCCGCCCAGCGCTGGAACCGCCCGAAGACGTCGGGGAGTTCGAGACCGCCGTGCTCCAGCAGGGACTCGCCGACCAGGACGGCCATCTGCGTGTCGTCGGTCGCCTCGCCCGGGTCCCAGCCGCCGCCCCCGCGCATCTCCTCGCCGCGCGCGGTCAACTCGCCGGCGGGCCCGAACTCGTAGGGCGCGCCGAGCGCGTCACCGACGGCCGAGCCCAGAACGGCGCCCACGGCGCGGTCGAGTCGAGTGATCACGGTTCCTCCTCGGACGGTTCGGGGCATACGCAGGCCAGTACACCCCGTGCGAAGCCTTCCAGGTCGTCGAGGCCGGCGGCGGCGAGGGTGTCCGGGGCCCGGCCGGCAGGTGCGGGATCGCGCCGTCCAGTACGAGGGTGAGGGCGCGGACCCGCTCCGCTCCGGCCGGCAGCCCGGCCGCGCGCAGCAGGTGTGCGCGTGCCGCGAAGTCTGCTGCCGGCACGGGTACGGCCGTCGTGGTCGGGGTGGGGGTCGGCGGGCTCGCCACCGGCCATCGGGCTGCGCCGCCGTCGAGCCCGGGGCGCACCAACTGGTACGCCACCGTCCCCGCCGCTGCGGCCGCGGCGGCCCCCCGAGGCGGCCGCCGGGCAGCTGCGCGCCGAGTCCGCCGGCTGGCACGACCCGATCCCGCAGGTCCTCGCCGACACCGATCCGGCGACCTGGCTCCGGTACGAGATGCGCCACCTGCACCCGGCGCTGCCCTCCTTCGTCCACGGCGGCCGTACCGCCCTGGTCGGCGACGCGGCGCACGCCATGACTCCCGATCTCGGCCGGGGCGCCTGCACCGCCCTCCTCGACGCCGAGGCCTTCGCCCGCGCGGTCGCCGTCCACGGGCGGGCCGCGCTGCCCGGCGCACTGCGCGCGGACGGCGTGTGCGGCGCCGCAGTGCCCAGCGCGTCGCCTTCGGCTCGCGGAACCCGCACCCGTTCATGACGGCCCGGCGCCCCGCCCTGAGCGATGCGCTCCCCGGCCTCCTCCCCGGCTGAGGCCCCGGGGACTCCGGGGCCCTTGGGTCACGCGTCCGCGAGCCGGCTCTCCAGCTCTTCCCCGGACACGTCCTCCAGGTGGGTGAGGAACACCCACAGATGCCCGAACGGGTCCCGGAGGATGGCGGTCCGGTCGCCGTGGAACTGGTCCGCCGGGGGTTGGACCAGTTCCGCGCCCTCGGTCACAGCCGTCCGTACGAGTGCGTCCACGTCCGGTACGAACACGTGCAGCGCGACCGAGGTGCCGCCCAGCTCCGGAGGCGCGGTGAACGGGCCCTCGGAGACGTCACCGAGCATGAGCACGGCCCCGCCGATCCGTATCTCGGCGTGCATCACCCCGCCCTCGGGGTGGTCGAGCCGAAAGTCCTCGACGGCGCCGAAGGCCCGCCCGTAGAAGGAGAGCGCGGCGGCCGCGTCGGACACCATGACGTGGGCCACGACCGCCGTGCGGTAGCGCTCCGGAACGATCTGTACGGCCTGCTGGTCTGCCTCGTGAGTGGTCATGTGGACGACCGTAGGACCTCAAGTTCGCTTGAGGTCAACACCGGGCAGGTGATCCGACGCGCCCGCCGCCGTGCGGGCGAGAGGCGGTGGCGTACATGCGGAACGTGAGTACGCTGCTACACATGACGGGTCACCCCCCGGGTCCCCTGTGGACGGGCCGGGCCTCCAACCGCATGCAGTGGCTGCTCGCCGCCGCCGGCGCGGCCTGTCTCGCACTCGGCGTCCAGCTCGCCGTCGACTCGTCCTGGACCGCCGGCATCGTCCCGCTGCTGATGGCCGTCATCGGCTGCCTCGCCGTCGGGCTGCTGATCCTCTACGGCACCCTCGCCTTCGTCCACGTCGCCGTCACCGTCGACGCCGAGGCGCTGGAGGTCCGCTGCGGCCACATCGGGCTGCCACGCCGGAAGATCAGGCTCGCGGAGGTGGCCTCCGCCGAGTTCCTCCCCCGGATCACCCCGCAGCAGTGGGGCGGCTGGGGCTACCGTTGGCGCCCCGAGAAGGGCACGGCCGTCATCGTCCGGCGCGGCGAAGGGGTGGAGCTGCGGCTCGGCGACGGCAAGGTGTTCACGGTCACCGTCGACGACGCCGAGAACGCGGTCCGGGTCATCCGCGTCCACCTGCGCTCCCTCGCCCGCTGAGTCGCTCTCCCGCCCCCGGCGCGCGGGGACGTACACTCCGCCAAATGAGCAGCAGCATCACCCGAGACCCCGGCCGCACCGCCGAAGCGGAACCCCGAGCGGAAGCCGGAACCGAAGCCGCCGTGTCCCCCTGGAAGGGGTGGGCGGCTTCCTGGCCGGTGCGTGCCGCCCTCGCCGCCGGCTCCGGTGTGCTGCTCTACCTGAGCTTCCCGCCGCGCCCCCTGTGGTGGCTGGCCCCCGTCGCCCTCGCGGTGCTCGGCGGCTGCCTGCACGGCCGCCGCGCCCGCGCCGGCTTCGGCCTCGGCCTCCTGCACGGCCTGGGCTTCCTGCTGCCGCTGCTCGTCTGGACCAGCGAGGGCGTCGGCCCGGTCCCGTGGATCGCCCTCGTCGCCCTCGAGGCCTTGCTGATCGGCCTCACCGGCCTCGGGATCGCCCTCGTCAGCCGGCTCCCCGCCTGGCCCTTGTGGGCCGCGGCCGTCTGGATCGCGGGCGAGGCGCTGCGCGCCCGGGCCCCGTTCGGCGGCTTCCCCTGGGGCAAACTCGCCTTCGGCCAGGCCGACGGCTTCTTCCTGCCGCTCGCCGCCCTCGGCGGGACCCCCTTGCTCTCGTTCGCCATCGTGCTCTGCGGATTCGGGCTGTACGAGGCCCTGCGCATCGCGCGCAGCCACCCCCGCCGGGCCACCGCGGCCCTCGCGGCCCTCACCGTCGCCGCCCCGATCGGCGCGGCCCTCGCCGCCCGCCCGCTGGTGTCCGACGCCGCCGAGGACGGCACCGCCGTGGCCGCCGTCGTCCAGGGCAATGTCCCGCGCGCCGGGTTCGACTTCAACGCCCAGCGCCGCCAGGTCCTCGACAACCACGCCAACCGCACGATCCAGCTCGCCGCGGACGTCAAGGCCGGCCGGGTCCCCAAGCCCGACTTCGTGGTCTGGCCGGAGAACTCCTCGGACATCGACCCGTACACGCAGCCCGACGCGTACGGCGTCATCGACAATGCGGTCAAGGCCATCGGCGTGCCGGTCGCGATCGGCTCCGTCCTGGCCCCGGAGACCGGCCCGCTGCGCAACACGATGATCCTCTGGGACCCGGTCAAGGGCCCCACCGACACGTACGACAAGCGCAAGATCCAGCCCTTCGGCGAGCGCATCCCGATGCGGTCGTTCGTCCGGCTCTTCAGCTCGGACGTGGACCGGGTGCGCCGCGACTTCGGCCCCGGCAAGGACCCGGGCGTCTTCGACATGGCGGGCAGCGGGGTCGGCATGGTCACCTGCTTCGAGGCGGCCTTCGACGACGCCGTGCGCTCCACCGTCCAGGACGGTGCGCAGGTGATCGCCGTACCGAGCAACAACGCCACGTTCGGCCGGTCGCAGATGACCTACCAGCAGCTCGCGATGGACCGGGTCCGCGCGGTCGAGCACAGCCGGACCGTGCTCGTCCCCGTCACCAGCGGTGTCAGCGCCGTCATCCACCCCGACGGGCAGATCGTCCGGCAGACCGAGATGTTCACCGCGGACGCGCTGGTCGCCGAGATCCCGCTGCGCTCCACGCAGACCCCGGCCACCCGCTTCGGCCCGCTGCCCGAGTACCTGCTGCTGCTGGTCGCCGCCGGAGGCCTCGGCCGGACCCTCGCCCGCCGGATCAGGGCCCGCCGGGCACTCTGACGCGGGTCGGCGGGCGCGGCCCCGTAGGGTCGGGGGATGACCACACCTGACTTCATCCGCGCGATCCGCGCCTCCGCCGGGAACCAGCTGCTCCTCCTGCCCGGGGTCACGGCCATCGTCTTCGACGACCGGGGACGGGTGCTGCTCGGCCGGCGCTCCGACACCGGCCGGTGGGCCGTGGTCGGCGGGATCGCGGAGCCGGGGGAGCAGCCCGCGGAGACGGCGGTGCGGGAGGTGTACGAGGAGACGGCGGTGCACTGCGTCCCGGAGCGGGTGGTGCTGGTCGAGATGCTCGAGCCGATCACCTACCCGAACGGCGACGTCTGCCAGTTCCAGGACATCACCTTCCGCTGCCGGGCCACCGGCGGCGAGGCCCGGGCCAACGACAACGAGTCGCTGGAGGTGGCCTGGTTCGCACCGGACGCCCTGCCCCCGCTGGAAGACTTCGCTCTGGACCGCATCCACCGCGCCCGACGCGACGAGCCGGCCTGGTTCGCACCCCCGGTCGGGATCCAGGAGGAACTGCGCCCCGTCTGAGGCGTCCGGCGGATGATCAGCCTGCGGAGACTGCCGCTTCGCGGTAGAGCTCCAGGGCCTGGTCGCCCATCACCGCGCTGTACGAGACGTCCGGATCCGTGCCGCCGCCCTCGTAGCCGCCGAGGACTCCGGCCACGGCGCCGTCCGCCAGCCAGGGGCTGCCGCTCGTGCCGCCGCTGAGGTCGGGGCAGTCGATCCGGCGCTGGGTCTCCGAGAGCAGGCCCGTGGTGTTGGCGCAGCGCAGCGGGGCCTCGTCGGCGGCGGGGTAGCCGAGGACCGTCACCGTGACGTCGTCCGGCTGCTCGGTGGCCACCGGGAACCCGCCCACCACGTCCTCGATGCGTCCGGTGCCGCCGTCCGCCGGGGCCACCGTCGCGAAGGCGATGTCCTGATCCGGGTCCCGCTCGTCCGTCCAGTCCGGGGCGACGTGCACGCCGGTCAGCTTCCACACCCCGTACGGGGCCTCGCCGTCGCGGTAGCCCGGCGCGAACACCGTGGTGTCCGGGTCGTCCAGGCAGTGCGCGGCGGTGGCGATCACGTTGCGGTCGTCGCTGTGCACCACCGCGGCGGTGCAGAAGTGCCCGCCGTCGAGGGCGCCCGCGAAGAGGGCGCCCACCCGGTCCGCAGCCCGGTCGGACCCGGCCTCGGCCGTCACCCCGAGCGGCGGCACGGCCGCGGCGTCGGGCAGGTCCACGCTCACCAGAGCGGCCATCGCGGCCAGCGCCAGCAGGATCCGGGACGCCCGCCGGGTGCGGGCGCGGTGGGCCGGTCGGGGAAGCATGCACGGGATCATGCACCGAGCCTCCCCGCAGAAGCTATGTCCGGAGCCCGGTATTCCATATGAATGCGCTGTGAATCCGTGCTCCGCAGGCGGGGCCGCGCCGCACGGGCGAGACTGGCAGAGGCGCCAGGGGGGCCCAGGAGGTGTCCTGTCATGACCGCACCGCGCCGAACGCCCGTGGTGTTCATCCACGGCCTCTGGCTGCATTCCTCGAGCTGGGAGGGCTGGGCCGATACGTTCAGCGAAGCCGGGTACGAGCCCGTCCTGCCGGAGTGGCCCGGGGTACCCGGGACCGTCACCGAGGCCCGTCGCCGGCCCGACGACCAGGCCGGGGTCGGCCTGGTCGAGATCTCCGAGGCGCACGCCAAGGTGATCCGCGCCCTGCCGGTCCGACCTGTTCTCGTCGGGCACTCGGTGGGCGGGTTCATCGCCCAGCACCTGCTCGGCCAGGGCCTCGCCGAGGCCGCCGTCGCCATCTGCCCCGGGCAGATCAAGGGCGTCAAGGCCATCGCCCCGGCCCAGGCGAAGTCGACGTTCGCCGTCCTGCACAACCCCGGAAACACCCGGCGGGCCGTCTCGCTGAACCGCGAGCAGTTCCGCTACGGCTTCGCCAACGCCGTCTCCGAGCAGGAGGCCGAGGAGCTCTTCGAGGAGTGGACGATCCCGAGCACCGCCCGCCCGTTGTTCCAGCTGGCCCTCGGCAACTTCACCCCGCACTCACCGACCAAGGTCGACACGGAGAACGAGACCCGGGGACCGCTGCTCCTGCTGTCCGGCAGGCTCGACCACACCGTCCCGGACCTGCTGACCCGCTCGACCTACAAGCAGTACCGGCATTCCCACGCGACCACCGAGTACCAGTGCTTCGAGGACCGCGGCCACTCGCTGACCGTCGACCACGGCTGGCCGGACCTGGCCGAGGCCTCGCTCTCGTGGCTGGATTCCCACACCGCGGCGGCGCACCCCCACGCCGCCTGACCGGCATCGGCGTACACCGGCCCTCGTACGCCGTCAGCGGCGCTCATACACCGTCACCCGGCGGCCCCGGACCTGGCGGTCCTCCACCACGGTGAACCGCTCCTTCAGCACCGCCGCCTTCGCCGCGTCCCGAGCCGCCCCCGACGGCTTCGCCACCTTCGCCGCGTCCGTCACCAGCAGCACCCGCTGCTGCCCGAGCAGTGCCGCCCGGATCCGCGCCGGGTCCGCCTCCTCGCCCTTGAGGGTGGCCGAGGCCACCGGACTCCGTTCCAGGGCGACGTCCACCAGCCCCGCGAAGGCCCCCGGGGAGACCAGCGCCGTGTCCCGCCGGGCGGCCGGTACGAACAGCACCGCGTCCCCGGGCCGCCCCAGCCGGGCCACCTCACCGGCCACCGCCAGCACGTCGTCGACCCGGCTGGCCGGAGCCCGCTTGCCCAGCTCCACCGGCAGCAGCGCCAGCACCGCGATCCCGACCACGCCCGGCACGAGCAGGCCCGCCGCCCTCGGGAACCGGGGCCGGGCCGCCCGTACGGCAGCGCCCAGCGCCGCACCGATCAGCAGGGCCAGACCCAGCATGCCGAACAGCACGTACCGGTCCAGGAACAGCGGCTGGACGAGGGAGATCCCGATCAGCCCGAGCTGCGGCACCGCCAGCAGCGGCAGCCCCACCGCGGCCGCCGACAGCCGGCCCACGCGCGGCCGGTCCAGCCGGGCCCCGAGGCCGCCCACGGCCAGCAGGACCGCCGGGCCGATCATCATGTGCCAGGTCAGCGGCGGTATCCACGACACCTGATCGGACTGGCTCCGGCTGAACACCACCAGCGGCAGCGCCCCCGCGACGGCGCCCGCCCCGTACGCCGCCCAGCGCAGCCACACGCCGCGCCCGGCCCGCACCCACCACAGCGTCGCCGCGTGCGCGGGCAGGACCAGCAGCGAGAGCCAGTTCAGCAGCGCGCACACCAGCACCGCGACCCCGTACGCCGCCCACCGCGGCCAGGCCCGCCTCCCGGCGCCGGGCGCCGGCGGCGCGGACAGCAGCGACACCAGCAGCAGTGTCGACAGCCCGGCACCAGCCGCGACCAGCGCGTACGGCCTGCCCTCCTGGAGGTAGAACTGCACGGCCGGCAGCAGTCCCAGCGCCAGCCCGCCGCCCAGCCCCGCCCAGAACCCGGCCAGCCGCCGCCCGATCAGGGCCACGCACGCCGCGGCGGCCGCCACGGCCAGGACCGACGGGAGCCGCAGCGTGGCCGTACTCGCCCCGAACAGCTCGAAGAGCCCGTGCACGAAGAGGTAGTACAGGCCGTGCACGGCGTCGACGTTGCCGAGCATGTCCAGGATCTCGCCCGCCGACCGCCCGGCCACCTGCCAGGTCGCCGCCTCGTCCCGCCACACGCTGTCCTGCCGGGACAGCCCCCACAGGCCCAGCCCCACCGTCCACAGGACCGGAACCAGCCACACGATCGTCCGGCGCCCCAAGGACCTGTCGGCGGATATGTCGGAAGTCATGAAACGGTTCGGGTCCTCGATGCGCGGCTCGGGCGGAAGCCACCAGTCTATGGACGACACGGACGGTTTCCGGGCCGGCTGTTGTGCACCGCGGAACGTGATCGCCGGCCCGCCCGCCCCTAGCCTCGCCGCAGGAGCACGAACGAGGGGCGGTACCCGGTGCCCGGGCGCTGCGACTACCTGATCCCGATCGGCACCCCGGACGCCGGGGCGCGCGCCGCAATCTGGTCCCGTTACACGGCGGGCCGGACGGACGTGGACGTGGCGGCCCTGGTGGCGGCCAGCGAGCTGTTCACCCCGGCCGACATCGAGCACGCGGCGCGGATCGCGGCGCAGGTGTCCTTCGAGCGGGACCTGGAGGGGGTGGGGGCGCCCGCGGCGCGGCGGCGGCCCAGCTCGGCGCCTCCACGCAGGACTACCTGGCGGCGGTCGCGCAGTGCAGGCCGACGGTGACCCCTGCGATGACGGGCGAGTTCGAGGCGGACATCACCGCCCACGCCAGGGTTTGAAACCAGAGGGGCTCTGCTGTCTGCTGCCGCCCGTCGTGCCCTACCCGGTGCAGCGGTACGTGAACCGCGTCGCCGCGGTGCGCTGACCGGGCGAGACCAGCTGGAGCTTCGCCTCGGCCGCGTAGGTGCCCCGGCCCTGGAAGGTCCACAGCAGGTGCAGCCGGGCCTCCTTCTTCCCGCGCGGCACCCGTTCGGTGAGCTGCTCCGACTGCGTGCCGTCGGAGCGGATCCACCGGTACGTCAGGGTCCCCGGCCGCCCGTTGGTCCGTACGACGGCCACCACGTCGGCGGTCGCATCGCAGCCGGGACCCTGCGGGTCGGTGGCGGCGACCGTCACGTCCCGCACCTCGATGGCCGGGCCGTACCGCTGCCAGGCCAGGTACGCGAGCACCGCGAGCAGGACGACCGCAGCCAGGGTGTACCGGCGCCACCCGCCGCGCCGGCGGGCCGGCACCGGTTCCGCGACCACGGGGAACGGCGCCGGCATGGCGGCCGTCACTCCGGGCCCGAACCGCAGCACCGATCCCTCGATCCGGTCGGGCACGGCCTCCTGCGGCTGCGGCGGGCCGCTGAACCAGTGGCTGCCGAGGACGGTGGCGCTGTAGTCGTCGTCGCTGTCGCTCATGAGATCGTGCACCGCCTGATGAAGACCTGGGAGGTCGAGGAACCGTTGCCGGCGGCGGGCTTGGTGGTGGCCCGCACACCCCAGTAGCAGCCCTGGCCGGAGAAGGTGTGGGTCTTGACGAGCGGCGCGGCGGCGCCCGGCTGGTACGTCAGGGTGTCGGAGGCGCCGTCCGGCGTGCCGAGCTTCCCCTCCGCGTCACCGGTGAACCATTCGAGCACCACCGTGACCGGCGCGGTGCCCTTCGCCTCGACGGTCACGGTCGCCTGGCCGAGGAAGGTCCCCGTCTGGCGGACGGTGACGGACACCGCCCCAACGACCACCGTCGGCTTCGGCGAGGGCGGCGGCGTGGTGGGCGGCTTCGTCGTCGGTGCCGTGACCGTGGGTGTCACCGCCGGCGAGTAGCTCGGGCTCGCAGTGGGCGACGGCGACGCGGACGGGGACGGGGACGGGGAGAGGGAGGAGGACGGCGAGGGGGAGGCGGACACGCTCGGGCCGGGGGCAGGTGTCGGGCCCGTACCGCCGGGGTTCGCGCTCGACGTCGCGAACGCGTTCAGAGCCGAGGCCCCGCCGGGCTCCCCGCCGGCCGCGCTGTACGTGAGCGCCGTCAGTACGCCCAGGACCAGCGCCACGCCGCCCGCGATCAGGCCGCGCCGGCCCGGGGCCCAACGGGAGGGGCTCGCGATCGTGGTCGTCGCCACCGCCGTGGTGCCCGAGGCCGGGGCGCCCGCCGAGGGGAACAGCAGCGGCAGCAGCGCGGCCAGCGCCGCGAGCTTGCGCTGCCCGCGCTCCTCCCAGTCCGGCCCGTACGCGGCGAGCGCCACGCCCTCCAGCTCCGCCACGAACGCCTCGGCGTTCTCCGGCCGCTGCTCCGGGGCCTTGGCCAGACCCCGCCGGATCAGCGGGCGTACCGGTTCGGGGGCCTCGGTCTCGGGGACCGGCGCCTCTATGTGCTGGACGGCGAGCTCCGCGAAGTTCTCCCCGGCGAAGGGCTTGCGGCCGGTCAGGCACTCGAAGAACGTCGCCGTCGCCGCGTACACGTCGGCCGCGGGCGAGGCCGGCCGGCCCTGCCACTGCTCCGGGGCCATGTACGCCGGGGTGCCGGCCACCCCGGGGGTCGTACCGCGGCGCGCGGCGATGCCGAAGTCCACCAGTTTCGAGGAGCCGTCGGGGGCGACCAGTACGTTCTCGGGCTTGTAGTCGCGGTGGACGACGCCCGCCCGGTGCGCCGCGGCCAGGCCCAGCAGGGAGCCCTTCAGCACCACCAGGGCGGCCTCGGGATCGGCCTGCCCGGCCTGCTTCAGCAGTGCGCGCAGGGAGATCCCGTCGACGAGCTCCATCACGATGGCGGCGCCGCCGGGCGCCTCCACGTACTCGTACAAGCGGACCACGTACGGGGTGTCCAGGCCGCCGAGGAGCCGGGCCTCGGCCCGGAACTCCGCGACGAACGCCGGGTCCTCGCGCAGCCGGTCGCTGAGGTACTTCACCGCGACCGGCGTGCCCGTGGCCTCGTGCACGGCGAGGACCACGCGGCCGCTGCCACCCGAGCCGAGCTCCCGGACCTGCGCATAGCCGGGCACCGTCCACGCGTTCTTCATCGTCTGCCCCCGTCCGTGGCGTCACCGAGCCCCAGGCCCGGTCGTACGCCGACCGGCCACCCCCAGGGACACGGTTTCCGCCACGGCCGGTTCCCAACCCCGCCGGGCATCTCGCACGGCGGTCGGTCGGCGGTCGGCCGGTGGTCAGACGACGGTCACGCCGCGGCCCGCGCCGCGCCGATCATGGCGTGCAGCCGGTCGGCCGCCGCCCTCCCGAAGTCCGGGTCGTTGATGTGGGTGTCGTAGTCGTAGAGCCGGGCGGAGCTGCCGCGCAGCCCCTCGCGCAGCGCCGAGAACAGGGCCCGGTCCGCGTCGGGGTCATGGTAGGTGCCGCCCGGCGCGCCGAGCGTGGACAGTCCGCGGAGTGGGACGCAGACGGCCGTGGGGCCGGTCGCCGCGCGGAGTTTGGCGGCGACCCGGCGGCCGAGTTCCGCGCACTCGGCGGGGGTCGTACGGATCACCGTGACGGACGGGTTGTGGACGTGGACCCGCCGGTAGCGGGCCCGTTCGGGCAGGGTCTCCAGCGGGCCGAACTTCACCATGTCCAGCGCCCCCAGGCTCACCACTTGCGGAATCCCGGCCCGCCCGGCCGCGCTGAGGCGGTCGGGGCCGGCGGTGAGGATGCCGCCGCACAGGTCGTCGGCGAGCTCGCTGAGCGTCAGGTCGAGCACGCCCGCGAAGATGCCCTGTCCGGCCAGGGTCTCCAGGGTGCGGCCGCCGGTGCCGCTGACGTGGAAGACCAGCACCTCGTAGCCGAGTTCGGTCAGGTGCTCGCGGGCGGCGTCCACCCCGATGGTGGTGACGCCCGCCATGCTCGCCGCGACCAGCGGGCGGGAGCCGGTGCCGAGCCGGGCGGGACGCTGCCGGACCGACGAGGCCCGTTCGAAGGCCTTGGCCATCCCCGCGGCCGCCTCGACCGCGTTCGCCAGGACCGGCGCGGAGATGCTGTTGATCCCCGCGATGTCCACCACGCTGTACATCATCGCGATGTCCGAGGATCCGACGTACGGGGCCACGTCCCCGGACGCCATGGACGAGACCATCAGCTTCGGCACGCCCAGCGGCAGCGCGCGCATCGCCCGGGTGGCGATGGAGGTGCCGCCGCTGCCGCCTATGGCGAGCACCGCGTCCAGCCGGTCCTCGGCGTGCAGGCGTAACAGCGTCGCCTCGGCGCCCCGGGCCATCGTGGTCACGGCCGCACCCCGGTCGGCGGCCGCGCGTAGTTCCGACAGTTCCGTTCCCGCTGCCCGGGCCACCGCTTCGCGCGGTACGTCCGCGGGCACCCGGGGTTCGCCCATGATGCCTGTGTCGACCATGATCACTTCGACGCCGGTGCGCAGCAGCCTCTCGCGCAGCCAGCCGTACTCGACACCCTTGGTGTCCAGGGTTCCCACCAGCACGACGTTCGTCATATGTGCAATGTCCATGCAGGTGGGGTTTGTTGGCAAGTCAAGGTCAGGTCAACCCTTCAGGAGACCCAACAGCATCTCCAGGAAGGGGATTTGAGATGGTGTCAGCTTGCTTTCGGCCATGGGTGGAGTGAACCAGGCCACCCGGTCCAGCTCGGGGAATTCCTGCCTCCGGCCCGAGTGCGGGGGCCACTCCATCGTGAACGTCCCGGGCACCATGAGCGCCGGATCGAGGTCGGCCCGTACGGCCCAGATCGTCACCAGCTTGCCGCCCGGGATCCGCACCTCGCCCAGCGGGAGGTACGGCCCCTCCGGAGGCGGCAGGCCGATCTCCTCGGTGAACTCCCGGCGGGCCGCGGCGAGCGGGGTCTCGTCCGCTTCGTACTCGCCCTTGGGGATGGCCCAGGACCCGTCGTCCTTGTGCTCCCAGAACGGGCCGCCCATATGGCCGAGGAGCACCTCGATGCCCTCATCGGGCGCGTCTGCGGCCGGGCGGAACAGGAGCAGTCCGGCACTGCGCTTCTGTGTCATACGTCCATCCATGCCCCGCCCGCGGGCTGCTCAGTGGTCGTGCGGGCCCTGCCGGTGCACCGGGCCGTGCGCGTCCGCGCAGTGCGGGTCGGCCGGGTCCTCGCCCGGGCGGCCGACGCTGAGCAGCGCTTCCTGTACGTGGTCCACCTGGAGCGTGGTGTGCGTGATCCCGTACTCCTTCTCCAGCAGGCGCTCCAGGTCGCGGCGTACGGCGTGGCAGTCGCCGGCCGGTTCGACGAGCACGTGCGCCGACAGGGCCGCCTGTCCGGACGTGATCGTCCAGATGTGCAGGTCGTGCACCTCGGTGACGGGCGGGTGCCCGACGAGCCGGTCGCCCACCGCGTCCGGGTCCATGTGCGCCGGGGCGGCCTCCAGGAAGATCCGGCCGGACTCGCGGACCAGCCCGTAGCCCGCCTTGACCATCAGGACGACGACCACGAGCGTGGCGATCGCGTCGGCCTGGACGAAGCCCGTGGTGAGCACGATCAGACCGGCCACGGCGGTGCCGATGAAGGCGAACAGGTCGTTCAGGATGTGCTGGTAGGCGCCCTCGACGGCGAGCGAGGAGCGGTTCGCCCTGGAGATGCACCATGCGGCCGCCACGTTCACGACGATGCCGGCGAGCGCCGTCACGAGGACCAGCCCGCCCGCCACCTCCGGCGGGTCCATCAGCCGCCGCACCGCCTCGTACGCCAGCCAGATCGCGAGCAGGAGCAGGGTGAGCCCGTTGGCCTGGGCGGAGAGTATCTCCGCGCGCTTGAGGCCGTAGGTGAATCCGCCGCGCGCCGGGCGGGCCGCGAGCCGCATCGCGATCAGCGCGAGGACGATCGAGACGGCGTCGGTGAGCATGTGGGCGGCGTCGGAGATCAGTGCCAGGGACTGGGCCACGATGCCGACGACCACCTCGACCGCCATGAACGCACCGATCAGGCCGAGTGCGATGGCCAGCCAGCGCCGGTCGGCGTCCGCGGAGACGCCGTGGCTGTGACCGCCGTGACCGTGTCCGCCGTGACCGTGGGCCCCGTGGTCGTGGCCTGCAGCGTGGTCGTGGTCGTGGTCGTCGTGCGCGTGGTCGTGCCCACTCATGGCGTCCCCCGTGTGTTCGGTTCCGACGCGTGAAGTGAAGCGCACCGTGACGCAATGGGCAAAGGCTGCAACGGGGACCGTTGTCATTACCCATAAGAGGCCGCTGACCTGCGGTTATGCTGGACCGGTCGGATCGTGGGAAAATCTGCTCATGGTCCAGCGCCCCGGTGTGCCGACTGCACCCGAGCTCGTCCTGGAAACCGACACGGGCTCCACCGCGATGAGCCCGGGCCGGACGTACCACGTCGGCCGGGACCCCCTGTGCGAAATCTGCCTCGACGACGCCCGCGTCTCCTGGCACCACGCGATCCTGCGCCCCGACGGCGACCACTGGACCGTCGAGGACGAGCACAGCACCAACGGAACCTGGGTCGACGGCCACCGCGTCCACGAGTGGAGCATCGGCGTCGGCAGCGAACTGCGCTTCGGCGACGCCTCCGACGGCCCGCTCGCCCGGTGCCTCGGCCCGGCCTCGAACGGCGGGCCCGCCGGCCCCGGGCCGTCCTCGGTGTCCACCCCGTCCCTGACCGGCACCTTCCGCCGCCCCACCACCGTGCGCCCGCTCCCCACCCGGACCGCCGTGCGCATCGGCCGCGCCCCCGACAACGACCTCGTCATCGACGACCTCATCGTCTCCCGCCGGCACGCCGAACTGCACGCACTCGCCGACGGCACGTTCGAGATCACCGACCTCGGCAGCCACAACGGCACCTTCCTCAACGGCGCCCGCGTCGAACGCGCCCCCGTCGCCGAAGGCGACATCGTCGGCATCGGCCACACCGCCCTCTGCCTCGTCGGCGACCAGCTCCAGGAGTACCTCGACACCGGCGAGGTCTCCCTCGACGTCCAGGAGCTCGCCGTCTCCGTCGACCGTGGCAGCAAGACCCTCCTCGACCACGTCTCCTTCCCCGTCGGCGCCAAATGCCTGCTCGCCGTCGTCGGCCCCAGCGGCGCCGGCAAGTCCACCCTCCTCGGCGCCCTCACCGGACTGCGTCCCGCCGACCACGGCAGCGTCCTGTACGACGGACGGGACCTCTACCGCGACTACGCCGAACTGCGCAGCCGCATCGGCCTCGTCCCCCAGGACGACATCCTGCACGCGCAGCTCACCGTCCGCCGCGCCCTCGCCTATGCCGCCGAACTGCGCTTCCCGCAGGACACCGCCCGGGCCGAACGCGAGGCCCGGGTCGACGAGGTGATCGGTGAACTCGGCCTCGGGCAGCGCGCCGACCAGCCCATCCACAGCCTCTCCGGCGGCCAGCGCAAACGCGTCTCCGTCGCCCTGGAACTGCTGACCAAGCCCTCCCTGCTCTTCCTGGACGAGCCCACCTCCGGCCTCGACCCCGGCATGGACCGCTCCGTGATGCACATGCTGCGCGGCCTCGCCGACGACGGCCGCACCGTCGTCGTCGTCACCCACAGCGTGCTCAGCCTCGACGTGTGCGACCGGCTGCTGGTCCTCGCCCCGGGCGGGCGCATCGCCTGGTTCGGGCCGCCCGAGGAAGCCCTCGCCTTCTTCGGGTTCGCCGAGTGGCCCGAGGCCTTCGAAGCCTTCGAGAACCAGCAGGGCCGGGACTGGGCGGGGGAGTACAGCGCCTCCCCGCAGCACCGCACGTACGTACGGAACGCCGCGCGGCAGCCCCGGCGCGACGAGGACCGGTCCGCAGCGGCCGGCTTCGTCGCCCCGCCGCCCAAGGCCCAGAGCTGGGGCTCCCAGCTCTCCACACTGGTCCGCCGCTACGCCGCCGCGCTCAGCGCCGACCGCACCTTCCTCGTCATCATGATCGCCCTGCCGTTCGTCATGGGCGCCATGACCCGCGCCCTGGCCGGCAGCACCCTCACCAAGGAGACGGCGATCAACGCCCTGCTCATCCTGTGCGTCGGCGGCGTGCTGACGGGCGCCGCCAACGGCGTACGGGAACTGGTCAAGGAGCGTGTCATCTACCAGCGCGAACGGGCCGTCGGACTGTCCAGATCCGCGTATCTGATGTCCAAGGTGGTGGTGCTCGGCGCCATCACCGTGGCCCAGGCCGTGGTGATGACGCTCGTCGGCCTCTACGGAGTGAAGACCAACGCCCCCGGCGGCAAGGGGGTCCTCCTGTCGCCCCTCGTCGAAATCACCCTCGCCGTCGCCCTGCTGTCCTTCACCGCAATGATGCTCGGCCTGCTGGTCTCCGCCCTGGTCCGGAAGGAGGAGGTCACCATGCCGCTGCTGGTCCTCCTCGCCATCGTCCAGGTGGTCTTCTGCGGAGCCCTGTTGCAGCTGAACGGCGTGCCCGTGATCGAGCAGCTGGCCTGGCTGGTGCCGTCCCGGTGGGCGCTCGCCGCCATGGCCGGCACCATCGACCTCGGCGCGATCGTCCCCGGCAAGCTCACCGGCGACCCGCTCTTCGCACACAGCGCCGGCGTGTGGCTGCTCGATCTCGGGGTGCTCGTGGCACTGTCCGTCCTGTTCGGAGTGCTGGTCCTGCGGCTGCTGCGCCGCCACGAGCCCGCGATCATGCGAAAGTAGGCGTCGATGGCCAACCTGACCGGGCCCTTCGACTTCCAGCCCACGCACGTGGTCCCGCGCGAAGGGCTGCCCGCCTGGGAAGAGCCCGACGTCTCCCGGCCCACCGTGCCCCTGGACCCCTTCCTGCCCGTGCAACTGCTGTCCCGGCGCGGGGAATGGGGGGAGGTCCTGTGCGCCAACGGGTGGTCCGCCTGGGTGGACGGACGGCTCCTGGTCGCCGTCCCCGAGCCGCCGCCGACCGGCGGGCGGCCGGTCACCCACGCCGAGGAGGACCCGCTGCCGCTGCTCGCACGCGGCGCCGACACCCTGCAGCGCTACCGGCGGGCCGCCGAGGAACTCGCCGCCGGGCGCACGGACACCGAGGGCTTCCGGCGGGCGACCCAGGGGCTGCGGATCGGGATCGTGGTCGACGACGAGGCCGTCTGGCTGTACGAAGAGGCCAGCGGGCGCTGGATGTACGGAGACGGGATCCGCCTCGCGACGTACGCGGTCGGCACGGGACCGGGAGAGCCGGCCGAGCCCCAGCCGCCGGCCGCGGAGACGGAACGCAGGGCATCGCCCGGCGCAAGGGTGGACACGGCAACGTCAGGCGGGCGGGCGCCCGGTGCACCCGGGCGCGAACAAGGCCGCGAACCGGGGCGTGCAGCGGCCGAGCCGACGCAGGTCGTGACGCCGCCGGACGGCGGGTGAGACAGCGGCCGAGTCCTCCGTGGACCGGCAGGCCGCAGGGCCAGGAGGCCGGCGGGCCGCAGGGGCGGGTCAGCGGGCGATGGTCTGCGGCGGCTTCTCGACGAGACCGCGGCGGTGCACCGGACGGGCCAGCAGGGCGCCGAGGAACCCCGCGAGCGCGCCCCAGAGCAGGGCGAGGCCCACGTTGCGCCACAGCACCGGCTGCAGCTCCGTCTTCGCGCCCACCATGCCGACGTCGCCGATGCCCAGCAGCGAGAGGCCGAACCGGGCCTCCAGGGCGGTCAGCAGGCACACCGTCAGGGTGGCGAGGGCGAGGGCCACGCCCAGGCGGAGCGCGTGCTCCCAGGCGCGGACGTGCGAGGGGGAGCGTACGGCCGCCAGGAAGCCCGTGCCGAGCAGCAGCACGGCGGCCACGGCCACCAGCCACCAGGCCCGGGAGTCCTGCTCCGCGAGCGAGCCCACGTCGACCCGGGACAGCTTCGGCCCGCGCAGCACCTGGTCCAGCAACTGCGGCATCGGCAGCCCGAACAGCCCCTCCACCCGGCCGTCCCAGGCCCCGCCGAGGCCCAGGGTGAGCGCAAGCCAGGCGAGGTTCGGCAGCCCGAGCAGGATCACGGCGAACGTCCGGTCCGCATGGCCCTGCGTGAGCGCCACGACCACGCCGACACCGAGGCCGATGACGACGTACGCGAGGAGCAGCGCCACGGTGGCGAAGGCGGCGGGCCGCACCGCCGCGTGGAAGCGGACCAGCCGGGCCGGGAGCGGGGCCCGGCGCGAGATCAGCAGCGCGATCAGCAACAGGCCCAGGATCCACAGCAGTCCGAAGAACAGGGTCGCCGGCAGGGCGGCCCTGAAGCCGGCCGTCGGGGAGGAGTCGAGGAGTTCGCCGAGGTCGGTGACCAGGGAGTCGCCGGTGGAGATGCCGAAGGTCTGGCGGGCGAGGACCGCGGTGCCGGTGAGGGCTAGCAGCCACAGCAGCACCAGCGGGACGGTACGGGTGGCGAGTTCGCCCGGCCGGGTGACCGCCCGGTTGTGCAGGGGACGCAGGAACAGCGAGCCGGCCGTGAGCGCCCCGGCGAGGCTCACGGAGAGCGGGAGTACGGACAGGCTCGCATGGGCGTCGGCCAGGAAGCCGGCCGCGCCGGTCACCTCGACGGATCCGCCGGCCGCCAGTACGACGACCGCCGCGACCACCCGGGGGAACGCCCCGCCGGGCAGGTCGGTGGCCCTCGCGCAGGCCAGTCCCGCCGCGGCGACGGCGGCCATCACCGCGAAGCCCGCCACGACGGCGACGAGGGCGTCCCGCCATGCCCTCGCGGAGCCCCCGGGTACCGAACTCGGTGCTGACGGACTGCTCACGGTGCCACCGTAGGCACGCTCGGCTTGCGGCCACCACCCGAGCGGCGCAGACAATGGTCCGCAGGAGTGCAAGAAATCCTGACATCTCCCTGTTCGACTCGCGGAGCGTCCACAGGGGCCGGAACTCCTCCGCCCGGGAAGTAGGGCACGTGACCACGCAACCCTCCGGTCGGGAGCCGCAGGAGCCGACGCAGTCCATACACCCGTCGGCCGAGCGTCCCGCAGGTCCCCCGTCCGGCCCCCTCTCGGGCGGTCGGGAGGGGCCGCCGCCACCCCCGCCGCCGGCCCCGCCCGGAGGCACCCCACCGGGGCCGCCGCCGTCGGGCGCCCCCTGGTGGCGCTCCGGGCCCCGGCTGGCCACCGCGCTCGTCGCGCTGGCCGCCGCAGTGGCCCTCGCCGTGGTTCTGACCCGGCCCGGCGGCGCCCCCTCCGCCGGCGGCGAGGTGTTCCTGCAGCCCGCCGCCGCGACCGGACCGGACCCGTTCACGGAGTCCACCGCGACGACTCCTGCGCCGCAGACCGCCAGGCCGTCCACGCCGTCTTCGCCGCAGAGCGCGGCGCCCACCGGCGCCATCGTCACACGCAGCATCAGCGGCTCGGCGCCGGGCCTGTACGGCGGTACGAAGGCCACGGCGAGCTGCGACGTCGAGAAGCAGATCGGCGCGCTGACCGCCCAGCCCGCCAAGAACAGCGCCTTCGCCTCGGCGCTCGGCATCCCGCCGGCGACCGTACCCGGCTACCTGCGCTCGCTCACCCCCCTGCAGCTGGGCACGGACACCCGCGTCACGAACCACGGTTACCGCGACGGCAAGGCCACCAGCTACCAGGCGGTGCTGCAGGCCGGGACGGCGGTACTGGTCGACGCCCGCGGCGTGCCGCGGGTGCGGTGCGCCTGCGGCAACCCGCTCGGGTCCCCGGTGGCGCTGAAGGCCAACCCGAAGCGGTCCGGACAGCCGTGGAGCTCGTACGAGCCCAAGAACGTCGTCGTCGTTGCGCCGTCGGTGACCGTCGTCCAGAAGTTCGTCATCTACGACCGCCACGACCGGCACTGGTTCGAGCGTGACCGCGGCGACCACCAGGGCGGGCGCGACAAGCCCGTTCCGCCGCCCGTGGTCCCGAAGCCGCCGATCACCCCGATGCAGCCGAGCCCGTCGGTCACGACGCCCCGGCCGTCCCCGGCGGGGTCGCCGACGAAGTCCGGGCGCCCTCCCGAGTCCCCGTCCGAGCCCGAATCCACGGCGCCGTCCGAGCCCGCGTCCAGGGCGCCTCTGAGGCCCGAACCGCCGACGCCGCCCCCGACGCCGCCCCCGACGCCGGAATCCGAGGCACCGCCCGCGTCCGTCACGCCGCCCGTCTCGAAGCCCGCATCCGTGCCCGCGTCCTCGAAGGCGCCGGCGCCCCCGCCGAGCTCGTCGGAACCACCCTCTCCGGCCCCGCCGTCCCCGGTGGCGCCGGAGCTGAGGCAGAGGTCGACGCAGCCCGTACCTGACCCGGACGAGACGCCCCCGGCAGGCACCCCGACCCCGCCCCCCACGACGGAGCGTCACGGAACCGACGGCGACGCCGGGACCTGACGCGGGCGGGCATACGTGCGGGAACGGTGAGACCCTGGCTGCATGGCCGAAAGGGGAGCGAGCCCCGACGTCGACTGGCCCGCGCAGCCGGACATGAGCCTCGCGCTCAATCGCATGGGCACCTTCGACTGGGACCTCGACAGTGGGCAGATGCATCTGGATCCCACCGCCCTCGAGGTCCTCGACCTGCGCCCGGAGGAGTTCAGCGGCACCCCGGAGGGCCTGCGGAGGCGGGTGTCGCCCGGCGAGGAGGTCCGGCTCGACGCCCGGGTGGCGCAGGCGCTCAAGGACGGCCGCAGCCACTACGGGGCGTACGTCCGCACCCGGCGCCGCGACGGCACCCCGGCCTGGTCCCACATCCAGGGCCACATCCTGCGCGACGCCAACGGCCGCCCGTACCGGATCATCGGGATCCTGCGCGACGCCGCCCACGACCCCGGCGAGCCCGGCGCCGGCGGGGAGCAGGCGGACGACCGGCGCCGGATGACCGGCGTCGTCGAGCGGACCAGCGCCATCCTGGCCCACGCCCGCACCGTCAACGACGTGACGGACGTCCTCAAGGACCCGGAGGCCCTCGGCCACCTCGGCGCGGTCAGCGTGATGCTCGGCATCGTGGACGGCGGCCGCATCCACCTCGTCGCGGAGGGGCAGCTCGGTTCGTACGTCCCGGAGATCGAGTACACCCGCATCGACGCGCAGTTCCCGATGAGCGAGGCCGTACGGAGCCTGCAGCCGGTGTTCCTCGCCTCGCGCGAGGAGTTCCAGCATCGCTACCCGCACCTCTGGCCGTACATCGAGCCGCTGGCCGTGCGCAGCGGCGTCTACCTGCCGCTGATCGCCCAGGGCCGGGCCATCGGCGCGCTCGGGCTGCTGTACCAGCGGGACGGGGATTTCACGGCCGAGGAGCGGAACCTGCTCGTCGCGCTCGGCAGCGGTATCGCGCAGAGCCTCCAGCGCGCCATCCTGTTCGAGCAGGAGCACGACCTCGCGGAGGGCCTGCAGCGGGCCATGCTGCCGCGCCGGATCCCGGAGGTGCCGGGCGCGCGGATCGCCGTACGGTACCGGGCCGCGCGGATGGGGCGGGACATCGGCGGTGACTGGTACGACGTGATCCCGCTCGGCGAGGGCCGGGTCGGGGTGATGATCGGGGACGTGGAGGGGCACGACACGGACGCGGCGGCCGTCATGGGCCAGCTGCGGATCGTCCTGCGGGCCTACGTCGCCGAAGGGCACACGCCCGGCACCGCCATGGCCCGGGCCTCGACCTTCCTGCGGGAGCTCGAGACGGAACGTTTCGCCACCTGTACGTACGCCGAGGTGGACCTGAACACCGGCATGCTCCAGATGGTCCGCGCCGGCCACCTCGACCCGGTGGTGCGGCGCGGCGACGGCACCTGCCACCGGGTCCAGGCGGCCGGCGGACTCCCGCTCGGGCTGGCGCCGCGCGAGCAGTCCGGAACCGGCCCCGGCTACCCCGTCACCAGCCTCGAACTGCACCCGGGCGACACCCTGGTGCTGTGCACGGACGGCCTGCTCGATCGGCCGGACGGCGACTCCGAGGCCGGCATCCGGGAGCTCATGGAAGCGGTCCACAGCGGCCCGGTCGACGTGGAGGAGCTCGCCGACGTCCTGTGCGACCTCGTCGGCGACGCCGGCGTCGGGGACGACATGGCCCTGCTTCTGCTGCGCCGCCGTGGTACCCCCATCCCGCGCGGCGGCGGCCCGCTGCGCCTGCGGCTCACCCCGGGCGACCCCGAGGGCCCGGCGATGGCCCGCCACCTGATCCGGGCGGCGGTGGCCGCCTGGGGCGCCGCGGAGCGGGCCGACGAGATCGAACTGGCGGCGGACGAGCTGATGACGAACGCCCTCGTGCACACCGACGGGGGCGGCCACGTCAACGTACGGCTGACCGCGGAGGGCCGGATCCGGATCGAGGTCGAGGACTCCAGCAGCGCCCTGCCGCACCGGCGCGAGGCGGGCGACTGGGCGGTTTCGGGGCGCGGCCTGCTGCTGGTGGACCAGCTCGCGGAGGAATGGGGCGTGGAGCCC
This sequence comes from Streptomyces katrae, assembly GCF_000717655.1. Lineage (GTDB taxonomy): Bacteria > Actinomycetota > Actinomycetes > Streptomycetales > Streptomycetaceae > Streptomyces > Streptomyces katrae_B. The sequence continues at coordinate 24,205 of NZ_JNZY01000010.1, forward strand.
CGGGGCGGCGGGAAATGCGTGTGGTGCGAGTTCACCGTCCCCGGACACGCGGCGCGCCAGGCGGCGTCGTCACAGCAGCGTCGTCCGCCGGGCCGGCCCGGGGGCACCTCCCAGCGGTAGCCGGGGGCGGGACGTTGACGACACCCCCCTGGACCGGCGGCCGGTCCGCCCGGCTCAGACGGCCGCGTACGGGCCCTGCTCCGCCTTGGTGGTCTGCAGGGCCGTCAGCCTGCGGACGAAGACGAGGGCGAGGACGGCGGCGCCGACCGTGAGCAGGTCGGTGACGATCCCCATGGCGCACGCCGCACGCAGCGCCTCCGGTGTCTCGGCCCGCTCGTACATCCGGCTGAAGGCGCGGTCGAACACCAGCGAGCCGACCCACAAGGCCCACCAGGCGTTCAGGGGCGCGGTGGACACCGCGCGGTGGGAGCCGTCGGGCGCGAACTGGGTGCTGGCGGCCCAGATCTGCTTCGCGATCCGGAACGGCAGGAAGAGGTTGCCGACCGGGATGAACCAGCTGCCGATGGCCCAGCCGCGGGTCTGCGAGAAGCCGTCGGGCCGGAAGATCTCGCCGTTCACGCGCACGCGGTGGAACCAGATGACGAAGACGACGGCCGTCGCCAGCAGCATCACGAACTGGAGGACCCCGACGGCGCCGGCCATGACGTCCCCGCGCTCGAGCGTGCTGTCACCGACGTTCGACGGGTCCGCGATCAGGCTCTGCATGAGCGAGAAGACGTACCCGCTGATGCCCGCCGAGAACAGGTTGACGGCGGCTGCGACCGACAGCAGCGCGGTGAGCGCGACCGCCAGGCCGCGGGGGGAGCGCAGCACGTCGGTGGTGGGGTGAGGCGCGGGGTACGGCATGCCCGGGTACGGACCGACGGGGTACCCGGGCTGGGGCTGCACGGGGTAGGGCTGCGGGCCGGGGTGGGCCTGAACCGGGTACGGCTGCGGCGGTGCCGGCTGCGGGTACGGCTGCGCGGCGGGCGGTTGCGGTTGAGGTTGTGGCTGCGGCTGCGGCTCCGGCGAGGGAGCCGGCGACGGGGCTGCGGCCGGTGCCGGTGCCGGTGACCCGGCCGGGGCCGGGGGCTGCGACGGGGGCGGAGTCGGCGGGCCCGGCGGCTCGTTGAAGGACATGCGGTGCGTACCCCCCACGGGAACATGTGACGAAGAAGCGGATGCCCCGCTGACCTGCGGCGGGGCACGTCCGAACCATGCCAGCCCGGAATCCGGCCGCCAAATCCTTATCCGGGCCAGGACAAGGAGCCCGTGCCCCGTGTGGCCGGGCGAATGGCTGAAACCGCGGGGCACGAACGGTCGTGCCCGCCCGGGGCGGGCCGAGTGGCCGATCCTGCCTGGGTGCTGAGTCTCCGTCCGCTGCTGCCCGTCCTGCTCGCCGTGGCCCTGGCCGGCCCCGCCGGGGTGTCCGCCGCCGCGCAGGCCGACGGCATCGAGACCGCCCGGACCGGCCGGCAGATCGCCCCCGGGATCCGCCTGGAGTCCTACGACCGGCTGGAGGCCGACCGCTGGCTGCGGATCGACGAGCTCCTCGTCGACCTCGGTGGCCACGGCGGCGTCCGCGCCGATTACCTGGGCGGCCACGGACCGGCCACCGTCGCCGAGGCTGCCGCGCGCCACCCCGCCGGGCCCGGGCGGCGCGTGGTCGCCGCCGTGAACGGCGACTTCTTCGACAGCCGCGGTACGGGCGCCCCGCTCGGTCCCGGCCTGGGCGGCGGCCGGCTGCTGCATTCCGCGACCCCCGGCCCCGGCGCGGCCCCGGCCGTCGGGTTCGGCGCCGACGGCATCGGGCGGGTCCTGCGCCTCGCACTCGACGGGAGCGTCACCCTGCCCGGCGGGGTGGTGCAGCCGCTCGCCGGGTACAACGCGGCCCGGCCGCCCGCCGCGGGCCTCGCCGCGTACACCGCCGACTGGCCGGGGGCGCAACTGCCCGCCGTGGGCACCGCCGTGACGGTCCGGGACGGCCGGGTCACGGCTGCCGCCCCGCCGGGCCGCGGACCCGCTCGCCGGGAGCGCCCCGCACCCGGCACCACCGTGCTGACCGCCGCCGGCGGTGCGGCCGCTGCCGAACTGGCCGCCCTGCGGCCCGGGGACGCCGTGGGCGTCGCCGCCCGGGCCGTCCCGGACGCCGGACCGGTCCCGGTGGCGGCCGTCGGCGGGCGCGAGGCCCTCGTCGTGGCCGGCGTCGCGCAGAACCACGATGGCGAACCGAACAACACCGCCGCCCCGCGCACGGCCGTCGGTTTCTCGCGCGACGGGCGGCAGCTGCGGATCCTCACCGTGGACGGCCGCCAGCGGGACAGCGGCGGCCTCACCCTGACCGCGCTGGGCCGCCTGATGCACCGGCTCGGCGCGTACGAGGCCCTGAACCTCGACGGCGGCGGCTCCTCGACCCTGCTCGCGGGGTCGAGCGGGGCGTCGGCCCTCGCGCTGGAGAACTCCCCGTCGGACGGGCGGCTGCGGCCCGTGTCCAACGGGCTCGTCCTGACGGCCCCGGCGGGCTCCGGCCGGACCGCCGGCTACCGCGTCGAACCCGTCGGCGGCGCCACGGAGGACCTCACCCGGGTCTTCCCCCGGCTCACCCGGACCCTCGAGGCCACCGGGTACGACGCACTGCTGGGCCCGGCGCCGGGCGCGCCGGTGTGGTCCGCCGACGGGGCCGGCACGGTCGATTCCGCCGGTGTGTTCCACGCCGTGCGCCCCGGCCGCGCGACGGCGCACGCCCGGCGCACGACGGCGCATGGCCAGCTCCCGCTCGAGGTCCTCGGCCCGCTGACCCGGATCCGCCCCACGCAGGCCCGGATCGGACTCGCGGAGCTGGGGGAGACCGCGGGATTCCGACTGACCGGCTACGACGCGCAAGGCAGGGCCGCCGTCGTGGAACCCCGGGACGTGACTTTGGAGTTCGACCGCTCGCGATGGCGCATCACCGATGACGGCCACGGCGGCTTCACGGTCACCGCCCTGACCCCCCAAGCCACGGGCCACCTCCGCGCCACGGTCCGGTCGGGCGGGGCTGCCGGGGCGCCTGCAGCGCCCGGAAGCCCCGGAGCCCCCAGGGCGTCGGGTGCCCTCGGGGCTCCCGGCACTTCCGGATCTTCCGGGGGCTCTGATGCCGCCTCCGGTCCCCGCGGTGCCGCAGGCACACCCGGCAGCGCGGGCATGCCCGGGACCGCGGGCGCGCGTGCCGCCGCAGGCGAGCTCGGCGTCGCGGGCAGGCTCGGCGCCGCATTCGCGCCCCGTGGCACGGGCACGCCCTGGACCGCCGGCACGTTCGGCGGCGCAGGGGCGGCCGGGATGACAGGCGTGCCCGGGATCGCGGGCACGCCCCCTGCCGCCGGCACGCTCGGGCTTGCGGGAGCGTCCGATACCGGCGGCGGCTCCGGTGTCGCCGCCGAACTCGCTCTCGGCGTCGGGCTGGTGACGCTCCCGCTCACCAACCTGGCCGATGTCGCCGACTGGACCGGACCGGGGGCTTCCGCGACCGAGGGGCACTCCGGTGCGGGGCTCGCCCTGGATCTGCCCGGGGCGGCGGCTCGGAGGAGCGCGGCCCCGCCGCGGCCCCTTGCCGTCCCGGAGCTCGCCCGGTCGCTCACGCTCTGGGTCGGCGGCGACGGCTCCGGGGCCCGGCCCGCGGTGGAGCTGGCCGATGCCGACGGGGCCGCCGTCACGGTGCGCGGGCCCGCCGTGGACTGGACCGGCTGGCGGGAGCTCACCCTGCCGCTCCCGGCCACCGCCGAGCCGCCGCTCAGCGTGATCCGGCTTTCGGCGGTCGGGGGGACGGGCCCCGGACGGCTGGCCCTCGACACGCTCGGCGCCCGGACCCCGCCCACGGGGCCCGCCGCAGTGCCCGTGGTCCGGGATCCGATCGTGGCCACCGAGGCCGGGGTCCGGGCGCTGCCCTGGCGGCTCGCCGTCGGGGGAGAGGACGCCGCTGCCGACTTCGTGCTGACCGACGCCGCCCGCCCGGAGTTCGTGCACCGCGGCGTACGGTTTTTGCCGCTCGACACCACCAAGCCCACCTTGCGGGGCGGCGGTCTGTCCCGGATGCGGGCCCTGCGGAAGGCTCTGGCGGCCGCCGCCCGGGAACCGGCCACGGGCGCGGTGGCCGTCGTACGGGCGTATGCGCCGGACACCGTGGACCGCAAGGAAACGGCCCTGACGGCGCACCTGCTCGCCGAGTTCCGCCGTACCACCGGCAAACGCGCCGCCGTGCTCACCCTCGGCGCCCCGGCCTTCGCGGCCGGCCGCTCCGAGGGCGTGCTGTCCGTCGCGGCCCCGCGCTCCGGACGGACCGTGGTGGGCCTGGACGCCTTCGCCCCGGGGGACTGGCTCGCCGTCCGGCAAGGCACGCCCCAGGGAGCACCTCCCGGCGGTAGCCGGGGGAGGGACTCCAGGGACTCCGACGACACCCCTTAGAGCTCCACCAGCGTGACCTCGGTCGCCTTCACGCTCGTCCAGACCTTCGAGCCGTCGACCAGGCCCAGTTCGGCCGCGGCCTCCGGGGTGATCTCCGCCACCAGATCGGGGGCCTCCGCGGAGCCGACCAGCACGCGCAGCCGGCTGCCGACCGCGGTGATCTCCCGAACGGAGCCCGGCCAGACGTTGCGGGGACTGCCCGCCGGGCGGTCGCGGTGCACGGACACCGCCTCGGGGCCGATGATCGCCAGTGCCGGGGACCCTTCCGGCAGCGCCTCCGCCACCACCAGCCGGCCCCCGGCGGCGAGTACGAGCCCGTCGGCCGACGCCGTGCCGGACCAGGCGTTGCGGCCGAGCATCCGGGCGACCCACGGGGAGCGCGGGTGGCGGGTGACCTCGGAGGGCGGGGCGTCCTGGAGGGTGCGCCCGTCGGCGAGTACGAGGACCCGGTCGGCCAGGGACACCGCCTCGACGGGGTCGTGCGTGACGATGAGGCAGACCCCGCCGAAGCCGGCCAGGTGCGTGCGCAGGGTGTGCCGGACGCGGGCCCGGGTGGTCTGGTCGAGGGCCGCGAGCGGCTCGTCCAGGAGGAGGAGCCGGGGGCGGGCGGCCAGCGCCCGGGCGAGCGCCACACGTTGGGCCTGGCCACCGGACAGCTGGGCGGGCTTGCGGGCGGCCAGGTGGCCGACGCCGAGCCGGTCCAGCCACTGCTGCGCCTCGCGACGGGCATCGGCGCGCGGCACCCGGCGGGCGCGCAGCCCGTACGCGGTGTTGCCCAGCGCGCTCAGGTGCGGGAACAGCGCGCCGTCCTGCGGGACCCAGGCCACCTGGCGCTTGTGCGGGGCCAGCGCGGTGACGTCGGTGTCGCCGAGCCGGAGTTCGGCGTGGGCGCGCGGGGTGAGGCCGAGGAGGGCGCGCAGCAGGGTGGTCTTGCCGGCGCCGTTCTCGCCGACGACGGCGATGGTGGTACCGGGGCCGGCGTCGAGGGTGAGCTCGTTGAAGCCGGTGACGACGGCGTGCAGGGGCCAGCGGCCGTCGTCGTGCGGGGCGCCGGCCAGGTCGGAAGCCAGGTCGCCGGCGGCAGCCTTCTCGGAGGGCAGGCCGGCCGGTAGCGGGGCTGTCGGCGTCCGCTCGGCTTCCGCGGCCGCGGCCGCCGTCTCGTCCGGCAGCTGCGGAGCCTCGGCAGGCGTACGGGCGACCGGTGTGCCGGTCCAGCGGCCGCGCAGGGCGATCAGCACGGCCATGGCGATCACGAGCAGCAGCAGGGACACGGAGGTGGCGGCCTCCGGCTGGCCCTGGAGCAGCAGGTAGACCTGCAGCGGCAGCGTCTGTGTGGTGCCGGGCAGGTTGCCGGCGAAGGTGATCGTCGCGCCGAACTCGCCGAGCGCACGGGCCCAGGTGAGCGCGGCGCCCGCGATCAGGCCGGGCGCCACCATCGGCAGCGTCACGGTGAAGAACACCCGCGTCGGCGAGGCACCGAGGGACGCGGCGGTCTCCTCGTAGCTCCGCTTGAGCCCGCCGAGCGCACCCTCCAGGCTGATCACGAGGAACGGCATGGCGACGAAGGTGGCCGCGACGACGGCGCCCGACGTGTGGAAGGGCAGCGTGACGCCGAACGTGCCCTCGAGCCAGGGCCCGAGGAGCCCGCGCCGGCCGAAGCCCAGCAGCAGTGCCACACCACCGACGGTGGGCGGCAGCACCATCGGGAGCAGCACCAGCGAGCGGACGAAGGCCCTGCCCTTGAACGGGACCCGGGCCAGCAGCCACGCGAGCGGCACACCGAGGACCAGCGAGAGGCCCAGCGCCCACAGGGACACGAAGAGCGAGAGGCGCAGGGCCTCGACCACACCGGGGCTGGTGAGGTGGGCGCCGAGTTCGCCCCACTCGGTGCGGGTGAGGATGCCGATGAGGGGCAGCAGCAGGAAGGCGACGGCGAGCAGCGCGGGGAGCGCCAGGGTCACGGGGGGCCGGGTGCGGGTGCGGTGTCTGCTCATGTGGATTCCTGGCTGAAGCGTACGGGGGGACGGGTGCGGGGGCCCGGCGGGCGCCGCGCCGGAAGGGACTGCCCGTCCCCCCGGACCAGGCAGTCCCCTTCGATCATTGAGGCTGCGGCTGCGGCTGCTCTTCTGCTGCGGTGCCGGTTACGCCTTCTGGAAGCCTGCGTCCTGGAAGATCTTCTGCGCCTCGGGAGAGTTCAGCCAGGCCACGAACGCGGCGGCGGCCTCGGCGTTCTTGGACGCCTTGAGGGAGGCGGCCGGGTAGGAGGCCACGGCGTTCTCGGCGTCCGGAATGTCCACGACGGAGACTTTGTCACCGGACTTGACGGTGTCGGTCTTGTAGACGAGGCCGGCGTCGGCCTCACCGAGCTCGACCTTGCTCAGCACGGCGCGGACGTTGGGCTCCTGGGAGACCGGCTTCACTTCGATCTTCTGGGCGTCGAGGATCTGCTTGCTGTAGCGGCCGACGGGCACCTCGGGCGCGGCGAGCACGACCTTGATCTTGCTGTCGGCCAGGTCCTTCAGTTCGTCGACCTTGAACGGGTTGCCCTGGCCGGCCGCGATGACCAGGCGGTTCTTGGCGATGATCGACCGGTCGTTGGTCTCGGCCTTCAGGCCGTCCATCGTCTTGGTGTCGGCGGTGACCAGCGCGTCGGCCGGGGCTCCCTGCTTCACCTGGGCGGCGAGCTCCTGCGAGCCGGCGAAGGAGAAGGTGATCTTCGTGCCCGGGTGTGCCTTCTCGTACGCCGCGCCCGCGGTCTTGAAGACGTCGGTGAGGGAGGAGGCGGCGAGGACGGTAAGGTTCGCCGCCTTGGGCACGGCGGAGGCCGGGGCCGAGGCGGAAGCCGAAGCCCCGGCGTCGGCCTTGTCGTCGCTGCTGCCGCAGGCGGACAGCGCGGGCACGAGCAGGGCGGCGGTCAGCGCGGCGGCAACGGCACTGCGGCGGGTCAGGGTCGGGGACATGAGCTGGTGCTCCTCGGTCGGGTCGGCGGCCGGCCGGGTACCGGGACCGCGCGGTGGTGACCCGCGCCGGTGACGGGCGGAGCGGGTGGGGACGCGTGATGGTGCTGGACGGTCAGGTGCGGTCGATGTGCACACTGGTGGACTTCACGCGGGCGGTGGCCTGCATGCCGACCTCCAGTCCGAGCTCCTCGACGGCCTCACGGGTGAGGAGGGAGACCAGGCGGTGGGGACCTGCCTGGATCTCGACCTGGGCGGCCACGTCTCCGAGCTTCACGGCGGTGACGATGCCGGGGAAGGCGTTGCGGGCCGAGGTGTACGGCTCGTCGTCTTCGGGGTGGGCGCCCTGTCCCACCTCGACGGAGAAGGCGGCCAGGTCGCGGCCGTCGATCAGGCGCCGGCCGGCCTCGTCGCGGTGGGTCGCGACCCGGCCGGCGTCGGCCCAGCGGCGGGCGGTGTCCGGGCTGACGCCCAGCAGGCGCGCCGCCTGTCCGATGGTGTAGGACTGCATGTGCGACAAGGTAGGGGCACGTGTCCCGCATTTGCAATCATCTTCGGATGATGTACATGGCAGATGCCAGGGCTCTTGGTGAATCTGCCAAAATCCATTCCGTTCCGGGCGGGCCCGCTCGCTAAAGTTCTGGTATGGCTGATGAAGCAACGGGAACGGGAACGGGAACGGGCGCGGAAGCAGGAACGGCGCGCGTGGACGCCTGGATCTGGTCGGTCCGTCTGACGAAGACCCGCTCGGTCGCGGCGACCGCCTGCAGGGCGGGCCATGTGAAGGTCAACGGTGAGCGCGCGAAGCCGGCGCAGGCGGTACGGGCGGGGGACGAGGTGCGGCTGTTCCACGGGGGACGCGAGCGCATCGTCGTCGTCAAGCGGCCGGTGACGAAGCGGGTCGGTCCGCCGGTGGCCGCGGAATGCTTCATCGACAACAGCCCGCCGGCGCCCACGCGCATCGAGGCCGAGGTGGTCGGCGTCCGCGACCGCGGCACGGGCCGCCCGACGAAGCGCGACCGCCGCGAAATCGAATCCCTCCGCGGCCGCTGACCCGCCCGCCCGCCGGTCAGGCCTTGCGGTAGCTGTACGCCTCCTCTGCGGCTGCGGCCACCGCGTCCAGGGGGGCGCCCGCGGAGGCGGCGACCACCGCCGCCACCGCGCCCTCCAGGAACGGGGCGTCCAGCAGCCTGGCCCCCGGCGGCAGTTCGTCCTCCACCAGCAGCGCCTTCACCGTCAGCACCGAGCTGCCCAGGTCCGCCAGCAGCGCGACCCCCGCGCCCCGGTCCACCTCGAGCGCGGCCGCCACGACGCGCTCCGCGCTCGTGCCCAGGCCGCCGTCCGCGGTGCCGCCCGCCGCTGCCACCGGGACGACCGGTCCGCCCGCCGCCAGGCCCCGCGCCAGGTCCGCCACGGACTCCGCGACCACCGCGCTGTGCGACACCAGGACGATCCCGACCACCGCCGGCGCGCTCATGCGGTGTCCGCCTTGTCCGCCGTATCGGCCGTGTCCGCGAGCGCCGTCAGCAGCAGGGCCGCCGAAGTCGCCCCCGGGTCCTGGTGCCCGATGCTCCGCTCGCCCAGATAGCTGGCCCGCCCCTTGCGGGCCAGCATCGGCACCGTCGCCCGCGCACCGGCCTCTGCCGCGTCCGCCGCCGCCCGGTACGAGGTGCTCAGCGCCGCCACCCCCGCCACCAGCGCGTCCAGCATCGTCTTGTCGCCCGGTGCCGCCCCGCCCAGCTGTGCCACCGCGCCCACCCCCGCGTACAGGGCCTTGCGCACCTCCTCGTCGGAGACCTCGGCGGCCTCCCCGAGGTCCTTGCCCGTGCGCCGCAGCAGCGTCCCGTACAGCGGGCCCGACGCGCCGCCGACCGTCGAGATCAGCGTCCGCCCCGCCAGTTGCAGCACCGCCCCCGGCGTCACCGCGGGGTCCGCCTCCAGGGCCGCCCGTACCGCCGTGAAGCCGCGCAGCAGATTGCTCCCGTGGTCGGCGTCCCCGATGGGGGAGTCGAGCTCGGTCAGCCGGTCCGCCTCGCGCTCCACTGCGGCGCCGGCGGCCGTCATCCAGCGCCGGAAGAAGTCCGCGTCACGCACTTCCGTCTCCTTGCCTCGTCCGCACCTCGTACGCCCACCTTCTCAGCAGCCCCACCGCAGCGCCGCCGTCCGGACCGGCGCGTCCCAGAGCCGCAGCAGTTCCTCGTCCCCGCGGCACAGCGTCACCGAACACCCCGCCATGTCCAGTGAGGTGACGTAGTTTCCGACGAGCGTCCGCGCCACCGGCACCCCGCGCTCCGCCAGGACCCGGGCCACCTCCCCGTGGAACCCGTACAGCTCCAGCAGCGGCGTCGCCCCCATGCCGTTGACCAGCGCCAGCACCGGCCCGTCCGCCGGACCCACCGCCGCCAGCTCCTCCAGTACGGCCCCCACCGCGATCTCCGCGATCTCCCGCGCCGGCATCATGGCCCGCCGCTCGCGGCCCGGCTCGCCGTGGATGCCGATCCCCAACTCCAGTTCCCCGTCCGGCAGGTCGAACGTCGGACTGCCCTTCGCCGGGGTCGTGCACGCGCTGAGCGCCACCCCGAAACTGCGGGAGGACGCGTTCACCTGCCGGGCGAGCGCCGCTACCCGCTCCAGTGGGGCGCCCGCCTCGGCCGCCGCACCGGCGATCTTCTCGACGAACACGGTCGCCCCGGTGCCGCGCCGCCCCGCCGTGTACAGGCTGTCGGTCACGGCGACGTCGTCGTTCACGAGGACCCGCTCCACCCGCAGGCCGTCCTCCTCGGCGAGTTCCGCGGCCATCTCGAAGTTCAGCACGTCACCGGTGTAGTTCTTGACGACGAACAGCACCCCCTGCCCGGAGTCCACGGCCGCGGCCGCCCGCAGCATCTGGTCGGGCACCGGTGAGGTGAACACCTCCCCGGGACACGCGGCCGACAGCATCCCGTACCCCACGAACCCGGCATGCAGCGGCTCGTGCCCCGACCCGCCCCCGGACACCACCCCGACCCGGCCCCCGTCCCGCGCGTCGCGCCGTACGACGACGCGCCGTTCCACGTCGACGTCCAGGTCGGGATGTGCGGCCGCCATCCCCCGCAGCGCATCGGCGACGACGGTCTCGGGGCTGTTGATCAGCATCCGCATGTCTGTCTCCTGATCGGGTCGACCGGTGAGCCTGCGGGCCGTGGGCCCGGTGGCGACGGTAGAGCAGCCCGCCGCTCGGGACCAGGCCGCGTCCGGCGGGGTGGGGCGCGGTCTCAGAGCCGGAGGGCGTCGAGCGCATCGTTGAGAGTGGTCGCGGCCATGATGAGCGACAGGTGGGTGAAGGCCTGCGGAAAGTTGCCGAGTTGCTCGCCACTGGGGCCGATCTCCTCGGCGAACAGACCGACGTGGTTGGCGTACGTGTGCATCTTCTCGAAGGTGTAGCGGGCCTGCGGCAGCCGTCCGGCACGGGCGAGGGCGTCGACGTAGAGGAACGTGCAGAGGCTGAACGTTCCCTCCGAGCCGCGGAGTCCGTCGGGAGAGGCCGCGGGATCGTACCGGTAGACGAGGCTGTCGGACACCAGGACCCGGTCCATGGCATCGAGGGTGGACAGCCAGCTCGCGCTCCTCGGCGCGAGGAATCCGACCCGGGGAATCAGCAGCAGCGAAGCGTCCAGGACCTGGCTGCCGTAGTGCTGGACCAAGGACTGCTCCCTCTCGCTCCAGCCGCGTTCCATGACCTGTTCGAGGATGTCGTCACGGGCCTTCGTCCACAGGACGGTGTCGGCCGGCCGGCTGAACTCGGCGGCGACCTTCAGGCCGCGGTCGAACGCCGCCCAGCACATCACGCGGCTGTAGGTGAAGTCCTGCCGGCCGCCGCGGGTCTCCCAGATGCCCTCGTCGGGCCGGTCCCAGGAGTCGGCGAGCCAGTCCAGGGTCCGGGCGAGGGCCTTCCAGCCGTGGTAGTCGCCCTGTACGACGACCGCGTGTCCCTCGGACAGTGCGTACAGAGCCTCGCCGTAGATGTCGAGCTGCAACTGGTCCATGGCCGCGTTTCCGGCCCGCACGGGGTACGAACCCCGGTAGCCCTCGAAGTGCTGGAGGACCTCCTCGGTCAGGTGCGGGTCTCCGTCGACCCGGTACATGATCTGCAGGGGCTCCCCGTCCGGACCCTCGTGGGCGCGCAGGCGGTCGCCGAGCCAGTGGGTGAAGCGGGCCGCCTCCTCCGCGAAGCCGAGGTCGAGCAGGGCCCGTACGGACAGGGATCCGTCCCGCACCCAGGTGTAGCGGTAGTCCCAGTTGCGCTCGCCGCCGACTTGCTCGGGAAGACCCATGGTGGCGGCGGCGACCGGCGCGCCGGAGGGGGCGTAGGTGAGCAGCTTGAGCGTGATGGCCGAGCGGTACACCATCTCCGCCCAGCGGCCGTGGTAGTGCGATGTGCGCACCCACTTCTGCCAGTAGTCGACCTGTTCCCACAGCTCATCGGTGATCCTGTCACGCTCCGGCGGTGGCGGCGGCGCCGCGCTGCCCTCCCTGTCGGTGGTGAACACGGCTGCCTCCGCCTGACCCGCGGTGAGCGTGATCGAGGCCCGGACGTCCTGGCCGTCCCGCTCGAGCGGAAAGGTGGCCTGCAGGAACGCGGTCGCCCCGGGTGCCCGGAAGGTCGCCCGGCCCTCCGCCAGGTCGAGTTGGTGGGGTGCCCGCGCGTAGTCGAAGCGGGGGCGGCATTCGAGGGAGAAGCGCACCGTACCGCGCACCGCGCGGATCACACGTACCAGCGTGTGCCGGTCGGACGCCGTGAGGCCCCGGTGGACCGGCATGTAGTCGACGGTCTCGCCGACCCCGTCGGGGGACATGAAGCGGGTCACCACGACCGCGGTGTCCGGGTAGTAGAGCTGTTTCCACGTCCCCTCGTCCTGTTCCGGTGCGAGCAGGAAGTGCCCGCCCCCGTCGTGGTCGAGCAGGGCCGCGAAGATGCTGGGGGAGTCGAATCGCGGAGCCGCGAACCAGTCGATGACTCCCCTGGACGACACCAGAGCCGCGGTCTGCAGGTCCCCCACGAGTCCGTGGTCGGCGATGGGCGGGTAGCGGTCCATGGTTCTCCTCCTCAGGACACCTCAGCGGTGATCCGCCCGGGTCCCGGTCATTGCAGTCGCTCCGCGAGGTGGTCTCCGACGCGCAGGGCGTTGGCGATGGCCGTCAGCGAGGGATTGACCGCGCCGATGCTCGGGAAGAAGCTCGTGTCGACCACGTAGAGGTTGTCGAGGTCATGGGCCTTGCAGTTGACGTCGAGGGCGGAGCTCTGCGGGTCACGGCCGAAGCGGACGGTGCCGGCCTGATGAGCCGTTGCGCCGATGGGCATGCCCTTGTGTAGGTAGATGCTGTGCGACAGCAGATGGTGCTCGTGCATGCCCAGGTGACCGAGCATGCCCTGCAGTTTGTGCCGCAGCCGCTTCAGCCCTGCGATGTTGTTCTTCTCGTCGAGGGCGAGGTGGATCCCGCCGTCCCCGTCGAGGGTCACGCGGTTGTCCGGGTCCGGCAGGTCCTCACCGCACAGCCAGAAGTCGACCGCGTGATGGGCGAGCACCTCGAAGGGCATGTCCGGGGTGACGGCACCGGCCCAGCGGGGTGCCTCGCCGTGGATCTGCTCGGAGTCGGACTTGCCGAGCATCTGGATGCCGCCGAGAGGGTAGTCCCAGTCGTCGCTGCCCAGGTACCAGTCGTGCAGTGCCAGCGTCTTCTGGAACCGGGTGCCGTTCGGCTCCTCGGACACCGCCATCAGGGCCAGGTTGTTGTGCCGCATGTAGTGCCGGCCGACCACGTCCGAGCTGTTGGCCAGGCCCTGAGGGTGCTTGTCGTCGGCCGAACGCAGCAGCAGGACCGCGGAGTTGACGGCCCCACAGGCCACCACCACGATGTCGGCGGCGAACCGGACGGTCGAGCCGTCGCCCAGTTCCGTGACGACCGAGGTGACACTCCGCCCGGTGGCGTCCGTCTCGAGCCGGCGCACGTCGGCATGCGTGATCAGTTCGACGTTGGAGTGTTCCAGGGCCGGGTCCACGCAGATGACCTGGGCGTCCGACTTCGCGCCGACCAGGCAGGGGAACCCGTCGACGCGGTCGCAGCGGATGCAGGGGCTCCCGTGCGCCGCCCGCCCCTGGTCGTCCTGGACGAGGTTCACCCCGATCGGGAGATGGAAGGGGTGCAGGCCCTGTTTCTCCAGGTCGTCGCTCAACTGCTGGATGCGCGGCTCGTGTTGCACGGGCGGATGGGCGTACTGGGCACTGGCCGGCCCCTCGGTGGGGTCCTCGCCGTGCCGTCCGTGGACGAGGTAGAGATGCTCGGCCTGCGTGTAGTAGGGCTCCAGGTCGCCGTAGTCCAGCGGCCATGCGGGAGAGATGCCGTCATGGTGGCGGAGTTCCCCGAAGTCCTCGGGGCGCATGCGGAAGAGCGCGGCGCCGTAGAACTTGGTGTTCCCGCCGACGTAGTAGTTCACCTCGGGCGGGAACCGGTCTCCGTGCTTGTCGTACCAGAACTCCGGTGCGCGGTACTTCCCTTTGACGAAGACCGCGGTCGAATCCCAGTTGTCGCGTTCCCGCGGCAGGTAGCCGCCGCGCTCGAGAAGCAGGATCCGCTTGCCGGTCGGCGCCAGCCGGTGGGCGAGGGTGCCGCCGCCGGCCCCTGTGCCGATGATGATGACGTCGTACTCCCGCGCCTCGGGCATGCGGGCCACCTCCCCGGAGCAGGGATCTGCTCCTGTCGGGTGAGTTGGGGTGCATTCAGCATCTACAACGTAGCTCCGGAGGGGATGCCCAGCGAGTCGGGCGGGCCGGAACGCCGGGAAGCCCCGGCCGGTCAAAGGATCGCGAGGGGATTGACGGGAGAACCCGTCGCCGCGGGCAGCCGTAGTGGCGCGATGACGCAGAGGAACGACCAGCGGCCCTCCCGTTCGCAGAGGGGAGCCAGCTCCTCGAACTGCAGGTAGTCGAGCAGGTGCAGCCCCATCGCATGGACGGCGAGTACGTGCACCGGGAACGCGACGCTCTGCACGGCACTGGGAGCCGTGTCGTTGTTGCCGTCACTGCCGAGCACGGCCACCTGCCGTTCGGCCAGGAAACGCAGGGCGGTCGGGTGGAGTCCGGCCCGCGCGCCGGCTGAGTCCCAGGCGCCGAGCTCCGCACGCCGCCGCCGGTGCCCGACGCGTACGAGGAGGATGTCGCCCCGGCCGACCCGCAGCCCCTGCCGCGCTTCGGCGGCTGCAAGATCCTCGGCGGTCACGTGTGATCCCGGTTCGAGCCAGGGGGTGCCGTGCAGGCGCGGGATGTCCAGCAGCACTCCCCGTCCCACGATGCCGTCGCGGGCCAGGTCGATGGACAGGGCCCCGGCCCCGTCCGGGGAGAGAACGTCCGCGGCAGGGACGCCGCCGTGCAGGGTGCCCTCGTAGATGACGTGGCACAGTGCGTCGATGTGGCTGTCGACGTCGCCGTGGACGTTCATGGCGATGCGGTCCCGGGCGAACTGCAGGCCGCCCGGGTCCGGGGCGCCGCCGACGGGCGCGGTGAGCCGGTGCTCCGCCGGTTCGGCGTTGTCCGGCCCCTTGCGGGTGTTCACGGGCGCGGCGAGCGAGACCGTACGGCCGGAGCGGACCTCGCTGACGGCGGCCAGCGTCCGTGCGGGCGTGAGGGTGCCCAGAGCTCCCAGGGGTGCCGCACCGCCGGGTGCCGTACGGCGCAGTTCACCGTGGAGCGAGCGGAAGTCGGCGTCGCTCATCCCGTCGGGCGTACCCATGTCCCCACCATCCGGCACGCCCGCTGCCGGCGCGCGCCGAGCGGGGACCCGGCCGCATCCGATGTGCCGAGCCTCTGGTGCGTGTGAAGCGGTTCAGGGCGCACGCCTGTCGCGCCTGATCGCGGCCGTTCCGGGACACCACCTGCTGTTCCTGGTGCGGGCGGACGGCACGCTGCCGCCCCTTACGCGGACCGGCGGTCCGGTTCCGCGATCCGGGGACATCGCCGTACTCCTGGGCGGTTGATTCCTCAGCGCGCCGGCCCCGTGTTGAAGCCCGCGACGGCGCGGCGCGCCCGAGCCATGGTGACCTCGGTGCCGGCGGTGGCGTCGACGGTCGCGCCGGGCTCGTCGGATTCCAGCGGTTCCAGGATCTCGAACTGCGAGTCGACCAGGCGCAGCGGCATGAAGTGGCCCGTCCGCCGGGAGACCCGGGCCCTGGCGGTGTCGCGGTCCAGTGCCAGGTACAGGCACCAGAGGCCCGGGGCGGCCCCGCGGAGTTCGTCGCGGTAAGCGCGCTTGAGGGCGGAGCAGGCGACGACCAGCCGCCGGCCCGACCGGGAGGACTGCCGTATCCGGTCCGAGAGCGTACGCAGCCACGGGGCGCGGTCCGCGTCGTCCAGGGAGCGGCCGGCGGCCATCTTGGCGATGTTCGCGGCAGGATGGAGGTCGTCACCGTCCAGGAACACCCCTCCGAGTTCCTCGGCCAGGGCCCTGGCGACGGTGCTCTTCCCGGCGCCCGCCACGCCCAGCACCACCACGATCACCGGTCCGTGCCCGGATCCCGGTTCGCGGCGCTCCGCCGCAGGTCGTTCTCGGCGAGAGGCTGCAGGGCGCCGCTGGTGTCCAGCCGGTAGAGCAGGGCCAGCGGTGGTCCGACGAGCACCATCGCGATCACCGTGACCAGGAGCAGCCAGCGCAGTGTCGTCGACGCTCCGGCCGCTTGGTCCACGGTCAGCGAGGTGGGGATGAGATACGGCCGCTGGGCCAGCCCCCAGGCGACCACGACGAGGGCGACGCTGCCGACCGCCGTGATCCTCGCCCAGCCGGTGGCCGTGCGGTACAGCAGCCCGGCGGTGGCCACGGCGCTCACGACGGCCACCAGGACGAGGGCCAGGCCGATGCCGCTGGTCAGGCCGTCGTAGACGTAGCGCGCGTCGTGGTGGGTGACGGCGAGGCCGACGACGGCCAGGACGGCGAGGACACCGAGGCTGCACCAGGCGCGCAGCCGGAAGTAGTGGACGAGGTCGGGCGCGTCGAAGCGGCGGGCGTCGGCGGTGAGGAACACGGCGCCCAGGAAGGCGGTCGCGGCGACGGTGAGCAGCCCGGCGAGTACGGAGGTCCCGTTGGACCATGCGTCGGCGGACGCCTTCGTCCCCGGAGCCACCCGGCCTGTGGCGAGGCCGCCGACCACCGCTCCGAGGAAGAAGGGCACCAGGAGGGAGGACACGGCGAAGGCGGCACCGTAGATCCTGCGCCGCGCGACGCGTGTCATGGGTTTGCGGAGGGCGAATCCCGCACCGCGCAGGACGAGCCCGACGGCCGCGAGCGCCAGGGGGAGCCACATGGCCGTGAAGATCGTCTGGAACAGGACCGGAAAGCCCGTCCACATGATCACCAGGACGAAGATGAGCCAGACGTTGTTCGTCTCCCAGACGGGCTCCATGGCGTGGTCGATCAGCCACCGGGGCCGCTTGCCCCGTTCGGCGCCGCCCGCGAACAGATCCCAGAATCCGGCTCCGTAGTCGGTCCCGCCGGCACAGGCGTAGGCGGCCACCGCGGCCAGCAGCACCCAGGCCACGACGTCCTGGATCATCGCCCTCCTCCGTCACCGGGTGCAGTGCCGTGATCCTGTGCGGCCGCGGCGGTCGTCCGGCGGGGCCCGTAGGGGGTGTCACTTTCCGGAGTGCCGGCAGCCTGAGCGTCGCCCTCTTGTTCATCGGCGGCCCGCCAGCGGGTGCGCATCTTGAGCAGGACGGCCAGGAAGGTGGCGAAGATCAGGGTGTAGACCACGATGACGATTCCGAGCATCGCCCACAGCGACGAGGCCCGGGTGTCCGTGACGGCTTCGGACACGCGCATGTTCTCGTAGACGATCCAGGGCTGGCGACCCACCTCGGTGGTGATCCAGCCGCATTCGACCGTCACCAGGCAGGCCGCCCCGGCCACGGCGGCGCACCGGAAGAACCACGGTGAGCGCGGCAGGTCGCGGCGGCGCAGCCAGCACCAGCCGTACCAGAGCGCGAGGAGGAGGAGCAGGCTTCCGATCGTCACCATGATGTCGAACGCCCAGTGCGCGATCGTGGCCTGCGTCGCCGTCGGGCGATCGCTCGCGGGGACCGACGACAGACCCGTCACCTGGGTGTCCGGGCTGAAACCGGCGAGGATCGAGTCCAGTTGGGGGATCTTGATCCCGCCGGAGACCGTTCCGTCGGCATGCAGGCGTCCGAACATGTACTCGGGTACGTGGGTGTCGGTTTTCCAGACGATCTCGGTGGCGGCGAACTTCACCGGCTGCTTGTGGAAGACCGAGCGTGCGATGGAGTCCCCGAGCACGAACTGCACGGGGGTGAGGATCGCGGCCACGGTGAACGGAACGGTGAAGCCGAGCCGGTGGTAACGGTCACGCCGGCCGCGCAGCCAGCCGACCGCGTACACCCCGGCCACGACATAGCCCGCCGTGAGGACGACACCTGCCACGAAGTGCCAGTACTCGGGGCCGAACATCGGCGTGAAGATCGCCTTGCGGACGTTGACGTCGACGGGGTTGCCGCCCGCGTCGAGCGAGAAGCCGCGCGGCGTGTTCATCCACGAGTTCGCGGCGATGATTCCGAACGCACCCAGCAGCGCCGTCAGCGGCAGGGGCAGACCCAGCCAGAAGTGCGTCCACGGCTTCAGCCTCCGCCAGCCGTAGAGGTAGATGGCGATGAGGATCGCCTCGAGGAAGAAGGCCCACGCCTCGACCCCGAATCCGAGGCCGAAGACATCGCCCCACCTGCCCATCAGGCCGGGCCAGAGCAGGCCGAACTCGAAGGAGAGCACGGTCCCGGTGACGATGCCGATGGCGAACTGCACGGCCATGACCGCCGACCAGCGCCGCGCGAGCAGCAGGGCGACCGCGTCGCCCTTGCGCAGCCCGCGGTAGTGCATCAGGAGGGTGATGGCGGGCAGGGCCACGCCGAAGGGCACGAGCAGGATGTGGGAGGCCAGGGTGAAGGCCATGAGTTCTCGGGCGGGGAGCAGCTGCGGAGGGGTGTCCGCCATGATCGCGATCGCGCTGTTCATGTGAGCCTTAGCAGGTCGTGCCGGACGGCTGAAGGATCGAGGGCCTCAGCCACCGGTGGCGAACCCGGGAAACAGGGTCATGCCCCCGTCCACGTAGATCGTCGTCCCCACGACGTAGTCGAGCAGGTCGGAGGCGAGGAGGGTCACGGCGTTCGCGATGTCCTCGGGGTCTCCGACGCGGCGGTACGGGATGAGCCGCAGCAGGTCCGCCTCGGCCTCGGGAGTGTCCCAGGCGCTGCGGTTGATGGGCGTGCGGATCGCACCCGGAGCGACGGCGTTCACCCGGATCCGGTGCGGGGCGAGCTCCTGGGCGAGCGTGGTCATGAGCATCTGTACGCCGCCCTTGGAGGAGGCGTAGTTCACGTGCCCGGCCCAGGGGATGAGCTGGTGCACCGAGCTCATGCAAATGATCTTCCCCGCGGAGCGGGACACCTCCGGCACGACGCCGCGCCGCAGGAATTCCTTGGTCGCCTCACGGGCGCACAGGAACTGACCGGTGAGGTTGACGTCCAGTACCTTGGTCCACTGGGCCATGGTCATGTCGGTGACCGCGGCGTCCCGCTGCAGACCGGCGTTCGCGACCATGATGTCGATGGTCCCGAACTCCTGGACCATCCGGGCCACCATGTCGACGACCTGGTCCTCCTGCGACACGTCGCCCTCGTGCGCATAGGCGCGGACTCCGAAGCCCTCGATCTCCCGCACCACCTCTTCCGCGGCGTCCTGCCCGGCGACGTAGTTCACGACCACGTCGGCACCCGCCCGTCCGAGGCCGATCGCGGTGGCTTTGCCGATGCCGGAGTTCGCCCCTGTCACCAGGGCCTTCTGCCCCTTGAGCACCTGAGGGACAACGAGCGTTCGACTACGGTCACTGCTGCTGGCTGCCACTGAACGCTCCCTGGGTGCTGACGGCGACACGAAAACCGCGCCACCACGAGAGCACCGCGGCCTTGCCACGGCCCGCTGGCACGACTGCCGCTGACCCATTGGAGTGCTCTCCCGAACCGAATGGAGTGCTCTCCCGAACCGAACGGCTCAGTGGAGACCGGGGAGAAGGGCTGACGCGTGCGTGACCACGGCGGGGGACGCCCGGCCGGGGTGCGATGCGATCCCCACGGTGATGGAATGGAACCACCCGGTGTGCGGGGTCCCGAACCCTGACCGCCAACGGCGAGGACGGCGAACATGCTGCGGACGGGTGCCCAGTTCCGGCTGACGTGTGGTCCGCAGACCGCCGTCGTCGTGGAGTTGGGCGGCGCCCTGCGCCACTACTCCGTCGCCGAGCGCCCGGTCGTCGACGGTTTCGACGCGGACGAGCCGATAGAGGGCGGACGCGGACAGCTCCTCCTGCCGTGGCCCAACCGGATCGGAGACGGCCGGTACCGGTGGGAGGGGCAGGAACTGCAGCTGCCCGTCAACGAGATCGAACACGCCAATGCCCTCCACGGTCTGCTGCGCTGGACGTCGTGGCAGGCGGTGGAGCAGGCGGACGGCCGCGTGGTGCTGGCGACCGTGCTCTGGCCGCAACCCGGTTACCCCTTCCACCTGGTGGCGCGGGCGGAGTACGCACTCGACCGCCACGGCATGACGGTCACGATCACCGCGAGGAACGTCGGCGACACCCCCGCACCGTACGGAGTCGGTCAGCACCCGTATCTTGCGGTGGGGCCCGGCACGGTCGACGCCATGCTGCTGACCGTTCCCGCCCGGACCTGGCTCCGCACCGACGACCGCGGCCTGCCCGTGGCGTCCGAGCCGGTCTCGGGGACGCCCAACGACTTCGGCGCGCCGCGGCCCGTCGGCCCTCAGCGGCTGGACACGGCCTTCACGGATCTGCGGCGGGAGACGGACGGGCGTGCCGTCGTGCGCCTTGCCGAGCCGTCCGGCGCGTACGGTACCGATCTGTGGCTCGGTGAGGGCGCGGACTTCGTGCAGGTGTTCACCGGGGACACCCTGCCCGAGTCGCACCGGCGCCGGAGCGTCGCCGTGGAGCCCATGAGCTGCGGCCCCGATGCCTTCCGGCGCGACACCGCGCGCGTACGTCTCGAACCGGGGGCTCAGCACACGCTGCAGTGGGGGCTCGCACCCTGGCCGGGGTAGCGACGACCCGACCGGCCGGAACTCTCATCCGGCGAGTTCGCGCGTGTCCAGCGGTAGCCGCCACGCCTCGCGGATGACCTCGCGGGTCACGGGGGCGACCTCGCGACCCCGAATCGATCGAATGTTCGAGTGGCGCGATATGATGGACCCGTGCGTACGATCCCCGGCCTCCAGGGCTCCCTCTTCGACCAGGGCGACGAGATCCGCCTCGGCCCGCTCTCGGAGCTGCGCCGCACCCCGCTCGGCTCCGGCGCCTGGGTCGACCACCTGCCCGGCTGGCTCTCCGGCGCCGACACGCTGTTCGAGCAGCTGGCCGAGGACGTGCCGTGGCGGGCCGAGCGCCGCCAGATGTACGAGCGCGAGGTCGACGTACCCCGCCTGCTCGCCTTCTACGACGAGGGGGAGTGCCTGCCGCACCCGGCGCTCACCGAGGCCCGCGACATGCTGACCCGGCACTACGCCGCCGAGCTCGGTGAGCCCTTCGCCACCGCCGGGCTCTGCCTCTACCGTGACGGCCGGGACAGCGTCGCCTGGCACGGGGACCGCATCGGCCGCTCCGCCACCGAGGACACGATGGTCGCGATCCTCTCGGTCGGCGACCCCCGCGATCTCGTCCTGCGCCCCCGCGACGGCGGCCCCACCGTGCTGCGCCTGCCCCTCGGGCACGGCGACCTCGTCGTGATGGGCGGCTCCTGCCAGCGGACCATGGAGCACGCGATCCCCAAATCCCGCCGCGCCGTCGGCCCGCGCATCAGCATCCAGTACCGCCCCCGCGGGGTCCGCTGAGCCGGGCCCGGGCCGCCGGCCGCGCCCCGGTCGGTAGCCGTAGCCGCTCAGTTCCGTGATGCCATGAGGAGGTGTCGGTGCCGCCGGTGGGTCAACCGGCCGCCACCACCGCCTCGTTGCGCTCCGCCACCACGTTCCCTCGGCCTCGGTGAGCAGGAACCGGCTCCCGCCGAGGGGTACGGGGTTCTTCCATGTGCCGGGCCAGTGCAGGGCCCGGGCCTCCTCGTCGCTGCAGGGGGCGTTGGGGACCGGGCTGCTACGCGGGGTCCGGATCCGTCGCCGGAGTGCGCTTCGAGGTCTCCACCGCGCCCGGTCGCACCGCCCCCGCCGCCGCGTGCAGCGAGCGCAGCGCCAGCAGCAGGATGCCGATGTCGTCGAGGTACACCGGGTCCGGCACCAGGTCCACGGGCGAGAGGGTGTAGATCACCGCGACCCAGAAGAGCGCCTTGTCGCGCAGCGGGATCCCCGCGTCGAGCAGCAGGCGCCTCGCCGCGAAGACCCGTACGAGCAGCACGCCCGCCGCGATCGCCAGCCCGAGGGCGACGACCGCGGCGACCGTCAGCCAGACCGTTCCGTCCATGTCATCCCTATACCCCGTCGGATACCGATATCCGCGTGTCCGCCTATCCGCCGTGCTGTCCGCCGTGCTCGCGCAGCCGGCGGCTGACCTCGCCCAGCCCGTCCGCGAGGACCTCGAGCTGCTCGGGGGTGAGGACGTCGATCAGCGCCTCCCGGACGGTGGCCACGTGACCGGGCGCGGCCGCCTCCAAGCGGGCGCTGCCGGCGTCCGTGAGGACGGCGAAGACCCCGCGCACGTCGGAGGGGCAGCTGCGGCGGCGGACCAGGCCCGCCTTCTCCAGCTGGGTGACCTGGTAGGTCAGCCCGCTCTTCGAATTGATCAGGCCATTGGCCAGTTCGGTCATCCGCAGCTCGCGGCCCGGAGCCGCGGCGAGGCGCACGAGTATCTCGTACTGCGGGTGCGAGAGCCCGGAATCGTCCTTGAGCTGCTGGTCGAGACGGCGGTTCACCAGGGCGGATGCGGCCAGGAAGCCGCTCCAGGCGCGCATCTCGCGCTCGTCCAGCCATCTCGTTTCAGCCATGCGCCCAGGGTACACGGGTTGTTCCAATTTGAATCAATGGCTAGGGTCGGGGGCTGGCGGTTCGAATTTGAACAACTCCGTCCCCGCCCCCGGACCGCCCGACCGGAAGGATCCCCCCCATGACCAGCCCCTCCGTCACCGCGACGAAGCCGCAGGCCGCCGCCGTCCCGGCCGTCCCGCTCGCCCTCTCCACCCCCGCCCACGACGCCGGCCTGCTCCTCCTGCGCGTCGTCCTCGGACTCACCATGGCCGGCCACGGCACCCAGAAGCTCTTCGGCTGGTTCGGCGGCGGGGGCATCAGCGGCACCGGCCAGTTCTTCACCGCCAGCGGCTACCCGTCGGGCGACGCGATGGCCGTGCTCGCCGGCCTGACCGAGACCCTCGGCGGCCTCGGCCTCGTCCTCGGGCTGCTCACCCCGCTCGCCGGAGCCGCGGTCGTCGGCACCATGATCAATGCGATCGCCGTCCACGGCGCCGGGTCGTTCTTCGCCCCGAAGGGCATCGAGTACGAGCTCCTGCTGACCGCGGGCGCCGCCGCCCTCGCCCTCACCGGCCCCGGCCGGTACGCCGCCGACCGCTTCCTGCCCGTCCTGCGCAGCCACCGCCTGGCCCACGGCGCCCTCGCCGTCGCCCTCGGCGTGGTCATCGCGAGCGCGCTGCTCCTCGTACGCAACTAGTCGCGACCGTTCGCGCGCGACGGTGTCCCGGGTCCTACGGTGATTGGACCCGGGCACCCAGGGAAACAGCGCACAAATGACACAACCCATCGAAGACTACGCACTCATCGGCGATCTCATGACCGGCGGGCTCGTCGGCCGCGACGGGTCCATCGACTGGCTGTGCCTGCCGCGCTTCGACTCGCCCGCCTGCTTCACGGCGCTCCTCGGCGACAAGGAGAACGGCCACTGGCGCATCGCCCCGGCCGGGGCCGCCGCCGGGCAGTGCACCCGCCGCGCCTACGTCGACGGCTCGCTGGTCCTGGAGTCCCACTGGGACACCCCGGACGGCGGCTCGTGCAAGGTCATCGACTTCATGCCGCAGCGCGACACCGCGCCCGACGTGATCCGGATCGTCGAGGGTCTCTCCGGCGTGGTCACCCTGCTCAGCGTGCTGCGCCTGCGCTTCGACTACGGGCACGTCGTCCCCTGGGTCCGGCGCGCCGACGGCGACCGGGTCGCCACCGCCGGTCCCGACTCCGTCTGGTTCCGCAGTGAGCCGCCCGTGCACACCTGGGGCGAGGCCAACAGCACCCGGTCCGAGTTCACCGTCGCCGCCGGCGAGCGGGTCGCCTTCGTCCTCACCTGGCACGCCTCGCACGAGCCGCGCCCCGAGCCCTGCGATCCGTACGAGGCTCTGGAACAGAGCCTCGAGGACTGGCGCGAGTGGAGCGAGCAGTGCACTTACGAGGGCCCCTACCGGGAAGCCGTGACCCGCTCCCTGATCACCCTCAAGGCCTTCACGTACGCACCGACCGGCGGAATCGCGGCCGCCGCCACGACCTCCCTCCCCGAGGAGCTCGGCGGCGTACGCAACTGGGACTACCGCTTCTGCTGGCTGCGCGACGCCACCCTGACCCTCGGCTCCCTCGTGGAGACCGGATTCCTGGACGAGGCCCGCGCCTGGCGCGAATGGCTGCTGCGCGCGATCGCCGGCGACCCCGCAGACCTCCAGATCATGTACGGGATCGGCGGCGAGCGCCGGATCCCCGAATTCGACCTGCCCTGGCTGGGCGGCTACGCCGCCTCCTCCCCGGTCCGCGTCGGCAACGCGGCCGTGGACCAGCTCCAGCTCGACGTCTACGGGGAGGTCCTCGACTCCCTCTACCTGGCCCGGTCGAACGGACTGCCCGCGGAGCGGCACGCCTGGCGGATCCAGCTCGCGCTCCTCGACTTCCTGGAGCGCAACTGGCACCGGCCGGACGAGGGCCTGTGGGAGGTCCGGGGGCCGCGCCGGCACTTCGTGCACTCCAAGGTGATGGCGTGGGTCGCCGCGGACCGGGCCGTGCGCACCATGGAGAGCGACTCGTCGCTGCCCGGCGACGTCCAGCGGTGGCGGACCATGCGGGACCAGGTGCACCGGGACGTGATCGAGAACGGCTTCGACCCCGTACGGGGCACCTTCACGCAGTACTACGGTTCCCGCGAGCTCGACGCGGCCACGCTGCTCATCCCCCGGGTCGGGTTCCTGCCGCCCCACGACCCGCGCGTGATCGGCACGGTCGACGCGGTCCGGGCGGAGCTCGGCAGCAGCGGCCTGGTCCGCCGCTACAGCACCGAGGGCCCGTCGGTGGACGGGCTGCCCGGCGACGAAGGGGCCTTCCTGGCCTGCTCGTTCTGGCTGGCCGACGCGCTGCACATGACCGGCCGGGACAAGGAGGCGCGGGAGCTGTTCGAGCGGCTGCTGGCCGTACGCAACGACGTGGGACTGCTCGCGGAGGAGTACGACCCGGTCTCCGGCTGCCAACTCGGCAACTTCCCGCAGGCGTTCAGCCACGTCGGCCTGGTGAACACGGCCATCACCCTGGGCCGGCCCCCGGCCGACAGCATCGGCGGGGCCTGCGGGAGCTGATCCCGCAGACCCCGCCGAGTAGCGGTCAGACCGTGGCGGACTCGCCGTCCTCCGGGATGCTGACCAGCCAGCGGCTGTCCTGTCGCGGCCGCAGGTACAGCGCCCAGTACAGCGTGGCCACGGCGGTGATCCCGCCGGTCCACAGCAGGTACTGGGTCTCCTGCTGGGTCAGGATGTACGCGAGTACGGCGATCAGCGCGATCGGCACCGCCGGCCACAGCGGCATCCGCCAGGCGGCCACCTCGCGGTGCGCCCCGCGCCGGGCGAACAGCGCGGCCACCGCGACCAGCAGGTACATGCCGGTCACCGAGACGCCGGTGACCCCGTACAGGGTGTCGAGGTTGACGAAGCACAGCGCCGCACCCGGGACGCCGACGACGAGGGTGGCCACCCACGGGGAGCCGAAGCGGCCGAGCTTGGACAGCGCGTGGTTGACCGGCGCGGGCCAGGCCTTGTCGCGGGCGGAGGCGAACAGCACGCGGGAATTCTGGATCACCATGACGATGCCCGCGTTGATGATGGCGAGGGCGACGCAGAGGCTGACGAACGTGCCGACGGCCGAGTTGGACCAGGCGGTCACCATGCCGCCGAGGTCGCCCTCGGCCAGCGCGGAGAGGTCGGGCGCGCCCACGGTGATGGCGATGACCGGGATCAGGATGACGGCCGTGGAGATGGCGAGGGTGGCGAGCACCGTACGGGCGACGTTGCGCCGCGGGTTCTCGAGCTCCTCGGAGAGGTACACGGCGGTCGAGAAGCCCTGGGTGATGAACAGGGCGATGGCGAGCCCGGAGACGACCATCATCGCGGTCACCGTGGAGGTGCCGCCGCCCTCGGCCGCGACCGTGCCGTGCACCAGCGCACCGGTGCCCCGCTCGCTGTGCGCGAAGCCCAGTACGGCGACCAGCGCCGCGGCGACGACCTCCAGCACCAGGAAGATGCCGGTGATCCAGGCGTTGGCCCGCAGATCGAGAAGGCCGGCGAGGGTGGCGAGCAGCATCACGCCGCCGCCCGCGACCGGGGCCGGTATGTGCACGATCGGCGCGAGGTAATCGGCCGTACCCATGGCGATCACGGGCGGCACGATCATCACGACCAGCAGGGAGAGCACGAACACAAGCCACCCGGCGAGCCGTCCCGCAAGGGTCGACACCATCGCGTACTCGCCGCCGGCACTGGGGATCAGGGTGCCGAGCTCCGAGTAGCAGAACGCGACGCCGATGCAGAGCAGCGAGCCGATGGCGATCGTGAGGGCGGTCCATGTGCCGAGGCTGGCGAACAGGTCGGGCACGACGACGAACAGGGTCGAAGCGGGCGTCACGCACGAGAGCGTCAGCAGTGTGCCGCCGACGACGCCGATGGAACGCTTGAGCTTTTGGGGGACGGGCCCGGTGGCGGGCGCGAGGGCCTGAGGGGCGCTGATCGTTTCAGACATCGGTGCGGGGTTCCGATCGGCAGGTGCGGTGAGCTGAGGTGCGGGAGCGGTATCGCCTCCGAGGCGGTGGTGAGCAAAGTGGTTCAGTGGCTCCCGGGCCGACATCGAATCCCTGCGGGATCCGCAGGTCAATAGCCGTTCCCCTGCGGATTCCATCGTTGCGCCGCGCTCCGGCAGTCCTACGGCAGCGTTAAGACGGCGTAAACGCTGCACAGAGCCCGGGTGCGGGAACCGCAGCGGGGCCCGGGCAAATTTTCTTCCGCTTTGCCGACATGTGCCCGCAGCGACACCTCCTGCCCGAGGAGTGGGCACCTTGGCGAGGGGTGGCGGGTCAGGCGCGCGCCGCAGGCCCGCCGTCCGTACGCTGGGCCAGCAGCAGGGCGATGTCGTCCGGCCGGTCCGCGGAGTCCCCCGCCTCGCCCACCAGCCGGTCGGCCGTCTCGGTCAGGGGCGACGGCCGGGCCGCGGCCAGCGCCGCCCGCAGCCGCTCCACCCCGACGTCGATGTCCTCACCCGCCTCCTCGACCAGCCCGTCCGTGTACAGGGCGAGCACCGCGCCCCGCGCCAGCCGCAGCTCCGTCACCGGGTACGTGGCGTCCACGTCGATGCCGAGCACCACCCCGCCCGGCAGGTCCAGCACCTCCGCCCGTCCGTCCGCGTGGCGCAGCAGCGGCTGTGGATGCCCGGCCCGGACGGCACGCGCCCGGCCCGAACCCGGATCGAGCAGGACGTAGCAGCAGCTGGCGAACTGGCCGGGGTCCAGGCCGATCAGCAGCCGGTTGGTACCCGCCATCACCTGCTCCGGAGGACTGCTGCCGAGCGTGAAGGCCCGTACGGCGCTGCGCAGTTGGCCCATCGTCGCGGCCGCCGCCACCCCGTGGCCCTGGACGTCCCCGATGACCAGGGCGAGGACGCCCTCGCCCGCCTCGATCACGTCGTACCAGTCGCCGCCCACGTCCATGCCCTGCGTGCCGGGCAGGTACCGGCCCACCGTCTCCACGTTCTCGCGCACCGGCAGCCGGTGCGGCAGCAGCGCCGCCTGCAGTCCGCGCGCCAGCGCCGCCTCGGAGTCGTAGCGCTGCGCCCGCTCCAGGGCCTGCGCGATCAGCCCGGCCAGCGCGGTCAGCACCGTACGCTCCTCCGCGCTGAACCCGCGCGGCGCGTCGAAGCCGAGGATGCACGAGCCCACCGGCCGGCCCGAGGCGATCAGCGGCAGGAACGCGCGGGCCCCTGTGTGGGCGTCCAGCGGGATACCCGGGTACGCGGCGGCCAGGTGCTCCATCGACTCGAAGAACATCGGCCGGCCCGTGGTCAGGGTCTCCACGCCCGGCAGCCGGACATCGAGGGCCACCCCGTCGAACCGGTCGAGGAAGCCCTGCGGGAAGCCCGTCTCCCACGCCAGGTGCAGATGCCGCTCGTTGAGCAGGTAGATCGCCAGCTGGCGGCCGCCGAAGGCGGGCAGCAGCTCCTGGGTGACCACCGCCGACACCTGGCGGGCCGTGACCGCCTCCGTCAGCGCGATCGCGAGGGCCACCGGCCGGTACAGCGCCGAGGCCCGGTCGGCCGGCGAACCCGGTCCCGCGCCCGGCCGGGCCACCGACCCGGGCGCGTAGACGGGCGGAGCGGCCGCGCCGATGGTCACGGTCACCCCGTCGGGGCCCGGATACAGGTCCACCGTCACCCAGTCCCCGTCCGGCTGCCGGCCGCGCCGGGCCGGGAAGCGCACCCGCTCCCCGGACATGAACACCCCGCGGAAGTGGTCCTCGTACGCGGGCTGCCCGAGCCAGGGCACCGCCTCCCACACCACCCGCCCGCGCAGCTCCGGCGCACCCTGGCCCAGCAGGCGTGCGGCGGCGTGGTTGACGTAGCGGATCCTGCCCTCGCGGTCCACGGAGAGCACGGCGAGGGTGAGCCGCTCCACCGCCTCGCGCGCGCCCTGAGCCGTGTCCGGGGGCGGTACGCACACCGGATCGCCCTTCCAGAGCACCGGGTCCCCGGTCGCGGTGAGCGCGGCCAGCCCGTCGGCCAGCCCGTCCGCGGCGGAGCGCAGCCGCTCCCGGTCGGCGGCGTCGACCGAGGAGCCGGGGGTCGCGCGGCGCAGGACGAACAGCACCCCGAACCGCTCGGCCCCGGCCATGACGGGCTCGTACAGCGAGCCGAAGGGGAACGGCAGCCCGGCCATCATCTGCGGAAAGCGCTGCATGGCCGTGTCCGCGTCGGGCAGGTGCACCGACTGGCCGGAGCGGTAGGCCTCGGCGACGGGGTACGGGCGGTTCACGTGCATCCGCCACCACGGGCGGAACAGCTTTCCGGGCAGCCCCGTGAGCACGGCGAGCAGCAGCGGTCCCTCGGCCCCGGAGCGCAGGTAGACACCGCCCGCAAACCCGCCGACGGCCTGCACCGCATCGACGCAGGCCCGTGCGAGCACGCGGGCCGTGGCGTCGGTGGCGGGGCGGCTGTCCGCTCTCGCCGTCACACAGTCAGCATGCGCCCCCGACGCCGGACGCTGCATCCCGGCGCCCGCGGTCGTCGGCCCGGCGCTCGTGCCCGTCGGCCCGGCGCCGGCGGGTGCCCGCGCCGTCCCGGTAGCCGGCCACCACTGCGAGCGCCGCCAGCAGCAGCACAACGGCCACCGTGCGCAGCGCGACCCCCATCGCGTCCGTGAAGGCGCCGACCTGCGCCGCGTCGCGCGGGTCGCCGTGGAACCGGGAGGCCAGCACCGTGCCGACCACCGCCACCCCCAGCGCCGCGCCGATCTCCCGGGCCGCGGTGTTCAGCCCGGAGCCCAGCCCGGCCTGGTGCGCCGGAAGCTCCGCGACCACCGTCAGCGTCAGCGAGGGCGCGCACAGGCCCGTGCCGACCGACAGCACCAGCAGGTGGCAGGCGTACAGGGCGTACGGGGTGTCCGCGTCGACGGTGGAGACCAGCAGCAGCCCGGCCCCGATCAGGCCCAGCCCGACACCCACGGGCAGCCGCGGCCCCGTGCGCTCCGCGAGCCGCGCGCCCAGCTTCGGCACGACGGCCATGCCGATGGTCAGAGGAACGATCGCCAGGCCGGTGCGGGCGGCCGAGAAGCCCTTCGCGTACTGGAGGTACTGGGCGTTGACGAAGAAGAGGGAGAAGAGCCCGAAGAACGCGGCGCCGATGCCGAGCGCCCCGGCGCGCAGCTTGCGCGACCGGAAGATCCGCGGGTCCAGGAGCGGGTGCGCGGCGCGCAGCGCGTGGCCGGTGAAGGCGGCGAGCAGCCCGGCGCCGGCACCGAAGGCGATCAGCACGGCCGCCGAGGTCCAGCCGTACGAGGGCCCCTCGATGATCCCGTAGACGACCGCGAGGAGCGCCCCGGCCAGCAGCAGAGCGCCGAACGGGTCGACGGAGGCATCGCGGCGGGCCGGCGTGCGCGGGACCGTCCGGGCGACGACGAGGGCGAGCAGCGCGCCCAGCGGGACGACCGCCCAGAACAGGGCCCGCCAGGTCAGGTACTCCCCGGCCAGGCCGCCCCCGACGTTGCCCCCCAGGCCCCCGAGGCCGGCGGACAGCGTCCAGGTGGCCAGCGCCTGCCCGCGGCGCTCGGGCGGGCTCAGGTGGATCAGGACGGACATGGTGGCGGGCATGATCAGCGCCGCTCCCGCCCCGCACAGACCGCGCCCGGCGATGAGCACCGCCGGGGTCGCGGCGAGCGCGCTGAGCGCCCCGCCCGCGGCGAACAGCGCGAGCCCGGCCAGCAGCGCGCCCTTGCGGCCGTACCGGTCGCCGAGCGCGCCGGCCGGGATCAGCAGCGCGGCGAAGACGATGACGTAGGCGTCGACCGCCCATACCAGCTGGCCGGGGGTGGGGTGCAGGACGGACCCGGCGAGCTGCGGGATCAGCAGGTTGACGGCGGCGACCATGGCCTGCGCGACCAGCACGCAGGCGCACAGGACGAGCAGCACGGGCCGGGTGAGGGCGGCGGGCGCCGGGGCGGACGGGTCGGCGGCGGGATCTGTGGCATCCCGTTCGCGGGCATGGCGGAGCACGGCTCCTCCTCGGAGTCGGTGACGGTGAAGTGGCGTGAGGGAGGGAGCGCGGTCGGCGTCATCCTCCGTGCCTCACCGTAGAGTTGGCGTGACCTGCTTTCCAGTGCAAGTTCTGCAAGGGATGAATGCGTGTGACGCAATCCGGACTGGACCTCAATCTCCTCGTCGCCCTCGACGTCCTCCTGGAGGAGTCGAGCGTGTCCCGCGCGGCCGCCCGCCTGCACCTCTCCGAGCCCGCCATGAGCCGCACCCTCGGCCGGATCCGCAAAGCCCTCGGCGACCCCGTACTGGTCCGCGCCGGGCGGACCATGGTCCCGACCCCGCACGCCCTCGCCGTTCACGGCGAGGTCCGGGCCGTAGTGGAACGGGCCCGGGCCCTCTTCCTGACGGGCGGAAAGGTCGACCTCCCGACCCTGACCCGCACCTTCACCGTGCTGGCCCACGACGCCTTCGCAGCCACCTTCGGGGCCACGCTCTTCTCCCGGCTGGCCGAAGAGGCGCCCGGCGTCCGGCTGCGCTTCCTGTCCGAGAGCCACGTGGACGTCCCCGCGCTGCGCGAGGGCATCGCCGACCTCGAACTCGGAGTCGTGGACAGCCGATCCCCCGAGGTGCGCGTCGAGTACCTCTTCGACGAGCACATGCTGGGCGTCGCCCGGGCCGGCCACCCACTGCTGCGGGGCCGGATCACCCCGCGCCGGTTCGCCGCAGCCGAGCACCTGATCGTCTCCCGGCGCGGCCGGCTGGAGGGCCCGGTGGACGCGGCCCTCGCCGCACAGGGCCTGTCCCGCCGGGTGGTGGGCAGCGTCGGCTCCTACCCCGCCTCCCTGTTCATCCTGCGCGAGAGCGACCTCGTCGGCTTGATCGCCTCACAGGCCGTGCCGCTCGCCGCCGAGCTGGGGCTGGAAGCCTTCGAGGTCCCGCTCGACCTGCCGGCCCTGCCGTTCGGCATAGCGTGGCACCCGCGCCACGACGCCGACCCGGCCCACGCCTGGCTGCGCGACTGCGCCCGGGAACTGCTCCCGGCCGTCGCCGGACACCCCGTACGCCGTACGCACTGACCCGAACGCCTCCCCCGTCCGGGGGACGGGCCGCCGCACACGTCCTCGCCGGCCGCGCTCCGGGGCACGATACGCACGCGTCCCACCCCGCCACGGAAGGCAGAGCATGCGGTTCCAGTACGACAGCATCGGCGAGCGCTTCGTGGAGTCGAAGACCACGGCGGCGTTCTCGGCGGCCGACACCCACACCCTGCTCGGGGCGCTCGACGCGCTCGGCGGGGTGCGCGGGCTCGACACGCTCGACCTGGCCTGCGGATACGGCTACAACACGCGGCTGCTGGCCCGCGGCGGGGCCCGACGGGCGGTCGGCGTGGACATCTCGGAGGAGATGATCCGGCTGGCCCGGGCGCACGGGGTGATCGGCGGGAACGGCGTGGGCGCGCTGGAGGGTGCGGTGGGCGCGGTACTTCCGGGGCGCGGGGTGGGTGCCGGCGCGCCGGCAGCCCCGGGAGCAGCCGCCGGCACCGAGACGGCGCGGGGCGGAGCCTCCGAGGGGCGGCCTGGCGAAGCGGCCGTGATGGAAGCCGCGCCCGGTGAATCAGCATCCATCGAATACGTGGTCGCCGACGCCGCAAAGCTGCCGCAGATGGGCCCGTTCGACCTGGCCACCGCGGTCTACCTGTTCAACTACGCCACCGACCGGTCCGCGCTGCACGCCATGTTCCGGTCCATCCGGGCCAACCTGCGCGACGGCGGCCGCCTGCTGGCCATCGTGCCGAACGCCGGCGCGTACCCGAACGTCGACTGGTCGCCGTACGGGGTCCGGATCGTCGACCGCATCCACGAAGGCGACGCGCCGTTGCTGAAGGCGCAGTTCCTGACCCAGCCCCCGGCCGACTTCGAGTTCCGCGAATGGGCCCACGCCGACTTCGCCGAGGCCGCCGTCGAGGCGGGCTTCTCCACGGTCGGCTGGCAGCCCAACCGGACCCCGCCCGCCGACGGCGCCCGCGACGAGGCGTACTGGACCGCCTACCGCGCCTGGCCGATCAGCTCACTGATGACCTGCACGGCGTGACGGCTCACCCGGCGTCCGACACGGCGGTCCCCACGCCGGCCCACCTGTCGGCTCACCCTTCGGCCCACCCGTCGGCCGGGGCGGCCGTCACTCCTCGGCGGCGGACCTGATCAGCTCCACGATCCGGTCCCGGGCCGCCCGTCCCTCCGGCACCGGCAGCAGCGGGTACCCGTGCGGAAGCCCCGGCTCCTCGTGGAACTCCACGTCGACCCCGTCCGCACGGGCCCGGCGCAGCAGCTCCCGGCTGTCGGTGGTCAGCACGTCCCGGGTACCGGTGAACACCGTCAGCGGCGCCAGCCCCGCGAACGAGCCGTGCAGGGGGCTCACCCGCGGATCGTCCGTGGCCAGGGTGCCCGCGTACAGCCGGCCGGCCTCCAGCAGCCCCGGCCGCGCCTGCACCGGGTCGGCTGCCTCGATGGCGGCCTGGTCCGGGTGGCTCATCGTCAGGTCCAGCCAGGGGGATATCAGCACGATCCGCGACGGCTGCGCCCCCGTACGGTCGCGCAGCCGCTGGGCGGCGGCCAGCGCCATCCCGGCTCCCGCGGCGTCCCCGACCAGCACGGTCCCGCCCGCTCCGCCGCTCGCGATCAGCCCGCTGAGCAGGTCCGCGGCCACCGGAACCGTCCGGTCCGCGGTCCCGCGCGGGGCAAGTACGTACGCCGGTACGACGACGCGGGCCTGCGCCTGCGTGACGAAGGTCCGGATCATCGACCAGTGCGGCCGGACCAACTCGTTGATGTACCCGCCGCCGTGCACGTACAGCACCTGGGCCGCGGGCTCGACCCCGCGCGGCGAGGCGTCGTACACCGGCCAGGCACCGACGAAGGTACGGGAGACGTCGGCGACCCGGCCCAGCGAGCGCGGCGGCAGGTGCGACGCCGGCCGGCGGGCCGACTCGGCCACCCGCGCGCGTACCGCCTCGGCACTCGCGAACCGTCTTCGCCGGCCCGCCGCGATCAGCGCGACCGACAGCGCCCTGCTGCGCAGACTCGGCACGCCCCTCACCTCCCCGTTCCCTGCCCCGGCCGCATGCCCCTGCCCAGGCCACAGCCCTTCACGTGAGGAGCATAGGCGTGAAGCTGGGCTGTCGACCCGCTTAAGAAATCCTCGATGGACTGATCACCTCCGCCTCGGCAGATTGGTCCTCGTCGATACGTCGCACCCGGCCCCCGTGGTTGCAACGTCCCCTCCGCATGCCTGGAGCCACCCCCATGAAGGCACTCGTCAAGCACAAGGCCGAGCCCGGGCTGTGGCTCATGGACGTACCCGAGCCCGAGTACGGCCCCGGCGACGTGCTGATCAAGGTGCTGCGCACCGGCATCTGCGGTACGGACCTGCACATCCGCTCCTGGGACGGCTGGGCGCAGGGCGCGGTCAAGACCCCGCTCGTGCTCGGCCACGAGTTCGTGGGCGAGGTCGCCGCCGTCGGCGCTGACGTCCAGGACATCGAGACCGGCGCGCTCGTCAGCGGCGAGGGCCACCTGGTGTGCGGCAAGTGCCGCAACTGCCTGGCCGGGCGCCGCCACCTGTGCCGCAGCACGGTCGGCCTCGGCGTCGGACGCGACGGCGCCTTCGCCGAGTACGTGGTCCTGCCCGCGCAGAACGTGTGGGTGCACCGGACCGCCGTGGACCTGGACGTGGCGGCGATCTTCGACCCGTTCGGCAACGCCGTCCACACGGCGCTGTCGTTCCCGCTGGTCGGCGAGGACGTGCTGATCACCGGCGCGGGCCCGATCGGGATCATGGCGGCGGCCGTGGCGAAGCACGCGGGTGCGCGCAACGTCGTCATCACCGACGTCAGCCCCGAGCGCCTCGAGATCGCACGCAAGGCCGGCGCCACGCTCGCGCTCGACGTCTCGAAGGCGACGATCGCCGACGCGCAGGCGCGCCTGGGCCTGCGCGAGGGCTTCGACATCGGCCTGGAGATGTCCGGCCGCGCCGAGGCCATGCGCGACATGATCGACAACATGACGCACGGCGGCCGGATCGCCATGCTGGGCCTGCCCGCGCAGGAGTTCCCGGTGGACTGGGCGAAGGTCGTCACCTCGATGATCACGATCAAGGGCATCTACGGCCGCGAGATGTTCGAGACCTGGTACGCGATGACGGTGCTGCTGGAGGGCGGCCTCGACCTCAGCCCGGTCATCACCGGCCGCTACTCGCACCGCGACTTCGAGGCCGCGTTCGACGAGGCGGCCACCGCCCGCAGCGGCAAGATCATCCTGGACTGGACGGCGTAACGGCCTCCCGGGGCTTGGAGGGCAGGGCGTGACCGCCCTGCCGGAACCCTCGCCTCCGGGCCTCCTCGCCTCCGTCCCACCGAACCATCTCCCTCCGGCCGGGCCCCGCCCACCCTCCCCCCTCCGCGGGGCCCGGCCCCCTTCGTCCGCCGCTCAAGGAGAAGCCGAAGCCCATGTTCGAGTCCGTACGCGAAGACCTCCGCACCACCCTCGACGAGATCCGCGCCGCGGGCCTGCACAAGCCCGAGCGCGTCATCGGCACCCCGCAGAGCGCGGCCGTCGCGGTGACCGCGGGCGGCGCCCCCGGCGAGGTCCTCAACTTCTGCGCCAACAACTACCTCGGTCTGGCCGACCACCCCGAGGTCGTCGCCGCCGCCAAGGACGCGCTGGACCGCTGGGGCTACGGCATGGCCTCGGTCCGCTTCATCTGCGGTACGCAGGAGGTGCACAAGGAGCTCGAGGCACGGCTGTCGTCGTTCCTCGGCCAGGAGGACACCATCCTCTACTCCTCCTGCTTCGACGCCAACGGCGGCGTCTTCGAGACGCTGCTCGGCGCCGAGGACGCGGTGATCTCCGACGCCCTCAACCACGCCTCGATCATCGACGGCATCCGGCTGTCCAAGGCCCGCCGCTTCCGGTACGCCAATCGCGACATGACCGAGCTCGAGGCCCGCCTGAAGGAGGCGACGGAGGGCGGCGCGCGGCGCAAGCTGATCGTCACCGACGGCGTCTTCTCCATGGACGGCTACGTCGCCCCGCTCGCCGAGATCTGCGACCTGGCCGAGCGCTACGACGCCATGGTCATGGTCGACGACTCGCACGCCGTCGGCTTCGTCGGCCCCGGCGGCCGCGGTACGCCGGAGCTGCACGGGGTCATGGACCGCATCGACATCATCACCGGCACGCTCGGCAAGGCCCTCGGCGGCGCGTCCGGCGGCTACGTCGCGGCCCGCGCCGAGATCGTCGAGCTGCTGCGCCAGCGCTCGCGCCCGTACCTGTTCTCGAACTCCCTCGCCCCGGTCATCGCCGCCGCCTCCCTGAAGGTCCTGGACCTGCTGGAGTCGGCCGGCGACCTGCGCGAGCGCCTCGCCGCCAACACCACGCTCTTCCGGACGAAGATGACCGAGGCCGGCTTCGAGATCCTCCCCGGCGACCACGCCATCGCCCCGGTGATGATCGGCGACGCGGCGGAGGCGGCCAGGATGGCGGAGCTCCTGCTGGAGCGAGGCGTGTACGTGATCGGCTTCTCCTACCCGGTGGTCCCGATGGGCGCGGCCCGCATCCGCGTCCAGCTCTCGGCGGCCCACTCCACGGCGGACGTGGAGCGCGCGATCGCGGCCTTCATCGACGCCCGCTCGGCGCTGGCGGCGACGGGGGCCTGACGAGCCCGGACCGCCTGAGTCTCTTGGGCCGCCTGAGCCTCCTGAGGCGCGACGGCTTGGGCGGCGTGACCCGGCTGGGGCGGTGACCGGCCTGGCTGCGGGCGGCTCGGACTGCGGTCCGGCCCCGGGCGCCGGGCGTGGCCGGCCGATCCCCCGGCCGGCTGGCCGCCCGATCGCCGACTGTCTGGGTGGCCTGACGGAGCTGCCCCGCCGGATCGGTCGTGTGGCCTGCGGCCCGGCCGGCCGGCGGCCCCGGCGGCCCGTGCCGCCTGCGAGAATGGTGGGGTGATCGACCCCCGCCGGCTGCGCATTCTGCGGGCCGTGGCGGACCACCGTACGGTGACCGCCGCGGCCGCAGCCCTGTACCTCACCCCCTCCGCGGTCTCCCAGCAGCTCGCCGCGCTGGAGCAGGAGACCGGGCACGTGCTGCTGACCCGCAGCGGCCGGGGGGTACGGCTGACGGCGGCCGGCGAAATCCTGCTGGGACACGCCCACGAGGTCCTCGCCCAGCTGGAGCGAGCCGAAGCCGAGCTCGCGGCGTACGCGGGAGGCGCGGCGGGCGAGGTCACGGTGGCCGCCTTCGCCACCGGCATCGCCGAGGTCCTCGCCCCCGCGATCGCCCGCCTGGCCCGCGAGCACCCCGGAATCCGCCTGCGGGTCCGGGACGCGGAAGGCGACCAGAGCCTGCCGCTGCTGCTGGACGGCGAAGCCGACCTCGCGCTGGCGGTCGAGTACCGCGGCGCCCCGGGCGCCGACGACGGCCGCCTCTCGGTCCTACCGCTGTACGCGGAGCCCTTCGACGCGGTGCTCCCCTCCGGGCATGTCCTGGCCGACTTCCCCGACGTGTCGCTGGCGGACCTGTCCGAGGCGGACTGGGTGGGGCAGTATCCCGGGAACCCGTGCCACGACGTGACCCTGCTGGCCTGTGAACTGGCGGGCTTCCAGCCCCGGTTCGTGCACTCCTCGGATGATTTCCGTGCTGTGACGGCACTGGTGGGAGCCGGGGCGGGGGTGGCCCTCGTCCCGCGCTCGGCGCTGCGGGGCATGGACCTCAAGGAGGTCCAGGTCCGCCCGGTGGCCGGCTCGGCGCCCACCCGAAGGGTCTTCGCGGCAACCCGCCGCGGTGCGGAATCCCACCCCCTGATCGCCCCGGTCCTGGGAGCTCTGGCCGAGGAGGCGGGCCGGCTGCCGACGCACTGAGGAGGGTGGAGGCCCGGCTCGGGGATACCGGGTCTGTGTGAGCGGGTCGGTGTGCGTCCGGGGCCGGGTTGCCCGGTCCTGCCCGTCACAGATGCCGACCGGGGTGCCCCGGCATCCGGAGTTCCCGTCCCGGGATCACGGATCCGGACCGGTGCCGGGGGCAGACCCCATTGCGCGGCCCGGCCGTGTCGAGGCATCCGTCTGCCCGTCACAGCTCGTCGAGGCGCTGGAACGCCGGCGCCCGGCGGGTGAGCGCGAGGAGGTCCTCGGGCTCGTCCTGGGCGGCCCGGTGCTCCACGGCCGCGGTGAACGCGTCGCGTACGGCGCCTGTCGGCAGTCGTACCTCCAGGCTGTCGGCAGGTCGGCCCGTCCTCGCGGCGGGCACCGGCAGCAAGCGTTCCCGCAACTCTCCGCGGAAGCGAGCCGGCGTGAACCGGGCGCGGGGACATCGCCCGTGAGGCGGAGGAGGGCGCGGCCGGGCTCTCGTCGGCGAGGCGCCGACCGGACATCGGCGTTGCGAACACGTACGAGACGCAATCCGCCGACGCCGTCGCCCGGGGCGAGCAGCACTGCGGCGACGGCACGCACGCGACGGGCCTGGCGGCCCTGCGGGAACGGTTCGTGCGGCAGCGCCGTCTACACCCGTCGTACTTCGACTCCCGACGCTTCGAACTCCGCCGTCACCGCGTCCGACAGGCCCGTGTCCGTCACCAGCACGTCCACCGACTGCGTCGGGCAGATGCGGGCGAAGGCGCGGACCGCGAGTTTGCTGGAGTCCGCCGCGATGACCACCCGGCGGGCCCGTTCGCACAGCAGGCGGTTCATCGCGGCCTCGTCCTCGTGGCGGGTCGCCGCGCCGTCCGCCGGGTCGAAGGCGTCCACGCCGACGACCGCCGTGTCCATCGTGAGCTGGCCCAGCACCTGCTGGGCCAGCGGGCCGGTCAGCTCGTACGACTGGGGGCGGGCCACCCCGCCCGTCAGGACGATCTTGAACTGCGGTCTGATGACGAGCTCGCCCGCGATGTTGAGCGCGTTGGTCACCACCGTCAGCGCCGGCGAGCCCGTCGCCAGGTCAGGGCGGCCGGCCAGGGCACGGGCCACCTCCGTGGTCGTCGTGCCGCCGGTCAGGCCGATCACCTCGCCCGGCGTGATCAGCTCCGCCACCGCCTCGCTGATGCGCTGCTTCTCCGCGGCGCGGCGGGACGTCCGGTAGCGCAGGGGGAGTTCGTACGAGACGCCGTGGACCACCGCGCCGCCGCGCGTGCGGACCAGCAGCTGCTGCTCGGCCAGCTGGTCGAGGTCGCGGCGGATGGTCGCGGCGGACACGCCGAGGGCCTCCGCCGCCGGCTCGACCTCCACCTCGCCCCGCTCCACCAGCAGATCCAGCAGCGTCTGCCAGCGCTCCTTGCGGGTCATGGACCCCACGGCGTTCGACCCCCTCGGGTGTGCTCCATCGGCCTACGCGTCGACATTAACTCAGGAGATCAACCCCCTGGGTGCTTGAAGTTGCGTGAAATGGGCCGCTACCTTGCAGGAAACTGCACCCACCAGGCCAGGGAGCCACCATGAGCCACGTCGCGTACGAGTTGGGCACTCAGCCCGAGTGCTGGGAGCGGGCCGCCGAACTGGCTCCGGTCCAGCGGGCGTTGCTGCCGCAGCCGGGGGAGCGTACCGCGATCGTCGGGTGCGGGACCTCGTACTACATGGCCCAGGCGGCCGCAGCCCTGCGCGAGGAGGCGGGCCAGGGGGAGACCGACGCGTTTCCCGCCTCCGAGTTCCCCCGGCACCGCCGCTACGACCGGGTCGTCGCGCTGACCCGGTCCGGCACCACCACCGAGGTGCTGGACCTGCTGGCCGGGCTGCGGGACGCGGGTGTGCGGACGACCGCCGTCATCGGGGATCCGGCGACGCCGGTGATGACCCTCGCCGACGAGCTCGTCGTCCTCGACTTCGCCGACGAGCAGTCCGTCGTGCAGACCCGCTTCGCGACCACCGCCCTGACCCTGCTCCGTGCCCACGTAGGCCGGCACACCTCGGCGGCCGTCGCCGACGCGCGCACCGCGCTCGCCGAGCCGCTGCCCGAACAGGCCGCGGGCCGCGGGCAGTTCACCTTCCTCGGCCGTGGCTGGAGCGTGGGCCTGGCGAACGAGGCCGCGCTGAAGATGCGGGAGGCCTCCCTTTCCTGGTCCGAGTCGTATCCGGCGATGGAGTACCGGCACGGGCCGATCAGCGTGACCGGGCCCGGCACCCTCACCTGGTCGCTCGGCGAGGCCCCCGAGGGGCTCGCCGAGCAGGTGCGGGCCACCGGCGGCCAGTGGGTGGCCGGGCGGCTCGACCCGCTCGCCGAGCTGGTACGGGTCCACCGGCTGGCGATCGCCGTCGCGGCCCACCAGGACCTGGATCCGGACCGGCCGCGGAACCTGACCCGCTCCGTGATCCTCACCGCCGGCGAGGAGGCGGTCCGATGAGCCTCGTCTCCGCCGGGACGCTCGTCCTCGAGGCGGCGGCCGCGGGCCGCGCCGTCGCCGCGTTCAACATCATCACCCTGGAACACGCCGAGGCCGTCGTCGCCGGGGCGGAACGGGCGGGCCTTCCGGTCATCCTGCAACTGAGCGAGAACGCCGTGAAGTTCCGCGGCGGGCAGCTGCTGCCCATCTCGCGCGCCGCCGCCGCCTGCGCGGAGGCCGCCGGGATCCCGGTCGGCCTGCACCTGGACCACGTCAAGAGCCCCGACCTGCTCCGGCAGGCCGCGGACGCCGGGTTCAGCTCGGTGATGTACGACGCCGCGCAGCTCCCCTACGCGGAGAACCTGGAGGCCACCCGCTCCGCGGCCGACTGGGCGCACGCCAACGGGCTGTGGGTCGAGGCCGAGCTGGGAGAGGTCGGCGGGAAGAACGGCGCCGCCCCGCTCGACCCGCACGCGCCCGGTGCCCGTACCGACCCGGAGGAGGCCCGCCGGTTCGTGGCCGACTCCGGTGTCGATGCGCTGGCCGTGGCGATCGGCAGCAGCCACGCGATGACCAGCCGCACCGCCGCGCTGGACCACGCGCTGCTCGCCCGGCTGGCGAAGACCGTGGACGTGCCGCTGGTGCTGCACGGCTCCTCGGGCCTGCCGGACGCGGAGCTCGCGGCGGCGGTCGCGGGCGGCATCCGCAAGGTCAACATCGGTACCGCGCTGAACCTGGCCATGACCGAGGCCATCCGCACCCACCTGACCCCGGCCGACCCGCGCCCGTACCTGACGGCGGCCCGTACGGCGATGGCGGCGACGGCCGCGGCGATGATCACGGCACTGAACTGACCGTAGGCGTGCAAAGGGTGGTAAATGCCCTGGTCAATAGGGCGGCAAACCACCCTTTCCGGTGCGTCGGAAGAACCGTTTGATCACGCTCGCGGCCCCCTAGCGTGATCACCATCGCCTTCCGCGCAGCCATCCGAAAGGGAAGCCCCCATGCGCCTTCGTGCCGCCGTGGTCGCCGCCGCCAGCGCCCTCACCCTCCTCGTCGCCGTTCCCGGCTCCGCCACCGCCGCCACGGGCGAGTTCGGCTACTCGTACGTCGGCCTGGACGGGGAGCCGCGACAGGAGCGGCTCTTGGACCCGGAGAGCGACGAGTGCGTCGCCATCCCCGAGGTCGCCGACCCGAACTCCTCCGAGCCGGCCTTCTCCCCGCGCAACCGGACCGGCGCCGTCGCACGGGTTTTCACCAACGCCGACTGCACGGGCGACCACTTCGACCTGCGCGCGTTCACCGGCCACGGCTCGGAACGGCTCAAGCTGCGCTCGGTCGTCTTCCTTCCCTGACCGGGCCCGTGAGGGTCAGCGGGGGGTGAGCCGGGCCCGGTGGCACGAGAGGGAGTGCCACCGGGCCCGGTCCGGTGTCGCGCCCCGGTCCAGGGTGCGGCGGGCCTCGATCGCGGTGACGTGGCGGTCGGTGGACAGGCACAGGAGGACGAACAGGCCGGTGTGCGTGGGCTCGACGGTCTCCTCGTAGTACCACTCGGCCGTGACGGTCCGCCGGTCGGCCAGGAACGGGCGCTGCAGGAAGTCCTGTACGTCGAGGGGGAAGTGCCCGAGCACCCCCTGTGCCTCCGGCGGGTCCAGGACCAGCCGCTCCACCGGTGCGCCGGGCCGGCCGGGTGCGGCCGAGCCGCCGCCCGCCTGCGCGGGCCGCCCGTCGAAGGAGCGGGTCAGCAGCGACCCGGGCTCCACCCGGACCCGCTCGCCCCGGTGCTCCTGCGCGCGGCCGTTGCGGTACACCGGCTGGACCCGGCACAGCCCCCGGTCTCCGAACACCACCGCGAACGGGGCGCCGTCGTCGTAGACCCGGGCCCACCACACCAGGGACCGGCCCGCCTTCTCCAGCGTCTTGGCGCGTACGTCGCCCGGCAGCAGCTCCCAGCACCCCTCGCGGGCGGGGACCCCGGGGTCGACGGGCAGGGCTCCCGGCTCGTGGATCTGGGTCACGCCCCCGGAGAGCTCCGGCCGGGTGGCGGGCAGGCGGTCCGTGCGTACGGGGCCGGCGGGCGGGCGGTCGCCGGGCATCCGGTCCCGGCGCTCCGGCATCCGGTCCCGGCCGGCGGACTCCTGCTCCCAGGCCCTGTCCATGCGTCCCCCCTGGTTCCCTGAACTCCCTCACCGCGCCCGCCCATTGTCGGGTACGGGTCCGCGCCCCGTCGGCGGTCCGCGGAATCGGCGGCCCGCGGGTCCTTCCCCCTTCTTGGAACACGTTCTACTCTGTGCGCCGCCACCACAGCGACCGGCTGGGCCGCGAGACACCCGGAGGGGCCGTGCACCTCGAATACACGCCTGAGCAGCAGCAGTTGCGCACCGAGCTGCGCGCCTACTTCGCCGAGCTCGTGCCGCAGGACGTCTACGCCCGCTACGAGGACCCGGCCGCGCAGAAGCGCTTCTACCGGGAGACCATCCGCAAGCTCGGCGCCGACGGCTGGCTCGGGGTCGGCTGGCCCAAGGAGTACGGCGGCCGCGGGATGTCCCCGATGGACCAGTTCATCTTCTTCGACGAGGCCGCGCAGGCCGTCGTACCGCTGCCGCTGATGGCGCTCAACACCGTCGGGCCGACCATCATGCAGTTCGGCACCGACGAGCAGAAGGCGTACTTCCTGCCGAAGATCCTGGCCGGCGAGATCGACTTCGCCATCGGCTACAGCGAACCGGACGCCGGCACCGACCTCGCCGCGCTCAAGTGCAAGGCCGTCCGCGAGGGCGACGAGGAGACCGGCACGTACGTGGTCAACGGGCAGAAGATCTGGACCACCAACGGCGACACCGCCGACTGGGTCTGGCTCGCCGTCCGCACCGACCCGGACGCCCCCGCGCACAAGGGGATCACCATGCTCCTGGTGCCCACCTCCGACCCGGGGTACTCGTGCACCCTGATCAACACCCTCGCCTCGCACGACACCACCGCAAGCCACTACGAGGACATCCGGGTCCCCGCGAACCGCCGCGTCGGGCAGGAGAACAAGGGCTGGCGCCTGATCACCAACCAGCTCAACCACGAGCGCGTCACCCTGGCCGCCCACGGCACCATGGCCATCCGGGCCCTGCACGACGTACAGCGCTGGGCCGCCGGGACCAAGCTCGCCGACGGCCGCCGCGTCATCGACCTCTCCTGGGTCCGCGGCCGCCTGGCCCGCACCCACGCCCGGCTCGACGCGATGAAGCTGCTCAACTGGCAGATGGTCAACGCCGTCCAGGACGGCACCCTGACCCCGCAGGACGCCTCCGCCGTCAAGGTGTACGGCTCCGAGGCCCGCAGGGACGCGTACGCCTGGCTGATGGAGGTGGTCGGCGCGGCCGGCTCCCTCAAGGACGGCTCCGCGGGCGCGGTCCTCCACGGCGAGCTCGAACGCGGCTACCGCAGCGCCGTGATCTTCACCTTCGGTGGCGGGAACAACGAGATCCAGCGCGAGATCATCTCCTGGATCGGCCTGGGCATGCCCCGCGTCCGCCGTTGAGGGGTGTGGCCGGCGATACTCCGGGAGCACTTCCCCAGCGGGAGACCGTACCCGTGAAGATCGACACCATCGCGTCCGGCGGTGGCGGCATCCACGGCTCGACGCACGACCAGCCCGGCGAACCGGCCGCCTGACCCGTCGCACCCCTGCTCCGGTCCGCCGCGCCTCGGTAGGCTGGAGCAGAGGGCGGCCGAGCGCCGCCCCGGCACGCGGGGCACGGGAGACGTACGGGAGTCACGGGCGATACGGGACGTACGGGAGGTACGGGCATGGCCGCGACCCGGGGGAGCGCACCCACGCCGCCCGAGCGAGGGAGCGGGCCGACCCCGCCCGGGGCCGACCCCGGGCTCTACGGGCCCGCGTCCGTCACCTGGCAGTGCCACGGCGACCCGATCATGTGGATCGCCGGAGTCCGTGCGCTCTACCTCCAGGCCCTGCACCCCCGAGCGGTCCGCGGGGTCGTCGCGAACAGCGACTTCCGCTCCGATGCCTGGGGCCGGCTCTTCCGTACCGCCGATTTCGTCGGCACCATCACCTACGGCACCACCGAGGCCGCCGAGCGCGCCGGCGCCCGCGTCCGCCGGATCCACCGGAGCCTGTCCGCCACCGACCCCGCCACCGGCGAGCGGTTCCCCGTCGACGACCCCGAGCTGCTGCTCTGGGTGCACTGCGCGCAGATCGACAGCTTCCTGCACATCCTGCGCCGCTCCGGGGTCCCCCTCACCGCCGCCCAGGCCGACCGCTACGTCGACGAGAACCGTGTCAACGCCCGCTTGGTCGGCCTCGATCCGGCGCACGTGCCGGCCGGCACGTCAGCCCTCGCCGCGTACTTCGAGAAGGTCCGCCCCGAGCTCGCCGCCGGACCCGACGCCCGCGCCGTGGTCGCCTTCCTGCGGAGCCCGCCCACCCCTGCCCTCCTCATCCCTGGCCGAAACCTGCTGTGGCGCCCGGTCGCGGAACTGGCCTACGGTTCCCTCCCCGGCTACGCGCACCGGCTGTACGGCCGGGCGGCTCCGCCGGCGCCCGTCATCACTCGTCGCCTGCGCCTCACCGGTACCCTGCTGCGCAGCATTCCCGCAGGTCTGCGGTGGCAGCTGCCGCCAGGTCACATCTTGAAAGCGATGCGCCGCA
The DNA here is from genome assembly GCF_000717655.1 of Streptomyces katrae. GTDB lineage: Bacteria > Actinomycetota > Actinomycetes > Streptomycetales > Streptomycetaceae > Streptomyces > Streptomyces katrae_B. The sequence goes on from NZ_JNZY01000010.1 coordinate 68,655, forward strand.
TGGGCCCCGGCAGTCGCCCCTCGGCGTACACACTGCGTACATCAGCGGCCATACTGGACCGGCCGGGGAGGGCGTAGGACGTAGCACGACAACGGGGGCGGCTTTAAGACATGGCGGAGTCCAGACTGATCCAGGGCCGGTACCGGTCACTCGATCTGATCGGGCGCGGCGGCATGGGCGAGGTGTGGCGCGCCCGTGACGAGTCGCTCGGCCGGCAGGTTGCCGTGAAGTGCCTCAAGCCGCTCGGGCCCGAGCAGGACAACCACTTCACCCAGGTCCTGCGCGAACGCTTCCGCCGCGAGGCGCGCGTCGCCGCCTCCCTCCAGCACCGCGGAGTCACCGTCGTCCACGACTTCGGCGACGACAGCGCCGCGGGCGGCCCGCTCTACCTCGTGATGGAACTCCTCGACGGCCGCAACCTGAGCCAGCTCCTGGAGGACAACGAGACGCGCCCGCTCCCCGTGGACGTGGTCGTCGACATCGCGGAACAGCTGGCCGCCGCCCTCGGCTACACCCACGACCAGGGCGTGGTCCACCGCGACCTGAAACCGGCCAACATCATGCGGCTCACCGACGGCACGGTGAAGATCTGCGACTTCGGCATCGCCCGCCTCGCCCACGACATCGGCTTCACCGCCAAACTCACCGGCGGCGCCATGGCCATGGGCACCCCGCACTACATGTCGCCCGAGCAGATCGCCGGCGGCGAGGTGGACCACCGCAGCGACCTGTACTCCCTCGGCTGCGTCCTGTACGAGATCGCCACCGGGGCCCCGCCGTTCGACCTCGGCGACTCCTGGTCGGTGCTGGTCGGCCACCGCGACACCGCGCCCGTGCCGCTCCGCGAGCACCGCCCCGAGCTGCCCGAATACTTCGAGCAGGTGGTCCTGGACCTGCTGGCCAAGCGCCCCGAGGACCGCCCCGGCGACGCCCGCCACCTGCACCGGCGGCTCGTCGAGGACCGCATCGGTCCCGGCGGCCTGCCCGGCGCCCAGGCCCCGCTGCCCGGCTGGGCCCGCGGTATGACCGCCGGCCGCAAGGCGGGCATCGACGCCCGCCCCGCGAGCGGCGCGTGGGCCGTGCTCACCGGCTCCTGGACCGCCGGACGCCCCAGCGGCGAGCACCGCATCCTGCGCCCCGCCGCCGCCGAGGACCCGCGCCTCACCGCGCCGTACGGGGTCCCGTACGCCTTCGGCTCCGACGGGACCGGCCTGGACGCGGCCGGCCCCGGCGCGCTCGCCGCCGGCCACACCCGCGCGTTCGCCCTCAGCCGCGCGGGCCGGCCGAAGGAGGCTCTGGCCGCGTACGAAGCCGTTGCCGAGGGGCGCACCCGGCTGCTCGGCGCCGACCACCCCGACACCCTCGCGGCGCGCCAGGAGGCGGCGTACGAACTGGGCCGGCTCGGACGCCACCGCGAGGCCCACGACGTCTACCGTGCGGTGCTCGTCGCCCGGGAGCGCAGCACCGGCCCGCTCCATCCCGACACGCTGCGCTGCCGCCACAACCTCGCCTGCACCCTCGGGGCGCTGGGCCGGTTCGCGGACGCCCACCGCACCGCCGCCGAGGTCGCCGCCGACCGGGCGGCCGTGCTGGGCGCCGAGCACGCGGACACGCTGCTGACCCGGTACGAGGTCGCGTACGCACTGGGCCGTCTCGAGCGCTGGCAGGAGGCCCTGGACGGGTTCCGCCACGTCGCCGCCGTACGGGAGCGGGTGCTGGGCCGGGACCATCCCGACACCCTCGCCGCCCGCTACGAGGTCGGCATCGCGCTCGGCAGGACCGGGCACGCAGCCCAGGCCCTGGACCTGTTCCGGGGCCTGGTCCGCGACCGCACCCGGGCGTACGGGGCCGCGGACCCGGAGACGCTCCGCGCCCGGCACGTCCTCGGCGTCAACCTGGGCCGGCTGGACCGCTGGGAGGAGGCGGTGGCCGAGGCCCGGCAGGTCGCCGAGGCCCGGGCCAGGGCGCTCGGCGCCGAGCACCCGGACACCCTCGTCAGCCGCCGCGAACTCGCCGTCGGGCTGGGCCGGCTGGGCCGCTGGGACGAGGCCCTGCCCGTCTACCGGGAGCTGTCCGGCATCCGCGAACGCTCCCTCGGCGACGACCATCCGGACACGGTGGCGGCCCACGCCGACGAGGCGCACTGTCTGGAGCGGCTCGGCCAGGTGTGTTACCAAGAGCCATGACGAGCTTCGGGCACGATGTATACGACGACGTGATCGTGGGCGGCGGGCACAACGGACTGGTCGCCGCCGCGTACCTGGCCAGGGCCGGCCGTTCGGTACTGGTCCTGGAGCGGCTCGGGAACACCGGCGGCGCCGCGATCTCCACCCGCCCCTTCGTCGGAGTCGACGCCCGGCTCTCGCGCTACTCGTACCTCGTGTCCCTGCTCCCGGCGAAGATCGTGCGCGACCTGGGGCTGAACTTCGCCGTCCGCAAGCGCACCGTCTCCTCGTACACCCCCGTCGAACGCGACGGCCGGCCCGGCGGGCTCCTCGTCGGCGGCGGAGAGGCCCGTACCCGGGAATCCTTCGCGCGGCTGACCGGCTCCGAGCGCGAGTACGAGAGCTGGCGCGCCTTCTACGGGCGGACCGGGCGGCTGGCGCAGAAGGTGTTCCCGACGCTGACCGAGCCGCTGCCCACGCGGGCGGAGCTGCGGGCCCGTATCGACGACGAGACCGCCTGGCGGATGCTGTTCGAGGAGCCGCTCGGGCGGGCCGTCGAGGAGCACTTCGCCGACGACCTGGTCCGCGGCGTGGTCCTCACGGACGCCCTGATCGGCACGTTCGCGGACGCGCACGACGCCTCGCTCGCGCAGAACCGCTGCTTCCTGTACCACGTCATCGGCGGCGGCACGGGGGACTGGGACGTTCCGGTCGGCGGGATGGGCGCGCTCACCGATGCGCTGGCGGCGGCCGCCCGGGCGGCCGGGGCCGAGATCGCGACCGGGCGCGAGGTGCTCCGGATCGAGACGGACGGGCGGGCTCCGGCCGAGGTGACCTTCCGTACGGCGACCGGCGAGGGACGTGTCGTCGGGCGGACGGTGCTGGTCAACGCCTCGCCCCGGGCCCTGGGTGAACTGCTCGGGGAGACGGAGCCGGCGCCCCCGGTCGAGGGGGCGCAGCTCAAGGTCAACATGCTGCTGCGGCGGCTGCCGAGGCTGCGGGACACCTCGGTGGACCCGCGCGAGGCCTTCGGCGGCACCTTCCACATCGCCGAGGGGTACGCGGAGCTGGCGCGGGCCTACGCCGAGGCCGCCACCGGCGAACTGCCGTCCGTACCGCCCTCGGAGATCTACTGCCACTCGCTGACCGACCCCTCGATCCTCGGGCCGGAGCTCGTGGCGCAGGGATACCAGACGCTGACGCTGTTCGGTCTGCACACCCCGGCCCGGCTGTTCGAGAAGGACAACCAGGGGGCGCGCGAAGTGCTGCTGACCGGGACGCTCGCGCAGCTGGACGCGCACCTGGCCGAGCCGATCACCGACTGCCTGGCCTTCGACGCGGACGGGCGGCCGTGCATCGAAGCCAAGACCCCGCTGGACCTGGAGCGCGAACTGCGGCTGCCCGGCGGGCACATCTTCCACCGGGACCTGTCCTGGCCGTATGCAGAGGATCAGGGTGCGGCGGGCCGCTGGGGGGTGGGGACCCCGTACGCCAACGTCCTGCTGTGCGGCGCGGGCGCCGTGCGCGGAGGCGGTGTCAGCGGGGTCCCCGGCCACAATGCGGCGATGGCGGTGCTGGGGCACTGACCGCCGTTACGCGGCGGCTCCGACGGGCTCGATGACGACGACCGGGATCTCGCGGTCGGTCTTGGCCTGGTACTCGTCGTACGCGGGCCAGTGCTCCACCATCACGGGCCAGTACGCGGCGCGCTCCTCGGAGGTCGCGGTGCGGGCCGCGCCCCGGAGGACCTTCGGACCGACCTGGATGCGGACCTCGGGGTGGGCCGTCAGGTTCTTGTACCAGAGCGGGTGCTCGTCGTCGCCGCCCTTGGAGGCGACGACGAGGTAGCGGCCGTCGGCCTCGCCGTAGATGAGCGGGGTGCGCACGGCGCTGCCGGAGACCCGGCCCACGGTGGTGAGCAGCAGGGTCTGGGTGCCGTTCCAGTCGTGGCCCTCGGCCCCGTTCGATGCGACGTACTGCTTGACGTGGTCGAGCTGCCAGCTGCCCGGCTTGGGGTCCTTCGGGTGGTCCCAGTCGATCACGGGGTTCGCCATGGCCTGTACCTGCCTTCGTTTGCCGAGCTGCCGGGGGTTGGTCAGTCAACGAAACTCAACGACTGCACACGCCGCCGGGCACGCCTTTGTGCCAGCATCGGATCATGATCGCCGAACTCCAGTGTGTGGTGTTGGACTGCCCCGATCCGCTGCGGCTTGCCGAGTTCTACCGCGCGGTGCTGGGCGGCACCGTCAACCGGCCGGACCCGCGGTGGTCGGTCGACGAGGAGTGGGCGACACTGCACGCCCCTTCGGGTCTCGTGCTCGCCTTCCAGCGGGTGGCGGACCACCGGCCGCCGCGCTGGCCGGACCCCGCCCACCCCCAGCAGTTCCACCTCGACTTCGGCGTGGCGGACCTGGACGGGGCGCAGGAGCAGGTGCTGGCCTGCGGCGCGACACTGCTGGACGCCCGCGCCGACGCCGCCCCCGACGGCTGGCGCGTCTACGCAGACCCGGCGGGCCACCCCTTCTGCCTGGTCCGCCATGGCTGACGTCCCCGCGGACACTTCTAGTCCGTCGAGCGGGTCCACCCGACGGCCTCGAGGCGGGAGGCGTCGGCGGGGCGGTCTTCCGCGAAGAGGAGGCGGGCCGGTTCCGCGACGCGTACGACGTCCACGTACACCCCGCGGCCGACGTAGCGGCCGGTCGCGGTGTGCCGGAAGCGCAGGCGCACCGGGCGCCCCGCCCAGGCCGCGAGCGGGGCTTCGAGGCGGTGCCAGATGCGGCCGGACCAGCCGCCGGCACTGCCCTGGGGCCACTGCTCGGGGGAGCCGCCCGTGGACCGCAGGGTGGTGAACGGCAGCGGCTCCCAGGTCTCCCCGTCGGCCGAGGCCTCCAGGTGGAGGGCGCCCTCGCCGGGCACGGTGTCCCACCACACGGCGCAGCGCAGTCGGGCGGCGGCCGTGGCCGGGGTCAACGGGGGCAGGGTCAGCGTGCCGGACCCGCCGGTCTCCATCCCGGAGTACCAGGCGGGGCCGCCGTGCTTCGTACGAACGGGGACGGCGCGGGCGAAGCGGTTGGCGACCGCGACCCGCGGCGCGCTGCCGGCCCGCCAGGTGCGTACGGGGTGGACGGAGTTGCCGAGCAGGATCAGGAAGGAGTCGGAGGAGGGGTCCAGGACCAGGGAGGTGCCGGTGAAGCCGGTGTGCCCGGCGGAGTGCGGGGTGGCCATGGCCCCCATGTACCAGTGCTGGTAGAGCTCGAAGCCGAGGCCGTGGTCGTCGCCGGGGAAGGCGGTGTTGAAGTCGGTGAAGAGCAGCTCCACGGAGGCGGGGCGCAGGATGCGCCTGCCGGAGTAGACGCCGCCGTCGAGGAGGGTGCGGGCGAGGACGGCCAGGTCCCAGGCCGTGCCGAAGACGCCGGCGTGGCCGGCGACGCCGCCGAGGGCGTGGGCGTTCTCGTCGTGGACCTCGCCCCAGACCAGCCCGCGGTCCAGGCCCGACCAGGGCGGCCGCTGCACCTCCGTGGCGGCGGTGACCCGGCGCCAGGAGAGCGGGGGGTTGTAACGCGTGCGGTGCATCCCGAGCGGAGCGGTGATCTCGTCGTGGAGCAGGAGATCCAGAGGGTGACCGGTGATCCGTTCCAGGAGCAGCTGTAGCGCTATGAGGTTCAGGTCCGAGTACCGGTACACCGTCCCGGGGGCCTCCTGCGGGCGCACGGCCCACAGCATCCTCAGCTGCCCCTCGCGCGTGGACTGCTGGTAGAACGGCGCCCACGAGCGCAGTCCCGAGGTGTGCGTGAGCAGCTGGCGGACCGTGATCAGCTCCTTGCCGCCGCCGGTGAACTCGGGCAGGTACCGGTCCACCGGAGCTTCCAGCTCCAGCCGTCCGCGCTCCATCTGCTGCACGGCCAGGAGCGACGTGAACAGCTTGGTCAGCGACGCCAGGTCGAAGACGGTGTCCTCGGCCATCGGGATGCGCTGCGCCTCCGGGAACTCCCGGACCCGGTCGGTGCGGCCGTCGTAGTCCGCGTACCGGACCGCCTCGCCCATCGCGCGGTGCAGGGCGATCGTGCGGCCCCGGCCGGCGAGCACCACGGCCCCGGCGTAGTAAGGGCGTTCGGGGGAGGGGCCGAGGAACCGCCGGGCCTCGTCGGCAGCCGCCTCCAAGTGCTTCTCGACGAGTCCCGCCTGGCGTGCGGACCCGTACCGCAGGCGCAGCCCCTGGAGTGCGCGCCGCTCGGCCGGGTTGCCAGAAGCCCCCGCGGCCCCGGGCAGCGCGGCCTGCAGGACGAGCATCCCGCCGAGCGCCAGCAACCGCGCCCCGAGCCGCCGTCGGCCGATCCCGCCCCCCGCCGGGCCCGCGCCCGCCGCTTCCGGGCTGCCCGGGCCTCTGCGGCGCGCCTCTTCGTCCCCCGTGTGCTCCTCCATCAGCGGCCTCCTGTTCGCCGGATCGCCCTCCCGAAGTATCTGCCCGCCGGTACGGCGGGCCCCGCACCGACCGGCCCGCAAAGAATCTGACGATGCATCAGAAAACCTCTTCCCTCGGCCGCCGGGCTGCGGCATGCTGCCGCCCATGGAGACGGAGCTGAGCAAGAAACTGGGAGTCGAGCACGCCATCTTCGGCTTCACGCCCTTCCCGGCGGTCGCCGCGGCCATCACCCGCGCGGGCGGATTCGGCGTCCTCGGCGCCGTCCGCTACACCGCCCCCGACGACCTCAGACGCGACCTCGACTGGATGCAGGAGCACGCCGACGGCAAGCCGTACGGGCTCGACGTCGTCATGCCCGCCAAGAAGGCCGTCGACGGCATCAGCGAGGCCGACATCGAGGCGATGATCCCGGCCGGCCACCGCGAGTTCGTGCGCGACACCCTCGCCAAGCACCACGTCCCCGAGCTGGCCGAGGGTGAGGCCTCCGGCTGGCGGATCACCGGCTGGATGGAGCAGGTCGCCCGAAACCAGCTCGACGTCGCGTTCGACTACCCCGTCAAACTCCTGGCGAACGCCCTCGGTTCCCCGCCCGCCGACGTCATCGCGCGCGCCCACGACCAAGGCGTCCTCGTCGCCGCCCTCGCCGGCAGCGCCAAACACGCCCGCCGCCACGCCGAAGCCGGGATCGACATCGTCGTCGCCCAGGGCTACGAGGCCGGCGGTCACACCGGCGACATCGCCACCATGGTCCTGGTCCCCGAGATCGCCGAGGCCGTCGCCCCGCTGCCCGTCCTCGCCGCCGGCGGCATCGGCAGCGGCGAGCAGATCGCCGCCGGCCTGGCCCTCGGCGCCCAGGGTGCCTGGCTCGGCTCCCTCTGGCTCACCACCACCGAGGCGGACCTGCACTCCCGCGCGCTCACCGAGAAGCTCCTGGCCGCCGGATCCGGCGACACCGTCCGCTCCCGCGCCCTCACCGGCAAGCCCGCCCGCCAGCTGCGCACCGAGTGGACCGACGCCTGGGACGACCCGGACGGCCCCGGCGCGCTCCCGATGCCCCTGCAGGGGCTGCTCGTCGCCGAGGCCGTCTCCCGGATCCAGAAGTACGAGGTCCAGCCGCTGCTCGGGACGCCCGTCGGCCAGATCGTCGGCCGGATGAACTCCGAACGCAGCGTCCAGGCCGTCTTCGACGAACTCACGAGCGGCTTCGAGCGCGCCATCGACCGCATCAACCGCATCGCCGGCCGGGCCTGAAAGGTGTGATCAGCATGAGTGGCGTGAGTGACCAGCCCCCGAACGGTTTCTGGGCCCAGGCGGCCGCCGACCCCGAGCGCACCGTCCTCGTCACCCCCGACGGCGAGGAGTGGAGCGCCGGCCGGCTGCACGCCGACGTGAACCGCCTCGTCCACGGACTGCGCGCCGCCGGTCTGGAGAAGGGGGACGTGTTCGCCGTCGTCCTCCCCAACGGCGTCGAGTTCATCACCGCCTACCTCGCCGCCTCCCAGGCCGGGTTCTACCTCGTCCCGGTCAACCACCACCTCGTCGGCCCCGAGATCGCCTGGATCGTCTCCGACTCCGGCGCCAAGGTCCTCATCGCCCACGAGCGCTTCACCGACGCCGCCACCGCCGCGGCCGACGAGGCGGGCCTGCCCGCGAGCCACCGCTACGCCGTCGGAGCGGTCGCCGGCTTCCGCCCGTACGCGCAGCTCCTCGGCGGACAGCCCGTCACACCGCCGGACGAGCGCACCCTCGGCTGGGTCATGAACTACACCTCCGGCACCACCGGGCGCCCCCGCGGCATCCGCCGCCCGCTGCCCGGCAAGCTCCCGGAGGAGACGTACCTCGGCGGCTTCCTCGGGATCTTCGGCATCCGCCCGTTCGACGGCAACGTCCACCTGGTGTGCTCGCCGCTCTACCACACGGCCGTCCTTCAATTCGCGGGCGCCGCACTGCACATCGGGCACCCGCTGGTCCTGATGGACCGCTGGACCCCGCAGGAGATGCTGCGGCTCATCGACGGCCACGCGTGCACGCACACCCACATGGTCCCGACGCAGTTCCACCGGCTCCTCGCGCTCCCGCAGGAGACGAAGGGCGCGTACGACGTCTCCTCGATGCGGCACGCGATCCACGGGGCCGCGCCCTGCCCGGACCACGTCAAGCGGGCGATGATCGACTGGTGGGGCACGTGCGTGGAGGAGTATTACGGGGCCAGCGAGGGCGGCGGCGCGTTCGCCACCGCCGAGGACTGGCTGAAGAAGCCGGGAACGGTCGGCAAGGCCTGGCCGATCAGCGAGCTCGCCATCTTCGACGACGACGGCAACCGGCTGCCGCCCGGCGAACTCGGGACCGTCTACCTGAAGATGAACACCGGCGGCTTCAGCTACCACAAGGACGAGGGCAAGACGAAGAAGAACCGCATCGGCGACTTCTTCACCGTGGGCGACCTCGGACTGATGGACGAGGAGGGGTACCTCTTCCTGCGCGACCGCAAGATCGACATGATCATCTCGGGCGGCGTGAACATCTATCCGGCCGAGATCGAGTCGGCCCTGCTCACCCACCCGGCGGTCGCCGACGCCGCCGCCTTCGGGATCCCGCACGCCGACTGGGGCGAGGAGGTGAAGGCGGTCATCGAACCGGCGGAGGGCTTCGTGGCCGGCGACGCCCTCGCCGCGGAGATCCTGCACCACTGCGAGCGGCAGCTGGCCGGCTTCAAGCGGCCCAAATCGGTCGACTTCATCGAGACGATGCCGCGCGACCCGAACGGCAAGCTGTACAAGCGGAGGCTGCGCGATCCGTACTGGGAGGGCCGCGACCGGGCGGTGTGAGCGTGGTCGCCTGACCAGCTCAATCTTGCGGGCCGGCCGGAGTAACGGACGGCCGGGCCTGTTCAGGGGCGGGCGAGAACGCCGGTGAGATGGACGGCGGCGGACCACGGAGGTCCGAATCCACTGCCACCTCACTCCACTCCTCCCGGCCGTACGCGGCCGGGGGAGGTAAGGACGTCATGAACGCGAGTACCACCTTCCGCCGCTCCCGGCGCCGGGCCCTGGCCGTCGCCGCCCTCACGGCGGCGGCCGTCACGGGCCAGTTGCTCGTCACATCCCCGCTGGCCCAGGCGGACGCCGACCACGCCGCCCGTTCGATCGCCTCCACCACGAACCAGCTGGAGCCGCCGCCGGACCACAACGACCCGTCCGGGGGCGACGACGGCCGGCACGAGAACGGCCGGGGCGACGACGGCCGGCACGAGAACGGCCGGGGCGACGACGGCCGGCACGAGAACGGCCGGGGCGACGACGGCCGGCACGAGAACGGCTCGGAGCGCAGGGACGAAGAGTCGAAGCCGACGGCGAAGGCCGTGCACGGGCTGCAGGAGTTCACCGCGGACGGCACCTTCGTGCCGCCGAAGGGCGTCACCTCCGTGTTCATCCAGGCCTGGGGGGCCGGCGGTGGCGGCGGGGGCGGCGGTGGCGGCGGCAGCGCACCGAACGACGGTGCCGGCGGCGCCGGCGGTGGTGGCGGTGGCGGCGGCTTCGTCTGGTGCACCGTTCCTGTGAAGTCGTCGAAGAGCTACACGGTGGTGCTCGGCGACGGGGGCGACCACGGCGACGCAGGCCCGGCAGGCTCGGCGGGCGCACCCGGCGGCTCAGGAACGGCGGGCGCCTCGGGTACGGCCACCACCCTGACCTCGACGCAGGGCGACGTCATCGCCACGGCCACCGGCGGTGGCGGCGGCGGTGGCGGAGGTGGCGGCGGGGCCACCGACGGCGCGCCCGGCACGCCCGGCGCCGGAGGGACCGGCAGCAGCTGCCGCACCGGCGGTCTGACCCGGCCCGGCCTGGATGCCGAGGACGACATCGGCGGCGGCGCCGTCGACGGCATCGTCGCCACGCCGGACGGGACCGTCATCGGCGGCAACGGCGGCCCCGGCGGAGCCGGCGGTGTGGTCACGGGCCAGAACGGCACCCCGGGGGCCGACGGCGGCGACGGCTACGCCGTCATCTTCTGGTAGACCGCCCGGAGTTGCAGCGGCCGCGGGCCCCGGGGACGGGGTCCGCGACCGCCGCACGCACCCGCGGCAACCGAAATGACGCGGCCCGTCCTATTCGCCCTGAACGTGCCGGTCGTGGCAGGTTGAGGGCATGAGTACGGCAGCACACAAGTCCCCTTTCACCGACTGGACCGTCGTGGTCCCGCTCGTCTCGCTCCTCGCGCTGGTGTTCAGCTGGGGGCGGGACCTGCCGGGATTCGCGGTGGCCCTCGTCGCCCTGTGCCTCGCGGGCGCCGTGCTGGCGGCCGTCCACCATGCCGAGGTCGTCGCCCTCCGGGTGGGCGAACCCTTCGGCTCGCTCGTCCTGGCCGTCGCCGTCACCGTCATCGAAGTGGCCCTCATCGTCACCCTGATGGCCGACGGAGGCGACAAGACCGCCTCGCTCGCCCGGGACACCGTCTTCGCCGCCGTCATGATCACTTGCAACGGCATCGTCGGCCTGTCCCTGCTCGTCGGCGCCCTGCGCAACCGGGTCGCCGTCTTCAACGCCGAGGGTTCCGGCGCGGCACTGGCCACCGTGGCGACCCTGGCCGTCCTCAGCCTGGTCCTGCCGACGTTCACCACCAGCAAGCCGGGGCCGGAGTTCTCCACCGCCCAGCTGACGTTCGCCGCCGTCGCCTCGCTCGCCCTGTACGGGCTGTTCATCGCCGTCCAGACGGTCCGCCACCGGGACTACTTCCTGCCGGTCGCCACCGAGGCCGGGGCGAGGAAGTCCGACGGCTCCGGTGGCGGTGACGGCTCCGGCGACGGCGCCGGCGACGGGGAGCACGCCGAGCCGCCCACCTCCCGCGCCGCGCTGGTCAGTCTCGGACTGCTGCTGGTCGCGCTCGTCGCCGTGGTCGGCGACGCCAAGGCCGTCTCGCCCGCGATCGAAGCGGGCGTCGCCAGCGCGGGCCTGCCCAACGCCGTCGTCGGAGTGATCATCGCCCTGCTGGTGCTGGCCCCCGAGACCCTCGCCGCCGTCCGCGCGGCCCGCCGCGACCGCGTCCAGACCAGCCTCAACCTGGGCTACGGCTCCGCCATCGCGAGCATCGGCCTGACCATCCCGGCCATCGCCCTGGCTTCCGTGTGGCTCTCCGGCCCGCTGCTGCTGGGCCTCGGGCCGGTCCACATGGTGCTGCTCGCCCTGACCATCGTGGTCAGCGCCCTCACCATCGCACCCGGCCGCGCCACGCTGCTCCAGGGCGGCGTGCACATCGTGCTGCTGGCCGCGTACCTGTTCCTCGCCGTCAGCCCGTGAGTGCACGTCGGGGCCGGGACGATCCGGCCCGACGAGTCCGGCGGTGGTCAGCGGCGCTCGCGCGGCCAGACCACCTTAAGCTGCGGCGAGGTGAGGATGTCCCGTTCGCAGAACCTCGAGGTCACCCATCGCTCCTGGGAGAACAGGCGGGTCTGGTCGGCGTAGTACGGCGAGACCGGGTTGGACGACTGGCCGTACGTCAGCAGCGTGCGCGCCACCGGGCAGCGGCCGCCGTCCCAGCCGACCGCCTGGATGTGGCTGGAGCCGTGCACGACCTCCGGGTACCCGCCGCCGGCCGCCTTCCACGGTGCCTCGATCTTGTTCCACACGCCCAGAGCCTCGGTGCCGCCCGGCACCGGCAGCCTCTGCCCGCCGCGCACCACGAACTGGTGCGCGCCGAGCGGCGCGTCGAGGGCGATGCCCGCCGCCGCCAGCTCGGCCACCGTGTCCGCGAGGGCCCGGCCGATCCCGGGCGCCGCCCGGTTGAGCGTACGGGGCGTACGGACGGGATCGGCCGCCGAGAACGGCACCAGCCACAGGTCCTTGGCCGCCGTGCCCGCCGTGAGCCTGCGCCAGAACCGGTCGAAGAGCAGTGCGCCGCGGCTGCCGGTGTCGGCCGTCCGGTCCCAGCCCGCGAGCACCGCGCAGGCCGCCGAGACGTCCACCGGCCGGCCGTCGCTCGCGGTGGCCGCTCCGCCGGGCAGGGCGGCGCAGGCCTTCGCCGCGTCGGCCGCCGCCAGGTCACCGGCGGGCACCCGGTTCGCGAACTGCTGCTTCTGCAGATCGGCCACGGTCAGCCGGCCCTTCGCGGCCATCGCCGCCACGTCCTCGACGGCGCCGCGGGTGCGCAGCGAACGCGGGGTGCCCGCATTGCCCCAGACCCTCTCGTACCCCGTCAGCGGCCGGTCGGCATTGGCCAGCCAGGCGCTGTCGTTGGAGTTCTCGGCATACGGCGCGTCGCGCAGCGCCGGCGCCTTCCCCGGGCCGAACACCCCGGGCTGCACCGCGTCCGGGTCCGAGCCGAGCGCGCAGTCGCCGCGCGCTCCGTCGAGGACCGCGAGCCCGGACGCCGGGTAGGTGGCCCTGCCGAGCGGTGTGGAGCAGCGGGCTGCGAGCTCGTCGGTGATCCGGGGGAGTACCTGGGACTGGGTGAACAGCGTGCCGCCGGCCGAGTCCGCGGCGACCGTGTTGACCCACGGCAGGCCCTGCGTGCGCTTCAGCGCGTCCTGGATCCCGGCGACCGTGCGGGCCTTGCCCATGGCGAGGGCGGTGTCGGAGCCGCGCAGGTTCGCGGCGTTCGGGTCGTTCAGCGCGTACGCCGTGCCGGCCGTCCAAGGCAGCGGCAGGCCCGGGCCGAGACCGGTGACCACGGGCCCGTAGCGGGTCCACCACTGGGTGCGGGTGACGGGATCGCCGCCCGCCACCGGGACGCTGACCGTCCGCTGCGTCATCTTCTCGGGCTTGCCGTCGACCAGATAGGTGGTCGCGTCGGCCGGGTCCAGGGCGAGCTGGTGCAGGTTGACGGGGGTGCCGGTGGCCACGGTGTGGCTCCAGGCCACCTTCTCGTTGAAGCCGATGTTGACCACGGCGGTGCCCAGCAGGGAGCCGCCGGAGACGTTCAGTTCGCCCGGTATGGTCTGCTGCGACTGCCAGAAGCGGCGGCCGCCCTGCCAGGGGTAGTGCGGGTTCCCGAGCAGCAGGCCGCCCCCGCTCGCGGTGGTGGAGCCGCTGAAGGCCACCGCGTTGGAGCCCATGTCGTAGCGGCCCGTGTCGAAGAAGGCCCGCGCGGCCTCGGCGGCCGCCGCCGGGTCGGGCTCGGGCCTGACCGCGGCCGCAGGTCCCGTACGGGACGTCGGGGAGGCCGCCCGGCCCGGCGGCTGCGCCGCGGCGATGTCGTCGACGGCGCGCCCCTGGCCGCCGAGCACGGAGACGGCGAAGCCGCGGGAGGCCACGTCGAGGACGGTGACCGGGCGCACCCAGGCGGCGCCCTTGCAGGCCGGATCGGTGATCTTGTTCTGGGCGAGCCAGGCGTTGTACCCGGCGGCCCAGCCGCGCATCAGCTCCTTGAGGTCCCCGGTGGGGCCGGCCGGGGCGGGCGTGGCGAGGAGCTTCTCGACGGTGCCGGACTCCCGCACCCCCTTGAAGTACAGGTCGCTGGAAAGGTTCCTGGCCGCGGAGGAGAGCGAGCCGTCGGGCGCCGCGTCGGCGCCGAACCAGCGCGAGCGCTCGCCGGCCACGGTCACGAACCCGTCGGCGAGCACGCAGACCTGGTCGGCGGCCTGGGCCCAGCCTGTGCCGAAGCCGAGGTGCGCGTAGTCCTGGGCCAGGATGTGCGGTATGCCGTTCTCGGTGTAACGGATGACGGCGGACAGGCCGCCGCCGGACGGCCCGCGGTCCGCGGCGGCCGCCGCGGCCGAGGCCTGCGGCGCCGCAGCCGTGACGGCGAGCAGGGCGGCGCCGGTGAGCGCGGCGCGCCGGAGCAGCGGGCGGGAGCGGCCGTATCCATCAAGAAAGCGCAACATGCCTCCCAAGTAGCCTGCGGATGGGCGTGGTTGCCCGTGGAAACAGGCGGTGCTTGCGTGCCCCACACTCATGCAGGCGGTCTGACGATCTGTCAACATGCCGTTCGGTATCCCGGTTGTGCCGGTGCTTGACCGTGGCCGTCGGCGGAGACGAGGATCACGCCATGACGGCAGCGGGGTCGGTGCAGGCGGGACGGGCCGGGGAGCCGGTGCGGCAGAACACGGTCGACGGGCTGGTGCGCGACAGCGCGCTTCGGGTCCCCGACCGGACGGCCGTCCGCTATCGGGAACGCACCTGGACGTACGCGGAGCTCGACGCGGCCGTGTCCACGGGCGCCGCCGTCCTGCGGGAGCGGTACGGGCTGGCCGCCGGAGACCGGGTCGCGACCTTCGCCCACAACTCCGACGCCTACCTGCTCGCCTTCCTCGCCTGCGCGCGGGCCGGGCTCACCCACGTCCCGGTCAACCAGAACCTCACCGGCGAGGACCTCGCTCACATCCTGGACGACTGCACGAGCGCGCTGGTCCTCACCGACCCGGACCTGGCCGCGCGGATCCCCGGGGGCCATGCCGTACGGCCGCTGCGCGACGCCCCCGGCTCCTTCCTGGCGGAGCTCGCAGGTCCGCTGCCCTTCGCGGCGGACCGCGACCCGGACGCGGTGGTGCAGCTGCTCTACACCTCGGGGACCACGGCGCTGCCCAAGGGCGCGATGATGACGCACAAGGCGCTGGTCCACGAGTACGAGAGTGCGATCGAGGCGCTGGACCTGGCCGAGGGGGACCGGCCCGTGCACTCGCTGCCGCTCTACCACTCGGCGCAGATGCACGTCTTCCTGCTGCCGTACCTGGCCGTGGGCGCGCAGAACACGATCCTGGACGCGCCGGTCGCCGAGGAGATCTTCGGCCTGGTGGAGGCCGGGCGTGCCGACAGCCTGTTCGCACCGCCCACGGTGTGGATCGGGCTCGCCAACCACCCGGACTTCGAGCGGCGGGAGCTGGGCGCGCTGCGCAAGGCGTACTACGGGGCCTCGATCATGCCGGTGCCGGTCCTGGAGCGGCTGCGGGCGCGGCTGCCCGGGCTCGGCTTCTACAACTGCTTCGGGCAGAGCGAGATCGGGCCGCTGGCCACCGTCCTCGGACCGGACGAGCACGAGGGGCGGATGGACTCCTGCGGCCGGCCGGTCCGCCATGTCGAGGCGAAGGTCGTCGACGAGGACGGCGCGGACGTGCCGGACGGCACGGCGGGAGAGGTGGTGTACCGGTCGCCCCAGCTCTGCCTGGGCTACTGGAACGACCCGGAGGCGACGAAGAAGGCCTTCCGGGACGGCTGGTTCCGCTCCGGGGACCTCGCGGTGCGCGATGCGCAGGGCTACTTCACGGTCGTCGACCGGGTGAAGGACGTCATCAACTCGGGCGGCGTGCTGGTGGCCTCCCGGCAGGTCGAGGACGCGCTGTACACCCATCCGGGGGTGGCCGAGGCGGCCGTGGTGGGCCTGCCCGACGAGCGGTGGATCGAAGCCGTCACGGCGGTCGTGGTGCCGCGCGGCGAGGTGACGGAGGCGGAGCTGCTGGCGTACGCGCGGGAGAGGCTGGCCGGGTTCAAGGCCCCGAAGCGGGTCCTCTTCGTGGACGCCCTCCCGCGCAACGCCAGCGGCAAGATCCTCAAGCGCGAACTCCGGGACCGGTTCGGGCAGCAGGACCGGCAGGGTCGGTAGACCCGGCCGGCGTGTCATTCGGGCAGGAGCCCGGTGTCCTGGAGGCGGCGGAGGGTGAGGTGTTCGTGGGCCAGGCGGCCGACGAGGGCGCCGCCGTACACGACGAAGCCGACGCCGACCAGCCAGGACTGGACGACCAGCAGGGTGCCGAAGGGGCCGTAGGTGACGGCGTTCGACGCGATCAGCGGGGAGAACACCAGCTGGGAGAAGACCCGCAGGCCGAGCAGGCCCAGGCTGGTCGCCACCGCGCCGGGGAGCAGGGCCCGCCAGCGGACGCGGCCGCCGAGCAGCAGCCGCTGGGAGCCCCAGAAGAAGAGGATCGTGCCGAGAAGGTCGCCGGTGGTGCCGAGGATCGTGCCCGGCGCGTCGTTCGACGGCGCGGGGATCTCGACCAGCAGCGCGAGGTAGCAGACCAGCAGGGCGAGCCAGACGACGTGCCGCCACATGGTGTGCCAGCGGGCGGTGGGCAGGTCCCAGACCTTCTCGTACCCGGTCTGCACGGCCGAGCCGAACGTCAGGCCGAAGACGGCCAGGGCGGCGAGCCCGAAGGCCGTGGTCCGCTCGAGCGCCAGGTCGGCCGCGCCGAACAGCATCTCGACCCGGGCCCGCGAGGACTCGGTGACCCCGAGGGCCTGGCCGAGCCAGCGGCCGAAGCCGGAGCCGCTGCCGGGGGCGGCGGCCGCGACGACCACCAGCAGCGGTACCAGGGTCAGGAAGCCGAGGGCGGCGAAACCCATGGCCCGGTGCATCAGCTCCATC
The DNA here is from genome assembly GCF_000717655.1 of Streptomyces katrae. Classification (GTDB taxonomy): domain Bacteria; phylum Actinomycetota; class Actinomycetes; order Streptomycetales; family Streptomycetaceae; genus Streptomyces; species Streptomyces katrae_B. The sequence goes on from NZ_JNZY01000010.1 coordinate 85,533, forward strand.
TCCCGCCCCCGGCTCCACGCCAGCCCGGCCGGGGAGGCCTGGAGCCGGTCGTGGAGCTGTCGGAAGATCGAGGTCACGCCTCATGGACTACCCGGACGGACCCGCCGGCTCTCGGAGGCACCCCCGAAGTAGGCCCGAAGGGGTGGTTTCGCGTGCGAACCGGCCTCGGCCCGGCCTCCGGCCCCGGCCCTCCCGCGCTGCCTACTGCGCCTCGCGGAGGTCCACCAGCCGCTTGATCTTGCCCACCGAGCGCTCCAGGGTCTCCGGGTCGACCACCTCGACGCGTACGGAGACCCCGATGCCCTCCTTGACCGCCCGGACCACGGCGGCGGCCGCGGACTCCCGGCGGCCGGCATCCGCCTCCCGGCGCGCCTCCACCCGTACGGTCAGGGCGTCCATCCGGCCCTCCCGGGTCAGCCGCAGCTGGAAATGCGGGGCCAGGCCGGGCGTGCGCAGCAGGACCTCCTCGATCTGCGTCGGGTAGAGGTTCACCCCGCGCAGGATGATCATGTCGTCGCTGCGGCCCGTGATCTTCTCCATCCGCCGGAAGGCCGGCCGGGCCGTGCCGGGGAGCAGCCGGGTCAGGTCGCGGGTCCGGTAGCGGATGACCGGCATGGCCTCCTTCGTGAGCGAGGTGAACACCAGCTCCCCGGACTCGCCCTCCGGCAGCACCGCACCGGTGAACGGGTCGACGACCTCCGGATAGAAGTGGTCCTCCCAGATGTGCAGGCCGTCCTTGGTCGCCACGCACTCCTGCGCCACGCCCGGGCCGATCACCTCGGACAGGCCGTATATGTCCACTGCGTCGATGTCGAGCCGCTGTTCGATCTCCCGGCGCATCTCCTCGGTCCACGGCTCCGCGCCGAAGATGCCCGTACGGAGCGAGGTGCTGCGCGGGTCGATGCCCTGGCGCTCCATCTCGTCCAGCAGCGTGAGCATGTACGAGGGCGTCACCATGATCACCTCCGGCCGGAAGTCCTGGATCAGCCGGACCTGGCGGTCGGTCATCCCGCCGGACGCCGGGACGACCGTACAGCCGAGCCGCTCCGCGCCGTAGTGCGCGCCGAGGCCGCCGGTGAACAGGCCGTACCCGTACGCGATGTGCACGATCTGGCCCGGTCTGCCGCCCGCCGCCCGGATGGACCGGGCCATGACCTCCGCCCAGGTGGAGAGGTCCCCGTCGGTGTACCCGACGACGGTGGGGCGGCCGGTGGTGCCGCTGGAGGCGTGGATGCGGCGCACCTCGGAGCGGGGCACGGCGAACATGCCGAAGGGGTACCGGTCGCGCAGGTCGGCCTTGGTGGTGAAGGGGAAGAGGGAGAGGTCGGCGAGGGAGCGGCAGTCGTCGGGGTGCACGCCGGCCTTGTCGAAGGCCTGCCGGTAGTGGGGCACCTGCTCGTAGGCACGGCTCAGCGTGGTGCGCAGCCGCTTCAGCTGGAGCGCGGCGAGCTCGTCGCCGCTGAGCCGCTCACTGTCGTCGTGGACACTCGCATACGCCGTCATGCCGTCACCTCATCGAGAGCCGAGCCTACCGACCGATCATTCGGTAGATTGCCCCAGCCCGCCGACTAAAGCAATGACTCGAACGAGTGATCGCATGAGGGGGTCGGCTCATGTCGATCTTCAACACCCATGACGGAACCGGCCTCGCCTCCCACGTCCGGGGCGAGGGCGAGCCGCTCGCCTGCCTCCCGGCGGCGCCATGCGGGCCTCCGCCCATCTCGGCGACCTGGGGGGGGCATCAAAGTTTCGTCTGCCCGGACGCCGGCTGATCCTCCTCGGCCTGCGGGGCACGGGCGGCTCGGCGATACCGGCGGACGAGTCCCCGTACCGGGTCGACCACCAGGTCGCCGACGTCGAGGCGCTCCGGGTCCACCTCGGTCTGGAACGCATGGACGTGCTGGCCCACTCGGCCGGCGGCAACCTCGCCCAGCTGTATGCGGCCGCGCACCCCGACCGGGTACGAGCGGATCCTCGGCGTCCTGGCGGTCGGCGCCACCCCCACCCCGGCGGACTGGCGCCGGACGATGCCGCTCGCCTGCGGGCGCTGGGACGCGGAGGCGGGCGCTCACGTCGAGGCGGGCGACCGGGAGAAGAACGCGGCGGCCGGCGCCGCCTACGCGGGCCCGGCGCCTTCGACCCGCCCGCCACCCGGGCCGGGCTGCGCCGTGTGGCGGGCGAGGTGCTGGTGCTGGCCGGGGAACCGGACAGCAACCCCACCGCCGCCCTCGCCGCCGAACTCGCGGGCTCTTCCCGCACGGCGCGGTCGACGTCCGGGCGGGCGGCGCGCGCTTCCCGTGGCTGGACGACCCGCAGTGGTTCGCGGCCCGGGTGGAGCGCTTCCTGGCCGAAGGGGCCTGAGCTGAGCCCGGGTCCGAACGGAGCCCCGGGCCGGGCGGCGGGCCGGGTGGCAGGCGGCCGCCCGGCCGTCGGCGTACGGTCGAAGGAGATGCCCCCGCCGAAGGAGGCGTGAAGGGAGGCGGTGACGATGTCCGTCATCGACCCCGCGGTGTCCGTACGGCTCGGCGCCGCCGGAGCCCGCCGCCTGGTCGGGCTGCTGGCCGAGGTGGCTCTCCTGCTGGAACACCCCGGCCCGGTGCGGCTCTCCGACGAGCAGGCCGATGTCCTGGGCCAGGGCACGGACCGCGACGAGCTCGCGTCCTGGACCCGCGCCCTGGCGGCAGAACTGCGCAGCCAGCTGTAGACGGGACCTGCGCGGGCGACCTGCGATGCCCGTGGGCGGAGCCTGCCGCAGCGGCGCCAGGCCGACGGATCAGTGCGCCTGGCGGGCGCCCGCCCCGGCATCCGCCTGCGTCGCCACCGACTTCGCCCAGCGGTAGTCCGCCTTGCCGCTCGGCGAGCGCTGGATGGCCGGTGTGACGACCAGCTGGCGCGGGATCTTGTATCCCGCGAGCCGGGTCCGGCAGTGGCTCTGGATCTCCTCCAGACTCGGCTCCGGGGCGCCCGTCCGGACCTGGACCACCGCCGCCACGTGATTGCCCCACTTCGCGTCCGGCACCCCGGCGACCAGGGCGTCGTACACGTCCGGGTGGGACTTCAGCGCCTGCTCGACCTCCTCCGGGTAGACCTTCTCGCCGCCCGTGTTGATGCACTGCGAGCCGCGCCCGAGGACCGTGACGATGCCCTCCTCGTCCACCGTCGCCATGTCCCCGAGCAGCACCCACCGCTCGGAGCCCTTCTGGAAGAAGGTCTCGGCGGTCTTCGCCGCGTCGTTGTAGTAGCCGAGCGGGACGTGGCCGCGCTGGGCGAGCCGCCCCGGTACGCCCACCGGCACTGGCTCGTGCGTCACCGGGTCCACCACCTGCGTACGGTCGTTGACGACGAGGCGGAAGCCCTTCTCGGGGCCCGAGTCGTCGGCCGCCCTGCCGTTGGACCCGGACTCCGAGGACCCGAAGTTGTTCAGGAGCAGCACGTTCGGCACCAGTCGCTGGAACTCGGCCCGTACCGTCTCCGACATGATCGCCCCGGACGAGGAGACGCTGAACAGGGAGGACAGGTCGGTCCCCTCGAGCGGGCCCTTCAGCGCATCGATGAGCGGCCGGAGCATCGCGTCGCCCACCAGCGAGACGCTCGACACCTTCTCCTTCTCGATGGTGCGGAGCACCTCCTCCGGCGCGTACTTGCGGTGGATGACCACCCGCTGGCCGTAGTTGAAGGCGATGAACGAGGTCAGCGTCGAGGTGCCGTGCATGAGCGGGGGAGCGGGGAAGAAGGTGAGCCCGGCTCCCTTCGACGCGACCCGCTCGGCCAGCTCCTCTGGCCGCTTCACCGGCTCGCCCGAGGGATCGCCGCCGAAGAGCCCCGCGAAGAACAGGTCCTCCGCGCGCCACATGACGCCCTTGGGCATGCCGGTGGTGCCGCCCGTGTAGATGATGAACAGGTCGTCGGGGGAGCGGGGCGCGAACCCGCGCTCGGGCGAGCCGGCCGCCTCGGCGTCCTCGTACGCGACGGGCGCGACGGGGAGCTCCGGAGCGCCTTCGGGGACCGGCCCGACGCGGATCAGGTGGCGCAGCCTGGCCGTCTGCGGGAGGGCGGCGGCCACCCGCTCGGTGAACTCGCCCTCGAAGACGAGCGCGGCGAGGTCGGCGTCGTTGTAGAGGTAGACCAGCTCCTCCTCCACGTAGCGGTAGTTGACGTTCACCGGTACGAGGCGGGCCTTGAGGCAGGCCAGGACGGTCTGCAGGTACTCGATGCCGTTGTAGAGGTGCAGGCCCAGGTGCTCGCCGGCCCTCAAGCCGCTGTCCAGCAGGTGGTGCGCGATGCGGTTCGCCGCCGCGTCCAGCTCCGCGTACGTGAGGCGGCGCTCGGCGCCGGTCCCGGGGTGGTCCACGTACACGAGGGCCTCTCGGTCCGGGACCACGTCGACGACCGACTCGAACAGGTCGGCAAGGTTGTACTCCACCGTTCCTCCTCACCCCCGAGGCTGACCGTTGCCGGGCCCATGGCCGTGCTGCCCGCGGCGGTCATTAGAGCGTCGCTCGGCCCAAGTGGGAAGGGCGCGGCCCAAGAAATCTGACTGTGTGTCAGAAAACTATTGAACTGGACCGGGCCCTCCTGCAACCTGTTCTAGGTCTTGAGACGGGAGGACGGCAATGGGTGGGACCGAACACCTGACCGTGGAGCGCCACGGCGCCACGCTGGTGCTCACCATGAACAGGCCCGAGGCGAAGAACGCGCTCTCGCTGCCGCTGCTGGTGGGGCTGTACGACGGCTGGCTGGAGGCGGACGCCGACGACACGATCCGCTCGGTGGTCCTGACGGGCGCTGGCGGGGACTTCTGTGCCGGCATGGACCTCAAGGCCCTGGCCGGGAAGGGGATGGCGGGCGACCAGTACCGGGACCGCCTGAAGGCGGACCCCGACCTGCACTGGAAGGCGATGCTCCGCCACCACCGGCCGCGCAAGCCGGTGATCGCGGCGGTGGAGGGCTACTGCGTGGCGGGCGGCACCGAGATCCTGCAGGGCACGGACATCCGGGTCGCGGGCGCGGGCGCCACCTTCGGGCTGTTCGAGGTCAGGCGGGGCCTGTTCCCGATCGGCGGCTCGACGGTACGCCTGCCCCGGCAGATCGCGCGCACGCACGCGCTGGAGATGCTGCTGACCGGCCGGCCGTACTCCGCCGCCGAGGCCGAGCGGATCGGGCTGATCGGGTCGGTCGTCCCCGAGGGGACCGCGCTGGCCAAGGCCCTGGAGATCGCGGAGCAGGTCAACGCGTGCGGGCCGCTGGCCGTCGAGGCAGTGAAGGCCTCGGTCTACGAGAGCGCCGAACTGACGGAGACCGAAGGCCTGGCCTCGGAGCTGCTGCGCGGCTGGCCGATCTTCGACACCGCGGACGCCAAGGAGGGGGCGCGGGCGTTCGCGGAGAAGCGGCCTGCGGTGTACCGGCGGGAGTAGCCGGTCCTGGCCGTGCCAGGGCCGTGCCCGGCCTCGCGGGTCGAGTGCCGGTGCGGCGCCGCCGACGGGGGCCCGTCCCCCGGATCCCCGCACCTCGAACGCCGGCGGGGCTGGGTCCGACCGGCGGGGCCGGGGTGTCCGGCGGGTCTGGATTCTGCCCGGATCCGCACGTGTTGTTGACCGTTTCGAACATCGGAGTGCCGCTCATGACAGCAGCCGCGTCCCCTCCCGAAGTGCTTCGTGCGCCCCTCGTCGTCGAGTTCCCCTTCACCCGGTCCCTCGGGCCCGTCCAGAGCGCCTTCCTCACCGGGCTGCGCGAGCGCGTCGTCCTCGGCGTCAGGACCACCGCGGGCACGGTGATGGTCCCGCCCGTCGAGTACGACCCCGTCACCGCCGAGGAGATCCGCGAGCTCGTCGAGGTCGGCGCCACCGGCACGGTCACCACCTGGGCCTGGAACGGCGCCCCGCGCCCGAACCAGCCCCTGGCGACCCCCTTCGCCTGGGTCCTGGTCCGCCTCGACGGCGCGGACACCGCGATCCTGCACGCGCTCGACGCCGCCGGGCCCGAAGCCGTCCGCACCGGCATGCGGGTCCGGATCCGCTGGGCCGAGGAGCGCACCGGGGCCATCACCGACATCGCGTGCTTCGAGCCCCACGACGACCCGGAAGCCGCGCAGGCGACCCCGTACGACGGGCAGTTCGCCGACGCCGTCACCGGCATCGTCGCCGAGGCCCGCCTCGACTACACCTACAGCCCGGGCCGCTCCCAGACCGCGTACATCAACGCCCTCGCCGAGCAGCGGACCGTCGGCGAGCGCTGCCCCTCCTGCCACAAGGTGTACGTGCCGCCGCGCGGCGCCTGCCCCACCTGCGGGGTCGCCACCACCGACCAGGTCGAGGTCGGCCCGGCCGGGACCGTGACCACGTACTGCATCGTCAACATCAAGGCGAAGAACCTGGACATCGAAGTCCCCTACGTCTACGCCCACATCGCCCTCGACGGCGCCGACCTCGCCCTGCACGGCCGGATCGGCGGCATCCCGTACGACCAGGTCCGCATGGGGCTGCGCGTGGAACCCGTCTGGACCAAGGGCGGGCGCCACCCCGACCACTACCGCCCCACCGGCGAGCCGGACGCCGACTACGACGCGTACAAGGAGCTCATCTGATGCCCGCGACGAGCAGGTACGCACGCGACGTCGCCGTCGTCGCCTTCGCGCAGAGCGACCACCGGCGCAGCTCCGACGAACTCAGCGAAGTCGAGATGGTCATGCCGGTCCTGCACCAGGTGCTGGCCCGGACCGGTCTGAGGGCCGGCGAGATCGGCTTCACCTGCTCCGGATCCAGCGACTACCTCGCGGGCCGCGCCTTCTCCTTCACGATGACCCTCGACGGGGTCGGCGCCTGGCCGCCGATCTCCGAGTCGCACGTCGAGATGGACGGCGCCTGGGCCCTCTACGAGGCCTGGGTCAAGATCCAGACCGGCGAGGCCGACACCGCGCTCGTCTACTCGTACGGGAAGTCCTCGCCGGGCTCCGTACGGGACGTCCTGACCCGGCAGCTCGACCCGTACTACCTGGCTCCGCTCTGGCCCGACTCGGTGGCCCTGGCCGCCCTCCAGGCCCAGGCGCTGATCGATGGGGGCGAGACCGACGAGGGCGCCCTCGCCGCCGTCGGCGCCCGCAGCAGGGCCTCGGCGGCCGACAACCCGCACGCCCAGCTCCGCGGCACCGTCCCGCAGGGCGACTACCAGGTCCGGCCGCTGCGCACGGGCGACTGCCCGCCCATCGGCGACGGCGCGGCCGCCGTCGTCCTCGCCGCGGGCGACACCGCGCGGCGGCTGTGCGAGCGGCCCGCCTGGATCACCGGCATCGACCACCGGATCGAGGCCCACGGCCTGGGCCTGCGCGACCTCACCGACTCCCCGTCGACGCGGATCGCCGCCGAGCACGCCGGGGTCTTCGAGCGCCCGGTGGACACGGCCGAACTGCACGCGCCGTTCTCCTCCCAGGAGGTGGTCCTCCGCAAGGCGCTGGGACTCGGCGAGGACGTCGTCGTCAACCCGTCCGGCGGGGCGCTCGCCGCCAACCCGGTCATGGCCGCCGGCCTGATCCGGATCGGCGAGGCCGCCGCCCGGATCCACCAAGGCGCGTCCGACCGGGCCGTCGCGCACGCCACCTCCGGCCCCTGCCTCCAGCAGAACCTGGTCGCCGTCCTGGAAGGGGAACCCGCATGACGAGTACGGGAAAGGAGCCGGTCGCCGTCGTCGGCATCGGCCAGACCAAGCACGTCGCCGCCCGCCACGACGTCTCCATCGCGGGGCTCGTCCGCGAGGCCGCGGCGCGCGCACTCGCCGACGCGGAGCTGACCTGGGCGGACGTCGACGCGGTCGTCATCGGCAAGGCCCCCGACTTCTTCGAGGGCGTGATGATGCCGGAGCTGTACCTGGCGGACGCCCTCGGCGCGGTCGGCAAGCCCATGCTCCGCGTCCACACCGCCGGTTCGGTCGGCGGGTCCACCGCGCTCGTCGCCTCCAACCTGGTCGCGGCGCGGGTCCACCGGACCGTTCTGACCCTCGCGTTCGAGAAGCAGTCCGAGTCCAACGCCATGTGGGGCCTGTCGCTGCCCGTGCCGTTCCAGCAGCCGCTGCTGGCGGGCGCCGGCGGGTTCTTCGCGCCGCACGTGCGCGCGTACATGCGGCGTACGGGCGCGCCCGACTCGGTCGGCTCGCTGGTCGCTTACAAGGACCGCCGCAACGCGCTGAAGAACCCGTACGCGCACCTGCACGAGCACGACATCACCCTGGAGAGGGTCCAGGCCTCGCCGATGCTCTGGGACCCGATCCGGTACTCCGAGACCTGCCCCTCCTCGGACGGGGCCTGCGCGATGATCCTCACCGACCGGGCGGGCGCGGCCCGTTCGCCGAAGCCGCCGGCCTGGGTGCACGGCGGGGCGATGCGCAGCGAGCCGACGCTCTTCGCGGGCAAGGACTTCGTCTCCCCGCAGGCGGGCAAGGACTGCGCGGCCGACGTCTACCGGCAGGCCGGGATCACCGATCCGCGCCGGGAGATCGACGCGGTGGAGATGTACGTGCCGTTCTCCTGGTACGAGCCGATGTGGCTGGAGAACCTCGGCTTCGCCGAGGAGGGCGAGGGCTGGAAGCTCACCGAGGCCGGGGTCACCGAACTCGACGGCGACCTCCCGGTCAACCCCTCCGGCGGGGTGCTGTCCACCAACCCGATCGGCGCTTCCGGCATGATCCGCTTCGCGGAAGCGGCCCTCCAGGTCCGCGGCCAGGCCGGTGCACACCAGGTGCCGGGCGCCCGCCGGGCCCTGGGCCACGCGTACGGCGGCGGGGCGCAGTTCTTCGCGATGTGGCTGGTGGGGGCGCAGGCCCCGACTTCCTGAACGCAATTGCTCCTCCGGGCGGGTGCGCGGCTGGTGCCGGACCGGCCACGGGTGACTCACCGTGGCCTGTGCGGCACCCGCTGCGATGGTTACGCTGGCCCCCGGACGACGTACCGGGAGGAGCACGCACGTGGCCGAAAGCATGATTTCGCAGCCTCTGGCCGGCTGGGGCAAGCCGGACCTCGACCTCAGCGAGGCGGACTGGCAGTCGAGCAGCCGGGGAGCGGGCGACGTCCAGATCGCCTTCGTCGAGGGGTTCATCGCGATGCGCAACGGCGACCGCCCCGAGAGCCCCTCGCTGATCTTCGCGCCGGACGAGTGGCGCAAGTTCGTCATGAACGCGCGGGGCGGGGAGTTCGACCTGACGTAGCCGGCACGGCCGGACGCGGCGCACCACCGGACGCGGACCCGCCCGCGCCGGTGGCGCCGCCGCGGAAATCCGCCTGACGCGGCCGCCCGGACGTGCGAGGGTGGCCGGTATGACGATCAACCGCCGAAAGGGCGATGCCGCGTAGACGGCCCGGCGCGCTGCGCGCCCTGCAGGGACCGTTCGAAGGGCGCCGCCCGCCCGCCTGGGCGCGGGAACTGCCCCCCATGGACCGGTTGTCACCGGCCGCGAGTGCCGGCGTTCAATGGGCCCTGTACGAGCAGAGCACGAGCGATACCGATCTCGCGTACCTCTTGCGCCGGTACCGCGGCTTCCTGAACCGGCCCGGCGGCCGGTTGCGGCTGGTCGCCTCGCTGGTACCGGCCTGCCCGTGCTGCGCGCTGGACGACGTGGCCCAGGTCCGGGACAGGCTGGGCGACGTCTACCGGAGGCTGCCGCCGCAGGCCCGCACGGCGCTGGGCCGCGTACTGCGCGCCCTGGACGCGGAGTTCCGGCGCCGCACCCTCCCGGACCCGGATCCGCCACCCGGCCACTGGGCCGACTGGATCGAGTACGTCGATGACTGGGCCCAGTGGCGTGGCATCCCGTACGCCTGGTGGCACCGCCGGATCTACGAGTACACCTGACCCGGGCGGTGCCGCGGGGGCTACGGGGCCGTCGGTCCGGCCGGTGCCGGCTTCGGCGGGAGGCGTTCCAGCATCACCCGGGGCCACGCCGCCGCCAGCACCAGCAGCCACACGAGTTGCACGGCCGCGGCCCCCCGGGCCACCGCCCCCGCCACCAGTACGACGGCCAGCGACGGGCCCACCAGCAGCAGGGCCCGCCGCAGCCCGCGGCCCGAGCCGGCCGCCGCCACCCCCGCGATCGCCAGGTACACCGCGAGGCTCCCGCACAGCAGCCACCGCACCGCCTCCGGAACCGGACGGTCCGTGTACTCCACAGCGTTGCCCAGCGCCGCCGCCAGCGCCGCCACCGAGCCCGCGACGAAGCAGTGCAGCGGCAGGACCAGCCGTACCGGAAGGACGTCCCACGCCAGCAGCGGCACCCCGTCCGCCCCGTGGCGCAGCGACAGCGACCACAGCAGGAGCAGCAGCAGGAACGCGCCGATGCCGACCCCGTACAGCGCCGCGTCCCACTCCACCTGCGAGGCGGCGGCCACCACCTGGGCGACCGCCTCGCCCAGCACGATCAGCTGGAACAGGCCCAGCCGCTCACCGAGATGCGGCGCGTCCATCAGCGCCGCCACCGGCTTGGGCGCGGCCCGCCGTCTGCGCGCCGCCTGCTGCGCGTACTGCGCGTCCACCCGGGCGGCCAGCCTCGTGCCGGACACCGAGAACATCACCGCCAGGTCGATGGCCAGCCCCAGCGCCCACAGCGCGTACCGGGCCGGCCCGTCGAACCACATCGACACGATCCACGGGGTCAGCCCCAGCCCCAGCTGTGTGATCGGCAGCTCCGGCACGTACTCCCCGCGCCGCTCCCACGCCTTGCCCGCCAGCGACCGCACCAGGATGTAGGCCAGCGCGAACGCCCCCGCCCGGTCCTCCCGTACGCCGTGCACCGAGGCCGCCATCACCGCCATGCCGAACATCCCCGCCAGGACCGTCCACGTGCGGGCCTCCTCGCCGCTGACGTTCCCGTACACGGTGAACAGCATCCAGCCCGTCCAGAAGGCCAGGAACATCACCGCGTACAGCGCCACGTCGCCGCTGCCGGGGCTGCCGGCCAGCAGGTGTGCCAGCTGGGCGACGCCCGCCACCGCCGTCAGGTCGAAGAACAGCTCCAGCCAGGAGGCGTGCCGTTCGCCCTCCGCAGGCGCCGACGCTGCCGACGCGGAATCGGTCATAACGGGATGATAAGTAGGGTGGCCCCGTGAGCGGCGAGAGCGACCTGAGGAAACTGCTGAGCGGCATGCGCCCCGAGCTGCACGAAGGGCGGTACGTCTTCTGCACCGTCCCCGGGGTCACGGCGCCGCCCTCCGCGGCCGCCCCCGTCGCCACCGTCCTGGAAGCCGAGGGGCTCACCGTGGTCCTGCGCCAGGAGGACGCCGACGCCGCCGGGCTCGCCTACGACCACACCGCCGGGTGGATCACCCTGCGCATCCACTCCGCCCTCGACGCCGTCGGCCTCACCGGCGCCTTCGCCGCGGAGCTCGCCGCGCACGGACTCAGCTGCAACGTGATCGCCGGGTACCACCACGACCACCTCTTCGTCCCCGCCGAACGGCCGGCCGAAGCAGTGGCGGTACTGGAGCAACTGGCAACCCGTTCGGCGCAAGAGGGGCACCCGTAGAGGCCTGCAACGGCCCGATACCAAAGATTCCGATCTTTCCCGGCAGAGGGCCTTCCCCCACACGTGCGCGGGCGTACGCTGATGCCCCGAACAGGCCCGGGGGGTACCAGCCATGACGGAACGCCGGACCCGCAGACGGCGAAGGATGTTCGAACGCGAGGCGGAACTCGCCACCGTGGACGAAGCCCTGGAGCAGCTCACCGGCTCCGGCGGCGACGGCCGCACGGATGCCGGCGCCGGCCCCGCCGCGGGCGGCACGCTGCTCGCCTTCTCCGGCCCCGCCGGCTTCGGCAAGACCACCCTCCTCGCCGAGGTGCGCCGCCGCGCCCTCGCCCGCAACTGCACCCTGCTGGCCGCCCGAGGCGGCGAACAGGAACAGAGCCAGCCCTTCCACGTCGCCCGCCAGCTCATCCAGCCCCAGCTGGCCGACCGCTCCGAGGCGGAACTGCGCGCCGCCCTCGGCAGCTGGTACTCCATCGTCGGCCCCGCGCTCGGCCTGTGCGCCCCCGAACAAGGCGCCCCGCCCGACCCCCAGGGCCTGCGCGACGGCCTCGACTGGGTCCTCACCCACCTCACCGTGCAGCGCGCCCCCGTCGCCCTCGTCCTCGACGACGCCCACTGGGCCGACCCCGAATCCCTCTCCTGGCTCGCCGCCTTCGCCCCGCGCGCCGAACACCTCCCGCTGCTCCTCGTCGTCGCGTACCGCCCCGAGGAACTGCCCGCGCACGCCGAGGCGTTCCGTACACTGCCCGGTCGCGCCGGACACCGCCCGCTGGCCCTCGCCCCGCTCACCGAGGCCGCCGTCTCCACCCTGGTCCGCGAGGCCGTCGGCGACCACGCCGACGATGCCTTCTGCCGCGAGGCCTGGGCCGTCACCACCGGCAACCCCTTCGAAGCCGTCGAGCTCACCGCCAAGGTCCGCGACAAGGGCCTCGCCCCCACCTCGGCCAGCGCCCCGCTGCTGCGCGACCTCGCCGCCGCCCAGCGCGGCAGCGGCCTCGTCGCCCGCCTCGAACGCCTCGGCCCCTCCACCGTCCGCTTCGCCTGGGCCTGCGCCGTCCTGGGCACCGCCATCCCGCAGGAGCTCGCCGCCCGGGTCGCCGGCCTCGGCTCCGAGGAGGCCGCGGACGCCACCGGGCGGCTGCGGGAGGCCCGCATCCTGTCCGCACCCGGCGAAGAGCCCGACGCCGGGCTGGAGTTCGTCCACCCGCTGATCGCCACCGCCCTCTACCGGGCCATCCCCGACGCACTGCGCGTCGCCCTCCACGGACAGGCCGCCGTGGCCGTCGTCGACGCCGGGCTCGGCGCCTCCAACGCCGCCCGCCACCTGCTGGAGACCCACCCCGAGAACGACCCCTGGGTGGTGCGGACCCTGCGCGAGGCCGCCGCCGAGAACCTGCGGGCCGGCGCCCCCGACGCCGCCCCGCCGCCAGCTCGCCCGCGCCCTGCGCGAGCCCCCGGACTTCGACGAGCGCGCGGCCGTGCTGTACGAGCTCGGCTGCGCCTCCCTGCTCACCGAACCCGCGAACACCGTGAACCACCTGCGCGCGGCGCTCGCCGAACCCTTCGACGACCCCGCGCTGCGCCAGGGCATCGTCATCCGGCTCGCCCAGGTCCTCGCCCACAGCGACCGCCTCGCCGAGGCCTCGGACTCGCTCGCCCGGGAGATCCCGTACGCCCCGGACGCCCGGACCCGGCTGCGCCTGCAGTCCGAGCAGTTCATGTGGGACGCCTTCGACGCCGTCGAGCCCGATTCCCCGGCGCGCTCGCGCCGGCTGGCCCGGCTCGCCGACCGGCTGACCGGCCGCGACCTCACCGAGCGGTACATCATCGGGCTGCGCGCCTGGGACGCCTGCCTGCGCGGCGAACCGGTGGACGTGGTCCTGCACCACGCCGTACGGGCCCTGGGCACGGAGTTCAGCTGGGCCTACGAGGACCGCGGCTTCGAGGTACCGGTGCTCGCCGCCATGGTCCACATGTACGCCGACCGGCCCGGCCGGGCGGAGGAGCTGTTCGAGGCCGGCACCGCCGAGTTCGAACGGCAGGGCTGGCGCGGGGCCCACCTGTCCTTCGCGTACAGCCTGCGCGCGTACATCCGCTACCGGCGAGGGCGCCTCGCGGAGGCCGAGGAACTGGCCCGGGCCGGACTGCAGCTCGCCGAGCGCGTGGGGCGCGGTACGCCCGTGCACTGGTACAGCATCGCGATCCTCGCCACGACCCTGCTCGCGCGGGGCCGGGTGGACGAGGCCTGGGAGCTGGCGCGGGAGCACGCGTTCGGCGAGTCCGTCCCGGCAGCCGTGGTCTTCCCCGACCCGCAGACCGTGTACGCCGAACTGCTGCTCGCCCGCGGCCGGACGAAGGCGGCGGTGGCCGAACTCGAGGCCGTGGACCGCAGGCTGAGCCCGCGCGGGATCCAGAACCCGTCCTGGTGCCCGTGGCGGCTGCACCTGGCCCGGGCGGTGGCGTCGCAGGACCCGGCCGGGGCGCGCGCCCTGGCCGCCGATGCGGTACGGCGGGCCCGCGCCTTCGGGGCCCCGTCCGGCGTGGGGCAGGCCCTGCGGGTGGCGGCGGAGGTTGCGGCCCCGGGGGAGCGGGCGGGGCTGCTGACGGAGGCGGTGGAGTTGCTGTCGGCCTCGCCGGCCGGGTACGAGCTGGCGTGCGCGCTGGCTGCGCTGGGCACGGAACTCGAGGACGCGGAGCTGCTGGCGCGGGCGCTGGCGACGGCACGGGAGTGCGGGGCGGACGGGCTGGTGGCACGCCTGGGCGGGGCGGCGCAGGGTGGTGCGGCGACGGGCACTGCGGCGACGGGCGCCACGGCGCGGGAGGACGGGCTGACCGACGAGGAATTCCGGGTGGCGGAACTGGCCGTACGGGACGACCCGGCGGCGCGGGGCCGGGACCTGTCCCCGGTCTACCGGAAGCTGGGCACGGACCGGTCCGGGCTCGCGGAGGCGCTGGAGGCGTTCGCCCGGAGCGCAAGGTGATACGGAGCGGGGCGGCGCGGGCAGGGTGACGTCATGGACGTCATCGACCACAGCCAGAGGCTCTCCCACTTCCACGACGAGACGCTGGCCTTCGAGAAGGCGATCCGGCGCGCGATCGCCGAAGCCGGCGACGGACCGGTCCCGCTGGTGCCGTCCTGCCCCGGCTGGTCGGCCGCGGACCTCGTCGGGCACCTGGGCGGGGTGCACCGGTTCGTGGGCCGCATCCTGCGCGACCGCCTCGCAGAGGCCCCGGACCACACCGATCTGACGATCTTCGCGATCCCGGAGGACCCGGCGGTACGGGCGGCCTGGCCGAAGCCGGAGAGCGAGCCGAACCGCGGGCCGGTTCCGGAGGCGCTGACGGAGTGGTTCGCCCAGGGCGCGCGGCAGCTGGAGGGCCTGTTCCGGGAGCTGGGGCCGGACGTGCCGGTGTGGACGTGGTCGGTCGACACCGAGGATCCGGCGGGGCACACCACCGGCTTCTGGCTGCGGATGCAGACCATCGAACTGGCGGTGCACCGGTGGGACGCGGAGTCCGCCACCGGGGCGCCGGGGCCGATCGACGCGGAGATCGCGGTGGACGCCGTCCCGCAGACCTTCGAGGCGATGGCCCCGTTCCGGCGGGCCATGGCCGGCGCGCCGGCCGGATCGGGGGAGCGGTACCGCTTCCGGCGGACGGACGGGCCGGAGTCCTGGACGGTCACGTTCTCGGGGGAGCGGGTCCTGGTGGAGTACGGGGTCACGGACCCGGTGGACGTCGAGGCGGCCGGGACGGCGTCGGACCTGATGCTGTTCCTCTGGCGGCGGATCCCGCCCACCGCCCTGACGGTCACCGGCAACGCGGACCTGCTGCCGCACTACTTCACCCTGGTCCCCCCGGTCTGACCGCTGCGCCCCGCGGCGGGGAACGGTCCGGAGGCGGGCTCACCGGGGGATGGGCGGGGCCCGGGGCCGGAAAACGGGGGCGGGCACGTACCATGGCGGCATGTCCTTCCTCCGCCGCAACCGCGCCGCCACACCCGCCGGCCCGGACTTCGACGTCCTGGCCATGGACCCGGGGGACTGGCCGGGCAATCTCGGGGCCGGGCTGCTGCCCGCGCCCGACGGCAGCTGCCAGGGCGTCTTTCTCCGCTACGACCTGTTCGGCGGACGCGGCCCCGCAATGATCATCGGCAACCTCCCCGAGGGCTCCCCGGCTCGGGAGCTCACCGAGGGCCAGGTCCCCTTCGAGGTGGCCCAGCTCCTCGACGCCCTCGAGAACGAAGAGGACGTCGAGGTCACCGGCACCGAGGACTGCCCCGTCATGCAGGGCGACAACCTCCTCATCGTCCGGAAGATCAAGCTCTCCGAGGGCCGGATCAGCTGCGTGCAGTTCGACCGCAGCGACAACGTGCTGGTCACCATCGCGAGCTGGGACCGGCCCATCACCGACGACCTGTACGCCCTCCTGAAGCCGCTCCCCGCCGAGCTCTTCCAGCAGGGATAGCGGTCACCGGCACCTACGCGTCCGCGATGTCGTTCGCCGCCACGTAGCCGAACGTCATCGCGGGGCCGATCGTCGACCCGGCCCCCGCGTAGCTGTGCCCCATCACCGCCGCACTCGCGTTGCCCGCCGCCCACAGGCCCCGGATCACCGAGCCGTCCGGCCGCAGCGCACGCGCCCGCGCGTCCGTGACGATGCCGCCCTTCGTGCCCAGGTCACCCGGCACGATCTTGAAGGCGTGGAACGGCGGCGACCAGATCGGGGCCAGGCACGAGTTCGGCTGCACCCCCGGGTCCGTGTAGTAGTGGTCGTACGCCGTGTCGCCCCGGTGGAAATCGGGGTCGGTCCCGTTCCACGCCTGCGCGTTGAACCGGTTGAGGGTCGCCCGGAGCGCTCCCGCCGGGACCCCGATCTGGCCGGCCAGCGCGTCCCAGGTCCACGCCTTCTTCGCCGCGCCCGCCTGGTACCACGAGTCCGGGAAGACGATCGTCGGCAGGACGTCCTTGAACAGGTACTTGTTGCGGTAGTTCTGATCCACGATCAGCCACGCCGGGATGTGCGAACCGGCCGAGCCCCGGTCCTTCTCGTACATCACGTGCACCACATCGCTGTACGGCGCCGCCTCGTTGACGAACCGCGCGCCCGCACCGTTCACCATCAGCCCGCCCGGCAGGGTCCGTTCGGCGAGGCAGAAGTACGGCTCGCCCGGCAGCGGGATCGAGGGACCCCACCACGCGTCCTCCATCAGCGCCAGCGCCGCCCCCGCCCGCTGCCCGGCCCGGATCCCGTCGCCCGTGTTCTCCTTGGCGCCCACCGACCACTGGGTGCCGGTCGGCTGCTGCTGGTACTGCGCCCGCATCTGCGCGTTGTGCTCGAATCCGCCCGAGCCGACGACCACGCCCCTGCGGGCCCGTACGACCCCCCGTACACCCTCCTTCTCCACCACCACACCGGTGACCGCGCCCGCCTCCTGGACCAGGTCGACCAGCGGGCTGTTCAGCCAGACCGGCACCCCCGCCTGCATCAGTCCGGCCCGCAGGCCGGCCGCCAGCGCCTGGCCCATCGTGAGCGGCTCCTGCCCGCACAGCGCGGCCTTGGCGCCGCGCGCCAGGCACTCCGTGGACACCGCCAGGCCCTTGGCGTTCACGGCCGCCAGGTTCAGCCACTTGTAGTCCTGGCTGAACACCACCATCCCGGGCGGGACCGGCATGTAGGCCGGGTTCAGCCGGGCCAGTTCACCGCCCAGGATGTGGCCGTCGATCTGGTCGGGCTCGATGGACCGGCCGTTCGGCAGCCCGCCCGGGAGGTTCGGGTAGTAGTCGCTGTACCCGTCCATGTACCGGAAGCGCAGCGGGCTGTTGGCCATCACGAAGTCCAGCATCCGCGGACCGTTGGCGAGGAACGCAGCCTGCCGGTCCGCCGACGAGCCGTCGCCGACGACCGCCGCCAGGTACGCCGCCGCCTTCTGAGGGGTGTCCGGCACCCCCGCGGCCAGGATCACCGAGTTGTTCGGCAGCCAGATCCCGGCCCCCGAGCGCGCCGCCGAACCGCCGAACGTCGGGGCCTTCTCGACCACCAGCACGCTCAGACCCCGCTTGGCGGCGGTGAGCGCGGCGGTCATTCCGGACGCCCCCGACCCGACCACCACGACGTCGTAGTCGCCGAGCGGAACCCCGTCCGCGGCCCGCGCTACGGCCGACGGCAGCACCGTGGCGGCGACCACCCCCGCCCCGGCCCCGGCGAGGACCGTCCGGCGGGAGGGGAGCGCAGGGCTCGCGGGATCGGCCGGCACGGAACCGGGGCTCGCGGGATCAGGACGTACGGGACCGGGGCGTACGGGACCAGCGTTTGCCGACATGGGCGGGCTCCAGCGGAGTGGGGAGGGCGGGGACGGCGGCTCCAGCATGTCTGATGCCGAGTCAGAAAAGGTGTTCGGGGGATCATGTGATGTCAAGGCATGCGCAGGGGTGGCGAGACGGGCGGAGACGTCCCCGGACGCACGAAATCCCGTGGTACGCACATCGAGTGCGTACACCACGGGATTTTCGTACGGGGTGCGGGCCGCCGGGATCAGCGGGTCCCGACCGCCGCGCGTACCGCCCTGCGGGCCATGCCGCAGTCGTCGTGCAGACGGCGCAGCAGCAGCCGCTGCTCCTCGCCGGAGGACAGGGCGCCCGCCGCCAGGGGCTGGGTCGGGGCGGTCGCCAGCATGGAGCGCTGGACCGCCGTCTCGCACATCCGGATCTCCCTGGTCAGCACCAGCATCAGGTTGACCAGGAAGGCGTCCCGCGAGGCCGGACCGGCCGACTGGGCGAGCCGGCTGATCTGACTGCGGGCCGCCGGGGCGTCGCCCAGCACCGTCCACAGCGTTGCCAGGTCGTACCCGGGCAGGTACCAGCCCGCGTGCTCCCAGTCGAGCAGCACCGGCCCGGCCGGGGACAGCAGCAGGTTCGACAGGAGCGCGTCACCGTGGTTGAACTGCCGCTGCACACCGGCCAGTTTCAGCCCGCACAGCAGCTTCTGCAGATCACCCAGGTCCCGGTCGGTGAGCAGTCCCAGCTCGTGGTACCGCGCCACCCGCTGCGCGTAGTTCAGCGGGTCCCCGAACAGGTCGGTCGGCGGACGCCACTGGTTCACCCGGCACACCGCGCCCAGGGCGGCCCGTACGTCGGCCCGCGGCGGGGCCTCCACGGGGTGCCGCTGCAATGCTGCGACCCGGCCCGCCATCCGTTCGACCACCAGCGTGCAGTTCTCGGGGTCCGCGGCGATCAGCCGCGGCACCCGGACCGGCGGGCGGTGCCGGACGAACGCCCGGTACGCCGCTATTTCGTGCCGGTACCGCTCGCGCCATTCCGGCGAGTGGTCCAGTAAAACCTTGGCGACGGCGGTCATCCGGCCTGTCGTCCCGACCAGGAGGACCGACCGGCCGCTGCGCCGCAGCACCTGAACCGGAGCGAACTCCGGACAGATGCGCTGCACCGAGGCGAGCGCGGTGCGCAGCTGCGCACCCTGCGGCCCCGAGAGGTCGATTCTTCCGCTGAGCGGCTGCGATCCGGCCCCCGGCATCCGCCGCGCCCGTACGGCGCCCTGCGCCGGGGCCGCCTGGCGGCCGGGGTCGAGGTAGGGGCCGCCGCCCGCCTGGAGCGTGCGGTGCGGCCGGACCGGGGCGGACACGGAGGACGTTGCTGCATACATGGCGTTTACGGATCCCTTCGTGCGCCGACGAGTTGCGTACGCCGCCCCGCCGGTCCCGTACTTCACCCTGGGGAGTTCCGCCCGGAGACCGGGTCGGGGAGGCGCATTCCTACCTGACACCCGGCCGTGGGTGGCGGACCATCTTGCGTGCCCTGGCGAAGCCTGGCGAATAGTCGCTGGGCATCTGACGGCGGGCTACTGTCAAATCAGCCGAGAACCTGGGGGCTTGACGTGAGCAAAGGACCAAACACCCGCTTGAACGACTTGTTCGGCCTGGCCGGCTGGTCGAAGGGTGAGCTGGCGAGGATGGTCAACCGGCAGGCGGCGGCCATGGGCCACCACCAGCTGGCCACCGACACCTCGCGGGTACGGCGCTGGATCGACATGGGGGAGACCCCGCGCGAACCGGTGCCCACCGTACTGGCAGCCCTGTTCACCGAGCGGCTCGGTCGTGTCGTGACCATCGAGGACCTCGGGTTCGTACGGCAGCGGCGCACCTCCAAACGGCAGCCGGACGGGGCGAAGGACAACCCCGAAGGAATGCCGTGGGCGCCCGAACGCACAGCCGCGGTCCTCACCGAATTCACGGGAATGGACCTCATGCTCAACCGACGCGGTCTGATGGGCGCGGGTATCGCGCTCACCGCAGGCTCCGCCCTCACCCACGCCATGAACGACTGGCTGCACACCGATCCCGCCCCCGCCAAGGCCCCGCAGGCCTTCGGCGACTCCTTCCAGGCCGACCCGGCCGGCTACGACCGCTACGAGGCCGCCCCCATCGGCTCCCAGGAGATCGAGGCCCTGGAGCGCTCGGTGGAGGTCTTCCGCGCCTGGGACGCCTCCCGAGGGGGCGGACTGCAGCGCAAAGCAGTGGTCGGCCAGCTCAACGAGGTCGGCGGCATGCTCGCCTACCACCACCCCGACCACCTGCAGCGGCGGCTGTGGGGCGTGGCGGCCAACCTCGCCGTGCTGGCGGGCTGGATGTCCCACGACGTGGGTCTCGAACCCACCGCGCAGAAGTACTTCGTCATCGCCGCGCACGCCGCCCGGGAGGGCGGGGACCGGCCGCGGGCCGGCGAAGCGCTGTCCCGCGCGGCGCGCCAGATGGTCCACCTGGGCAAGCCGCACGAGGCCCTCGACCTCATGAAGCTGGCGCAGTCGGGCTCTGGCGAGCAGACCCTGCCCCGTACCCGCGCCATGCTGCACACCATCGAGGCCTGGGCCCAGGCCTCCATGGGCAAGGGCCAGGCCATGCGCCGCACCCTCGGCGAGGCGGAGGAACTGTTCGTGTCGGACAAGGGCGACGTGCCCCCGCCGTCGTGGATGCAGAACTTCGACGAGGCGGACCTGCACGGCATGCAGGCCCTGGCGTTCCGCACCCTCGCCGAACACGACCCCTCGGTCGCGCCGATCGCCCAGCGGCACGCCCGGGAGGCGCTGCGGCTGCGGTCCGGCGGCCACCAGCGCTCGCAGATCTTCGACTACATCTCCATGGCCTCGGCCTGCTTCATCGCCGACGACCCCGAGCAGGCCGACCGCTACGCCCGGCTCGCGCTGGTCTCGATGAACGAGACCTCCTCGCACCGGACTTGGGACCGGCTGCGGGAGATGTACCGGCTCACCGGCCAGTACGCCGGGTACGCGCGCATCGAGGACCTGCGCGCGGAGATCAAGATGGCCCTGCCGAACAGCCCGACGCAGCGCACCGTCTAGGCCTTGCGCGGGAACCCCCTGCCGGTGCGGGCACCGGCACCGCCGTCGGCATCCGTACGGAGACGAGAAAGGCCGCGCCGTCCGGCGCGGCCCTGAGAAGCGGTACCCGTCGGACCGTCGTCGGTGCTCAGCCCCCGACCCTCGCCACCAGGACGCAGGCGTCGTCCTCGCGTTCGCTCTCGCCGAACTCCTCGACCACCATCCGCACGCAGTCCTGCGCCGACCGCGCCGCCGTGAACCGCGGCGCGAGGGCCAGCAGCCGCTCGGTGCCGTCCGCCCGGCTGAACTCGATGCTGCGCGGCGTCAGTCCGTCCGTGTGCAGGACGAGTAGGTCGCCGGCCTGCAGCCGTTCCTCGGCCTGCCCGTACGCCGCTCCGGAGGTCGCGCCCAGCAGTACGCCCTCCGGCGGCTGCAGGGCGCGGCCCGAGCTGCCGCGGAACAGCAGCGGGGCGGGATGGCCGGCCTGCGCCCAGGAGAGCATCCGGCGCGCGGGATCGTAGCGGCAGCAGACGGCCGAGCCGAGCGCCGGCTGTACGGAGGTCTCCAGGAGCTGGTTGAGCCAGCCCATCAGCGGGCCCGGCTCGATCCCGGCCATGGCCATGCCGCGCAGGGCGCCCAGCATCATCGCCATGCCGGAGGTGGCCGTCACCCCGTGCCCGGTCAGGTCTCCGACCGTCAACAGCGAGCGGCCGTCGGGCAGTTCGAGCGCGTCGTACCAGTCGCCGCCGATCAGGGCGCTCGTCGCGGAGGGCAGGTAGTGCGCGGCGACGTCGAGCGCGCCGGTGGTGTGGTGCGGGAACCGCAGGGAGCCGCGCCACGGGGGGAGCACGGCTTCCTGCAGCTCGACCGCAAGCCGGTGCTCGGTCTGCGCGATCTCCCGCCGGCGCTGCAGCGAGTCACGGGACTCGCGTTCGGTGCGCTGGCTTCGGCGCAGCTCACTCACGTCCCGGAGCACGGCCCACATGGAGGCCGTGCAGCCGTCGGTGTCGAGTACCGGCTCGCCTCGCATGTGCAGCGTCCGGACGCGGCCGTCGGCCCGGACGATGCGGAACTCGCCGTCGATCGGTTTGCCGTCGACCAGACAGGCCGTCACCATCGAGGTGAGCAGCGGCTGGTCCTCGGAGAACAGGGTGGAGCCGAGTTCGTCGAGCGGGAGCGGGCCCGCCTCGGGCGAGCGGCCGAAGATCTGGAACAGCTCCTCGGACCAGTTGACCTCGTCGGTGAGCAGGTTCCACTCGGCGCTGCCGACACGGGTCTGCTGGGGCTCGGTCCCGGTCGCGGGCGCCCCCTCGGGGAGCTCGCCGAGGTCGGGGGCGGGCGGCAGGCCTTCCTTGAGCTGTCCCAGGTGCTCGCGCAGGTCGTCGAGGTGGTGGACGGCGAGGTCGCACAGGGCGCGCTGCCAGCGGCCCTGGGCGTCGTCGTCGTCGACGACGGTGTCGCGGCGCACCGCGTCCACTTCGCCGCGCAGCCGCCGGGTCTGCGAGATCAGGGCGTCCACCGAACCGGGCTCGGGCGGCTGCGCGGGACGGTCCGCGAAGAGGTGGGACGGCATGAGAACTCCGATACAGGCGGCGCGGCACGGCCAAGTCTGAAGGAAGGACCGGTTACGACTGTTGCACAGGCGGCGACGGCCCGTAAGGCGTTTGGCAACATCCGTAACGTCGTTGCTTCTGGCATGTGCCAAGGGCCTCCCGGCCCCCCCTTCGCCTGTACGAACGTTTCCGGTCAGCCCCTGCAGGCACCCCGTCGGCGGTTCCCGGCCGCCTCCGGTTCACACGGCGATCGGCACCGGGTGGATCTCGTTGGCCGGGTGCCCCGTGCGCTCGTGGATCCGCTGCACCGCCTCCGCGGACGGCGCCTCGGACAGGCAGTACACCGTGCCGGATTCCGGGTCGGCCCAGGCGCGCTCGAAGTGCACCTTCTCCTCGCCCTCGATCGCCAGATCCGCCCTGTGGGCGGCCATCAGCTCGGCTTCGGTGATGCCCTTCATGCCGTGGTGGACATCCATGTACATCGCCACCGCCGCACACCTCCTCACGTGTCTTTGCGAGTGCAGCCCTATCCCTCCCATCGTCCCCCCGCGGCCGGAAACCGGCCCTCCGGAGGAGGCGGATCGATCGTACGGACGAGATGTACGAGGCCTCGGTGCGGCTGAACCCGTATCCGAGCCGGATCGACACCCCCGCGGAAGTACCCCCCGAACGAAGGACCCCCTCCCCGAGCGGCCCATCCCGTCGTCGCGCTTCCCACCCCATCCGGCGATCGCTACTCTACGTGTCGGTAACGAGCCGGGGGAGGTCCGCGAACGCGGACCGCACAGGGGTTGGGGACACAGCGACATGACCGGGCAGAGCCGCCGCTCCTTCCTCACGTACCTCGTCGCGGCGCCGACGCTGGCCCTCGTCACCCGGGCCGGGGCCGACGTCCTCGCCCCGCAGCCCGCCCACGCCGTGGTCCCGAGCCTGCCCGCCCCGGCCGATCTGGTGGACCTCGGCGATCTGTTCATCCTGGCCGGCGCACCCACCTCCGCCCTGCTGGCGCTCGCCGTCGAGGCGGACGGAACCATCCGCTTCCGGCTGCCGCGCGAGGAGGTCGGCCAGGGGCTCACCACCGCCGTGGCCATGCTCGTCGCGGAGGAGCTCGACGCGCCGCTGGCCGCCGTCCGCGTGGAACTGGACGATGCGCGGCCCGAGCTGCTGTTCAACCAGCTCACCGGAAGCTCCAACTCCATCCGCTCCCTCTACGGGCCGGTCCGGCAGGCCGCCGCCACCGCCCGGGCCCGCCTGGTCGCCGCGGCCGCCCGCCGGTGGGACCTCGCCGCGTCCTCACTGACCACCGCGAACGGCGCCGTACGGGCCCCCGACGGCCGCACCGCCGACTACGGCAGCCTCTCCGCGGCCGCCGCCGACCCCGCCCTGGTCGTCCTCGGCGCCACCCCGAAGAGGGCGGCGGAGCACTCCCTCGTCGGCAGACCCACCGGCCGGATCGACGCCCGCGCCATGGTGACCGGTGCCCAGCAGTACACCCTCGACCTCGACGTGCCCGGCGCCAAGCCGTGCGTGGTGCGCCGCCCGCCCAGCCTCGGCGGCAGCGTCAGGGCCGTCGCCAACCTCGCCGCCGTCCGCGCCATGCCCGGCGTCCTGCACGTGGTCACCGTCCCGACCGGGGTCGCGGTCGTCGCCGAGACCTTCGGGCAGGCCCTCGACGCCAAGGCCGCCCTCCAGGTCACCTGGGGCCCCGGCCCCGCCGACCGGCTCTCCGACGAACAGATCCGCGTCAAGCTGCGCGCCGCCACCCCGCCGCTGCCGGTGCCGCCGCTGCTCACCCCGTACGTGGACGCCGAGTTCGACTTCGCCTTCGTCAGCCACGCGCCCATGGAGACCAACTCCGCCGTGGCCGACGTACGGGAGGACCGCGCCGAGATCTGGTCCGGGCTGAAGTCCCCGATCGTGGCCCGCGAGACCATCGCCGCCGATCTCGGCCTGCCGCTCGACAAGGTCACCGTGCACGTGATCCAGGCCGGCGGCTCCTTCGGGCGGCGGCTCTTCTTCGACGCCGCGCTGGAGGCCGCCCGCGTCTCCAAGGCCTGCCGCCGTCCCGTCCGGCTGATGTGGACCCGTGTCGACGACACCCGGCACGGCCGGATGCGCCCCGCCACCCACCACAAGATCCGTGCCACCCACCTGCTCGGCGAGGTGCTCAGCTTCGAGCACCGGGTGGCCGCCGCCGAAACCGACTTCCGGCACGGGCTCGGCGAGATCGTCACCGCCACTGCCGCCAGCCTGCCGCTCGGCGTCGGCAACGCGACCCTCGCCCAGACCCTGTTCCACACCACGATCAAGTCCCCGTACCACTTCGGGCTCACCACCCACGGGCTCAGCGAGGTGCCCACCGGCATCCCGACCGGCTCCTGGCGCTCGGTGTACTCCGCCAACACCCGGGGCGCCGAGGAGATCGTGGTCGACGAACTCGCGGCGCGGACCGGCAAGGACCCGTACCAGTTCCGGCGCACCTTCCTGAAGACGGCTGCCCAGCGCGCGGTGCTCGACAAGGCGGCGACGGAGGGGGAGTGGGGACGGCCGATGCCGGCGGGCTGCGCCCAGGGCATCGCCTTCCACGACGAGTACAAGTCCCGCACCGCCTGTCTGGTCGAGATCGACGCCCGTGACCCGGAGCACGTCCGCGTCACCAAGGCCGTCATCGCGGTCGACGTGGGCCTGCCCGTCAACCCGCGCGGACTGGAGGCCCAGATGATCGGCGGTCTCACCGACGCGATCTCCACCACCCTGAAGGCCGGGCTGCACCTGGACAACGGGCTGCCGCTGGAGGGCAGTTACAGCCAGTTCCACTGGGCCCGGCAGCGTGACACCCCGCAGGACGTGCGTGTCTTCGTGCTGCCGGCCGCCGGCGAGGAGCCGGGCGGCGCGGGCGAGCTCGGCCTACCCGCCGCGGTGGGTGCCATCGCCAATGCCTGGGCCCGGGCCACCGGCAAGAAGCCGCGCAGCTTCCCCCTCGACTTCGACGTCGACTTCACCCCGTACCCCCGCTAGAACAGCCCGTCAGTTCAGGAGAGTCCGCCGTGCCCTCGCACACCTTCACCGTCAACGGGCAGAGCGTCACCGTGGACGCGCCCGACGATCTGCCCCTGTTGTGGGTGCTCCGCGACATGCTGGGCGTACGCGGCCCCAAGTACGGCTGCGGCGTGGACGTCTGCAAGGCCTGCACCAGCCATCTCGACGGGGTGGACATCCGCCCGTGCGTGGTGCCGGTCTCCGCGTGCGCCGGTAAGAAGGTGACCACCATCGAGGGGCTGGCGAACGGGGACGAGCTGCACCCCGTGCAGGAAGCCTGGCTCGAACAGGACGTCGCCCAGTGCGGCTTCTGCCAGCCCGGCCAGATCATGGCCGCCGTCGCGCTGCTGAAGCGCACCGCCTCGCCCACGGACGAGGACATCGACGCCATCGCCAACATCTGCCGCTGCGGCACCTACTTCCGCATCCGGGAGGCCATCCGCAGCGCGGCCGCCCGGATGCGTGAGACACGGGCGTGAGCGAGTGGGGCCCCGGGGACTCCCCCGTCGATCCCGGGGCCCGACCGCTCGGGGTCAAACCTAGGCGGCCGGTGGCCTGTTCGCAGGGTCCGCCCTGCACAGTGACGGGGCGGGACGGGTATCACTGAGCACAGTGATGGCCGGTGGTCGACCGCGACGGCGCGACCCGGACCGAAGGGAACCCCTCATTTCGCACCCGCCCGTCCCGCAAACACCCGCGGACCGGTCGCGCAGCCGGTCCGAGGACATCCTCAAGCTGCACCGGCTCGTCCACTCCGGCGGCTCGGCCGCCCTGCTGGAGTGGCTCACCGCCCGGCTGGGCGGCTGGACCGGCGTGGTGGACGCCGACGGAGCCGCCGGTCCGGAGCTCGCCGTCCGCGGGGCCGCGGAGTTGCGCGCCCGGGGCGTACGCTCGGCCGTCCTGCACGGCGAGCGCTCGGCCGCGCTGCTGTTCGCGCTGGACGGAAGCCGCGCGCTGGCCGCCGTACTGGACCTGCCGCACCACCCGGGAGCCTCCGCCCTGCTCGCGGACGCCACCGCCGTACTGGCCCTCGCCCTGCGCGCCGAGGAGGCCGAGCGGCGCGAGGAGCGGGCCGAACTCGCCGAATCACGGGCCCGCGAGGCCGTCCTGCACCTGCTGATGAACGGCCGGCTCTCCACCGCCCACCAGATCGCCGAGGCGCTCTGCCCCTCGCTGCCCGAGCCGATGCGGATGTACGTCGTGGAGTGCCGGGCCGGGGAGCGGGGCGAGGTGGCCCGGCTCTGCGAGGAGCTGACGGGCGGCCGGGCCTGGACCGTGCGCTGCCCGGTCTACGTGCGCCACCTCATCGTCCTGGTCCCCGGCGATCTCCCGGCGACCTCCGCCGAACACGATCCGCTGGCCGAGGCATTGGTGGCAGTGGCCCGCGACTGCACGGTCGGGGTCAGCGCGGAGCTGCGGCTGCGCGAGGCTCCGGCCGCCTACACCCAGGCCTTCCACGCCCTGGCCGTCGCCCGCGGCCGCAGCGGACGGCACGCCCGCTTCGGTCCCGGTCCCGAGCTGGAACTGGCCGCCCACACGGCCGGGACCGGCTGGGCCGAGGCGTTGCTGGCGCCCCTGCACGAGTACGTGCCCCGGCGCCCCCAGGACCCCGGCGCGCAGGAGCTGCGGGCCACCGCGCACGCCTGGCTGAACTTCTGCTCGCACGCGACGCGGCTGCTGAAGATCCACCGCAACACCCTGGCCACCCGGTTGCGCCTGATCGAGTTGGTGCTCTGCCTGGACCTCGCGCGGCTCCCCGAACAGGCGGCGCTCTCGCTGGCGCTGCGGCTGACCCCGGGCGGGGCGGCGGTTTCATGGGGCAGCGGCGCCGGGTATTCCCACGGCGGCGCTCCCGGCGCTCCCGGCGCTCCCGGCGCTCCCGGCGCTCCCGGCGCTCCCGGCGCTCCCGGCGCCCCGGCCGATCTGGACGGCGTACTGCGCCACCCCGACCTGGCGGCCTGGGCCCGTGCGCATCTGGCGCCCCTGACCGGGCGGGACGCCCCGCCCGGCGCCCGGGATACCGTGCGGGCCTGGCTGCGCCACGACGCGCACCTGGTCCCGGCGGCGGCCGCGCTCGGCATCTCGGTGGCGGGCACGCGCAAACGGCTGACCCGGATCGAGACCGTGCTGGAGCGCTCGCTGCTGCGTTCGCCGAGCGCCCGCTACGACCTGTGGCTGGCTCACCGGGCCGAGGAGCTGGCCGGGTTCGCGGTATGACACAGCCCCAATAAGGGACAAAGTGCATGAAATATGCACGATCATGCCGGGATGAGGCGTATCAATCTGAAGCGCGTGCTGGTGGGTGAACCGCTCGACACCGCGCGACTGGGCGAGACCCTGCTGCCCAAACGGCTCGCACTGCCGATCTTCTGCAGCGACCCGCTCTCCTCGGTGGCCTACGCCACCGAGGAAATCCTGCTGATCCTCGCCCTCGGCGGCGTCGCGCTGCTCCACCTCGCCTGGTACGCGGCCGCCGCCATCGTCTTCCTGATGATCGTGGTCGTCGCCTCCTACCGGCAGACCTGTTACGCCTATCCCGGCGGCGGCGGTGCGTACATCGTCAGCTCCGAGAACCTCGGCCAGACCGCCGCCCTGACGGCCGCCAGCGCGCTGCTCGTCGACTACGTCATGACCGTCGCCGTCTCCGTCGTCTCCGGCGTGGACGCCATCACCTCCGCGATCCCCTCCCTCAGCGACCACGAAGTCGGCCTGTCGGTGGGGTTCGTGGTGCTGCTGATGCTGATGAACCTGCGCGGCGTACGGGAGTCGGGACGCATCTTCGCCATTCCGACCTACGGCTTCGTCCTCGTCATCTACGTCATGTTCGCCGTGGCGGCGGTCCGGCTCGCGACGGGCGAGACCATCCGCGCCGAGTCCGCCGACCTCCCGATCACCGCCGAGGGCACGTTCACCGGCCTGGGCCTCGTGCTCCTCGCGATGCGGGCCTTCGCCTCCGGCTGTACGGCCCTCACCGGCGTCGAGGCGATCAGCAACGGCGTACCCGCCTTCCAGAAGCCCAAGAGCCGCAACGCCGCCAACACCCTTGCCGCGATGGGCGTCCTGTCGGTGACCATGTTCCTCGGCATCACCGTCCTGGCCATGGTGTACCAGGTGCACGTCGCCGCCGACCCGACGGAACTGGGCCTGCCGCCCGGCACGCCGATGTCCACCGCGCTCGCCCAGATCGGCCGTGCCACCTTCGGGAGCTGGCACTTCCTCTTCTACCTGCTCCAGGCCGTCACCGCGGGCGTGCTGATCCTCGCCGCCAACACCGCCTTCAACGGCTTCCCGATGCTCGCCTCGATCCTGGCCAAGGACCGCTACGCACCGCGCCAGCTCTTCAACCGCGGCGACCGGCTCGTCTACTCCAACGGCATCGTGCTGCTCGCGCTCGCCGCCGTCGCCCTCATCGTCTCCTTCGACGCCCAGCTGACCCGACTCATCCAGCTCTACATCATCGGCGTCTTCGTCTCCTTCACCCTTTCCCAGGCGGGCATGGTCCGGCACTGGCGGCGGGAGCTCGCCTCCCCGGCCACGCCCAAGGCGGAACGGATCCACATCCACCGCCGACTGGCGATCAACGCGGTCGGCGCCATCCTGACCGCCGTCGTCCTGGTCATCGTCCTGATCACCAAGTTCACGCACGGCGCCTGGCTGGTGGTCATCGCGATGCCGCTGCTGTTCCTCGGCATGAAGGGCGTCCGCCGGCACTACGACCGGGTCTCGGCCCAGGTCGCCGTCGCCCCCGGGGTCAGACCGCGCAAACCTTCCCGCCACCACGTGCTGGTGCTGGTCGCCAACGTGCACGCCCCGACGCTGAAGGCGCTCGGCTACGCACAGGCGCTGCGGCCGGACACCCTGACGGCCGTCACCGTCGCCGCCGACGAGGAGGACGCGCGCCGGCTGCGCGGGGCCTGGGCGGAGCACGACCCGGGCATCCCGCTGAAGATCCTGCACTCCCCGTACCGCGAGGTCGTCGGACCGGTGCTCGCGCACATCCAGGAGCTGGCCGCCGCCGAGGGTACGGACATCCTGTCGGTGGTGATCCCCGAGTACGTGGTCGGGCACTGGTGGGAGCAGCCCCTGCACAACCAGAACGCGTTCCGGCTGAAGGCGAGGCTGCTGTTCACCCCGGGCGTCGCGGTGATCGACGTACCGTACCTGCTGGAGTCGGCCCGGCCGGCCGCACCGCACGAGCCGGCGGAGTCGACGAGGGCCTGAGGCGCGAGGTCAGTTGCCGCGGCGCGGGGTGCGGCCGGCCGGCTTCGGGCCCGCTGCGGCCGGCTCGCCCGCGGCCCGCTGGAGCACCGCCGCATGGGCCAGAGCCAGCTCCACCACGTGCGCCGGGTCGGAGAGCGTGCGACCGGTCAGCTGCTCGAGTCGCCGCAGCCGGTTCGAGACCGTGTTGCGGTGGCAGTACAGCCGCTGGGCGGCGTACGTCGTCGAGCCCTGGCAGGTCAGCCAGGTGCCCAGCGTGTTCAGCAGCACCCGGCGGTCCTCCGCGGGCAGCGCCAGCACCGGTCCCAGCACCACCTGCCGCAGCCGGCCCGCGAGTTCGGCCTGGGAGGCGACCAGTGCCGTCGCCAGCCGCTCGTCCAGCAGGGCGGTGCACGGACCGCCGGACGCCGGGACGGTGCGCAGCGCCAGCGCGGCCAGCCAGCGCGCCCGGGCCAGGTCGCCGGGGGTCTCCACGACCGGACTGACCCCGGCCCGGGCTCCGAGCGGGCCGAGCAGCTCCCGTACGGAGTCCAGCGGATGGTGGCCCAGCTCCACCAGGCCGGTCTCCCCGTCGGCGCGGATCCGCCACAGCACGCGCAGGCCGCTCGGGGCGGGCTCGGCGCCGGGCCGGCCGGGGCCGCCCGGATCGGCGGAGCCGCGCGAACCGCCGGAGCCGCCGGAGTTGCCCGAGCCGAGTACGACGACCGCGAACCGGCCGCGCTCGGACAGTCCCAGCTGAGCCGCCGCCTCCGAGACCGCGGGCCCGTCGGGCGGACCCGCGCCGTCGAGCAGCGCGTCCAGGAGGGCCGCCCGGCGCTCCCGGTCGCGATCGCTGCGTGCGGCCTCCGTACGGCGGTAGGCGTCGGCCACCGCGTCCGTCAGCTGGTCCAGTACGTCCCACAGCACGGCCGCGGCCGGCAGCAGCCGGGGCAGCGCCTCCGGGTCGTGCGCGGCCACGGCCTCGGTGACGGCCTGCCACACCAGCCGGCCGCCGCGCCGGTAGGTGCGCAGCAGCGAGGCGAGCGGCAGGCCCTGTTCGGCGCGGAGCGTACCGGTGGCCCGGGCATCCGCGAGCTCCACGGGCAGCCCGCGGATGCCGAGGACCAGGCCCTCGACGGCCTGCCGCAGGTTGCGGTGGATCCGCTCGCGCAGCTCTGCCCGGCCGAGCAGGGCGGCGTACGCGGGGTCCTCGGCCAGCGTCCGGTCGGCGAGCCGGTCCGCCGTCACCGCTATCCGGCGCGACAGGTCCTCTCGTATCTCCTCGATGATCCGCTCCATGACGGGCAGAGTGACACGTGGGAGGGGTCGCAGGGGAGGGCCGGGACCGTACCGCATCCGCTGGCGTGTCCGAATCACTGCACGGGGAGTGGCCAACGGGGGCGCTCCGCATACCGGGCGCCGCCTCCCGGAGCGCCCCGCGCACTGGCTGTCGTGCCGGTGGGGGAGTACCGGTACGACGCGCGGAGGGCACCGTGGAGATGACCGGGGGCTCGGGCGGCGGCATCCGATGGCCGGCGGAGTGCGGTGTTTGCGCGGGTGTGGGGGGAGCGGACCCGAAGCGTGGTGATCTTATGCCCGGAACTGCGCGAGTCAGCTGGGATTGCGGGCGGTAAGAGACTTTTATGGGGGTGCCAGGACTCGTACCGGAGCAGGGGGAGTATTCATGGGCACCGACGGCAGCCAGAAGGAAAGCGCACCCACCCTGATCGGTTCCGTGCAGCGCGCGCTGCGCCTCGTCGAGGCGATGTACGCCGAGGGCGGAGCGACGGCGAAACGGCTGGCGCGGGTCACCGGCATCCCGCTGCCCACCGTGTACCACTTGCTGCGCACCCTCACCCACGAGGGATACGTGGAGCGCGAGGGCGGCGCGTTCCGGCTCGCGGAGCATCTTCCGCTCGCTTCGTGAGCCCGTGCGCCCTTGCGTGACCGGCGCCGGTGATCAACATTCGTGATCAGAAGGCGACGGGTTCCGGCCAAGCTGGCGCGTGGTTCTGTGCATGTTCCCGCGGAAAATGCCAGAAGCCCCTTCCGTGCTGTGGAACGTGAGTAAGTTCCCTCCTGTCGCGCCGTAGACCGTGCACTTCGCACGTCTGGCCGGGAGGGGAGCCCGCGTGCCCGGGATCGACGAATGCCTGCTCGAAGCCATGGCCCTGCCTGGTGCGCGGGGGGCCGCGCTGGTCGACTGGAGCAGCGGACTGGCCCTCGGCACCGCCGGGGACTCGCCCGTCGGCGACCACGAGACCACCGCTGCCGAGACCGCCGAGCTGGCCCGGGCGGCCGCCGAGTACGAGTCCTTCGCCCAGCCGGCCGCGGACGCCGCCGGGGGCGAGCCCGCGGGCCAGCCGGTGGAGGACCTGATCGTCACCACCCGGACCGGCTACCACGTGCTCCGCTTCGTCGAGACCAGCTTCGACAGCAGCGTCTTCCTCCACCTCTGGCTGGACCGCACCGACGGCAACCTCGCCCTCGCCCGGCACAGACTCCGCGCCCTCGCCGAGGGGCTGGTCCTGAGATGACCGGCACCCAGGTGGGCGGCCTCGCCGCCGTCTCCCCCCTGCTCACCCGTCTCGCCGCCGAGCGCGCCACCGGCGCCCTGCTCCGCGACCGCGGCACCCTCTTCCTGGAGGACGGCCGCATCGTCCACGCCGAGAGCCCGGCCACCCCCGGCCTCGACGTACTCCTCACCACCGGCGGCGGCCTCGCGCCCGAGCGCTGGCGCGAGGCGGTGGACCGCGCCGGCGCCCGCCGCCAGGTCGCCCGCTTCCTCGTCGACAGCGGGGGCCTCGCCGGCGGCGAACTGGAGATCTGCCATCTCGCCGCGATATTCGACGCCGCCTTCTTCGCCCTGTCCCCGGGCACAGGGCCCTCCCGGTTCCGGCGCGGGGCCACCCACTGGATCGGGTCCGTCCGCTCCGTCCCGGCCGCCGCCGTCGAGCGGGAGACCCGGCGCCGGCGGGAGCTGCTCGACGCCGTGTGGCCGTACCCGCTGCTGGACACCTCCCCCGTGGTGCCGCGGGCCGCCGCCCCCGGCCAGACCGTCACCGCGCGCCAGCGGACCCTGCTGGCCCAGGCGGACGGCGTACGGACCCCCGCGGACCTCGCGTGGGTGCTGGGCCGGCCGGCGTTCCACACGCTGCTCGACGTACGGCGCCTCGCGGCGGCCGGACTGGTCGAGACCCCGCACGCGCCGGTCCTGACACCGGTCGAAACACCCCTGCCCGACTGGATGACCCAGACCCAATCCCCGGACGTGGCGCTGCTTCGCCGGTTACGCGACGCACTGGAGGCAAGCCTGTGAGGCTCCCGCTGCGACCGGCTCTGCGCTCCGAGCGCGCCGACCGCTCCGAGCGGAGGCAGCCCGAAAGGAGAAAGGCCGACATGAGCACGGCGATGGTGCCCCCCGAGGCCGAGGCCGACATACTCGCCGAGCTCCGCAGGCTGCGCGCCCGGGTCCCCCAGCTCACCGGCGCCCTCGCCGGCAGCGCCGACGGCCTGGTCCTCGCGCAGGACAGCGCCGCCACCGAGGTGGAGTCCGTCGCCGCACTGACCGCGGCCGCCCTCGGCGTGGCCCAGCGGCTCAGCGACTGCACGGGCCAGGGCGGATTCCGCGAGCTGCTGATACGCGGCGAACACGGATACGTGGCCACCTACGCGGCCGGGGACGCGGCCGTCCTCACCCTGATCGCGGAGCCCCGCGTCAACGTCGGCCGGCTCCATCTGGAGGCCCGCCGCTCCAGCCTCCGGATAGCGGAGCTCATCGACCACGTCCTCGGGCGCCGCGGCCCCGAGATCCCGTCGGCCTGAGCCGCACCGGCGCACCACACCCCGTACCCACCACCGACAGACCGCAGAAACCAGACACCGTAGAAACGGTAGAAGAAGAAGGAGGGCCCCTCATGGCCAACGTGGAGACCGCACTCAAGGAATGCACCGCCACCATCGACGGCGCGATCGGCGCCGCCCTGGTCGACTACGACAGCGGCATGGCCCTCGGCACCATCGGCGGCGGCAAGGAGCTCGACCTCCAGGTGGCCGCTGCGGGCAACACCGACGTGGTCCGCGCCAAGGTCCGCACCATGGACATGCTCGGCCTGAAGGAGGAGATCGAGGACATCCTGATCACCCTCGGCAGCCAGTACCACCTCATCCGGCTGCTGAAGGGCCGCGGGTCCAAGGGCTTCTTCCTGTACCTCGCGCTCGACCGGGGCCGGGCCAACCTCGCGATGGCCCGGCACCAGCTCAAGAAGATCGAGGCGGAGCTCGAAGTCTGAGCAAACGTTCGGTCCGACCCCGACGCAGAGGTGGCGGGCGGCTGAATTCTTTGCCGTCCGCCCCGGGGAACAAGGGTCATATGTCCAGGATGGGGGGACTTTATCATCCCGTTACCGAGTAGGATGCTGTCATCACCTGATCATCGAAATAGCTTAAAACGCTGGAGAACCCGCCACCCATGCCCCCGCGCCTGAGCATCGTCGTCCCCGTCTACAACGTCGAGCTCTACCTCGACGAGTGCCTGGAGTCCATTGCCGCCCAGACGTTCGCTGATTTCGAGTGCATCCTCGTCGACGACGGGTCCACCGACACCAGCGCCGTCATCGCCAAGGCCTTCGCCGCGCGGGACAAGCGTTTCCGAGTCGTCATGCAGGACAATGCCGGACTCGGTGCCGCCCGCAACGTCGGCGCCCGCCACGCCTCCAAGGACAGCGAGTACCTGGCGTTCGTCGACAGTGACGACACCATGCCGGACTACGCCTACGAGCGCCTGATCGCCGCCCTCGACGAGACCGGCTCGGACTTCGCCGGCGGCAACGTGAAGCGTTTCCGCTCCGTCGGCATGCAGCAGTCCTGGGGCCACCGGGCCGCCTTCGCCAAGACGCAGCTGAAGACCCACATCTCCAAGTTCCCGGCGCTGGTCACCGACCGCACCGCGTGGAACAAGGTCTACCGGCGCAGCTTCTGGGACGAGCACGGCTTCCAGTACCCGGAGGGCATCCTCTACGAGGACGCCCCAGTCAGCATCCCCGCGCACTACTTCGCGTCCAGCGTCGACGTCATCAGCGACTGCGTCTACCACTGGCGCGTCCGCGAGACCGGCGAGCGCTCGATCACCCAGCGCTCCACCGACCCGGTCTCCCTGATCGACCGCGTCACCTCCGTCCGCCTGGTCCGCGAGGCCCTCAAGGCCAAGGAGGGCGCCAAGTACGTCCGTTACCTGCGCGACTACGACTACAACGTGCTGAGCGAGGAGCTCCCGCTCATCTACAAGTACGTCGGAGAGGGCGGCGCCGACTTCCGGGCCGCCTTCGTCAAGGAGGTCGGCGGGCTCGTCCGCGAGATCGGCACCGGCCCCTGGTCCGCGCTGACCGTCGCCGACCGCCTCAAGGCGTACCTGGCCCGCGAAGGCCGCGTCGAGGACTTCATCGCCCTCACGCAGCACCAGAGCGACTACTCCTACAGCGTCCCCGTCAAGGGGCTGGCCCGCCCGCAGGCCGACTACCCCTTCCTGCACGGCCGCCCGCCGGTCCCGGCCAAGATCCTCACCCTCGGCCCGCGCGAGCGCCGCGTCGTCAGCCGCCTCGAGCAGGCCGTCTGGAGCGACGGCAAGCTGCTGCTGCGCGGCTACGCGCTGCCCGGCCACCTCGGCGCCGAGAGCCGCCTCGGCTCGCGCAAGGTGCTGGTCTTCCGTGAGGGGGGCAAGCGCCGCCGCACCGTCGTCAGCACCCGTACGGTCGCCTCCCCGATGGCCACCGTGAACTCCCCGCACCTCGCCCTGCGGCACGCCGACTGGGCCGGCTTCACCGCCGTCGTCGACCCCACCGTCTTCCAGTCGGGCGGCAAGTGGAACGACGGCATATGGACCACGTCCATCGCCGTCACCGGCGCCGGCGGCCTGCACCGCGCCCGCCTCAAGGGCGGCGAGTCCGACACCGGCCAGAACCCGCCCGCCCACTGGGTGGCCCCGGACGTCCGGATCGTCCCGAACTCCACCGGCGCCCTCACCATCCAGGTGGAGGTCGTCCGGGCCCGCGCCCTGGACGTCCGCCCCGCCGGTGACGACGCCGTCGAGGTGGCCGGCGAGCTCGCCGCCGAGATCGGCGCCGACGCGACCCTGCGCGCCGAGCACGTCTCCACCGGCACCGTCCTCACCTTCCCGCTCGAGACCGCCGCCGGCGGCGCCGGGCGGATCCCGTTCACCGTGCGCGTACCGCTGGCCGAGCTGGCCGCCGTACCGGACACCGCGTGCGAGCCCGGCGAGTGGAGCCCCGAGCCCTGGAGCCTGACCGTCGTCGGCGCCGACGGCTCCGACCACCGTCTCGTGCACGACGAGCGCGGCGGCTTCGCCGGCCTGGTCGTGCCCCTGACCGGTGGGGGAACCGGCCGCGCCCTCTTCGCCAAGCGCGGCAACACCGGACACCTGACCCTCTCGGTGCAGCCCTCGCCGCCGCTGGTCGACTCGGTCGCCACCCAGGACGGCACCGTCACGCTGAAGGGCCGCTTCGTCGCCCCGGCCGACGAGCCGTACGAGCTGGTCCTGCACGACGCGCACGGCACCGAGTTCAGCTACCCCGTCACCCGCGACGGCGACCGCTTCGAGGCCTCGTTCGAGCCGGTGCTCCCCGA
The DNA here is from genome assembly GCF_000717655.1 of Streptomyces katrae. Classification (GTDB taxonomy): domain Bacteria; phylum Actinomycetota; class Actinomycetes; order Streptomycetales; family Streptomycetaceae; genus Streptomyces; species Streptomyces katrae_B. Next base: position 121,820 of record NZ_JNZY01000010.1, read on the forward strand.
GGCCTACGCCGGCCGCACCACGCTGCCCCAGGGCCGCTGGTGGCCCACCCTGCGCCCGCTCGCCCAGGGCGGCACCACCGCGGGCCTGCTCGGCGTCGACCGGGGCGCCCCGGTGCAGTTCGCGCCCACCGCCCTGCACGCCGGGCCGCACGCCCTCACCGTCCAGGGCCGCCGGATGCGGGTCGAGGCCCGCTTCTACGACCGCATGGTGCTCGTCGCCGACCCGCTGCTCAGCCCGCACGACCGCTCCCGGTACGCCCAGCGCGTGACCCGGTACGAGACCTATCCGGCGCAGCGCGCCCTGCCGGTCAAGGACATCGTCGTCTACGACACCTTCCAGGGGAACGGCGCGGGCGACTCGCCCCGCGCCATCCACGAGGAGCTGCTGCGCCGCGGGGAGAAGCTGGACCACGTCTGGCTCGTCCGCGACGGCCGCGCCGAGGTCCCCGCGACCGCCCGCGCCGTGCAGTACGACAGCGTCGAGGCCTGGGAGGTCCTGGCCCGGGCCCGCTACTACGTCGTGAACGACAACGTGCCGCGGCGCTTCCAGCGCCGCGCCGGCCAGATCGTCGTCCAGACCTGGCACGGGACGCCGATCAAGGAGATCGGCCACGACTTCATCCACGACTACTACACGAGCCCCGAGATCCTCGAGGGGCTGGAGCACGACAGCGCCCAGTGGTCGCTGCTCGCCTCCCCGAGCTCGTACGCGACGCCCCTGCTCAAGCGCGCCCTCGGCTACCAGGGCGAGGTCATCGAGTCCGGCAGCCCGCGTGCGGACGCGCTCGTCAAGCCCGACGCGCAGCGGATCGCCGAGGTCCGCCGCCGGCTCGGCCTGCCCGAGGGCAAGAAGGTCGTCCTCTACATGCCGACCTGGCGCGAGAACCGCGAGGGGTGGTCGGGCGGCTACAAGCTCGACCTGCAGATCGACCTGGACGCCGCGCGGCGCGAGCTCGGCGAGGACCACGTCCTGCTGGTCCGCGGCCACCACCACGTGACCGAGCAGGTCCGGGACAACGTGCGCGACGGCTTCGTCGTCGACGTGTCCCGCTGGCCCGACGCGACGGACCTGCTGCTCGTCGCGGACGTGCTGATCTCGGACTACTCCTCGGCGCTGTTCGACTTCGCGCTCACCGACCGGCCGATCCTGCTCTTCACGTACGACCTGGAGCACTACCGGACCACGCTGCGCGGCTTCAACTTCGACCTGGCGGAGAAGGCCCCCGGCCCGCTGCTGGCGGACTCGGCGAGCCTGATCGAGGCCGTGCGGGGCGCGGACGCGATCGGGGCGGAGTACAAGGAGGCGCGGGCCGCGTTCCGTGCCGAGTTCTGCGACCTGGACGACGGCGGCGCCGCCGCGCGCGTCGTCGACCGGATGCTCTCGATGGCGGCCAAGCCCGCGGTGTAAGCCGTTCGGGTGCATTCAGGACGCATTGCAGACCGGCCCCGGGCCCACCGATGAATTTCGGGCCCGGGGCCGGTCTGTATAGGAGCGGGAGGGTGAACCGCCCTTCCGCTTCGACCGGCACACGCCTGGAGGCAGTCATGACGAGCAACGGTTTCACCACGTGCCTGTGGTTCGACGGCGAGGCCGAGGCCGCCGCCGACTACTACGTGTCGCTGTTCAAGGGCGGCAAGCTCGGCCGGGTCGCCCGCTACCCCGAGACCGGGCCGGGCCAGACGGGTGCGGTGATGACCGTCGAGTTCGAGATCAACGGCCAGAGGTTCGTCGGCCTCAACGGAGGCCCCCAGTTCACCTTCAGCGAGGCGATCTCCTTCCAGATCGACTGCGACGACCAGGCCGAGGCCGACCACTACTACGACGCACTGACGAAGGACGGCGGCGAGGAATCCGCCTGCGGCTGGGTCAAGGACAAGTTCGGGGTGTCCTGGCAGGTCATCCCGGCCGGGTTCACCGAACTGGTCGCCGACCCGGACCCGGAGCGGGCCGCCCGCGCCATGGCGGCCATGATGAAGATGAAGAGGCTCGACCTCGCCGAACTCCGCCGGGCGGCCGACGCGAGCTAGTGCCGCATCAGGCAACGTTCGCCCTGTCGTGACGCGCCGTCCGGAGTGCAGGTCCGGGCGGTAAGCGCCCGCCATGCTGTCCTCGTGGCTGAGCGTGTGCGGGTGCGTGAGATCGATGCGCTCCTCGCAGGCCGAGGCCGCCCGCCCCCTCGGTCACTGGCTCACCAACCGCTTCCACGCCTATTCCGCACGTATGGGCCTCCTGTGGCGCACCCCCGTCCGGCACGAGCCTTGGCCACTGGTCCACGCGACGACGGTGGCTCTCACGCAGACCCTCACCCGGGCCGCCGGCCTACCCGACCCCGAAACAGAGCCGACAACCCACACGTCCCCCTGCCTCGGACCGGTCAGACTCGGCCCGGCCCGACCCGCCTGAGCCACCTGGGCAGGCCGGCGTCACCTGGCCGCCAAGCCCTAGATCCAGGAGTGCGTCTTTGAGCCCGGTCAGGATCGGCCCGACCGAGTCAGCGGGAATCCGTTGCGTCGTCCTCGTCCGGGCCGGGAGCTGCCGTGCCGACGGCGGCATGGCGGGCGGCTCGTTCCGCGCGGAGTTCTTCGGCGACCTCGTAGGCACGGCCCGGGTCGTAGACGGTGACCGAAGTGCCAGGGCTGTACATCGCGGATGCCCGGGGCGTGTACCCATAGCTCTCGACGCGGCGCCGGGCGGCTATGCCGTCGACCTCGCCGATGGGTACCCGCCACAGCTCGGCGGTGTGGGACGGGGTCCACCACTCGTCCGGACGCACGAAGTCTCGCTTGACGTCCGTCCGACGCTCCACCGACACCTGGGCCGGGGCGAGTTGCTCGGTCAACCAGCTGGTCAGCGCCTGTGCATCGACCCGAGAGAGCGGTGCGAAGGTCGCCGGTTCGCACTCCACCGTCTCGTCGCGGGTATGCAGCATCACCTTGATCGACTGTCGCTGCCCGAGACTGAGTCGCTCGATGACGACGACTCGCTGCAGATCAGCCATCGCCATGGTCGACGAACGCAGAAAGCGGGCGATGACGACCTGGGCCGGAGTTCCCCGGGGGCGGAACTCGACCCACCGCACCGTCGTGGACACCGTGACGCACACCCCGGCCACGATGAGCAGGATCATTCCGACGACCGTGAGCGCCAGGAAGACCCACAGAAGGCCCCAGGCGACGGAACTCCCCGAGATCACGGCGCCCAGCAGAACGCCCAGCAGCAGGGGGGCGGCGACCACCGCCGGGACCACGATGCTCGCGCCGAAGTCGAACGCCAGCTGGCGGACCCGGCTGGGGACGAACAGCAGCCGCCATCCGTCCGTCACGGGTAACACAACTTTCGCCAGCTGGCCAGAACGCTGAGATCTCATGGCTCAAAGGTAGGACCGTGCAAAGGAGTTCGTAAGGCCCCTGCGAGCCGCACCTTCTCGAGCAGGGCACCGGCACCGGACGTTCGCCTGGCAGGCCCGCCGGGCGGCCGGCTCTCTCCTGACGGGGGGCGGGCCCACCACGCCTCACCCTCGTGCGAGCGGTTGCGAAGCGCCCGCTCCAACGTCTCGACCACCACCGCGTGAGGCAGCGCGGGCGGATTCTCGAAGCGCAGATGAGAGTGCATCCCACGAGGCTACGGGCCTGCGACCACGGCGAGACCAGGGCAAACGTCGCCTGATGGGGCACTGGAACCGGTCTGGACGGCCTGGTCCCGGCACTGAGCTGACGCCGCCCGAAACCCCCGTCCTCGGGCGGCGTCAGCTCAGTGCCGGGACCGCGAGAGGCCCCCGGTCGCGGGCGGGGGCTCCGGTTTCCCGTCCCCTCACCGCCCCTCCTGCGCCCACTCTGCCAAGCCCCGGAGCACCGCGCATTGGCCTGGCGTACACAGTGTCTTGACGGAGAGTCGCCCCGCCGCCCGCGCCCGGGGCCCCGGCTGTTGTTGCGCGGGCCGCCACGGCAGGTGTAAACCCGTGATCATGCTGCCCGAGAGAACGTTCCGCAGTGCGGAACTAGCGCCCGCCGACCGTTTCGAGAGCTGGCGGGCCCTGATGTCGGAGACGCATGCGCCCATGGAGATGCGCAGTGAGCACGCCGCCGACTTCTGGGTGAACCAGCGCGTCATCTCGCTCGGCGGGATCACGGTCTATCCGATGGAATGCCGTCCCCTGACCTTCCAGCGCACACCGAAGCTGATAGCGAGGTCGGACCCCGAGGCCTTCCACCTCTCGCTGATCAAACGCGGGGCGGGAGCGGTAACGCTGGGCAAGGACACCGTGGTGCACGGTGTGTTCGACATCCACACCAGTGACACGTCACGGCCGTTCGAGATCAGTTCCGGCCCGCATTCCGTCGAGATCATCGGGGTCGAGGTACCCAAGGCGCTGCTGCCGCTGCCCCCGCACACCGCTGGCCGGGTCATCGGCAAGCGCATCTCGGCCCGGGAGGGAATGGGGGCCCTGCTGGCCACCTTCCTCGACCAGGTGACCAAAGACAGCCGGTCCTACCGGCCGGCCGAGGGCCCGCGCCTGAGCGGCGTACTGGCCGATCTCGTCGCCTCGCTCTTCGCCGGCGTCCTCGAAGCGGACCGGTCTTTGACCCCGGAGACGCACCGGCGCGCCCTGGCGCTCCGCGTGATGGCCTTCATCCGGGACAACGCCGACGATCCGCTGCTGGACGTCCCCGCGATCGCCGCCGCCCACCACATCTCCGTCAGCTATCTCCACCGGGTGTTCCAGCAGGAGGGGGACGGGGCGACGGTGGCGGCCTTCCTTCAGGGCCAGCGGCTCGCGCGGGCGCGCCAGGACCTGGCGGACCCGCTGCACCAGGAGGTGCCCGTGCACGTCATCGGCGCCCGGCGGGGCTTCCGGCACGCGTCCGCGTTCAGCCGGGCGTTCCGCGAGGCCTACGGCCTGCCGCCCGCGGCCTTCCGCGGGCAGGCCCGGGCGGAAGACCTGGCCGGGGCGGACGCCTCCCAGTAGTGCTTCGTCAAGTTGTGGATCTGCTGTCGGTCAGGGGGCGGCCGCGGGTGGTGCAGGTGCCGGTCCAGCACCTCAGCAGGTCCTGGAGCACGTCCAGGACCTGGTAGAGGGTCAGGCCGGCGTATGTGCTTTTGGGTCGACCCGTCGCAGGGTGAGGAAGGCCTGGGTGGCAGGTCATCCAGTAGCCGGTCGGCTCGTCCGCTCCTGCGGGCTGTTCGACCAGCAGGGTTCGCAGCGGCAGGACCCCGTTCCACTGGTTGCGTCCACCGGCCTTTTCCTGGGCGGTCCGGCAGGCTTCCTTGCCCGACGGACGCACTTCCAGGACAGCGAAACGCGAGGTCATCGCACTCTTGCTGCCCTGGCGCCAGGTGATCCCCTCAAAACAGGTGCCGGCATCGATGAAGCCCGGCAGGGACTGGGCCGCCTCGCGGTAGCGGGGCAGCGTGGGCGGCCCCAGCCCGCCGTAAGCGATCTGGAACGGCTCGGCGGTGGCAGGCCGTGCGGGACCTCTTTGGGATCGACCGCCATCACGTAGGACCAGCCGCGTTCCTCCAGCGCGAGCCGGAATGCGACGCTGCGGCCGTAGCCGGCATCGGCCACGATGACCGGCACCTGCGGCACCCAGGTGGCGAGGCGGTCGAGCAGGCCCAGAGCCAGACGGGTCTTCGACGCATGCCCGATCTCTTCGGGCACCCCGGCCCTACGCCGCCGGCCCTCGTCCGCCGTCCAGTCCTCGGGCAGGAACAACTCCCACTCCAACGGGCAGGACGCGAGGTCGGTGACCGCGTGGACGCTGACTGCGACCTGGCAGTTGGCCGTCTTGCCCAACGCGCCGCACTCCTGCCGGGCCACTCCCGCCGATGCCGTCCCGCACTGGGGGAACGACACGTCGTCGACCACCCACGCCTCGGGACGGACAGCTTCCGTCAGCCGTTCGGCGATCCGCCGCCGCACCGGCAGCGGATCCCACGGCGACTGATTCGCGAACTGTTGCAAGGCCTGCATGTTCCCGTCCGGCAACCGCTCGGCCATCGACTGGATCGACTTACGCCGCCCGTCCAGCATCAAACCCCGCAGACAACACTCGCCCCACCGGCGCTGATCCCGCCGCGGAAGCGAAGCGAACACATCGGCAACGAACTCCGCCAACTCGCCCCGGAGTCGTTCCACCTCCCCCAAGCCTCACAACCGGAAGATGCCCACCACCACGCGAGATCACCCGACGTAACGAAGCACTACCATGCCGGGCCGAGCTCGCCGATCCGGGCCAGCAGCGCCGGGAGGGCCGTCCCGATCGGCGAGCGGATCACCTCGTCGGCGAGCGGATCGTACGGGGTCTCCTCGGCGTTCACGATGATCAGGCGGGCTCCCGCCTCGGCGGCCATCCCGGCCAGCGAGGCGGCGGGCTGCACCTGGAGGGTGGTCCCGACGGCGATGAAGACATGACAGCCCTTGGCCACGGCCACGGCCTGCCCCAGCACCTCGGGATCGAGCCGCTCACCGAACATCACGGTCGCCGACTTGAGGATCCCGCCGCAGACCAGACAGGCCGGATCCGGCTCACCGGCGGCGACCCGGGCCAGCGTCTCGTCCATCCCCGACCGGGCATGGCAGGCCGTGCAGACCACCGCCCGCGCCGTCCCGTGCAGTTCGAACACCTTGCGCGGCGGCATCCCGGCGAGCTGGTGCAGCCCGTCCACGTTCTGCGTGATCACCCGGACCGGTGTCCCGCCGCGCTCCAGCGCGGCCACGGCCAGATGCGCGGCATTCGGCTGCGCCCCGAGGGCGCCGACCTCGGCGCGCATCTGCCATGAGCGGCGCCGGATCTCCGGATCCGCCATGTAGTACTCGTACGTCACGAGCTTCTCGGCCTCGGGATCCCGGCGCCACAACCCCTGCGGCCCCCGGTAGTCCGGAATCCCGGAGTCGGTGGACATCCCCGCCCCACTGAGCACTGCGACAAGCGGCTTCCCCATGCCCCGACCCTACGTACGTCCGGTACGGGACCGCGACCGGATTAACTTCGTCCGAGAGGGTCGTTTCTGCGGTGAATCCCTGCCCCCACAGGAGTGAGATACGCGGCCCACCCCGGCCCGCGGAGACCCCCGGTGGTTACACATCCCGCATGAAGATCATGCCGTACAGCCTCGGTGCCCTGCTGCTGCCCCTGCTCGCGCTGCCGGCCCCGACCCCCGCCGTCGCCGACCCCGCCCCCGTCGTCGCCCGCCACCGGCACGACGCCGCCGAGATCAGTGCCTTCCTCGCCTCCTTCTACGGCCATCACGGGCCTTCCCCGCACGACCGCGACCAGCGCGTCTCGCAGCAGCTCAAGGAGAAGCAGGCGCACCACCCGCACTCCGACGTACTGCTCTGCGCCCAGAACGAGCCCTGGGACATCGCCATCGGCGCGGTCACCGTCGCCCAGTCGGCCGGTGTCGGCTGGGCCACCGTCACCACCCACTGGAGCGCGGACAGCACCGACACGTTCACCGCGTACGTGCGTCTCGACTCCCGGCCGATCAAGCTCGACGACGTGATCTGCGCGGGCTGACCCTCCGTACGCCGTCTGGTACAACACCGGGCATGACGGGATTCGAGATCACCGGCGCGAGCGCCGCCGACATGGAAATGATCCGTACCTGGGCCGACGGGGAAGGCTGGAACCCGGGCGACTCCGACCGGTTCGCGTTCGCGGTCGCCGATCCGGCCGGCTTCCTCGTCGGCCGGGTCGACGGTGAACCGGTGGCCTGCATCTCGGCCGTGCGGTACGGGTCGGCCTTCGGGTTCATCGGTTTCTACATCGCCCGCCCGGCCGTCCGCGGGCAGGGTTACGGGATCCGGCTGTGGCACGCCGGGATGGAGCGGCTCGACGGGCGGCTCGTCGGCCTGGACGGGGTGGTCGACCAGCAGGACAACTACCGCAAGTCCGGGTTCCGTCCGGCCTGGAACAACGTCCGGTACGAGGGCGTCCCGCGGGTGAACGGCTCGAGCGCGGCCGCGGCCGCGGCCGGGGTCGAGGTGGTCGACGCCGGCTCGCTCCCCTTCGGGCAGCTGGCCGCCTACGACCGCCGGTTCTTCCCCGCCTCGCGCGACGCCTTCCTGTCCGCCTGGACCGGCCTGCCCGGCCGGACCGCCCTCGCCGCCGTCCGCGAGGGGCGGCTCGAGGGCCTCGGGGTGATCCGCCCGTGCAGCGGGGCCTCCCGGATCGGCCCGCTCTACGCCTCCACCCCGGGCATCGCGGCGGCCCTGCTGCAGCGGCTCGCGGAGCACACCCCCGACGGGGCGGTCGCCGTGGACGTGCCCGACGCCAATCCGGCGGCCACCGCCCTGCTGGCCGGCCTGGGGCTGGCCCCCTCCTTCGAGGCCGCCCGGATGTACACCGGGCCCGCCCCGGAGGTCGAGGTGGCGGGAATGTACGGGGTGACGAGCCTCGAACTGGGCTGACCGGCCGACGGACTGACGGGCCGACGGAGCGACGGGCCGACGGGCCGACGGGGCGCGAGGGTGAGGCGGGATGCCGGGCGGCGGTCGCACGACGCCGCCCGGCCGGTCGCGTCGTGCCGGGTCAGAAGCCGAACAGGGCGCCGCTGGTGTGCCGCAGCCCGCAGGGGTTGCCGAAGGTGTACGAGTAGTGCATCCGGCGGCCCTGCCACACCCCGTCGGCCCTGACCGTCATCGGGTTCCACTCCCTGGTGCAGTCGACGCCGGCGCCCGGTGCCGCGACGGCGTCCAACTCGTGTGAATTCGCCCGCAGTTCGGCACAGGCAGCGGCCGGGGACGGGTGCGTCCCGCCCGGGGTCGGCGCACAGACGAGCGTCACCGCGCGCAGCACCGTGCCGTACGTGGTGTCCTCCCCGGCCGTGATGCTCAGGACGAGGGCGGACGGCGCGTACAGGCTCTCCGCACCGGACGGTGCGGCGTCGGCAGCTCCGGGCCAGGCCAGGGCCGTGAGGGCGGTGAGCGCCATGGCGGCGGAACCGAGGCCGAGACCCTTTGCGATGGACCGCATTTCGAACTCCCTTTGAGTGGTTGCTTCGGATAGCGGACAGGAGTCTTGCCGACACGGACCGTGAACGCCCGTTCGTACCCCCATTTTTCGTCACCGATCGTGAGCGAATGTATGCAGACGGCAGCGGCGTGAAGGTGCTGACCTGTGGGGGAGCAGGCCGCCGAATCGGCCGAACACACGCGCTGAAACATTCCGGGAGCGGGTCCGGACCGGCTCCCGGGAGCGGATTTCGGGTACTAGCGGGTCGTCGAGATGCGCGGGGCGTAGAGGTCGATGAGGCGGGTGCGGGTCTGCTGGAGCCGGAGCGCGAGCACCCGTCCGACCCAGTGGCCGATGGCAGAGCCGAAGGCGGGGTCGGCGTCCATCAGCATCCGTACGGCGGTCGCGTCGAACTCGTACGAGCGCACCGGGGTCATCGCCTCCGCGCTGAGCTGCCACACGTACGGCGGGAAGAGCCAGGACCAGCCCACCAGTTCGCCGGGGCCGAGGTTCTCGACGGGGGCGGGCCGGCGGCCGGGCAGGGGGACCTGGAGCGTCACCGTGCCGGAGCGCACGATCCAGAAGGCCTCGGTGCGGCCGCCCTCCTCGAAGATCGTCGCGCCTTCGGGGAAGTTGACCTCACGGGCCTGTGACATCAGCCGCCCCCGGTGTTCGGCGGAGAGGACGGCGGCGATTCGGATGGGGGAAGGTGTGCTCACGACGGCCTCCGATCAGGGCCCCCCGCTACCCCCAGTGTCGCCGACACCCGGACGAATGCGGGCGCGGCGCATCACCCGGTTGTCCGATCACCCCACAGGCGGCCCTGCACGCGCCGGGGTCAGTCCTCGGCGCCGGCCTCCAGGCAGGCCAGCTCCATCGCGTCGAGGACCGCCTCGTGGCTGCGCCGGCTCAGCTCCGCCACGTTCTCGATCTGCGCCGTCGCCCAGGCCGCCAGGGTCATGACCAGCACGCGCAGCCCGTCGGTGCCGTGCTCGGCCAGGATCGCGTCGGCGACGATCATCGCGTCCTCGGGAACCTGCTCCGGTGGCTCCAGCCCGGCGAGACCGCGCAGCATGGTGAGGGTGCGGCGGGAGATCTCCGGCGTCATCCTCGCCAGCCGCAGGTCCTCTTCTTCGTCCATCTGCCCCACCCTTCCGTGCGTTCCCGTCCCCCTCAGGGGCACGGTAGGCGCTGAGGGCCCCGCGCGGGGTGGTTTCGCCAGGGTGGCCGCACGTAAGGGCTTCCCGCACCGCTGCCCGCCCCGTCCTTGCGACCGGCGCCGGGGTCGGCGGGGCGCCGGCCGGAAAGTCGGCGCTCGTTTGGGTTCCCTGCTCGGCGACCGGCCGGTAACTTGGCCGCGGCATCCGTCCGTTGCGGCCGATCGGCCCGGACGGCCCGACCGTGGCAGGAGCGACATGAAGAGCCTCGTCCGCGCGCTGTCCGGCGCCCTCCTGCTGCTGGCGGGAGTCCTGCCGGCGGTGGCCGCTCCGCTGCCCGCCGCGGCCGCGCCGGCCGCTCCCGCCGGGGAGGCGTGGACCCCGCCGCTGTCCACCCGCGGCCGCTACATCGTCGACGCGGACGGCAACCGGTTCCGCCTGCGCTCCGGCAACTGGGACGGCGCCCAGGGTTCCTGGAGCGGCTCCGGCGACCGGAACGACCCCGCCACCCACCACAGCGGCCAGAACTCCAACGGCATACCGATCGGCCTGGACCGGGTGCCGCTGCCCGCCCTGCTGGCCGACTTCCGGGCCCTCGGCCTCAACAGCATCCGGCTGCCCTTCTCCAACGAGATGCTGCGCACCACCGCCCCCGTCCCGGACGCGGCCGTCGCCGCCAACCCGGCGCTGCGCGGCCGCACCCCGCTCCAGGTCTACGACGCCGTCGTCACGGCGCTCACCGGCGCCGGTTTCGCCGTCATCCTCAACAACCACACCGTCACCACCCGCTGGTGCTGCGGGCTCGACGGCAACGAGCGCTGGAACAGCGGCCGGTCCACCGCCCAGTGGGCCGACGACTGGGTGTTCCTGGCCCGCCGCTACCGCGACAACCCGCGCGTGGTCGGCGCCGACCTGTACAACGAGGTCCGCCGCGACTTCCTCGACGACCCCAACTGGGGGCTCGGCGACAACCACGACTGGCAGGCCGCCGCCCAGGAGGCCGGCGACCGGATCCTCGCCGAAGCCAATCCGAACCTGCTCATCGTGGTCGAGGGCATCAACTGGACCGGCATCCCCCTGGACGGCCTCCCGCACGGCCGTCCCACCCTCACCCCCGTACGCACCCTGTCCCACACGCTCGTGGTCTCCGACAAGCTCGTGTACTCGGCCCACTTCTACGGGTACACCGGACCCCGGCACAGCGGCGCGACCGGCATGGGCGAGACCCATGACCTCCGCTACCAGGACATGAGCCGGGCCCAGTTCGAGCAGACCCTCTACGACCAGGCCTTCTACGTATCATCCGAGACCGGCACCCACTTCACGGCCCCCGTCTGGATCAGCGAGTTCGGCATCGGCGCCGACGAGAGCGGCGCCGCACCGCGCGCCTGGTTCCGGAACCTCACCGGCCATCTGGCCGCCGTCGACGCCGACTTCGCGTACTGGCCGCTCGTCGGCTGGAGCACCACCGCCCAGGGCGCCCCTGGTGGCGACACCTGGGCGATGCTCCGCTACGACTCCTCCGGCCGCCGGTCCGGCGTACTGGACGCGGCCGACTGGCGTACGCAGCCGTGGACCGCCCTCTCCGCCACCGCCGGGCGCACCGGACAGGTCCCCGCCACCCCGGCCTGGTACCAGCTGACCACCGACCACCGCGACCACAACGCCTCACTGCGCACGCGCGCCACCGGCGACTGGGACAGCGGGGCCCGCAAGGCGGTCTGCCCCGACGGCGCCCGCCTCGCCGGACTCGGGCACACGGGCGGCCGCGGCCTGTGCACCACCTCCGATCTGCGCGCCGCGAGCGGCGGGCACACCGTGGTCCGCGACGAGGCGTACGTCCCGGCGGGCGGCGACTGGGCGACCGGATACACGAAGTTCCAGTGCCCGGCCGGCCAGTTCCTGACCGGGTACAGCCTGCGCGGCGAGCGGGTGTCGGCGGCCCTGTGCGCGCCGTCCCGGGCGGCCCTGCCCGCCGGCGGCCGCACGCTCTGGTTCGACCGCGGCGACAACCGGCCCCCGGGCGCCCCCGGCGGAGAGTTCGCGTACGGCGACTACAAGGGCCAGTGCCTGCCGACCGAGTACGCGGCGGGCATCGCCTTCACCACCCGCGCGGCCTCCCGCCCGGGCCCGGCGGCCCTCCTGTGCCGCCCCCTGCCGTCCGCCTGACCCGTCCGTCCGCCTGACCCGTCCGTCCGCGAGGTCGGGCGCCGTCAGCGACCGCCGTTGTCGGCAACGGCTACGGCAACGGCGCCGGCCAGCAAGCCCGGGAGGTCGCGCATGTCGGTGAAGACGACGGTGCCCGGGCCTGCGAGGTGGGACGCCGGCGTCAGACCGCCCGCGTACCCGAACGAGCGCATGCCCGCCGCGCGGGCCGCCTCGACGCCCGGGCGGCTGTCCTCGACCACCGCGCAGGCCGAGGGGCGGACGCCCATGCGCTGCGCGGCGTACAGGAAGACGTCCGGGGCGGGCTTGCCGCGGGCGACCTCGGTGGCGCTGTGGATGCGGCCCGCGAAGCGCTCGTAGAGGCCGGTGCGGCCGAGGGTGTGCTGCATCTTCTCGTGGCTTCCGCTGGAGGCGACGCAGGTCGGCAGGGTGATCGCGGCGAGCGCCTCCGGCAGGCCTTCGACAGGGGTGAGCCCGGCGTCCACCGCTTCCGTGTGCATCTGTGCGAAGCGCTCCTCCCACTCCCGGGCGGCCTCCGCGCCGAGGCGCTCGGCGACCAGCTCCCGGTTCGAGGCGCTGGAGCGGCCGATGAACAGGCTGATCGCCTCGTCCTCGGTGAGCGGCCAGCCGAACTCCGCGCCGAGGGCGACGTTCACGCGGGTCGCGATCCGCTCGGTGTCGACGAGGACCCCGTCGCAGTCGAATATGACGAGCTCGAACGGTTCGGTGGAAGTGATCATGACGGCAGGATAGGCGGGCGGGCAGGACGCGGATCCGGAAATTTGGCATCCGATGCGTCAAGTGTGCTGAACGGGTGCGCAAAGGGGCCTAGGGTGCGCCCGTACGCACGGTCGCGAACGGCTGTACGGCTGTTTTCGGCCACCACCGCACAGTGAACCGAACTGGGGGGCTCATGCGTAGATCCAGAGGGCTGGCGGCCGCTCTCGCCCTGTCCCTGGCCGGCACCGGCGCAGGGATCGGCCTCGGCCTCGTCCCGCAGGCGGCGGCCATCACCCCGCCCGTGGCCTTCACCGCCGACGCGCTGTCCACCTGGCAGCCCAACGGCGTCGTCTGGGCCCTCGCCGAGGCGGACGGCACGGTGTTCGTCGGCGGCACGTTCTCCGCCGTACGACCTCCCGACGGCGCCGGCGGCAGCGAGCAGCCGGCGGTGAACTTCGCCGCACTCGACGCCGCGACCGGCGCCCCGACCTCCTGCAACCTCTCCTTCACGGTCGCCGGCGGCACCGCCACCGTCCGCGCCCTCACCCTCTCGCCGGACAAGAAGACCCTGTACGCGGGCGGCTACTTCGGGGCCGTCAACGGCACCCCGGTCTCCAGCCTCGCCTCCGTCGACGTGGCGACCTGCACCGTCAAGGCCTCCTTCCGGCCGGCCTTCGCGGCCACCGTGCGCGCCCTGGCCGTCACGAACGACACCGTCTACGCGGGCGGCGACTTCCTCACCGTCGCCGGCCAGCCGCGCGAGCGCTTCGCCGCCGTCGACGCGGCCGACGGCGCGCTGCGGCCCTTCACGGCCGACGCCGACGAGCCGGGCCGCGCCGTCGAGGTCACCCCCGACGGCAACAACGTGGTCCTCGGCGGGGACTTCTTCACCGTCAACGGTACGAACACGCACGCGCTGGCCGTCGTCGACTCCACCAGCGGCGCGCTCACCAAGACGTACCCCGGCTTCATCGAGACCAATTCCGTCGTCAAGGACATCGCGACCGACGCGACTGGCTTCTACACCGCCAACGAAGGCACCGGCGGCGGTGTCTTCGACGGCCGGATCGCGCTCAACCTCGGCGACTTCAACCAGCGCTGGCGCGACACCTGCCTCGGCGCCACCCAGGCCGTGCTCCCGTACCGGAACGTGTTGTACAGCGCCTCGCACGCGCACGACTGCTCCAGCGTCGGCGAGTACCCGGACGGCCAGCGCCACCACCTGCTCGCGCAGCCGACCACCAGCGTCGGCAAGCTGGGCTGGGCCCCCGACACCAACGACGGCATCGGCGAGGGCATCGGCCCGCGGGTGATGGCGGTCGGCTCCAAGGGCGGCGTCCAGTACCTGTGGGTCGGCGGCGAGTTCACCACCGTCAACGGCGCCGCGCAGCAGAGCCTGACGCGGTTCGCGTCCACCGGGGACACGGGTGCGCCCACCGTCCCCGTCGCGACCGCGGCGAGCTTCAAACCCGGCGAGGTGCAGGTGCGCTGGCGCACCAGCCTCGACCTGGACGACAGCGCACTGACGTACCGGGTCTACCGCAACGGCGCGGCCACGCCGGTTGCCACCGTCACGGCCGACTCGCTGTTCTTCAAACGCCCACAGGCCTCCTGGACCGACACCACCGTCACCGCGGGCCAGTCGTACACCTACCGGGTGACGGCAACCGACGCGGCCGGAAACACCAGCGCCCTGTCGGCGACCGCGAGCGTGACCGTCCCGACCTCGGTCGACGCCTACCCGAACCAGGTCCGTACGGACGGCGCCCAGCTGTTCTGGCGCTACGACGACTCGGCCCTGCCGAACGTCGCCGACTCCTCGGGCAGCGGCAACCAGAACGGCGTGCACCTGAACGCCCCCGCCCTGCGCCAGACGCCCGGCGCGGTCTCGGGGGCGAGCACGGCGATCGGCTTCAACGGCACGGACACCCGGGTGTACGGGGACCTGCGCCAGAGCATCGGCAGCAGCTACACCATCGAGACCTGGTTCAGGACGAACACCACCCGGGGCGGCAAACTCCTCGGTTTCGGCAACAACCAGGTGCGCGGCAGCAACCAGTACGACAAGCACCTCTACATGACCAATGACGGGCGCATCGTCTTCGGCGTCTACACCGGTGCCACCCGCACCGTCACGACCGGCGCCGCGTACAACGACGACAAGTGGCACCATGTGGTCGCCACCCAGGGGCCGGGCGGCATGGTCCTCTACGTGGACGGCGCCCAGAAGGGCACCCTCGCGGTCACCACGCACGAGAACTACGCCGGCTACTGGCACGCCGGCGGCGACAGCCTCGGCGGCTGGCCCGACCGTCCGACCAGCGAGTTCTGGTCCGGCCGGCTCGACGAGACCGCCGTCTACCCGAGCGTCCTCAGCGCGGCGCAGGTCCAGAACCACTACGCGCTGGCCACCGCCCCGGCCGACCCGGTCGTCCAGGTGGCGGCCGCCGAGGACGCGTACGCCAACGCGGGTGCCCCGGACGGGAATTACGGGACCTCGTCCTCGCTCGCCGTGCGGGGGTCCTCGCTGTACACGAGCTACCTGCGCTTCGACCTGCCCGTCGCACCCGCGGGCACGGTGCTCAAGTCGGCCTCGCTGAGCGTGAAGACGAGCACGATGAGCGGTGCCGGTACGGCGGACACCGTCTCGGTCGTCCCGGTCACCGGCAGCTGGACCGAGGGAGGGACCACCTACAGCAACCGCCCCGCCACGGGCACTGCGGCCCTCGGCAGCTTCGCCGGCGTCCCGGACGGCTCGGCGGTGCACACCACCGGCCTGTCCACGGCCGCCCTCTCGGGCGCGCTCGGCACGAGCTACAGCCTGGGGCTGACCAGCCCCGGTACGGACGCCCTGTGTGATCGCAAGGCGGAGGTGGGGGTCCCCCCGCCGAAGGCAGGGGGAGGAGGCGACGCTCGCGTCGTCGACCGACGACAACGCGGCGAGCGCGCGTGCCAGGCCCCGCCGGCCAGACGGGACTTTGACGACACCCGCTAGGGGCGTCGTCAACGGAGCGTCGTCCGCCCGTGAGGGGGCGCGGACCGTTGCGGTCCGCGCCCCCTCCGTCATACGGCGCCGCCCTGACCTGCCCGGCCCTGCCTAGGCCACCGTGTAGGTGAACTCGTACGGGACGGACGCGTCGCCCTTGCGGTACGTGAACGAGCCGGAGCCCGACAGCCCGGCCAGCTCGCCCGTCGCGGAGCCGGGGACCACCTCGAACGTGCACCGGGTGCCGGCGGCGTCGAACGTGCCGCGCTGCTCCATGACGAACGTGCCCTCGCGGCCGTCGACGGTGCCCGACAGCAGCTCCATGCCGGTGTAGGAGCCGGCGCCCTCCTCGATGTACGTGAAGGTGTAGCCGGCGCTGGTCGCCCCGGCCTCGATCCCGCCCGCGAAGGAGTTGACGACCGTGGAGCGGGCGAGCCGCGGGGTCGACCCGGCCGAACCGATCGGCTGCTCCTCCCAGTCGGCGAACGTGAAACGGCCGGTGGTACGGGCGGTGGTACGGGCGGGCATGGGCGGACCTCCTGGTTCACGGCCGGGCGGGCTCGGTCCCTCCGGCGTGAGAACAGCCTCTCCGGTATACCTGACACCCTCCGTCAGGAATCCGGGAGTCCCGGACACAATGGCCCCATGCGCGCCGACCGGCTCCTCTCCCTGCTCCTCCTGCTGCAGAACCGCGGCCGGATGACCGCACCCGAACTGGCCGCCGAGCTCGAGGTGTCGGTCCGCACCGTCTACCGGGACGTCGAGGCGCTCGGCGCCTCCGGGGTCCCGGTCCTCGCCGACCGCGGTCCCGCCGGCGGCTACCGGCTGATGGACGGCTACCGCACCCGGCTCACCGGCCTCACCGACGCCCAGGCCGGGTCCCTCTTCCTGGCCGGTGCGCCCGGTCCCGCGCAGGAGCTGGGCCTCGGCGCCGATCTGGCCGCCGCCCAGCTCAAGCTCCAGGCTGCGCTGCCCGCCGCACTCGCCGACCGGGCCCGCAGGCTCCAGGACCGCTTCCACCTGGACGCCCCGGCCTGGTTCCGCGACGCCGACCCCGTCCCGCACCTCGCACAGATCGCCCAGGCGGTCTGGGACCAGCACGTCCTGCTCACCCACTACCGCCGCTGGAGCGGCGCGGAGCGGGCCGGGAGCCCGCTGCACCCCCTCGGCCTCGTCCTCAAGGGCGGCATCTGGTACCTGGTGGCGCAGGCCGGCGACGGGCGCGTCCGCAGCTACCGGGTCTCGCGGTTCCTGGCCGTGGACACCGCGGACGAGGAGTTCGAGCGCCCGGCCGGCTTCGAACTCGCCGCGTACTGGGCGGAGTCCGCCCGCCGGATGGAGGAGGCGACCCGGCAGGGGACCGCCCGGCTGCTGCTGTCCCCGCGCGGCCGCAGGCTGCTGCCGATGCAGTTCGGCGCCGCCGGTGCACGGGCGCTCGCCGACGCCGTCCCGGCCGACCCCGCGGACCCGGACGGCTGGATCCGCGTCGACCTCGAGGTCGAATCCCAGGCCGTCGCCGTCGGCGACCTGCTCCGGCTCGGTGCCGAGGCCGAGGTACTCGGCCCGCCCGAGCTCCGGCAGGCCCTCGCCGACACGGTCGCCGCGCTGGCCGAGCGCTACGGCTGAATCCCCTGGTGTCCCGGCCGGCCGGGCGGTGACGACCCGACGATGACGACTGCGACGCAGAAGGGAGTACTGCGCCCGGGTCAGGGTGGGGGGCCGTACATGACCGGCAAGAAGGGGTACCCGGACGGGGACGGTCCTGCGCGAGGTGCGCGAGGTGCGCGACGGTGATCTGGCGCCCGCGGTGTCCGGGCCGCCGCAGGAGCGCGAGGTGACGTGCGTGATCGGGTGCGCGCACCGGAAGGCGCGGCCTCGTCAGGCACGCGCTCGCCGAACTGGCGCAGCCGGAGCCCGTCCGCCCGCTGTACGGCGCGGCCGTGGCCGGCAATGCGGGATGGCTGCGCGTGAGGGCGATGTGCGGGTTCACGGTCACGGGCCGCACCCGGGAGTTCGCCCGAGCCCGCGGCGAAGAGGTCGACCCGGTCCTGCTCACCCTCGACCAGGGCGTCGCTCTCGGCGGGGGCACGGTCGTGGCCGGTCGGCCGTAGGCACGGCGCCGGGGCGGTCAGCGCAGGGGTTCGACCTCCAGGAAGCGGCGGCGGCGGGGGCCCCGGTAGAGCAGGCAGACCCAGCCGAGGGGCTCCAGCGCGGCCGCGCAGGCCGTCAGGCGCTCCTGCTCGGCCTCGGCCGCGCCGCCGCCCGGCGGGCCGAGCCAGGTCACGTGCACGGTTCCGGACCCGGACGGGCCGGGCTCCACCCGGTATCCCGTCCGCGTACGACGCCCCTCCGCGTCCACCGCCGACGGCGTGATGCCCGCCGCCTCCAGTACGAGGGCCACCGCGCGCGGCATCTGCCGCAGCTCCCACGGGGCGGGAACCGCCGTCCCCGCCGGGCCGTTCACCAGGCGGCGGATCTGCAGCAGACCCTCGTACGCCGTGCGGACGCCGGCCTCCCGCGCTGCCGTGGCGGGCCGTTCCGGTCCGTCGCCGGTCGCGGGCTCGAAGCCTTGCCCGGGTGCCGTCACCACCCACCGCCCTCCCTCGGTCTGAGTACCTCACACCCAACGAGCTGAGTATCCGCGCCGATTCCCCGCGCCCCCACCGCTGATCGAATAGGGGCATGACCTTCGACGCCACCGCCGCCCGCACCGCGCCCCGCCCGCGCCGCATGCAGCACGTGACCACCGCCGGCTCGGCCCTGGCCGTCGCCCTGGTCCCGCTCGTGGTCGGCGTCCTGGTGGCCAAGGGCATGGCCGCCGACCCGCACACCCCCGTCAACGCCCTCATCACGAACGGCGGCCAGCGGGCGGGCCTGCCCCGGGCCGAGTGGCGCCGGCGCGGCCACGCCACGATGCGCCGACTGCGCACCGCCCGCCGGACCACGGCCCGCCGCTGCGCCGCGGTCCGCACCGGCCGCCGCCCCGCCGGCGCCACCCGGGACCGCGCCGCATGATCGTGCGCCGGTCGGCTAGTGCTGTGACCGGCAAGGTTCACCGGGCCGCGACGCCCGGCACGGCACCTCGCCGCGTTGCCGGACCGCGCAAGTACGTCCAGTACGAGCCGCGGCCCTCCGCCTTGCGATGCACCGCACCGGACGCCGCGCCCCGGCAAACCTTTCCGGCCACAGCACTAGCGGTGGCCGTGGGTGTCGATCCACCGGGCGAGGGCCTGGGCGGTGGGCAGGACGCGGTCCATCGGGCCGCGGTGCACCACGGTCGCGGCCCGCTCGACCCCCGGCAGCTCGACGACCCGGACCGCACCACCGAGATCCTCGGCGCGGACCGAGGGCCCCACCGGCAGCCCGGCGTGGACGAGGACGGCTCCCGCCTCCGCGCCCGGCGCGTCCTCGTAGTACGCGGTCCCCGGTCCGGTCGGGACCGCCCCGGCGGCCTCCATCCGGCGGCAGAGCTCCTCGTACAGCGGGCCGATGACCGGCCCGACGTCCTGCGGCTGGTAGCTCGCCGCGACCCCGGTCAGTTCGACGAGCCGGACGGGCGGGAGGCTCTTCACGACGATGTCGACGGTGGACATGGATCCCTCGCTCTCGATGGTCCGGAGCCTCGCCTCGACCTGGGTCAGCCGGGCCGCCGCTGAGGCCATGGCCGACTCCAGTTCCGCCCGGCGCAGCCGCAGCATGCCGCGCAGCTCCTCCGCGCCCACCCGTTCGTCGAGGATCGCCCCCACCTGGTCCAGGCTGAAGCCGAGCTCCTTGAGCGCGATGACACGGTTGAGGCGGGCGAGTTGCCCGGCCTCGTAGTAGCGGTAGCCGCTGGAGGGGTCGACACGCGCCGGGCGCAGCAGTCCGATGGCGTCGTAGTGTCGCAGCATGCGGACCGATACCCGGCCGTGTTTGGCGAAGTCTCCGATGGTGAACATGACGCCTTCCAGTGCAGGCCCTGACACGGGGTGAGGGTCAAGTCCTGAGCGGTACCTGCTGGTCAGCGGCCATACTGCCGGATGCACAGGTCCACGATGGACGGCGGTACGGCGCCTTCGGCAACCGCGCACAGCTCGTCCGGCCGGGGCAGCGCGGCCCCCTGCCGAGGGCTGCGCGGCGGTACGGGCTGGGGCGGGTGCGCCCGGCGCGGCGCGGCCGGCGGCTTCGCGGTGCGCGCGGCGGGCGGCCGGGCGGCCCTGGCGGGCGGACGCTCCGGGTCCGGCTCCCGGTCCGCCCCCGGGAGCTGCCCCAGCGGCATGGGCCGGGACGCCGGGAGGGGCGGCGGCAGGTCGGGGACGGCGGCCGGGGGCGACGCACCGGCCGGATCCCGCGCGTCCAGCGGCGCCGAGGTGCCGGGCGCCGGGGCCGGATCCGCGTCCGAGCCGACGAAGACGCAGCCGCTGCTCGCGAGCAGCGCGACGAGGGACAGGGGCAGGGCCCGGCGTAACTGCATCCGACCACCATGCCGTACCGCACGGGCGGCCGGCCCCCGCGCTCACGCGTCCGGGTGACGTGGCCCGGAAGCCGGCCCGCAGTCGGCCCCGGCTGCCGAAACGATTGCCCGGACCGGGAATTTCCGTAGTCTGCCGGGGGACGGGAACGACAGTGCGAGTGCCGGGGAGGCGCGACCCCGGTACGCCGCGCTGCCTGCCCTGCCTTCGCATCCCGACGGACCGTACGGAGTACCGATCCATGACCGCAGCCGACGCGCCCGGCGATACCGCACCGACTCCTGACCCGCTCCCGCCCGCCCCGTACCCCGCGCCCTGGAAGGGCTGGGCGGCGGTCCTCGCCGTCGCTCTCGCGATCTTCTGCCTGATCACCTCCGAACTGCTGCCCGTCGGCCTGCTCCCCCCCGTCGGTGACGCCCTCGGGGTGTCCGACGGCACCGCCGGGCTGATGGTGACCGTGCCCGGGCTCGTCGCCGGACTCTGCGCCCCTCTCGTCACCGTCGGCGCCGGCCGGCTCGACCGGCGGCTCGTGCTGTGCGTGCTGATCGCCGTGATGGCGGCCGCCAACCTGGCCGCCGCCGTCGCCCCGGGTTTCGCCGTGCTGCTGGCCGCGCGCCTGCTCGTCGGGGTCGGCGTCGGCGGCTTCTGGGCGCTGGCGGGCGGGCTCGCCGTAAGGCTCGTACCGGAGCGCCACGTCGGCCGGGCCACCGCGCTCGTCTTCGGCGGCGTCCCCACCGCCTCGGTGCTCGGCGTGCCCGCCGGCACGCTGCTCGGCGAACTCGGTGGCTGGCGGACCGCCTTCGGCGCGGTCGGCGCCCTCGGTCTCCTCGCACTGGCCGCACTGCTCCTGCTGCTGCCCCCGCTGCCGCCGGCCCGGGACGTCACCTTCCGTGAACTGCCCGCCCTGCTGCGCGGGAACCGCGGGGTCCGGGCCGGGGTGATCGTCACCTTCCTGGTGGTGACCGGACAGTTCGCCGCCTACACCTTCGTGCGGCCCGTCCTGCAGGACGTGTCCGGCATCGACGCCGCTTACGTGAGCACCCTGCTCCTCGGCTACGGAATGGCCGGAGTCGCGGGCAACTTCCTGGCCGGGGCGCGCGATGCGTACCGTGCGGTCCTCGTGATCAGCTCCGCGCTGACGGCGGTCCTCGGGCTGATCGCCACCCTGCCGGGAGCGGCCGCCGGGACCGCGCTGCTGCTCGCCTGGGGGCTCGCGTACGGGGGTGTCTCGGTGAGCCTGCAGAGCTGGATGATCAAGGCTGCGCCGGGCGCGGCCGAGGCCGCCACCTCGCTGATGGTGGCCATGTTCAACCTGGCCATCGCGGCGGGCGCCCTGGCGGGCGGGTTCGCGGTCGACGGTATCGGCGCCGCGGCGGCCCCGCTCACCGGGGCCGCGCTGATGCTCGTGGCCGCGGTCACGGTCGGCCTCACCGTGATGGTCCGGATGCCGAGGGCTACCGCTGCTGATGGGTAGACCGGACGGATGGGGCAGTTCGGACAGCCGGCTTGACCCGGGCCCTCCCAGGAGGAAAGAGTGCGCCGATCAAGCACTCGAGAACCACCGCATGAGCTGCACTTCGGAGACGTCTCACATGTTCAGATCGGTCCGCTGTTCGCTTGACCCCATGACGACCGGAGGCGCCCTCGTGCCGAGTACCGCTGCAGGCACGGTCCTGGTCGCGCGGCGGCGCAGGGCCTGACCGGCCGGGTGGGGGCCGACACCGCACCGCCGCGCCGGCCCCCACCCATGCCGGGGAGACAACCGTGTCCCACCATCCCGATGAGAGCGGAAGCGTCCCCGGGGACCGCCCGCTCGTAAGCCCGTACGTCGCACCCTCCGGGCGGCCGTACCGGGCGACCACGCCCGCCTGGCCCCACACCGGGCCCGTCCCCGTCTCCTTCCCCGCCCCCGAGGGGCGGCGCGGGGACGACCCCGAGCGGGCGGCCGCGGCCACCGGCGCTGCCGATGCCCGCACCGCCCGGCGGGACCGCGGCAGCCGGCTCCCGCTGGCGGCCTTGGCCCTGCTCGTCCTCGGTGCGGCCGGCGGGCTGGTGTTCCTGCTGAGCGGCCCCGATCCGCGGCCCGAGCGGGCCGTGACGCCGCCCGAGCTGTCCGTTCCGATGCTCCCGGCGCGCAGTCCTGCCGCAGGCGACGAACCCTCGCAGGAGGGGTCCGTACGGGCCTCCGTGCCCCCGGCGTCGGCCGGCCCGTCCGCGAGCCGGACGCCGAACTCGGCGCCCCCGTTGAGCGCCTCGGCCGGGCAGCAGTCGGCGGGGACTTCCGGGACGCTGCGGATGGGCGACCGCGGGCCCGAGGTGAGCGCCCTGCAGGAGCGGCTCCGCGGCCAGGGGTTCACGTACGTGGACGTCACCGGCGTCTACGACGGCCAGACCAAGCGCGGGGTCGCCCAGCTCCAGCGCGACCGGGACATCAAGGGCGACCAGCCGGGCGTCTACGGCCCGGCCACCCGGGCGGCCTTCGGAGGCTGACCCGCCGGGGTGGCGGGCGGGTCAGGCTAGCACCGCGATATCGGCTGGACCAGCCAAAATGGCGGGCCGCAGAGTGGACGCCGTCGCACACGACGCCGTCACATCCGAGGAGTTGCGCACATGTCGACCTTGCGGGTCACCGCCGAAGAGCTGACCGTCCACGAGCATCCGAACGCTGACGCGCTGGAGCTGGCCCAGGTGGGTCTCTACCGCGCCGTCGTCGCCAAGGGCGCCTACCGCACCGGCGAGTTCGCCGTGTACATACCCGAACAGGCCGTGCTGCCCGCCGAGCTGATCGAGGAGCTCGGCCTGACCGGCCGCCTGGCGGGCGGTTCCGCCGACCGGGTCAAGGCCGTCCGGCTGCGCGGTGAGCTCTCGCAGGGGCTGGTGTGCCGGCCGCGCGCGCTGGCCGCCGTGGACCTGGCGCAGGCGGCCGAGCAGGGTGCGGACTTCGCCGAGCTGCTCGGGATCACCAAGTGGGCGCCGCCCGTCCCGACGACCATGAACGGCGAGGTGGAGGCCGCGCCCGACCTGCTGCCGTGGGTGGACATCGAGAACCTCCAGCGCTACCCGCACCTCTTCGACCCCGGCGAGCCGGTCGTCCTCACCGAGAAACTCCACGGCACGGCCTGCCTGTTGACGTACGTGGCGGACGGCGAGCGCGTGCTGGTTTCCTCCAAGGGCTTCGGCTCCAAGGGGCTGGCGCTCAAGGAGGAGGCCCGCAACCTCTACTGGCGGGCCGTACGCGGCCACGGCGTCCCGGAGGTCGCCGCGAAGCTGGCCGCCCGGCTGGGCGCGACCCGGATCGGCGTCTTCGGCGAGGTGTACGGGGCGGGCGTCCAGGACCTCGGGTACGGGACCGATGCGCGTACGGCCGCCACGGGGCCGGGGTACGCCGTCTTCGACGTGTCCGCGGAGATCGACGGGCAGGTGCGCTGGCTGGACCCGCACGAGCTGCTCCAGGACGGCGAACTGCCGCTCGTGCCCCGGCTGTTCGAGGGCCCGTACGAACTCGACGCGGTACTGGGGCTGGCCAGCGGCCGGGAGACGGTGTCCGGCCGGGCCGTGCACCTGCGCGAGGGCGTCGTGATCCGCCCGGCGGCGGAACGCCACAGCCCGGTGGTCGGCGGCCGCGCCATCGCCAAGGCGGTCAGCCCGGCGTACCTCACCCGCAAGGGAGGCACGGAGTACGAGTGACCCCGGCAGGTGCAGCAGGGCCCGGCAGCCTGGCCCGATGCCCCCATCGGATGCGCTCTCCCGTGCCCTCGACGCCCCCGCGGACCCGCCGCTGCGCGCGTTGCCGCCCGGCGCATCTGCGGCTCGTGCACGACGTGGCGGGCGAACTCGTCGACTGCCTCGCCGCGTACGGCCCGGGCCTGCCCTTGGTCCGCGAAGCCTTGCTGTTCGGCGCGGCCACGCACGATGTGGGCAAGGCCGTGCACAACGCCGAGCTCAGCGGCCCCGGCTGCGCACACGGGGCCGCCGGGCGGGACTGCTCCTCGCGCACGGCTTCACCGAGGATCAGTCCCGCTTCGCCGCCACGCACGCCACCTGGACGGCGCCCGGCGTCAGCGTCGAGGAACTGCTGGTGAGCACCGCCGACAAGGTGTGGAAGGGCAAGCGGGTGCCCGGACCGGAGGACCTCCTGGCCGGCCGGATCGCGCAGGCCGCGGGCACCGAGCCGTGGGCCGTGTTCCTCGATCCGGACGAGTCGCTCGGCCGGATCGCCGACGGCGCCGACCGGCGGCCGGCCTCCAGGCCGCCTTTCCGGTCTGGCCTGTCCGCCGCTCCCGCCGGGGCCCGCGCCGTCGGCTCAGCCCCGGCGGGCCGCCGGCCCGCCGCGGAACTCCAGGGCCGTGCGCCAGCCCGGCGGTTCGGTCTGCGGCTGCGGGGGTGTGCGGCGGCCGCCCGTGGCGAAGAAGGCCGACAGCGGGAGGGTCGCCGCCCCGACCGTGACCGCGTCCGGTCCCAGGGAGCCCAGGCCGATGCTGACGCGGTCGGCGGGATGGCGCAGGGAGTACCGGGTCGCGTGCTCCCGTACGGCGGGCAGGATGTGCGGGCCCAGCAGCAGGCCCGCCCATCCGCCGATCAGGATGCGCTCCGGCCGGAACAGGTTGATGACGTCCGACAGGCCCGCGCCCAGGTATTCCGCGGTCTCCTCCAGGACCTCCAGGGCCACCGGATCCGCCTCGACCGCCGCCGCCAGCAGGGCCGACAGGGCTTCCTCCTCGTCCACCGCCCTGCCCGAGCCCCCGCCCCGCTCCGCCCAGCGCGCCAGCAGTGACTCGGCTCCCGTGTACGCCTCGAGGCAGCCCAGCGCCCCGCACCGGCAGCGCCGTCCCCGTACCGACACCGTGAGGTGCCCCCACTCCAGCGGGGTGCCCTCCGTCGTGCCCCCGTCGGGCGAGCCGTCCGTGATCAGGCTGGCGCCGACGCCCGAGCCGAACAGGACGACGACGGCCTCCCGGGCCCCGCGCCCCGCCCCGAACCACATCTCGGCCTGGCCGAGCGTGCGCGCGCCGTTGTCGATGAGGTACGGGACCTCGTCCGGCAGGGCCCCGGTCGCGCGCAGCAGCGCCTCCAGCGGCACCGCGTCCCAGCCGATGGTCTGTCCGTGCACGACCGCTCCGCCCGGTGCCTCGCGGTCCACGATGCCGGGGACGCCGACGCCGACGCCCAGCAGCCGCTCGGTCCCGGCCCCGGCCTCGGCCAGGACGGCGGCGATCCCGGCCCGGACGTGGTCCACGATCGGGCCGACGTCGTAGCAGCCGCGCGGCTGCAACGGCAGTTCGGCGCGGGCCAGTTCGGTGAGCGCCAGGTCGAACAGCTCGACGCGTACCCGGGTTTCGCCGACGTCGACCCCGATCATGTGGGCGCTGCCGGGGGCCACGCGCAGCAGGGTGCGGGGCCGGCCGCCGTCCGAGTCGACGATGCCCGCCTCTTCCAGGAGTCCGTCCTCGACGAGTTCGCCGACCACGTTGCTGACGGAACCGGAGCTCAGCCCGGTGGCGGGCCCGAGTTCCTGCCGGCTCATCGGCCCGCCGAAGTACAGCCGCTGGAGCACGGCGCTGCGGTTGCCGCGCCGCAGGTCCCGCACCGTACGGCCGCCACGCCCTGTGGTCATCTGGCTCCTTCCGTCCTGCCGTCCGCCCTGTCGTCGCTCGCAACATACCCGTGCGGGACCCCTTGACGCGACCCTTTCGCGAGGCTTAACTCACGTCCTGAATTAAGGCCTTGGCGTGGTGAGCGCCCGCGAAGCGCCCGAGCCGGGACCACCCGCCGGCCTTCCCCCGACCCTGCCGAAAGGGGCCGATCCGCCATGCGCAGAACCCGAGCCGCCGCTGCCGCCGTCACCGCCTGTCTGCTCGCCGTCGGTGCCACCGCCTGCGGCGGCACCGCGGACAACGGCGGCGGCTCCGACGCCGCCCCCAAGGAGCTCACGTACTGGGCCTCCAACCAGGGCCCCGACCTGGCAGCGGACCAGGCGACCCTCGGCCCGGAGCTGAAGAAGTTCGAGGAGCAGACCGGCATCAAGGTCAAGCTCGAAGTCGTCCCCTGGTCCGACCTGCTCAACCGGATCCTCGCCGCCACCGCCTCGGGCCAGGGCCCCGACGTCCTCAACATCGGCAACACCTGGTCCGCCTCCCTCCAGGCCACCGGAGCCCTGCTCCCGTGGGACGCGGAGAACTTCGACGCGATCGGCGGCAGGGACCGCTTCGTGGAGTCGGCCATCGGCTCGGCGGGCACCGCCGGCCAGGACCCGGCCGCCGTCCCGCTCTACTCGATGTCGTACGCGCTCTACTACAACAAGAAGATGTTCCAGGAGGCGGGCATAGCGAAGCCCCCTGCCACCTGGGACGAGATGGTCACGGTCGGCCGGAGCCTGTCCAAGGACGGCAGGTGGGCGCTGGGCGCCGAAGGGGGCAACCTCGCCAACAACATCCACCAGGTCTTCGTCCTCGCCAAGCAGCACGGCGCGGACTTCTTCGACGCGGCCGGGAAGCCCGCCTTCGACTCCCCGGGCGCCGTCGACGCCGTCAAGCAGTACGTGGACCTGATGGCCAAGGACGAGATCATCGCGCCGGGCAACGCCGAGTACGCGCACAACCAGTCCCTCCAGGACTTCGCCCACGGCAAGACCGCCATGGTCCTGTGGCAGAGCGCCGCCTCCTCCTTCAAGAGCCACGGCATGAAGGAGGGCGACTGGGGGGTGGCCCCGGTCCCGGTCCCCGCCGGCGGCGCACCCGGCACCGGCCGCAACACCAACTCCATGGTCGCCGGCATCAACCTGGCCGTCTTCAAGAACACCGACAACATCGACGGCTCCCTCAAGTTCGTGAAGTTCATGACCGGCGACGAGGAACAGAAGATCCTCAACAAGACCTACGGCTCCATCCCGCCGGTCAAGGCCGCCCAGAGCGACCCTGCCTTCGCCACCGAAGACCTCACCGTGCTGCGCACCACCCTCGGCACCAGCGCCGCCCCGCTGCCACAGGTCCCGCAGGAGTCCCAGTTCGAGACCGCCGTCGGCACCGCCGTCAAGGAGCTCTTCGCCGACGCGGCAGCGGGCCGGCCCGTCACCACCGAGTCGGTCAGGGCCGAACTCACCAAGGCCCAGCAGCAGATGGCGAGCTGAGCCCGGCCCGATGAGCGCCACGAGCCAC
Organism: Streptomyces katrae; assembly: GCF_000717655.1. Classification (GTDB taxonomy): domain Bacteria; phylum Actinomycetota; class Actinomycetes; order Streptomycetales; family Streptomycetaceae; genus Streptomyces; species Streptomyces katrae_B. Next base: position 149,409 of record NZ_JNZY01000010.1, read on the forward strand.
ACGAGCCGCATACGCCGCGATCGCCGCATGAGCCCCAAGACCGCCCGCCTGCGCCGCAGCGCGCTGCCCTACCTCCTGCTCCTGCCCGCCCTGCTCCTCGAACTGCTCGTCCACCTCGTCCCCATGGTGATGGGCATCCTGATGAGCTTCCGGCAGCTGACCCAGTTCTTCATCCGCGACTGGTCCCGCGCCCCCTGGACGGGACTGGCCAACTACGAACTCGCCGTCGACGTCAACCGGCCCGTCGGCGAGGCCCTCCTGCGCTCCTTCCTCACCACCTGCCTGTTCACCCTGCTCTCCGTCGGCCTGTGCTGGCTGCTGGGCACCGCGGCAGCGGTGTTCATGCAGGAGAACTTCCGGGGCCGCGGCGTCCTGCGCGCCCTGTTCCTCGTCCCGTACGCCCTGCCCGTGTACGCGGCCGTCATCACCTGGGCGTTCATGTTCCAGCGGGACAACGGCCTGGTGAACCACGTCCTCCACGACCAGTTGGGCCTCGGCGGCGCCGAGCACACCTTCTGGCTGCTGGGCGACAACAGCTTCTGGGCCCTGCTGACCGTCTCCGTCTGGAAGGGCTGGCCCTTCGCCTTCCTCATCGTGATGGCCGCCCTGCAGAACATCCCCGCGGAGCTGTACGAGGCCGCCGCGCTGGACGGCGCCGGAGTCTGGCAGCAGATCCGCCGGATCACCCTGCCCTCGGTCGGCGCGGTCAACCAGGTGCTGGTCCTGGTGCTGTTCCTCTGGACCTTCAACGACTTCAGCACACCGTTCGTACTGTTCGGCAGATCGGCCCCCGAAGCCGCCGACCTGATCTCCCTCCACATCTACCAATCAAGCTTCGTCACCTGGAACTTCGGCACCGGATCGGCGATGTCCGTCCTCCTGCTGCTCTTCCTGCTGCTGGTGACCGCCGGCTACCTGCTCGCCACGACACGCGGACGGAGGAGCGAGCGTGCCTGACCGCCGCCGGCCATCGCCGCTGGCCCCGCCCGCCTCGTTCCGCGTGGTCCGCGCCGCCTTCCTGACCCTGCTCACCGGCTTCGTCCTGCTGCCCGTCCACGTGATGGTCACCAGCTCGCTCAAACCGCTCCAGGACGTCGCGGGCCGCTTCCGCTGGATCCCCAGCCGGCTCACCGTCCGCCCCTACATCGACATCTGGCACACCGTCCCGCTCGCCCGGTACTTCGTGAACTCCCTGATCGTGGCGGGCGCGGCCACCACCGCTTCCGTCGTCATCGCCGTCTTCGCGGCCTACGCGGTCAGCCGCCACCGCTTCCGCGGCAAGCGCCTGTTCACCGTCACCGTGCTCTCCACGCAGATGTTCCCCGGGATCCTCTTCCTCCTCCCGCTGTTCCTGATCTTCGTGAACGTCGGCAACGCCACGGGAATCGCCCTCTACGGCTCACGTGGCGCCCTGATCCTCACGTACCTGACCTTCTCCCTCCCCTTCTCCATCTGGATGCTCATCGGCTACTTCGACTCGGTGCCCCGCGACCTCGACGAGGCGGCCACCGTCGACGGCTGCGGCCCCCTCGGCGCGCTCTTGCGGGTCGTGGTCCCGGCCGCCGTCCCCGGCATCGTCGCCGTCGCCGTGTACGCCTTCATGACCGCCTGGGGCGAGGTGCTCTTCGCGTCCGTCATGACGAACGACACCACCCGCACCCTCGCCGTCGGCCTGCAGGGCTACTCCACGCAGAACGACGTCTACTGGAACCAGATCATGGCCGCCTCGCTCGTCGTCAGCATCCCCGTCGTCGCCGGATTCCTGCTGCTGCAGCGGTACTTGGTGGCCGGCCTCACGGCGGGAGCCGTCAAGTGACCCGTTCGGCAGGAGCCGTCAAGTGACCCTTTCCGAAGCCCGCCCCGACACCGGCGGAGAGACCGGCCTCATCGACCTCGGCGCGCTGCCCCGCGACTTCGCCTGGGGCACCGCGACCTCCGCCTACCAGATCGAAGGGGCGGTCGACGAAGACGGCCGGGCCCCCTCCATCTGGGACACGTTCTCCCACACCCCCGGCGCCGTCGCCGGCGGCCACACCGGCGACACCGCCTGCGACCACTACCACCGCTGGCGCGAGGACATCGCCCTGATGCGGGAGCTCGGCACCAACGCCTACCGGATGTCCGTCGCCTGGCCGCGCGTGGTCCCCGGCGGCGACGGCCCCGCCAACCCCAAGGGCCTCGCCTTCTACGACCGGCTCGTCGACGGGCTGCTCGCAGCCGGGATCAGCCCCTCCGTCACCCTCTACCACTGGGACCTGCCCCAGGCCCTCCAGGACCGCGGGGGCTGGCCCGAGCGGGCGACCGCCGAGCACTTCGCCGCGTACGCCGGCCTCGTCGCCGACCGCCTCGGCGACCGGGTCACCCAGTGGGCCACGCTCAACGAGCCGCTGTGCTCGGCGTGGATCGGCCATCTGGAGGGCAGGATGGCCCCCGGCCGGCGCGACCTGACCGCCGCCGTCCGCGCCTCCTACCACCTGCTGCTCGGCCACGGCCTCGCCACCCAGGCCGTCCGCGCGGCCGCCCCCGGCGCGCAGATCGGCATCGTCAACAATCTCTCCACCGTCGAACCCGCCGGCGACGGCGAAGCCGACCGGGCGGCGGCCCTGCGCATGGACGGCCACGTCAACCGCTGGTGGCTCGACCCCGTCCACGGCCGCGGCTTCCCCGCCGACATGCGCGAGGTCTACGCCGTGGACCTCCCCGAACGCCCAGGCGACGCGGCGGCCATCGCCGCCCCGCTCGACTGGACCGGCCTGAACTACTACTTCCCGCAGACCGTCAGCGCCGACCCGGCCGGTCCCGCCCCGTACGCCCGCCAGACCGACCGGCCCGGCGTCCCGCGCACCGGCATGGACTGGGAGGTCGACGCGAACGGCCTCGAGACCCTGCTCATGCGGCTGACCGAGGAGTACGGGGCCCGGCGCATCCACGTCACCGAGAACGGCTCCGCGTACCACGACACCGTCGCCGCCGACGGCAGCGTCCACGACCCCGAGCGGGCCGCGTACCTGACCGGGCACCTGGCGGCCTGCGCCCGCGCCGCCCGCCGCGGCGCACCGGTGGCCGGGTACTACGCCTGGTCCCTGCTGGACAACTTCGAGTGGGCGTACGGCTACGACAAGCGCTTCGGCCTCGTCCGCGTCGACTACGCCACCCAGCACCGCACGGTCAAGACCAGCGGCCGCCGCTACGCCGAGGTGATCGCCGCGCACCGGGCGCTGTGAGACCGCAGGTCCCTGCGCCGCGCCGGGCCCGCCCCGCTTCTCGGGGCGGGCCCGGTCTTTCGTGATGGGATGGGAAGCGACGGCTCATGGCTGACGGCTCACGGAGAGGTCGGGTAGATGTCCGAGGACACCATGCGGGCGATGGCGTACGAGACGTACGGCGGGACGGAGGTGCTCACCGAGACCCGGCTGCCGATGCCCAAGCTCGCCCCGGGCGAGATCCTCGTCCGGGTCAAGTGCGCCTCGGTCAACCCCGTCGACTGGAAGATCATGTCGGGCGGGCTCGACGCCCTGATGGACGTCGTGTACCCCGTCGTCCCCGGCTGGGACGTCGCCGGCACGGTCGAGCGGGTCGGCATCGACACACCTGAGTTCTCGGTCGGCGACGAGGTCATGGCCTACGCCCGCAAGGACTACGTGCACGGAGGGACGTTCGCCGAGTACGTCAGCGTGCCCGTCCGCGCCGCCGCGGCCAAGCCCGCCTCGCTCAGCTGGCACGAGGCGGCCGGCCTGCCGCTGGCCGGGCTCACGGCGTATCAGCTGCTCACCCGGCTCGCCACCGGCAAGGACGACACCGTCCTCATCCACGGCGCTGCCGGCGGCGTCGGGTCCTTCGGCGTGCAGATCGCCCGCGCACTCGGCGCCCGGGTCATCGGCACCGCCTCGCCGCGCAACCACGACCGGCTGCGCGACCTCGGCTGCGAGCCCGTCGAGTACGGGGACGGCCTGGTCGACCGGGTGCGCGCCCTCGCCCCCGACGGGATCACCGTCGCCGCGGACTTCGTCGGCGGCGTCCTCGACGTCACCCAGGCGGTCCTGGCGAACGGCGGCCGGCACGCCTCCATCGCCGACCCCACCGTGCTCGGTGCGGGCGGCCAGTGGATGTGGGTCCGGCCCGACGCCGAGGGCCTGGCGGAGCTGGCCCGGCTCGCCGGCAGCGGGCAGCTCACGGTCACCGTCGCCAAGACGTTCCCGCTCTCGGAGCTGGCGGCGGCCTTCGATTTCAGCCAGACGGGACGCGCCGCCGGAAAGATCATCCTCGAGGTGTGAGGCCGGACCCCTCCGGCCCGGGAGGCACGGGGCGGCCAGGAGCCGCCCCGCACCGTGCCGGCCTTCGGTGGGTCAGGGGAAGGAGACCACCGTGGACGGGGTCGTCGAGGTGCCCGAGGTCGGCGCGCCCGTGGTGTTGATGACGTGCTCGTACTGGCCCTTGCCGCCGAGCGAGACGACGAGCAGGTCGTGGAACCGCACGCCCGGCTTCACCGGTGCCTGGAAGCCGCGATCCTGACGGATCGTCGGGTCCACGTTGTAGAAGCAGTAGCTGCCCAGCCCCCAGCCCTCGTGGGTGGTCACCGAGTCGGCCACCTTGTACGCCGCGTAGCCCTTGGTCGCACCGTTCTGGATCGCGGCCTGGTTCGGGGCGTCGTACGCCTTCTCGTTCTGGAAGAAGACCGTGCGGCCGCGCTCGCCGTTCCACTCCACGTCGTACTTGTTGAAGTGCTCGACGAACAATCCGGTGGCCAGGACGTCGTCACCGTTCACGCGGAACCCGAAGTCGGCGCGGTTGGTCTCCCAGCCGACCCCGTCGCCGTGGTCGGCGCGCCAGATCCAGGTGTGGTCGACGATCGTGTCGTGGTTGTTGATCACCATGCCGACGGTGGCCTTGCCGGGGCCGGCGCCGCCGACCCGGACGAACACGTCCTGCACGGTCGTCGGGTTGCCGCCGTGGTCCGTGGTCGTGCCGGCCGGGCCGACCTCCAGCAGGCTCGGCGAGTTGACCGGCCCGGCGTCGATCAGGAACCCGGCGAGCCTCACGCCGTCGACGTCGGCGACCTTCATCGCCGTGACCCCGTTGTCCGGGACGATCGTGGCGAGGCCGAGGCCCAGGACGACCGTGTCCGCGCGGTTCACCCGGACGGTCTGGTCGACGTGGTAGACGCCGGGCGTGAACAGCAGGTGCAGACCCTGGGCCAGCGCCTGGTTCATCGTCGCGGCGGTCGTGCCCGGCCTGACCACGTAGAACCGGCTCAGCGGGATCGAGGTGCCCTGCGGCGCGCCGTTGCCCCAGGAGGTCCCGCGGGCGTTCACCCGCTTTGCCGGGACGAAGACCTTGTACTCGGTCCCGTCGAGGTGGAGGAAGGGCTTCTCCCGGGATACCGGGGTGGAGTCGAGCGTGGTGTACGGCGGGCTGGGGAAGGACTGGGCGGGCGCCCCCTGGACGCCGGAGAAGACCTGGTTCCAGACGCCGTTGCCCCAGCTGCCGATCGCGCTGTCGCGGGTGTACCACTGCTGCTGCGAATAGTTGCCGACCTGGCCGTCGATCTTGGAGTCGGCGATGTAGCCGCCGGAGGCCCAGCCGAAGCCGTCGGGGGCCAGGTTGAGGCCGCCCCTGACGTGCATGCGGCGGAAGGGTGCGGCCTGGGAGACGGCCCAGCGGTCGGTGCCGTTCACCGGGTTGAGCGCGAGGTTCTCGGCCGAACGCCAGAAGTTCTGGGTGGCGTTGCCGCCGAACCAGCCGGCGTCGACGGTCACGTCACCGTTGATGGTGGTGTCGTCGGGGCTGAGGCCCAGCCCCGAGACGGAGGTGTAGAAGCCGATCTGGGCGTTGAGGCCGTTGTACGTGCCCGGCTTGAACAGGAACTGGTAGCGGCCGGCGCCGAACTGGGCCGACTCCTGCTGCCGGAAGACCTCGTCGAGCCTGGCCTGGATGTTCGGCGTGGACGGGTCGAAGACGACCACGTTGGGGCCGAGGTCGCCGCCGCCGGGGAGGGCGGGGCCTGCGTCGGTGGTGCCGAAGACCTGGAACTCGTAGAGGGAATAGCCCCACTGGGTGGCCCGCTGGGTGCCGTACACGCGGACGTGGCGGGCGGTGCCGGTGATGTCGTGGGTCCGGACCCCGCCGGTGGCGGTGGTCGTGGAGTGGGCGGTGCTCCAGTGCGTGCCGTCGTCGGACAGCTCGATCCGGTACGCCGTCGCGAACGCGGTCTCCCAGCGCAGCACCACCTGACTGACCTGGGCGGGGGCGCCGAGGTCGACCTGTATCCACTGCGGGTCGGCGAACTGACTCGACCATCGCGTGGCGTTGTCGCCGTCGACGGCGGCGGAGGCGGGGGTGCCGCCGTTCTCCTGGCTGGAGGCGGTGGCTGGTCTGCCCTGGGAGAGGAGGACGGGTGCGGCCTGGGCGGCGGTACCCGGCAGCAGTACGAGGAGGGCCGCGACCAGCGCGGCGGCGAGAGCCGCGACCGTCAGTCGCGGTGGATGGTCCGAGAGGCGGGGCATTGGGGGGCTCTCCTGACGTCGTGGATCCGGGGGGACCGAAGCGTGAGTGAACTGCCCGCCACGAGGGCCGTCAAGGGTTTCCGCGTTCATGAAGTGAATGCCTGAAGGGGTGTCAATTGCCCGCGAGGCCTGTGAACTCGCGGTTTCTTCAATCCTTGTGAAAAGTGTTGACGAAAAAAGACGACCAGACTCTACTGAGGCTTCAGGCCGCTCTGTCCCGCCCCGAACCGCTGGACGGGACAGAGCCGGGCCGTCTTCGGAGAGTGGCCCGGGCCGGAGGGTGGATGCTGCCGTGCGTTCGTTACTTGTCGTCAGGGGCGGGCGGGGCGCGTCACCCGAGTGGAGGGACCGCCCCGCACTCCGCCCAGACGACCTCGACGCCCGTGAGGCCGGCGGACCAGCGGTCCGCGAGCGTGGCGAGACCGGCCGCGTCCGGCGGGCTCGCGCCCAGCCCGATCGCGTACCGCGCCGAGACCGGGGAGGCCGCGAAGGGCCGCGGCCACGCGTGGACGTCCCGGACACCGGCCTCCGCAAGCGCACCGAGCAGCGCGCGCATCCGGCCCCGCGCCCGGCCCAGGCGCTCCTCGAATTCCCGGGGCGCGTCGGCCCGTACGGTCACCACGGCCCACGCTGCGTGCCGGCGGTGCAGCGGCGGGGTCCCCAGGGGCACGGCCTGGGTCTCCGTTTCCAGGAGTTCCCACGTCCGGTACAGCTCCCGGCCGAGCAGGTCGCGCAGCCCGGGGCCGACCTGGGTCGTGCAGCTGCGGGCCGGTGCGGAGGGCGTGAGGACGGTGACGGGGTCCGGGGCCGGGTGCGGGTGCGGGTACACGTGCGGCTCCGGGTCCGGATCGGGCGGCGCCAGGGTGATCGGGTCGCGCCAGTCCCAGGCCGCCCAGGTGCCGAAGAACTCCCGGAGCAGGGCCGCGGGGGACAGGTCGGCGGCTTCGCGGACCGTACGCGCCGCCAGTACGGCCCAGGCCACCCCCGGGAGTCCGCCGAACGGCGCCGAGTCCAGCCCCCGGGACCGGGCCCACGCCTTCACCTCCCGGGCCAGCCCGGCGAACGCCCTCTGCCGGTCGGAGCCCGCGAAGTCCCGTACCGCATCGGCGTCGCTCACCGCGCTGAGCGCGATCGCGGCCGCCTCGCCGAGCTCCGCCCGCCGCTCCACCGCCTGCGCCGGGTCCACCGTGCCCGTGGCGACGACCGCCAGGTCCACGTCCAGTCCGGCCGCACGCAGCCGCAGCCCGGGTACCCGTGCGCCCCTCACCTCCCGGAGTCCTTCGGCCTCCGGGGCCGCTGCCGCGATGCGCTCCCGTACCTCCGCGATCCCGACCGTGCCCGGCAGGGCCGCGACCAGGTCGAGGTCGGCCCCGGGCAGGGCGCAGCCCATGCGGCGGGATCCGGCGAGGTGCACCACGCCGTCGCCGAGCGCCTCCGCGATCCGGGCGGTGAGCGACTGGGCTTCCGCATCGCGTGCGGATGCCGCTTCGTGCAGGGCCGCCGGTTCCGGTTCCGGCTCCTGCGCCCACCGCCAGCTGCCGGTGCCGAGGTCCACCGTCGCCCGGACCTGCATCGGCCCGTCCCCGCGCCGTGACAGCACCGCGAGCTCACCGACCCGGGCCGACGTCCCCGTGCCGGATGCGCCGAGTCGCGCGGCGAACTCGGCCAGGGCCCGCTGCGGATCCCGGCTGCGCCCCAGCGTCAGGTGCGGGGTGAAGCCGTCGCGCCCGCGGCACCCCGGGAACCGCTCGGCGAGCTCCTGCCGCAGCTGCTGCCACGGCGCGTCGCCGCCCGCCGCCGGGTCCAGCCACAGCGTGGCGTCCTCGCGGTGCCCGAAACTGTGCACCCCGGCCAGCCGGGCCGTGAACGGCGCCGTCTGCCCGGCCACTTCGGCCAGCAGGGGCAGCGCCTCCTCGAACGAGGACTCCGGTACGAAGCCGAACAGCAGGTTCACGTGCGCCGGCCAGCGGTGGACCGCCGGGTCGTGCTCCCGGCGCAGCGCCTCGACCGCCGGATCCTGCGGCGGCAGCCACGCCACCGCCGTCCGCGCGGTCGCCCGTACGTCCAGCACCGCGCGCCCGGCGTCCCGCCCGGCGAAGTCCACCACCGCCTCCACCCCGAAGTGGTCGGAGATGAACAGCCCCTCCGGGCCGGGGGTGTCGCCCCGCAGGACGGCCTCCCGCACCCGCGCCCCCGCCGAGCGCAGCAGGACCCGGTCCAGCCGGGCGGCCCGCCCCGACAGCGAGCCCACCGCGGCCAGCGGATTGGCCTCCGGGTCGAAGGTCGGCGTGGCGTCCAGCGCCCCGTGCACCTCGCTCCACGTGTCCCGCACACCGAGTGCGGCCGCCGGTCCCTCCGGGCCGGAGCGGCCGTCGTTGAAGTCGCCGAGCAGTACGGCATCCGCCTCGACGCCGCTCAAGCCCTCCGCGATCCGGGCCAGTTCGACGCTCCGCCGTCCGGCGCCGTTCTCCGTGTGGTCGCTCGTCAGGTGCAGGCAGGCCACGACGAGGGGGCCGCTCGCGGTGTCCACCGTCACCGCTGCGACCGCCTTGTGCGGCCCCAGCAGGTGCAGCCCCGCCTCCCGTACGGGCAGCCGGCTCAGCACCAGCAACCCGGTGGCGGCGACGTCCTTGCCGCGCGGATCGGTGCCCACCGTGTACTCGGCCCGCACCCACGGCTCCGCGAGCAGCATGCCGAGCAGAGCGGGTTCGACCTCCTGGAGGGCGATCACATCGGCGTCGGCGGCCGCCAGGCCGGCCAGCAGCATCGGCCTGCGCCGGGCGGTGTCGATGAGCGGGGCGTCGTACCGGTCCCACAGGGTGTTCCAGGTCAGCAGCCGCAACCGGGCCGGCCCGGAGCCGAGCGACGCAGACCCGCCGGTCGGCCGCCAGGCGCCGCCGTCCGCCGGATCCCAGGCGTGCGGGGTCCGGGCGGTGAAGAACGGGGCCCGCAGCAGCCGCGGTTCGCGGATCCGGCCGGCCTCGGTGGAGTCGATCCGGTCCACGCCGCTCGCCCGGTCCCAGACGAGCTCGCCGTCCGCCTCGACGAACAGCACCCGGTGCCAGGGGATGTCGCCGCCGGGCACGAAGGAGTGCAGCGGGATCCGCTTCGGCGGCGCGCCGCGCTGGTGCAGCCCGAACACGAAGCGCGCCGGGTCGAAGCGCGGGTCCCAGCGGACCTGGTGGTAGAGCTCCTCACTGGTACGCATCAGCCGTGCTCGCTCCCTGCCGCAGCAGCCGCCGGTGTCACTGCGGTCGTCCCGATGGTTCCAGCCGTGTCCTCCACGGTCCCGCCCGCCCCGACGTACCAGGTGCGGTGCCCCGGCCCGTGCCCCGGGTACGGCGGGCTGAACCGGTGCAGCTGGGTGGTCAGCACCTGCGGCGGTACGGGATGGGGCCGGACGGCGTTGCGCCGGACCAGCTCGGCCTCCTCGACCAGCACCACGGCCTGGGTCACCAGCGCGTCGCGGCGCTGCGCGACCGCGCCCACCAGGCCCCGCTGCTGATCGGTGAGGGAGGTGGCGTCCCACACCACCGTGCCGCCGGTGTCCGTCGCGGCGGCCAGCGCGGCGTCCAGCCGGTCCAGGCCCTCGCGCAGCACGTCCGCATTGGCCCGCTGGTCGGCGCGGGAACCCCGGGCGGTGCGCAGATCGTCGAGACCGATGTACGCGGCCACGCCCGGCAGGTTCCGGGCGTACGTGCTCTTCCCGCTGCCCGACGGCCCGCACAGCTGCACCAGCCGGGGGAAGGCGCCGTCCCGCCACCGCCAGGTCGCGGCCACCGCCTCCTCGGCGGTGGAGATCCCGCCCCGCGCGAACGCCTCCCGGGCCTGCGCCCAGCACCGGTCCGCCGCCTCCGCGCCGAGCCCGCCGAGGGCCTCCCGCAGCCCGGCGCGCAGCGGACCCAGCGGATCGGGGCCGAGCAGCCCCGCCTCCTCGGCGTACAGCGCGGACCACTCCACGCACTCCCGCGCCCCGGCGTCCCCTGCGGCCGCTGCCCCGGCGAGCGCGTGCAGCACCCCGAGATCGGCGGCGACGGCCATCCGGACCAGGCCGGCCCGCCGCCCCTCGTCCGGGAACGGCCGCTGCAGCGACGGGTACAGCCCGACCAGGTCGGCGACCCTGCGGGCGAGCGGCATCCCGAGCGGCCCCGCCGCCAGCCGCGCCCCGATCCGGGCCCGCGGAGCGCGGTGCAGTACGGCGGCCAGTACGCCGGCCAGCCGGGCCTCCCCGGTGTGGCCCGACGCGTCGAGCCGGCCCGCCACTTCGGCGACGACCGGCGCGACGGCATCGGGCACGGGACCGGGTGCGGCATCGGGGAGGGGACCGGGTGCGGGATCCAGGCCGAGGGCGGCCGTCAGCTCCGCCGCATCGGGCTCGGAGCCCGAGCGCACCGCCCACAGCGGGGCCTGCGCACCGAGCCCGTTCGGGACCACCTGCGCGTACATCCAGTGGGTGTCGGTCTGCACATGGCCGCCGCGCACCCACTTGGCGACATACCGCCCGAAGTCCGCACGCGTGAAACCGGCCACCGTCCGTACGACGTAGCCCTCCTGCCGTGCGGTGTCGAGCCGCAGCCTGCGCAGCGCGCGCTCGTCGAAGACGCCCCGCCAGAGCACCCTCGGGGTGGGCACGCCGAGGCCGTGCAGGAAGCTCACGGTCCGGTCCCAGTCCAGGCAGTGCTCCCCGTCCCACACCGAGAAGCCGTAGAACCAGCTGTCGAGGTCCTCGTAGGGGATCGAGTGGCGGGCGTACAGGTTCTCCCCGCACACCCGCCACCCGCCCGGTATGCCCGCGCCGATCCGGCTCTGGAGGCCCTTGACCCAGGCCCGCGAGGGGTGGTGGCCCGAGTCGAGCGAGCGCGCGTGCAGGCCGTCCGCGTACAGGGTGGTGTTCTCCCCGTCGAGCTTCTCGGTGACGACGACCTCGCGCCCGGCCAGCCCCGCGTGCCCGGCGGCGCGCACGTCGTCCGCCGCCGCCCCGGGGGACCAGGGCAGATGCGGCGTACGGGGGTAGTGGGTGCGCATGACCGGCTCCTGCTCGACGACGGGGTGAATCGTCACTCTAGGTATCCGGAGCCGGGGCATCCAATCAATAACCCCCGCGCGGGGCCGCCCTCCGTCAGGGGCGCCGCCCGGCCCAGGCCACCAGCCGGTCGATGGCCGGGGCACCGGCGTCCACCGCCACGACCTCGGCGAACGGGATCCGCCCGCCGCGGGTTCCGGCCGGCAGTGCGTTGCGTACGACGGCGATCACCCGCTCGATCAGGGCCGTGTCCCATTCCGGGTGCTGTCCGGTGGCCCTGGCCAGGTCCCAGGTGTGCACGGTGAGTTCGTGGGTGTAGACGGCCGCGGCGGCCGCGCCCGGCAGGACACCCATCGGCAGGCGCAGCTGCCGGCCGAGGAGGGCCGGGTCCGCCCACACCTCGGCGACCGCGCGGGCACCCGGCTCCCAGGCCGCCGCCCAGGCGCCGTCGGCGAGGTCGTCGGCGAAGGACGGGACGCTGAACGGGTCCTCGCCGCGCCCGATCACCGCGATCCGGCGGACGACGGCGACGAGGTGGCTCGAGAGCCGCCGGACGTCGAACTCGTCGCACGGGGTGGGGGCGTCGTACTGGTCGGGCCGGACGGCGGCAAGGGTGCGGCCCGCCAGCTCGACGGCCGCGGCGAGGTCGAGTCGCGGGTCGAAGGCGGTGGTGGGGGCGGACGGGGTCTCGGTGAGCTGCGTGATCTCGGTCATGTGTTCATCCTGGGAGCTGAACTGGCCATCTTCTGGCCAGTTTCCCGAGGAGAATGAACGGCAACGACGACAACGCCCGGGGCGCAGACAGAGAAGAGGGACGGGACATGAGAGCCGACCGGCTGGTGGCGACCCTGCTGTTCCTCCAGGAGCGCGGCCGCGTCACCGTCCCCGAGGTGGCCGCCGAACTGGAGGTGTCCCAGCGCACCGCCCGCCGCGATCTCGAGGCCCTGGCCGCGTCCGGCATCCCCGTCTACTCGCAGCGCGGACGCGGCGGCGGCTGGTCCCTCGTCGGCGGCGCCCGTACCAACCTCACCGGGCTGACCGCCGACGAGATCCGGGCGCTGTTCCTCGTCACCGGGCCGATGGCGGCCACCCCCGAACTGCGCACCACCCTGCGCAAGCTGGTCCGGGCCCTGCCGTCCACCCTGCGGGCGGAGGCCGAGGCCGCCACCCGCGCCGGAGTCGTCGACGCCACGGACTGGTCCCGCAACGCCGTCACCGCCGATGCCGCCCACCGCTCCGCGCTCCAGGGCGCCGTCGTGGACGGCATCCGCGTCCGACTCGGGTACGCGGGCGTCGGCAAGCCGGCCGGCGAGCGTACGGTCGACCCGCTCGGGCTCGTGGCCAAGGCGGGGGTCGACTACCTCGTCGCCGGTACGGAGAACGGCCTGCGCACCTTCCGGCTCAGCCGGGTCCGCTCCGTCGAGCCGACCGGCGAACCCGTCGTCCGGCCGCCCGGCTTCGATCTCGCGACGGCCTGGCGGGAGCTGTCCGGGGCCTTCCAGGACGGCATGTACGCGGTGACCGCGCGGGCCCGCGTCCACCCCGACACGCTGGCCCTGCTGCAGCGGTTCCTCGGCGGCCGGGTACGCGTCGGCGGCCCGCTGCCCGACGGCTGGACCGAGGTGTGGGTCGACGGCCCGGCCCCCAAGGCGCTGGCCGGCCACCTGGCCGGGCTGGGGGCCGGAGTCGAGGTGCTGGAGCCTCCGGAGGTAAGGCAGTGGCTGGCCCGGATCGGCGCCGAACTCACGGCGATGTACGCGGGGGACGTGCAGGGCGTGCCGCCCGTTCAGTAGCCGATGGTGAACCGCAGGCCCGGATGGGCGTCGCGCTCGATCTCGTCGACCAGCGCCACGGCGTAGTCCTCGGCCGAGATGTGGCTGCGGCCGTCCTCGTCCACGATCAGATCGTCGAGGGCCAGCCGGTACGTGCCCGTGCGCTCTCCCGGACCGATCTGCGCGGCGGGGCTCAGGCAGGTCCAGCGCACCTCCTCCACGGGCACGGTCCGCAGGAAGTCCAGCGCCTCCCCATGGGCGTGCATGAGCGCGCGGACCGGCTCCGGGAGGCCCGGCGCCTGCCAGACCGGCGGGCCCTCGGGGGTGCGCAGCGAGCCCGCCCCGCCCACGACGATCACACGGGGCCTCGGGGTCTCCGGGCCGAGCGTGCACAGGCCGCCGATCAGGGACTTGGCGGCGGTGACGAGCACGCCCGGATCCCCGGACCCGGGGCCGATCGCACTGACGACCACGTCCCGGCCGGCCGCCGCCTCGGCGACGGAGTGCGGGTCGAGGACATCGCCGCGCAGCACCTCGGCGCCGGGATCCGCCAGCTTCGCGGGGTCGCGCACGACCGCCGTGACCTCGTGGCCGCGCCGGAGCGCTTCGCGCAGCACGAGGGCTCCGATGGTGCCGGTCGCGCCGAACAGGGCGATCTTCGCCATGGCGACTCCCTGGGGGTGGAGGCGGTACGGGCCCCGGGTCGGGCCCGCGCCGCCCATCCAAGCGAACCGGCCCCGCCGACACCCGGCAGCGGGGCCGGGGCTACTCCGGTGATCCGGAACGGACGGTCTAGTGGCACAGGGCGACGATCGACGGGGAGACCGTGCCCCTGGCCGCCTCGCACAGGGGTGCCATGTCGTACGGGCGAGGCTGCTCGGGCCGTGGCTTCGGCCGTACGGGCGGCCGCTTGCGGGGCTTGGGCGCCGGGGCGGGGCGTACGGGGTGCGCCGGCCGGGCAGGCGCGCGACCGCCGGTCCGGTGCTGCGGCGGCCGGTCCTCCCCGGGCTGCGCGGCGGGCGGTTCCGGCTCGGCCCCGGCCCCGGCCCCGGCCCCGGCCCCGGCCGCCGGCGGGGCCGGCGGGGGCTCCGATGCCGGGACGCGGCCCAACGGCAGGGCCCCGACCGCCGTTTCGAGGGCCGCGGTCCGGTCCACCGCCGGATCCGGCAGCGCCGGTTCCGCAGGCCCGCTCGGCCGTACGGTCACGCACCCGGCGGTCAGCGCCAGCGCGGCGAGGATCAAGGGCAGGGGCAGAGCCACCCGGCGTAACTGCATCCCTCCACCCTGCCGTACGACGGACGGTGGAACCTACGTGCCGTCACCCACACGAGTGGGGGCGCTGCGGACGACCTACGCCGCCGGGCGGCCCTGTGCGGCCGGCCGGAGCAGGTGCAGCTCGCACAGCATCCGGCCCAGGCCCTCCCAGCCGGCGAGGGCGGTGAGGTCGGGGCCGCGCCGCGCCCCGAGGCCTCGAACCGCACACCGGGCCGAGTGGGAACGAGAGCAGCGGGCCGGCGGCCACGGAGACGCCGGCGACGGTCGTGAGCGCCGGGGCGGACAGCCGGGTGAAGGGCTCGGCGGCGAGGAACTGGACCGCGAAGAAGGCCCGGATGACCAGGATCCCCGGCCACGGCGCGGCCAGCAGCAGGCCCGGCCGACGGCGGGCCCGCGCCTGTCCCCCCTCGGCCTCGGTCCGTTGAGGTGGTCGGACCGGCGGTTTTCAGGCCGCCAGTCCGCGACGCGAACGTACCAACGAGGGCGTAACAAGGTAATAAAGAGGTATAGGGGTGGCAAAACAGCGGTCAGTGGCCGGGGTGGCGCGAGCGGCGTAACCCGCAGGCCGTGCGGCCTGTTGCACAGGGAGAGGGTCCATCCACGGTGAACGGAGTTCCGATGCCGCAGCTGACCGACGAGGCCGTGACCGACGAGGACGGCGGCGGGCCGGGCACGTGGATGACCCCGCAGGAGTACGGGGCTTCGCGCGCCGCGCTCTGGACGGGCGCCGTCGTCCTGGTCACCGACACCGACGGCCGGGTCCTCGTCCAGAGCGTCGACTACCGCGCCGACCGCATGCTGCCCGGCGGCGCGGTGGACGCGGGCGAGGCCCCGTCGGCCGCCGCGGCCCGTGAGATGCGGGAGGAACTCGGCGTCGACGGCAGCTACCCGGACGGCCTCGCCGTGGACTGGATCCCGGCGGACACCCCCGGCTTCCCGCCCGAGATGCGCTTCCCGGGGGAGGTCCTGTACGTGTACGACGGCGGCACCTGGACCCCCGACCGGATCGATGCGATCCGCCTCCCGGCCCAGGAGATCACCGGCGTCCACTTCGCCGAACCCGCCGACCTGCCCGCCCTGATGGACCCGGGCGACGCCCGCCGCGCCCTGTCGGCGCTGCGCGCCCGCATCAACGGCGGCGGCACGGCCCTGCTCGAGGACGGCCGCCCCGTCGCGCCGACCGCGCTGGACCGGCTCGGGGTCCTGCGCACCCGCCGCACCCCGCACCACGGCACCTGGCACCCCGGCCCGGTGCCCGCGGCGCTGCCCGTACGGGAGCCCTCGGCCTGGCTGTTCGCCCCCGACGGCCGGGTCCTGCTCCTGATCTGCCGCACCACCGGCGCCGTACGCCTCCCGCCCCCGACGGCGGGCTGCACCCCGCTCGGCTACCGCTACGCCGACGAGGCCGCCCATCCCCGTACCGCGGGCCGCCTCGGCTCCCTGCCCCCGGCCGCGGACCCGGCGTACGCGCGCCTGCTGGCCACCCCCGAGCAGGTCCGCGAACTCGCCGACTGGGGCCCGGCCGGCCACGCCGAACTCGCCGCGGTCCACACGGCCCGCGCCGACCTCTCCCTCCCGCACCCACCCCGCACCCCCCTCACGGAACTCCCCGAACAGGGCACCCGCTGGTAACGCCACCGGGCCCTGTCGGTGGTGCCCCGTAGCGTGACCGGCATGGGATTCACCAGCGCCTGGTCGATCAGCAGCCACCCCGACTCCGTCATCGCGGAGCTCGCGACACGCCTCGCGCCGGCCCTCGAAGCCGACCGCACGAACCCGGCGGCCCGCCACCGCTGGGAGGCCTGGCGGCGCGCCCCGCTGCCGGACCACCGCAGCTGGTACGCCGACCGGGCACACGGTGAGGCCCTTGACTCGTTCCGGAAGCTGACCCGCCCCGGCGAGCACGTCGACGACGTCTGCAACGGCGTCACCGACTCCGAGTTCCATGTCATGCAGGACCTCTGGGAGCCCGAACCGGATCCGGCGGACCTGTTCGTCTCCGTGCAGCGCAAGGACTACGCCGTCGCCGCCCTGTTCCATGCCATCGGCCCGGACCGGGCCGCACTGCTGCCCGGCTGGTGCGGCAACGTGCTCCTCACCGCGGGCGAGGTGCGCCGGACGCTGCCGGGCGTGGAGCAGGCGCTGACCTTCACCTCCGGGGAACGGGCCCGCGTCGCCGACCGGGACCGGCTGGACTACGGCGCCCGCGAAGAGCACGTCACCGACGGCCCCCTGCGCGTCTGGCGGTCCGCCGCCGCTGCGGGGCGCGGGCTCTGCGCGGTCGCGCTGCATGTCCACTGACCGGCCCCACGGGGCATCACGGGCTCAGGGGTAGGTCCATGCGGCGTCGGTGAATCGATGGCGGCGGTTCATCGCGATGGCCCGGGTGTTCGCCGGATGGTGGACGGTGCGGATCGTCGTGACCCGCTGGAGCGGGCGAAGCCTACGCCGAGCACCCTCATGGCGAGCGAGACCCCCTGCCGGCGGTGGGTCTCCCGCACACCCGTCATCTCGCCGAACACGTGCCCTCGGCCCGCCAGTCGGAGATCGCGGACAGGCCGATCCACCGGCCGCCGCCGTCGAGCGCGATGACGACCCCGTGCGGATCGTAGGACGCCGCCGTCCTGATCCGGCGCTCCAGGTACTCCTCGTACGTGTGGAAGGGGCCCAGGCCCGGGAGGTCCGCCGCGCACTCCTTGTTCGGCTCGTACAGCGCGCGACGGTGCTCCGCGCTGTCGCGCAGGGTGGCCATCGTGCTGAAGCGGGCGCCGGCCCGGCGGCAGCGTTCGGCGTCCGCCGGGAAGCGGGCTCCGTCGAAGGCGGCCACATCGAGTTCGAGCCTGACCCACGGGCCGGTCACGTCGACTCCTGGTCGGTCGGCCCTCGGACCCCGTCCCGAGGGCGGGAGCGCGGTACGGCGCATCGTACGATCCGGACCGCGCCCGGCCTGCCCCGGGCCGGCGGCGGCACAGCGGGCGCCCCCGCCGCGACCTGGGAAATCCGGGGTCCGCGGGTTCCGGTCCCGCAGCATGGGGGGATGAGCGACAGCGCGATCACCTACACCCTGTACGTCCAGGCCGATCCCGACCGGGTCTGGCAGGCCCTCACCGAGCCCGCCTTCACCCGGCGGTACTGGGGGCTGAGCTTCGAGACCGACTGGGCGGTGGGATCGAGGATGGACTGGGTGGAGCGCGGGGCCCGGACCAGCGATCCCGAGCAGGTGGTCCTCGACTGCGTCCCGAACCGCCGGCTCGCCTACACCTGGCACACCTTCACCCCGCAGTGGGCGGCCTCGGTCGGGATCGCCGAGGAGCTGCGGGCCGAGCTGGCGCAGGAACGGCGTACGAAGGTGACGTACGAGATCGAACCCGTCGGGGACACGCTCGCGCGGCTGACCATCGTTCACGAGGGCTTCGAACCCGGCGGCACCCTGATCGGCATGTGCAGCCGCGCCTGGCCGATGCTCGCCTCGAGCCTCAAGACCCTGCTGGAGACCGGGGCTCCGCTGCCCGAGGCCGGGCACGCCACGGACCAGGGGCGGGGCGGGTACGAGGTCCACGGGGGCTGAGTCCGGACGAACCGGCGGGGCGGGGTCCGGAGCCCGGCCCGGCCCGGCCGCCCCGGCGTGTCCGCGCCCAAGCCCCCGCCCCGCCCGAACAGCCATAGGTCGCGCCTGAGATCATGTGTAACGACCACGGAACCAGGAGCGCCGTCATGACCCTCGAACACCACCGCGTCGTCATCACCGCCGCCGGACGGGACTTCGGGCGCACCCTGGCCCTCCGGTTCGCCGCCCGCGGCGCCGAGGTCCACCTCTCCGCGCGCACCCTCGAAGCCGCCGAACGCGTCCGCGAGGAGATCCTCGCCCAGGGCCACGCCGCCGATCGCGTCCACGCCTTCGCGTGCGACCTCACGGACCCGGCCTCCGTACGGGAGTTCGCCGCCGCGGTGGCCGCCCGTACCGGCCGCGTCGACGTACTCGTGAACAACGGCGCCCGCTACCAGCACGGCACGGACCTGCTGTCCGCATCCGACGCGGACGTGGTCGACACCGTCGCCTCGGGCGCCACCGGCACCGTCCTCGCCACCAAGGCCTTCCTCCCGCTCCTGCTGAACTCGGACAAGCCCGACATCGTGACGATGATCTCCGGCTGCGGGGAAACCGGACACCACCGCTCCGACGCGCACGACGCGTTCTACGCCGCCAAGTCCGCCCAGGCCGGTTTCACCGAGATCCTCTCGCGCCGGCTGCGCGACCAGGGCGTCCGCGTCATCTCCCTCTACCCGCCGGACTTCGACAACCACGACCCGCTGTCCCCGGAATGGGACAACGCCCCGCGCACGGCGAAGGACCCGCTCGCCGCCCAGTCGCTGGTGGACTGCATCTTCTTCGCCATCGGCCAGCCCCGCGACTGCTTCATCAAGTCGTTCCACTTCGAGCAGGTCTGACGGGGACGGGCCGCACCCTCGCCTCGGCCGGGAGCAGGCCCGCGCCGCCCGGCTTCACGCGAGCCGCGGGAGGAGCAGGCTCCCGGCGCAGGCTGAGGCACCCTGCGCACCGGTCGTCCACGGCGGTCGTGTGGAATGGGCGGCATGGGGAGAAGCGAGAACCAGATACGCGAGGGGGACGGCCCGGCACACCGCGCCGAGAGCACGACCACCACCGCGCCCGACCACTGGCGCTACGCCCGCCACCTCGACGCCCTGGCCACCGCTGCCCGTACGACGGTCGGGGCCGAGGCGGACGCCGTTGCCGCCGTGCTGCGCGACCGCGACCCGGTGATGGCCGAGAGTGCGGTGGTCACGCACCTCGACCGCCGCGCCGCCCACCTGCTGACCGACGCAGGTTTCCCCGGCTGGGCCCGGGCCATGGACACCGCGATCGGCCCCCGCGCCTTCCCGGCCCGCCGGCTGCGCGAGTGGACCCTGCTCAAGGCGATCACCGACGGCGAGCCGTGGTCGCCGGCCGAGCTCACCGCGGCCTCCGACTGGTGCCAGCGCACCGCCGCTCAGTCGCTGCCCTCGTACGAGGCCCTCGACCTGCTCGCCGCCACGGCCCGCACCCGCCGCGTGCGCAACACCGCCGCCCAGCGCCTGCACCGCCGCGACATCGCGGACTGAGGCCATGCCTCCGGGGCAGCTGGAAAGAAAGGTGCAATCGGGAGCAAGATGGGAAAACGGCGCCGGCGGTTCCCCCCGCTCCGCACCGAACGCTCGTCACACGGCTGTTCGGGGGTTTATGGTCTGCCTACCTGGCCGGGTATCAGCGTTGATCCGATGCCGTTCCACTGGAGGCTGCTCTCCGTGTCGCACGTTTCCCAAGCTCCCGTCACCACCCCCGACGGCGAGCCGGCTCCGCCCGCTCCGACCGCGTACAGCCAGGTCAAGGGCTGGTTCTCGGACTATGACCAGGTGCTTTTCGACTGGTTCCTGACGCGCCAGAACGGCGAAGAGGCTGCTGGTCAGACAGGCCGGCGGGGCGATCTTCTCGAGCTCGGCGCGTTCATGGGGAAGAGCGCGATCTTCCTCGGGGGGTATCTGCGGGAGGGAGAGGAGTTCACCGTCTGTGACCTCTTCGACTCGCCCGCGCCGGACGACTCCAACCTCGCGGAGATGCAGGACTCGTACCCCACGCTCACCCGCCGCGGGTTCGAGACGAACTACCTGGCCTTCCACGAGGCCCTGCCCACGGTCATCCAGGCACCCACCTTCGTGGTCGCCGACCGGGTGCGCGCGGCGAGCTGCCGCTTCATCCACATCGACGCCTCGCACCTCTACGAGCACGTCGTCCAGGACATCGCGTCCTCGCGCGTGGTGGCGGCTCCGGGCGCCGTGGTCGTCTTCGACGACTACCGCTCCGAGCACTGCCCCGGCGTCGCCGCCGCCGTATGGGCCGCGGTGGCCACCGGCGAGCTGCACCTGATCGCCGTGTCCGCGTCGAAGCTGTACGCGACCTGGGACGACCCGGAGCCCTACCGGTCGGCGCTGCTCAGCTGGCTGGAGGGCCGTACGGACCTTTGGCACGGCGTGGACGTCGTCGCCGGCCAGTCCCTGGTCCGCATCGGTGACGAAGGGGCCGTCCCGCCGGCGCCCCCCGCGCCGCTGCATCCGGCGCCCGAGCCCGTCGCGGCGCCCGTGCCGCCGCCCGTGCACCAGTCCGGCCCCCGCCCGCGTGCGGGCACCGCGTGGCGCAGGCTGGCCAAGGACCTGCTCCCGCCGGTGATCACCCGCGCGATCGTGTCCTGGCGGCGGCGCCGCCGCGGCTGACCCGGGTCGCGCCACCCCCGTTCGCACGTACGGTGCCGGTCCCCGTGTCCGGGGGCCGGCACCGTACGTCGGGTCTCAGCCGCCCTTGCGGACGCGGGCAGCGCGGCGCGCCTCGGCCAGCTTGCGGGCCTCCGAGGTCTTGCGGGACTCCTTGCCCGCCCCCGGCCGGCCCGGACGCGTGCCGATGCCGCGGAAGCCGAGGTCCGAGCCCGAGGGCCGGCCCTTCGCGTCGGTCGGCTCGGCGCCCGCCAGCGGCACCCCGGACGGAGGCCTGGCCCCGGTGATCCGGCTCAGCGCGGCCTCGCCGGAGCGGACCTGGGTGGTGGTCGGCCGGATCCGGGCGTCGGACATCAGGCGGACCATGTCACGGCGCTGGTTCGGGGTGACCAGGGTGACGACCTTGCCGGACTCGCCCGCGCGGGCGGTGCGGCCGCCCCGGTGCAGGTAGTCCTTGTGGTCGGCCGGCGGGTCCACGTTCACGACGAGGTCGAGGTCGTCGATGTGGATGCCGCGCGCGGCGACGTTCGTCGCGACGAGGACCGTGACGGCCCCGGTCTTGAACTGGGCGAGCGTCCGCGTGCGCTGCGGCTGCGACTTGCCGCTGTGCAGCCCTTCCGCCCGTACGCCCATGGCCCGCAGGTGCTTCACGAACTGGTCCACGCCGTGCTTGGTGTCCAGGAACATCAGCACCCGGCCCTCGCGCGCCGCGATCTCGGTGGCCGTCGAGTACTTGTCGGCGGAGTGGATGTGCAGCACGTGGTGGTCCATGGTGCTCACCGAAGCCGCCGACGGGTCGACGGAGTGGGAGACCGGGTCCTTCAGGTAGCTCCGTACGAGCTGGTCCACATTGCGGTCCAGCGTCGCGGAGAACAGCATCCGCTGCCCGGCGTGGTGCACCTGGTCCAGGATCTCGGTGACCTGCGGCATGAAGCCCATGTCGCACATCTGGTCGGCCTCGTCGAGGACCGTGATCTTCACCCGCTCCAGGTGGACGTCACGCCGCCCGACCAGGTCGCTCAGGCGCCCGGGGGTGGCCACCACGACCTCGGCGCCGGTGCGCAGCGCGCTCACCTGCTTGCCGATCGACAGCCCGCCGACCACCGTGGCCATCCGCAGGTCCAGGGCCTGCGCGTACGGCGTCAGCGCCTCGGTCACCTGCTGCGCCAGCTCGCGCGTCGGTACGAGGACCAGCGCCAGCGGACGCTTCGGGTCGGCCTTGCGGCCCGCGGTACGGGCCAGCAGGGCCAGGCCGAAGGCCAGGGTCTTGCCGGAGCCGGTCCGCCCGCGGCCGAGGATGTCCCGGCCGGCCAGGGAGTTGGGGAGCGTGGCCGCCTGGATGGGGAAGGGCTCCGTCACCCCCAGGTCGGTCATCGTCTTCACCAGCTCACGGGGCAGGGCGAGCTCGGAGAACGCCTCCACCGGCGGCAGCGCCGGCTCGACCGTCTTCGGCATCGCGAACTCGCCCTGCAGGGGGGCGGTCCGGGGGGTCTTGCCGCCGGACTTCGCACCGCCCTTGGGGCCTGCCTTGGCTCCGGTCTTGATGCCGAAACGCCCGTGAGCTGACGGGTTCCTCATGCAGAACCTTCCGTGAGACGTGAAAAGAGAAATTTTACCATCGGGGCCGCTGCGCCACGGGACCGAGCTTGAGACGTCGACATTGGGCCACACGGTCGCCGGCTGGGCCGGCCCTGCCCTGGGCCTGCTGGGCTGCACCGGAGCCGGGGTCGCCGTGTGTGCGGCCTGGTTCCCCGGCATCTGGCTCGGCCTCGGCCTCGGCCTCGGCCTCGTCGCCGCGGCCGGTGTCGTCACCTGGGTCCTGCACCTCGCCGGCTGGGGCAAGCCCAGCGGCGCGCGCCCCCGAGCCGAGCGGGACTGGCGCACCCGGGCCACCGTCGCGCGGACCGGGCGTGCGCAGTGCCTGGGCTGCAGGGTCGGCGGACCCGGGCGTGCCGCGCCGGCGCGGCACGCCCGGGGCTGCGGCCCGCCGAGCTGTCGCCCGCAGTGGACGGCGGGGGGTGAACGAAAGTTCTAACTGCCCCCGGTCGGCCGCGCCTACGGTGTGGCGTGCGGGACGGTTGGGCAGGATGGAGTCGGCTGCACCTCACGTGCGGTCCGCGTGGAACGTTGAGAAGGATCCGTACTGATGGCAACAGGCATCGTGAAGTGGTTCAACTCGGAGAAGGGGTTCGGCTTCATCCAGCAGGACGACGGCGGCCCCGACGTGTTCGTGCACTTCTCCGCCATTCAGGGCACCGGCTTCAAGGAGCTGCAGGAGAACGAGAAGGTCGAGTACGACGTCACTCAGGGCCCCAAGGGCCCGCAGGCGGAAAACGTGGTCCCGCTTCGGTGACGCCACTTCACGAGCCCAGCCCGTGACATGAGCCCCGCCGGCCGGTCCGGCGGGGCTCATGGCTGTCATGGGGCGGGCGCGGAGGCGGTCACGGGCCGGGCGGCCGGGAGTCCGCGCGGTGCAGGGCCAGCAGCAGCTGCCAGACGTGGTCCGCCAGCTCCGCCGGGGAGCCCGGCACGCTGCCGTGCAGCCAGTCGGCGAGGATCCCGGTGAAGGCCGCGGCGACCGCCGAGGCCACCAGGTCGGCGTGCGGGGCGCCCACCGCCGCGCGCTCGGCTCGGGCGCGGGCACGCAGCTCCCGGTGGAGCCGCTCGCCGAGCGGGCCGCCACCGCCCGGCAGGAGCAGCGTGCGGTACAGGGCCCCGTGCGCGGCGGCGTCGGCGAGGAATCCGGCCAGCGCGGCCGGGGGCCGGACCGGGGCGCGCGCCCCGGGCTCCGTCTGCCAGGCGTGCAGGGCGTCGACCGCCGCGTGCACCACATCGGCGCAGGCGTCGACGGCCAGCGCCGGGAGGTCCTCGTAGTGCAGGTAGAACGTGGCGCGGCCGACCCCGGCCCGGCGGACCACCGCCGAGACGCTGACCTCCCCGAGCGGCCGGTCCGCGCACTCGGCGAGCAGGCTCTCGCGCAGCCGGGCCTTGGTGCGGGCGGTCCGCGGGTCCTCGGGGCCCGCGCGGTCCTCGGGGCTCATGGTGTCCTCGGGGCTCACGCGGCCAGCAGCGCCGCGCCCAGGGCGAGGGCGCCGGGCAGGGCCTGGGCGATCAGGATGCGGCGATTGGCGGTCGCGGCCCCGTACACCCCGGCGACGATCACGCAGACGAGGAAGAAGACCTGCGTGGCGAGCGAGTCGATGACCAGCGACCAGACCAGGCCGGCGGCCAGGAAGCCGTTGTAGAGGCCCTGGTTGGCGGCGAGCGGCGCGGTGCGGCGGGCGAGGTCCTCGTCGAAGCCGGACAGGGCCCGGCCGGGCGGCCGCTGCCACAGGAACATCTCCAGGACCAGGAAGTACACGTGCAGCGCGGCGACTGCACCGATGAGGACCTGAGCGACCGTGTGCACGGCCACCTCCGTTTCGCGGGCGGTTGGGTCGGACAGGCGCCGACTTCCTGGACAACTGTACAGGAAGTCGGGTGCGTCATCACCCGAACGGGCGCGGCTACGCTGACCGCATGACCCCCCTCGTCCATTCGGACTTCGGCACCGGCCGCCATCGCGAGGCCTCGCTCATCCGCCACGCCCTCGGGAGCGTTCACGACGAGGTGCTGGTCGCCGGCCTCGCGGGCGGGATCGGCTTCATGTACTTCGTCTTCGAGTACGCGGGCCACCCGCCGATGCCGACGATCGTCGCCCAGGCCCACCCGCAGCCCTGGGTGCAGACCGCTCTGGGCCGGCTGCACGTCCCGTACGAGGCCACGCGCAGCGCCAAACCCCGCTGGGGGCGGATGTGCGCCGCCCTCGACGACGGGCGTCCGGTGTTCTGCACGGTCGACCGGTCGCGGCTGCCCTGGCACGAGGGGGTTCCTGAGATGGCCGGCGCGGATCCGTACACCGTGGTCGTCGCGGGCTACGAGGGCCCGGAGGGCGAGACCCTGTACGTCGAGGACGGGGCCGATGTCCCGTACCGGATCGCCCGGGAGGAGTTCGGCGCCGCCTGGACGGGGCACCGCAAGGGCCACCACCAGATGGTGGTGCCCACCGGTCCTGCCGCCGGCGAGCCGGATCTCGACGAGGCCGTCGCCACCACCGCCGCCCGGCTCACCGGGCCGGTGCTCGGCAACCAGTTCGACGTCAACTTCGGCTTCTCGGGCATGGCGAAGTTCGCAGCGCAGCTGCGGGATACGAGTACCAAGACGGGCTGGGAGCGGCGGTTCGGCACCCCGGAGGCGTTCCGGGTGGGCACCGGGCGGCTGTACGCCTGCCTCGAGGAGGAGTGGACCGCCCCCGGCGCCACCCGGCCGCTGTACGCCGACTTCCTCGATCTCGCCGGGCGGCCGGAGGCGGCCTCGCTCCTGCGGGAGTCCGCCCGGCACTGGTCGGAGCTGGCGGCCATGGCCCGTACGGCCGACCCGGACTCCGGTGCCGCCGCGCGGCGGGCCCTCTTCGACGCGTGCGCCGAACGCGTGGACCGCTCGCTGGACCTGGAGCGCCGGGCCGTCGCCCTGCTCTGAGCCGTACGGGCCCCGGGAAGGGGGCGCTCTGCTCCGCTCGCGCCGGCTACTCCTCCTGGATCCGGATGGCGGCCACCGGGCAGGCGCGCGCTGCCTCGCGGAGCAGCGGGCTGCCGTTGCCGTCCTCCCGGCCCGGGAGCAGCTGGCTGAAGCCGTCGTCGTCCTGGGTGAACACGTCCGGCGCGGTCAGGGCGCACTGCCCGGCGCCGATGCAGACGGCCGTGTCGATGTCGATGCGCTGTGGCGACATGCCCTCACCATGCCACGGGGAGTTCGACCATGCCCTGGATGGTGTCGCCCGGCCGGAACGGGATCCGGTCCGGCTCGGCCGCCAGCCGGAGCCCCGGCAGCCGTGCGAACAGCGTTCCCAGGGCGATCTCCATCTCGGCCCGGGCCAGGTTCTGCCCGAGGCACTGGTGGACGCCGAAGCCGAACCCGACGTGGTGCCGGACGGAGCGGTGCCAGTCCAGGGTGTCGGGCTCCTCGAACACCGCCGCGTCCCGGTTGATGACGGAGGTGGAGAAGATCACCCCGTCGTCCGCGCGGACCGTCACCCCGCCGATCTCGATGTCCTCCGTCGCCACCCGCAGCATCCCGTCCGCGATGGACAGGAAGCGCATCAGCTCCTCCACGGCCACCGAGATCAGCGAGGGATCGGCGCGCAGTTCGGCCAGCTGCTCGGGATGCCGCAGCAGGGTGAACGTACCGAGCGAGATCATGTTCGCCGTGGTCTCGTGCCCCGCGATCAGCAGGATCGCGGCCAGCGAGACCAGCTCGTCGATGTCGGTCTCACCGGTCTCCAGGCGCCGCTCGACGAGCTCGTCCAGCAGCCCGTCGCCCCGGTGCGTCCGCTTGCGCTCGATCAGATCGGCCAGGTACCCGTTGATGCGGGACCGCGCGTCCTCCACGTCGGCGAGCTCCGGCCCGCGCAGCAGCCGCCGGGACTGCGCCTCGAAGAACTCGTGGTCCTCGTACGGGACTCCGAGCAGGGCGCAGATCACCATCGACGGCACGGGCAGGGCGAAGGCGCTGACCAGCTCGGCCTCCGGCCCCCTGGCGATCATGTCGTCGATCAGCCGGTCCACGGTCTGCCGGATCGCGGGACGCAGGGCCGCCGTCCGCTTCAGGGTGAAGCTCGGGATGAGCATCCGGCGCTGGGCGTTGTGCACGGGGTCGTCCACGCCGAGCAGGGCCGTGCGGCGGTTCTGCAGCCCCTTGAACCGCTTCGTGGGGGTGGGGAAGGCCTCGTTCTGCCGGTCGGCCGAGAGCCGGCCGTCGGAGAGCAGGGCGCGCGCCTCGGCGTGCCCGGTGACCACCCAGACCGAACGGCCGTCGAAGAGGGTGACCCGGGAGAGCGGCCGGCCCTCGCGGAGGGGCTGGTAGGCGGCCGGCGGGTGGTAGGGGCAGGTTCGGTCCTGAGGGAAGGCAACGGTCTCTGACATGCAGCACCTCGTAGGCATGGTTCCGTGTGTCCGTCTCACCGGAACCCATTACATGCCCTAGGCACCTATCTGACCTATGCCAGTTTCGGCCAGACAGCCCACTTCGGCCCGCCCGGCCGGGTGACCGCCGAGCCGCTCAGAGGTGGGCGTCCAGGAACTCCCGCAGCTCCGCACGGCTCATCGCCCCGGCCCGGCTCGCCACGGCCTCGCCGTCCTTGACGAGGACGACGGTCGGCGCGCCGGCCACGCCGAACCGCCTCGTCGGCTCGGGGCAGCGGGTCATGTCGGTGCGGACGGCCGTGAGCCGCGTGCCGTACTCCTCGGCCGCCTCGGCCACGAGCGCGTCCATCGCCCGGCAGGCCTCCAGGGCCTTGGGCCAGGTCCCGATGAAGTAGGCGAGTACCGGCCCCCCGGTCATGCCGAGGATGAAGTCGAACTCCTGGTTCTCCAGCGGCTGGTGTACCCGACGTGCCATGGGTGGTGCTCCTGCTTCGTGTGCCGAGTGCTGCATGGGCGGCTCCCATCATCGCTGCCGGGCCCGCGTGGCCGAATTTCCGCCCGGGATGGGTGTTTCACCCAGGGGGCTAGGGAGTGTCGGCGGCGGCACGGCCTTCGTCCTCGGCGCCGGTCCGGCCGTACGCGGGACGCGGGCCTGCTCTCATGGCCTGGCAGGCCGGCCTCCGTCCGGGCTTCGTCCCCGTCCGGCAGCGGCCGGCCCCGGGGGCGACGCCCTCGCGCGCCACACCGAACACGAGGCGTCCGCCCTCTTCGCCGTACCGGGCGGGCCGCGCCCGGGGGAGTACGTCGGGCAGCGCTCGCCCGGAGGCTGAAGCCGGACGGCTCCCCGGCGGGCCGGCTTCCGCCGACCCGGGCTCGTTGTCAGTGGTGCCTGTGAAGCTGGGCGGTATGGACGACAGGATGCTCCGGCGCCGGGTCTACGGCGCCGACCACGACGACCCCGACCCCGGCCCGCGCCCGGGCCGTGTCTACGGCGAACTCGTGGGCGGCCCCCTGGACGGGCTCCTCCTGGACATCACGGGCTGGAGCCCGCCCCAACTCGCCGAGGAGGCCCGGCTCCCCACCGAGATAGGCCGCTACGGAGCCGGCGGCCGCGCCCACTACCGCCGCCGCGCGGCCGACCCGGACCACTGGGACTGGTCGGGCGACAGCCGGTGACCCCGGCCCGCGATCCGGTGGCGGGGCGTCAGCCGGCCGCGCCCCTGCTGACGTTCCGGGCCCACAGGACCAGCGGGAGCTGCAGCGGCAGCCGGGCGATCGTCATGGCCTGCACGGCGGGGGAGCGGCGGCGGGCGTCGACGGCCATCTTCACGTTCGCGGGGAACACCCCGACGAAGAACGCTGCCGCGGCCAGCGCCGCGACCCGGCGGGTGCGCGGATGGGCGACACCGGCGGCGAGCGCCAGCTCGGCCGCGCCGCTCGCGTACGTCCACTGCCGGGCCGTGCCGGGCAGGGCGCTCGGGACGATCGCGTCGAACTGCTTCGGCGCGATCGCGTGCGCGACGCCCGCGGTCGCCAGCAGGCCGGCGAGCAGGACGGGAGAAGAAGGGGTGCGCGGCATCGGAAGGTCCTCTCGGAGGGGCCGGAGCCCGCGATCCTACTCGCGGGTAGCGCTTTTCGGACCGGAAGATTCTTTCTGAAGAATTCTCCGGGGAGCTGTCGATCCGGGCGCCTCCCGTTCGACGAAACAGTGAGAGGCGGGGAAAGCCCCCGCCCGCCCGACCGAGGAGTCACCGTGCCGCGCTTCCTTTCCATGATCCGTATCGACGAGCAGGCCCTTCCCGCCGACACCGAGTTCCCGCCTGAGTTCGGGCAGCGGATGGGCGCACTGATGGAGGAGATCACCAAGGCCGGCGTGATGCTGGACACCGCCGGCCTGCTCCCGACCTCCGAGGGGACCCGGGTGACCTGGTCCGGCGGCAGGCTGAGCTACACCGACGGGCCCTTCACCGAGACCAAGGAGGTCGTCGGCGGCTACGCCATCCTCCAGGCCAAGGACAAGGCCGAGGCGCTGGAGTGGACCAAGCGGTTCCTCGAGATCCACCCCGAGGAGTGGACGGTCGGCGCCGAGCTGCGTCAGATCGACGAGGGCTGACCGCACGCGGCGGCGCCGCGCGCCGCGCCGCGTTTGCCCTGCCCCGTCACGGCTGCTCTGATGGGTGGCCGTGACGGCAGTGAGTGCGACCCAGGCGGTCGAAGCGGTGTTCCGGATCGAGTCGGCGCGGATCATCGCCGGCGTCGCGCGCATCGTGTGCGACCTCGGCATCGCCGAGGAGATCGCCCAGGACGCGCTGGTCGCCGCCCTGGAACAGTGGCCGGAGTCGGGTGTGCCGGACAAGCCGGGCGCCTGGCTCACGGCCACCGCCAGACACCGCGCGATCGACCTCGTCCGCCGCAAGGAGACCTACGCGCGCAAGCTCGCCGAGGTCGACCGGTCCCTGGAGGACGTGCCGCCGCCCGCCGAGCCGGCGGCCCCCGACGACATCGACGACGACCTGCTGCGGCTGATCTTCACCGCCTGCCATCCCGTCCTGGCCACCGAGGCCCGGATCGCGCTCACCCTGCGCCTGATGGGCGGACTGACCACCCAGGAGATCGCCCGCGCCTTCCTCGCCTCGGAGCCGGCCGTGGCCCAGCGCATCGTCCGGGCGAAGCGGGCGCTCGCCAAGGCGGACGTCCCCTTCGAGGTCCCCTACGGAGCCGACCGCGAGGAGCGGCTCGCCTCGGTCCTGGAGGTCATCTACCTCATCTTCAACGAGGGCTACTCGGCGACCGCCGGCGACGACCTCGTCCGCCCCGCCCTGTGCGAGGACGCCCTCCGGCTGGCCCGGGTACTGGCCGGCCTGATGCCCGAGGAGCCCGAGGTGCACGGGCTGGCGGCCCTGCTGGAGTTCCAGGCCTCCCGGATCTCCGCCCGCACCGGCCCCGACGGCGAGCCCGTGCTGCTCGCCGACCAGAACCGGGCCAAGTGGAACCGGATGCTGATCCGCCGCGGCGCCCTGGCGATGCAGCACGCGGGGAGCGGCCCGTACTCCGTCCAGGCCGCGATCGCCGGGTGCCACGCGGAGGCCGTCCGCTACGAGGACACGGACTGGGCGACGATCGCCACCCTCTACGGGCGGCTCGTCGAGCTGGTCCCTTCGCCGGTCGTGGAACTCAACCGGGCGGTCGCCGTCTCGATGGCCGAGGGCCCGGAAGCCGCGCTCCCGCTGGTCGACGCCTTGGCCGCGGAACCGGCCCTGCGCACCTACCACCTGCTGCCGAGCGTACGGGGCGACCTGCTGGAGCGGCTGGGCCGCCGGGAGGAAGCCCGGGCGGAGTTCGAACGCGCCGCCTCGCTCACGCGCAACGCACGGGAACAGGCGCTGCTGCTGGGGCGTGCCGCCCGCGTGTGAACACGGGCGGCCGGCTTCCTCAGGGGTGGCGGGCGTACGGGGCAGCGTCGAGCGGGGTGCCGACGGCGCGGCGCGGCGACGTCAGCGCGATCGGGCGGCGGAACGCGCCGTGCCGGGCGATCTCCCGTACCGTCCCGCGCAGCGACTCCTGGAAGTCTTCCATGGTGCGGCGCGCGGCGGCGGTGTCCACGTAGAGCGAGTTCATGTGCAGCCCGTCCGCGTCCCGCTGGAACCAGGAGCAGGCGCCGTTGGCGCGCGCCGACCACACGTGCGAGGTCGGCCGCCAGTCCTCGTGCCGGTCGGCGCCGGGACACTTGCGGGCGTCGATGTAGGAGAAGAAGTTCACCGGGTACGGCCAGGAGCGGGCCGCGAACTCGGTGGGCGCCAGCAGCTGCCAGGCCCGGACGAACGGCACGTCGATGTGCTCCATCATGGCGCCGAACCCGGCCCTGACCGCCGCGATGACCTGGGCGAAGTCCCGGCCGGGCGAGGCGTCGAACTCGATGGGCAGGGTGTTAACGAACCAGCCCACGGAGTTCGCCCAGCCGCCCCGGCCGCGCTCGCTGAGCGGCATGAAGCCCCGGTACACGCCCGGGCCGCCGGCCTCGCGCAGACAGACCGCGACGGCGGCGAGGACCCCCATGAACGGCTTGCCGTCGACCGCCCGGCAGGCCTTCTCGAACACCTCGGCCTCGGCGGCGTCCAGCAGCGTCGAGGCCTCGTTGACGATCGGGTACATCCGGTCCGGCTCCACGCCGAGCTCGAGCGGGAACCGGGGGAAGAACTCGCCGCCGCTGCGGGCCATGAACGACTTCCAGTAGCCGAGGCGTTCGTCGTCGGCGTCGATGGAGAGGTAGCGGCGGCGCTGCTCCTCGGCGAAGTCGAGGTAGCTCGGTGCGGGCGGCACACCGATGTCCTCGCCGCGCAGCAGCGCCTCGTACGCGTTCTGCACCTCGTGGACGACGATCGGCATCGACAGGCCGTCGCAGACGATGTGGTCGAAGGCCAGGTAGACGGTCGCGGAGTCCTCGCGCAGGACGGCGCCCATGGTGAAAAGCGGCCAGGAGAGGGTGTCGATGCTGCGCGTGAACCGCTCGACGAGGAAGCCCAGCAGCTCGTCGGCAGAGTCGAAGTCGGCCACGGGGGCGGTGTCGAGGGCGAGTTCGCCGACGTCGATCGGCTCGCACGCCAACTCGCCCGCGAGCCGCCGGAACTCGCAGCGCAGCACCTCGTGCCGGCGTACGAAGGCCAGCAGTGCCCGGGTCAACGCCTGCTCGTCGAGGGCCCCCGCGACCTCGAACGTGACGGCGACCCAGGACGCGACGGGGTCGTCGGCGCCGCGGCTCTCCTCGGCGACGGTGAAGTGCTTGTCCTGGTTGAACGAAGCCCTCCTGCCCCCCGCATCGCCCGCTGCATCGCCCCCCGCATCGCCCGCTGCATCGCCCGGCGCATCGCCCGCGCCGCCGTCCGCCGCCGCCCCGGCCGTGGACCGCAACCGCCACTCGACGACCCGTCCCGGTTCCATGTGGTGCATCTCCAGAGGAAACTGCCGCATTCCGTCATCCCTTCGCCCCCAGAGTCAACCCCGAGGCCCTAACGACACCCGCCCCACGGAAGTGACGCCCACCAGGCCCTTCGCCATGGGCTCGCGCATGCCGTACGGGTCGGCCGGGCCGGGCCGGGTCATCGTCAGGACGGCCGACCCCGGCTCATGCCGGGTCCTGCGTGGAGTCGGGGCGGATTTCTATGTGGTCCGGGGCCAGGTCGACCGCCACGCGGTGTTCCATGCCCAGGGCCTCCAGGAACTTGTGCGGGAGCTGCACGCGGCCGGTCCGGTCCAGCATCACGTACTCGCGCTCGCTCACCGACTCCGTGCCGTGCTCGTCGGTGACCGTGCGGCGCAGCACCTCGCTGCTGGTGCGGCCGTCGCGGATGGCCACCGTACGGCGGACCTCGCCCGCGACGAGCGGGTCGTGCGTCACGATGACGACCGTGGCGCCGAGCTCCCGGTTCACCGTGCGGAACGCCTCGAAGATCGCGGCGCCGGTCTCGGAGTCGAGCTCGCCGGTGGGCTCGTCCGCGAGGAGGACCGGCGGGTTGTTGGCCATGGCGACGGCGACGGCCACGCGCTGCTGCTCGCCGCCGGACAGCTGCGCGGGGCGGCGGTCGGCAAGGTGGCCGATCCCGAGGGCTTCGAGGAGGTCCGTGACGCGGGCGGCATGGCGTTTCGCCGCACCGCGCCGCGTACCGCCCGTCAACTGGAGTGGCACCGCGATGTTCTGAGCTGCCGTCAGGAACGGCAGGAGGTTGCGGGCCGTCTGCTGCCAGACGAAGCCCACTGCCTCACGGCGGTAGCGCAGGGTGTCCTTCGCGGACATCTCCAGCAGGTTGAAGCCGCCGACGGTCGCGGTGCCCGCGGTGGGCACGTCCAGGCCCGCCAGGATGTTGAGCAGGGTGGACTTGCCGCTGCCGGAGGCGCCGACGAGCGCCACCAGATCCCCCTGGGCGACGGTCAGTTCCAGCCCCTGCAGGGCCTGCACCTCGATGCCGTCACTGCTGAAGATCCGGACCAGCCGGTCGCAGGCGATCGCCGTGTCCGCCCCGATGCTCCGGGGCCCGGCGGCGGCCAGGGCCTGCCGGCGCAGCTCTTCGTAGGTCGGCTGGTCGCTGTTCAACGCTGGTCTCCCGCTCTCAACTCGGTGGTGATCTGGCGCCGCCCGGTCACGGCCGCCTCGGCGAGCACGGCCGCCGCGACCAGGCCCGCGAGGATCAGGGCCTGCGTCAGCACGGGCCACAAGGCCGGCCGTACGCCGGTGTGCGCACGCGTGCCGACCAGCGCGGACAAGTCCACGGCCGGCCCCAGCAGGGCCACGGCGGCCGCCGCGGCCAACGCCCCGCCCAGTGCGGCGGCCAGGGCCTGGGGCAGCGCCTCCGTGAGGATCAACGCCACGCCCTGCCGGGGACGCAGGCCCATGGTCCGCAGCCGCGCGAGCAGCGCCGCCCGTTCGGGCGCGGCCCGGACCATGGTGAGCAGGACGGCGAGCAGCGCGAGGCCTTCCGCGCCGGCCACCGACGCCCGGAACAGCCGGGCCGCCGAGCGCCCCAGCGGTTCGCGCGCCAGCCGGGCGTACTCGTCGGCGCTGGTGTGCACGGCCCAGCCCTCGAAGGCCGGGCTCCGGGGCGCCCCCCGGACCAGCTCGTCCAGCGCTGCCTTGTCCGGGGAGCCGAGTGCGAACCACCGGGTCGGATGCGTCGTCTGGGCGACCGCCGCCGTGGCCGGGCCGGCCGGCAGGACGAGGAAGGAGCCTTCGACGCCCGGCAGGGCGGGCGTGCCCTCCACCACTCCCGCCCCCTTCACCGGCAACGCCCCGGTGTTGTCCAGGCGCAGCTCGTGCGGGCCGGGGCCGGCCAGCCGGGCGAAGTCGCGGCTGAACAGGGCGGGTACCGGCGCTCCGGCGCCGCCGCCCGCCAGCCGGGCCGGGTCGAACTCGCCCCACCCCACGGCCCGGGCCAGCTGCGCGTACGTCACCGGGTCGGCGACGACCACCCGCACCTTGGTGGAACCCTGCTCGGTGCCGAAGACGAACGCGTCGTCGTCCGTCCACACCGGTACGGACAGCCGTACCCCGGGCAGTGCGGCGGCGGCCTCGAGGAAGGGCTGCGGAAGGATCTCCCCGTAGGGCGCGGTGACCTGCGCGTCGCCGCCCACGTTCACCCGCGCCACCTCGCGCCTGGCGCTGTCCACGGTGGCGAGGACGGCGGCCCCGAAGCCTCCCGTGGTGATCGCGAGCAGCAGGGCGACCACCGGCAGTACGGAGGGACGGCGCCGGCCGCCGGTGCCGCGTGCGGCCCGGGCCAGCCCGAGGAAGCCGATCAGCCCGGACCGCCGCCCGGCGAGCCAGGCCAGCGCTCCGACGAGGGCGGGTACGAGCCGTGCCAGGACCAGGCCGCCGCACAGGGCGAGCAACAGCGGGGCGGCGACGAGCAGCGGGTCCACGCCCTGCCCGGCCGGGGTGACCCCGCGCAGCCGGACCTCGAACACGGCGGCGCCGGTCGCGACGAGGACGAGCAGCTCGCCGGCCAGCCGGCGCCGGGGGCGCGGACCGCGCCGTGCGGACAGCACCACGGCGGCCCGTACGGGGAAGGCGAGCAGCGCGAACAGCGCGGTGGCCGACGCGGCGAGCAGGGTGGCCGTCCACCGCGGGGTGGGCAGCAGCAGTACGGCCAGCGAGGTCGCGAGCGCGGCGGCCGGAAGGACGGTGACCGCGCCCTCGCCGAGCAGGCGGAGCAGGATGCCGCGGCGGGACCCGCCGCGGGCGTGCAGCAGCCGCAGTTCGTCCGCGCGCCGGTCGCCGGTGAGCGCGCCGGCCAGGCAGAACACCACGAGGGCCACCCCGGCGACCCCCGCCGGGCCGATCGCGGCGAGCGGTGCGGCGGCCGCCTCCCGGGCCCGGGCCTGGGTGAACAGCGCCGGCAGCCCCGAACCGACCCGCAGCCTGGGCCGTCCCGTGACCCGCGCCAGGTCGGTGGCGGTCTGCCCGGCCGTGTACGCCGTGATCCGGAGTCCGGTGGCGGGCAGTTGGTCGGCGCGGAGCACGTCCGTGTCCACCGGGAGCCGCCAGAACTCCTCGGCCTGCCCGCCCCATGCGCCGAGGCGTGCGAGTGAGTCCGGCCCGATGAGGGCGGAGGCCTCCCAGTACATCTCCGGCAGCGGCTTGCGGGTGTACCGCTGACAGGCATGGGTGGGGCAGGGCAGGTCGGTCCAGAAGACGTCCGCCTCGTCGTGCGCGGCAAAGAGGCCGACGACCTCGGCGCTCATGCCGTCGGATGTGCCCGAGGAGCTCTGCAGCACCGTGCCGACCTTGGCACCGAGGGTCTGAGCGGCCTGTTGCGGCAGCGCGACGGGGACCGGGCCGCCGGGCGTCCCGCCGCCCGGCCAGCGTCCCTCCACGAGGCGTACGTGCTCCTCGGCCCCGTGGACGTGCATCAGGTGGAGGATCGGCGAGACCTTCTCGGGGCGGGCCAGTTCGGGGTTGTCGAGGGAGCGCGGCCTGACGCCCCGGGCGCCGTACACCGGCCCGCTCGGCGCAATGCGGTATCCGGGGCCGGTCCGGGCGAGCAGGGCGGCCAGTGCCGTGTCCAAGCCCTCGGGGCTCTGCGGCCCGTCCTGCGCGGGGGAGGTGACCAGCACGCTGGTCGCGCTCGCGCCGCGGTCGCGCAGGAAGGAGCGCAGCCCCTGATCGGCGCCGCGGTCCATGGCGCGCGGCAGCGCGGCCGACAGCAGCACGGCGACGAACGCCAGCGCTGCGGCGAGCACGGCGGTCAGCGGCGCCGCACTCAGCCGGGTACGCACCCAGGGCGCCGGGCGGATCCCGGACGGAGGCGGCGTACCGGCCCGGGCGCCGGGCGGGGACTCGGGCGCGGTGCCGGCATCCGGCGTGGCCGGGCTGGTCATGTCTCCTCCACGTACCGCAGCCCTGCGGCCACATCTCGGTCACGTCGGCCGCCGGCCAGGGCCGACAGCAGCGGGAGCACGGCGATCGCGACGGCCAGCAGCAGCGTCCGGCCGTCGGGCAGATCCACCACCACGGGCGGCAGCGGGCGGCGGCCGGCCGGTGTCAGCACCATCAGCGGCACGACCAGGTGCACGATCGCGGCGCCCAGCCCCACCCCCACGGCACTGCCGAGGCCCACCAGGACCAGAGCCTCGGCGGCAGCCGTGCGGGCCAGGCTCCGCCGGGGCGCACCGAGCGCCGACAACACGGTGAACTCCCGGGTCCGCTCCCGAGCGGCCGCCGCGGACGAGGCCGCGAAGCCGATCGCGGCCAGGACCGCACACACGAGGGCGAGGGCGGCCAGCGCACTCTGCGGACCCGCGCTCAGCGGATCGTCCAGCAGTTCGGCGGCCACCTCCTCGCGCAGCTGCACCTTCTGCAGGCCGGCGCCCGAGCGCAGTTCGGCGGCCGCCCGTGCAGGGCGAGGATCGCCGGCGGAGGCCGCCGGGAGCCACCATTCGGTGGGCGGTGGGAGCGCGCGCCCGTTCTCGGCCGCGAACTTCCGCCCCAGGGCCGCCAGATCGACGGCCAGCGCGGTGTCTCCGGCCACGGGCAGCGAGCCCACGGCCGCGGTCACCCGGACCCGCAGGGCCGAGTCGCCGAACCGGGCGGGGATCGTATCGCCCACCTTCGCTCCTACGGCGGCGAGGTAGCCGGGCGTGGCGATGCCCGGGAGTTCGCCGGCGGCCGGGGGCGTGCCGGCGGGGGTCAGCAGGACGCTGACGCCGCCCAGGGCGCCGGTCCCCCCGCGGTAGCTCATCCGCAACAGCTCCGAGCCGTCGGCGGCAGCCGGAACCTGCACGGCGGTTCCGTCCTTGACGCCCGGCGCCGACAGCGTCCAGCGGGCCGGCGCGGACGGGGGGAGGGGGACGGCTGCGCCGCTCGCCGTGTCGGAGACGGAGATCCGGCGGACGGCCAGCTCTGCGGCGGACGGCCGGAACCCTCCGGGTTGCGGCATCGGGTCGGAGTACCCGACCGTCATGCCGACGAGGCTCAGCGGTGCGGCGGCCGACCCGAGGGGGGCATCGGTCAGGGAGCCCAGATGCGCGGAGAGCGTCGCCTCGCCGTCGGAGGGGACCGTCATCACCGGCGTCCGGAAGGTGAGGCCGAACCGGTCGCGCAGCAGCAGCGAGATGCCGGGATTGCCGTCCTGCCGCCCGCGCAGGGTCACGTCTACGTCGATCCGCACGGGTGCGCCGGGCAGCGCGATCCCGCCGGAAGCGGGGGCGCCCGCGTCGGCGGCGAGCGGGGTGAACAGTTCGGCCATCGGGCGCCCGTCCCGCAGATCGGCCCGCAGCGGTACCCGTTCCGCCACGGCTGCGGCGTCCAGCGCGAGCAACTCCCCGGGCCTACCGCCCGCCAGCTCCTGCTGCTCTCGGATCACCGGGATCACCCGGTCGCCGCCGGGCAGCGCCGAGTACCGGCCGCCCTGGCCCATGGCGGACAGATCCGCGCCGGAGATCCGCAGCCCGCCCGCGGTGGCGAACTCGGCCTGGTCGCGCTGGGAGGCGGACCACGCGCTGTGCTGGCCGAGGGCCAGCACCCCGCTGGAGACGGCGAGGACGAGGAGCAGCACCGGCCCGGTGGCGCGACCGGGACGCCGGGCGAGCTGCCAGCCGACCAGCGCCGGTCCGAGGCCGCGCCCGCGCGCCGCGAGCCGCCCGCCCAGCCGGGCCGCGGCGAACGGCAGCAGCCGCAGCACGAGCAGGGTGCCGGCGCACAGCGCGAGGCTCGGTGCGGCGACCAGCACCGGGTCGATGCCCAGCGCACCGGACGCGCCGGAGGCCCCGGGGCCGCCCGTCCCGTGCCCGGCGTCGTGGTACCGGGACAGCTGCTGGTACGCGAGGACGGCCAGCGCCACCAGCACCAGGTCCGCTCCGGAACGGGTGGCCCGCGCGGTGAGCAGCTGCCGGCCGCGCGCGCCGCGCAGGGCCGCGGCCGCCGCGCCGCGCAGTACGGCGGGCAGCGCGGTCAGCAGGACACAGGCGAAGGCGCAGCCCGCCGCGACCGGCCACAGCAGCCAGGTCCCGGAGCTCTCCAGCGGCACGCGGGACAGCGGGCCGAAACCGGCGAGCAGCCGCAGCAGCGGAGGGGTGAGCAGAGGTGCGAGGACGGCGGCCGGCAGCGCGAGCAGCAGGCCTTCCGCCGCGGTGAGGGCTCCGAGGCGGCGCCGGGAGGCCCCGCGAGCGGCGAGCAGCAGGCGCTCGGTCTCCTGCCGGCCCGTCACGAGGTGGGAGACGAGCAGCAGTGCGGCCGCGGCCAGGACCGTGAGCTGCAGTGCGCCCACCAGCAGTGTGGACCGGGCGACGAGCAGCCCGGACTCCAGTTCGCCGAGCAGTTCCGGCAGTTCGGTCCTGACGTGGAGCCCCGAGGCGCCGGTGAGGGCCTCCGCCGCCTCGGCGGCGGAGGCCCGGAGGACTCTGCTCTCGGCGACGCGGACGGTGGCGAAGTCGGGGGTGAGGAGGGAGTCACGGCTGTTCTGGACCAGTCCGCCGGCACCGAAGACGGTGTCGTCCACGAGCAGCGGTCCGTACGTGGTGAAGCTGCCGACCTGGAACTCCCGGCCGCCGAGCGGGTCGAGCCGCCAGTACGCGGCGTCGGGGTCGGCCGCGCGGTACACGCCCGTGATCACCACGGTGAGCGGGCCGCCGCCGTACCGGTCGTCGAGCCGTACCTCGGCGGGGAGCGCGCCCGGTGCCAGCCCGAGCCGGGTCAGGGCCGCCTGCGGGACGGCCGCCTGCACCCGCCCGCCCGGCGCGGCGGCCGGCTCGGGCCACTGCCCGGAGACCAGGCGTACGCGGTCCCGGGCGAGGGCCGCGAGCAGCGTCAGGTCGGCGTCCCTGCCGGGGGCGCGGGGGCCGGGCAGCCCGTACGAGCGGCTGCGCGCCACGCTCTCGACGGTGACCGGCAGCCGGCCGAACACCTCGTCGGAGAAGGCCCGTACGGCCTCGTCGTCCTTGCTGCGCGCGGCCGCCGGATGCTCGCCGGTGACCAGGACGGTGGTCCGGGTCTGGCCCGGTGCCTGGAGCGCCCGGCGCAGCCCGGCCTCGCCCACGCCGCGGTTGAACGCGAGCAGCGCGGTCAGCACGGTCGTGGTGATCAGTACGGTCAGCAGTACGGCGGCGGCGAGCGGCAGTCGCCCCCGGAGCCGGCGCACGACGAAGCCGAGCATGTGCCGCTTTCCTCCCCCATCCGGACCGCTGGTACCGGATAGCGGACGATGCTGTCAGATTTGCATGCAGAGCGGAAGGGACCGGAGGATACTTGCGCGAACGATGTGACGGATGAGCAAATTCGAAAGGGCGGGATGTCAGACGGTGTCCGCCGGGCCGATTCCAGGGGGATCCAGACCATGACGCAGCATCAGACCGGCACGGCAGCGCCCATGGTGGTGGTGCAGGACCTCCACCGGAGCTTCGGCAGCGGACCCCGGGCCGTCCACGCGCTGCGCGGGGTCTCGTTCGAGATTCGCCACGGCGAACTCGCCGCGCTCAAGGGCCGGTCCGGCTCCGGCAAGACCACGGTGCTCAATCTGGTCGGCGGCCTCGACACCCCGACCGGGGGCACGGTCACGCTCGACGGCACCGATCTCGCCGGGCTGGACGAGGCGGCCCTGCTCGCCCTGCGCCGCGACCGGATCGGCTTCGTCTTCCAGTCCTTCGGGCTGATCCCCGTACTGACCGCCCTCGAGAACGTCGGCATCCCGATGCGGATGCGCAAGGTACCGGCGCATCAGCGCGAGGAGCGCGCCCGTACCCTGCTGGCCCTGGTGGGCCTGGCCGACCACATGGACCAGCGCCCCGGCGAGCTCTCCGGCGGCCAGCAGCAGCGGGTCGCCGTCGCCCGCGCCCTGGCCAACGAGCCCGCGCTGATCATCGCGGACGAGCCGACCGGACAGCTCGACTCCGAGACCGGCCGTTCGATCATGCAGCTGCTGCGCGCGGTGGTCCGCAGCGAGGGCGTCACCGTCCTGGTCGCCACCCACGACCAGAACCTGATCGAACTCGCCGACCGCGTGGTGGAGTTGCGCGACGGCCGGATCGTCGACGGCCCGGACGCCTGAGCCGGCCCCTACCCGGCCCCCTCGAGGTGCGTGCTTCCCTCGAGAGCCTCACGGCCGAGGGCCCGACACCTCGCCCCCTCGCCCCCACCGGTCCGTGAGCAGGTCCGCCATCACGTCGACCGGAAGGGAGGGGTTGGCGGCCGCCGCCCGGGCCACCTCGGGATCGGTGTCCGCGAGCAGGCCGACGAGGACCGCCGGGGGCAGGGCCGGGTGACCGGCGGCGCGCGGCCTGGCCTTCTCGTCGGCGAGGCAGGGCAGCAGGGCCTCGGCCGTCGCATTCGGGTGGCCGGCGATCTCGCGGAACACCCGCCGCACCGGCGGATCGTGCCGGGCCAGGTCCTCCAGCAGGGCCGGCGGGGCGTCCGGGTTCGCCGCCACCCGTGCGAGGACCCGTACGCCGTGCAGCCCGACCATGGCGCGCAGCTGCTCCTCGGACAGGCCCGGATGCGGGGCTATGGCCTTGACCACCGCCGCATCCGGGTCTCTTGCCAGGGCGTCGCGCAACTCCGGTGCCAGATCGTGCCGTTGGGCGACGAGCATCCGTACGCGGGCGTCCGCCGAGGCGGCCGCGTCCGCGAGCTCGGCGGGCGTGGCGTCGGCGATCCGCGGCACCAGGGCCGGCCCGATCCGGGTTGCGCGGGCCAGGGACGCGAGGACGTCGAGCGGCACCCGCGGGTGCCGGGCGAGGCTCTGGGTCACCTCGTCCCCGGCGGTTGCGCCTTTGCCGCCCTTTCCGCCGCTCCCGCAGCGCGAGGCCAGGGCGCGGATCAGCGGTTCGCCGATCGCGGGGTTCGCGGCCGCCTCGGACCGGACCCCCGGTATCGGGTCCTGGGCGAGCCGTGCGTACAACTCCTGTGACAGATCGGTCCGTTCGGCCAGCGCCCAGCGGATCAGCATCGACGGGTGGCCGGCCAGGGAGGCCGCGGCGGCGGTCGGCGTGGCCGGGTTCCGCGCGGCCTGCTGCCGGATCTCGTGCAGGGTGGACTCGTGCCCGCCCGCGCAGGCGGCGCCGCCGCGCAGGTCGCAGTCCGTCCGGGCGCAGTACGGATCGTGCGTGAAGGGGATCTCCTCGCGGTCGCAGACCAGGCAGGAGCGGGCCGGAGCGAGCCCCTCGCCGGTGATCAACGCCGCCAGCGCAGCGGGCGGTGTCGCCTCGTTGGACGCGGCTCCCCTGCGCACCTCGGCATGCGGATGTGCCGCGAGGCGCTCGGCGACGGACGGCTCGGCCGTCCACAGAGCCAGTTCCGCGACCACCTCGACCTCCGGATCGGCGGCGAGCGCCTCCAGCACGTCGAGCGGCAGACCGGGCCGGGAGGCCAGCCTCGCGCGAACCTGCCGGTCCGGATGGGCCGCCAGCAGGCGGGCCCGGTCGGGCGGTCCGGCGCCCGCGCCCAGCAGGGCGAGGGCCACCGCAGGCCGGGCCGCCGGGTCCACGTCGGCGGCGTCCAGCACGCCCGCGTGCGCGAGATGGAGCGCGGTGTCCTCGTCGCAGGCGGCGAGTGCGCGGACCTGGGCGGACCCCAGGTCGGTGCGCTCGCTCAGGGCTTGGGCGAGGTCCGCGTCGGCCTCGTCCGGGCCCGCGGCCGCACGCGCGATCAGGCCGTCGATCAGCCGGTCGAGCAGCTCGGCCGGCAGCGCCGGATTGGCCGCGAGACCGGACAGGAGGTGCCCGTTCACCGCTCCACCGCCGTTTCGGCCAGCGCCGCCGTCAACGCCTCCGCGTACGGGTGCGGGCGCCGCCGCCGCGGGGTGACGACCCCGATGTGGCGGGCGGGGCGCGGCGGGTCGACCCGTACGACCGCGAGCGCGGCCGCGGGGGCCAGCGACACGTGCGGGATCAGCGCGACGCCGACGCCCGCGGCCACCAGGGTCTGTGCGAAGAAGTAGTCGGTGGTGGAGGCCGCCACCCGGAGGCCGAAGCCGGCGAGCCCCGCGTACCGGTGCAGGAAGGCCTCCGTCTTGAGGCAGCCGAGCACCCACCGGTCGGCGGCCAGTTCGGCGAGGCCGAGCGAGGCGCGGCCGGCGTGCCGGTGTTCGCGCGGCAGCACCAGCCACAGCGGATCGTCCATCAGCGGCGTCCAGTCGAGCCCTTCCCGCAGGGGCAGCGGACCGTCGAAGTGATAGGTGAGGGCCAGGTCGGCGGCGCCGCTGCGCACCATCGGCACCGCGGTCTCCGGTTCGGCCTCCCGTACGGTCAGCTCGACTTCGGGGTGCGCGGCCACGAACCGGGCCAGCGCCGCCGGCAGCAGATGCCGGCCGCCGCTGGTGAACGTGGCGACCGTCAGCCGGGGCCGCTGCGCCGTCAGCCGGTCGATCTCGTGGCGGACCTGGTCCAGCTCGGCGGAGATCGTCTCCGCCGCCTCCACCAGCAGTCGCCCCGGCTCGGTCAGGGTCACCCCGCGGGTGCTGCGCACCGCCACCGGGTGGCCCAGGCTCCGCTCCAGCGAGGCGATGTGCTGCGAGACGGCCGACGGGGTCAGCCGCAGCGCCCCGGCCGCCTTGTTGAAGCTGCCGTGCTCGGCGACGGCACGCAGGATCCGCAGCCGCTGCACATCGATCATCAGTTTTCCTTCATACCCGTTCAGCAGGTGATCGGTTCTGCTGGGGACCATACAGCGGCACAGTCGAAGCCATGCAGAAGATTCTCGTGATCGGCGGAAGCCGGTACTTCGGAAAGCACCTGGTCACCCTCCTGCGCGATGCGGACGACGAGGTCACCGTCCTCAACCGGGGCTCCGCCGCCCCGCCGCCCGGCGTGGGCCGTCTCATCGCCGACCGCGACGACGCGGCGCAGCTGATCGCCGCCCTGGGCGCGCGCACCTTCGACACCGTCGTCGACCAGGTCTGCTACACACCGCTGCAGGCCGCCGTCGCCCGCCGGGTCTTCGCCGGCCGGACCGCGCGGTACGTGATGACCTCCACGATGGAGGTGTACGACCCCGCGCCGCCCACCCCCGAGGCCCGCGCCTACGCCGAGGGCAAGCGGCAGGCCGAGGCCGTCTTCCGCGGCGCGGGGGAAGCCGGCAGCCCTTTCGGCTTCGCCGCCGTACGGACCGCGCACGTCCTCGGCGGCGGCCGGGAGGAGTTCACCGGGCGCCTCGCGCACTACGTCGGGCGGATCGCCGCCGGAACCCCGGTGGACGTCCACGCGGCCCCGCACCCCACCTCGTTCATCCATCACCGGGAGATCGCGCGCTTCCTCCAGTGGGCGGCGGGGCAGTCCTTCACCGGTGCGGTCGACGCCGCCTCCCACGGGGCGCTCGACGTCCTCGGGCTGTGCGAGCTGGTCGCGGACCGGGTCGGCCGGCCCGTGCGCCACCGGATCGTCGAACAGGGCGCCCCCGCCTCGCCGTTCTCCTTCGACCGCGCCTACGCCCTGGACAACGGCCGGGCCGCCGGCCTGGGTTTCGGCTTCGGCCGGGTCGCGGACTGGCTGCGCGGGGCGATCGCCGAGGAGCTCGCCGAGGCGGCCCGTTGACCCCTCACCCTCGCCGCGGCTGGTCGTCGACCCGGTCGTCGGCGGTTCGCCGGCGGCCCATGTCCCGTTCGCCGAGCGTTTCGGCGCCGCGGTGCGCGACTGCGTGGCCGTGGAGGACCCGCCCGGCGGTGCGGCCTCCGCGGAGGCCGCCGGGTGCGGGGTGCTGGTGGTCCCGTCGCTGCTGGAGGTGCCGGCTTCACCCGTACGGACCTTCGCGCGGTCCTCGGCGGACGTCACTCCGGAGGTGCTGCGGGGCTGCCTCGGCGGGGGTGTTCCGCGGCAGGACCGTCAGGATCTTCCCGAGCCCAGGCCGAGCAGTTCCACGACGCCGTCCACGTAGGCTGCCGACACGGAGCCCGGAGCTGCGGCCGCCGCGCGGCGCAGCGAGGGCAGGGAGGCGCGGACATGCGCCGCGCACTGCCCGTACAGCCCGGCCTCGTGCGAGGATCCGTCGTCCTCGGCGCCGAGCAGGGACAGCAGCGTCCACAGCAGCGCCTCGCGCGTGGCCAGCCGCGGCGGGCCCGCCGACCAGACGGCCATCAGCACCCCGCACACCGCCGGCGCGGGCGGGTGCAGCTGCCCGGACAGGAAGGCGTGGCCCTCCAACGCGCGGAAGGCGGCCGGGTGTCCCTCGGCAGCCGCCCACAAGGTGTCCACGAGATGCCCCGCGCCGCGGCCGCAGCCGCACGCGACGGTCTCCCAGTCGTGCCGGGCGATCTCCGCCCCCACCGCGTCGGGCACCAAGGGGCTGCTGCGCGGCTTGTCCGTCCCTCTCATGCGAGCAGTATGGGGATCGGGAACCGGCCTGACCAGGGGGTTCCGCCAGTCGGAACGGCCCCGTGACCAGCCCCGGGAGCGGGGCCCGGATGAGACCCGGATCATGGCCGGAACCGGATCACCGGGGCCCACGTCTGAGACCCCGTGTGGATGAAACGAAGAATTGCCGCCCTGCTGCTGGCCCTGCTCGCGACGCAACTGGGCTCCCTGATCAGCCCGGCCTACGCCTGCGGATGCGGGGCGATGATCCCCGAGGGCTACGCCCGCATCGGCGTCGAACGGGAGACCTCCGTCGTGCGCTTCGACGGCCGTACGGAACAGATCGTGATGCGGTTCGTCGTCCGCGGGGACGCCCCGCGCGCGGCCTGGATCATGCCGGTACCCGGGCGGGCCACGGTGGAGCTGGGCGACGGGGAGATGTTCCGGGAGCTGACCTGGCTGACCCGGCCCGAGTTCAAGACCCGCAGCTACTTCTGGCCGCGCGA
Source organism: Streptomyces katrae (assembly GCF_000717655.1). GTDB lineage: Bacteria > Actinomycetota > Actinomycetes > Streptomycetales > Streptomycetaceae > Streptomyces > Streptomyces katrae_B. The sequence continues at coordinate 193,977 of NZ_JNZY01000010.1, forward strand.
CCGTGACTGGCCGTTCTCCTCCACCACGGGAGACTCTGCGGGAGCCCCGCTGCCCGGCGCGGGCGCCCCCTCGGTCGGCGTCGTCGGCCGCGAGCAGCTCGGCGACTTCGACGTCGCCCGCCTCACCGCGACCGACCCCGACGCACTGCGCAATTGGCTGGAAACCAACGGCTTCAAGCTGCCCGATGGACTCGCCGCCGAGCTGAAGCCGTACGTAGACCAGAAGTGGGAGTACGTCGCCGTACGCCTCGCCCCCCGGCAGCAGGGCAAGACCCTGCAGGGCACCCTCGACCCGCTGAAGATCCGCTTCGACAGCAACCGGCTGGTCTACCCGATGCGGCTGTCCCGGCTGGCCAAGACCCCGCAGTCCCTCGGGCTGTACATCCTGGCCGACCACCGCATGGAGCCTGCCTCCCCGATCGGCGGCGCCAAGCCGAAGGTCACCTTCGCCGGGATGGTCACCCCGGAGGACGGCCTCGCCACGCTCACCGGCGGCAAGCCGGCGTTCCTGACGGCGATCGACCAGGAGTTCCCGGATCCGGGCCGCATCGACGGCGACCACGAACTGCGCCCCACGGCCGCCGACACCCCGTACCGCAAGGTCATCTACACCGGCGAACTGCTCACCGTCGGCGGGGTCCCGGCCTGGCTGCTGACGGTGGCGGCCGCCCTCGTCGCCCTCGCGGCGGTCACGTTCACCGTGCGCCGCCGAAGGTCCCGTACCCGGAGCGCCTGACGGGACGACATCTGGATCTTTGTGGGTTCTGCCCATACGGCGGTCCGTCACGGTTCAGTGAGACTGCCAGCCAGAGGAAGCGGCGTGTCCCGGGAACGGGGGGCGTCCGTTGCCGAAGGCATGACGGACCACGGGGAGGACAGCACGATGGGCGGACAGCAGTACGACGAGATCGGTGAGGCGTTCGAGGGGTTCAAGTCGCTGCCGATGATGCGGTACGGGGAGGTGCCGAGCTTCCTGGGCCTGGTCGGGGACGTGAGCGGCAAGTCGGTCCTCGACCTGGCGTGCGGGACCGGTTTCTACAGCAGGGAGTTCAAGCGGCGCGGCGCCGCGGACGTCTACGGCGTCGACATCTCCGTCGAGATGATCTCCGCGGCGCGGGAGATCGAGCAGCGCGACCCGCTGGGTGTGCGCTACGGGGTCGGTGACGTGGCCGAACTGCCGCCCCTCGACCCGCGCTTCGACATCGCGCTGGGAGTGCAGTGCCTCAACTACGCCGAGGACATCGCCACCATGGAGCGGATGTGCCGCAACATCCACCGGAGCCTGGTGGCGGGCGGGGAGTTCTTCGTGCTCGCGCAGAACCCCGACTACCGGTTCGACTGTCCCTCCCTGGAGGCCTACGGGTTCCGTTGCGAGCCGGCCGGCGAGATCGAGACGGGTACGCGCGTGCGGGTCACCGCCCTCCTCGACCCGCAGCCGATCAGCATCGTCTCCTCGGCCCCGCGCAGCGAGGTCTACGAAGCGTGCCTGCGGGCGGCCGGGTTCAGCGAGATCACCTGGGTCCCGCTGGAGGTGTCCGACGCCGGCATCCGTGAGTTCGGCAAGGAGTTCTGGGCGGACCTCCTCGCGTACCCGCCGCTCGCGATGCTGCGCTGCCGCGCCTGACCTCGCGCCACGGGGGTGACAAGGCCGCGGCCCGGGATCGTCGGGATCCCGGGCCGCGGCCGCCCTCGGCCGGTCAGACCGGCCGGGGCGGCTGGGTCCGCCAGAACGTGCACTGGTGGTCCGACCCGAACGAGGCGCCCGTCCGCGTCGCCGTGGGGTTGAGGGTGAGGACCGTGGCCCCGGACCCGGTCGGCGGCCACGCCGTCTGCCCCGGCACCGCCGGGACGCCGTAGCGCGCGAACGCACCCCAGTAGCGCTTCAGCCGTGTCGCGAACGCGACCTGCTCCGTGGTCAGCGGCCGGTCGCCCATGGTGAAGTCGTGCAGATAGGCCAGCTCGGCACTGTGCGCATTGGACTCGTCGATACCGGGTACCTGCGCCCCGGCCAGCGTCGGCGAGTCCGGGTCGTCGAACTCGTAAAAATAAGTGGGGACTTGGGCGGCGAACAGCTGGGCCGTCCACGCCGTCTGGCAGGCGAACGCCGAGTCCGTCATCACAGCTGACAGCGCCAGGTACGGCGACCCGTACGCCGACACCGGATAGCGGGCGAGCACCTCGGGCCCGGCGGCCCCGTACCCCGCCAGGACCTGCGCCGTGTACTGCTCCTGCGTCAGGTACGGCTGCGTCAGCGCGACGAACAGGCGCGCCTCGGAGCGGGTGCTCCCGATCAGCACCGGCACCTTGTTCCAGTTCCCGCTCCCGATGGCCGTCGCCGGATCGACGGGCAGCAGCCCGTCGCCGGACGCCGGCCCCGAGGTGGGCACCGTACGGGCCGCCTCGACCAGCACCGGCCCGGGAGCGGCCCGAAGGCACCCGGCCAGCGCCGCCGGATCCGTACAGCCCGCGGCCGCCGCGAAGGCCCGCGCCTGCGACTCGGCCCGCGCGCCGTCCGGCGGACGCAGCAGCGTGCACGGCCCGCTCTGCAGCACCGCGCGGTGGAACAGCCCGGCCGCCGACGGCGCGGCCAGCAGCGCACAGACGGAACCGCTGCCCGCGGACTGGCCGGAGACCGTGACGTTCCCGGGGTTCCCGCCGAACGCGGCGATGTTCTCCCGGGTCCAGCGCAGCGCCGCCATCTGGTCCATCAGCCCGAAGGAGCCGGAGCGCTGCGCGTTCTCCCCGGCGAGCTCGGGCAGCCCGAGATAACCGAGCTGCCCCAGCCGGTAGTTGATGCTGACCACGACACTGCCGGTGAGATCGGCCATCGTTCGGCCGCCGAACTGCGTACCCGTGCCCTGGCTGTACGCACCCCCGTGCACCCACACGATCACCGGCAGCCCGGCTCCGGGCCGGGCCGTGCGGGGCCGGTACACGTCGAGGTACAGGCAGTCCTCGCTGACGGCCTGCGGATCCTGCAGCCCGAACGGCGAGAACTGCAGGCACGCCGGGGCCTGTCGGACCGCCTCGCGGACCCCGGTCCAGCGGCGCGGCGGCTGCGGCGCGCGCAGCCGCGCGTCCCCGACCGGGGGAGCGGCGTAGGGGACGCCGAGGAACTCCTGGGCGCCGTCGTGATTCTGTCCGCGCAGCACGCCCTGTGCGACGGTGGCCTGTGGGTGCGCGGACCCGCCCGGCGGAGCCGCCGTGGCCGCTGCCGCGGGAAGCGCCGGGGTGAGCAGGGCCGCCAGCGCACAGGCGGCGGCGAGCAGCGACCGCGCCGTACGCGGCCGCCTTCGGGGCCGTCTCATGGGCGGAGTCCGGCGATGAGGGCCGAAGTGACCGCGAAGTCGGCCGGCCCGGTGTTCCAGTCGGCGTTCATCGGGCTGACGGCGATCTTGCCGGCGCTCACCGCCTCCACGTCCCCGCCCTTGGCGGCCGGCTGCGGGCGGAACTGTACGTTCACCTTCCAGGTGCCGTCCCCGGAGTCGGTGAAGTCCGGCTGGAGCGGGGCCTGCGGGTCCTGGAAGGTCGCCGCCACACCGGCCGCGGTGCCCTTGCCGTCCGCGCCGACGACGGGATGGTTGATGTTCAGGCCCACGCCCTCCGGCAGCAGCGGGCCCGACCGTGCCCGGCTGCGCAGCCGGTCGATCAGCTTCACCGCGAAGTCCATCGTCGGGCCCATCGCGTTGACCGTGGCGGTGGGGTCGGGGACGGCCATGCCGCCGGTGCTCAGCGCGATCGCCGGGACACCGCTCTCGAGGGCGGCGACGGCGCCGCCGACCGTGCCGGAGTGGGTGGCGAGCCCGGCCACGTTCGGGCCGAAGTTGGTCCCGGAGACCACCAGGTCGGGGGCCTGTCCCGCGAAGACCTCGGAGAGGCCGAAGGCGACGGAGTCGCCGGGCGTGCCGTCCACGGCCCACACCTTCGGCTCGGGGTGCTTCACCGCGATGGTGGGGGCGCTCGTCATCTTCGTGCCGGTGCCGCTCTGGTTGGTGAGCGGGGCGACGATCGTGACGTCGTGCCCGGCGGCCGTCAGCTGCTCGAACGCCTTGCGGATGCCGGGCGCGTTGTAGCCGTCGTCGTTCGTGAGCAGGATCCGCAGCGGTGCCGCGGGCGCCGCCGTACTCGCTGCGGGCGCGGTCTGCGGCGAGGCGACCGCGGGCGCCGTACCCGCGAGGGTTGCGGTGCACACGAGGAGGACGGCCGGCGGCAGAACTCGCTTGCGTCTCACAGAGAACTCCTTGGATGGGGAGGGAAGGCGAAGGTGCGGTACAGGAGGGTGGTGTGGTGCAGGACCGGCGGGCGCACGACCCTCGGCATGCGCCCGCCGGAGTTCGAGCCGGGCCGCCGCGATGCGGCAACGGCGGCCCGGCGCAGCGGGTCAGCGCACGCTGCGGATCGGGAGGATGGCGAGTGCGCCGATCAGCGACAGGGCCCCGCCGACCAGGAAGAGCGGGGTGTATCCGCCGAGCGCGGTCACCACGGCCGAGGCGACGAAGGGGGCGATGATCTGAGGTCCGGCGTTCGCGATGTTCAGGACGCCCATGTCGCGGGCGGCATCCTCGGCCCGGGGCAGGACCAGGGTGACGAGCGCGGTGTCGACGGCCATGAAGCAGCCGAACGCGAGCCCGTTCAGCGCGCTGAAGACGAGCATGCCGGTCCAGGTGGGGCTGATGACGGGGACGACCATGACGAGTCCGGCGAGCGCGGCCGAGACACCGACGAACACCTTGCGGCGGTCCCACCGGTCGGACAGCATCCCGCCCACCACGGTCGAGAGGGCCATGGCGACCATCGACACGGGGGTCAGCACCGCCATCGCAGCGGGCGGCGTCAGCCCGTCGGGCAGGCTGATGTGGTCGTCCAGGATGTACAGCTGGTAGCCGACGACGGAGAAGTAGCCGAGGACCATCAGGGCCCGGCCGATGAACGCCCACCGGAAGTCATGGTTCGCCAACGCCGAGAGGAAGGCGGCCAGTTGGGCTCGCTTCGGGACGGCGGCCGGGGCGGGACCGGTGCGCGGGACGTCCCGGCAGAGGAGCGTGAGCAGCAGCGCCGAAACGGCGACGATCGCGCCGAAGACCAGGTACCCGGTCTGCAGGTGGTCCGCGGTCTTGGAGGCGATCAGCACCCCGACCGTGCCGCCGATCGGCAGGCCCAGCCCGACCAGCGCGGAAGCGGTGCCGCGCCGGGCGACGGGCACCCGGTCGGGGACGATCGCGGTGACCGCGGCCTGGTAGACGTTCATGGTGGCCTGGACGAGGCACCAGCCGATGCCGACGAGCAGCGCGGTGGTCGCGTACCCGACGAAGGCCAGGGCGGCGAGCGAGGCGAAGGCGCCTCCGAGGATCCACGGGTTGCGACGGCCGCTGCGGTCGGAGAGGGCGCCGGCGATCGGGTTGAAGGCGGTCGCGAAGACGGCGCTGATCCCGCCGATGACGCCGAGTACGGCGACCTTGTTGGCGGGGTCGATCTCCGCGACCTGAGTGGGCAGCAGGATCGATCCGACGCCCATGTAGACCGCCAGCAGGGCGGAGTTCGCGACCAGCAGCAGGGGCAGGAGCGCGCGCTGGCGGGGAGGTTCGGGATCCGCCGGGGCGGGCGAATCGATCAGTTCGTTCTGGGCCATGACGACTCCTCGGGGGACGGGGCGAGAAGGGGTGCGGAGGCTCGGCGCGGAGGGCCCGTGGCGGAGAGGGGTGCACCGTGCGGGGGGCTGCGGCGAGGTGCTGCCGCCTGGGGAAGGCTCGGCGGGCGGCGGGGGTCCACGTGGGGTTGTTACACGTGTCACCTTCGGCGCTTGGACACTGTGTAGCACCCATCGCGGGGCATCGCCAGAGGCTGAGTGGTGGTGATGTGCGGATCGTGACCGACCGGCAGGCGGCACTGCGAGGACGTGTAACCACTACCTCATGGCCACTGAGCAGGGCTGTTGTGTCCGGAATCCCTCTTGCGCTTGTGGCGACGGTCACGCATCCGCAATACTCCGTGCCGCGTCGCGAGGCCCCCCGTCGCCGCTCACCGCAGGAGCCCGCGGCCGGCGTCCCCGGTCCCGCGCCGCCGGTCCCGGCTCCCCTGCCCCTGGCCGTCGGTCAACCCTGGCCGTCGGTCAACCCCGGCCTTCGGCCCTCGTGAAGTCCTCCACCGCCTGTGCCTGCTCTCCGCGTGCCCCCACCGCCCGGGGAGACCACCGTGAAAGGCCTGCCATGCCACGCTCCTCCGCCGTGCCCCGGTTCGGGCACCGTGCATCCCCGCCCCTGATCCCCGCTCCCCGGCACCACCTCCCGGCACCCCCGCCGCGCCATGCGGTCGCCGTCGGAGCCGGCCTCCTGCTCGGGTCGCTGCTGATCGGCCTCTTGGTCTCGGTCGGCGAACGCGCGTACTTCCAGGGGCTCGACGACGGCTGGGCCGCGTCGATGACCGGCTCGCGCGACGACGCCCTCACCGGCCTCGCCACCGTCTTCGACCGCCTCGGCGGCCCGCTGGGCATGGTCCTGCCGCTCGGTCTGATCGGCTGCCTCTGCGTCTACGGGCGCTGGCGGTCCGGGCTGTTCGCCCTCGCCGTCGGCGTCGTGGCGAACATGGTCCTGGTGCTCCCGCTCAAGCAGCTCGTCGACCGTCCCCGCCCGCCGCATCCGTGGGTCCTGGTGAACGACGGCTCGTTCCCCTCCGGCCAGGTGTTCAGTGCCGTGACGCTGGTGTTCGCGGCCGCCGTCCTGGTCTTTCCCCCGCGGGTGCGCCGCTGGTGGTGGCTCTTCGCGGTGCTGTACGTCGTCGCCATGATGGCCAGCCGGACCTGGCTGCACGCCCAGTGGCTCAGCGACACCGTCGCCGGGGCGCTGGCCGGCGCCGGGAGCTGCATGCTGCTGTGGAGGGCGTTCGCGCCGCTGCTGCGGATCGAGGCCGAGCGGGTCGCGTCCGACAGCCTGTGGCTGTGAGGGGCGCAGGCAGGCGGTCTATCGAGAATCATTGACGGTCGTCCAATATTCGCCATAACCCCGTGACCGGGGCCGGCGTGCCTCCATCGCACCGCCGGCCCCCGGAACGACGAAGGAAGGGCCTCATGGCACACACCGAGAACCGCACCCCGCCGCCCGTGGTCGACCTCCCCGCAGGTCGACTGCGCGGGGCCATCGAAGACGGGCTCTGCGTCTTCCGGGCGGTCCCGTACGCCGCACCCCCCGTCGGCGACGAGCGCTGGCGGCCCGCCCGGCCGCATCCCGGCTGGAGCGGCACGCGCGATGCGAGCGCCGACGGCCCCAGCGCCCCGCAGATGTACGTGGAGGGTGGTGATCCGGTCCTCGGCGGCCACGGGTCGCCCCCCTTCGACGAGGACTGCCTCACTCTCAATGTCTGGACACCCGCGGCCGACGACGCCCGCCGTCCCGTACTGCTGTGGATCCACGGCGGCGGCTTCGTCTCGGGGTCGGGCTCGCTGCCCGGATACGGCGGCGAGACCTTCGCGCGGGACGGCGACCTGGTGTTCGTCGGCATCAACTACCGCATCGGGCCGCTCGGTTACCTCCCCCCGGAGGGCGACGGCGGCGCCGAGGGAGACGAGGTGGCCAACCCCTGGCTGTCCGACCAGCTTGCGGCCCTGTACTGGGTGAAGGAGAACATCGCCTCCTTCGGCGGCGACCCCGACCACATCACCGTCGCCGGCCAGTCCGGCGGCGCCGTCTCCACCGCGGCCCTCGCCGGGCACCCGCAGGCCGCCGGCCTGATCCGCCGGGTGATCCTGCAGAGCCCGCCGTTCGGGCTCGACCTCCCCGACCCCGACGCGTACCGGGAGCGCACCGAGGCCTATCGGGAACTGGCCGGCGCCAAGACCGCGCAGGAGCTGCGCGCACTGCCCTGGCCGGCCCTGATCGGCGCGGCCGGCGGCCTGTTCGCCCGCACGATGCGGTGGGGCCACTGGCCGACGCCGTTCCTGCCCGTGGTCGACGGGGTCACCCTCGAGCGCCATCCGGCACAGGCCCTGCTGCACGGGGCCGCAGCCGGCATCGACGTCATGATCGGGTGGACCCGCGAGGAGGCCAACTTCGGCTTCGGCCTCGACGAGGGGTACGCGGGCGCCACCCGCGAGCAGGTGACCGACCGGATCGCGGAGACCTTCGGGGCCGAGGCCGCCCCCGAGGTCTACGCCGCGTACGCAGCGGCCCGCCCCGGCGCCGGTCCGGCCGGCGTCCTCATGGACCTGATCACGGACGAGCTCTTCCGGGTCCCCTCCGTCGGGCTGGCCGAGGCCAGGGCCGGTTCGGGGCATCCCGTCTGGGCCTACCAGTTCGACCTGCCCACGCCCGCGTACGAGGGCCGGCTCGGCGCCGCGCACTGCCTCGAGCTCCCCTTCGTCTTCGACAACTTCGAGCAGTGGGCGCACGCCCCCTTCCTCACCGGGCTCGCCCCCACCGTCCGCGACGGCCTCGCACGGACCATGCACCGGGCCTGGATCGCCTTCGTCCGCACCGGCGACCCGAACCACCCCGGCATGCCGCAGTGGCAGCCGTACGGTGCGCAGACGCGCACCACGATGCGCTTCGACTCGGCCGTCACCGCCTTCGACGACCTCGCAGGGCCCTCGCGCCGCCTGCACGAAGCCCGCGGGGGCCGATGATCTAACTCGTGTAACCTGGGAGGAGAGGTGTCGGTCGACCCAAGGAGCACCGAGGACCATGCCCAGGGAGCCCAGGGAAACGAGCACCCCCGCGTCGCCCGTGTCGATCACCAGCGCCGACGTGGCCCGGCTGGCCGGGGTGTCACGCGCCACCGTGTCGTTCGTCCTGAACGACACCCCCGGCCACCGCGTCAGCGAGGGCACCCGTACGCGGGTGCTCGACGCCGCCCGGCAGCTCGGCTACGTACCGCACGCCGCGGCCCGGTCCCTGCGGGCCGGGCGCAGCAACCTCGTCCTGATGCCCGCTTCGATCTCCGCGGCCGGCCGGCTCGTGAGCGACTGGGTCGACGACCTGCACAGTGAGCTCGACCGGCACGGCTACACGGCCGTCCTGCACGCGGGCCGCTTCGCCGACCCCCTCGACGCCGCCCGGGCCTGGGCCGAACTGCGCCCGGTGGCCGTCGTCGCACTCGACGGCGACCGCTTCACCGCCCGGGCCGCCGAGCTGCTGAGCCGCGCCGGTGTGCGCGGCCTGCTGGCGTTCGCCGCCCGCCCGGTGGAGGGCGTCCACACCATCGGCTTCGACCACGCCGACATCGGCGCCACCGCGGCCGAGCACCTCATCGCCCGCGGCCGCAGCAGGATCGGCGTGGTCATGCCCCAGGAGCGCGGCCTCGGCACCCTCGCCGCCCCGCGCCTCGCCGGGGCCGAGTCGGTCGCGGCCCGGCACATGGCCACGGTGACCCCGGTCGAGCTCTCGTACACCAGGGAGTCCGCGACGGCCCTCGCCCGGCGCTGGCCGAGCCTGGGCCTGGACGCGGTCTTCGCGTACAACGACGAGTACGCGGCGCTGCTCCTGCACGCTCTTCAGGCCGAGGGCATCGCCGTACCGGACGAGGTCGCGATCGTCGGTTCCGACGACCTGGTCCTCGCCTCCCTCCAGCAACCGCCCCTCACGACGGTCCGCCTGGACCTGCCGTCGGCAGCCGGCGTCGCCGACGCCCTGCACGAGCTGATCGAGACGGGGAAGACGCCCCCGGTCCCCGCCATAGAGGCCCTCCTCATCCACCGCGCCACGTCCTGACAGACCCGCCCGCCGGCGCCGTGCCGTTTCCCGGGCGTGCCCGTGCACATGGGCCGGCGCGACAGGTCCCGCCCCCGCGGCGCAGCCGGGACGGGGCGGGACCGCACGGGGTCGTGGACGCCGTCCCGGCGGGGGTGGGCCGGCATCAGGGCGTGCGGTGAGCGCCGCGCCCGGACTCGCTGCCACCCGCGTCGTCCGTTCGGCCGGGTCCGTACCGCTCTACGCCCTCATCGCCGTCGCCGGTGCCTTCCCCGAACTCGCCGGCCACACCGGCCTGAGCCCCATCAGGCCGAAGCCCTGATGCCGATCGGACCGATCGTCCTGGGTCACTCGCCGGCCTGGCGCTTCATGGCGGGAGAGGGCCGCGCCGACACCCCGTGGGCCGAAAGGGACGAGGCCGGTCGTGCCCCTCGTTCGTGCTCCCGGGCGAGGGCGGGGGAGAAGGCCCACCACGCCAGCAGTGCGGCCCCCGCGCCGGCCGCTGCGCCGGCCACCGTGTCGGTGAGCCAGTGGGCGTGGAGCCAGGTGCGGCTCCACATCATGGCCAGGGTGAACACCACGCCTCCGGCCCACCAGGCCCGCCTCCGGGCCGCCGGGACCAGCAGGACGCCGGCCAGTACGACGAGCAGGGCCGCCCCCGCCGCATGCCCCGACGGGAAGGAGCCGTGGTCGACGCGGACCAGCGGGTGCGCCGGGCGCGGGCGGTCCACCAGGTGCTTGAGCGTCTGCACCGCCAGCATGCTGCCCACGAGATGGACCCCGAGCAGGAAGCCCGCCGAGGTCCAGCGTCTGCGGACGAGCAGGAAGACCAGCATCCCCAGCGGTACGACGGCGCCCAGCGGGCCGCCGAACCAGTCGAGGGCGGCCGCCAGGGCCGCGGGGAGCCCGCCGTGCGGGCCGCCCATCCAGCGCAGCCACTGTTCGTCCAAGCCCTGGAACGGCGGGTTCGCGACGTCCGTACGGACGGTGAGGGCCAGTGCTGCGGCCAGTCCGAGCAGCAGCACGGCCAGGAGCAGGGTGCCGGGGCGGCGAGGCCGGCCCGCCGCCCCGGGCCGGGCCGCGGTGGGGCGGGCCGAAGTGAGTGTGTGCCGGGACATGACTGCCTTTCGACGTACGCGTGGGGGCGCGGCCCAGCCGCGCCCCCACGATGGGACAGGTGTGGTCAGGACCCGGGTTCAGGCCCCCGCGCCCAGGTGCCGGGCCAGGAACGCGACGCTCTCCGCGACGATCGCGGGGATGTCGGGGGAGCCGAGGAAGATGTGGTCGGCGCCCTCCACGGGCTGCAGCGCCACCTCGCCTCCCGCGCCCGTCAGGGCCTCGGCGAGGGCCTCGCTCTGGCTGTACGGGACGAGCCCGTCCGCGGTCCCGTGCACCAGCAGGAACGGCGGCGGGTTCGAGCCGGGGACCGCGTACGTGACCGGGCTCGCGGCCCGCGCCGGCTCCGCCTGCTCGGCCACGGGAACGCCCAGCAGGGCCTCGTACGGGTTGGGGAACTCGGCGCCGGTCGGCATCGGCATCGGCAGCGGGTGCGCGGCCAGGGCGGGCAGGTCGTGGACCCCGTACCAGTCGACGACGGCCAGGACGCCGGTGTCGCCGGTGCCGACGCCGTGGGCGCCCTCCAGCGCCGCCAGGGTCTCGGCGTCCGTGCTGCCGGGGCGGACGAGGCCGGCGAGCGCGGCCAGGTGGCCGCCCGCCGACTCGCCCCAGACGCCGATCCGGTCCGGGTCGATGCCGAGTGCGGGGGCGAACCGCCGCACGTAGCGGATCGCGGCCTTGACGTCGTGCAGCTGTGCGGGGAACGGGGCCTCGAGGCTGTGCCGGTAGTCGATGGAGACGAGCGCGAGCCCGGCGCCGAGGGCGGCACCGTGCAGCAGGGCGGCGGGCACGGTCGGCGGCGGGTAGCGGCGGTCGCCGTCCAGCCAGCCGCCGCCGTGGATCCAGATCACCGCCGGGAAGGGGCCTTCGCCCGCGGGGAGCTGTACGTCGAGGAGGCGGGGGCGGTAGCCGGGGGTGGTGGCGTACGTGATCCCGTCGAAGCGGCGTATGCCGTCCGCGCCGGTCACGGGCGGTACGGGCTGCTGGAACGGAGGGGGCGGCCAGGTCATGTCGGTGATGTCGAACTCGGCCGGGGGAGACTGCGTCATTTACGGCTCATCCCATTCGGTGTGCGGCCCCGGAGGCCGGCGGGTCCCGGTGCGGGCGGCCCAGGCTTCGTAACGTTTGTCCGAAATGCTTGCGCGGGGCACCGGGGAGGCTTAGCTTGTTACACGTGTAATCACGGACTCTAGCGACGCATTTCCGCTGACTACAAGCCCATCGGGCACCCGAGTTCCCGAGTAGTTACACGAGACACTGGCGGGACGGCGTCGCATTCCCCCTCCGGGAGTACGTCATGTTCACCGCCGCCGCCCTTCCTGCCGGGGCTGCCCCGGCCGCCGCCGTGCCCGCACGGGCCGCCGGTGGCCCGGCCTCGGCCCCGGCTCGGACCCCGGCCCCGGCTCCCGCCCGGGTCCGGGGCTTCGCCCACTGGGTGGTCGAGCCCACCGCGGTCGCCGTCCCGCAGGTGCGGGCTCGTGTCCGGGCGGTGCTGGAGGGCTGGCGCATCGCCGCCGAGCCGGCGGATGTCCTGCTGCTGGCCGTCAGCGAACTCGCCGGGAACGTCGTCCGGCACGCGGCCGCCGCCACCGCGTGGATGCGGGTCGGGGTGAGCTTCGGCGGGGGATGGCTGCGACTGGAGGTCGCCGACCGCGGGTCCCGGCTGCGCGGGTTGCCCCATCCCGCCACCGAGATCGACCCGGATGCCGAAAGCGGCCGCGGGCTGCTGATCGTCCAGCTGCTCGCGGCCGAGGCGGGCGGCGAACTCTCGGTTGCGACGCGCGAGTTCGGCACCTCCCTGTGCGTGTGCCTGCCGGGCGCCCCGGCCGCCTGAACCGGTTCGCGGATGGTCCGGAGGCCGCCCGGCGTCCCTCGAAATATCGAGGAATGTTGACGGACGCAAAATTATCGAGATAACTTGCTCCGCATCTCCCCCGCTGCTCCCTGATTGAGGTGCCGCCCCATGGAGCTCTCCCCTTCCGCCCACGCCGACCCCTTCTGCAGGGACCGGCTGCCGGCCTTCCCCCTCTGGCCCGAACTCCACTTCGATCTCCCGGAGTTGGCCTACCCCGACCGTCTCAACTGCGCCGGACGCCTGCTCGACGAAGCCGTCGAGCGCTGGGGCCCCGACCGCCCCTGTCTGCTGACCCCGACCGAGCGCTGGACCTACGGCGAGCTCCAGCAGCGCGCCAACCAGGTCGCCCAGGTGCTCACCGAGGACTTCGGCCTGGTACCCGGCAATCGCGTCCTTTTGCGCGCTCCCAACAACCCCTGGCTCGTGGCCGCCTGGTTCGGCGTCCTGAAGGCCGGCGGCGTCGCCGTCACGACGATGCCGCTGCTGCGCGCCGCCGAGCTCGCCGAGCTCTGCGACATCAGCCGCCCCACCGTCGCCGTGTGCGACCACCGCTACGTCGACGAACTCGCCGCGGCAGCCGGCCAAGGCCCTGCCGGTCTGCCGGTCCTCGCGTACGGGGGCCCCGGGGTCATGGACCTGGCCGCGCGCTGCGCGGCCAAGAGCGGCGTGTTCGCCACCGTCCCCACTGCTGCGGACGACGTGGCGCTGATCGCCTTCACCTCCGGTACGACCGGACGCCCCAAGGCGACGCTGCACTTCCACCGCGACGTGCTCGCGAATGCCGACACCTTCTCCCGGCATGTCCTGAAGCCCCGCCCCGACGACGTCTTCACGGGTACGCCGCCGCTCGCCTTCACCTTCGGCCTCGGCGGGCTCGTGGTCTTCCCGCTGCACGTCGGGGCCGCGACCCTGCTCATCGAGCAGGCGGGGCCGGAGCAGCTGGCCGATCTCGTCGCCGAGCACGGCGTGACCGTCCTGTTCACCGCGCCCACCGCCTACCGCGCGATCATGGCCGCCGGCGCAGTGGACCGACTGGCCGGGCTGCGCCGCTGCGTGTCCGCCGGAGAGGCGCTGCCCGCCGCCGTGTGGGAGGAGTTCCACGCCGCCACCGGGCTGCGCATCATCGACGGCATCGGTGCCACCGAGATGCTGCACGTCTTCATCTCCGCGGCCGACGGGGACATCCGGCCCGGTGCCACGGGCCGGCCCGTGCCCGGCTACCGCGCCGCCGTGGTGGACCGGTACGGCGACCCCGTCCCCGACGGGCAGCCCGGCCTGCTGGCGGTCACCGGACCCACTGGCTGCCGCTATCTCGCCGATCCGCGCCAGACGGCTTACGTCAGGAACGGCTGGAACATCACCGGGGACACCTACATCCGCGATGCCGACGGCTATTTCTGGTATGTGGCCCGCAGCGACGACATGATCGTCTCCTCCGGCTACAACATCGCGGGCCCGGAGGTCGAGAAGGCCCTCGCCGCCCATCCGTACGTCGAGGAGTGCGGGGTCGTCGGCGCCCCCGACGAGCGGCGCGGCATGCTGGTCAAGGCGTACGTCGTGCTCGGGGCCGGTGTCCCTGCGGACGAGGCGACGGCCCGTGAGCTCCAGGCCCACGTCAAGGGGACCATCGCCCCGTACAAGTACCCGCGTGCCGTCGAGTTCGTCGAGCGGCTGCCGCGCACCGGCAACGGAAAGCTCCAGCGCGGCGAACTGCGCGAATGGGCCCGAGCCGCCGCCGTGGCCCCGGCCCCGGATCCCACCCCGGCCCCGGTCGAAGCCGACGGCGGATGCGCCGCCGGCTGCCCCGAAGCCCTCGTCCCGCACCTGCCGAGCGTGGTCGTCGAGCGCCGCGTCGAGTGGCCCGACACCGACGCCGCCGGGCACTACCACCACTCCACCGTCGTGCGCTGGGTCGAGGCGGCCGAGGCCGTGCTGCTGCGCCGCCTGGGCCTGGCGCACCTCTTCGGCAGCACCCCGCGCGTCCACTTCGAGGCCGACTACCGGGCCCGGCTCTGGTTCGGCGAGGCCGTGCGCATCGAGCTGAGCGTCGCCAAGGTCGGCGCCAGTTCCCTGCACTACGTGTTCACGGTCCACGGCGAGGGGGACGTGGAGGCCGCCGCCGGGCGGATGGTCATCGCCCACTCCGCCTCCCGCGCGACCGGGACCACGCCGTGGCCCGCCGACGTACGCGAGGTGCTGACGAAGTCGGGCCCGCAGGCACCGGAACTCCTCACGAGAGATATCGAGCATTGTTGACGATCGCCAAATCTGCACCATATGTTGTTCCGGAACCACGAGGAGGTACGCCGTGCGCGTAGCAGTCATCGGAGGAGGGCCCGGCGGGCTGTACTTCGCAGCCCTGGCCAAGCAGCTCTCCCCCCACTGGGACGTCACCGTCTGGGAGCGCAACGCCCCCGACGACACGTTCGGCTTCGGGGTCGTCTTCTCCGACGAGACCCTCGACGGCATCGCGCAGGCCGACCCTGAGATCCATGCGGCCATGTCGGCCGAGTTCGCCCGCTGGAGCGACATCGACGTCACCTACCGGCGCCGGACCCTCACCTCCGGCGGCCACGGCTTCGCCGCCCTGGGCCGCCGGCAGCTGCTGCGGATCCTCCAGGAGCGCTGCGCCGCCCTCGCGGTGGACGTCCGCTACCGCACCCAGGCCCCGCCCGCCGCCGAGCTGGCCGCCACGTACGACCTCGTCGTCGCCTGCGACGGCGTACGGTCGGCCACCCGCGCCGCCTACGCGGACACCTTCGGGCCCGAACTGGACGAACGCCCGGGCCGCTACATGTGGCTCGGCACGGACAAGGTCTTCGAGGCCTTCACCTTCCTCGTCGAGGAGCGGGACTTCGGCACCCTCCAGGTGCACGCCTACCCCTACGACTCCACCCGCTCCACGTTCATCGTGGAGATGGACGAGGCCGCGTGGCGGCGCGCCGGCTTCGCGGAGTTCGCCGACCGTGACCACCCGCCCGGCGCCAGCGACACGGACAGCATCCGCCGCTGCGAGGAGATGCTCGCCGGCCACCTGGACGGGCACCGGCTCCTGCCCAACAACTCCAAGTGGCTCCGCTTCACCACGGTGCGCAACCGCACCTGGCGGCACGAGAACGTCGTCCTCCTCGGAGACGCCGCCCACACCGCCCACTTCTCCATCGGCTCGGGCACCAAGCTGGCCATGGAGGACGCCCTCGCCCTGGCCGCCTGTCTGCACGAGCACCCGGACGTCCCCGGCGCGCTCGCCGCGTACGAGGACGAGCGCCGCCCCGTCGTGGAATCGACCCAGCGCGCCGCCCAGGCCAGCCTCGAATGGTTCGAGAACATCGGCCGCTACACGAGCCAGGAACCGCCGCAGTTCGCCTTCAACCTGCTGACCCGCAGCCGCCGCGTCACGTACGACAACCTGCGCGTGCGCGACGCGGAGTTCACCACCGCCGTCAACTCCTCCGCTCCCGTGCCCCCCATGTTCCGCCCCTTCCCGCTCGGCGGACTACTCCTGCGCAACCGGGTCGTCGTGCCGCCCACCGCCCTCGGCACGGCGCGCGACGGCATCCCGGGGGACTTCGACCTCGTCCACCTGAGCACCCAGGCCCTCGGCGGATCCGGCCTGGTCCTCGCCGGGATGACCGCCGTCAGCGCCGAAGGCCGGGACGGAACCGGCTGCCCCGGCCTCTACACCGACGAACAGGAGGCCGCCTGGCGGCGGATCACCGACTTCGTCCACGGCCAGACCGACACCTGCCTCGGCATCCAGCTCACCCACGCCGGCCGCCGCGCCGGAACCGGGGACGGTCCGCCGATCGCCGCGTCCGCCCTCGCCTGGGACGAGCGCAGCCCGGTCCCGCGCGAGGCCACCCGGGCCGATATGGACCTCCTCGTACGGGACTTCGTCCGCGCGGCCCGGCGAGCCGACCGGGCGGGCTTCGACGTACTGGAACTCCAGTACGGACACGGCCGGTTGCTGTCCGGTTTCCTCTCGCCGCTGACCAATCTGCGGACCGACGCGTACGGCGGCGACCTCGCCGGTCGGCTGCGCTTCCCGCTGGAAGTGCTGGACGCCGTACGGGAGGTGTGGCCCGCCGGCAAGGCCCTGCTCGTCCGGATCTCCGCGGCGGACTGGGCCGAAGGCGGCCTGACCGAGGCCGACGCCGTGGCCATCGCCCGCGCCCTCGCCGAGGCCGGCGCCGACGGGATCGACGTCTCCACCGGCGAGGTGGTCGCCCACGAGCGGCCCCGCTACGGCCGCAGCTACCAGACCCCGTACGCGGACCTGATCCGCAACGCCACCGGGGTCCCCACCATCGCCGTCGGCGCGATCTCCACGTACGACGACGTGAACTCGATCGTCCTGGCCGGCCGGGCCGACCTCTGCGGGGTGGGCCGCGCCCAGCTCCACGACCCGCTGTGGACCCTGCACGCCGCGGCCGCCCAGGGCTACCACGGGCCCGCCGCGCCCTGGGCGCCCTCCTGGAGGGCCGGCAGCGGCAGACCGCCCGCCGCCCGCACCGACCGGGTCCCGCCGCGCCTGGAGCTGCTGCGCCGGCCCGCCGCGCCGGTGCACCAGCGCTGGATGCCGCGCCTGGCCGCCGCCGCGCCGGCCAACTGAGGAGACCCCGATGGAGACCCTGCCCCCGAACCGCCCGCCCCTGCACCACCTGCCCCGCTTCACGGCCGCGGCCGTCCAGGCCTCGCCCGTCTACCTGGACCCCGCCGCCACCGTCGACAAGGCCGTCGCGCTGATCGCCGAGGCGGCGGCCAACGGCGCCGAACTCGTCGTCTTCCCGGAGGTGTTCGTCCCCGGCTACCCGTACTGGAACTGGACGATGAACCCCGTCCAGGGCTCGCCCTGGTTCGAGCGCCTCCAGCGCGCCTCGGTCGACATCCCCGGCCCGTACGTCGACACCCTGCGCGCGGCGGCCCGCCAGTACGGGGTCGTGCTCGTCATCGGCGTCAACGAGCGTGCCGCGCACAGCCTCGGCGTCCTCTACAACACCCTGCTCACCATCGGACCCGACGGCGAACTCCTCGGCGTGCACCGCAAACTGGTGCCCACCTGGGCCGAGAAGCTCACATGGACCGGCGGCGACGGCAGCTCCCTGCGCGTCCACCCCACCCCCGTCGGCCCGCTCGGCGCCCTCGCCTGCGGCGAGAACACCAACACGCTGGCCCGCTTCACCCTCCTCGCCCAGGGCGAACTGGTCCATGCCTCCTGCTACATCGCCCTGCCCGTGGCTCCGGCCGACTACGACATGGCCGATGCCATCGCCGTCCGTACCGCCGCCCACAGCTTCGAGGGCAAGGTCTACTCCGTCGTCGCCTGCTCCACCGTCTCCCCGGAGATCGTCGACCTGCTCGCCGGGGACGACGAGGAGCTGCGCGCCCTGTTCCAGCGGCCCCGCAGCGCCCTGTCCGGAATCTTCGGCCCCGACGGCCGCCCCGTCACCGAACCGCTCGTCGACGACGAGGGCATCGTCTACGGCGAGATCGACCTCGGCCGGTGCATCCAGCCCAAACAGATGCACGACATCACCGGCCACTACAACCGCTTCGACATCTTCCGCCTCGAAGTCGACAACCGCCCCCGTCTGCCGGTGACCTTCACCGCGCCGCCCGCGGGCCCCCTGACCACCACCGCTGAGGAGGACGTATGACCATCGAGCAGGACGACACGATGCTCGGCCGCGCCCGGGTCTCCGACACCCCCGAACTCGAGCGCTACTACGGCGAACTCGAGGCCCTGGACGCCGGCGCCCTGTGGACCGTCGCCAACGACATCGAGCCCTGGTACCCGCAGCCCAAGTCCGTTCCCGTGCTGTGGCGCTACGAGGAGCTGCGGCCCCTCGTCCACAAGGCCCTGGGCCTGGTCAAGGCCGACGACGCGGGCCGCCGCGTCGTGATGCTCGTCAACCCCGGGCGCAAGGACGTCAGCGCCGCCGCCGGCCTCCTCTACACCGGGCTCCAGATCATGGGCCCCGGCGAAGCCATGACCGCCCACCGCCACCAGGCCGCCGCCCTGCGCTTCGTCCACGAGGGCACCGGCGCCTGGACCGTCGTCGACGGCCAGAAGCTGAAGGTCGGCCCGCGCGATTTCGCGATCACCCCGAACGGCACCTGGCACGAGCACGGCAACGACGCCGAGGACGCCCCCGTCATCTGGCAGGACGGCCTCGACATCCCGCTCGTCAACGCCCTCGACGCAGGGTTCTACGAGGTCCACCCCGAGCTCCACCAGATACCCGGGAAGGTGGTCAACTCCTCCGTGCTCCAGTACGGCGCGAACCTGCTCCCGTACGGCTCGGAGCGGTGGAGCAGGCCGTACTCGCCGCTGCTCGCCTACCCTTGGGAGCCGACGTACGAGGCCCTGCTGGGCCTGGCGAAGGCGAGCGAGGGGTCCCCGTACGACGGGATCATCGCCGAGTACACCAACCCGGTCACGGGCGGCTCCGTGATGCCCACCATGGGCGCCCACATGCAGCTGCTGCGTCCCGGGCAGGCCACCCGCGCCCACCGGCACACCGGCTCGGTGATCTACACGGCCGCCAAGGGGCACGGGGTCTCGGTCATCGCCGGGCAGCGCTTCGAATGGCGCCAGGGCGACATCTTCTGCGTCCCGTCCTGGGCCTGGCACGAGCACCACAACCTCGATCAGTCCGAGGACGCCTGCCTCTTCTCCTTCAACGACTTCCCGGTCATGCGCTCGCTCGGCTTCCACCGCGAAGAGGCGTACCCGGACAACGACGGCCACCAGCCCATGCCGGCCGCCGCCCCGACCGCCACCGCCTGACCCCGAGGAACCCCCATGCGTCTGCTGACCTTCACCACCACCGGCGATTCCGCGGCCCGCCTCGGCGCCGACGTCGACGGCCTCGTCCTCGACCTCGCCGTCCTGGCCGACCACGCCGGCGTCGACCTCCCGCGCGATCTGCTCTCGTTCGTCCAGGCAGGACCCGCCGCCCGGGAGACCGCGGCCCGCCTCCTCACCGCCCATGCCTCCGCCCGCCCGGCCGGGGCCGTCCACCGGCTCGAAGAGGTCACCCTGGCCGCCCCGCTGCGCCCCGGCAAGATCATCGGGGTCGGCCTCAACTACGTCGAGCACGTGGAGGAGTCAAGCCGCAGTCTCGACACCGACAAGGAACTCCCGCCCCGGCCCGTCCTGTTCAGCAAGCCCGCCACCGCCGTCACCGGCCCCGGCGCACCGGTCCTGCACAACGGCGACCTCACCCAGCAGCTCGACTGGGAGTGCGAACTCGCCGTCGTCATCGGCCGTACCGCGTTCCGGGTGAGCGAGGAGGACGCGTACGAGCACATCTTCGGCTTCAGCATCGTCAACGACATCAGCGCCCGCGACCAGCGCCGCTCCGGCCAGTGGTTCTTCTCCAAGGGGCAGGACTCGTACGCACCCTTCGGCCCGGTCGTGGTCACGGCGGACGAGATCCCCGACCCCATGGCCCTGGACCTCTCGCTGCGCGTCAACGGCGTCACCAAGCAGAAGTCGAACACCCGGCACATGCTGTTCCCGATCGCCCGTCTCATCGCCGACATCAGCTCCGGCGTGACCCTGGAGCCCGGCGACGTCATCGCCACGGGATCGCCCTCCGGCGTCGGCGCCGGCATGGTGCCGCCGGAGTTCCTCGTCCCGGGTGACACGGTCGAGGCGACCGTCGAGCGCATCGGCACCCTGGCCAACCCCGTCGTCGACGCCCGCTGACCGTACGCCCAGCAAGCACCGAGGAGTACCCGTGCCGCCCCGCACCTACCGCATCGGCCAGATCGTGCCGAGCTCGAACGTGACCATGGAGACCGAGGTCCCCGCCATCCTGCGCGCCCGCCAAGCGGTGCTGCCCGACGAGAGGTTCACCTTCCACTCCAGCCGGATGCGCATGACCCATGTGACGCCGGAACAGCTCAAGGCCATGGACGCCGACTCCGACCGCTGCGCCGTGGAACTGTCCGACGCCCGCGTGGACGTGCTCGGCTACGCCTGCCTCGTGGCGATCATGAGCATGGGCCTCGGCTACCACCACACCTCGGAGCAGCGACTGCACACCCGTACGGTCGAGAACGGCGCCCCCGCACCCGTCGTGACCAGCGCGGGCGCCCTCGTCCACGGACTGCACACCATCGGCGCCCGCAAGATCGCCCTGCTCGCCCCGTACATGCGCCCGCTCACGCGGACCGTCGTGGACTACCTCACCCACGAGGGCATCGAGGTGCTCGACTACGAGGCCCTCGAAATCCCGGACAACCTCGACGTGGCCGCCCACGACCCGGCCAGGCTGCCCGGCCTCGCCCGCGCGCTGGAGTACGCGGACGCCGACGCGGTCGTGCTCTCCGCCTGCGTGCAGATGCCCTCCCTGGGCGCCATCGAGGAGGCCGAACAGCTCCTGGGCAAGCCGGTGGTGTCGGCGGCCGTCTGCACCGCCCACCAGATGCTGCGCGCCCTCGGCCTGCCGGCGCTGGCCCCGGGGGCGGGACACCTGCTCTCCGGCGCGTATGCGCAGGCGCCGCTGCCGCAGTAGTCTCCGCCGGGCTCGCGGCGGGCTCGATATGATCGCGACCGCGTACAACGGAAGGCGATCATGTCGGACAGCCCCCTCAGGCCCAGCTCGTTGATCAACACGGTCTACGGAGCGTTCCTGCGCCGCCTCGGCGGCTGGATCTCCATCGCCGACCTGATCACGCTGATGGGCGAGCTGGACGTCGACGGCCCGGCCGTGCGGTCGGCGATCTCGCGGCTCAAGAAGCGCGGCGTCCTCGAACCGGAGCGGCGCGGTGCCACCGGCTACCGGCTCAGCCCGGCCGTGCACCCCGTCTTCGACGAGGGCGACCGCCGCATCTTCGCCAGCCTCGAGCCCGCCGACCTGGCCGACGGCTGGGCCATGGCGGTGTTCTCCGTACCGGAGTCCGAGCGCTCCCACCGCTACCAGCTGCGCACCCGGCTGACCTGGCTCGGCTTCGGGAACATCGCCCCGGGTGTGTGGCTGGCCCCGGGGCGGCTGCTCGAGGACGCCCGCGGCATGCTCGTCCGGCTCGGCCTCAGCGAGTACGTGCACCTCTTCGCCGCCGACTACGCCGCCTTCAGCGACCTGGCGCAGACGGTGAGCGAGTGGTGGGACTTCCCGGCGATCCAGACGCAGTACGCGGCCTTCACCGACACCTACGCCCCCGTCGCCGAGCGCCTCGCGGCGGAGGGGGAGCCCGGCCCGGCCGAGGCGTTCCGCCACTACGTGCCACTGCTCACGCAGTGGCGCCGCCTCCCGTACCTCGATCCCGGCCTGCCCACCGAACTCCTGCCGGCCGACTGGAACGCGGTGGCCGCCCGCCAGGTCTTCCAGCAGCTCCACGCGGTCCTGCTGGAGCCGAGCCTGCGCCACGTCCGGGAGGTCACCGGGCTGGAGGAGGCCACCCCCTAGGGCAGCGGCGGGATGGTGTACACCGGGATCGACGGATCGTTCGGGGCGGGCTTCCACGGCGTCCAGTCGGGCGTCAGGGTGGGACGCGGCGGCGCCGGCGGCGGATTGGGGCCGCGGTTGGGGTTCTGCGGGACCGACGAGGTGCGCGGCGGGGGCGAGGCCTTCGGCCGGGCGCCGGGGGTGGCCGTCGGGTCCGGGGTCTCGTCCGGCTCCGCGGCGGCGGGCGGCGCGGTCGGCGCCGCCGTGGTCGGCGAGGACGAGGGCGAGGCCGTGGCCGAAGGGCTCGCGCTCGGCGTCGGCGAACCGGACTTCTCCGGCGCCGGGGACGCGCCGCCGGAACAACCGCCGAGCAGCAGGCTGCCCGCCAGCAGCGCGGTCATAGATATCGGCACTCTGCCGTGAGGGCTGACGCCCACCGGCCACCTCCTGGAACACGATCTGGTCAGTGCGCGGTGATCGTAGCCCAGACCTGCGCAGATGCTTCCGGCAGGTTGATCGGTGACCCCGGGCGCAATGCGGACCGCGTCGCACCCGCCGCCGGCGTCAGGGAGCACCCGTACCCGCCCGTGCGAGGGCGACGACGCCGGCACAGATCAGTGCCACGCCCAGCAGTTGGGGGAGCACCCACCACCCCGCCCGCAGGTGCTCCTCGTACAGGACCACGCCCAGCGCGATGCCGATGCCCGCATCGCCCAAGGTCAGTGCAGGCTGCGAGGCGACCAGCGGCCCGCCCTGCATGGCGTGTTCGAGCAGCAGCAGGGCACAGATGCCTGTCGCGCCGAAGGCGTACGTCTGCCACGCGGTCAGGAAGCCGACGATGCCGTGCTCGGTCAGCACGAACACGGAATGCTTCATCAGGGCCGCCGTGATCGCGTAGCAGACGGCGGTGGCCGCGCCGAGGCAGCCGGCCCGCGCACGCCCCGGCGGCCTGCGCAGCCCGGCCACCGCCAGGGCCGCGACGACGGCCGCGCACGCGGCGAGGGCGGGGATCCACCGGTCGGCCGGCACGTGCGTCCGGTTCCCCGTGGGGGAGGCCGCGAACAGCGCCACCCCCAGCCCGGCCACCACGCCCGCCACGGCCAGCCACAGCGCCCCCGGCAGCCGCCGCCGGGCCACCAGCGAGGCGATGAGCAGCGCGAGCGGCAGCTCCAGGACGAACAGGGGCTGTACGAGGACCAGCGCACCGGTGGCCAGCGCCGCGGCCTGCCCCACCCCGGCCGCGATCACGGCCAGGATCCCGGCGATCCACACGGGCCGCTTCAGCAGATCGAGGACCAGGCCGAACCGGAAGCCCTTGCTCTGCGGCACGGTCAGGGCGGCCCGGCGCTGGAGCACGGTGGCCAGCGCATTGCTGAGCGCAGCGAACAGCGCGAAGAAGACCGGCAGCACGACGCCCATCCGCCGATCCTCACGGCCCCCGTCGCACCCCCGGCCCGCCGACACGCCCCGACGAACGGATTCCCCCTGTCCGGTCCTCCGGCGACGGGGGCGGAGGGGTCAGCGGCCGGCCCTGGCCCGGGCCAGGGCCAGCGCCGCCAGGGCCTCCGGTGCGCCGGCCTGGCCCCGGATGCCGGGGAAGGCGTTGACGTCCACGATCAGCGGGATGCCGTCCCCGGTGTCGATGAGGTCGACCCCGAAGACGTCGAGGGCGAACACCTCGCCGGTCCGGCGGACCACGTCCGCCCAGCCGGGCGGCAGTTCGGCCAGGGCCGGCGGCCGGGTCGGACCCCGGCCCTCCGGTGCGAGCTCGGAGCGCCGCAGCGCGGCGAAGACCCGGTCCCCGATGGCCCACAGCTTGTGGTCCCAGCCGCTGTTGGGCACGAACTCCTGGACCACGACCGGCTCCTGCGGCCAGGCGTCCGCCAGCTCGCGCAGCCGGGCGCGGTCGTCGACCCGGGCGACCAGGTCGTGCCTGCGGCTGTGCCGGCTCTTGACCACCAGGGGCGAGGCGCCGAGCGGCTCACCTGCCGCCCATGCCGCGAGGGAGCCGTACGTACGCGTGCCCGCGAACGGCAGACCGCCCTGCAGGGCCAGCTCCGCCATTCGGGTGCGGTCCTGGCAGAGCGTGGTCGCCGCCGCCGAGTTCAGCACCGGGGCTCCGCGCCGTTCCAGCTCCCGGGCGAGTTCAAGTGCCCACCGCGTGCGCGACTTCAGCAGGTATACGTCGGCCAGGTCGTCAGGGGCTTCGTCCACGGCACCCGGATCCAGCGACTCCACCCGGTGCCCGGCGGCTTCGAGCAGCGCCGTCGCTCCGGCCAGCAGCGGATGGCCGGGCTCCGGCGTGACCAGGCAGATCCTCACAGGGCGCCCTCGCCGGCCCGCGCGGACGCCTCCACGGGCGACCCCTGCACCGGCGACGCCTGCACGGGAGACGCCTGCACCGGCGCCCCCTGCACCGGGATCGACAGCGGCAGTCCCTGCGGCACCCGCGGGCGGCACACGGCGGCCGCCGTCGCCGCCGGGCTGCCCGTCCGCGCCAGCCCCAGCACGGCCCGGGCCACCCGGGCCGCGGCGTCCGGTACCTGACGGAAGCTCGGGAAGTCGTTCACGTCCACCACCACGGGCCCGTCGGGACCCAGCAGCACGTCGACCCCGTACAGGTCGAGCCCGTAGACCGCCCCCACCTGCGCGGCGATCGCCGCCACCTCGGCGGACAGCGGTACGCGCCGCTCCCGCACCGCCGGATCAGGGTGCAGGGGCGAGCACCGCTCGGTGGCGAACAGCTCCCCGCCGACCGCGTACACCTTGATGTCGGCGCCCGAATTGGGCACGTACGGCTGGGCGATGAGCATGTGCTCGCCGGCCAGCCCGGGGAGGACCGCCTCGAGCTCCGCGGGCGAGGCCACCAGGTGCACGGCCCGCCCGGAGCTGCCGTCCGCGGGCTTGACGACGAGGGGGTACTCCGCGGCCGGTACCTCCCGCAGCAGTTCCGGCCGCGCCACGGCGTACGTCGGGGGCATCGGAAGCCCCCGGGTCCGGGCGATGGCGGCTGCCAGCGCCTTGTCCCGTACGCCACGGATCGAGCGGGCGTCGTTGACCGTGGTCATCCCGGCCGCGGCCGCGGCCTCGAGCAGGGTCAGCCCGGGACCGCCCGACACCGTCTTGAGCACCCAGGCGTCGTGCGTGCCCGAGGCGACGACCTCGGTCATCCGCAGCAGCGAGCCGCCCGGCCGCACCACGTCCACCTGGTGGCCCCATGCGGTGAGCTGCCGGATCACCTCGTTCGGCATGCCGTCGTGGCGGTAGTGCTCCTCCACCAGGAAGCAGAGCCTCATCGACCTTCCCCATATTCCCCGGACGTCCGCCGATCCCGTCCGGCGAGTTGTGACGTCACAGGATGTCATGGACCGCAATGTGATGATCGGTCCGGATGGGGGCGCGGGCCTTCCGGCCTCCGGCCGCCGTCACTCGCGGTGCGTGGTGGCCGCCAGCGCCGCGTCCCGTACCTCCGTCTCCGCGTGCCGCCTCAGCTCCCGCAGCAGCGCCCGCCACTCGGCAGGCCAGTCGCAACGCCCGCCCATCGCCGAGGTGAGCGCGACGGCGAACAACCCCGGAACCAGGGCCCCGTCCTGCGCGAGAGCCCGTACGGCCTCCAGCACCACGGCGGGGTCCCCGACCCGGTCGCCGTGCCGGTTCCCGTCGCGGAGCGAGCCCGCCGTCGTCGCGGCCAGCCCGGGCCGGCCCGCGTGAGCCGTCACGAGCGCGGCCAGGGCCGCCCGCAGCTCCGGCAGGTCCGCCCGCAGGTCGACCGACCGCCTCAGCAGCGCCACGCGGGCCGTGGCCAGGGCGGGTTCACCGGCGAGCTGCCGTACCAGGGCCGCGCGCAGCCGGTGGTGCTCCGCCGCGACGATCTGGCTCAGGAACCGCACCCGCTGGAGGGCCGGCAGATCGCGCTCGGCCTCGGCCTCCGCGTCGTCCCCGGACCGTACGACGGCCAACAGCTCGTCCACGGCACGATGGAACTGGCTCCCGGTCTCGCCGCCGCCGAGGGGGTGCGGGAGCCCCGAACCGGCGATCTTCTCCAGCGCCGTCGCCGCGGCCTGCCAGCCGGGGTTCGGCGCCAGGTCGCAAACGGCCCGCCGTACGGGGTCCGCGGCGTCCGGCGCGTAGGCGACCCAGTCCGGCAGCGCCGCGACCGCCTGACCGGCCACGGACCGGTGGGGAGAGGCGGCGAGTAGCGCCACCAGCCGGGCGTAGCGCGGCCGGTGCGGCGCCGCCACCGAGAGCACCGGGGTGTGCGCGATCACGGCCCCGGCCTCCCGCGTACCGCTCGCCGCTGCCGTCTCCAGCAGGTCCCAGACCTCCCCGGTCCCCAGGAGCCCGATCGCCAGGTTCACGGCGGCGGTCGTCACGTCGGGATGGCTGTCGGCGTCGCCGCAGATGCGCGCCAGCAGCGCCGCGGCCCGGCGGGGCGGCAGGAACCGCGCGGTCAGGCGGAGCGCCTCCTTGCGGCTGGTCACCTTGACCCCCGAGGGCGCCGCCAACAGCCCGTCCAGCAGCTCCGCGAGCCGGGTCGGCGCGGTCCCCGCCGCGGCCCGCCCGGCTGCGTACACCGCGACCCGGGCGTGGTCGTCGCCCGCGTGCGCGAGCAGTTCGGGCAGGACCACGGCAGGCTCCACCGTCCGGGCCGCGGCGGCCAGGGCGGTCTCCGCGAGCCGTGTGTCCGCCGAGCGCGCGTGCCGTCGTACGAACTCCAGCCCGTGGTCGGGGATCCGCGCCGCCGAGCGCAGGGCGTCCGCCCGCTCGTACACCGTCCTGGATTCGTCGCCCACGGCGACCTCGGCGAGCCAGGCCGCCTCCTCCTGCTGGCGCGGCACCCACCGGTCCGCCCGCTCGAGCCGGGGGAGCGGCCGTGCGGAGCCCTCGCGCAGGAACCGGCCGTACGGCGGGCGCGCGGCGAGCGCGGAGTCCAGCAGATCGGTGCGATGAGCCGACAGCACGTCCAGTACGGGCGCCAGCGCGACCGCCGACGGCTCCCGCTCCAGCAGTACGGCCACCCGCGCGCCGCGCGTCGCCGGGTCCGCCAGCCAGACCTCGGCGAGCCGTGGGAACACCCCGCCGGTGCACCGCTCCAGGGACTCGCCGAGCATCCGCTGGAGCTCCGGCATGCGGCGGCAGCGGTCCCCGAGGCAGGACACGAGCGTGAGCAGCGGTTCGTACTCGCCCTTGGACGCGCGGCCCTCGAGCCAGGGGCGCAGCACGTCGAAGATCCGCTGTTCCCGGCCGCGCGGCAGCACGCCCCCGTACCCGCCGTGCACCAGGTGCCCGGTGCGGACGGCACGCTCGCGGAGCGTGCGCAGCGCCCAGTCGAGCAGCGCGGAGGACGGTGCCGGTTCCTCCAGCACCGCGAACACCAGGCGTTCCAGGGCCCGGCGCGTGTCGTCGGAGTGGTCGCGGGCCTCGACGGCGTCCACGGCGATCCGTTCCAGGCAGGCCACCGGCGCCTCGGCGGCCAGCAGCGGCACCGGCACCCTGGACAGTGCCGCCAGGGCGGCCGAGCGCACGGGGTCGCGTTCGTTGCGCAGCCTCCGCGTCATCAGTTCGAGCACCTCGCCCAGCGCTTCGGCGTCGCTCGCGTGGACCGCGTTCTCGACGAGCCGGACCCAGGCCACCCGGCGGGTGTCGGCGTCGGAGCTCCGCGTCCCGGCGAGGAGTTCCGGCCGCGCCTCGGCGACCGGGAGGTGCGCGACCACTTCGAGGAGTCGGTCGACCGCCCACGCGTCCCGGCGGGCGCGGTCCGCCCGGCGCCGCGCCACGGCCTGGCGGCGCTCGCGCGGGAGCACGGCCAGGACGTCGTCGGGGACCATCCCGTCGGGGGCGGGGAGGTGCGCGGTGGCCGCGTCGTGGAACGCCGCACGCCGGCCCGGAGGCAGCGCCTTCAACAGCGCGGCCAGGTACGCGGGGCGCCCTGCCCAGCGCCGGCCGAGGGCGGGCAGGGACGGCGGATCGGCCCGGACGAGCTGCCGCAGCCGGGACGGCGGAAGGAGGTACTCCTGGTACCCGTCCGCCCGTTCGGGGGAGGTCAGCCAGCGTACGAAGCGCTCCGCGTCGGCGGCGACGAGCTCGCCGACCCGTTCGTCCAGGCGCCGGGGCAGCCGGCCCGGCCCGTACTGCTCCAGCAGGCCGAGCACGCGCTCAGGGGCGGCGGGCAGCGCCTCGGCCAGACCCGGGGCCTGACGTTCCCACCAGCTCGCGCGCAGGCCCTCCGGCAGCTCCGCCAGTTCGCTCGCCGCCTGGTCCAGCACCGGGCCGGGGTGGCAGCGGCCCAGCCGGTTCCAGTGGGTGACGGCATGGGCCAGCTCCGGCAGCAGAGCGGAGACGAACTCCGGCCCGCAGGCGGGGAGGAGCAAGGCGGCCTCGGCGTCGCCCCACTGGGCCCGCACGAGGGGCGTCAGCCGCTCCGCGAGAGCCCGGCGTGATCCCCGGAACACGGCTTGCGTCAGCTCCCGGCGGATCTCGGCGGAGGCATCGTCGTACGCCGCCTCGATCGCCTCGTCCGGCACGGGCAGCGTGCGCACGGCCCGCCGGGCGAAGGACCGCACCACCGGGTCCGGATCGGCCAGCCGTTGCGCCAGGTACTCGGTCTGCCGCCCCGCCGATGCCGCCAGCGCCGCCAGCCGCCGCTCGTAGCGGCCCCGGCCGGCCAGCTCGGCCAGTACGCCGGGCAGTTCGCCGCTGCGGGCGAGGTCCCGGGCGGTGGTGGCGAGCAGCCGCAGCCGTTCGGCGTACGGGAGCGGATCGAGGTCGGCGAGCAGGCGTTCGACTGAGCGTGACATGGGGTTCAGTGTGCGCACCGGGGCTGACGAGGAGAAACGGTTTCCCGGCGGCTGCGCACAGCGAGGAGCCCGGGCGGCCGTCACTCGGCCGCCCGGGCTCCGCCTCTCCTCGTCGACGGGCGCCGCCGGATTACACCGGCATGGGCACGGACACGAACCGCTTGCCCGATTCGTTCTCGACCACGACCTCCTTGACGTTGGCCGGGTCCACCGCCGCCGAGCCGTCCAGCGAGGCGCCCTTGCCCTCGCCGTTCTGGCTGCCGACGACCCAGCTGCCCGCGGAGGTGCGCTTGCCGTCCTTCCCGACGACGATCAGCAGGCAGCGCTCGCCCGGCGGGATCCCCGCCACGGCCGCGTGCACCCGTACCCACCTGGCGGCGGGTGTGACCTGCACGGTCATCCGCGCATGGGTGCCCGGGTCGGTGGCCGATGCCACCTTCGTCCCGGCCACCGGGGGTGACGGCTGCGCCGTGACCGTCGGTGTCGGCGGCAGCGGCTGGGCGATGGGCCCGCCGTCCGTGGAGCCCAACTGCGCCCCGGCCCAGAACACGGCGGCCAGCGAGGCCGCCGCGGCCAGTCCCGCGACGCTCCATCGTCGGCGCCGCTCGCCCGACGCCTCGTTGCGCATCTGCCGCAGCGTGCGCTGGAGCAGCAGATCACCGCCCTGCGGCGGTCCGTCGAGGAAGGCCTCCACAGGCACCTCGCCCAATGCCGCTTCCATCTCGCGCAACGCGGCCACCTCCTCACGGCATTGCACGCAGCCGCTCATGTGCTCTTCGACCCGGCGGACGTCCTCCGCCTCCAGGACGCCGAGAACGTACGGGCCGAGCAGTTCCTCCTCGTGCCGCTGCCGGTTCATGCCACCACCTCACGCAGTCCGGCGGGCTGCTGGGGCGGCCTGCCCATTCGATTGCCCTCCTTGGTACTGCCTTGTCGGAATACCTCGCGCAGCGCCTTGAGGGCGTAATGCGCGCGTGATTTGACCGTGCCCGCCGGGATGCCGAGGCTGTCGGCCGCCTCGGCCACGCTGAGCTGGCGGTAGTACAACTCCTTCAGCACGTCCCGGTGCTCCGGGGACAGCTGGTCGAGGGCCCCCAGCACGGTCATCGTGTCGACCACGGAATCGGCGTGGTCCAGCTCCACCGGGGGAGTGGCCGCGGCCCCGGAAACCTCCGCGGGGCGGGCGGCCTTGGCCCGGTAGCGGTCGGTGATGATGTTGCGGGCCACCGTCAGCAGCCAGCCGCGCACCGAACCCTTTCCGTTGACCAGGACCTCGGAATGCCGCCAGGCCCGGATGAGGGTCTCCTGGACGACGTCCTCGGCCGTGGCCCGGTCCCCGGTCAGCCGGGTGGCGTAGGCGAGCAGGGCGTGGCCGTGCTCCTCGTAGACCGACCTGATCAAAGCCTCGTCGGTCGAGCCCCGCCGCGTGCGGGGCCACAGTGGTCCGGCCATCTCACCCTCTCCGTCTTCCTCGCCCATGTGGTGCGGACAGAACACGCCTCCCGACGGGGCCCGGTTCATGTGACCCGCATCACTCGTGTGTGGCGGTACTTCGACGGGGCGGCCCTCAGGTCCGGCAGCCGAGCCCCTCGTTGAGGCATGCGACGACCGCGGCCATCTGCCCGTCCGTCATGGCGTCCACGAACATCGCGTGGTCCGTCCTCGGGCTGTGCCGCTGCTCGGGGAAGGAGTCGACGGCGACCGGCACGCCCGGCGGCACGTCGTACGCGAGGGAGATGCGCAGCTGGGGCACGGCGAAGGTGCCCTGCGGGCAGACGCCGTTGGCCGCGGGGAAGCCCAGGTGCGAGCGGTGGCCCGGGCTCTCGGTGTCCAGTCCGTTCCAGCAGCTGGGGAAGACGAGCGTGCGGGTGAGGCGTTCGCCGGCGGGGCAGCGCGGGTAGCGGGTGGTGAACCGGTCGGGGGATCCGGAACAGCCCCAGCGGGCGCGGACGTCTGCGTCGCCCGCCGCGGTGTAAGCCACCGCGTCACCGGTCATCGCGCGCAGGAAGCGAGGCATCGGCACGACCTTGCCCACCGGGCTGCCGCGGAACTCCACGGAGACCGTCGCCTCGGGCAGGATCTCGCCCGAGTTGCCGTGCCCTGCGGAGCTCTCGTCGGGGTGGCTGCCCGCCCGGTCGATCCGGCGCAGGACGGGCCAGTAGTACGTGGAGCGGTCGCCGCCGCGGCAACTGGTCGCGGCGGTGGCGAGGGAGGCATCGGTCGACAGCGCGTCCGTGGACAGGTTCCCGACGTACGCGTGGGTGTGGTGGGCGCCCGAGCGCAGTCCCGGAGACACCACCAGGTTGTCCTCGTTGTAGTGGCGCTCCTCGTTGCGCCCGCAGTCCACCGTCACGGTGCCCGTCGAAGCGTCGGGCCCGGCCGACGGATCGCGGGGACCGGGGGGTACGTCCTGTATGTCCACGTAGTCACGGGAGTTCATCCCGGAATGCGGCGTCCCGTCGGGGCTCGCCACCCGGGCAGCGCCCAGCACGGCGGCGGTCAGCCCGATGCCGAGCACCAGGCAGACGAGCAGTGTGAGCAGTCGGCGTTCGTTCCGCATGCGGGTCACGTTTGCCGCTGCGCGCCGCAGCGTCAACCTGGCATCCGCATGTCGGCCAGGCTGCAGCCGGGGAGCTTGCCGAGCCGGCGGGCGGCCGCGCACAGTACCCGGCATGACACCCGCTGAGCTCCTGCACGCGTTCGCCCGCACCCGCGCCTCGCTCGACGGCGCCGAGGTGACCTTCTGGTGGTCCGGGGACGTCCACTCCTGGGCCCCGGACCAGCCGTACCGGCACCTGTTCGGCTTCGAAGGCGTCAACGTCGCCCGGCTCGTCGAGGACCCGGAGACGGGGGGCTTCCAACTGCTCACCAGGGAAGCCGCGTTCTACCTGGATCCGCAGACCCGGGAGATCCTGGACACCTGGGAGGGCAAGCCGGTGATCCACATCTGGAACGATCCGGCCAATCTGAGGCTGCGGCCGTTCCCGGTCCCGCTGACCGAGCTCGGGGACCAGGTCTGCTTCAGTCTGGAGATCCCGCTCGCCTACCCCTCGCCGCTCCCGGTCGCCGAGTACCCGCTGAACTCCGCCGACGACACGTACAAGGCCCTCGAGCTCTTCCAGTTCTTCGCGCCGCGCTCCGTGCTCACCACCGACGAGCCGGGCGTCCCGTGCACCATGTCGTGGATGCGGATGTCGCCGTGGCTCCCGTGGATGGAACGGGGCATGCGCCCGGGCGGCCTCACCTTCCACTGCCGGGGCCGCAAGCTCGCCTCCTACGCCGAGGTCCCGGAGCGCACCCGAGGCCACATCGCCGCGCACCACCCCGAGTACGCCCACGCCCCGGAGAAGTGGACCGAACCCAACGAGACGAGCTGGACCTACTTCCGCAGGCACCACGCACCACAGCCCCGGCCCTGAGCCCGACGGCCCTGACAGCCCGACGGCCCTGCCGGGCCTGCGGCCCGTACGGCGCAGCCCGGGATGCGGCACCTGCCGGGTTCTGACGATGATGGCAGGACCCGGCAGCGGGCTCGTACACACTCCCGTCGACCGGTCGACCGCATGCGCCGCCGACGCCCGACGCCCGACGCCATCACCGTCCCGTTCGCGGCCATGAACGGCCTCAGTCCTGCCGTGCACGCGTGAGGAGGAGTTGTGGCACCTCTGGCTCGGATTCCCCTCGACGGCGGGGGCGGTCTTCTGATCGAAGCCCCGGCCGGGCTGGAGGCTCTGGAGGGGCCGGTGAAGGCCGGCCGCCTCGGCGAGGCCGTCCACGACCTGCCGGAGACGCTGCAAGAGGTGCTGGTGCCGATCACGAAGGCCGTCGGCGCCACCCTCGAGCAACTGCGCAAGGCGCGGCCCGACCACATCGCCGTCGCCTTCGGTGTCGACCTCGCGTTCGAGGCAGGGGCCGTGATCACCAAGACCGGCGCCGGCTGCCACTTGAACGTGACCGTCGCCTGGAGGGCGTCGGGCGCCGCCCGACCGGGCACGGACGGCAGCGCGGGCTGATCCGGTTGGACAGCGCTGCCGACGGGCCGGATCCCGCCAGGGGCCCGGCGGACGACCACCCGCCGGGAGCGGGAATCTCGCCCGCAGTGGCACAGGTCCTCGCCGCCGACGGGGCGGTGGCCGGCGCCGGCTTCCTGGTGGCCGGGGACATCCTGGTCACCTGCGCGCATGTCGTCACCGGGGCCGGATCCGGGCCCGGCGGGAGCGTCCGGCTGGTCTTCCCGCACGCGGCCGGCGCGCCCCGGATCGAGGGGCAGGTCCTGGAGGAGCCGTGGCGGGCCCCCGGCGACGAGGACGTGGCCGTCGTCCGCCTGAGCGGCGCCCTGCCGGACGTGGAGGCGCTTGCGTTGGGCTCTGCCGAAGGCGCCGCGGGCCACAAGGTGCGCTCGTTCGGGTTCCCGGACCAGGCCCCGCGGGGCGGACACTGGGGCTACGCCGTGGCCGGCGATTGGCTGCCGGCCGTCGAGGGCAGGAGCGCGCGCCTCCAGCTGACCGATGCCAACGACCTGACCACCGGGTTCAGCGGCGGGCCGATCCTCGACATCAAGACCGGCCTGGTCATCGGCATGCTCACCGAGATCACCGCCCCGGACGCGTACGGGAAGGGGCAGGGCATCGCCTACGTCACCCCCGTCCGGGTCCTGCGCGAGGTCTGGCCCGGTCTGGTGGAGCAGGACGTCTGCCCCTACCAGGGGCTGGAGCCGTTCACCGCAGAGCAGGCCCACTGGTTCGAGGGCCGCAAGGACGCCGTACGGCAGGTCATTGCGAGCCTCGCCCGGCAGCGGCGGGTGACCCTCCTGCTCGGTCCCACCGGTTCGGGCAAGTCCTCCTTGGTCGAAGCCGGCGTCCTGCCCGCGCTGGCGCAGGGTGGACTGCCCGGCAGCGACCGGTGGCTGCAAGTCATCGCCCGGCCGCGGCAGAACCTGCTGCTCGAGATCGAGCGCGCCGGGCTTCCGGGGGCCGCGACCGACGGGATCGCCGCAGCCGTCACCCGCAGGCTCGAGGCCGAACGCGGCCTGGCGGTGTGCGTGCCCCGACAGGACGGTGCGGTTGTGGAATGTGGACGCCGGCACGGCGCGGACGCTGTCCGACCGCCCCGCAGCGGTGGGGTCGGTGGCGTTCAGTCCGGATGGGCGCACTCTCGCCACGGGCAGCCTCGACGGCACGGTGCAGTTGTGGGATGTGGACACGGGCACGAGTCGCCCCCCGCTGTCCGGCCCCGGCGACGCGGTGTGGTCGGTGGCGTTCAGTCCGGACGGGCGCACTCTCGCCACGGGCAACTCCGACCGGACGGTGCGGTTGTGGGATGTGCACTCGGGCAGGAGCCGCCCCGCGCTGCTCGGCCACGGCGACGGGGTGTGGTCGGTGGCGTTCGGCCGGGACGGCACGCTCGCCCGCGGCGGTGACGACAAGACGGTGCGTTTGTGGGACACGGACACGGACATGGACCGTCCCCCGCTGTCCGGCCATACCGGAGCGATGCGGTCGGTCGCGTTCAGTCAGGACGGGAGCAGACTCGCCAGCGGCAGTGACGACAAGACGGTGCGGTTGTCGGACGGGAGGACCGGCAAGCTCCTCAGAACGGTGTCCGGCCCCGGCGGCAAGCCGGTGAGTGCGGTGGCGTTCCACCCCGGCGGGCGCACCCTGGTCACCGGCAGCACCGGCAGCACCGACGGCCAGCTGAGGCTGTGGGACGCGAAGACCGGCAAGCTCGTCAGAACGCTGTCCGGCGGCCACACCAAGGCGGTGGGCTCGGTGGCGTTCAGCCCCGATGGGCGCAACCTGGCCACGGGCAGCCTCGACGGCACCGTGAAGTTGTGGGACGGGGACACCGGCGGGTATCGCAGCACCCTGCCGCGCTCTACGTACCCGGTGCATGCGGTGGCGTTCAGCAGGGACGGGGAGACCCTCGCGACCGGCAGCGACGACCTGGACGTGTGGTTGTGGCACGTGGCCGCCCGCAAGGTCCGCAGCAAGCTGCCCGGCCACACCGACGTGGTGGGCTCGGCGGTGTTCGGTCCCGGTGTTCTCGCCAGTGGCAGCAAGGACGGAACGGTGCGGCTGTGGGTCGTCCGCGATCCTGATGCATCGGTCAAGGAGATCTGCCGGTCCGTCAACCGGGACCTCACCGAGGACGAACTCAAGTCGGTCGGCCGCGTGTGTCCGACCTGCTGGTGCCGCACTGCGGCGCGCAGGACCTCGAGCGAACTCAGCCCTGCACGGCCTGACCCGTAACCCCGGACAGGCCGTGCTGTGCTGCGTGGAGGGGGCTTGCCCGGGTTCGGGGCACACATCCCGCTTTGTCCGCGGCCCGCTCCGCAGTCGTTGCCGGAGGCTGCTTCGACGTGCGGTCGGCCCGCGCTGTACGGGCCACCCCTGCGGGAGGGCCGGTAGGGCCGGGAGGTAGGGTCCCGGGGAGGTGTAGGGGGGCGTCAGGGGGGTGGACAAGGGTTTTCCCGGTATCGGGTTCATCCTCGCGTTGCCTACTGTCTGCCCACCGGCGATCTTTCCCACCCCGAACGGACCCCGCGCCAACCCCACATGGTGTGAAGCCGTGCGGCCGGGAAGATCGCCCGCACCGCCGTTGCCCCTGCCCCGCCGAAGCGGCCGGGGCAACGCGGCGAGCAGCGGTGGCCGGGACGGGCGTGACCAACCCGTCCCCGGCCCCGTAGCCGCCGGTTCACCTCCCACACAGCTCCAACCGCCCGCTCCGGCTTGCCCGGAAACGGCCCGCGAAAGGGAACACCGTGCACGCAACGAGACGCAGGCTCATATCCGTGGTGGCGATGTCCGTCACCCTGCTCGCCGGCTCCGCCACCGCTTCCGTGGCTCTGACCGGCGCGGAGCCCGCGCCGGCCCCGGCCGCCGCCTCCACCCTCCCGGCCGCGGGTGCGCCCGCTTCCCCCGCCGCCGCGCCGGTGCAGAACCTGATCGTCGGCTACAAGTCCTCGGCCACCGAGGCCAGTTCCAACAAGGCCGCGGCCGACGACGCCACCGCCAAGGGCAAGAAGGCCGGCAACAAGAAGGCGAAGTTCGACCGCCGCCTCGGCACCGGTGCCGCCCTCGTCAACCTCGGCGGCGCCGTCGCCCCCGCCGAGGCGGCCGACGTGATGGCCCAGTTCCGTGCCGACCCGGACGTCGCGTACGTCGAGGCGGACTCCCGCGCCTACGCGATGGCCACCCCGAACGACACCGAGTACGCCAAGCAGTGGGACCTCTTCGAGCCCACCGCCGGCATGAACGTTCCGGCAGCCTGGGACAAGTCCACCGGCTCCGGCGTCACCGTCGCCGTGATCGACACCGGCTACGTGGCCCACTCCGACGTGGCCCCGAACATCGTCGCCGGCTACGACTTCATCAGCGACTCCACCGGCGCCCGCGACGGCAACGGCCGCGACAACAACCCGGCCGACCAGGGCGACTGGAGCGCGGCCAACGAGTGCGGCACCGGCTCCCCGGCCAGCGGCTCCTCCTGGCACGGCACCCACGTCGCGGGCACCATCGCCGCCGCCACCAACAACGCCAAGGGCGTCGCGGGCATCGCGTACAACGCGAAGATCCAGCCCGTCCGCGTGCTCGGCAAGTGCGGCGGCACCACCTCCGACATCGTCGACGCCATCACCTGGGCCTCCGGCGGCTCCGTCGCGGGCATCCCGGCGAACGCCACCCCCGCCAAGGTCATCAACATGAGCCTCGGCGGCTCCGGCGCCTGCACCGCCACCTACCAGAACGCGATCAACGCGGCCGTCGCCCGCGGCACCACCGTCGTGGTCGCCGCCGGCAACAGCAACGCGGACGTGTCCGGCTTCTCGCCCGCCAGCTGCAACAACGTGGTCTCCGTGGCCGCCACCAACCGCACCGGCGACCGCTCGTTCTACTCGAACTACGGCAGCAAGGTCGACGTCTCCGCGCCGGGCGGTGAGACCCGCCGCGCCACCGACACGCCCGGCACCGTCACCACCCCCGAGAACGGCATCCTCTCCACCCTGAACAACGGCGCCACCACCCCGGGCTCGGAGATCTACAAGCCCTACCAGGGCACCAGCATGGCCGCCCCGCACATCGCGGGCCTCGCCGCGCTCGTCGTCGCCGCCAAGCCCTCGCTGACCCCGGCGCAGGTCGAGTCGGCCATCAAGGCCAGCGCCCGCCCGCTCGCCGGCACCTGCACCGGCGGCTGCGGCGCCGGTCTCGCCGACGCCGCCGCCACCGTCAACGCCGTGACTTCGCCGACCACCCCGGCCTTCGAAAACGGCACGAACGTGAACATCCTTGACAACACGACCGTGGAGAGCCCGATCACCGTCAGCGGTGTCGCGGGCAACGCCCCGGCCACCCTCAAGGTCAACGTGAACATCGTGCACACCTACATCGGTGACCTGAAGGTCGACCTGGTGGCCCCGGACGGCAGCGTCTACACGCTGCACAACCGGACCGGCGCCGGCACCGACAACATCAACCAGCAGTACACCGTGAACGCCTCCTCGGAGGTCGCGAACGGCACCTGGAAGCTCCGCGTCAACGACAACGCGGGCGGCGACACCGGGTACATCGACACCTGGAGCCTCGGCTTCTGAGGGCCCGATAGTACGGACCATTGAGCCCCGCGGACCTGCTGATACATCTCGTATCGGCAGGTCCGCAGCCGTTTCCCGACAGCTGACTGAATTCTGCGTCACAATCCGTGTCCACCCGGCATCCGACCTCGTATTGTCGCGTCTCACAGGAGAGGCACAGAGTGGGGACCGAGAGGCTGGTGGCTGTGCGTGGTGGCGGCGACGGGGAACGCTGACACGACCGTCGGGCACGGTGAACTGATCAAGGCGGTCGAACGCGCGCTGAACGCGCACGGGCGGGCGCTGCTCACCGGACCCGCCGGCGCGGGCAAGACCGAGGTGGTCGGCGCGGTCGCGGCCGCGGCCGCGACCCGCCACGAGACCGTGCTCCGCCTCGCCCCCGAGGCCGCGGACCAGTGGATACCCGAGGCCTCCGCCGCCGCACTCCTCGCCTCCGTGCCCTGCGCCGCACTGGAACGCCTCTCCGGACCCCAGCGCACCGCCATCGCCCTCCTGCGCCGCGAGGCCGACGCGCCCCGGGCCGGCCGCGACCACGTCGCGCTGCGGCTCGCCGTGGTCGAGGTGCTCCGTACCCTCGCCGCCCGCACCCCCGTCCTGCTCGTCCTCGACAACGCCCAGTGGCTGGATGCGGAAAGCACCGATCTGCTCCGTTTCGCGCTGCGCCTGACCCCGCCCCGCGTACGGGTCCTCGTGGCCGAGTGCGTCCAGGGCGGCGCCCCCGTCGGCGGCCCCCTGTGCGGCCCCGGCACCCCAGGGATACGGGTCCCCCCGCTCGGCGCCGACGAGGTGGCCGAACTCCTCGCCCGCCACGGCCTCCCCGCCCGCCTCGCCGGCCGCATCCACCAGGCCAGCGGCGGAAACCCCCGCCTCGCCCTCGCCCTGGGCCACTCCCTCGCCGAAGCCGCCGAGGCCCGCGACGTCAGCGCCCACCACGCCGACCCCCTGCCCCTGTCCGGCCAGGCCCGCGAGGTCGCCCGCCGGCTCCTCGCCGAAGCCCCGGCCCGGGCCCGCCGCACCCTGCTGCTCGCCGCCCTCGCGGCCCGCCCGACGACCGCCCTGCTGCGCCGGGCCGGCCGCCCGGACGCCGAGGCCGAACTCGCCGAGGCGGAGCGGGCCGCACTGGTCACCGTCGGGGAGGACGGGGCCGTCGCGTTCACCGCCGGCGCCCTGCCCATGGCCCTGGCCGCCGACGCCGGCTGGCCGGAACGCGCCGCCGGACACGCCGCGCTCGCCGCCGCCGTCGACGACCCCGTCCAGGCCGTACGCCACCGCGCGCTGGCCGTGGACACCCCCGACGAGTGGCTCGCCGCCGAGATCACCGAGGCCGCCGCGGCCTGCAGAAGGCGCGGTCAGCGCGCCCTGGCCGCCGAGCTCGGCCTGCTCGCGGCCGAACGTACCCCGACCAACCGGCCCGGGGACGAACTGGCCCGCCTCGTCGCCGCCGCCGAGGACGCCGGCTGGGCCGGCCGTGCCGATCTCGCACGCCGCGCCACCCGCGCCGTACTGGCCCGCGACGCCTCGCCCGCCGACCGGGTACGGGCCCGGCTCGCCGTGATCGACGCCGCGGGACAGGCCCTCGCCGCCCTCGACGAGACGTTCGCGTACGCCATGGACGACGCCGCCGGAGACCCCGCCCTCCAGGCGGCCGTGCAGCTGCGGTTCGCCACGAAGTACAACCTCAGCGACGGCGACCCCGTCCGCTCCCGCGACGCCGCGGCCGAGGCCGGCCGGCTCGCCGCCCGGGGCGGCGACCAGGTCGCCGAGGCCATGGCGCTGACCGTACGGGCCCGGATGGGCCGCATCCTCGGGGACCTCGACGCCGAGGACATCCTGGCCGAGGCCCTGGCCCTGCCCGCCCCCGAGGTGCCGCTCGGCATGCGCAACGCGCCGCAGTACCTCGCCGTACGGCACGCCCTCTTCGACGACCGCCTCGACGACGCCCGGCGCCAGCTGCTCGTCCTGCTGCCCGCCGTCCGGCGCACCGGATCCGCGGAGGACGTCTTCGAGGTGCTGCGCAGTCTCACCGAGGTCGAACTGCGTCGCGGCCGGTGCGCGGTCGCCTCCGCGCACGCCCGCCGCGCCCTGGAACTGACCATCGAGGCGGGCCTCTCCCCGGGCCCCGCCTGGTACGCCTCCGCGATGGCCGAAGCCATGGGCGGCAGCTTCGCGCGCGCCGCCGGGTACGCCCGGCGCGGCATCCAGGCCTCCGAGGAAGAGCACGACCAGGTGTTCCTCTCGCGCAGCCTGTACGCACTCGGCCTGACCGAGCTGGCGACGGGGGAGGCCGCGAAAGCCGTGGCCACGCTGCGCCGGGTGGCCGAACTCGAGGAGGCCCAGCAGGTCGTCGACCCCTCGATCCTGCGCTGGCACGGAGAGCTGGCCGAGGCCCTGGTGGCCGCGGACGCGCCCGACGAGGCCGCGGAACTGCTCGGCGCCGTCCGTCCGGTCGCCCTCGGCCTGGGGCGCACCGCGGTGGTGGCCGCACTCGACCGGGCCCGCGGGCTGTGCCTGTCCGCGCACGGAGACGCCGAGGCCGCCGTACACCTGCTGCAGGCCACGGCGGACCGGTTCGTCGCGCTCCAGCTCCCGGTGGAGCGCGGCCGTACGCTGCTCGCCCTGGCCCGGGTGGAGCGGCGCCGCCGCCGGCGCGCACCGGCCCGTGCCGCGCTGCGTGCGGCGGCCGAGGTGTTCGCCGCGGCCGGCGCGAACCCCTGGGTGGAACTCGCCGCCGAGCACCGGGAAGCGGCGCCGGCCGAGGGGGGCACGGCAGTGGCCCTGGCCGCCCTGACGGAGGCGGAGGCCCGACTCGCCCTGCTCGTCGCCGAGGGCGCCAGCAACCAGGAGGCCGCCGCGAAGCTCTTCGTCAGCGTCAAGACGGTCGAGGCCCGGCTGACCCGGATCTACCAGAAGCTCGACGTGCGCTCCCGGGCCCAGCTGGCCACCACCCTGCGCACCCGCTGAGGGAGCGCGGAGCGGTGGCCGGACCGGGTCAGCATCCGAGGTTGTTGCCCGGTGTCACGCCCAGGATCTGCGTGAAGCTCTGGTACGCGTTGATCCGGCTCTGGACCTGAGCAGGGTTGCCGCCGTTGCATTCCAGGGAGCCGTTGATGGAACGGATCGTCTCGCCGAAGCCGGCTCCGTTGACCATGGCGGCGTGGGCGGTCATCGTGCCCGGGCCGTTCTGGGTGTTCCAGTACCACAGGGCCGTCTTCATGGCGATGGCCGGATCCTGCTCCACGAGGTACGGGTTGGCGAGCAGGTTGATGCCGAGCGCGTCGCCGGCCGCCTTGTAGTTGAAGTTCCAGCTGAGCTGGATCGGGCCGCGGCCGTAGTAGGCGGCCTGCCCGGCGGGACAGCCGTACGGCTGGCTCCGGTCGCAGTAGTGGGGGTAGTTGGCGGTGTTCTGCTCGACGATGTACACGAGCCCGCCCGTCTCGTGCGAGACGTTCGCCAGGAAGGCGGCCGCCTCGCGCCGCTTGACGGTGTCGTCACCGGTGTTGGCGAAGCCGGGGTACGCAGACAGGGCCGAGACCAGGCCGTTGTACGTGTAGAAGGAATTCCGGTTCGGGAACATCTGGTTGAACTGGGCCTCGGAGACGACGAATCCGGACGGGTTGCCGGGGTCCTGGCCCCCGCCCCCGCCGCAGGTGCCGAGGTCGGACCAGACGCCCCACTGCCCGGTGCTGCCGGGCGTCTCGCCCTGGGTCCACCACTTGGCCTGCCAGTTGTGCCCGCTGTACGAGGCACTCATGCCGTTGGTGTACACGGCGGACGAGGCCCACGGGGTGGCGCAGGCCGCGGCCGCGGAGGCGGGGGAGGCGGGGAGGGCGACCGCGAGGCCGAAGGTGGCGGCCGCGGCGGCGGCCAGCGCCAGGGCGCGGCGGCGAAGCGCACGTATCACGTAACTGCTCCTTCAGTGGGGGGAGTTGCCGTGGGGGCAAGTACCGCCACTGAAGCGAAGCTGGTCTGGACCTGTCAAGGTCTAGACCAGCTTTTGTCGCTTTCGGGCAAACGGGCAGAGCCGGTCGTGGCTCGGTGCGCAAAAGGGGGCCGCCTCCGGCTCCGTGAGCTGGAGGCGGCCCCCTTGTCCGGCATCTTCAGGGCATCGCCGTGGAGACCGAGGCCGGTCAGCCGGTCTTGCGGCGGGTCTTCTTGTTCTTGCCGCCCGCGCCACCGCTGGCGCCCTGGATCTTCGCCCGGCTCTGGTGGGCCTGCTGTGCATGGGCACTGCGGGCGTTGCGCTCGAGGGCCTCCCGGAACTTGCGCTTGGCCTCTTCGGCCGCCGATTCGCCCTGCGGGGTGTTCGACTCTTCTGCCATGTTGTCCTCCTGGGTTGACCTGAAGCCGTTTCAGTCTGTCACCCTCCGTCCCCCCTGACCAGCAGGTTCCGTCCGGCGGGCGCCACGCCCGCCGCCGTCCGGGAGACTGCCCCGAGGACCGGCCGGCTCCCGGGCGGGCTTGAGACTCCCGTAGGGGGAGACGTCAGGGTGAGGGACATGAACGGCGACACGCTCTTTTCGATCGGGGAAATCGCCCGGCGTACCGGGCTGACGGTGAAGACCGTCCGCTTCTACTCCGACTCGGGGATCGTGCCGCCCACGGACCGCAGCCCCGCCGGCTACCGGCTCTACGACACCGACGCAGTCGCCCGCCTCGACCTCGCCCGCACCCTGCGCGACCTCGGCCTCGACCTGGCCACGATCCGCAGGGTGCTGGACAGGGAGGCCTCCGTACCGGAGGTCGCGGCGGCCCACGCCGACGCCCTGGACGTGCAGATACGCACGCTGCGGCTGCGGCGGGCGGTACTGCGCGCGGTGGCCCGGCGCGGCGCCTCATCCCAGGAGACACGCCTCATGCACCGACTCGCCCAGCTCTCCGAAGCCGAACGGCACCGGCTGGTCCATGCCTTCATCGACGACACCTTCGGGGGCTTCGACGCCAATCCGGAGTTCGTGGCCATGATGCGCTCGGCCATGCCCGAGTTCCCCGACGACCCCACCACCGAG
Organism: Streptomyces katrae; assembly: GCF_000717655.1. Classification (GTDB taxonomy): domain Bacteria; phylum Actinomycetota; class Actinomycetes; order Streptomycetales; family Streptomycetaceae; genus Streptomyces; species Streptomyces katrae_B. The sequence goes on from NZ_JNZY01000010.1 coordinate 236,413, forward strand.
CAGCTCGAGGCCTGGGTGGAGCTCGCCGAACTCTGCCAGGACGCCGGCTTCCGCGCGTCCGTACGCCGAATGGCCGAGCACCAAGCGGCCGACCGGGCCGACGGCGACACCACCGGCCTCCACCACGAACTCACCGAGGCGGTCCGCGAACGCGTCGGCGAGGCCCTCGAAGCGGGCATCCTCCCGAGGTCCGTCGAAGCGCTGCCCGTCACGAACGCCCTGACCGCCCTCTACGGGCACGCCTTCGGGCGCGCGGACGACGGTGATCTGCGCCGTTGGCTGCTGGCCCGGCTGGAGGCGGCCGCCGATCCGCGTGCCGAGCGCTACTGGCAGCTCCTGGCCGTGATCAACGGGTGGCCGCCCTCGCCGAGCCTGGCGCCCGTGTTCACCTGGTTCACGGCCGCGCTGCGCGGCTGACAGCGGCGTACGGCCGGGCGGCGGGACGGGCCCGGGGGCCGGCAGGCCGGCGGCACACGAAGTCCCGGGCCTCGCGGGGAGACCCGGGACTTCGCTGGTGCACTTCGCTTGACCGACGTGTTCAACGACGGACCGCGCCGGAGGTCACCCGCCGATTCGGGCCTGCACCGCGCGCCGCTGGTGCACCCGTAGTTGCAGGGTGGCGAGGTCCAGCAGCGGGGTGGGCACGGCGAGCGCGCGGGCCCGGGCGACCAGGTCGCCGAAGACGTGCTCGACCTCCGTGGGACGACCGGCGACCAGGTCCCGGTACATGGACGGGGTGAGCGGGGAGCCGGGCGTGGTCACCGTCCGGGTGGTGAAGGCGAGTTCGGCATCCGGTACGGGATGGCCCGCGGCGGCCGAGACGGCCGCCGCCTCCGCGAGTACGGCCGGCCCGAGGCCGGATCCGCCGGGAACGGCGCCGACCTCGCCGACAGAGCCGCGCGCCAGGCAGGTGACGGCCGCCAGCGTGGTGATGAAGACCCACTTGTGCCACATCGCGGCGACGACGTCCGGGGTCTCGGGGCTGTCGATGCCCGCCCCGGTCAGCAGGGCGCGTACGGCGTCCACGCGCGCGGAGGCGCGGCCGTCGAGTTCACCGGTGAGCAGAGTGGACGGCGGGGCCATGCGCACGATGTCGCCGTGCTCGTTCAGGGTGGTGACCACCTTGGCCACGCCGCCGAGGACCGGCGCGCCGCCGAAGCGGCCTATGAGGTGGTCGAGGTGGGCCATGCCGTTGAGCAGCGGCACGATCGCGGTCCGCGGGCCGACCGCCGGGGCCAGGTCCTTCGCCGCGCGGTCGAGCGCCGTGGACTTCACCGAGAGCAGGACGAGGTCGTACGGGTGCGACAGCGCGTCGGCGGTGACCAACTGCGGGGTGAGCGTGAGGACTTCGCCGAGGCCCGTCACCCGCAGCCCGCGCTCGCGAAGGGCGGCGGCCCGCTCCGGGCGGACCAGGAAGGTGACGTCCTGTCCGGCGTGGGCGAGGCGGGCACCGAACCAGCCGCCTGCGGCTCCGGCGCCGACTGTCAGGATTCTCATGCGGGAGAGCCTTTCGTGAGGGGCAGCGGCTGCAGGAGCCGGTGCGGTCGGTGCAGGGCCGCGGTGACGGGATCGTCGTCGGCGGACGGCGCCGGCAGCCCGGGCCCGGGCGCCACCAGGAGATCTGCGACCTCGACGGGTACATGGCAGCCGGTGCAGCGCCCGTCGACGGCGACCGGGGCGTCGTCGACGGCGTGCAGGAAGACCCGGCGCGGCCCGCCGGGCGCGGGCCGGTGCTCCTCGCCCCAGAGGGACAGCGCGCGGACGGCCGGCCAGAGGCGGACGCCCTTGTCCGTGAGGGCGTACACCTCGCGCCGGCCGTCCCCGGGTGCGCGGGCCAGCACCCCGGCCGTGGTGAGACCGGCGAGCCGGTCGGTGAGGACCGCGCGCGGGATGCCGAGGTGGGCGGCGAAGTCCCCGAACCGCCGGACTCCGAAGAAGGCGTCCCGCACGATCAGGAGGGTCCAGCGCTCGCCGACGACCTCCATGGCGCGGGAGAGCGAGCAGGACTGGCCGCGGTAGTCGCGAGGGAGCGGCATGGCCCCACCGTAGCAAGTCGGTTCGGTGACCGAACCGATGCTCAGATCGTGAAGGGCTTCTGGCCGAGGAACCGGCTGTCGGGGCTGCCCGTCGTGAAGAAGTTCGGGATCTGGGTGGCGGGCATGCGCTTCTTGATGTCGCGGTGGAAGGTCTCGTAGTCGCCGCTGAACTCCCCGCCGTTCCAGACCCGGAGCAGGGTCTCGGTGAACTTGCCGTTGACCCGGCCGTCCAGGGCGACCTGGTCGTCCTGGCAGGCGGAGATGAGCACGACGCCCGGTTCCCCGCCGTTGCCGTTCGTGCTCCTCAGCTCGCGCTGGAGGTCCTGGAAGAACGCCTTGTCCCGCTCGAAGATCTGCTGCTGCTTCAGCACGGGCATGAGGCGGGCCGCTTCCCCCTGGGCGGGGTCGTCGATCAGTTCGGTGGCGGTGCCGCTGTGGCAGCAGTCCAGGAAGGTGATGATCCGGACGTCCTTGTGGAACCGCTGGAACTCCCGGTGCAGCTCGTCGTCGAGGAACTGGCGGTCGAAGAACACGAGGGTCTCGTCGAGCTCGTCCGGCTCGTCGCCCTCGCTGTCGGGCATCTGGCCGCCGTGGCCCGAGTAGGTGAGGAGCAGGATGTCCCCGCCCCCGAGCTTCCCGGCCGCCTTGCGCAGTGCGGCCGTGATGGTGTCGACGGTGGCGTCCTTCGTCAGGATCACGGTGTCGTCGAACCCGGCGCCGCGGGCCAGTTCGGCCATGTCCCGGGCGTCGTTCTCGCACGCCATGAGCTGTCCGTCCCAGCCGCCGTACTTGCTGGGGTCGACGTTGTTGAGTCCTACGTGGATGGACACGCCTGCGGGCATGAGGTCCTCCTCGGATGCGGTGGGCACGGTGGCACCGGATGGGGCGACACCTCGGGCATGGGTTCCGCGGCAGGGGGCCCGCCGAACCGCGCGGGGCGCAGCGCCGCCCGATCGGGCGCGGCGGCCGGAGCAACGGGCGCGATGCATACGCCCGGCCGGCAGTCACTCCGAGACCGGTCGCCTTGCCGCCGGACAGACCGGGTGAAACCATGGCAGGTAGCAATCACTCCGTCTGTCGCCCGTCAAGGGCGGCCGGGTAGGTGCGGTATGCCGCTCACCGAAACGGAATGGGGCCTCGTCACCACCTGGGTGGGTGAATATCTCCTCGACACCCCGGACCCGCATGACAGGCTCGCCCAGCACGGGTTCCTCCCGGAATTCATCGGCAGCCTCGCGCTGACCAACAAGAGCGGGGAGAACGCCGTCACACTGGTCCGCGCCTCGCGCAGGGATATCAAGGCGCAGCTGCGCCTGCTCGAGGTGCTCGTCACCCTCGCGGAGCTCAGCTCCCGGCCCGCAGGAAAGGACGCCGAGAGGTTCCGGGACAGGCTCCTCGAAGACGCGGAGGTGAACGTCTCCGCTCCGGATCACTTCCTCGCCGGCGTCCTCAAGAACGGCACGGAAGTGTTCATCGACCGGGCCGAGCTGCGGGTGCGCCTGCAGGAATTCCTCACCGACCCCGAGAAGACCGTGCTGCTGGTCGACGGCGAGGCCGACAGCGGGCGCTCGTACACGTACAACCTGATCCGGCACCTCGGCCAGCACTGCGGGTTCCGCCCGGTGCGGGTGACGCTTTCGCGTACCTCGACCGCCGCCCAGCTGATCCGGCGGCTGGCCGAGTTCGTCGGCGACCGGGACCCTGGTATCTCACCGTTGAACACGACACAGTTGAACGATCCACTGCCGTCGCTCGACGAGGCCGTCCACCGGATCGTCAGCCGCGCCACGGCCGCGGAGGAACGGTTCTGGCTCGTCCTCGACGAATGCGACAAGCTCGACGCCAACTCCGACGTGTGGGACTGCATCGGCCAGCTGGCCCTCGCCATCTACGAGTACACGCCCGTGCAGGAGGAGACCGTGCCGCGGCTCGTACTGCTGGGCTACGCGCCGTGGATGCGCCAGCTGCCGTACGACATCCGCAAGAACGAGTGCCGGGACACCGCGCGGATCGCCGGTCCCGACGATCTGTACAGCTTCTTCCGGACCTTCTTCGCGCAGACGCCCGAATCGTCGGACACGGCCGCGACCGAGGCGCTGACCGACGTGGCCGTCGCGACGATCCTCGACGCGGCGCAGCGGCCGGGGGACGACAGCTACATGCGGAAGATCTGCACGGCGGCCGAGCGGACCGTGCGCCTCTACCTCTCACTGCGATCCGGTGAGGACTTCGCCGCCCGGCTGCGCGGGGAACTGCTCACCGCGGCGGGCGAGTCCGCGCCGGCCGTCCCGGACGGCCGCAGGGCGTACCGGGAGGCCGCCTGCCTGCTCAGCGGGTTCGATCCCACGCAGCTGCGGCTGCCCGGCGAGGGGGAGAGCAGCGGCCGGGCTGCGCTGGCACTCGTCGACGACTGCACGACCCTCGGCGCGCAGCCCCGGCCCCGCTGGGTCCTCAAGCAGGAGGTCCGCGACGTGACTCTGTGCGGCCTGGCCGGCCCGGAAGCCGCGCGCCTCGGCCTGGAGGCCAACCTCGGCCAGGTCCCCGAGGGCCCCGGACCGGAACGGTTCGCGCTCGCCTACCTCTCCGGCACGCCGCCGGCCCTGGGTGAGCAGGATGTCGACGGGCTCGCGGGCATCCTCCAGGCGGTGCTGTGGCTCGCGCAGATCCCGCACGCGACCGGGATACCGGACCCCGAGCACGTCCAGCAGCTGCTGGAGCGCGCCAGACTGCGCCAGCCGCTCGAACGGCTGGTCAGGGGGAGGTTCTGCGGGCGCGCCGCCGAGCTGGAACAGCTGCGGACGTACGTCGGGCTGCCCCAGGCCGCCGAGGGGCCCCTCGGCGGCGGGTCCGTCAAGGAACCCCCCTTGCTCATCCACGGGCTGGGCGGCACGGGCAAGAGCACCCTGCTCGCCAGGTTCCTGCTCGACCTCCCCGCCGGCTTTCCCTTCGCCTACGTCGACTTCGAGCGGCCCACGCTCTCCGTCCACGAGCCGATCACCCTCGTCGCCGACATCGCCCGGCAGCTCGGCATCCAGTACCCCGGGCACCGCGCCGCGTTCGACGCGCTGGCCGGCGCCTGCGAGGAGACCGCCCGCATCCAGCGGGAGGAGCAGAACAGCGTCGACGAGATGTACCGGCTCTCCACCACCCGATCGGGAGCCGGGCGAAGGGCCGCCGAACAGTTCCACAGCCGGGCGCGCGCCCGCGAGACGGACCTGGTGCGCCGGGTCGGTGAACGCCTCGTCCAGGCGGTGGCGGGCGCGGGCGGCGGCACGGACGTCGGCCCGCCGCTGGTGATCGTGATCGACTCGTTCGAGGAGGCCCAGTACCGCGCGAACCCCGTACTCGGCCGCATGTGGGCCATCTGGTCGGTCCTCCACGAGGGCTACCCGCGGCTGCGGTTCATCGTCGCCGGACGGGCCGGCGTCCACCACCCGGCGCAGGCCGCGGAACCGAAGACGATCGCGCTCGGCGACCTCGAACCGGACGCCGCCGTGGACCTCCTCGTGGCCAGCGGGATCGAGGACGAGGGCGTGGCCCGGGCCCTGGCCGAGCGGGTCGGCGGTCACCCGCTCAGCCTGAAGCTGGCCGCGCAGGCAGCCCTGCTCGCCTGCCAGGAGGCCGGCTCGCTCGGTGAGCTGGTCGAGAGCCTGCCCGCCCGGCGCCGGTACTTCTACCGCAAGGTCGACCAGATGCTCGTCCAGGGGATCCTGTACGACCGCATCCTCAAGCACATCGCCGATGCGGAGGCCCGCGCCCTCGCCCAGGCGGGCCTGGCGCTGCGCACCATCACCCCCGAGCTGATCGCGGAGGTCCTCGCCCCGGCGTGCGGACTGCACGTGGACTCGCCGGAGCAGGCGCGCCGCCTCTTCGGACGGCTGGCCCGGCTCGACCTGATGGAACCGGCCGGCCCGGGCGCCCTGCGGCACCGCTCCGACCTGCGGGCCATCATGCTGCGCCTGTCGGACACCGCAAGTACCGACCTGATGCGTACGGTCGGGCGGCGCGCGGTGGAGTACTACGCGGACCGCGAGGGGCTCGAGGCCCGCGCCGAGGAGATCTACCACCGGCTGCGCCTGAACGAGGACCCCCGGTCCGTGGAGAAGCGCTGGGAGCCCGGCGTCGAGCGCCACCTCGACCGCGCGGACCAGGACATGGCGTCCCGGTCTGCCGCGTTCCTGAGCGGCCGCCTCGGCGGGCACGTCCCCGACGAGGTACTGCACGACGCCGACCAGGAGGACTGGGAGCGGAACGCTGCAGGGGAGATCGAGGACCTGCTGGCGCAGGGCTTCACGGACCAGGCCGCGGCCCGGCTCGCCGAGCGCCACCCCTGGACACCCGGCAGCCCCCTCGACCCGCTGCTCGTCGAGACCCTGGCCCGCAGCGGCCGGCGTACGGAGGCCAGGAACACGGCGCAGGAGGCCGTCGACCGTGCGGAGGAGGCGGGCAACGTCGATGCGCAGCTGGAGCTGCTGCGGCTCTCCGCGCGGCTCGCGGAGGAGGACGGAGACGTACAGGACGCCGAACGCGACCTCGCCGAGGCGGAGGACCTCGCGACCGGCCTCGGCCGCGACTTCGACGCCCTGGCGGTCACGCTGGCCCGGGCCCGGCTGGCCGCCTCACGTGAAGGCGCCGCCGACGTCGACCGTCGCCTCGCCCGCCGGCTGCGGCAGCTGCCCGATGAGGCGCTGGCCGAGCAGCCGGTCCTGGTCCGGGCCGTCGCGGCCGAGGTCTCCCGGCACGATCCGGCCGCGCTCGGCCACACCCTGGACGTCGTGGGACTGCCGGACACCGACGACGAGGCCTTGGACGCGCTCGCGGACACGATCGTCCTCGTGCTGGCGGAGCAGCCCGAGCTGCGGCTCGCCGTGGCGAAGATCCTCGAGAACGCCGCCGGACCCGTAGCGCCGGCCCGGCCCCCGCAGCAGCTGCCCCCGCCGCCCTCCACGGCCGACATGCTCCGCGGGGCCCGCGACCGGGGCACCCTCGACGCGCTCGCCCGGCGGCTCCTGGTGCTGCACGACCACAGCGGCGCGCTCGTCTCCGGCGTGGCGGCCGCGATGGGTGCGGGCATCCCAGGCCCGGCGGCGGCGTCGGCCCGCACAGGCGAACCAACCGAACCAGCCGAAAGGAACGGCCCGCGAGCGGCCTGAACCCGTATGAGCGACGCGTATCTCCCCTCCGAGGAAATCGTCCGGCTGGTCGACGCCTCGCTGGAGGCCGGGCTCGCCGATCCGTCGGTACGGCGGCTGCTCCTCGACGGCATCATGCCCAAGTACCGGGGCACGCTGCCCCTGATCGCCGCCCCCGGCATGCAGGTGCACTCGGACCTGAACGAGATGAACCGCGTGGAGCGGCTGGTCGACGGCTCGGTGCCGCTGGAGATCTGGCTGCGCAACGCCGTCGCCCAGACCGTGGAGGCCGGCCCGCTCGCCGTGTTCCAGAGGGCCCTGGACGAAGTGGCGCGCGACGCCGCCGGTGAGCCCGACGTACCGGCCGCGCTGCCCGCGGGCGAGACCAAGGAAGAGATCATCCACCGGGACGACACGGTGCCCTTCGAGTTCCTGCGCGGCGGCGAGGAGGCGGGCCGCGCGGTCGCCCGGATCAAGGTCCTGCCGTACCACGCCGGGGCCCTCCTCCAGCCGAACGGCTTCCCGCACTCGGGGACGGGCTGGCTCATCGCCCCGGACCTGCTCGTCACCAACCACCACGTGGTGAACGCGCGGACCCGCAGTGCCACGGACCGCGGCATCGTGGATCCCGCGGACCTCCGGCTGCAGGCGCTGAACTCCCGCTCGCGCTTCGACTACGGCGCGGACGACACGGAGACCGAGGAGGTGACCGCCAGCGGCCTGGTCGCCTGGGACGAGGCCCTCGACTACGCGATCCTGCGGCTGACCGGCCAGCCGCCGCGGGCCGCTCTGCGGGTGGCCACCGAGCCCTTGACGGTCGCCGGGGAGCCGGTGGCGGTCAACATCATCCAGCACCCGGGCGGCCAGCCGAAGCGGGTCGCCCTGCGCAACAACCTCGTGTACGAGGCGAACGAGAATGACGTGCGCTACTTCACCGACACCCGGGGCGGGTCCTCCGGATCGCCCGTCTTCACCGACGACTGGCAGGTGGTCGCGCTCCACCGCGGGACGCGGCGCGTCGAGGACGTCAACTTCCAGGGCAAGACCACCGCGTTCGTCAACGTCGGCACCCAGATGAGCAGCGTGATGCGGCACCTGCGGGAGCACAGCCCCGAGGTCCACGCCGAGATCACGGCGGCGCAGTCGGCGCCGGCGCAGCAGGACCTGCCTGAGGAGGCATGAGATGGGCGGCAGCGGCAGCTCACCGGTGGCGACCCGCCCCGAGCAGGTCTTCGGGGACCTGCGCGAGGTCGCCGAACGGGTACGCAGAGGACTGGAAGCGGACGCGGAGATCCCCGAGTCCGCGGAGAGCCTTCCGGCGGACCGGGCCCCGGCCGGACAGATCGGCGAGTACGCCCGCCAGGAGCGGGCGAGGGTGCTGACCGCAGGCGCCAGAGGACTGGAGAAACTCGCCGCCGGGCGGGCCGACGAGGTCGACGACGACGAGTACTTCGGCATCGAGGCGATCGTCCTCCTCGAAGGCCGGCCGGCCCTGCTGATCCAGGGGCAGGACTTCCCTTCGCAGCAGGGCGACTGGTCGGTGCTCGACGGGCACCGCGCCGCCATCCGGGAGTCCATCGCCCGCGTGGGCCGGGTGGAGGTCACGGGCCACGCCAGTCTGGAGTGGCTGGGCACCGCGTTCCTCGTCGGTCCCGACGTCGTGATGACGAACCGTCATGTGGCCGTTGAGTTCGCCACCGGCGACGGAGCAGGCTGGACGTTCCGGCCGGGCATGAGCGCACGGCTGGACCTGGCCGAGGAGCTGGCCGCCGTTCCGGGCGACGACTCGCTGGAGTTCGCGGTCACCGAAGTGGTGGGGATCCACCCCGACGTCGACATGGCCCTGCTGCGGATCGACACCGCCCGGAGCGGCCGGACGCAGGCGACCCCGGTGGCCGTGGCGGCCGATCCGCCGGCCGACGTGCCCGGCCGGGCGGTGTACGTGATCGGCTACCCGGCGGAGGACGGCCGCCGCAACGAACCCGAGGCCATGCGCCGCATCTTCATGGACGTCTACAACGTCAAGCGCCTCCAGCCCGGTACGACGACGGGGCTGGTTCCCGGCGAGCTCACGGTGAAGCACGACTGCTCCACGCTGGGCGGCAACAGCGGCTCCCCGGTCTTCGACCTGGTCGACCACCGCGTCCTCGGCCTGCACTACGGCGGCCGCTACGGCTTCGGGAACTACGCGGTCCCGCTGTGGGAGCTGGTGGACGACCCCCTGCTGAGCCGTGCGCAGGTCAACTGGGTGTGACGCATCAAGCGGGTACGTCAACTCGGTGTGACGCGCAGCGCGTCACCGACGAGGCGCACCGCGCGGGAGAGCCGGCCCAGCTGCTGGAGCTCGACGGCGTACATCCGGATCGAGTTCTCGATGACGGACTCGGCCACGCCCATCGAGGGCAGTTCGGCGCGGCTCGTCTCCAGTGCGACCCGGACCGCGCGCATCTCGTGCTGGAGCTGGAGCTGGGCGTGCCGGGTGAGGAGGACGGGGCTGCGGGTCAGCGTCGAGTAGCTGCCGTAGCGGGCCGGGAGCAGATCCCGCAGCCAGCGCATGGCCGTGCGTTCCCAGTCGTGGGTACCGGGGGCCTTGACCTGACAAGGCCAGTCCGGGCTGAGCGTGGTGGAGGCCGTCTGGCGCATTCTCGTCGCTTCCGAATGGTGTCGAACTCTGATCGAGACGTTGGCGGGCGGCCTCGGCCCAGGGGTTGACCGAGGCCGCCACAAGCGCTCTGGTGGATCCCAGTGCCGGGAACCGGCACCGGGGCGGAACGTGAGGAGGAGCGTTCCGCGCGGTGCCCGTTCTGGGAGGGCGTGGGGTCGCTCTCCTTGGCGTCTGGTGGATCCGGCGCGCTGCTTAGTAAACATATATACCGTCGAGTAAACAAGAGAATGAAAAATTACATACGCGCGGACGGCATGAAAGTGGACGGCCTCGTACCGGTTGAAAATCGGCCTTACAGGAAGAATCCGTGCTGGTCGGCGACCTGCTCGTACCCCTCGAGGCGGGCCTGGGTCCGCTCCGGCTCCGCATCGGCCATCGCCTGCAGCAGGGCCGCGGACAGCATCCCCGGCGCCGCGTACGAGTCGAAAACCAGCCGCGCCCCGGTCCCTGCGGTCAGTGCCACGTCCGCCTCGTCCACCAGCGGACCCAGGGTGGTGTCGGTGATCAGCGCGATCTTCAGCCCGGTGCTGCGGGCGGCCCGGAGTGCCGCCAGGGTCTCCTTGGCGTGCCGCGGCATGGCGAAGGCCAGCGCCCACGTCCCGCCCGCCTCCCGGGACTGGAGCAGCGCGTCGTAGGCGACGCTGCCTCCACGTGTCACCAGCCGGACATCGGGGTGGATGCGCCGTGCCGCGTAGGCGAAGTACTCCGCGAGCGAGACCGAGATCCGCAGGCCCAGGACCGTCAGCGGCACCGAGCGGGCCAGCTCGCGGCCGATGTCGAGCACCTGGTCGGTGTCGGCGAGCAGTCGCCGTACGTTCTCCAGGTTCAGGATCTCGGCGTCCACGGCCGCCTGCAGCTCGTTGCGGCGGAACTGCTCGCGGGTCTCCGGGGAGCCCGCGACCGCGCTCAGCGCCATCGGCTGCAGGGCGTCGCGCAGGGCCGGGTAGCCGCTGAACCCGAGGGCGGTGGCGAAACGTGTCACCGACGGCTGGCTGACACCCACTCGCTCCGCGAGCTCGGTGATCGACAGGAACGCGGCTTCGGTGAGGTGGTCGATCAGGTACTGGGCGATCCGCCGCTGACCGGGGGACAGCCGATGGCCGTCGAAAAGGGCCCGTACCCGGTCGCCGGGGGCGCGCTCATGGACCGGCGGCGTCTGCCCACTCGGCGTGATCGCAGCCGCCTGTGCGCGTGCCTGCTGCCCCGATGACACCGATGGGCCTCCCTCTCATGTCACTCGTCTTCAAACATAGCTCACGCCCTGTGGTCGGCCGACCTGCAGCTGCCGGGCCCGTAGCCGGGGGGCGCGGCCGCATCTGTCGCGACCCCCGGAGGCCGGAAATATGATGTGCTCGGGTCTTTGGCGCAGCGTGCGCACCGCGCGCGGCGAAAGCCGAGAGCCGAGAGCAGGGACGGCACGTATGGATGCACCCGGGAGCGGTCCATGACCCCGCGCCGTGCCCCGAAGTCGGTGAGCGCCGACGACCTGCTGACCACGCTGGGCCGGCTCACCGCGAGAGCGCGCGCCGGGGCGGAGATGCAGCAGGCCAGGGTGGAGCTCGCCGAGGCCCTGCAGCGGGAGATGCTGCCGGCCTCGCTTCCCGCCCTGCCCGGGCTGCGCAGCGCGGCCCGCTACGTACCCGCCCGGCACGGCCTGGACATCGGCGGCGACTGGTACGACGGCTTCCCGCTGCCCGAAGGCGCCCTCGCCTTCTCCATCGGCGACGTACAGGGCCACGACGTCGAGGCCGCCGCCTTCATGGGGCAGGTCCGCGTCGGCCTGCGCGCGGTGTCCGCCGTCGTCGAGGATCCGGGGGAGGTGCTGAGCCGGGCCAACGACGTGCTGCTGTCGCTGGACTGCGAACTCTTCGCGACCTGCACCCTGCTCCGCTTCGACCCCGAGACCTGGGAGCTCGAGACCGCCCGGGCCGGCCACGTGCCCTCCGTCTGGGCCACGGTCGACGGCCGGTACGGCATCACCGACGACGAGGGCGGCCTGCCGCTGGGGGTGGAGCCCGGGGCGGGATACGCGGTGACCCGGCGCCGGCTGGACCAGGCGGGCTCCATCGTCCTGCTCACCGACGGCGTCGTCGAAGGGCCGTCGTTCCCGATCGACGTCGGACTCGCCCGCGTGGTCCGCGTGGTCCGGGAGGCGGCCGGAGGCGATCCCGACGAGCTCGCCGCCGAGATCATGAAAGTGGCCGACTCCACCGGCCATGCCGACGACGCGGCGGTGCTCGTCCTCAGCCACGACGCGGCAGGCCCCCGGCACTGGTAGGGCGTGTCACGCTCCGTCCGGGGGCGGCGGCTGTTGTCTGATGCTGTGGTGCGCACCGAGGAATGGCGACGTCCCGCAGGAACCCTTCTCCGGATCCTCGGCGTCGCCGCCGCCTACTACGCCGCGGGACGGATCGGCCTCCTGCTGCGCGTGGTCGTCGAGGGCGCGCAGGTCACGCCCCTGTGGCTGCCCACGGGCATCGCGGTCGCCGCCCTGCTGTGGTTCGGGCTGCGGATCTGGCCGGGGATCGCCCTCGGCACGTTCCTCGCCATCGAACACCTCAGCAGTTTCCAGACCGCGGACGTCGGGATCGTCGTGGGGAACACCCTCGCGCCGGTGTGCGCGTACCTGCTGCTGCGCCGCTTGGGCTTCCGCACCGAGATGGACCGGCTGCGGGACGGCCTGGCCCTGGTCTTCGTGGGCGGGCTCGTGCCGATGCTGATCAGCGCGTCCCTCGGCACCGGGATGCTGGTGGCCACCGGCGACCTGGCGCTGAGCGGGTTCTGGCCGGTGTGGTCGGCGTGGTGGGTCGGTGATGCGATGGGGGTGCTCGTGGTGACCCCGGTGCTGCTCGTCCTGCCCACGGTCCGGATGCCGGACGATGCCTACCGCGTCGCCGAGGCGGTGGCGCTTGCCGTCGCCGTCGGGCTCGGCGTGTTCATGGCTTCCCGGAGCGCGTTGTCGCTGCTGTTCCTCGTCTTCCCGCTGCTGATCTGGTCGGCCGTGCGGTTCCAGCTGGCCGGCAGCGCGCCCTGCGTCCTGATCATGTCCGTCGTGGTGATCTCGGCGGCGACCGATCGCGCCGGACCGTTCGCCGGCCACACCCTCTTCGAGATCATGGTCAACCTCCAGGCGCTCAACGGCTCGGCGGCTCTTACCGCGCTGCTGCTGTCCGCGATGGTCACCGAACAGAACAACATCCGGCTGAAGATCGAGCAGGTGTGCGAGGACCTGGCCGAGGTCGTCGACCGCCTCGCCCCCCGCAGACCGGGGGACTGACCGGCCGGAGGACTCAGTTGCGTGCCTCCGCGGGCGGCAGCGCGTCCGCGACGGCGCGCGCGCGTACGGATCCCCGCTCGGTCCCGTCGGACGGGAGCTCGTACGGCGCGCGCGGGCTTCCTCGACGGCGTACCAGTCGATGCCGGGACGGCGCAGCCGGGGCGTGACCTTCAGCGGGGCGTCCAGCGCGCTGTGCACCGACGCCGCCGGGTAGTGCATCCCCCCACCGGCACGGATTCCGGCAGCCCCCGGACGGGCCGTGTCGAGGGCCTTCTGTACGGCGCCCGCGGCCGCCTTCACGTCGACCGACGCTGTCGTCCCGCCCTCGTGCAGCGGGCTCATCCGGTACATCGCGCTGTCGCCGAACCGGGCACGCTGCGCCGCGGAGCAGTCGGCCGCGAGCGCGGCGAACCGGGCCCGGCGGGATCCAGCCAGTCGGGCCGGGTGAACCCGTCCCAGGTGCCCCGGGGTCGTACCCGGGGGCCGGGGTTGCGGGTCCGCGAAGCCGGGCGGCCCCGTGCCGAAGAAGCCGGTCAGGACCGGGTCCGGCCGAGGGCGCGCAGTTCGTCGGCGGCCCGCCCGCCGAGCGCCGCCCGTTCCTCGATCGGCTGCTCGCCGACCGGACCGCCGAAACCGCTCGGGTGCTGCAGCGGCCACCAGCTCCGGTGCGCGGGGGGCGGGGATCCATGTTGCGCAGTCCCGCCGCCGTGCACCCGTACCGCTGGGGGGTCGCGCAGTACGGGCGCCGGCCGATGTCCCCGTGGGCGACGTGCCGCGGGTCCGGCCGACGCCGGTCAGCGCGGTCGCCGGCGGGCTGCCCCGGACGACGACGGCCCGGCCGGACACCGCGAAGCCGTGCAGGAGGTGAACTGGCCGGCGTGCCGGGGCAGCAGCCGTCGCAGCGCGGCCCGGGCGGCGGGCACGCCCGTGCGTACCGGGCAGATGACGAGGAAGGCACCGGCGCCGGGCGCGTTCCCCGCGACTGCCCTACGATTTCCCGGCGCGCCGACCGCCACCACCCCGGCTGCTCGGCGCATGCCCCGCCCGACCCCGGGGGACGTGGCCGCCCCGGGCCCGGACGCCACCGAGACCGTCGACCCCGGGCGAACACCGCGGGCAGGACCGGGAATCGGCCAGCCGCGCCCCCGAGCCGACACCTGCCGCGCGCGGGCCGGATTACCGTGACCGCCGGGTCCCGCGAACGCACACCCACGCACCCCCACGAGGACCCACACGAGCACGCCCACCCGCACGGCCGTCCGCACGGCGCAGCGCAGCGCGCCGTGCAGCGCGAGGCCGTCACCACCCCGGACCCGTCACCGGAGGAGCCCGATGAACCCGATGAACCCGATACTCGAGGCGGTCCGCGAAGGCCGCACCGACCTGATCCCCGGCCTGCTCAAGCCGCTCACGCCGCCCGAGCGCCGGGAGCTGCTCGCCCGACTCGCCGATCTGCGCCGCGAGATCCGCGGCTGGGACTGGAACCACTGGCAGGAGCGCGACCGCATCCGCTCCGGCCTGCTCGTCGCGGGCGTCGGCTGTCACACGGGCGCGGCCGCCGCGGCCTCCTGGATCGGTGCTTCCGATCTCCGCGACGGGGAGCAGTTACCCACCGGACTGCTGCTCGGCCTGCTCGCCGACCGCGACCCCGGCTGGCTCGGAGATCTCGCCCACCGCCTCGCCGACCGCCCCGCGACCGCCGAGGCGGACTATCCGCTGATCCGGGAGCTGGTCCGGCTCGCCGGCTGCCCCGTCCCCACCACCGACGCGTTCGTGCACGGCTGGGTCCGGTCCATCTTCACGATGGACCGTGCCCGCTCCACGCACAGCCCGCTGTCGATCGTCCTGCGCCAGGACCCGTACGCACGCGAGCTGGTGCCCCAGCTCTTCGTGACGGCCGAGTCTCCCGAGGCGCTCCACTGGTGCAGCGATCCGACGGCCCCGAACCACTGGCCGTCCGAGCTGGCCGCGCTCGCACAGGAGGGGATCGTCGAGCGCCGAGTCCTGGTCGACGGCTGCGTCGCCCGCCTGCTGCGGGGCGGCCGGCAGAACCAGCTGAAGTTCTTCCTCGCCATGCTGGAACGCCTCGAACTCACCCCTGCCGAGGAACGGGAGCGCACGGCCGACTGGATCGCGATGGCCGCCGACGGGCCGTCGCCGCTCGCCGGACACGCCCAGCAGGTGCTCGCCCGGCTGTCCGAGGCGGGCGAACTGCCGGCGGAGCAACTCGCGCAGATGGCGCGCGCCGTGCTCCGCCGAGCCGAGAAGAAGCTCGTACGCGCCCAACTGGTGCTCCTGGGCCAGGCCTTACGACGCGACCCGGCCGCCCGGCACGTACTGCTGCCCACTGCCGCCCTTGCCTTCGGGCACGAGGACACCGCCCTGCAGGAGCGCGCCCTCGGGCTGCTCGTGCGGCACCTGCCCCCCGGCGACCGGGAGCTGCGCCGCGAACTCGCCCTCCACGCCGATGCCTTGAGCCCCGTACACCGGCGCGCCGCCGCGGAGCTGCTCGGGTCTGCGGGCGGCAGCTGCGCGGAGCCGGCGTACGAGGAGGTCCTGCCCCCGGCGCCGGTACGCCGCCGCCTCGCCGCCGAACCCCCGACGCTCGCCCGGACCGTCGGCCTGGTGGCGGCTTCCGTCACGTGCGCGGAGCAGACCGCCGCCGCGTTCGAGTCCGCCCTCGACGGGCTCGTCCGGCACGCCCACCACGACCGCGCGGCCCTGGCCGAGGCCCTGCGCCCAGTCCTCGGTGGCCGCTGGTGGCATCCCGAGGGCGGCCGGCCGGTGGATCCGGAACGGCTGTCCGGGCTGGAGCCGATGGCGGCGGCGGTCCTCGGCCGGGTCCGCGCGTACGACCTGCGGCCGGACCGGGCCTTGCGCGGCGACGGCTGCCGGCCCGATTGCGTCCACGCCGCACTGAGCGCCGTGACGGCCTCCCGGGTGGCGGAGGCCGCATACCGCGTCCTCACCGACCCGCTGCCGTTCCTGCTCGCGACCCCCACCTGGGAGACGGGCTCCCTGGAGCCCGAGGAGCTCGTCGTACGGCTCGCCGCCTACCGGCGGCTCGGTGCGGAGCCCGCCCCGGCCGACTTCGCCCAGGCGCTGCTGCGCGTACGGCGCGACCCCGCCGCGGTGCCCGCGGCAGCCGAGCTCGGCACGCCCGAGGGCGAGCGGCTGGCGGCCTGGCTCACGGGTGCGGGCGAACCGCCCGCGGTGCTGCGCCGGGTGACGGTACCGGCGGCGGCTCCGGACCCGCAGGCCGGCCGCCTCTGGTGGGACCGGCCCCCGGCGGCGGCCCGGCAGATCGTGCTCGAGACCCGGGAACGGTGCGTCGTCCGGCAGGAGTTCCCGGCGGCCTTCCGCAGGCTGGACCGGGCGCTCGCCGAGCCGGCCCGCAGCTGCTCCCGGGTGTGCGAGGGCGGCCTCGTCCAGCAGGCCGTCCTGCCCGAGGACCGCGAGACGCAGGCGGCCTGGCTGCTGCCCGAGGTGACAGCGGGCGCAACGGCGCGGGAGCGCGGCGCGGGAGCGCCGCTGCCCCGGCTGGCGGAGCTGGGCGGACCGGCGGGCCCGGCCCTGCACCTGGCGGTGGCCACCGGTCTCGGTGCGGGCCATGCCGAGGACCGCCGCGCGGCCGTGGACGCGCTGCTGCTCCTCGCGGCCCGCGGCGAGCTGGACGCCCCGGGGCTCGGGCGGGATCTGGCCGAACTGCTCGGTCTGGGCACGGTGAAGCCCAGCCGGCTGGCCGAGGCGGCGCGCGCGGCCGCCGCCACCGGTGCGTACGCCACGACCTGGGCGGTGCTCGCGGAGGCGCTGCCGCCGCTGCTGGCTGGGGGCGCCGCCGCGCGGGGCACGGGCGAGCTGCTGGCGGTGGCCGCGGACTGCGTGGAGCGCTGCGGTGCGCACGGTCCCGCCCCGGCGGGGCTGGCCGAAGCCGCGGCGCGGACGGGATCCTCACAACTCGTCACGCAGGCCCGGCGGTTGCGGGCAGCCCTGGCGGCGGCTTCGTAGCGGGTCGGCGGAGGGGCCGGGGACACGCCGCGCAGCCGGCTTTCCGGCCGTGAACGCGCCCACCCGGCAGCGGAGGAGATCCGCTGCCGGGTGGGAGGAGGGGAGAGGGGCGGCCTCAGCCCTTGGGGACCGTGATGACGACGGTGCTGCACACCTTGTCGGCGAAGGTCTGCTTCTTCTCGTCCCACAGCGGCCACAGCCAGCCGACGTAGCAGGCGAGGCTGTCGAGGGCGTGGGCCAGCTTGCGGACGAACGCCATGCCGAAGCCGAGGGTGCTGCCGTCGGCTTCGCGGCGCACGCTGATGCCGAGGACCTTCTTGCCGATCGTCTGACCGGTGGCGCCCTCCTTGTACAGCTGGAAGACCGCCATGCCGATCGCGTACAGCACGCCGATCGTGAAGAAGATGCCGGGCTCGGCCGTGGCCGGGTTGTCCGCGCTGGCGAGGTCGATGAACCCCAGCGCGTACATCGGACCCGCGATGATCAGGAGGTCCAGCAGGTACGCGCCGAAGCGCTGGCCCCAGTGGGCGAGCGGCGGCATACCGGAGCCGGGCATGCCGGGCGGCGGGTACGCGCCGTACGGGGGCGGGGTCTGCTGCGGGTAGCCGTACTGCGGGGGGACGCCCTGCGGAGGCTGCTGCGGGTAACCGTACTGCGGCGGCACGCCCTGGGGGGCCTGCTGCGGGTAGCCGGGCTGACCCTGCGGGGGCTGCTGGCCGTACGGGTTGTTCGGGTCGCCGAAGCTCATGGCGAAAACTCTCCGGTGTCGGAAACGGGGACGTAGCGCAACGACCGGAGGAACATCACCATGTGGGCGGTTTTGCCCCCCTGAGCGGCCGCGATCTAGCGCGCATCATCGTGGTCGTTCCATCGACCGGTTGTCCAATCCGGCCAGTTCGGCCCGGCTTCGAGGCGGCCGCACACCTGTCGCGCGCCCCCAACCGCCCCGCCGCGCCGAGGTGGCCGAATCCCATGAGCGGGAATTCCGGGCACTTCCGACCCGGTGGTAACTTCCGCGAGTTGATCTGGCCGGTCGCCCCACGCGGCGACGGCGATCCCTCCTGCAAGGAAGTCACATTGCACCGCCATTCCCTTCCCCGTCCGTCCGCTCCCGTCAGCCGCGGGGTGGTCTCGGCCGTCCTGTTGGCCCTGTTCACCGCCGTCCCGGCCTCGGCCGCCGCGGCGGCCGGCTCCGGGCCCGCCGCCACCCCGGCGCCCCACCTCGATGCGGTGGAGCGGACGCTCCGCCAGGTTTCCCCCGGCCTCGAAGGCCAGGTATGGGAGCGCACCGGCGGCAACGTGCTCGACGCCTCGACTCCCGGCGGTGCCGACTGGCTGCTGCAGACCCCCGGCTGCTGGGGTGACGACACCTGCACCGCACGGCCGGGAACGGAGCGGCTCCTGTCGAAGATGACGGAGAACATCTCCCAGGCGACGCAGACCGTCGACATATCGACTCTTGCACCGTTACCCGACGGAGCGTTCCAGGACGCGATCGTCGCAGGCCTCAAGTCCTCGGCCGCGCGCGGGAACAAGCTCAAGGTGCGCGTCCTGGTCGGCGCGGCGCCGCTCTACCACCTGAACGTGATGCCCTCGAAGTACCGTGACGAGCTCGTCGCCAGGCTCGGCCCGGACGCCCGCGGCATCGACCTGAACGTCGCCTCGATGACGACCTCGAAGACGGCGTTCTCGTGGAACCACTCCAAGCTCCTCGTGGTCGACGGCCGGTCCGTGATCACCGGCGGCATCAACAGCTGGAAGGGCGACTACCTGGAGACCGCGCATCCGGTCGCCGACGTCGACCTCGCCCTGCGCGGGCCGGCCGCCGCATCCGCCGGCCGCTACCTGGACGAGCTGTGGTCCTGGACCTGCCGCAACAAGAGCAACCTCGCCAGCGTCTGGTTCGCCTCGTCCAACGGCGCCGGGTGCATGCCCAAGCTGGCCGAGGACACCGCTGCGGCCACTCCTCCGGCCACCGCTGCGGCCACGCCTCCGGCGAGCCCGGGCAACGTACCGGCCATCGCCGTCGGCGGGCTCGGCGTCGGAATCAAGCGCAACGATCCGTCCTCGGCCTTCCGGCCCACCCTGCCGAGCGCCCCCGACACCAAGTGCACCGTCGGCCTGCACGACAACACCAACGCCGACCGCGACTACGACACGGTCAACCCGGAGGAGAGCGCCCTGCGGACGCTGATCTCCAGCGCGAACCGGCACGTCGAGATCTCCCAACAGGACGTCAACGCGACCTGTCCGCCGCTGCCCCGCTATGACATCCGCGTCTACGACGCCCTCGCCGCGCGGATGGCCGCCGGGGTGAAGGTCCGCATCGTCGTCAGCGACCCCGCCAACCGCGGAGCCGTCGGCAGCGGAGGCTACTCGCAGATCAAGTCCCTCTCGGAGATCAGCGACACCCTCCGCGACCGCCTCGCCCTGCTGACCGGCGACCAGGGCACGGCCAGGGCCGCGATGTGCGCGAACCTCCAACTGGCCACGTTCCGCGGCGCGCAGAGCCCGACGTGGGCGGACGGCCACCCGTACGCGCAGCACCACAAGGTGGTCTCCGTGGACGGCTCGGCCTTCTACATCGGCTCCAAGAACCTCTACCCGTCGTGGCTCCAGGACTTCGGCTACGTGGTCGAGAGCCCCACGGCGGCGGGGCAGCTGAACGCCCAGCTCCTGGCGCCGCAGTGGCAGTACTCCCGCGCGACCGCCACGGTCGACCACGAACGCTCCCTCTGCCAGGCCTGAGCACCCTCCCGCCGCGCACACGACACCGCCCCCGGCATCGAATGCCGGGGGCGGTTCCCGCACTGCTCGTCGGCGTCAGCCGTCGTGGGGCGCTACGGGAGCGGTACGGGCAGCGGGGCGGTGCTCAGCGCGCGGATGGTCCAACGCTGGGGGTTGGTGGCGTTGCAGTCCCAGAGGTAGAGCTGCGTGCCGGTGTTCATGTTGTTTGCTGGTGTCCAGACAGCGACCCGACGGTCATGCCGGCGGGCTGCTGGAGGGAGACGAGGTCGTTGTACCCGTCACCGTCCCGGTCGCCGAAGGTGTCGATCTGGGCGCCGCCGAAGGACACGCCGCCGTCGGCCGCCGGTGAGAACTTGCCGTTGCCCTGGCCGGCGTACATGAGCAGCGTGACCCGGGAGTCGACCGTCCAGATGTCGCGGTTCCCGTCGCCGTTGAGGTCCCGGGGGCCGTCCACGGTCTGCGAACGCGTCGCGCAGTACAGGTAGGACGTGGTGGCCGAGCGGTTACCGGCCTTGTCCACGCCGTAGGCGTAGATGTACTGGGGGCCGGATCCCGACGGAGCGATGGTCACGCTGCCGCCGGCGGGCACGGGCCGGTTCCACGGCCCGAAGTCCGTGGAGTAGATGATCTCCTTCACGGCGGTGACGCCGTTGGCGTCGAAGGTGAACGTGCCGGGGGTGCGGGCCTTGCCCGTGGTGGCGGGCCAGCCGTTCCTGCCGTCGGGGAACTGGGTGGAGCCGATGACCGGGGGCTTGCTGGGCCGGTTGCGGTCCACGGAGAACTTGCAGCTCTGCGACCACCCGGAGGTGGCGTTGTCCTGGCCCTTGGCCCGGACCTGCCAGGTGTAGTCGCCACTGGGCAGACTCGTGTCGGGGACGCTCCACGTGGTGACCTTGCCGTTGTTGGCGGGGAGCGCCTGGGTGGCTATCGGGGTGCTCTGGCCGGTCTTGAAGATCTGGTACTCGGCATTGAGGTTGCCCACGTCACGGTCGGAGAAGGTGGCGTAGAGCCCGATGCGCGTGTTGCCTAAGGCGCCTCCGTTGGTGCAGGAGGTCGACGGGGAGGTGCCGACGGAGGAGGGGGTGTCCGGCGGGCTGTTGTACTCGGTCTCCAGCGTGATCGTCTTCGGGTCGAAGCGCTTCCACTACAGCTCGACCGGAGTCGCCGTGCAGGACCAGGACCACGTCTTCTTGGCGCGGAACGTCGACTTGGTGACCTGGGCGCCCTTGAGGTTGGTGGTGTCGAGCTGGAAGGAGCGCGAGAGGCCGTTCGTCTCGCTCTCGTAGCCGACGCGGACGTCCTGCTTGGTGTTCCAGTACGAGTTGTTCGGCCAGCTGCGGTAGGCCCAGGCCCAGTTCTGGCGCTCGCCCCAGGCGAGGGAGGGGTCGATGTAGACCGGGTACTTGGTGGATGCGCCGGTCAGAAGGGCCTGGTCGGGCTTGATCTCCAGATTGCCGCCGGTCACGGTGGTGGGCATCTGGGCGTCCTTGGCACCTGAGGGTGCGACGAACGTGTCCGACGGCGCCGGAGTTTCGCCGCCGGTGGTGGCGGCGAGCACGCGTGGTGCTGCGGTCTTGGACATCAGGAGTGGGCTAGTGGTGCCGCCGCCGGTGGTGGTGGAGTCCCACATCATGGGGGTGGAGGCGGTGAAGGCGCTCTGTCCGGCGAGGTCGACGGCGTTGATCAGGCCGGTCGTCGCGTCGGTGGAGACATTCAGGCCGACGGTGTCGAGCTTGAACTTCAGTGAGGCGAGGTCGGGGTGCTGGGCCGCCGCGGGGGTCTTGACGACCAAGAGCTGCGCGAAGCCCTCGACTTCGGCCTTCAGCGGCAGGTCCACGCCGGGCAGGACGTTCGCATAGGTGGCGACGTTCCCGGCGAGGGTGGGCTTGGGCAGTGCCTTGGGCCAGGTCAGGGACAGGGTCCGGCCGTCGCGCACGCCGGTCAGGAGTGCGCCGGTTCCGCCGCCGGAGAAGGTGACCGAGACCGCGGAGGCCTTGGGGGTGACCCGCCCGTCGGGGGCGAACTGCAAGGCCGCGTCGGTGGGCAGCCACACGCTGGTACGCAGGATCCGGACGGTGGTTCCGTGCCGGTTGACCGACCACTTGCCCGTCGGTAGGGCTCACGTGTCGGACGACTCGGTGCGCGCGGACGTCAGCTCGTAGGGCTGGCCGGTCTCCTTGGCCTTGGCGAGAGCGAAGTCCTTCGCACTCATCGAGCCCTCGGCCACCGGATCCGACACCGCCGCGGAAGCCGTCGCCACGGGATGCAGGACACCCAAACCGGAGGCAATAATTCCGCCCGCTAGGGCCGCGGATATGAGCCGCGAAATGCTGCGCCGGTGGGTCTTTTGGTGAGGGCTGGTTTTCATCGCCACGCAAGCTCCAGTTGTCGGATATTCGAGGCGACCCTCCTTGAATGCGCGGAGGCGCTCCGCTCTGACCTGCACTTTTTAGGTCACGCTTACCCTAACTGCCCGATTCGTCAACAAGATCCACTTTGCTGTGATTGGAGATTCGAGGGGCGATCCTCTGTGAGATGTCCGGAGTACCGGTTGATGTAATTCAGCCTGTTATTCTGCGCCGGAAAATTGCACAGGAACACGAGGTAAGTGTGAGAACATTTCGCATGCGAGGACTCTCTGTGGCATTGGCCGCAGCGGTCCTCTCAGGCATGCTGCCCGGCGCCGCCGCCATGGCAGACAGCAAAGACAGGCCGCCGTTGCCGAGCCTCAAACAGCCGAAGGCCGTACCGGTCGATCGGGTCCGCGCGGGCGGCGAGAAGAAGAAGGACGACGCCGACACCGGTCCCTGGAAGGCGCCGAAGGTCGTCTGGCCCGCGGCGGGAACGGCCGAGGTCGACCTCGCCTCCGGCCCCGTGTCGAAGTCGTTCCTGTCCGGCTCGGCCCGGACTCCCGCCATCGGCTCCGGCCCGCAGAAGGCCGGCAAGCTCCCGGTCGCGTTGGACGTCCTCCCCGGCAAGGCCTCCGAGGCTCCGGCCAAGGTGAACGTCACCGTCACCTCGCACGACGCCGCACGCAAGGCCGGCGTCGACGGCGTCCTGCTGTCGGTGGGCCGCTCGGACAACGCCACCCGGGCGGCTTCCGCGAAGGTCGAGGTGGACTACAACTCCTTCCGCGGCGCCTACGGTGGCGACTACGCCGCGCGCCTGCGACTGGTGGAGCTCCCGGCCTGCGCCCTGACCACTCCCGACCGCGCGGAGTGCCGTACGCAGAAGCCGCTGGCCACCGAGAACGACACCCGCGGCGGCACGCTGACGGCCCAGGTCACCACGCCGGGCGTCACCGGGCAGCCGGAGAAGTCCGGCCAGACGCCGAAGTCCGCCCCGGCGGCCGCGCCTGCGGCCGGGGCTCCCGCCATGGTCCTCGCCGCCACGGCGGGCGCGTCCGGGCCGACCGGCGACTACAAGGCGACCTCGCTGCAGCCGTCCGGGTCCTGGAACGCGGGCGGTTCGACCGGCGGGTTCTCCTGGTCCTACGACATCGGCACGCCCTCCGTGCCCGGCGGTTTCGCGCCGAAGATCTCCCTCGGCTACAGCTCCCAGGCGGTCGACGGCCGCATGGCCGCATCGAACAACCAGGCGTCCTGGATCGGTGACGGCTGGTCGTGGGAGCCCGGCTTCATCGAGCGCCGGTACAAGTCCTGCGAGGACGACAAGACCGGTGGGACGAACACCACCAAGGTCGGCGACCAGTGCTGGTTCAACGACAACGCCACGCTGTCCCTGAACGGCAAGTCCACCGAGCTCGTCTTCGAGCAGGGCAAGGGCTGGCACCCGGCGGCCGACACCGGCGAGAAGGTGGAGAAGCTCACCGGCGCCGTCAACGGCGACAAGGGCACCGCGGGTGTCGACGGGGTGGGTGAGCACTGGAAGATCACCGCCACCGACGGTACGCAGTACTTCTTCGGTCTGAACCGCCTGCCGGGCTGGAAGGACAACGGCACCGCGGCCGACGATCCGACCACCAACTCCACCTGGACCGTCCCGGTGTACGGCAACCAGACGGGCGAGCCCTGCTACAACGCCTCGTTCGCGAGCGGCTGGTGCCAGCAGGCCTGGCGCTGGCAGCTCGACTACGTGGTCGCCCCGACCGGCAACGCGATGGCGTACTACTGGAAGACCGAGACCAACAACTACGCCCGCAACGTGTCGTCGACGACGGGCAAGGGCACGGTCACCCCGTACATCCGGGGCGGCTGGCTCGACCACATCGACTACGGCCTGCGCTCCGACAGCGTCTACACGGCCAAGGCGATGGGCCAGGTCATCTTCGACGTCTCCGAGCGCTGCCTGAGCACCTGCGGCACCTTCGACGAGACCAACGCCAAGAACTGGCCCGACGCCCCGTACGACCTGTTCTGCAAGGACGGCTCGACGGAGTGCAAGGACCAGTTCTCGCCGACCTTCTGGTCGCGCAAGCGCCTGACCGGGATCAACACCAAGGTCCTGACCGGCGGGGTGTACAAGGACGCCGACTCCTGGACCCTCGACCACAGCTTCCCGCCGGCCGGTGACGGCATCTCCACTCCGCTGTGGCTGAAGTCGATCACCCGCACCGCCAAGGCGGGCGATGCGGCCGACGTACCCATGCTTCCGGTGACGTTCGCGGGCGAGCAGCGCCCCAACCGCGTCGACGCCCTCGGCGACGGCCTCGCCCCCTTCGTCCGCCTGCGCATGTACCAGGTGACCACGGAGACCGGCGGCACCATCGGCGTCACGTACTCGCAGCCCGACTGCACCGCCACGACGCTGCCCAAGCCGGATGCGACGAACACCACCCGCTGCTATCCGGTCAAGTGGGCCTGGGAGGGTGAGACCTCCAAGGTCGACTGGTTCAACTCGTACGTGGTCACCCAGATCGTCGAGGGCGACAACCTGGCCTCGACGCCCGACAAGGTGACGTCGTACAGCTACCTGGGAGGAGCGGCCTGGGAGAAGAGCACGGACGAGCTCACCAAGGCCGACGACCGCGTGCACTCCCTCGCCCGCGGCTACGGGCTGGTCCAGACCCGCACCGGCGCCGCGTCCGACCCGAAGACGCTGAGCGAAACCCGCTACTTCCGCGGCATCGACGGCAAGGACGTGAACGACTCCGCGGGGGTCGCGGTCACCGACCGCCCGGAGTTCGCCGGCATGCCCAGGGAAACGGCCACCTACGACGGCGACGACACCGGCAAGCTGATCTCCGCCACCTCCAGCACCCCCTGGCGCTCGGGGGTCGTGGCCAAGCGGACCCGCAGCGGCCTGCCCGACCTGGTCTCGTACAAGACCGGTACGGAGAGGCAGTCCACGCGCACCACCGTCACGGGCGGTACCCGCACGACCGAGACCGTCCGCCACTACGACGACTACGGCATGGTCGACTGGGAATCCCAGCTCGGCGACACGGCCAAGACCGGTGACGAGCAGTGCACCACCACCAGCTACGCGCGCAACACCGCGAGCTGGATCCTGGGCAAGGTGAGCCGCGTCGAGACCGTGGCCGTGCCCTGTGGCACGGCAGCGAGCCGTCCGGCCGACGTCATCGCCGATTCCCGTACCTACTACGACAACGGTGCGATCGACACCGTTCCCGGCCCCGGTCTCGTCACCAAGGCCGAGAAGATCAACGCGAAGGGCGACGGATACGACCCCGAATCCTCCGTCCCCAGCACCTGCGGTCCGGCGAACAACCAGCTCTGCTACGACATCTACGGACGGCAGCTGGTCGCGGCCGACCCGTACGGCAAGGTCACCACGACCGCGTACACCCCGGCCGTCGGCGAGGTCCCGACCGCCACGCTCGTGACCAACCCGAAGGGGCACACCGCCTCCTCCGAGCTCGACCCGGTGCGTTCGCAGCCGACGAAGACCACCGACGCCAACGGCAAGGTGACGACGACGGCGTACGACGCCCTCGGCCGGGTCACGAAGGTGTGGCTGCCGAACCGGCCGGCCGCGACGTTCCCCGACGCGCCGAGCCGGGTCTTCGACTACACGATCCGCAACGACGGACCGAGCGTCATCACCAGCAAGTCGCTGACCCACGACTACAAGTACTCCGTCAGCTACTCCATCCAGGACGGCCTGCTGCGCGAGCGGCAGACCCAGACCCAGTCGCCCGACCTGTCCGGACGACTGATCTCCGAGACGTTCTACGACACGAGGGGTCTGGCCTGGCGGAGCTCGGGCACGTACTACGCCGACGGGGCCCCCGAGCCGCAGCTCGTGACCGGACAGGAGACCAACTACCCGGCCTCCACGGACACGGTCTACGACGGCGCCGGCCGGACCACGGCCGTCATCTCGAAGAAGTACGGGCAGGAGACCAAGCGGGCCACCACCCTCTACACCGGCGACACCACCACCGTCATCCCGCCGCAGGGCGGCACCGCGACGGCCACGGTGGTGGACGGCATCGGCCGCACCGTCGAAACCAAGCAGTACACGGACGCGGCCCGTACGGCGTCCCAGTCCACCCTGTACACCTACAACAAGCTGGGGCAGCTGGCCCAGGTCACCGACCCGGCCAACGCGAAGTGGACGTACACGTACGACGTCCGCGGCCAGCAGGTCGAGTCGAACGACCCCGACAAGGGGATCACGAAGACCGCTTATGACGCCGGCGGCAGGATCACCGACGTCACCGACGCGCGGGGCGTCACCCTGCACAGCGAATACGACGAGCTGGGCCGCCCCGCCGCCCTGAAGCAGGGCGCGACCACCCTCAGCGCCAACGTCTACGACACGGTCGCCAAGGGCCAGCTGACGAAGT
Source organism: Streptomyces katrae (assembly GCF_000717655.1). Taxonomy (GTDB): domain Bacteria; phylum Actinomycetota; class Actinomycetes; order Streptomycetales; family Streptomycetaceae; genus Streptomyces; species Streptomyces katrae_B. The sequence continues at coordinate 263,051 of NZ_JNZY01000010.1, forward strand.
CGGTCCGCTACGTGGACGGCAATGCCTTCGAGTCGGAGGTCACCGCCTACAACGACCTCTACCAGCCGCTCACGTCGAAGACGACGATCCCGGCCACCCCCGACACGGGCGCCCTGGCCGGCACCTACAACTGGACGAACACCTACAACATCGCCGGCCAGGTCCTGACGACCAAGCAGCCGGCCATGGGCGACCTGCCGGCCGAGACGGTCGGCAGCACGTACAAGAGCGTCTCCGGCCTGCTCAACAGCATGGGCGCGGGCAGCAGCCGTCTCGTCTCGGCCATGACCTACGACCACTACGGCCGCACCTCCCGTCAGGAACTGGGCGCGATCGGTCAGCGGATCTACCGGTCGACCGAGTACGACGAACACACCGGGGCCACCACCCGCTCCTATACGGACCGGGACGTGGCACCCCAGCGGATCGAGGACACCCGCTACACGACCGACCCCGCGGGCAACCTCACGTCCATCGCCACGGCGTACGGCCAGGACACGGCCCGTACCACCGACACCCAGTGCGTCAACCTGGACGCGCTGCGCCGCATCACCGAAGCCTGGACCAACAAGGGCGAGACCTGCGCCGCCACACCGTCGACGACGGTCATCGGCGGTGAGGACCCGTACTGGACGACGTACACCTACGACGCGGTCGGCAACCGCAAGACCGAGACCAAGCACAAGACGGCCTCCGGTCCGACGGCCGACACCGTCCGCACCTACGCGGCGCCCACGGCGGGCAAGCACGACCTTCCCAAGGTCACCCAGACGGGCACCGGTGCGCACGACGAGGTCTTCACCTACGACGCGTCGGGCAACACCAAGACCCGCAAGAGCGGTACCGACGAGACGCAGTACCTGGCCTGGGACGCCGAGGGTCACCTCAAGTCCCTGGACCAGGGCCCGGCCAGCAGTTCGTTCACGTATGACGTCTCGGGCCAGCGCCTGATGAGGAAGGACTCGACCGGCACCACCCTCTATCTGCCGAACGGCAACGAACTGCGCCTGGACAAGGCCGGGGCCCTCAAGGGAACCCGCTACTACGGTGACATCGCCATGCGGACCGGCGGCAAGCTCGTCTTCACCCTCGCCGATCACCACGGCACCGGCACGACACAGGTCAGCGCCGATGCGGCGCAGACCGTGACGCGGCGCAAGACGGGACTCTTCGGCGAGGCGCGAGGGGCCAAGCCCACGGGCTGGTCGGGTGAGCGGGGCTTCGTCGGCGGTACCAAGGACGCGGACAGCGGACTCACGCACATCGGCGCCCGCGAGTACGACCCCCTGATCGGTCGCTTCATCTCCGTCGACCCGATCATGGACCTGAAGGACTCGCAGCAGCTCCACGGCTACACCTACGCCAACCAGAATCCCGTCACGTTCTGGGACCCCACCGGCAAGCAGCTCGAAGAGTGCGCCAGTGGCATGTACAAGTGCCACAACGGCAATGACCCGTACGCCTACGGCAACCGCTACGAGACCATCGTGGAATCCGTCGGCGGAACCGTGTCGGACGACTATGTCCGCTACAAGCACTATGGGTGCGCGGACTTCACCTGCAAGAAGGGCAGTTCCTGGGGTACCGGAAGTTCCGGGGGTTCCCACACCAGCAAGCCCACTTCTCCGAAGCCTCCGAAGAAGCCCGACTTCAGCTGGTCCAACCCGGTCAGCGAAGCCTTCTACGGAATCTTTGCGAACGCCGCCCACGCCTCGTCCATGTTCGGCTGGATAGCCGACGGCGACTGCTGGAACGGCGGTGCGGGCGCTCCCGGCTGTGACTACGGGGGCGACTACGAGGAGTGGCTGCAGGAGCAGGGAATCGACACCTCCAGCGACTGGTATCAGGTTCCCGGATTCCTGGGGTCGATGTTCTCCCACCGTGAACCGGGTGCAGGCCTCGGCGGCCGGGGCAGAGCGACCGGCCAGTGCTTCCTCGCCGGCACGCTCGTCCGCATGGCCGACGGTTCCGAGAAGAAGATCGAGGACATCCAGGTAGGCGACGAGGTCTTGGCCACAGACCCCCGGAGCGGCGAAACGGGAGCCCAGAAGGTAACCGATCTGATCCGTACGGAGGGCTTGAAGGAGCTCAATTCCCTGTCGGTCGCATCGTCGTCGGGAGTCGACGAGTTGGTCGCGACGCGCGAGCACCCGTTCTGGTCCCCGTCCGAGAAGGCGTGGGTCATCGCGGGAGACCTGAAGCCCGGCGCGACGCTTCTGACCGACGCGGGTGAACTGGTCCACGTCGTGGGCAACAGGGCTTACACCCAGTACGTCAAGACCTACAACTTCACCGTCGCGAACCTTCACACCTATCACGTCAAGGTCGGCTCCGCCTGGATCCTGGTGCACAACACCTGTACCCCCAGCGGTGGCGGGGACATCTTCTCCCACTTCACCGACGCTCGCGGAGCCCGGGGCATCGCAGGCGTGGACGCAGAGGGAATGGCCGTCGGCCAGACGATAGCCGTCCGGAGCGTCCAGTTCGGCCAGGGTGCGAACGAATTCATGGCCACCGGTGCCGGCGACATGTTCGTCACCACCCTCGGGCGAGATGCGTCGCAAGGGCAGCTGGGTAGAGTGGGCGTTTTCGGGGACCGGCAGAACTATGTGGTCCAGTTCAGTCAGGAGGCCGCATTTGTTCACGATGTCAGGCCTGTCATGAACCCGGGCAACAGTTCGATCTTCACGATGCCCGGCGGTTCCCAATTCAGCGGGGACTTCACCTACACGGTCACGAGGGTGCGGTGATGGAACTTTCCGAGAACGTCGAGGGTGCGCTGGCCGGCCTGGCTTCGCCGGACCTGGCAACCCGGGTCGGTGCGGTCGAGGCGCTGGCGGTCTGCTCATCGGCGATCGCCGCACAGGTGGCAGCCTTGTTCGAGACGGATGAGGAGGCGCGCTCCCTGGTCTTCGAGCGGCTCGGCAGATTCGGCTCACTGATGGTCGAACCAATGGAGGACGTGTACCGCAAGGCCGAGGACCAGGGCCTGCGGCGGATGTCGGCTTCGGCTCTGACCTACCTGGGGAGTGATGTCGGGGTTCCGTCGCTCATGGCGGCGCTCGCGGCGGGCGATCCGGACCTGTGCATGGCCGCGATCACCCTCTCCTCGGCAGGGGTGTCGCAGGCGGCAGGGCCGATCGAAGAGGCGCTGCTCGCGTGCGACCTCTCGGACGCGCGGACTCTGGAATGTCTCGTCTCGTCCCTCCGGCGCCTGAACCATCCGATGGCGGAAAACGTGCGTCTGCGTTTGTCCGGCGTCGAACCGGGTTGGCTGCGTGATTCCCTCCTCGGCTGAGGGGCTGCCTGACACCCCGTTTTCGTGACAGCCGTCGCACAGAGGTCCCACCGGTTTTCCGGTGGGGCCTCTGCCGCTACCGGGCTCTTTCAGGAGGCCCCCCGGCGGACGCGTCGGCTTCATGCCGCGTTGGTCCGGGGCGCGCAGGCTGCTGCGCGGAATGACCCCTCACAGCGGCCACCACCGTGGCCCCCGCCCGGGAGCGACCATGACCTCCTCTGCCCCGACGCCGTCCGTCCGGCCGCGCGAACAGCGCCTGCGCCGGTACCTGATGTGCCGCCCCTCCCACTTCGAGGTGGTGTACGCGATCAACCCCTGGATGGACCCGCAGAAGCCGGTCGACGCCGGCCTCGCCGTCCTCCAGTGGGAGCGGCTGCGCGAGACGTACCGCGAGCTCGGCCACACCGTCGAGCTGATCGACCCGGTGCCGGGCCTGCCCGACATGGTGTACGCCGCCAACGGGGCCACCGTCGTCGACGGCCGCGTCCTCGGCGCCCGCTTCCGCAACGCCGAGCGCATCCCCGAGGGGCCGGCGTACCTGGACTGGTTCCGCGAGAACGGCTTCACCGAGCTGCACGACCCCGAGTACGTCAACGAGGGGGAGGGAGACTTCCTGGTCACCGGCAGCTCCGTCCTGGCCGGCCACGGCTTCCGGAGCGACGAGCGCAGCCACCGGGAGGCGGAGGCGTTCTTCGGCCGGCCCGTCATCAGCCTGGAGCTGGTCGACCCGCGCTACTACCACCTCGACACGGCGCTCGCCGTCCTCGACGGCGACGAGATCATGTACCACCCGGAGGCCTTCGCCCCCGCCAGCCGCGCCCTGCTGGAGACGCTGTTCCCCGACGCACTGCCCGTATCCGCCGAGGATGCCGCCGTGTTCGGGCTGAACGCCGTCAGCGACGGCCTGAACGTGGTGCTCCCCGAGGCGGCCGAAGGGCTGGCCGGGATGCTGCGCGAGCGCGGCTTCCACCCCATCGGCATGGACCTGTCCGAACTCCTCAAGGGCGGCGGCAGCGTCAAGTGCTGCACCCTCGAGATCCGGCCCTGACCCGACCTCGAAACCGGTGTGCCGCAGCCCCGGGCGGGGCTGCGGCGGATGCGGCTCAGTGGAAGAGCATCGAGGCGTCCCCGGCCGCCGTCGTGACCGAGCCGGGGCAGAGGAAGCTGCCCGAGGTCTTGGTCGCGGTGAAGGCCTGGTTGACGTACTTGCGGGTGGTTCCGTCGCGGTTCCACGTGATGTTCGTGGCCTTGTAACGGCACGATATGAAGCTCTGCTTGCCCGTGATGTCGATGGCGTCGGCCTTGGCGGTGCCGGCGGTGTCGTCGAAGGTGAACGCCGGATTGTTGTTGAGGCTCGCCGTGATGCTGCCGCTGCAACCGAGGTTGCCGCCCGGCGTGTTGATGGTGGTGCGGTCGACGCTCAGTGCGCTCGGGGGGTCGGCGCTGGTGTGCGCGTTGGTCCACGTACAGGTGTTGCCGGCGACGACGATGACGCCGTCGACCCGCTGATCGGCCGTGGGGCCGAGAGCCGTCGCCGACGTCGCTCCGCCGACGATCACCGCTGCCGCCAGTACGGCAGCGCCCGGCCATGTCGAGATCTTCATCCTGTCGCTCCTCTTCGCCACGTCCTCGTGGGGTGTGAAGCGGGGCCCTGGGGGGCCTCGCCGACGTGCACCCGGCCGTCGGGGGCGGTTTCCGTCATGGCCGGGGGAGAGAGCTTTCGAGACACGCCGGGGAAGGTCCCACAGGGACCTTGAAATGTCAGGCCCATGTCAACAGATTGGCTGGATGGCTCCGGTCCGGAAAACGGTGTGGAACGGATCGGCTCCCGTTGCTCTCTACTCCTGTGCGCACGCACCGGCGGCGCCGCCGGACCGGCCGGTCCGTGGCGACACCACGCAGAGAGTTCCCCTGTTTCGTGAGTCTGACAAGCGCCACGCTCCTCATCGTCGTCCTGCTCGCCACGGCGCTGGCCTTCGCAGCCGCCGTGTGGCTGTGGCCGCGCCTCGGCCGCCGGGGCCGACGGCCGGTGTGGGGCCGGGTCGGTGTGGTGCTGACGCTGCAGGTGCTGCTGCTCGCCTCGATCGGCCTCACGGCCAACCGGACCTTCCTGCTCTACGGTTCCTGGGCGGATCTGGCCGGCATGGAACGGGCGATGCCCTCCATGGGCGACGCGCCCGCGGGCTCGGGGGTGCGGGTCCTCGGCCGGCAGCCGACGGACGTGCCGGGCGGCGGAACACCGCACGTCGGCGGCGAGATCGAGAAGGTCACGGTGCACGGCGAGCGGTCCAAGGCCGCCGTCCAGGCGTACGTGTACCTGCCGCCGGAGTACTTCCAGAAGGGGAACGAGAACAGGAAGTTCCCGGCCACCGTCGTGCTCACCGGATTCCCGGGGATGGCGGAGAACCTGCTCAAGGGGTTGGACTACCCGAAGACGGCGTGGAAGCTCGCCAAGCAGAAGAAGATGCCGCCGATGATCATGGTCATGATGCAGCCCTCGGTCGTACCGACCCGCAACACGCAGTGCATCGACGTGCCGGGCGGCCCGCTCAGCGAGACCTTCTTCGGCACGGACCTGCCCAAGGCGATCTCCGGCGCCTATCGCGTCGGCACCTCGCCCTCGAACTGGGCCATCATGGGGGATTCCACCGGGGGTTACTGTGCACTGAAGGTCGCCTTGGAGCACCCGGAGCACTATGCGGCCGGGGTGGGTCTGTCGGCGGACTACAAGCCGGAGATAGACGAGGACTCCGGCGATCTCTTCCATGGGAACACTGCCGAGGAGAAACGATCCGACCTGCTGTGGAGCCTGGACAACCTGCCGCAGGGCAAGTCTTCCTTCCTGGTGGCGACCTCTCAGCAGGGCGAGGGGAACTACAAGCCGACGCAGAAGTTCATCGAGAAGGTGAAGGCGCCGGCGCGCGTCTCGTCGATCACCCTCGACCACGGTGGGCACGGCTTCAACACGTGGAGGCGGGAGATCCCGCCCGCGATGGAGTGGCTCGGCGGCCGCATCGGCGCGGAGTGACCTCCGGCGCGCACCACACCGGCACCGACACAGACCGGCCGCCGACACAGGCCGCCGACACCGGGCTCCGGCACCACCCACCGGCAGCAGACGAGAACGAGGACGAGGCATGACCCCGCACGTGACCCCGAACGCAGCAACCACCACCACGCCACCCCTCCCGTGCCCGTTCGACGCGTCGTTCGCCCGCGACCCCCACGCCGTCTACGCGCGCCTGCGTGCCGCCGGGCCGGTGCACCGCGTCGCGCTGCCCGACGGCTCCCCGGTCTGGCTGGTCACCCACGCGTCGGACGTACGGGCCGGGCTCGCCGACCCGCGCCTCTCCGTCAACAAGCGCCATTCGACTACGGGATTCAGCGGCTTCTCCCTCCCGCAGGCCCTCGACAGCAACCTCCTCAACATCGACCCGGAGGACCACCTGCGGCTGCGCCGCCTCGTGTCGAAGGGCTTCACCGCCCGGCACGTCGAGCTGCTCCGGGCCGGCATCCAGGACTCCGTCGACGAGCTGACCGCCCGGCTCGCCGACCGGATCGCCCGCTGCGGCGCGGCGGACCTGGTCGCCGAGTTCGCCAAGCCGCTGCCGCTGCGGACCATTGGCGCGCTGCTGCACGTACCCGCCCCCGACCAGGACCGGTTCTCCGACTGGATCGCCACCATGCTCGCCCCGCGCTCGAAGGAGGAGCTGGTGGCGGCCATCGGCCACGTCCACCGGTTCCTCGTCGACCTGGTGGCGCAGCGACGCGCCCGTCCCGGCGACGACATGCTGTCGAGCCTGATCGCGGCGCGCGACGAGGAGGACCGGCTCACCGAGGACGAGCTGGTCTCGCTCGCCTTCCTGATCCTGATGGCCGGCAGCGAGACCGTCCAGCACGTCATCTCCGGCGGGGTCCTCACCCTGCTCACCCACCCGGACCAGCTCGCCGCCCTGCGCGCCGAACCCGCCCGGCTCCCCGAAGCCGTCGAAGAGCTCCTGCGGTACGCAGGCCCCAGCCAGACGGCGGTCCGCCGCTTCCCGACCGAGCCGGTGGAGATCGGCGGCGTCCGCATCCCGGCCGGTGACACGGTCCTGTTCTGTCTGGCCTCGGCACACCGCGACCCGGCCCGCTACCCGGACCCCGACCGCTTCGACATCGGCCGGGAGGACAAGGCCCACCTCGCGCTCGGCCACGGGCTGCACTACTGCCTCGGCGCGCCGCTGGCCCGCCTGCAGATCAGCCTCGCGCTGGGCGCGCTCCTCGACCGGCTGCCCGGTCTCCGTCCGGCCCGTCCCGTGGCGGAGCTCCCCTGGGCGAGCACGTTCCGCTTCCACGCCCTGCGCGCCCTGCCGGTCACCGCGGACTTCTAGTGCCGGGACGGCGGACGGGGCCGCGTCGTCCGGATGCGGCCCCGCCCGTCCCGGCGGAGGCTTGGCCCATGCACCACGCGCCGATCCTCGTCCACCCGATCGCCCCGGCCGGCGGCCGCCGGGTCTCCCTGCGCGCCGACGGGCAGGACACGGTCCTCGGCACGGCCTTCAACGACGCCGACGTGATCGAGCTCCTGCGCGGGGCCGGCGTACCCGATCCCGACGACGTGGTCCTCGGCGGCTCGGCCCTCGTGGATTGGCAGGGCGACGAGCCGCACACCTACGAGGCGGAGCCCTCGGACACCGACATCCCCTGACGCCGGCATCCCGTGACGCCGCTCCCGGGCGGCCGGGAAGGCACCATGGGGGTGGTGGCTGACCCGAGCCGTCCGTTCGGAGGATCCGGGAATCCGGGAGAGAAGGGGAGACGGCATGCTGAAGGCCTTCACCGACCTGTCCACGCCGCTCGTGGCCGATGCCTGCGTCCGTACGGGCGTGCCGCTGCGCGTGGCACCGCCCGGCATCCGCGCGGTGCTGCCGGAGCACCGGGTCGCGGGACGCGCGCTGCCCGTACGCCACTACGGCAGTGTCGACGTGTTCCTGGAAGCGTACGGTTCCGCCGAGCCGGGCGACGTCCTGGTCATCGACAACGGCGGACGCTCGGACGAGGCCTGCGTGGGTGATCTCGCCGTGCTCGAGGCCGAGACGGCGGGCGTGGCGGGCCTCGTGGTGTGGGGGCTGCACCGTGACACGCCCGAGCTGGCCGAGATCGGCCTGCCCGTGTTCAGCTACGGCAGCTACCCGGCCGGGCCCGTACGGCTGGACGAACGCGAGCCCGAGGCGCTGGTCACCGCCCGGTTCGGGCCGCATCTGGTGGGCGGCTGGGACTTCGTCTTCGGCGACGCCGACGGCGTGCTGTTCGTCGCCGCGGACCGGGTGGAGGAGGTGCTGGACACCGCGCTCCGGATCCGGGAGACCGAGCGCGAGCAGGCCCGCCGGATCCGCTCGGGCGACACCCTGCGCAGCCAGACGGCGTTCGCGGACTACCTGGTCCTGCGCGAGGCCGACCCCTCGTACACCTTCCGCCGGCACCTGCGCCGGACCGGCGGCGCCATCGAGGAGTGACGGCGCCGCCGTACCCGGCTGCTCGGGATCATCCCCGCGCCGCCGGGCACGTGGTGCCGTCGGACGGCAGGGTGCCGTCCAGCAGGTAGCCCTCGACGTGGGCGTCGACGCACGCGTTGCGGTTCTGGAACTGCCCGTGGTCGCCGCCCTCGACGGTGACCAGGCGCGATCCCGCCAGCCCCCGGTGGGCGCGTACGGCGGCCTCGTAGTACGTCGCCGGGTCGTTCTTCGAGTTGAGCATCAGCACCGGCGGCAGCCCCTCGCCGGTGACCTTGATGCGCGGAGCCTTGGAGCGCGGCCAGTTCGCGCAGACCGCCGCGTACGTCAACTCCCGTGCACCGGCCAGGGGGTGGGCACGCGTGGCCTCGGCGCTCTCCCGCACCCAGTACCGGCTGTCGCGGTTCCACGGGGTGTCGCCGCAGGTGACTGCGAAGTAGTCGGCGACGAAGTCGGCGCCCATGAGGTGCTTCAGCCGCCCGGCGACGGCCCCCCTCGTCTCCGCCGGCGCCTGCTCCGGATGCTCCAGGAAGCCGAGGAGCGAGGCGAGGTCCGCGAACTGGTCGGCGTTGTACAGGGACTTCGTGGCCGCCGCGTCGAGGTGGTTGGGCGTGATGACGGTCCCCTCGACGTCGAGCGGCCGGTCGTGCAGCGCGGCCCGCAGCCGCTCGTACGAGGCCTGCGCCTCCTCGGGGGTCCGCCCCTGGTGGTAGGTGGCGTCGTTCTTCGCGAGCCACGGCAGGAAGTCCTGCTCGAACCGGCGCTGGAAACTCATCGGCTGCCCCGTCAGGAAGGACTGCCAGTCCCCGGTGAAGTCGGTGTTGCTGTCGAGGACGGCCCGTTCCACGCGGCGGGGGAACTCGGTCGCGTAGTACGCCCCGAGGAAGGTGGCGTACGAGGGCCCGTAGTACGAGATCTTCTCCTCCCCGAGCAGCGCCCGGTACAGGTCCATGTCGTGCACGGCCTGATCGGTGGTGATGTACGGCAGCAGTCCGCCCGAGTTGCGCTCGCAGTCCCGTACGAAGTCCCGGGCGCGGTCGAAGGTCCGCCGGACGGCGGCCGCCGACCGGTCGCGCAGATCGGCGACGCCGCCGAACATGGCGTCGACCGCGTCCTGGTCCGCGCAGACCACCTTCGTACTCGCGCCCACACCGCGCTGGTCGAAGCCGACGATGTCGTACGCGTCCGCCAGCTTCGGGCTGTACGAGGCGAGCCGGGCCGGCCGGGGGAGCCCCGAGGCCCCGGGTCCGCCGGCCGCCATCATGAGCACGCCCCGGCGCCTCGCCGGATCGGCCGCGCGGTGCCGGGAGACTGCGATCGTCAGGCTCGGCCCGGAATCCGGGTGGTACCAGTCCCGCGGCACCGACATCGAGGCGCACTCCAGCGAACCGCCCGTACAGGGCTGCCAGTCGAGCTGCTGGTGCAGGTACCGCCCGGGTATCCGCGGGCTCCCGCCGCCCGGAGCCCCGCCGCCCGCCCCGGCGGGCGCGGCGCTCGCGTGGCCGACGGGCAGGACGGCGGCGGCGAGCAGGCCGCAGGCGGCGGCCGCGAGCCATCGGGCAGGCTTCTTGAACACGTGCATGTCTGAACTCCCCCTGGGGTCCGGCAGGTCCCCCCGATCGTCCCGCGCAGGCCCCCGTGTCCTCGATATCCCTGCCATCCGCATCCGAGGTGGCAGTAGTGCCACCCCCGGCGACGGCTGGCTGTACGCGCCGACCCACGCGCCGACGGCGGCCGGTGAGACCACGGGCGCCAAGGTGAAGGCCTGGCACGTCACCGGCCGGAACCAGCAGAAGGCCGGTGCCGTCTACCAGAACTCGGTCTGGACCGAGCACAGCGACCGCGAGACGCTCACCGGCAACGGCTACTTCGACACGCACCGCCGCGGCCCGGACGACCAGGAGCTGCACGTCTCGCCGGTGCCGGACAGCCAGGAGCTGGTGGCCGGCGCAGTCTGCGCGAAGATCGACGCCAAGCCCACCGAGCCGGCCAAGGCCCCCGCGCCACCCGCCGTCACCCGGCCCGAACTTCCGCACGCACTCGACCCGCTGCCGGGCGCGACGGGTGACACGGGCTCCGCATCGCCCTCGGACTCCACCCCGGTCACCGGCGCCCCGCCCACGACGAGCCCGGCCGCCCCGCCCGGTACGTCTCCCACGCCCGGCAGCCCCAACAGCCCGGGAACCCCGACGACGGGCCGTCCCAGCCGGCCGGCCACCCCGTCGCAGAGCAGTTCGCCGACCCGGCAGCAGCCGCAGGCCCCGGCGGTGAGCATCCAGCAGCCCGGTGCCGGAGGCCAACTGCGGCGCGGTTGCGAGGAGTCGTTCGCCGGGACGGCCCGGACCCGCCCGGGCAACGAAACCGTCACCGACCCGCAGTACACGAGCTGGCGGATCAACGGGCCGAACGGGCCGATGACCCTGGGCGCGGGCGCGTCGGGCCGCTTCCTCGTGCCCCTGCTGCCGGACGGATCGTACAAGCTCGTGTTCAGCGCCACCGATCCGGCGGCCGGACTCACCGGCAGCGCGGAGATCTCCGTCAGGATCGTGGGCTGCCTGCGCTGAAGGCCGAACGGAGAGGATCATGAGGAGGCGCCGGCCCGCCGGGCCCCGCCCCGCCACCGAGTTCAGGAGGTACGTGTGTCTGCCGCGTCGAGCACCGCGTCGTCGAGTTACGCATCAGGGGTCTTCGAAGTGCCGCTGCTGGGCGACACGATCGGCGAGAACCTGGACCGCACCGTCCGCCGGTTCCCCGACCGCGACGCCCTCGTCGACCTCGCCGCCGGGCGTAGGTGGACGTACGCGGAGCTCGCCGCCGACGTCGACGCCCTCGCACTGGGCCTGCTGGACCTGGGCATCGCGAAGGGGGACCGGGTCGGCATCTGGGCGCCGAACCGCGCCGAGTGGACGCTCGTGCAGTACGCCACCGCGAAGATCGGCGCCATCCTCGTCACCGTCAACCCGGCTTACCGCTCGCACGAGCTGGAGTACGTCCTGAGGCAGTCCGGTATCCGGCTGCTCGTCGCGGCGGAGCGCTTCAAGACATCCGACTACGCCGGGATGATCGAGGAGGTGGGCCCGCACTGCCCGGAGCTGGAGTTCACGGTCCTCCTGGACGGGCCGCGGTGGACGGCCCTGCTCGACCGGGGCCGCCGGGGCGATCCGGCCGATCTCGTCCGCGCCGGAGCCGAGTTGAGCCCGGATGATCCGGTCAACATCCAGTACACCTCGGGGACCACCGGCTTCCCCAAGGGTGCGACCCTGTCGCACCACAACATCCTCAACAACGGCTTCTTCGTGGGCGAGCTGTGCCACTACACCGAGCAGGACCGGGTCTGCATTCCGGTGCCGTTCTACCACTGCTTCGGCATGGTCATGGGAAACCTCGCCTGCACCAGCCACGGCGCGGCGATGGTGATCCCGGCGCCGTCGTTCGACCCGGAGGCGACCCTCGCCGCGGTCGAAGCGGAGTCCTGCACCTCCCTGTACGGGGTCCCCACGATGTTCATCGCCGAGCTGGCCGCACCCGGCTTCGACGCGTACGACCTGTCCAGCCTGCGCACGGGGATCATGGCGGGCTCGCCCTGCCCGGTCGAGGTCATGAAGGAGGTCATCGACCGGATGGGCATGCGCGAGGTGTCCATCTGCTACGGGATGACGGAGACCTCGCCGGTGTCGACGCAGACCCGTGCCGACGACTCCGTCGAGCGCCGGGTGTCCACCGTCGGCCGCGTCGGGCCCCACCTGGAGGTCAAGGTGGTCGATCCGCAGTCGGGGCGGACCGTGCCCCGCGGCGAGCCGGGGGAGCTCTGCGCCCGTGGCTACTCGGTGATGCTCGGCTACTGGGGCGAGCCGGAGCGCACCGCCGAGGCCGTCGACGCGGCGCGCTGGATGCACACCGGCGACCTGGCGGTGATGGACGAGGACGGCTATCTGAGCATCACCGGCCGTATCAAGGACATGGTGATCCGCGGCGGGGAGAACGTGTACCCGCGGGAGATCGAGGAGTTCCTCCACGCCCATCCGGACGTCCTGGACGTCCAGGTCATCGGTGTCCCCGACCCCAAGTACGGGGAGGAGCTGATGGCGTGGGTGCGGATGCGCGCAGCCGCGCAGCCGCTGACCGCGGCCGCCGTCCGCGCCTTCTGCGAGGGACGGCTGGCCCATTTCAAGATCCCGCGGTACGTGCACGTCGTGGACGAGTTCCCGATGACCGTGACCGGGAAGATCCGCAAGGTCGAGATGCGCGAGGCAGCCGCCCGGCTGCTGGGGCTCTCCTCCTAGCAGCCGGGCCGGCCGGCGCGGTTCAGTCGCGGGGAGACAGCTCGGCCATGGCGCTCCAGCCCTGGCCGGGCACCTCGACGTGGATGATCTCCGGCGTGCCGGCGATGGCGCCCGCGAGGGTCTCCATACCGGCCTTGAAGTGGTCGGACGCTACGTGGGCGGCGCCCGCCTCGGCGTCGGTGAAGGCTTCCAGGAGCGTGTACCTGTTGGGGTCCTCGACGCTGCGCGACCAGTCGTAGAAGAGGTTGCCCGGTTCGTTGCGGGTGGCCCGGGTGAAGTCGTCGACGAGGGTGAGCCAGTTGTCGCTGTGCTCCGGACGGACGTCGAACCTGACGGCGATGAAGATCATGCCGACCAGCCTGGCAGGCCGCCGCGGGCCGCGCATCCCCAGCGCGCCGCATTTCCGGCAGGGTCGGAAAACCCGCGCGCCGGGCGGCTAAGGGCTGTCCCGCAATCCCCGGCGGGCGCACGACGACAGCTACGGCGCCTCGCCGCGTTGTCGGAACGTCCGCATACGCCTATGCGGACGCCCCTCCGCCTTGCGATGCACCGCATCTGACGCCGTGCGCTGATCCGCCGGGGATTACGGGACAGCCCTTAGGCGCAGTCCGCGGCAGCCTGCGCGAGCGCGGTGCGGACCTGCTGCGGGCGCCGCCGGAACTCCTCGGTCGGCAGCGACACCGACAGGGCGTGCACCGCCTCGCCTTCGTCCGCGCGCCCGCGGGGCAGGGCGACGGCCAGGCAGGTGTAGAAGGGATCGGCCTCCCCGACGGACAGCGCGAAGCCCTGCCCCCGGACCCGGGACAGCTCCGCCTCCAGCAGTTCGGCACTGGTGATGGTGGCCCCGGTCAGGCGGGCCATTCCGTGCGCGGCCAGGTACCGCCGCCGCAGCGGCCGGGGCAGCTCGGCGAGCAGTGCCTTGCCGTGCGCGGTGGCGTGCGCCCGGGTCTCCCGCCCGGGGGTGAACGGGTTCGCCGCGTCCGTGACGGGGGCTGTGGTGTCGACGATGGTGATCAGGCCGCCCCGGTAGGCGGTGTGGTACGCCTCGGCGCCGGTGGCGCGGCGCAGCCGGGTCAGCAGATCGGCCATGCGCGGCGCGGGCTCCAGCTGCCGCAGGAGGCTCCGCTGCAGCCCGGGAATGTGCGGTCCCAGCACGTACCCCTGCGCGGTGCGGACGAGGTACCCGCGTTCGGTCAGCGGCGCCAGCAGGTGGTAGGCGGTGGACAGGGAACACTCCGTCCGGCGTGCCAGCGCCTTGGCGCTGACGGGCCCGGCCGCGTCGGCGACGGCGTCGAGGATCGCCAGCGCGCGGTCGACGGACTGCGGACCGGTGGGCGGCATGGTGGGTGCTCCCGAGGTGGTGCGTGCACGGATCCCCGAGCTTATGGCGCAGCGGACGGGCGGCGTTCATCGAACGTTGACCGGACGCAGAGGGGGAGCGCGCACAGTCGTGCGCATGGACAGCGAACACGACGCCCGCGCGAGGCGGCACGACCCTGCGGCGGCTGCGGATCTCACCGGTATCCGGCTCGCCCACCGCGCCATCCTGGCCGACATCGAGCGCCTCGCCCGGCTGCTCGCCGCTCTTGCCGCGGCCGCGGAACCGGCCGGATCCGCGCGGGCGGAGGCCGTCGCCCGGTACGTGCACCGCTACCACTCCGTCGTACGCGGTCACCACCGCGGCGAGGACGAGATCCTGTGGCCGGTGGTCCTGGACGCCGTACCCGACGCGGCCGACGCGGTGGCCGGCATCGTCCGCTTCCTCCACGACCACGAGGCCCTCGATGCGCTCCAGGCCGCCTGCGACGCGGCCGCGGACCGCTTCGCCGCGGAACCCGGCCGGCACGCCCGGCGGTTGGCCGGGCTCCTCGCCGACCAGCGGGACCTGCTGGCCGAGCACATCGAAGCCGAGGAGCGGCACGTCTTCCCGGTCATCGCCGCCCGGGTGCCCGGCGCCGCCTACGCCGCCGCGGAGGCGCGCATCCGCAGCGCCGACCGGTCCGCCGACCCGGTGTGGGCCCGCGCCTGGCTGCTCAGCCACGCCACCGAGGACGAGGCCCGCCGCCTGCTGCCCGGCGCCGCCGCGGACCCGGCCGCCCGGGAACCCCTGCTGCAGGCGTACGCCGCCGAAGTGGCGCTGGTGTTCGCGGCCTGACCGCGGGTTTCAGCCGTCGGCCCACTGCCGGGCGAGCGAGGCGAAGGCGCGGGCGGCGGCGCTCTCGTACGCGCTCTCCCGGCGCAGGAGGACCACGGTCCGCGCCGGGAGGGCGGGGGCGAGGGGGACGGGGTGCAGCGGGGTGTGGTCGCGGGTGACGGCGTCGGGGAGCACCGTGGCGAGCCCGGTGCGCCGGACGATCTCGGTGAGGGCGCTGATGGAGTTGGCCTCCACCGCGATCGGCGGTTCGATGCGGTGCCGGTGGAAGTACGCGTCGATGTGGGCCCGCGTCGCGAAGTCGCCGCTGAGCAACGCCAGTGGGCACGCGGCGAGTTCGGACGGCGGAAGGGGCTCGGTACGGCCGGCGTGCGGGTGGGCGGCGCCGACCACCAGGCAGAGCGACTCGGTGAACAGATCGGTGGCGCCGACGCCGGGCAGGTGCGGGCCCTGGAAGGCGATCCCCAGGTCGACGGCATCGGCCAGCAGAGCGGACTCCAGCCGACTCTGCGTCATCTCCTTGACGTTCAGGGTGATGCCCGGGTGCCGGGCGTGCAGTTCCGCGGCCAGCGGGCCCAGCAGGTACGCGGTGAAGGTCGGCGTCATGGCGAGGCGCAGACTGCCGCGGGAGAGGTCCGCCACGTCCAGGACGGCCCGCTCGGCTGCGGCCAGGTCCTGGAGTGCGCGGCGCGCGTACGGGAGGAAGGCCGCGCCCGCGTCGGTCAGGCGTACGGCGCGCCCCGTACGGTCCAGGAGCTGGACCCCCACGGTCCGCTCCAGCTGCCTGATCTGCTGCGAGAGCGTGGGCTGCGAGACGTGCAGCTCCTCGGCGGCGCGGGTGAAGCTGCCGTGCTCGGCCACGGCCAGCAGATAGCGGAGATGGCGCAGTTCCGGAGGCATGAGCGCAAGTATAGATGGAACCAATAACGATCATGAATTGTGCGTCTTGGACACTATAGGTACAGGTCATGCAGGGTGGAACTCGTCAGCCCGACCAGGGCGGACACCACCGAAGGGAGTGACCGTGCAAGACCTCGCCGAGGGCGTCGCGCACTTTCAGCAGGACGTTTTCCCGGCCAAGGCGGAGCTCTTCGCCCGCCTGGCGACCACCCACCGGCCGCACACGCTCTTCATCAGCTGCTCCGACGCCCGTGTCGTCCCGGAGCTGATCACCCAGCGGGAGCCGGGCGAGCTGTTCGTCATCCGGACCGCCGGCAACCTCGTACCGGCCCACGCGGACGGCGGCCGGACTGACGGCGCCGACGGCGTGGCGGCCGGCATCGAGTACGCGCTCGCCGTCCTGGGCGTCCGCGACATCGTGATCTGCGGACACTCCGCCTGCGGCGCGATGACCGCACTCGCCGCGGGCCAGGACCTCACGGAGCTGCCCGCCGTCGCCCGGTGGCTGCGTCACGCGGCGCCCACCGGGGCCCCCCGGGGCGAGGTCGGCGTGCTGGTCCGGAACAACGTCGCCCTCCAGCTCGCACATCTCGCCACGCACCCCGCCGTCGCCCGCGCTCTGGCCGCGGACGCCGTCACCCTGCACGGCTGGGTCTACGACATCCCCACCGGCACGGTCGAGCGGATCGACCCCGCCACCGGCCGGTCCGCCGCCCCCGCGGCCTGATCCGCCCCTCCCCGCCCACTCCACCCCTGAAAGGGAACTTCCCGTGATCCACGCCCAGTTCGACCCCTCCGCCCGTCAGGCCCTGGCCGACGCCGCCGTCGAGGCCAAGATCCGCAAGGACCTCACCTGGCAGCAGATCGCCGACGCGGCCGGCCTGTCGGTCGCCTTCGTCACCGCCGCGGTGCTGGGCCAGCACCCGCTGCCGGCCGCCTCCGCGGGGGCCGTCGCCGAGATGCTCGGCCTCGACGCCGAGGCCGCGCTGCTCCTGCAGACGATCCCCACCCGGGGCTCGATCCCGGGCGGCATCCCCACCGACCCGACCATCTACCGCTTCCACGAGATGCTCCAGGTGTACGGCACCACCCTCAAGGCCCTGGTCCACGAGCAGTTCGGCGACGGCATCATCAGCGCGATCAACTTCAAGCTGGACGTCAGGAAGGTCGCGGACCCGGAAGGCGGCGAGCGCGCCGTCATCACCCTCGACGGCAAGTACCTCCCCACCAAGCCGTTCTAGGCGGAGGCGTCGAGGAGGGTCTCGGCGACCGCGGTGCGCGCGTACAGCACCGAGCGGCCCGCCCTGTGCGCGCTGACCAGGCCCGCGTCGCGCAACGCAGTCAGGTTCCGGGACACCCCGGCCGCCGAGAGCCCCGTACGCCGGGCCAGCTCGGTGGTGGAAGCGGGCGCCTCGAGCTCCGTCAGCAGCAGGGTCCGCGAACGGCCGAGCACGGCGGCGAGGGCCTCGGCCTTCCCGGCCGGCGGCCGCGACGTCCACAGCGCACCCACCCCGCGCGCCGGATACGCGAGCTGCGGCGGATCCGGCGGCGTCATCCGGGTCAGCAGGCCCGGCCCGAGGAAGGCCGAGGGAACCAGCAGCAGTCCCCGGCCCGCCGTCTCCCGGGACAGGGGCCGGGTCCTGCGCACCAGGCGCAGGGCGTTGTCGTCCCACTGCACCGCACTGTGCAGCTCGTTGATGACCTGGCCCGCGCCCTGCTCGGCGGCCTGCCGGGCCCGGTGGAAGACATCGGCATCGAGCACCGAGCGGATCCGTGCCCAGTACGGGGCGAGCGCCAGCTTCCAGTACGCCTCGATCTCCTCCGCCAGCCGGGGCAGCCGGGCCTGCGGGTCCGCGTGCAGGGCCCGTGCCCGGCGGCCCAGCGCGCCCTGGTGGTAGCGCAGGTGGTCGAGGTTGCGGCGGACCGGTTCGGCCGGAGCGGCCAGGACCCCGGCCAGCTCCGCCGCCAGCGCGGGGGCCGGTCCGGCGGGCGCAGGGTTGAGGAAGTGGGGCACGTACCCCTTGGGCGGGATCAGCTCCGCGAGCCAGCCGCGGTCCAGCCCCGCGACCGTCAGCCGGGGCCTCACCTGCTCCGCCCACGGCCGGTACACGGGCGAGACGGCGCCGTCGTTCAGCAGCCGCCGGAAGCTGGTCACCACCTCCCACAACGGCGAGACGGAGAACCGCATCTGGGCCAGATCGCCCGCCGAGAACGCCAACTCCGCCAGCGGGACCACCCCTTGGATTCACACATACTCGAATCAATGGCCCCGAGCCTACTGCGCGGAGATCATTCCGGCATGACCTCTCGGACGATCACCGCGGCCGCCTCGGGCACCTGGAAACTCGGCGACCTTGAAGTGAACCGCATCGGCTTCGGCGCGATGCGACTGACCCAGAACGGCCCGGCTTTCGCCCCCGGCGCCGCCCCCAGCGACCGCGGCCGCGCGATCGGCGTGCTGCGCCGCGCCGTCGAGCTCGGCGTCAACCACATCGACACCGCCGCCTTCTACTTCTCCCCGCTGCGCTCCGCCAACGAACTGATCAACCAGGCCCTTGCGCCGTACCCGGACGATCTCGTCATCACCACGAAGGTCGGCCCCGGCCGGGCCCTGTCGGGGGAGTTCCTGCCGCACGCCACCCCCGGGCAGCTGCGCGGCCAGGTCGAGGAGAACCTGCGCCAGCTCGGCCGCGACCACCTCGACGTGGTCAACCTGCGCATCGTCGGGACCGATTCGATCGCCGAGCGCTTCGGCGCACTGGCCGAGCTGCGCGAGGCGGGACTCATCCGCCACCTCGGCCTGTCCAACGTGCAGCCCGGACACCTCGCCGAAGCCCAGGCCATCGCGCCGGTGGTCTGCGTGCAGAACCTGTACGGGATCGGCGCCCGGCCCGAGCAGGAGGCGTTCCTGCGCACCTGCGGCGAGCAGGGCGTGGCGTTCGTGCCGTTCTACTCGATCGCCGGTACGGGACGCGAAGCGGGCGCGAGCGGCGCCGAACACGAGGCGGTGGTCGCCGTGGCCCGTGCCCACGGGGTGGGCCCCGCCGAGATCCGGCTGGCCTGGACCCTGCACCGCGGACCGCACGTCCTGGCCATCCCGGGAACCGGCAACCCGGACCACCTCACCGCCAACGTGGCCGCCGGCGCCCTGCGCCTCTCCGCCGAGGACCTCGCCGTGCTGGACTCCGCCGGTCCGTCCGTCTGACGGACCGGCGTACGGCCGTCCGCCCCGCCGCGGCGGAACGGGCGGCCGGGGTGCCCGGTCAGCGCAGACCGAGCGGTCCCTTCCCGACGACGGTGTTGCCGGTGACCGTGCCGTCGGCGCCGGCCAGGGTCACGGCATGCCGGACCCCGTCGGGACCGAGGACCACGGCCAGCCAGGCGCTGCCGCCGCCCTGCTGCGCGACGGCGCGCAGCGCTTCGAGCTTGCCGCCTTCCACGGCGGCCGTCGCCTTCTCGACGGCCTGGGCCGCCGGCAGCGCGGGCAGCGGCACCGGGGCGCCCTTGGCGGCCCCGTCCGCCCGGCCTCCCGGACCACGGCCGCCCGGCGGACGGCCCGGCAGACCGCGGTCGCCGTCGACGACCTCGGGCTCGCCGCCCTTGCGCAGCTTCGGGCCCATCGGTCCCGCCGGGCCGTCCGCCGGCTTCCCCGCACGGCCGTGCTCACGGACCTTGGCGGCGAAGCCGCCCCGCACGTGCTCCCGGTGGCCGTGCTCGGCAGCCGCCACCGCCACCGCCCCGCCGCCGATCAGGACGACCAGCCCGAGGGCGACCCATCGCGTACGCCCCTCACGGGCCAGCCGGACCAGCCGGCCACGGCGACCCGCCGCCGTACCGGCCGCGGTCGCGTCGGCCTTGGCCTCGCCCGGGCCCGCGGGCGGCTCGGGGGGCTGGGGACTGGACTGAGTCATCGACATGCTCCTCGCGTTCTCCGGGCACTCTGCCCGGCTCGGCAGAGTCTGCGCGGCGGATGCTGAAGCCCCGCTGAAGCAGGCTGAAGACCTCTTCAGCAAGCCGCCGACGCGACCTGAGAACCTTGTCCCCATGCGCGTACTGGTGGTCGAGGACGAACGGCGGCTCGCCGCTGCCCTGCAGCGGGGTCTGCAGGCCGAGGGCTTCTCCGTGGACGTCGCCCACGACGGCCCGCAGGGCCTGTGGCTGGCCGCCGAGCACGACTACGACGCCATCGTGCTCGACATCATGCTGCCCGGGCTCAACGGCTACCGGGTCTGCGCCCGGCTGCGCGCGAGCGGCTGCGAGTCGGGGATCCTGATGCTCACCGCCAAGGACGGCGAGTACGACGAGGCGGAGGCCCTCGACACCGGCGCGGACGATTTCCTCTCCAAGCCCTTCTCGTACGTGGTCCTGGTCGCCCGGCTGCGCGCCCTCATCCGGCGCACCGGCCGCCGCAGTCCGCAGGTCATGGAGTTCGGCGACCTGGTGATCGACCCGGCCGGGCAGCGGTGCACGCGCGCCGGTACCGAAGCCAGGCTGACCTCGCGCGAGTTCGCGGTCCTCGTGCACCTGGCCCGGCGGGCCGGGGAGGTCGTACCCAAGCGGGAGATACTGGAGCACGTCTGGGACGCCGCCTACGAGGGCGATCTGAACGTCGTCGAGGTCCACGTCAGCGCCCTGCGCCGGAAGATCGACGCACCCTTCGGCCGGGCCGCCGTGGAGACCGTCCGCGGCGCCGGCTACCGGCTGGCGGCCGACGGTGGCTGAACCGAAGACCGTTGCCACCGCCCGGTCCTCGGGCGGTGGCCGCCCGCGCGTCCTGCGCCGGATGCGCGACGCCGCGCGGCGCCTGCGCCCCCGGTCCGTCCGCGCCCGGGCCACGCTCGGCGCCTCCACCGTGGTGGCCCTCGCCCTAGGCGCCGCCTCCTTCGCCCTGCTCGGGATGCTGGACGGCAACCTGATGCGGGGCGCCCAGGCCGACGCCGAACGACAGGCCCTGTCCACCGCCGGGCTGGCGGCCGCGGGCCGGCTCGACACCGTACTGGCACCCGGGCGCGACACCGACTTCCTGCAGGTCGTCGACGCCGGGGGCCGCGTCCTGGCGGCGAGCCCCAACCTCGCCGGCCGTCCCGCCCTCTCCCCGGCCCGCCCGGGCAAACCCGGTACGGTCCGCCGCACTTGGAAGGAGGGCCCGGCCCGCGGCGACCGCCGCCACCGCGTCGTCCAGGTCACCACCGTCACCGGGGAAGGACTGGTCACCGTCTACGCGGGGACCTCGCTGCGGCAGGCCGACGCCGCCGACGACGTCATCACCGGCGCGCTGGCCGTCGGGGTACCGCTGCTCGTGTTCACCGTCGCGCTGGTCACCTGGCGGGTGACCGGCTGGGCGCTGCGCCCCGTCGAGGCGATCCGCGCCGAGGTCGCCGAGATCAGCGACCGCGACCTGCACCGCCGGGTGCCGGTACCGCGCAGCCAGGACGAGATCGCCCGGCTCGCCGTCACCATGAACACCACCCTGGACCGGCTGGAAGCCGCCGGGATCCGCCAGCGCCGGTTCATCGCCGACGCCTCGCACGAACTGCGCAGCCCGATCACGGTGCTCCGCACCCAGCTGGAGGTCGCCCAGGCCCACCCCGATCCGGCGCTGTGGGGCGAACTGGTCAGCGGTGCCCTGGAGGACACCATACGACTCCAGGACCTCGCCGCCGACCTGCTCCTGCTGGCCCGCCTGGACACCGGGGAACCGCCGCCGGACGCAGCCGTCGACCTCGCGGACGTCGCCCGCGAGGCGGCCGGCTCGCGCAGGCGGGACCGGATCCCCGTCGACATGGAGATCGCTCCCGAGGCCGTCGTGCGCGGCAGCACGCTCTGGCTCTCCCGGCTCGTCACCAACCTGCTGGACAACGCCCAGCGCCACGCCGACGTGCGGGTCCGGCTCCTGCTGCGGGTCGACGCGGCCCGGCGCACCGCCGTGCTGGAGGTGCGCGACGACGGGCCGGGCATCCCGGCCGCCGACCGGGAGCGTGTCTTCGAGCGGTTCACCCGCCTCGACGACGCCCGCAGCCGTGACGAGGGGGGCACGGGCCTGGGCCTGGCCATAGCCCGCGACATCGCCACCCGGCTGGGCGGCTCCCTCATCGTCGAGGACGCCCCGGCCGGCGGCGCACGTCTGGTGGCCCGCCTTCCTCTGGACACCGCCTGAAGCGGGCGGTTTTACGGTTCTGATTGTTCCCCGTTCTGCTTTTTTCGCACCTGTCCATCTCTATTCACTCCATGCTTGCCTCGGCTCTCGAAGGGGGGCGTCAGCAACGCCAGAGCCGCATCCCGAACAGACATCAACCATGGCGCAAGCAGCCAGAGGACGGCGCGATGAAGAACAACCGGATGATCGTCACCGTGGTGGCGCTCTTAGCGATCTTCGCCTTCAGTGTGGTGATGGTGGTGGCGGGACAGCCCGTCGCAGCCATCACCGCCCTGATCCCGTCGGTCGCGCTGGGCGTGCAGCAGATCGTGCAGGCGGGCACGGGACTTGCGGAGAGCCGCCGCGAGCGGCCCTCCGTACAGGTGCCCGACCGGGACGAGGAGCCGCGGCGATGAACCTCCACTCGGCACCCCAGGACGTTCCCCAGGGCCGGAGCGGCAAGCCGGGCCGCCGGCTGGGCCCCATCGTCGAAGGCACCGGCCCGGCGCACCGCGCCTGGCTCGAGCCGCTGCGCGACGCCGTACACGGCAGGGGGGTGACGCTGGACGAACTCCAGGCGCGTACCGGCCGGGACAAAGGGCACATCTCCGAACTGCTGCGGGCCGTCGGACGCTACCCGCGCTGGGTCTTCGTCCGTACGGTGTTCCTCGCGCTCGAACGGCCCCGCCTGCCCTACGGCACGATGCGGCTCCGCTGGGTGATCGCGGCCCAGGACGTCGGCAAGCGCACCTCGTGGATCAAGGACTGCCTCCACGAGGGCGGCGCCCGCCACCGCACCGCGGCCGCCTCGGCCCCGCTGGACTTCCGGGCCTTCCAGCAGATGCACCGCCCCCACTACACCCGCTACGCCTCGGCGTTCCTGCGCCGGGGCGGCCTCGTCGAGAAGGCGGTCGACGACGTCTTCACGCTCCTGCTCATGCTGTGGCACGACGCGCTCGCCAGCGAGAACCCCGAGCGGTTCGCATGGCCGATACTGCGCCAGACCGTGCTCGAACGCGCCCCGAAGGAGAACGGCCGCCCCTCGCTCGTGGAGGCCGCCTTCGACACGGTCGCCCTGGACCTCGCCCGGGACCCGATAAGCCAGGTCGAGGAGTCCATGGCCCTGTTCCGGGCCGTCGGGGAGCTCGCGCCCGTGCAGCGGGACGTCCTCGTCCTGCTGTACCTGTGCGGACTGGAAGAGGCCCGGGTGGCGGACGAACTGGGCGTCTCCCTCGCCCTGGTACGGTCCACCGCCCGGCACGCCAAGCGCAACCTGCAAGCCGCCCTGTACCCGGACACCACCACCGAGGAGGGGGTCTCAGGTGACCTCGACCATTGACCAGCTGCTGGGCCGCGCCCGGCTCCACGCCACCTCGCACGCCCCCGCCGACATCACGGACACCGGCTGCGCACCGCACCACCATGCGGGCGCCTGGGCACCCGACGCCGTGGCGGGCGAACCACCGAGGAGCATGCGGGGAGCCGC
The DNA here is from genome assembly GCF_000717655.1 of Streptomyces katrae. GTDB lineage: Bacteria > Actinomycetota > Actinomycetes > Streptomycetales > Streptomycetaceae > Streptomyces > Streptomyces katrae_B. The sequence goes on from NZ_JNZY01000010.1 coordinate 286,801, forward strand.
GCGCGACCTCCAGGCCCTGTGCGAAACGGCCGTCACGGCAGCCGCCGTCGCCGCGCTGGGCGATTTCCTCACGCACAAGCTGCCCCAGCCCTCCGGCGCCCGCGTCCTGGGCTGCATCCTGCTGCTCACCGACGCCGAGGACGCCGCCCGCTTCTGGTGGCAGTACGCCGCCGGCGCCGGAGACTCGATCGCCTCGTACTGCCTGTACCTCCACCACCTCGCGCTCGGGGAGAACCACGAAGCCGTCTGGTGGCGACGCCAGACGACCCCCACCGCCGCCCGGCACACGGCGGACGCGCCGGACGCCCCCGACGCGGCCACCGTGGTCTTCGACGGGGCGGAGCGGAACCTCGCGGCCGATGCGAGCCTGCCCACCACCCTGCGGGTCCTGCGGGCGCTAAGGCCCGGCGGAGGCGCGTCGAAGCGCGGCTCGAGCACCGTCAAGGCCGTCATGGACTACGTCTCGGCCTCCGTCAGCTACGTCGACGACGATCTCGAACTGCCCCTGCCCGACCCGGGCTTCACGGACCGGATCCGCGCCCTGACGGCCGCCGCCGCCCGCCCGGCGCGCCCCGGCCACCGGACCGCGCCCCGGCTCCCGCCCAGGCTCCGGACCACCTGATCGTCACCGCCTGGAACAGAGGTGCCGCTCGGCAGGGGACCGCCGAGCGGCACCGGCCCGTCGGGGTCAGCGCGAGCCGTGCTCCGGGAGATCCTGCTCGGCCGGTGCCGAGGTCAGGGCCGGGAGCAGCGCGAAGCCGCGCGGGGCGGTGGCGGCCGCAGGCGGCCTCTTCCCGCAGAACGCCCCCTCGAGCGTGCCGCCCAGAGCCGCGTTCGCCTCGCCCTTGTTCGAGGTGTTCGCCACCGCGGCGAGGCTGCGCGTCCCGTCGCGGGTGGCGAAGGCGTACGTGTAGAAACCCTGGACCGTGCCCGTGTGCCCGTACACCGAGGTCCCGCACGACAGGTCGTAGCGGCGCAGCCCCAGACCGTAGAACCGGGTGTTCGTGGTGTCCGTCGGGGTCATGGCCAGCATGGCGTCCAGCATGCGGGGAGCCAGCAGCTTCCCGCCGAGCAGCGCGGACACGAAGGTGTTCAGATCCGCCGCGCTCGAGATCACCGCACCGGCGGACTGCGCCCAGGACGCCGTCTGCTCGGTGGAGTCGACCAGCGGTGCCCCGGCCTCGTCCGGATGGAGGTAGCCGTGCAGGTGCGCACCCTTGATCTCGGTCGAGGGGTGCACGTACGAGGTGTTCCCGAGCCGCAGCGGCTTGATGATGCGGCGCTCGTACTCCTTGGCCACGCCGTGTCCGGCGGCCTTCTCGATGAGCAGGCCGACGACCACGAAGTTGGTGTTGGAGTACTTGTACGAGACGCCCGGCTCGGTCGTGCGCGGTTCGCGCAGCGAGAGCGCAACCAGATCCTGGTAGGTGAAGACCTTGTTCCGGACGGCCTCGAAGCCGGGCACGGTCCGCTCGAACATGGCCTCCGTGTAGTCCGCCAACCCGCTGCGGTGGGTGAGCAGATGACGCACCGTGATCCGGTCGTCGGGCAGCAGACCGGGCAGGTAGCGGTTCACCGGGGCGTCCAGACTCAGCTTCCCCTCGTCCACCAGCTGGAGCAGGACGACGCCGGAGAACGTCTTGGTGACGCTGCCGATCCGGAAGCGGCTCTTCGGGTTCATGGCCGCACCCGCGGTCCGGTCCTGTACGCCCACCGCACGGGTCAGCGGTGCACCGGATCCGGTGATGCGGACCATGGCGCCCGGCGCCCCGGCCGCGGTGGTGTTCTTCAACGCCTGGGTCACGGCCTCCATGTCAGGCTGAGGCGCGGGCACGGCGGTCTGCACCGCCCGGGCCGGGAGCGGGGCCGCCGCCGCCCGGGCGGCGGTCGCGGGCACCACACCGGCGACCACGGCGAGCAGGGCGGTGGCGAGGGTCAGGCGTCGGTCGAGAGGCATGCGCACGGTGATCCTCAACTACGGAGTGACGGGAAAGGTTTCTCGCTCAGAACGTGCAGGTGGGGACGTTCTCCAGCCATGCGGCGCCCTGGATGTAGATGTTCGTGACCCACGCCTTGTAGTCGGGCAGATAGGACCAGGCGTCGTTGGTGTAGCCGTCGGAGGTGACCTTCTCCGCGTGCTTCTGGCACTCGACGCGGATCGTCGTCGGCCCCGGGAACGCGTAGACGCGCGCGGCCCCGGTGGACGGCCGGTCCTTGGTCCACACACCGGTGCCCCAGGTCCGGAACACGTGCCCGGTCACCGGGCCGGGGTCGATCCGCACCGCGCCGTGGTAACCGCTGTTCAGCCGGACGTCGCTGACCATCAGTTTCGTACCGGACTGCCGGGCCTCCGCCATCTTGCCGGCGCCCAGGTAGATCGCGATGTGGTGCAGGTCCCGGGAAGTGCCCCACACCAGCAGGTCGCCGGGGAGCAGCGGGGCGAGGCCGTCGGCCGCGGTGAAGCGTCCGGCCGCGTGGGGCGTGTAGTACTGGGCGCTGGCGACCCCGTTGAGGATGTCCGACCCGGTGGCCTCGGCGTAGGCGTGGCGGACCAGTCCCGAGCAGTCGAAGCCGAGCCGCTCGGGATCGTGCTCGCTGGCCGGATCCGTGGGGTCCACCTGCCCGTACGTGGGCCCGGGCCGCGGGCCGTGGCCGCCGCCCCACGCGTACCAGACGTCGGCGGAGACCTGCGCACAGGCGGCGCCGACGGCCCGCTCGGCGGCGGCGGACGCCCCCGGCGACAGGACCCGGCACGAGCCGTCGGCGGCCGCCGCCGACGCGGGGGGCCACAGGAGGCAGACCAGGAGGGCGATGAGTGTGCCGATGAGACCGGACCGGCGAAGCATGCGGGATCCTCGTTTCTCGTTGCCGTGGAGATGCACTGCTGGGAAGCCGTGGGGAAGCGCCTTGGTGGGGGCGGCCGTTGGCATGTGCCGCAGACGGAACGAGCCTGCGGGCCGCGGCCCCCCGAGTCGAGGTTCCGGCGGCACCCCACCCGGACGGGCAACGGGAAACCCCCGGGAAACCCCCGCCCGTCAGGGCTCTTCGGCGCACCGCGCCGCTCCGTCGCCCGCGTGCAGCCGGCAGATCTCCGCCAGCCGGATCCGGAGGTCCGGGTTCCACAGCCGCACCGTGCCGTCGTTGCTGCTGCTGGCCACCGTCCGTCCGTCGGGGGAGAAGACCACGCCCCACACAGCGCTGGTGTGGCCCGTCAGGGCGGCCCACAGCCGCCGCCCGGCCACGTCCCAGAGCCGCACCGTACGGTCGTTGCCGCTGCTGGCCAGCGTCCGTCCGTCGGGGGAGAAGGCGATACCGCGGGCGGAGCCGGTGTGGCCCGCCAGCACGGCCCCGGCATCGAACCGCCGCGCGTCCCAGAGCCGTACGGTGCCGTCGTTGCCGCTGCTCGCCAGCGTCCGCCCGTCCGGGCTGAACGCGACGGCCCGTACCGCGCCCCCGTGGCCAGTGAGCGTGGCCAGCGGCCGCCGCCCGGGCACGTCCCACAGCCGTACCGTCAGATCGTCGCCGGCGCTCGCCAGAGTGTGGCCGTCCGGACTGAACACCACGTCGTTCGCGAAATCGGTATGGCCCGTGAGCGTGCCCAGGGCCGTACGGGATGCCACGTCCCACAGCCGGACCGTACGGTCGGAAGCGGCCGAGGCCAGCATCTTCCCGTCCGGGGAGAAGGCCACCGCGAACACCGTCCCGCCGTGACCGGCCAGCGTGCCCAGCGCCGTTCGGGAACCCACGTCCCACAGCCGGACCGTCCCGTCGGAAGCGGCCGAGGCCAGCATCTTCCCGTCCGGGGAGAAGGCCACCGAGAACACCGTTCCGGTGTGGCCCGCGAACGTCGCGACCACCCGCCTCCCGGCCACGTCCCACAGCAGCACCGTGTGATCGGCATCGGCCGTGGCCAGCAGCTTTCCGTCCGGGCTGTACGCGGCGTGCCAGATCTCCGTGAACGGGCGCGAGGTCAGGACCGGACCGCGCAGGTCCCAGAGCACCACCGACTGGTCGAAGGCCGCGGTGGCCAGCATCGTGCCGCCCGAGTCGACCGCGACCGCCAGCACGTAGTCGGTGTGCCCGGCCAGCGTCGAGGTCAGCCGCCCGCTGCGCACGTCCCACAGCCGGGTGGTGCCGTCACCGCCCGCGCTGACGACCGTGGCGCCGTCGGCGGTGTAGGCGACCGCGTTGATGTCGTCGTTGTGGCCCGTCAGTGTCGCCGCCGTGCGGCCTCCGGCCACGTCCCACAGCCGTACGGTCCGGTCGACGCCCCCGGAGGCCACCGTCCGCCCGTCCGGCGCGAACGCCACCCCGAGCACCTCGCCGGTGTGTCCCTCGAGGACGGCGAGCTGACGGGCCGCCACCGGATCCCACAGCCGTACGGTCTGGTCGGTGCCCGCCGACACCAGCGTCCTGCCGTCCGGCGCGTAGGCGAGGGCGTTGACCCTCCCGGTGTGGCCGGTCAGCACCGTCGCCGCGCCGCCGCCCACGGGGTCCCACAGCCCGACCGTCCCGTCGGCGCCCGCCACGGCGAGCGTGTGCCCGTCGGGCGCGAAGGCCAGCGCGCGGGCGTCCGCGGTCTGCGCGGGCAGCACCGCGAGTTCGTGCCCGTCCGTGTCCCACAGCCGTACCGGACCGTCCGTGGACGTCGCCGCGAGGGCCCGGCCGCCCGGGGCGAAGGCGACCGCGCGCACCCGGCCGGGCACGGTCAGGGTCACCGTCGTCCGCCGGTCCGCGACCCGCCGCAGCAGCACCTTCCCGTCGGAACCGGCCGTCGCCAGCAGCCGGTTGCCCGGGGCGAACGCCACCGCGTTGACCGGGCCGCTGTGCCCGCCGAGGCGGGCGAGGAACGGCTGGGCCTGCGTGCTCAGCAGCGCGCCCCGCGCCTGTGGCGTCGCCTCGGTGCGGTACGCCTCCTCGGCGAGCCGCATCGAGGCCTCGGGCTGACCTGCCGCGAGGGAGGTGGACTGCACGGCGAGGGCCTGTGAACGGGCGATGTGCTCCTGGCCGAGCGCGCCCGCCCGCTGCTGGTACGCCAGCGCCCCGGCGGTCAGGGCCAGGGCCAGCAGGCCGACGAGCATGGCCAGCATCCGCTGCTGGAGCCGGACCTGGCGCCTGGCCTGCGTCCGCCGGGCCTCCTCCGCAGCCTGGCTCGCGCGCAGGAAGGCCGCCTCCCGGGGGCTGAGCCGGCTCCTGCCGTCGAGCTCGTCGGCCCAGGCGCGGGCGCTCTCCAGCCGGGTGCCGCGGTACAGGACGGACGGCTCGCGGCCCTCGCGCTCCCACTCCTCGGCGGCATGGGCCAGTTGACGGTGGACCAGCAGCCCGTCCCGGTCGGCGTGGATCCAGCCGCGCAGCCGCGGCCAGGCGTGCAGCAGGGCCTCGTGGGTGATCTCGACGGTGTCGCTGTCCATCGTGATCAGCCGGGCCCGGACGAACGCGTCGAGGGCCGCCGCCGCCCGGTCCGCATCGGCCAGCTGCTCCATCAGCGCGGTCCGGTCCGTCCGCCGCCGCGTCGCCCCCGTGCCGTCGGCGACGTGGACCAGCGCCATCAGGATGCGGCGGATCGTCCGCTGCTCGGCCGGGTACAGGCGGGCGAACACGCTCTCGGCCGTGTGCGCGACCGCGCCCTGGATCCCGCCCGTGCCCTCGTACCCCGCGACGGTCAGAGTTGCCCCCTCGCGCCGCTGCCACGTGGCCATCAGTGCGTGGGACACCAGCGGCAGCGCACCGGACGGCGTGTCACCCGGCCCGCCCGCCGGGGCCGCGGTCCCGGGCTCCTCGCGCAGGCCCGCGTCACGCAGCAGCAAGGGGACCAGACCCGCCTCGAGCGTCAGCCCGGCGAGCTCCGCCGGGCGCGTGATCGACTCGCGCAGCTCGGCCACGGACATCGGGGGCAGGACGAACAGCCCGTCGGTGAAGACCGAGGCCAGTTCCGGAACGTCCAGGCAGCTCCCGGAGAAGTCGGCCCGGACACCGAGCACCACGACGGCCGGGTCGTGCGCCGTCGGCCCCGGCGCCGATGCGGCCAGGGCGCACAGGACGTGGACGAAGCCGCGCCGCTCGTCCTCGTCGGAGCAGAGGGTGAAAAGTTCCTCGAACTGGTCGACGAGCAGAACCGGCCGGACGGTGGGCAGCCGGTGCTCCCCGGATGGCGCCGGGGTGTCGCCCGCCAGATGGTTGACGGCCTCGAGCAGCCTCTCCGGCCGGTCCCGCAGCTCCCCCACGGTGAGGCCGGGATCGCCGCCGAGCACCTTCGCTGTGCAGTCCAGCAGCTCCTGGAGCGGATGCGCGGTCGGTGTGAACCGTACGACCGGCCAGCCGTCGGCGCCCGCCATCGGGAAGCCGCCGGTGCGCCGGAGGGCCGGCACGAGACCGGCGCTGAGCAGGGACGACTTGCCGGCGCCCGACCGGCCGACGAGCATCAGCGGGCCGCTGCCGATCCGCTCGAAGACCCGCTCGACCAGTGCGGCGGTCACCCGGTCGCGGCCGAAGAACCGGGCCGCGTCCCGCGAGGTGAAGGCGGCGAGGCCGCGGTAGGGGCACTCGCCGGGCGACTGGAGCCCGCCCGCGACACCGGCGCCGGGGCGCTCCCCAGGGCCCGATCCCGCCCGGGCCCTGGGGACTTCCGCCTCCGGTACCAGCCGTAAGAGGGAGCCCCCGGCTTCCAGTACCTGGTCGCAGCGCCGCGCGACGTCACGGGTGACCCGCTTGGCGCCGGTCTCGATCTTGCTCAGGTAGCCCTTGCTGTAGTGCGTCCGGCGGGCCAGGTCGGCCAGCGACAGACCGCGCTGCACCCGCAGCTGCCTCAAGCGGGCGGGAAAGGACGCGCCGGGGCCGTCGGCGGACTCGACGGCCTCGGTGGCTTCAGGTGAATCGTGCTGGTGATCGGTGTTCCGTCCGCGGTCCGGGTCCCCCACGGCATCCCCCATGGCACAGCGCGCCCAGGTTGTGAGATGGAAGGTCCCAGGCTACCGCGGGGGTCCGACGGCGGAGCACGCGTTCTGCCCGGCGTGGCGCAAAAACGCACAGCACAGCGGCCTTCCGGGGCCGCCGCGGCCGGCGGATCCGGAAGGCCGTGTGAACGGGTGCTCGGTTACGGCCTGTTGAGGGTGATGGAGTTGATCGGGCCGAGGTCGGCGTAGACGCCCGTCCCCTCGGCGATGCGGGACCCGCAGCCGGCGCCGTTGTAGCCGGTGCACAGGCTGGCGGTGGCGCCGCCGTACTGGTTGTTGAGGACCCAGTGGTTGCCGAACTGGTTGCTCAGGTTGTGGGCTCCGTAGCTGTAGAAGATCTGGCTCGGCTTGACGGCCGGGTTCTGGTTCTGCGGGTAGATGCAGACCGCCCCGTACGGACAACCGGCCCAGTCGTCGGCAGGCTTGGCGTCGGCCGCGCCGCCCAGTGCGACGACGGCCGCGGCGGCGGTGGCGAGCGCGGCGGCGCCGCGGATCATCTTGCGCATCTTGTCCCCCTGTTGGGTTGCCTCGGTGCTGACGTGCTGACGCCATCAGCCTTGCCCGGCTGCCCGCGGGGGTCGACGGGTTGCCCGTTGCCCATCGGCGGACCGACCGGGAAACCGCCCCTGACCTGCCCGGTCGCGAGAGCGTGGTCAACTCGGCGGAGGCGGCGGGCAGCGCCCGCGGGGACACGATGGCGCCCGCCGCCACGCCCCCCGCAGGTGTCACCCGTGGTCACCGCCCGGCTCCCGTGCGGCGCCGTGATGTCCTCCTTCGCGAGGGCGGGCAGAATTGAGGGGGCAGCCCGTGTCCGCCACGCGGGCTCTGCAGCCACACGCGCGCCGTGCGCAGAAAGGGGCCTGCCGATGCCGTCGGACCGGCTGGGGGGCGCGGTGGATCCCGGCCCGATCCGGTCCGAACCGGGATCGTTGCTGGAACACGTGGTGGTGGCCGTCTTCGGCATCGACGACGAGGACCGGGTCTGCTACTGGGGCCCCGGCGCGCAGAGCCTCTTCGGCCACGAGGCCCGGTCGGTGCTGTCGCAGCCCGCGGCGGTCCTCTTCCCCGAGCCGGCCCCCGGCGAAGGTCCGGGCGGTGCCGCGCAGCTCGCGGAGCGCGCCCGCGCCCTCGGCTACTGGCGCGTACGGCTGCCCGCACTGCACCGGGACGGCACGGTGTTCGACTGCGGCTTCCGGGTCTTCCCGATGACCGGCTCCACGGGCGGTTCCGTGGTCATGGGGCTGGCGAGCCGCGGTGACGAGCTGGACCGGGTGAAGACCAACCTGTCCTTCCTCGACGCCCTCTTCGAGACCTGCCCGATCGGCCTGGTCATGCTCGACGAGGAGTTGCGGTACGTCCACCTCAACCAGGCACTCGCCGACATGGACGGGGTCCCGCTCGAGGAGCACCTGGGCCGCCGGATGGCGGACATCATGATCACCTCCGACGGCGGGGAATACCAGCGCATGCTGCGGGTCGTGGCCCAGGAGGGCCGGCCCGTGATCGGCGCCCTGGTGGGGCTGCGCACCCCCGGCCATCCGGACCGCGACCAGGTGCGCTCGGTCAGCTTCTTCCCGCTCAGCGGAGCGGGGGACACCCGGCGCGGTGTGGGCGGGCTCCTGCTGGACGTCACGGAGCGGGAGCAGGCCATCCTGGAGGCGACGGCAGCCCGCCGGCGCCTGGCCCTGCTCGACCGGGCGGCGGCGAGCATCGGCACCACCCTGGACCTGAAGACCACCGCGCGCGAGCTGGTCGACGCGGTGGTCCCGGACTTCTGCGACGCCTGCGTCGTCGAACTCGTGGAGTGGATGGACGAGACCGAGGCCTTTGACCCGGCGCTGCCGGTGACCACCCGCCGGATCGCATCCGGCACCACGCTCCCCGAGCCCGCCGTCGAACTCGTGAGCGGCCTGGAGCAGGTCACGTACCCGCCGGGCTCCAACATCCACCAGATGCTGAGCACGGAGCGCCCGCTCTGCTTCACCGTCGACGAGGACTTCGCGACCCGGACCGTCGTGCACCAGCAGCGCGCGCAGCTGCTGCTGGACAGTGGGCTGGCCGGCATCCTCATGGCACCGCTCGTCGCCCGCGGCACGGTGCAGGGCATCGCCATGTTCGGCCGCTCCGCCGCCCGCCCGGCCTTCGCCGAGGAGGATCTCGGCCTCGCCGGCGAACTGGCCTCCCGGGCCGCGCTGTGCCTCGACAACGCCCGGCTGTACAGCAGGGTCCAGCACATCGCGCTCACCCTCCAGCGGGCCCTGCTGCCCAGCGCCCCCGCCGGCGGCCCGTACGTGGACATCAGCCACCGCTACCTGCCCGGCAGCACCGTCACCGAGGTCGGCGGCGACTGGTACGACGCGATCGCCCTGTCCGGCGACCGGGTCGCCCTCGTGGTCGGCGACGTGATGGGACACGGCGTGCCCGCCGCCGCGGCCATGGGCCGGCTGCGGATCACCGCGAAGACCCTCGCCCGGCACACCGCGGAGCCCGCGGACCTCCTCGAGGAGCTCGACGTCTGCGCCCAGGAGGCCGGCATCGAGTGGGCGACCTGCCTGTACCTGCTCTACGACCCGCACACCGGCCGCGCCCGCATCGCCAGCGCCGGCCACCCGCCGCCCCTGGTACGCCACCGGGACGGGACGGTGCACACCATCGGCGACGTACTGGGGGTCCCGCTCGGCGTGGGCGGCGTACCGTACCGGGCGATCGAGATCGACCTTCCCGAGGGCGCCACCGTGGCCCTGTACACCGACGGCCTCATCGAGGCCCGGGGCAAGGACATCGACACCGGAATGGACGCACTGCGCGAGCAGCTGCGCGCGCCCCTGGGCTCGCTGGAGGAGGCCGCCGACCGCATCCTCGCGAACCTCCTGCCCGACACGGCGACCGACGACACGGTCCTCGTCCTGGCCCGGGTCAGCTCGGTCCCCGGCCGCTCGCCGGCCGGGTGACGGCTCGCCGGCCGCCGGGTGCAGGGCGGCCCGGGGCGGGCCACGGGAACCGGATCATGGCGGTGCGGCGTCGTCGTACCGTGCGACGTCGTGCGAAGGGCCACGATGCGGGGGGACGCCGAACCGACCGGGAGCAGGACGCGTGGGGAAGCAGTGGTCATGGCGGTGGCCGTCGCGGTGGCGTCGGCAGGGGTCGTGGCGCGGGCGGGGGCGGGTGCTCACCGGGCTGGCGGTCCTCGTCGCCTGCCTGCTCGTCTTCCACGGTGCGGTGCCCGATGCGGCGGGCCGTCCCGGCAGCCTGCTGGAGACGTTCCTCCCCTGGCTCGGCCTGGCCGTCCCGGTCCTGCTGGCCTCGGCGCTGCTGCGCCGCTCGGCCCCGGCCGCCTGCGCGGTGCTGCTGCCCGCGGCCGCCTGGCTCGGCCTCTTCGGCGCCTTCCTGGTCCCCGGCGACAACCGGACCCCCGACCTCCTCGCGGTCCAGCACAACGTCAGCGACGAGAACCCCGATCCGGCGGGCACCGCGCGCGCCCTGGCCGGGACCCGGGCCGATCTCATCGCCCTGGAGGAGCTGACGCCCGCCGCCGCGCCGGCGTTCGCGGCGGTGCTCGCACCGGAGTATCCGTACCACGCGGTCGAGGGCACGGTCGGGCTCTGGTCGAAGCACCCGCTGGAGCAGGTGCGGCCGGTGGACATCCGGCCGGCAGGCCTGGGGGAGGACTGGAACCGCGGACTGCGGGCCACCGCCCGTACGCCGAACGGCGAAGTCGCCGTCTACGTGGCACACCTGCCCTCGGTGCGCCTCAGTCCGGCGCACGGATTCGGCTCCGCACGGCGGGACGAGAGCGCCGCACGGCTCGGTGCCGCGATCGCCGCGGAGCGGACGGACCCGCTGATCCTGCTCGGGGACCTCAACAGCACGGTGGACGACCGCGGACTGGATCCGGTCGCGGCGCGGCTGAACCCGCCGAGCCGGGACTTCGCGTTCAGCTGGCCCGCGGCACTGCCGATGGCCCGGATCGACCAGGTCATGACCCGCGCGGCGGCCGTCACCCGGGTCCGGGCGCTGCCGGCGACGGGCAGCGACCACCTGCCCGTTGCCGCGCACATCACGTGGCACGGTGCCGGGCGGGACTCCGGCTCGCGTCAGTGATCGGCTGAGGCGCGCTCGTGGACGAGGTCGGTGAGGTCTGCGAAGCGCCGCAGCGCGTGCTCGCTGCGGGCCGTGACCGGGCGGGGCTCCACGGGCTCCAGCTCCACCGTGGCGGTCATCGGGGACTCCCCGCCCCGTCGCCCGCTCCGCCCGGGGTTTCGATGCGGTGCAGCACGCCCCGCTCGTCCCGGACGTAGACGCGGTCGCGGTTCTTGGCCAGCTTCCGCTCCACCTCGGACTCCAGGTCGATGCCGTTCATCTCGGCGAGCGCCGCGACGTACAGGACCACGTCCGCGAGCTCCTCCCCGAAGTCGGGCAGCTTCTTGCGCCACGCGGTGAACGCTTCCCCGACCTCGGCCGTCAGCAGCCCGAACTCCAGTGCCACGTCAGTGGTGTTGAAGCCCTTCGAGAGCTTGTTGTCCCAGGCGAGCTGCTGGGCCGAGCGGATGTCCACCGGTTCCTCCGGGCGTGCGTACGGGAGTTGGCTGCCCGGTGAGCCTAAGGGCTGTCCCGCAATCCCCGGCGGGCGCACGACGCCGGCTACGCCGCCTCGCCGCGTTGTCGGAGCGCCCGAATACGCCCAGTATGCGGACGCTCCTCGCCCAGGGCGTGCACCGCCGACTGGGGCCTCACCATCACGGTGAACTCCTTGATCCGGCCGTCCTCGGCGTAGTGCAGCAGGTCGATGCCGTGGATCGCCTTGCCGTTCACCGTCGCGCGGAAGAGCAGGACCTCCGAAGGGGACACCGTGCCGTCGACGCTCGTCTCGGCGGTGCCGGCGTACTGCCCGACGTAGCTGAAGTCCTCGAAGGTGCGCAGCAGCACTCCGAAGAGACCCAGCACCATCGGCCGGCCCTCGAACGGCGTGAACTTCACGGGGCTGTACAGGCGGACGTCCTCGGTGAACAGGGCCTCCAGGGCAGTGGTGTCCCGGCTGTCGACGGCGGCGCGGAAGCGGTCTGCTGCGGTCACGGCTTCTCCTTGACGGTGCTCGGCTACGTCTGGTTACTCACCCATGTGATTAGTCAGATTCTTGAGTATCATGCGCAGGGTGTCCATGGACAGGGGCCACAGCGGAAACAGGGAAGTGAAGGAGGCGGTCCGATGGCTTTGCGCCACGCCGTACTGGCGGCGCTGCTGGACGAGGAGCTGAGCGGGTACCAACTGGCCAAGGCTTTCGACCTCGGTGTGGCCAACTTCTGGCACGCGCTCCCGCAGCAGCTCTACGCCGAGCTGACCCGGCTGGAGAAGGACGGGCTGATCACCGGCCGGGAAGTGATCCAGGACACCCGGCCCACCAAGCGCCTGTTCACCGTCACCGACGCCGGCCTCGCCGAGCTGGAGCAGTTCACCGCCTCCGCCACCAAGCCCTCCTCCATCCGCGACGACCTGGTCGTCAAGGTCCAGGCCGCCGACCACGTCGACACCGCGACGCTCATCGCGCAGCTCACCGAGCGCGCCGCCTTCGCCCAGGCCAAGGCCGACCTGTTCACCGGTCTGCTGCGCACCATGCGCGGCGACCGTACCGAGGAGGACTTCCTGCGGTACGGCGACCGCATCGGCCCCTATCTCACCTGCCTGCGCGGTCTCGCCTTCGAGCGGGGCAACCGCGACTGGTGCGCACGTACGATCGCGGTCCTGCGGGAGCGGGAGGTGGCCCGTGCCGGGCGCTGAGCACCAGTACCTGCGCTACGTCGCCCTGGGCGACAGCCAGACCGAGGGCGTCGGCGACGGCGACGACACGACCGGCCTGCGCGGGCTCGCCGACCGGCTCGCCGAGCGCCTCGCCCTCCACAGCCCCGGCCTGCGGTACGCCAACCTGGCCGTCCGCGGCCGACTCGCCGGGCAGGTCCGCGCCGAGCAGCTCGGGCCGGCCCTCGCCCTGCGCCCGGACCTGGCCACCGTGGTCGCGGGCGTCAACGACGTGCTGCGGCCGCGGTTCGACGCCGACGGGGTCGCCGGCCACCTCGAGGCGATGTTCGGCGCCCTCACCGCCCAGGGCGCCCGCGTGGCCACGATGACCTTTCCGGACCTCGCGCGGATCACCCCGCTCGCCCGTCCGCTCGCCCCGCGGGTGAGCGCCCTCAACGACCGGATCCGCGCGGCCGCCGGCCGCCACGGTGTGGTCGTCGTCGAGACGGGACACCATCCGGTGGTCACCGATTCCCGCCTGTGGAGCGCCGACCGGCTGCACGCCGGCCCGCTCGGGCACGAGCGGATCGCCGCCTCGCTCGCCCACGCCCTCGACCTGCCGGGCAGCGACGACTCCTGGACGCACCCGCTGCCCCCGGCCCGGGCGGCTTCGCCCACGGTCCTCGCCGAACTGCGCTGGGCCGCCGCGTTCCTGGGCCCCTGGCTGGGCCGGCGCCTGCGCGGCCGTTCCTCCGGGGACGCCCGCACGGCCAAGCGCCCGGAGCTCCTCCCCGTGCGGGCCTGAGCGGTCAGGGCGCCGCCGTCGCGAGGCGGCGGCGCAGCATTTTGCGCGCGTACAGCAGGTGCACGATCGCCTCGGCGGCCAGGAGCAGGACGACCAGCCACGGCGCGAGGTGGCCGGCGCCCCAGACGACGAGCAGCGGAATGCAGATGCCCGGAACAGCCCAGACGGCGACGGAGGCCGGGGGGCGGCCGTAGCGCAGCGCGATGCAGGCGTGGGCCGAGTGGTAGAGCGCCAGGCCGCCGGCCAGGGCCCACACCGCGCCGGCCGGAAGATGGGCGTGGCCGGCCTCCTCGACGGCGGTGGCCAGGCCCGCGGCCATGCACAACACGCCCGCGGTCACGAAGAAGTGCAGGAAGCCGCCGATGTCGCGGGCGAGGAGGTAGGCCTGTTGGTCGTCGGCCTTGGCGAGCATCAGCTCGGCCGAGGTCGAGCCGAAGTCGAAGTACGACCACCAGAGCGCGGCGAGCAGCACGAAGCCCAGGGCGCCGACGATCCCGGCCCGCAGGCTCCAGGTGTGGTCGGCGGAGGTCACCAGCGCGATCACGGATTCGCCGAGCACGATGATGACGAACAGCCCGACCCGCTCGACGATGTGCCCGGTGTCCAGGCGGGCGGGCATCCGGCGGCCGCGCGCGGTCAGGAGCAGCGCCATCTCGGCGGCGATGAGTACCGCCCACACCACGTACTGCCAGGGTGTGGGTACCGCGGCCGAGGCGGCCCACAGCAGGCCCGACGCGAGGCAGTAGCTCAGGGGGCGCCAGCGCGGGACGCGCCGGGGCTCGGGGTACTTGGTGGCCGGCCACCACAGCCCGAGCAGCACCAGCCGGGTGCCGGCGTACCCGAGGGCGTAGACGGACCCGCGGTCCGTGTCGGCCTCGGGCACGGAGGCGGCCATGACGGCGATGCAGAGCATGGCGGACAGCATGAGCAGCCGGCGGCGGGGGCTGTTGTCCACGAAGACGTTCGCCGAGACCGTGAGGTTGATCCACAGCCACCAGGGCGGGAAGTAGAGCGCCAGGAACACGGCGAAGTCGCGCAGGCCGGGATCACCGTGCAGCCGGTGCGAGAGCTGGGCGGCGAGCGCGACGAAGACGAGGTCGAAGAAGAGTTCCAGCCAGTCGGCGTGACGCCCTTCGGGCGCATGGCCGTCCGGAGCCGCGTTCGCGCCCGTCTGAGGTGTGCCCATGGGTCCGCCCGGGTCCGTGCCGCCGCCGTCGCGGCCTGTGTCCTCGTACGAGATCACGGTATGACTAGCCGAGGGCGCGTGCCGATCGCCGGGGCGTCGACAGTGCCGCCTCGACCGCGGCTTCCACGTGGATCCGGGCGGTGGGGAAGACGGGTACGGGGCTGTCCTCGGCGCCGATGAGCAGCTCGATCTCGGTGCAGCCCAGGATGATCCCCTCGGCGCCGACGGCCACCAGGTCCTGGATGACCTGCTGGTACGCGGCCCGGGACTCCTCGCGGACCAGGCCCAGGCACAGCTCCTCGTAGATCACCCGGTGCACGAGCGCACGCCCGTCGGCATCGGGGACGCACACCTCGAGTCCGCCCGCCGCGAGCCGGCCGCGGTAGAAGTCCTGTTCCATCGTGAACGCGGTCCCCAGGAGGCCCACCCGGGTCAGGCCCGCCGCCTTCACGGCGTTCGCGGTGGCGTCGGCGAGATGCAGCAGGGGCACCGAGATGCCCGCCCGGACGCGGTCGGCGACCTTGTGCATGGTGTTCGTACAGATGAGCACGAGGTCCGCACCGGCGGCTTCCAGGCGCTGGGCCGCTGACGCCAGCACCTCGCCGGCCTCGGTCCACCGTCCCTCGGCCTGCAGCTGCTCGATCTCCGCGAAGTCCACCGAGTACAGCACGCAGCGGGCGGAATGCAGCCCCCCGAGCCGGTCACGGGTGAGTTCGTTCAACAGCCGGTAGTACTCGGCCGTCGATTCCCAGCTCATTCCTCCGAGCAGTCCGATCGTCTTCATAAGCGCTGAAGGTATCAGGCGCGATTTACATAAGCGTTGCTTTGGTTTGCCCAAGGGTGGGCGCACCGGTGGACGGATGGCTCCGCCGCCGGCGCATGGACCTCGGTCCGGCGCCGGCGGCGGAAGCGTGGTGTCGGCGGTCGATCACCCCCACTGTCAGGACTCGGCGGAGCCTTCCCGCATGACGTTTTGGAAGGCCGCCATGCACGGCCCGCAGTGGTGGTCCGTTTCGGCGTTGCCGCCCGGCTGGAGGGGGCGGCCGCACAGGGTGGCCCGGCGGTCACGGGCGACGACGTGCCATACGAGGCCAGGCCCTGTGGCCGCCTCACCGACCTGCATTTCATACATGAGAGTGCTCCAGTGGTGGACAGCTCTTGTGTCCACCAAAGCAGTGCACGGCGCCGAAAGCCTGACGGGTGAGCCGTCCGGGTGACATGCGGCGGCCCGGCGCAGCCCGGCACCGGCGGCGTGACGCAAAAACGAAAAATACCCCGGGACCAATTGACGGTCGGGGTATTCGTCTGTGTATATTTTACGTTTCACGCCCTGATGAAAATGGCGCGTGAAGAAGCTTTACGAGGACATCGTATCGGGTCGGGAGTGGAATTGTCAACCGTGGAATTCCGTAATGAGCAGCAATTCATCGGCGAGCTCTATGCGCGCCTCGACGACCTGCGTGACCAGGCCGAACACGCCGTCCAGCGGGCGCTGGCCGCGACCGGCAGCGGACTTCAGGCGCGCCTGGAGCGGGATGTTCTCGTCGCCGAGCAGTCCGGTCTGCTTTCCGCTCTGAACGCGGGCGAGAACGGCCTCTGTTTCGGCCGGCTCGAGTTCTCCGACGGAGAGGACCACCACATCGGCCGTATCGGAATCAGGCAGGACGACGCGGACCGCACCCCTCTCGTCCTCGACTGGCGGGCCGAGGTCGCGCGCCCCTTCTACGTCGCCACGGGGCATTTCCCCATGGGCCTGCGCCGGCGCCGCCACCTCACCACCCGCGGACGGGAGGTCACGGCCCTCCACGACGAGATCCTCGACCTCGCCGACACCGAGCGCACGGGCCACGAGGGGGCCGACGCGGACGCCGTCCTGCTCGCCGCGCTCGACGCCGCCCGCACGGGCCGCATGCACGACATCGTGCAGACCATCCAGGCCGAGCAGGACCACATCATCCGCTCGCCCCACCGCGGCGTACTCGTGGTGGAGGGCGGCCCGGGCACCGGGAAGACGGCCGTCGCCCTGCACCGGGCCGCCTACCTCCTCTACGAGCACCGGGAACTGCTCGCCAAGCGCGGCGTGCTGATCGTCGGCCCCAACCCGGCGTTCCTCGGCTACATCGGCGAGGTACTCCCCGCCCTCGGAGAGACCGGGGTCCTGCTCTCCACCCTCGGCGAGCTGTTCCCCGGCGTCCGGGCGACCGGCACCGACCGGCCCGGCGCCGCCGCCGTGAAGGGCCGCGCGGAGATGGCCGAGGTCCTCGCCCGCGTCGTACGCGACCGGCAGGCACTGCCGGAGACCGTACCCGCCGGCAGCGGCGAGGACAGCGCGGTGCTCCCGGAACCGGCCGTGGAGATCGACCACGACGACTACGGCACCCTGCTGCTGGACCGGACCATGGCGCACGAGGCCCGGGACCGGGCGCGCGCCACCGGACTGCCCCACAACCTGGCCCGACCGTACTTCGCGTTCCGCGTCATCGACGCCCTCACGGAGCAGCTCGCCGACCGGCTCGGCGCGGATCCGTACGGCGGCCCCAACCTGCTGGGCCCCGACGACATCGCACAGCTCGGCAAGGAGATCGCGACCAGCGCCGAGGTGCACGCCGCGATCGACACCCTCTGGCCGCCCCTCACACCCCGGCAGCTGATCGCCGACTTCCTCGCCGATCCCACCCACCTCCCCTCCGGCGAGGCCGAGTTGATCCGGCGCACGACGGCCGACTGGACCCCCGCCGACATCCCGCTGCTCGACGAGGCCGCCGAGCTGCTCGGCGTCGACGACAGCGCGCAGCGCGCCGCCGAGGAGCGGGAACGGCAGGAGCGCATCGCGTACGCGCAGGGCGTCCTGGACCTGTCGCAGGGGTCCGAGTCGTACGAATTCGAGGACATGGAGAACGAGTTCCTCGCCGCGCACGACATCATCGACGCCGAACGGATGGCGGAGCGGCACGAGGAGGCCGACCACCGCAGCGCGGCCGAGCGGGCCGCCGCCGACCGCACCTGGGCCTTCGGGCACGTCATCGTGGACGAGGCGCAGGAACTGTCCGAGATGGCCTGGCGGTTGCTGATGCGGCGCTGCCCCACCCGCTCGATGACTCTGGTGGGCGACCCGGCCCAGACCGGCGACGAGGCCGGCTGCGGATCGTGGAAGCGGATCCTGGACCCGTACGTCGGGGACCGCTTCGAGCTGGTGCGCCTCGGCGTCAACTACCGTACGCCCGCCGAGATCATGGACGTTGCGGCCGCCGTGCTCCGGGCCCGCCATCCCGGATTCGAGCCGCCGAGGTCGGTGCGCTCCACGGGGCGGCGGCCCTGGGTACGGGCGACGGACGACCTCGCCGGCACGGTCGCGGAAGCGGTGCGCAGCTGCGCACCGGCCGAGGGCCGGGGCGGCCGGCTGGCGGTGATCGCCCCGCGTCCGCTGCACGAGGCGCTGGCGGCCGGGCTGCCCGGCGTACGGGCGGGGGAGGAGCCGGATCTCACCCGTACGGTCGTCCTGCTGGACCCGCGCCAGGCCAAGGGGCTGGAGTTCGACTCGGTGATCGTCGTGGAGCCCGCGGACCATGAGCCGAGCGACCTCTACGTCGCCCTGACCCGGGCCACCCAGACCCTCGGCGTGGTCCACACGGGCCGGCTGCCGGAGGGGCTGGCCGAGCAGCCGTAGCCGCGGACGGGCGGGGTGCCTCAGACGGTGGCCGGCTCGAGGTGTGCCAGCCGCTCCAGCCGCTCCAGGCGGGCGCGGCTCTCCTCGTCGACCGGCACCATCGTCACCAGGCGCGGGCCCGCCGCCGGCCCGAGCCACAGGTTGGTGTGCTCCAGGTGCAGCAGGCCGACGTGCGCATTGCGGATGTACTTCGTCCTGCCGCCCTGGCCCACCACCTCGTGCCGGGCCCACAGCTCGCGGAACTCGGCCGACTCCGCCTCCAGCCGCGCCAGCAGGGCCTTCCAGGCCGGGTCGGCGAGGTGCTCCGCCATGGCCGCCCGGAACTTGGCGGCGATGTTGCGGTTCACCTCGGCGACGTCGGCCATCGACGCCCGCCAGTCCGCGTTGGTGAACGCCAGCCACAGGCAGTTGCGGTCCTCGGGCGGCAGCGCGTCCAGGTCGCACAGCAGCCGTCCGTACGTGGCGTTGTACGCGAGGATGTCGTACCGGCTGTTCTGGATGCAGGCCGGGATCGGCCCGAGCCGGTCGAGCATCGCCCGCAGCGCCGGGGTCACGCTCGGGCACGGCGCGTGCGGGGTCGGATCGAGGCTGCCGGCGAGCGAGAACAGATGCGTACGCTCACTGGAGTCCAGCAGCAGGGCCCGCGCCAGCGCGTCCAGGACCTGCGGGGAGACCTGGATCTCGCGGGCCTGCTCCAGCCAGGTGTACCAGGTGACACCGACGGCGGAGAGCTGGGCGACCTCCTCGCGGCGCAGCCCCGGGGTGCGCCGGCGGCGGCCGCGCGGCAGCCCCACCTGCTCGGGGGTGATCCGCTCCCGGCGGCTGCGCAGGAATTCGGCCAGTTCGTGCCGGCGTACGTCGCTCTCGGGGGCCACAGTGGTCATGGAACCAGGGTGCCGCACCGCTCATCCCGTTGCCAGGTAGTCCTGGTACCAGGATAAGGAGACTCTGGTACCAGGCTGAGCCCAGAGCGATCGTTTCCGGTGTGAGTGAAGCAACCGTACGCACCAGCCGCCCCTCCCCGTCCACCCCGACGGGCCGCCCGGCCCCCGGGCCCGCCCCCGCGGCGATCGGCCCGCTCGGGCTGTTCACCGTGCTGCTGGGCGCAGCCCTGCCCCTGATCGACTTCTTCATCGTCAACGTGGCGCTGCCCGCCATCGACAGCGACCTCGCGGCCGGCCCCGCCACGCTGGAACTGATCGTCGGCGGCTACGGCGTCGCGTACGCCGTCCTCCTCGTCCTCGGCGGCCGCCTCGGCGACACGGCCGGGCGGCGCCGGCTCTTCCTGATCGGCATGGCCGCCTTCGGTGTCACCTCGCTCGCCTGCGGCATCGCCCCCACGGCCTGGGCCCTGGTCGCGGCCCGCGTGGCACAGGGCGCGGCGGCCGCACTGATGCTCCCGCAGGTGCTGGCCACCATCCAGGCCACCACACAGGGCCCGCGCCGGGCGCGGGCGATGAGCCTGTACGGGGCCACCGCAGGGCTGTCCATGGTCGCCGGGCAGATCCTGGGCGGCGTCCTGGTCGCCGCCGACGTCGCAGGCTCCGGCTGGCGCTCGGTGTTCCTGGTCAACGTGCCGGTGGTGGTCCTCGGGCTGGTGCTCGCCGTCCGGGCCGTCCCGGAGACCCGCTCGGACCGCCCGGCCTCGGTCGACGTGCCGGGGACGCTACTGCTCGCCCTGTCCCTGGTGTCGCTGCTGCTGCCGCTGACCGAGGGCCGGGCCGCCGGCTGGCCGCTGTGGACGTGGGTGTCGCTCGCGGTCTTCCCGTTCGCCGCCACGGCGTTCTACCTGACCGAGCGCCGCGCCGACCGGCTCGGACGCACTCCCCTCGTGCCGCCGAGCCTGCTGCACCTGCAGTCGCTGAGGCGGGGGCTGGTCCTGGTGGTGCCGTTCTCGATCGGCTTCAGCGGGTTCATGTTCGTCATCGCGGTGGTGCTGCAACAGGGCCTGCGCATGGGACCGGTGCCGGCCGGGCTCGCGCTCGTCCCGATGGCGGTGGCCTTCTTCGGAGCCTCGCTCGCCGGGCCGCGGCTGGTCGGCCGGTTCGGCAGCCGGGTCGTCACCGCGGGCGGTGTCCTCCAGGCCGTCGGCGTCGCCCTGATCCTCCTCGCGGTCCTGCGCGGCTGGCCGGACCTCGGGCCGGCTTCGCTCGCCCCGGGCGTGGCCGTCGCCGGCCTCGGGCAGGGGCTGCAACTGCCCGTGCTGATGCGGCTGATGCTCTCGGACGTACCGGCTGACCGGGCCGGTGTGGGCGGCGGGGTCATGATCACCACGCAGCAGTCCGCGCTCGCCCTCGGCGTCGCGACCCTCGGCAGCCTCTTCCTGGCACTCGCCCCGTCGATGGGCATGCGGGACGCCCTCGCCGTCACGCTGGTGGTGCAGCTCGGCATGATCGCGCTGACGGTGTTGCTGAGCCTGCGCCTGCCGAGGGTCGTGCGGTGACCAGCGGGCCTGCCCGCGGGCCGGTCGGCAGGGGCGGGTCGGCCTGACGGAGCGGGCGGGCGGAGTCCGCGTCGTCCACCCGGAACGTCGTCCCCCGCGGGGTGTCACGAGACGCGTCCGCTCCCGTACAGTCCGTAATCTCCAGCTCCGTCAGGGGCCAGGACCAGCGGTCGAACAGGAGAAGACCCGTGGCCACCGAAGCCGGCTTGGGCCCCCGCCCGTACGCCTCCCGCACGGGACGAGCGGTCCCGGAGCTGGACTCCGCCCTCGTGGAGCGGTGGCGCTCCGACGGGGCCGAACTGGTCGATCTGCTCACCGTGGTGCGTGAACGGCTCGGCGGCGTCGCCGCGTTCCGCCTCGGGCCGAACCCCACCGTCCTGGTCACCGATCCCCAGGCGGTCCGGCACGTGCTGGCCCTGCATCCGGACCGGTACGCCAAGCGCTCGCACCGCGCCCGCCTCCTGATCGGCGACGGCGTGCTCGCCGCCACCGGCGACGCCTGGAAGCGCCAACGGCGCCTGCTGCAGTCCCAGTTCACCGGCACCGGGATGCGCCGCTACGAGCAGCGGATCGCGGAGGCCGCCCGGGTCACCGCCGAGCGCTGGGCCGGGTACGCCCGCACCGGGCAGACGCTCGACGTCGGCCGGGAGATGCGCAGCTTCGCCCTGGACACCATCTGGCGCTCCCTCACCGGGCACCCCCTCGACGCCGGCACCGAGCACGAACTGAACTCCGTGGCCACCGTGGTGGCCGCCCTCCCCACGCTGCCGGCCGACGCCGGCGACGCCCGGGACGCCGTCGCCGGGGACCTCGCCAGGATCGACGCCGTCGCACACCACGCCATCGAGGCGGCCCGCGGCGGCACGCACGGACCCGACGGGCCGGGCCTCCTGCGCATCCTGCTCGACGCGGCCGCCGAGCGCCCCGAGTACACCGACCGCCTGATCCGCGACGAACTGATCACGTTGCTCGTCGCCGGCCACGAAACCACCGCCACCACCCTGACCTGGCTCTACCTGCTTCTCGACCGCCACCCGGCGGCCCGCGGACAGGCCCTCGCCGCAGGCGCCCCGGGCACGGCGGAACGCCGCCGAGCCGTCCAGGCCCTGGTCCACGAGACGCTCCGGCTCTACCCGTCCGCCTGGATCCTGCCCCGGTACGCCACCGAGGACGACGCCCTGGCCGGCTACGCCGTCGAAGCGGGCACCGACGTGGTGGTCTGCCCGTACCTGACGCACCGCGACCCCGAACTGTGGGCGGACCCGGAGCACTTCGACCCCCGGCGCTTCACCGCCGCCGACGGCCGGCCCACCCATCCGGGCTCCTACCTCCCCTTCGGCATCGGCCCGCGCGCCTGCCTCGGTCTGCAGTTCGCCCTCCGTGAGTCGACCGTCCTCCTGGAACACCTGCTGCCGGCCCATACCCTGACGTTCCACTCCGTCCCCACCAAGGCCGCGTACAGCATCACCGTCCGCCCCGACGGCCCGACGCCAGCGAGCCTCGTCTAGGGGTGTCCGGCGGATCAGGGCCGGGCCGGGCCCCGCCCGGCCTATCCGACCCTGATCCGCCGGGAGGCGACACCCCCGGGGGTGTCCTGCCAGACTCCGCGTCCAGGTCTGGTGTGAAGCACTGAATCAGTGCTTCAATCCTTCCATGCCCTACCGTCGCCCCCCAGCCGTACAGGCCCGCCTCGACGCCCGGCGCGAGCGGGTGCTCGAGGCCGCCGTCCACCTGCTCTCCCGTGAGGGCTACGGCGGCTGCTCGGTCGCCGCCATCGCGGCCGAAGCCGGAATCTCCACCGGCAGCGTGTACCAGTCGTTCTCCGGCAAGTCCGAACTGGCCGCCGCGCTCTTCCGGACCCTGGTGGCCCGCGAGCTGGAGGCGGTGGCCGCCGCGACGGACCGCCCGGGCGGCGCGGCGCAGCGGGTGGCCGCCGCCGTCGAGACCTTCGCGTACCGCGCGCTGCAGGCACCGCGCCGGGCCTTCGCCCTGCTCGCGGAGCCCGCCGACCCCGCCGTCGACACCGAACGCCTCGTCTTCCGGCGGGCGTTCCGTGACGTGTACGCCGAACAGATCGCCGCGGGCGTGGCCTCCGGGGAACTCCCGCCGCAATCACCCGAGCTGACGGCCGCCGCGCTCGTCGGTGCGATCGCCGAGGCGCTCGTCGGCCCGCTGGCGGACGGGGACGCGGTCCCGGGGGACGTCATCCCCGGTCTGATCACCTTCACCCTGCGTGCCCTTGGAGGACACGATGCCGCAGACGCATGAGGTCACCAACCAGGTGCCCCCGCACCACGGTTACGATGCGGCCGCCGACCCGGCCCTGCTGGAGGCGGTCGCCCGCGAAGGCGCAGCATGGGCGATACCCGAGATCCACCGCCTCGGCGCCCTCGCCGGTTCCGAACAGGCCGCGGAGTGGGGCCGCGTGGTCAACGAGAACCCGCCGGTGCTGCGCACCCACGACCGCTACGGCCACCGCATCGACGAGGTGGAGTTCCACCCGTACTGGCACGAGCTGATGGGCACCGCCGTCTCCCACGGGCTGCACGCCGCGCCCTGGGCGGACGACCGGGCCGGAGCGCATGTCGCGCGAGCCGCGAAGTTCCTCGTCTGGGGCCAGGTCGAGGCGGGCCACTCCTGCCCGGTGTCCATGACGTACGCCGCCGTACCCGCGCTGCGCGCGACGCCGGAGCTCGCCGCGTGGCTGGAGCCGCTGCTCGCCTCCCGCACGTACGACTTCGGACTGCGCCGGCCGGACACCAAGCAGGGCCTGATCGCGGGCATGTCGATGACCGAGAAGCAGGGCGGCTCCGACGTACGCGCCAACACCACGACGGCGGCCCCGGTCCCGGACGGCACCTACCGGCTGACCGGCCACAAGTGGTTCACCTCCGCGCCCATGTCGGACGTCTTCCTGACGCTGGCTCAGGCCCCGGGCGGGCTGTCTTGCTTCCTGCTGCCGCGGGTGCTGCCGGACGGCAGCCGCAACCGGCTGCTGCTGCAGCGCCTCAAGGACAAGCTCGGCAACCGGTCCAACGCCTCCGCCGAGATCGAGTACGACGAGGCCTTCGGCTGGCTGGTGGGGGAGGAGGGGCGCGGCGTCGCGACCATCATCGAGATGGTCAACATGACCCGCCTCGACTGCGTGCTCGGCGGGGCGTCCGGCATGCGGCTAGGCGTCATCCGCGCCGTCCACCACGCCACCCACCGGCGGGCGTTCGGCAAGGCGCTCATCGACCAGCCCCTGATGCGCAACGTCCTCGCGGACCTCGCCCTGGAATCCGAGGCGGCGACGGCGGTCGCCCTGCGCCTCGCGGGCGCCACGGACCGCGTCGCCCAGGGCGGCCAGGACGAGGCGCTGCTGCGCCGGCTGGGGCTGGCCGTCACCAAGTACTGGGTCTGCAAGCGCGCCCCCGGACATGCCGCCGAAGCCCTCGAATGCCTGGGGGGCAACGGGTACATCGAGGACTCCGGCATGCCGCGGCTCTACCGGGAGGCCCCGCTGTCGTCGATCTGGGAGGGCTCCGGGAACGTCGCCGCCCTGGACTCGCTGCGGGCCATGGCCCGGCAGCCCGAGACCGTCGAGGCCTTCTTCGAGGAGGTCGGCCGGGCGGCGGGCGCCGACCGGCACCTGGACGCGGCGGTCGCCGGTCTCCGGAAGCAGCTGGCCGACCCCGCCGAAGCCGAGTACCGGGCCCGGCAGCTCACGGAGACGATGGCCTTGGCCTTCCAGGCGTCGCTGCTGCTGCGCCACGCCCCGGGCGCGGTGGCCGAGGCCTTCTGCGCCTCCCGCCTGGGCGGCGAACACGGCGGCGCGTACGGCACCCTCCCGACGGGCGTCGACACGGAGGCCATCCTGGCCCGGGCCAGGACCGCAGCCGCGGTGTGACGCGGTCGCGCCGACGCACGGGCTGCGGGCAGGCCCTGCCGATCGCGGCAGGCCCTGCCCTCTGCCGTTCGCGGCGGGGCCGGTCTCCGCTCAGGTGTGGCGGTGCCGGGTGTGCAGGGCGACGTACCCCGTGAGTCCGCCCAGTGCGACGCACAGCGGGGAGTACAGCAGCAGGTCCCAGTGTCGGAACTGGGGCGGCGCGGAGCCCAGCGCGAGCCCCGAAGCCGCCAGACCGCCGAGGCCGCGTGCCGCCAGTACTCCCGACACCGCCCACAGCCCGGCCCGTACCGGACGCGCCCGGCCGAACCGGCTCGCCGGCCGGGCGCCGGTCAGCACCAGCCCGGCGGCGGCGCCCAGCGCGCCCGCCACGGCGAGAGTCAGCGGCCCGGACGGCAGCTGGGCCTCCTCCACCCCGACCACCACGGCCGCGAATTCGGCCCGGGAGTCCAGTGGCCACGGGGAGAACACCCACACCGCGTGCAGGGCCCCCGCCGCGAGCAGCCCCGCGGCCGCGGCCACCGCCGCGGCGCGGACCCCGGCGCCCGCGTTCTCTGCACCGACCCGCCTGGTCTTGGTGCTCATTGCGCCACCCCTCTCGCCAGTTCCATACATCTCTGTACGGATGTTCCGTACAGTACTGTACGGAACATGGCCAAGGGGAGAGTCACCAAGGACGACTGGACGATGGCGGCGCTGCGCGCGCTGGCCCGGGGCGGGCTGTCCGCGGTGGCGGTGGACGTACTGGCCCGCGAACTCTCGGTCTCGCGCGGCAGTTTCTACTGGCACTTCGAGAACCGGGAGGCCCTGCTCGTGGCGGCCCTGGAGGCATGGGAACGGCACGCCACCGCGGAGGTCATCACGGCCGTCCGGGAGGAGGGCGACCCGTGGACCCGGGCGCGCATGCTGTTCGCCGTCGCGCTGGGTACCGAGGAGATCGCCGGGCTGGAGCCGGCCCTCGTCGCGCACACCGCGCACCCGGCGGTCGCCGAGGTCGTCGCCCGCGTCACCCGGACCCGGCTCGACTTCCTGGCCGAGATCTTCGGCGGGCTGGGCTTCGGGCCGCAGGAGTCCCGTCATCGCGCGCTGGCCGGGTACGCGGCCTACCTGGGCTGGCTGGAACTGCGCCGGACCGCAGCGGACACGGCCCCGGAGGCGCTGTCGGAATCCCCGGGCGCGGAGGCGGCGCTCGACCACCTCATCGGCATGATCCTGACCCCGCCGTCGGCACCGCTGGGCGCCCCCCGACACCCGTAGGGGTGTCGTCAAAGTCCCTCCCCCAGCTACCGCTGGGAGGTGCCCCTGGGCCGACGGGGTCCGGCACGTGCGCTCGCCGCGTTGTCTTCGGTCGGCGACGCGAGCGTCGCCTCCTCCGCCTGCCTTCGGCGGGGGGACTCCCGCCTCCGCCTTGCGATCACGCGCACCAGACCCCGTCGGCCCCGCCCTCACGGCGGACGACGCTACTTCGGCGACACCCCCCGGGCCGGGTCCCGCGGCGGCGCCGTGATGCGGCGGACGGCCTCGACCACCGCCGCTCGGTGCCGGGCCAGCCGCTCGGGTGCCCAGCCGGTGCCCGACCCGCCCGCAGCCGGCCCGCCCACCGCGCCGAACCAGGCCTGGGACAGGCCCATCACGAGCGTGAGGACATCGGCCGGGTCCAGCGCGGGGTCGACGCGCCCCGCCTGCTGCGCCTCCTCCACCACCGCGATCTTGCCGCGGTAGGAATCCGCCTCCGCATCCGCGGTGCCGGGCCGCTCCAGCTGCTTCCACACCACGAGCCGCATCAGGGACGGCTGCGCGACGAGGTGGTCGAAGACGGCCCCCGCGTACCCCGGCAGGTCGTCGGCGTTGAACGGGACGGACTCCGAACCCGTCTCCAGCGCCCGTCGGAGCACGGCGTCGAAGAGCTGCTCCTTGTTGCCGTAGTAGACGTAGATGAGGCGCTTGTTCGCCTGCGCGGCCTCGGCGATGCGGTCGACCCGCGCGCCGGCGATGCCGTACGCGGCGAATTCGGAGAAGGCCGCATCGAGCAGGCGTGCCTTGGTCGCGCTGGAATCCCGTGCCATGGGGCGAAGCCTAGCAAGTAACTATCTGGTTATTGACATGTGGCGCGAGCCGGGTGCATAGTCAAACTATCCAGTTAGTTACTTACCGAGGAGCACAGCACCATGGAGATTCGCGCACTGGGCGGTCAGGGCCTCGAGGTCGGCGCCGAAGGCCTCGGCCTCATGGGCATGAGCGCCCACTACGGAGCCACCGACGAGACCGAGTCCCTGGCCACCATCGACCGCGCGCTGGAGCTGGGCGTCACCCTGCTCGACACCGCCGAGGGCTACGGCCCCTTCCTGAACGAACAGCTCCTCGGCAAGGCGCTGGCCGGCCGCCGCGACGCCGCCGTGATCGCCACGAAGACGGGAGTCGAGTTCACCGACGACGGTGTGCTGCGCGGCCACAACGGGACCCCCGAGTACATCCGCAGGTCGGCCGACCGCTCCCTGCGCCACCTCGGTACGGACCACATCGACCTGTACTACCTGCACCGCGTCGACCCGAACGTCCCGATCGAGGAGAGCGTCGGGGCCATGGCCGAACTGGTCGCCGCCGGCAAGGTCCGCCACATCGGCCTGTGCGAGGCCGCGCCCGCCACCATCGCCCGCGCCCATGCCGTGCACCCGCTGGCCGCCGTACAGACCGAGTACAGCCTCTTCGAACGCGGCATCGAGTACGACGGTGTCCTCGACACCCTGCGCGATCTCGGCATCGGGCTCGTCGCGTACTCCCCGCTCGGCCGGGGCTTCCTGTCGGGAGCGATCACCACCCCGGACGATTTCGCGGCGGACGACTTCCGCCGTACGGACCCCCGCTTCCTGGGCGAGAACTTCGACCGCAACCTGGCCGTCGTCGACCAGGTCCGCCGCCTCGCCGCGGAAAAGGGAGTCACCCCCTCGCAGCTGGCCCTGGCCTGGACCCTGCGCCAGGGCGCAGTGCCGATCCCGGGCACGAAGCGCCGCCGCTACCTGGAGGAGAACATCGCCGCCACCGCGGTGACGATCACGGACGCGGACCTGGCCGCCATCGACGAAGTTGCCCCGCACGGGGTCGTCTCGGGCGACCGCTACGCCCCGGAGCTGATGAAGACCCTGAACGGCTGAGCGTGCCGGGCACGGAACGGCGCGGTGACGCGGTGATCACGGCCTCCGGCCCGTCCGCGCGGGCGGGCCGCGACGGCCGGAACGCAACCGCGCCGCACGGCAACCGGCGCGGCCGTGCCGTACGTCTGCTCCCTCGACGGCGCGAGGCCGCACGGCGACAGGGGGCTGGTCATGAGACGCGGGCACAGGCGCGGGGCGATGCTCGTCGGGGTCGCGATGGTTGCCGCACTGGGGGTTTCGGCGTGCTCGCCGGAGGAAGGGCCCGGGCCCGGCGGCGGTGCGGGGGCCGGCGCCGCATCGCCGTCCGCCCTGCCGTCCGGTGCGCCGCTGTCCACCGGCGTACCGACGGGCAGCCCCCGGCCGTCCGGTGCGCCGTCCGGCCCGCCGGCGGCGACGCCCGTGGTCCGCACCGGAGCCCCGTGGAACCTCGACCGCCTCGACCAGCGCAGCCGTCCGCTCGACGGGAAGTTCACCTCGCGCGCCGACGGCAGCGGCGTGCACGTCTACGTGATCGACACCGGGCTCGACGTCAAGCACGCGGAGTTCGGGGGCCGCGCCGCCCTCGGCGCCGATTTCGTCGGGGATCCGGACGCCGGTGACTGCTTCGACGGCGGCGGACTGGGCCACGGAACGTTCGTCGCGGGCATCATCGGCGGCACCACGTACGGCGTCGCCCCGAAGTCGAGCATCGTGCGCGTCCAGGGCATCGCCTGTGAGGAAGGCAGCGGCCCGCCCGCGAAGGACGTCTCCCCGGCCGCGGGCACGAGCACGGGCACGGGCACGGGCGCCGCGCCGCAGGACCCGGAGGACTCCGTCGCCAAGGCCGTGGAGTGGGTGACCGCCCATGCCCGGCGCCCGGCCGTGGTGAACATGTCCCTCAACCTGAAGAACCGCTCCGCAGGCGTCGACACCGCCGTCCAGCACATGATCGAGGCGGGGATCACCACGGTCGTCGCCGCCGGCAACTTCAACGATGACGCCTGCGGCCACTCCCCGGCCGGTGCGCACGGCGCGATCGTCGTGGCCGCCGCCACCGCCGACGACCGCCACTGGACCGACGGGGACGGCTTCGGCTCGGGGTACGGCCGCTGCGTGGACCTCTACGCCCCCGCCGAGAAGATCACCTCCGCGCTCGCGGGCGGCTCCACCGCCACCAGCGACGCCACCGCCACCTCGTGGGCCGCCCCGCACGTCACCGGCGTCGCCGCCCTCTACCTCTCCGCGCACCCCGCGGCGACGCCCGCCCAGGTCCGCACCTGGCTCACGGGGCAGGCCGTACGCGACGTCCTGACCGGCGTCCCGGCCGGGACCCCGAACCGGCTGCTCCACAGCGGTGGCCTCTGACGCCGGCCGGGCCCGCCCTCACCCGCGCGGGTCCACCGGTGTGAGGACCCCGAGCCGGTCCTCGACCGCCTGCGCGGCGTCCAGGCACAGGTCCTCGCGGAACGCGCGCCCGACGATCTGGACCCCGCACGGCAGCCCGCCGGCCACCCCAGTCGGTACGGCCACCGCCGGCACGCCCACGAAGCTGGTCACGCTGCACAGGCGCATGCCCGCCGCCACCCGGTCGCGGCCCGCCCTGTCCCGTGATTCCAGCCCCGGCTCGACCGGCGGCTCGGTGAACACGGGCCCGAGCAACAGCGGGTACTCGTCAAGGAATTCGGCCCACGAGCGGCGGATGCTCAGCCAAGTGCCCATCAGCTTCACCAGCTCGTCCGCGTTCGCGGGCGGCGTCTGCTCCATGGCCATCGCGATGTACCGGTCCCCGCCCGGGCCGAGCAGCGTGCGCACCACCGGCCAGCTCGGGGCGAACTCGGTCACGGTGATCCGGCCGTACGCCTCGAGCGCCTCGGCCATGCGCGGTACGTCCGCCACCTCGCGTACGTCGTACCCGGCGTCCCGCAGCGCGCCGGCCGAGGCCTCCACGGCTGCGCGCACCGCGGGGTGGACACCCTGCCCGCCGGGATCCGCCACCACGGCGACCTTCACCGGCCCGGGCAGCGGTTCCCCGTAGAGGGGCACCGGTACGGCCCGCGGGTCGCGCGGATCGGTCCCGGCCAGCACCTCGTACGCGAGGCGCAGGTCGCCCACCGACCGTGCCAGCGGCCCGTCGGTGACGAGCATCTGCGACGCCGGGCCGGGGTCGTCCGGGCCGATCACGCGGTGGTCCGCGGGGAACCGGCCCGTGGACGGCTTCAGCCCCGCCACGCCGCAGAACTGGGCCGGGATGCGCACCGATCCGCCCGAGTCGTTGCCCAGTCCGAGCGCCGCCATGCCCGTGGCGACGGCCACCGCGTCGCCCCCGCTGGTGCCGCCCGGGGTCCGGCTGCGGTCCCACGGGTTGACCGTGTCGCCGAACAGCTCGCTGCGGGTGTGCATCCCGGCCAGGATCAGGGTCGGTACGTTGGCGTGCCCGATCGGGATGGCGCCCGCCGCGCGCAGCCGTGCCACCGGGGGGGCGTCGGCCGGAGCCACCAGTTCGCGGAAGCGCTCCGAACCGAAGGTGGTCGGCACGCCTTCGACGGCAGTGGTCTCCTTCACCGTGAACGGCACCCCCGCGAGCGGCCCCAGCGCCGCACCTTCGGCCCGCAGCCGGTCGGTGTGCGCGGCGGCCGCGCGTGCGCGTTCCGCCAGGAGCTGAGTGACCGCGTTCACCTGCGGGTTGACCTCGGCGATGCGCGCCAGATGGCTTTCGACCAGCTCCACGGCCGACACGTCCGCGCGGCGCACCGCCTCCGCCTGCGCGGCGGCCGACATCTTCCACAAGGGATCCAGCATGGTGTGAACCCTCTCCCCTCCACGTTCCGATGCAGTTGCATCGGAACAATAACCCGGGAACCGATGCGACTGCATCGTATAAAGTCGCCCGTACGACGAAGCAGCGGGTGGGAGGAGACCGGGCAATGCCCAGGCAGGTGGACCACGAGGGCCGACGCCGCCTCATCGCCGAGGCCGTCTGCCGCCTCGCCGACGAGAGCGGACTCGAAGGCGTGACCCTGCGCGATGTCGCCGCGCGGGCGCAGGTGTCGATGGGCGCCGTGCAGCGGTGCTTCCGCACCAAGGACGAGATGCTCGTCTTCGCCCTCGGGTACGTCGGCGAGCGCATCGGTGAGCGCGTACGGGCCCGGCTCGCCAGGAGCCCGGCGCAGTCGGCCGGCACCGCCCTGGGCCACGCGGTCACCGAGATCTCACTGCTCCAGGAGGAGCACCGGGCCGAGGCCAGGGTCTGGCTGGCCTTCGTCGCGCAGGCAGCGGTCAGCGAACCGCTCGCCGGGACGCTGAAGGCGAACTACGCGGCCCTCCAGGAGTCGTTCGCGCAGCTCATCGCGGAAGCGGCGGAAGATGCCGGCCGCGCCGTGCCGATCGATCCGCCGCGAGAGGCCCGTACCCTCCTCGCCCTCGCGGACGGCCTCACCGCGCACGTCCTCATCGGCCACCTCACCCCGCACGAGGCGCAGGACGTCCTCCACGCGCACCTGGCCGGCCTCTGGACGCACTCCGGGTGACGGTCGTCCGGATGCGGGAAACCCTCCGGCGCGCCGCGGCAGTGGTACACCCATCGCGCTCTAATGTCGCCGCATGGCTGACATGTTCGATCACAATCCGCAGGTGTGGACCGCTGGCCGCCTCCGCGAGGTGCTCGCCGCGCTGCCCGACGAGACGCCGATCCACATCGGTGTCGCGGACGGCCCCGGGGACTTCGAGGGCTACGGGGAGTACGTCCTCGTGGACGCCGAGCCGGTGGAGGTGGACCCCGACGGGGAGGGCGACGGCGAGGCCGGCCACGGGGGCCAGCCGGGCCCCCGGGTCCAGTTCACGCTGTTCGCCGACGCCGCGGCCGGGGCCTACCACCTCGACCTGGACTGAGCTCCCCGAGGGCGCGGCCGGCCCGGTTCGGGTCGGCCGTGAGGAACGCGGAGATCAGGCGGTTCGTCTCCGCAGGAGCCGCCGTGGGCAGGGCGTAGTGGGTGAGGTGCGGGAGCGTCTCGATCCGGGCGTGCGGTACGGCCTCGAGGGCCCGGGCCGCGACCTTCTCCGGATCGTGCGCGCCGCTGCGGCCGGCGAGGAGCACCAGCAGCGGGGCGCTCAGCGCCGTGGCGTCCGGGCGGCGGCCGACGACCAGCTTGCGGTCCGCGAAATCCGAGGCCGCCAGCGCGAAGAGCCGCTTCCAGCCCGGGTCCGGGTCCGTGCCGGCCGTCTCGCGGTCGAGATGGCGGAGCGCGCGCGCCGCCGTCGGGCGCACCAGCACGGGCAGGGAGCGCAGCAGGAAACCGGGCCGGTGGCCGGCGAAGCACTGGGTCGGGTCGAGGAGCACCAGCCGGTCGACCCGCTGCGCCGCGTGCAGGGCGTACGTCAGGGCGATCCAGGCGCCGTACGAATGGCCCAGCAGGCTGACGAGCCGGGCGGCGGAGCCGCCGGGGCTGCGGAGGCCGTCGAGGAGCGCGTCCAGCCAGGCCATCAGGTCGGCGGTGGTGCGCAACGGGCGGCCCGCGCGCACGCTGCGGCCGGCGTCGCCGAGGATGTCGACGGCGAGCACCCGGTGGTGCGCGCCGAGCGCTGCGGCGTGGGCGAACCAGACGGCGCCGGTGGAGCCGCCGCCGTGCAGGAGGAGCAGCGGAGCGGCCTCGGCGGGCCCGTACGCGTGGACGCGGGTCGTTCCGTACGGGGTGGGAACGTCGATCTCGGCGGTGCCGGCCGGCCAGCGGGCGAGCAGCGCATCATAGGCGGCGAAGAACTGACGGGATGCGGACACGGTGGCCCCCTGGGCGTCGTCTCGTTGACCGATTATCTCGCTCGGCGAGATACTAGTCGAGTGAGCGATGACGACACCCCCGCCCTGCGGCTGGTCCATCTCCTGCGCGCCGTCACGGTGGAACTCCACCTCCGCGGCGGCGAGTTCGCCGGGCGCAACGGCCTTCACCCGACCGACCTGCGGGCCCTGATCCGGCTTCTCGACGCCGAACGGTCGGGTGAGACCGTCACGCCGGGGCGGCTCGGCGAAGCCCTGAAGCTCAACTCGGCGGGCACCACGGCCCTGCTCGACCGGCTCGAACGGCTGGGCCTGGTCCGCCGCAGTCGCGACGACCGCGACCGGCGCCGGGTGCTGTTGGCGGTGGAGCCGAAGGCGGTCGAGCTCGGCTGGTCGTTCTTCGGCCCGATCATCGGCGGCCTGGTCGATGCGGCCGAGGACTTCACTCCTGCCGAACTGGACGTCGTCCAGCGCTACTTGACCGCCGCCTTGCATGCTGCCGCGCCCGCCGGCGCGGAACAGGGGCCCGCCGACGGGTGAAGAGGCCCGGTGCAGGGAACACCCGGTTGCCGGGGGTCGTGGGCGCTGATCATGCTCGAATCTCCGGGCACCGGCCGGTCGCAGGTACCGGAGGACACCGCGGGGGCGAGGCCGCGGCCGCCCACCCCGGCGAAGGCGCCTTCGACCCGACGCCACCCGTACGGCGCCCGCAGGGCTCGAGGCTCCCGTGCTCCTCCTCGCGGGCGCGCTCGACGTGTCGCTTCCCCAGCCCGCCGCGGTCGAGTACGCCGGGCTGCTCCCGCAGGCCCGGCTCGTCGTCCAGCCCGGATCCGGCCACGCCCCGCGGCTCGACGACCCCGAGCGGTTACTGGCGGCCACCACGGCATTCCTCGCCACCACGCCGGCCCGGAACCCGGCGTAGCCTGGTCTGACCGCCGTATCCGCCTGTGACCAGGGAGGCGGCGCATGACCGACCCGTACGGCTTCCTCCGGACCCCCCGGAACCCCGTCCCCTCGCGCCCCGCCGACCAGCGGCTCGGCGACTGGCGCGAGGTGCACGCCGGGCAGACGCTGCTGCCGCTGGTGTCCGAGCAGGCGAACCGCTGCATGGACTGCGGCGTTCCCTTCTGCCACGGCGGCTGCCCGCTGGGCAACCTCATCCCCGAGTGGAACGCGTACGCCGCGCACGGCGACTGGCGGACCGCGTCCGAGCGGCTGCACGCCACCA
Organism: Streptomyces katrae; assembly: GCF_000717655.1. Taxonomy (GTDB): domain Bacteria; phylum Actinomycetota; class Actinomycetes; order Streptomycetales; family Streptomycetaceae; genus Streptomyces; species Streptomyces katrae_B. The sequence goes on from NZ_JNZY01000010.1 coordinate 320,604, forward strand.
ACAACTTCCCCGAGTTCACCGGACGGCTCTGCCCTGCCCCCTGCGAGGACGCCTGCGTACTGGCGATCAACGCCGACCCGGTGACCATCAAGAACGTCGAGCAGACCATCGCCGACCAGGCCTGGGAACTCGGGTACACCCCGCCGGCGCCGCCCGGCCGGCTCAGCGGGCAGACCGTCGCCGTCATCGGCTCCGGTCCGGCCGGGCTCGCCACCGCCCAGCAGCTGACCCGGGCCGGGCACACCGTCGTCGTCTACGAACGGGACGACCGCATCGGGGGTCTGCTCCGCTACGGCATCCCCGCGTTCAAGATGGAGAAGGCGCACCTGGACCGCCGGATCGCACAGATGCAGGCCGAGGGCACGGTCTTCCGTACGGACGCCGACATCGGCGGGCGGACGTCGGCGGCCGAAATACGACGGCGCCATGACGCGGTCGTCGTCGCCGTCGGGGCCGCGGAGCGCCGGGAACTGGCCGCACCGGGCCGCGGACTGCACGGCATCCACCAGGCCATGGACTACCTGATCTGCGCCAACCGGGTCGGCGAGGGCGACCTGGCGGCGCCCGGGATCACGGCCGAGGGCAGGCACGTGGTGATCGTCGGCGGCGGGGACACCGGCTCGGACTGCCTGGGCACCGCGCTGCGGCAGGGAGCCCTGTCGGTGGTCCAGCTCGACATCCGCCCCGAGCCCGGCCCGGAGCGGCCCGGCGCCGAGCCCTGGCCGCTGGTGCACCCGCAGGTGTACCGGATCTCCCATGCCCACGAGGAGGCGCGCGGGCGCCACGGCACCGACCCCCGGGTCTTCTCCAGCGCGACCATGCACTTCGAGGGCGATGCGGAGGGCCGGGTACGGGCCCTGCACCTGACCGCCGTCGAGCCCGCCGGGAGGACGCCGATGCCGGGCACCGAGCGGGTGCTGGAGGCCGGGCTGGTCCTGCTGGCGCTCGGCTTCTCGGGCCCCGAGCGGGCCTGCGGACTCGCCGAGCAGCTCGGGCTCACCCGGGACGACCGGGGCAACTTCGCCCGGGACGCGGACTTCGCGGCCCTCGGCGAGCCGGCGTCGGCCCCCTCGGGCGGATCCGCGCCGGGCGGAGCCCCGCCGGGCGCAGCGGCCCCGCACGTCAGGACGCCGGCCTGGGCCGAGGCGCCGGCCCCGGGCGTGCCGCCCGCGTGGGGCAAGCCCGCGGAGCGGCCCTCCCGCGGCCGCCCCGACGGGGTCTTCGTGGCGGGCGACGCCGGGCGCGGCCAGTCCCTGGTGGTGTGGGCCATCGCGGAGGGCCGGGCGGCAGCCGCCGCCGTGGACCGCTACCTCACCGGCTCGACCGCCCTGCCCGCCCCCGTCGGCGCCCACGACCGGCCCCTGTCGGCATGACCGGCCCGGCCACCCCGCTGCCCCTGCCGCGGCTCCGGCCGGCCCCGCGGGGCTGCACAATCATGGGGTGACTGCTGAAGATCGTTTCTTGTGGCTGGAAGACGTCGAGGGCGAGGCCGCGCTGGCCTGGGTGGGGGAGCGGAACGCCGAGACCGCCGCCGCGCTCACCGGCGACCCGCGCTTCGAGCCGCTGCGCGCCGAGCTGCGCGAGGCCCTCGACGACGCCGACCGCATCCCGTACACCGTCCGCCGCGCCGCGCACCTCTACAACTTCTGGCAGGACGCGGACCGCCCGAAGGGCGTGTGGCGGCGTACGACGCTGGAGCAGTACCGCAAGGACGACCCGGCCTGGGAGGTGCTCCTCGACATCGACGCCCTCGCCGCGCAGGAGGGCGAGGAGTGGGTGTGGGCCGGCGCCCGGGTGCGGTACCCCGACTACCGGCGGGCGCTGGTCCAGCTGTCCCGGGACGGCTCGGATGCTGTCGTGGTCCGCGAGTTCGACCTCGAGGACCGGGCCTTCGTCGACGGCGGCTTCGAGGTCGCGGAGGCGAAGACCCGGATCGGGTGGATCGACGAGGACACCGTCTTCCTCGGCACCGACTTCGGACCCGGCTCGCTGACCGCCTCCGGCTATCCCCGTACGGTCCGGCGCTGGCGCAGGGGCACCGCCCCGGCGGACGCCGAGCTCGTCTTCGAGGCCGAGGCCGACGACGTGTCCGCCTCCGGCTGGCACGACGCGACCCCCGGCTACGAGCGCGACTTCGTCTCCCGCTCCACCGACTTCTTCCACGACGAGCTCCACCTCCTCGCCGACGGCGACCGGCTCGTCAGGATCGACGTGCCGGACGACGCCGGGAAGTACGCGTACCGGCAGTGGCTGATCGTCACGCCGAAGACCCCGTGGCTCGGGCACCCGGCCGGCTCGCTCCTCGCCTTCGACTTCGACGCGTTCCTCGCCGGGGACCGCACCGCGCACGTGCTGTTCGCACCGGACGAACGCACCGCACTGGCCGGGCACAGCTGGACCCGCCATCACCTGATCCTCGAGACGCTCGCCGACGTCGCGACCCGCATCGAGGTCCTCACCCCCGGCCCGGACGGCTGGAGCCGCCGGCCGCTGGCGGACGTGCCGGTGCTGTCCTCGGCGACCGTCACCGACACCGACCCGGACGTCAGCGACGAGTACTTCCTCAACATCGACGGCTTCCTGCAGCCCTCCACCCTCACGTACGGGCACATCGGCGCCGACTCCGAGCCGCTCAAGCAGGCCCCCACCCGCTTCGAGGCCCGCGGTCTGTCGGTCCGGCAGTTCTTCGCGACCTCCGCCGACGGCACGCAGGTCCCGTACTTCGTCGTCGGCCCGGCCGGCCAGGAGCGCCCGGGGCCCGCGCTCCTCTACGGGTACGGCGGCTTCCGGGACCAGCAGACGCCGTACTACAGCCCGCTCACGGGCCGCGCCTGGCTCGCCCGCGGCGGTACGTACGCGGTCGCCAACATCCGCGGCGGCTCCGAATACGGCCCCTCCTGGCACCGGGCCGCCCTCGGCGCGAACCGGGTCCGGGCCTTCGAGGACTTCGCCGCCGTCGCCGCCGACCTCACCGCCCGGGGCATCACCACCCCCGACCGGCTCGGCATCACCGGAGCCAGCAACGGCGGCCTGCTCATGGGCGCCATGCTCGTCCGCCACCCGGAGCTGTTCGGCGCGGTCGTCGCCAAGGTGCCCCTGCTGGACATGCTCCGCTACCACCGGCTGCTCGCCGGGGCGTCCTGGGTCGCCGAGTACGGGGATCCCGACAGCGAAGCCGACCGGCCCCACCTCGAAGCCCTCTCCCCCTACCACAACCTGTCCGCGGACCGGCCGTACCCGCCCCTGCTCCTGATGACCTCCACCCGCGACGACCGCGTCCACCCCGGCCACGCCCGCAAGACGGCCGCCCGCCTGCGGGAACTGGGCCACCGGGTGCTGTTCCACGAGAACACCGGCGGGGGCCACGGCGGAGCCAGCGACAACGAGCAGGCCGCGGCCAACCATGCGCTCGCGTACACCTTCCTGTGGCAGCACCTGGGAGCGGAAACGACGTGACGTGCTGCAACGCTGCGAGGCCCGGGCGCGGGAAACACCGTTGCCCGGGCGCGGGTCGGATCACACACGCGCGCGGTAGGCGCGAGGGGCGCGGTGGAACTCGTCCCGCTGGTGGTCTTCGGCCCGTACGGCGGGGCCCTCGCCGACGCGATCGACATGCACTGATCGTGGTCGCCGTGGCGGCACCGCCCCGACGGCGGTGCACGCCGTGCTCCGCGCCGTGCTCTCCCGGCTGCTGGACGCCCACCCGGGCCGTGCACTACGCACAGGAGTGGGCCCTTGTCGCCGTCACGGCCGTCCCGGGGGCGGCGCTCGGTACGTACGGGCTGGCCCGCGCCGTCAGGCGGCTCGCCGCCCCGCGCCTGCCCGTGAACCCCGTGCCCTGAGCCCGCGCTAGCCCGTGGGCCTGAACCCGGTCGGCGGGCGGGGGTCCCGGCGGGCCGCAGGCCGGTCGGCGGGCTCCGGCGGGAGCTTCGGGCCGACGACGTACTGGTTCTCGACGAGGTGCTCGTAGATCTCGAAGTCGACGGCCTGCCACCGCCCCATGTCTCCGTGGACGGCCCGGAACTGGGCCGGAGTCGGACTGGTCACTGTTCTCACCTCTCCCGTCAAGGGTGCGGGATCGCAGGTCGTTCCGCACGCCGCACGGACAGGGCCATCGGAGTGACGGCGAGACCGGTCCTACGGGGCGGGGACGGCGTCGGCCGTGAGGCCGGCGAGGTGCAGCGCCCGGTGCACGGCGGGCAGGTCCCAGTCCGCGTCCCGGCCGCCGTTCCCGCTCTCGGCGACCAGCGCATCCAGCGCCCCGGGCGTCAGCCGGTAGTTCTCCGCGGCCTCCAGGAGCTCCCCCGCGCCCGGCCCGTGGCCGGCCAGCAGCCTGAGGACCTCCTCGCGTTCCACGAAACGGCTCATTCCGCAGTCGAGGCCGTCGTCCTTGAGGTCCGCGGGGTACGGCGCGCGGGCCCAGGCGCCGTTCTCGTACCAGTAGACACAGCCCAGCTCCCAGCCTTCGAGCAGGTCGCGCAGGGTCTCGTACGGGAGCCAGTCCGGGGCCTTTGCCAGCATGTCGACCGCCGGCTCGTGCCATTTGACGTCGCTCGACTCGTCCTCGCCGTAGAGCACGAAACGACCCTGGCCCATCCGGGCCAGGGTCCACCAGGTGCAGCCGGCGTCGTCGAGACGGAGCCGGGCGCCGTCGATCCAGTGGCCGGTGCGGTGGATCCCGTGGCCCTCCGCCTCGGTGGTCGCCTCGAGTACGGCGACGAACGCCCACCGCGCCCACAGCAGTTCCGCCGCGGGCAGGTCCCCGGGCCGGCCCGGCCGGTGAATCGTCATGGCGTCTCTGCTCCCCTTGCCGGTGACACACGCGTACCGGCAAGATCGTAGCCGCAGTTCACCGAGGTGTCGGAGGGGCCGAGTTCGGCTGCCGCACCGTACCGTCAGGGTTTCGTCTTGTGCGGGACGTCCGTGCACAGGGCCCAGATGACGAACACGCCGATGCCGATGGCAATGATCGACCAGAGCGGCTGGTACGGCAGCCACATGAAGTGCAGGATCACGTAGAGGCAGGTCAGGACGATACCGGCGATCCGGCCGGCCTCCGACCCCTTGAGGATCGCCGCGCCGGCACCGAGCACGAGGACGCCGACGATGATATGGATCCAACCCCACGCCGTGAGGTCGAACCTGAAGGTGTAGTCGCCGAAGCGCTGGTACACCTCGTCGTTGGCGACGGCGACGATGCCTTCGAGGATGCCGAAGACGCCGCTGACGACCATCAGGACACCCGCGAACATCGTGCCGCCCGCTGCCCAACCGCTGTGGGTACTCCTCGGCGTGGTACTTGGCGTGCTGCTCATCGCGCAGCCTCTCTCTCGGTTGCGGGACGGGCTCTCCATGCCGAACCGGTCCCGTACCCCATCGTGCGCACCCATCGCGCGCGGCGCACGTCGGGCCGTGACGCACCAGGTGACCGGCAGCAGCCCGTGGACAGGCCGACCGGATTCCGCGTGCGGCCATCGGTGGGCGCACCTCCTGTGGCTGCGGCTTCACCGGGCAGAGACGGCTGTCCGCTCGCACCGTTCCCGGGCGCGCGCAGAACGGACCCGGCCGTAGCGGGGATCGAGTCAGGTCACCCCGGTCCTCACTGGGTGTCGATGGCGAACTAATCTTCGGATCATGGCCTTGCGACCTGACGAGTTCTACGACCACGCGATTGCCGCTGCTGATGGGGAGCGTCGGCTCCCGCTCGCGCGCATGACAGGGTGGGACATCAGCCCGTTCGAGCCGGAAGGATTGCGCGTTGCGCCGCTGCGCCCTCCGGTTCTGCCCGAGCCTCCGCGACACGGTGAGGACCCGTCGAATTGCGGGGCGTGCCGTGACCGAGGCGATGGGATCTGGTTCAACGACAGTTGGCGGCTCACCCGGATCACGGGAGTTGGTGTGCCGCTGGTGCTCATGCTGCATCCTCGCGAGCACTATGACATGGCTGACCTGCCCGATGAGCTGGCAGCCGAGCTGGGGGTCCTGTCCACTCACATCGTCCGCCACGTGCAGGCCCTGCCACACATTTCGCGAGCCCACGTCTACCGCCTCGGAGATGGAGGCGCACATCTGCACATCTGGTTCTTCGCCCGGCCCGAGGGACAGACGCAGCTGTACGGATCATGGATGCCCGTCTGGGACGATCTGCTACCGGAATACCCGGCAGATGTTGCAGAGGCGGACGCGGTGATCGTGGCAGAGGCATTGGTCGCTTCCGTCGGAGGTCGCCGGTCGGCTGCCGGCGAATCGCCGCACGACTGATTGCAAGCTGTCCCATCCTTCGACCTCGGCGCTGACCGTGCTCACACACGGTCATGTCCGGGGACCCTGGCTGCTGTTCCGTAAAGCGTTGCCTGCTCCGGAACTCCACGTCAGGGTCAGTCCGCCGTGACGGCCTCGAGGTGGCGGAGGAAGCCGGCGAAGCCCTGCGTCGGCTTCGGATCGTCCTGCTCCGGCAGGGCTGGACGGTGTGTCCGGGCTGGCCGAAGGCCAGCGCGAAGCCCGAGCCGAGAGCCAGGGGCCCATCCGGGTCAGCCACTACCTCACGCGTGCGGCGGGGTATGGAGCCTTCACCCGGGACGAGTGATCCGGCGGCCGCGCCGAACCGTCACGCGGCTCCGCCCCGGCGAGCAGGAGCCCGTCCCATCCCGGGCCGGGTTCCTGCTCGTGCCGGTCACTCAACCGGGGCGGAAGAGAGCTCGTCCAGGGGCTCAGGCCACGCACACCACCATGCTGGTGACCGGAGTCCAGTTGGCGGTGGTGTCCTGTGAGGGCGAGTGGGGCGTGCGGTAGATGCCCGAGCTGGTGTACATCGCAACCCGGTCGTTCGTGCCGGCCAGGTTGTTGTACCACCAGCCGCCGCCGTACCACGGCATGCCGGTGGACCCGCACCCCCATTCCGCTCCGAACCCCTTCTCGGAGCTGTAGCCGCAGAAGTACCCGGCCCTGTAGGACGCTGCCAGTTCCGCCGGGGAATCCACGCCGCGCAGTAACGTTGTTCCGTTGCCGAGGCTGATCCGTTCCACCCCGGCGCGGTCTGCGCCTGCCGTCTCGTCCGCCGCGGACGGCGCCGCCGTGGCGGTCGCCGCTGCCAGAAGCAACCCGAGGACCGCGAGCGTGCCCCGGGTCCGGCGTGCGGCGTGGGTGTGTCGAACGCGCATGCGCTTTCTCCTTCACCTGGATGGCTGGTTGCCCAGGCTGACGCGTGGGCCCACCTGCCACCAGGCTGTGAGCTGTCCGGGCTTGTCCGGGACAAGGAGGCCGCCGTTGACCAGCGTTGTCCGACGGCGCTGGGAGCCCGGCTCCCGGGCAGCAAGCAGCCCCGTTGCCCCGCCCTCGTTGGCAGCTCCGTCGCCGGGCGTCGCCACAGCCGCCGGCCGGGGCTCGCTACGCCGGCGGTGGTGTCCAGCAGTCGGGGCCGCCGCCGCGCCAGTCGACCAGAGCGGGGTCCGTGACGTCGAAGTCCTCGGCGTTCTCCATCCCCGTCGCGGCGAGGAAGACGGCGATGTCGCTGAGCCGGTACGCCGTCCCCAGACTCTGGGCGTCGCACCGCACCCGGCGCCATCCTCGGTGGTCCGGGGGGTGTACCACCACGCGGGAAGTCGGGGTCGGCGCGTCGGGTCCCGGGTCGTTTCCGGGGCAGGCGCTCGTCATGCCGCTCTCACCCAGCCCCTGGCCCTCGCTGCGCGGCGGAGCTCGACCGGGCCGCCCGCCGTACGGACCGGGCCCGACCGGTACGGATGAGCGGCGATGGCGCGCGAGAGCGCGATCAGCCGGCGGGGGAGCGGCGTCGCGCCGGCGGTCGAGGGCCGCCGGGCCAGCTCCCGGTAGGTACGGAGCCACTCGGCCTGGAGGGAGACCAGGCCGTCTGGGAAGGAGGTGCACTGCATCCACCAATTCAAGCATGTGTTCGATTTACGGCGCGAGTGGAGCCCTGCAGGCCAAGGACGCGGTTCGCTTGGTTGACGCCGCAACAAGGCAGCGTTTCGCCCGCCGGTGGCGGTCGAGGCGCTCCTGCATGCGAGGGGCGACGCCTCGGGCGCGGACCTGTTCCTGCGCGAGGCACGCACCGGTCACGGTTTCGACCTCGTGCGGTGCTCGCCGGACACAAGCTGCCCATCCACTGCGGCGGCCGCGGGCCAGCCGCCCCAGTGGCGCACGGTGGACCCGATCGGCCTGGTCACCGTAACGGGGCCGGGGCTATTTGCTCCCCGAAACGGCACGGCGGCCGAACCGGGTCGATGGACCGATCTGGCGGGAACGCTCCGCGCAGTTCCTCGGCGGCGACCACATCACCGTGCCGGCACGGGTGGACCCGGCGCGGCGGGAGGACCTGCTGGACGCCGTCCGGGTGACGCCGCCAAGTGGCTTCAGGGGGGCGTCGGGAAAGGTCGCGGACTCAACAGCGGGTGAGTGTGCCGCCGTCCAGGGTGGACTTGTCGCTGAACACCCAGCCTTCGGTGCCCGTGCCCGCGATACGGGCGTAGATCCACTTGTTGGCCTCGGCATTGGTGACGTAGCAGTCGTAGGAGACCTTCGTGCCGGACTTGACCAAGGTCACATAGGAGCACGCCGCGTACGGACCGGTGTAGAGGTGGGTTTCCTGGGCCGCGTGGCCGTAGCCGTTGCTGCTGTTCGAGTGGGCCCAGCCGGTGCACGCCGTCGACACCGGGGTGGGCTCCTTCACCGTGGAACCGGGGGTTGCCTTCGGAGAGGCTGACGGGTCTCCGGCCGGCTTGCCGCCTCCGTTGCCCGGCGATGACGTGGGACCGGTCTCTCGGCCTCCGTTCTTCTTCGACGGGGTGCCGGACGGCGTCCCGCCGGGGCTGATGGACTTGCCGCCCGCGCCGGGCATGTCACCGCCGGCGGGGGTGCTCGCGGCCGGAAGAGCGGTGTCCGGCCCGCCGCCCTCGACGCCTCGCATGTCCACCAGAGCGTAGGCGACTCCGCCGCAGGTGAGGACGGTGGCGGCCGCCACCGCGACGATGGTACGGGTGCGGCGGCGCCCGCGGACCATCGTGGCACGGGTCTCGGAACCACTGTTGTGACCGGCGGGTATGCCGGGCCCCATGGCCTGCTGCGCGGCGCCCGCCTGCGGAGGGGCAGCGGCGTACGGGCCGGCCGGCATGTAGGGAACGACGGGCTGGGGCGCGGGCGGGGAGAACGGCGCGGCGACGACGGGACCGAAGCCCGGCGGAGTGACGGGCCGGGGCGCCGGTGCCACCCCGAGGTCCGCCCCCCTGCCCTCGGCGACCGCCTCCAGCATCTCGCGCGCCTGCGCGGCGTCGGGCCGCTGCAGCGGATCCTTGGCCATCAGCGCCTGCAGCACCGGCGTGAGCGGTCCGGCGCGCCGGGGCTCGGGCAGCGGTTCGCCGACGATCGCCGCCAGCGTGGACCACACCGACGTACGGCGGAAGGGCGAAGCGCCCTCCACGGCCGCGTACAGCGTCATGCCGAGCGCCCAGATGTCCGACGCGGCACCCGGTACCTGGCCCTGTGCGCGCTCCGGTGGCAGGTAGTCGAGAGAGCCGACGATCTGACCGCTCTGGGTCAGCTTGGCCAGGGCCTCGTCGCCGGAGGTCTCCATGCTGGCGATGCCGAAGTCGGTGAGCACGACCCGGCCGCTGCGTTCGAGCAGTACGTTGCCGGGCTTGACGTCCCGGTGGAGGACCCCGGCCCGGTGGGCCGCGTCGAGCGCGTCCATCAGCTTGGCGCCGATGGCGGCTGCTTCGCGCGGATCCAGTGAGCCGCGCTCCTCCAGCACATTGTCGAGGGACGGCCCGTCGACCAGCTCCATGACGATGACCGGCAGCCCCTGCTCCTCGACCACGTCGTGCACGGTGACCACACCGCTGTGACGGATACGGGCGGCGGCCTGCGCCTCCCTCTGCATCCGGACCCGCAGATCGGCCAGTTCGGCTGGGGATGCGTCGGTGTAGGCGCGCAGCACCTTGACGGCGACCTCGCGGTTCAGCAACTCGTCCACCGCCCGGGCGACGACACCCATGCCACCGCGGCCGATCGTCGCGGTCACGCGGTATCGCCCGCCCAGAACCTCGCCGGCCAGATCCGCGCCGTTCGCCCCCGTCACCTGTCAACTCCCGTTCGCCGCACTGTTCGCATCCCGCCATGTGTCGGGCACCAGGGTAGGGGTTCGCCCATGTGCGAGTGCGCACGGCCCGGTCCTCGGCACGCAGGTCGCACCTTCGTCGCGTCAGGAGTCAGCTCCGCTCGTCGAGCGATGCGTGGGCACCTGCAAGGACCTGGTGTTCCAGGGCTCCCATCCACTGCACGAACGCCGCGTCTGCGGCCGCCCAGTTCACGCGGCTGCCCAGGAGCAGGCGGTCGACGAGCCGCCCGATGCCGTATCCGGTGGCCGCCGCTGCAGCGGGCAGGCCGAAGGCCCCCGACAACGCCACCACCAGGTACCAGTCGCCGAACTCGTCCGGCGAAGCCCTGCCGAACCGCGCCGCCTCCACCGCCGTCATCACGTACTGCGTCCACGGGCTCGATCACCAACACCCACAGTGGATTGTGCATCGACACCAACGGTCCGCAACGACCCGGACTCAGCGTCGTGCTCCGTGTGTGTGGGAACTACAGCGGTCAGATCTGGGGCTACGACGAGACGGGCCTGCACCTCACGAACACTCCCAGCGGCCTGTGTCTCGACACGAACGGGAAGCCCGCCAGCGGCGTCACAGCCGTGCTCAATCCATGCGGCTACTACAGCGGCCAGCAATGGCACTACGACGCCGGTGCCGGCCGGTTCGCCAACCCGGCGAGCGGCCTGTGCCTGGACACGAGCGGACCCCCGGACATCAACCTCGACCTGGCACTCAACCCCTGCGGAAACCACACCGGCCAGGGCTGGCAGATGTGAACGCCGCCCGAAGGATGCTGCGTACGCTCGACCGGCGGGCACGCGCACGCCGGCGGCCGGGCCGGCCTGGTGGGTGGCCCGGCCGTCGCGCGTGGAGTGGGGCGGGGTCGTGGACGCTGTCCGGTATCGCCCGTGCGCGTCCTGCGCGGGGAGCGGTATCAGCAGTCCGAAGTCCAGGTGTGTGAGCCGCCCCGGTCGTTGGCGCCACCGTTGTAGCCGACCTCCTGGCCGGGGGCCAGACAGAGGGTGACCCCGCTCGTGAGTTCGCGTCCGTCGTAGACCTTGACGTGGTCCTTGACCCCCGGTCCGGAGACCCCGTGGTTCGCCCACGAGGAGTCCTGGTTGTTCATGTTGCCCTCCCACCAGTGGTCGTCGCCCGAGTGTTCGATCTTCATGCCGTCGAAGTTGGCGTGCGTCCAGACGCAGAAGTAGCCGCGGCGGCAGTCGGCTGCCTGCGAGGCGGCGGCGGTGGCCAGGAGCGCGGCAGTGGAGAGGACAGCAGTGGCGAGCAGAACGGTGAGGCGCTTCATCGGGGCATGTCTCCTTGGGACGAGGGGTGGTTGAGCACGGTGGTGGCCTCGGAGAGGGCGCGGGTGCGCATGCGGTGCCAGTCGGCGAGGTCGGCGCGGTGCCGGTCGCGGACCTCGCTCAGGGGCCGCTGGGTGTGGGAGGCCTCGGCTTCGAGGTTGTTGACGATGACCGACACGCGGAACCAGCGGCGCTGATCGCCGTAGAGCCGCTGCTGGGCAGCGCCCAGACAGCCGTCGGTGTGGGCGCGTACGACGTACCCGGTGGGCAGGGTGAGGGAGAGTTCCGTCGGGCCGTTGCCGAACAGGGCGGAGGTGATCTGCTGCTCGTGGGCGGGCGGCGGACTCTGGCCGCGGCGGGGCGGGGTGAGTCCCTGGCGCGTGAGACAGGCGTCGGTCAGTGCCTGGGTGGCCGCGTTGATCACCTCGTCCGGAGCCGGGACGGGCGCGGCGGCCGAGCAGCCGGTCAACAGGAAGCCCAACAGCGGCAGGAGGCCGGCCGCCGAACGGGGCGGTGGGAGAGGAACGCGCATCAGGGTTCCCGGCCTACTCGACAGGGCAACCTTGCACCCGGTCAGCGGGTCCGAATGGGCGGCCCGAAACCCGTGCAGGCGCTTCACCTGCGGTGAACGAGGAGAACGCTGTGCAGGGCACGCACTTTGCCGCAGCCTCACCCCTGCGGGTATCCCCCGTCCACGGAAGCGCAGAAACCCAGCACCGGCCGGAGGTGCCCTGCGGGGCCGGCCAGGGTCCAGTCCGGGCCCCGCACACGCGGGATGACCCCGACCGCCGTCTTTGCGGTTCCCTCAGACGTCGGCTGGGTCCGGGCCGCGCAGGGCGCTGGTCAGCGGGGCCAGTACGCGCCATCCCGTCGTCTCGTACAGGGACCGGCCCTCTGGCGTCGCGCCCAGCACGCCTGCTCTGGCCCCCTGTTCTGCGGCAGCCTCCGTAAGCCGGTGCATCACCAGGCGTCCCAGGCCTCGGCGCTGGTGGGCCGGGTCGGTCTCCACCTGGTCGACGACGGCCGTGTGGCCGGTGACGGCGACCTGGCCGCGCGCGGCGAATGCGCCGTCGGCGGTGCGCACCAGGGCGCGGGTGACGCCGTCACGTGTCCAGGTGTTCATCTGGTAACCGTCGGGCCCGGGGCCCGGGGCCCGGGTGGGCGCGATGGGCAGGGAGGCGGACATCAGGTAGCCGGATCCGCCGGCGAGGTGCCAGCCGGGGGCCAGCCACGGTTCGAGTGTTTCCGGTGGAACGAAGGCCTTCAGCCAGGCGCCGGGTGCGGTGGCGTGCTCGGTGATCTCGTGGACGGTTGCTTCGTCTGCAGAGTGCAGTACGTGGCGCATGACGTGTCCGTGCAGGCCCACGTCGACGGTGAAACCCCAGGCGGCCGGTACGGGTTCGGCTGCGCCGCGCGAAGCGGACCAACCGTGAACCCATGCCCGTACGGCCTCGGCCGTGTGAGCGAAAGGCAAGACTTCCCCCCTCGTTGGTAACAGGTGAGCTCCTTCAGTGATTATTACATCGATGGTGGGATGGCTGGTGGAGGAGGGGGGTGCTGCTCGTGAGCCTGGTCCTCGGCTGCCTCACCGCCAGCGGCGGCGGCGCCGTCACCGTGACCGGCCTGGCACCCCGAGACCGGGATCACCTTCTGTCCCTCCGACGAAAACGGCGCGCGCGCCAGGTCGGCTGGGCGGGGCCGGCGCCCTGGACTTCCACGCTCCGGCGAAGGCCACCACGTGCATGCCCGAAGAGGCCAACACCTGGGTCGTCAAGGGCGGCTTCACGCTCCGTCGGTGACGGCCCGGAGGTTCGCAGGTCTTCGTCCTGCTGCTCCGGCCGCGGGGCCGAGCGGGTGACGGGGGATCGTTCCTGCGCGTGCGGCCTGCGATGTCACCGCCGGCCCGGCCGCGCTGCGCGGTTGGCGTCACGCGGAACGACCCCCGCTCTCCCGCCGGGCGGCGGACACCGGCCGACCCCCGCCTCACCCACCGGGCAGGGTTGCCCCGGAGCCGGCCAACCGGATCCTGCCGGGACGGGCCCGGACGCTTGGCGGTGGCGCGGACAGCGCCGCGGACGGGCAGCCCGGTCCTGATCCGGATCAGGGTGATAACGGGCTCCCCTCGCGGAGGTACACCGCAGTGCCGGACCGGGCGGCGGTATGGAGCGCGGTCAGCGTCTGGAGACGAGCGGCGAGCGGGGTGTCCTGCAGTTCGTCCAGGTGCTTGAAGGCGTGGAGGTCGTGCTCGGAGCTCAGGCGGATGGGCCGGTCGCCGGTGTAGACGCCGCCGTGGAAGAAGTAGTCGATCACGGGGCCGGTGTTCTCGACATCGGCGCGGTGGTCCGTACCGATGAGCCGGGGTACGTCGTCCAGGTCGGCCCCGGTTTCCTCGCTCATCTCCCGCCGGGCGGCAGCCCATGGGTCCTCGCCGTGGTCGAGCATCCCGCCCGGGAGCCACCACTGCCCGGCGGCAGCCTGGCCGGGGCCGTACCGGAGAAGGAGGACGCGGCCGTCAGGGTCCAGCATCATGACGCAGGAGGCCACGATCGTCCGCGGCAGCGTCTTGATCCACTCCTCTCGGGGAATCCACATGCTCAGGCCTCCCGTGCAGCCAGGGTCCGGGCGGCGGTCTTTTCCAGGTGCGCGGTGAACAGTGCGGCCGGGTCGGCAACGCCGAGCCGGTGCAGCGCGACCATCGCCGTCACCAGGACGTCGCACACCTCCGCTTCCACGTCCTGCCATGTGTGGGACCGGCCCTTGCGGGGATTGGTGCCGGTGGCACCGATGACGGCCTGGGCGGCTTCGCCGAACTCCTCCCCGATCTTGAGTACCTGCAGTACTCGGCGCTGCTCCGCGGGGACATGGGCGGCGGCCTCGTCGAGGAAGACGGCAAGCTCCCCGGTGATGTCCCAGGCGTTCTTCTCCACGGTGGTTCCCCTTCGTCCGGCTGTTGTCCGTTCTCAGCCCTCTCAACGAATCGGCGGTGCCCCGGATGCTCGAACGCCCGTTTCCGGCGGTCGGCCGGTGGCCAGCCGCGGCTCGGGCTGCGATCGCTCTGCCCGTCAGAGGCGCCGCTGTCGAAGGTCGGGCTCGGGGCCGCTGCATCGTGCGGCTGGCTGTCAGACCCTGTGACGCGGTCACTGGTGAGAACGCGACCGGCGGCCGCGAGCCCCCCTGGTCCATTCGGCCCTCCGCGCTGCGGCCGGCGCCGGGCCGGAATCGACCTGGAGTGGCGCGCTCGACCCGAACCAGCGGGTGCGGCCCTGGGTCTCTCACCCCTTGGCTGTGGCGGTGCAGTCGTCATCCCCAGCCCGTTCGGGGGATACGCGGGCTGCATCCGGCGCGGCTGCCGCTCTGCCGGGGCATCCCTTGGTGGAACGAAAGGGGACATGATGCCGCTCTATCTGTCGAGGTTCAGCTACACACCGGAGACTTGGGCGAGGCTGATCGTCAGACCCGAGGACCGCGCAAAGGCCGCTCAGGCGTACATCGAGTCCGTCGGCGGGAAGCTCCACGGCTTCTGGTACGCCTTCGGCACGCACGACGGATACAACCTGTGGGAGGCGCCCGACAACGTGTCCATGGCCGCGGTTGCGCTGGCGATCAGCGGAGGCGGCGCGCTCAGCTCGTTCGAGACGACGGTCCTCCTGACCGTCGATGAAACCATGGATGCCCTGCGCAAAGTCGAACGGGTCCAGTACCGGGCGCCGGGTGCGTAGCGGTCCGGGCCGAGGCGTCCTCGTGAGCCGCCGCTCCGACGACCTGCACGCGGGCCGCCACGACCCGGCGCGGAACTGACGCGGCACCGTGGGGTCGTTGTGCGCCGTTGTCACAGCCGGCGGCTACCTTGCAGGTCAGCACACAGCCGAGGCAGGACGCAGGGACGGGGAGCGGCAATGGTCGTCGAGGTGGGGTACGCGCAGGCGTGGGACCTGGAGGCCCGCGCGCCCTGGCGGCCGATATCGGCCGGGGAGGCCCGGGAACGGGATGCCGCCGGGCTTCCGCACGTCGTCGTGTACCGGGAGCCGGGCCGGGAGGCTCCGTTGGAGGTCCGGCTGGTCGCCTGGCAGGACCATTACGTCGGGCTGTGGGTCTACGACGCCCAGGGCCGCCGCACGTACGACCTGGACATGCGGCTGCTGGACGACCCGTCGCGGCTGCTGCGCCGGTACTCCGTCGGCTGGTACTACACCGGCCCGGAAATGGCGGAGTTCGACAAGGCGTGCCCGCGCATCACCGTGGACCTCTTCCCCGACGGGAGGGGCCGTCGGACGGAGGCGCGGCAGGGGCAGGGCGGGGGCTCCTACGCCACCTCGCCCAGACTCCGGGACGACGAGCGCTGGATGGACCGCCCCGCCTTCGGGGAATGGCCGCTGCTCTCGGCCCAGGTGCACGGACTCACCGAGCCGCCGGCCTTCGAGGCGGTCGAGGCCGCCGAGGCCGCAGAACCCGGGCACGGAGATGCCCCCGCCACCTGCTGGCGTCCGCCGCGCCCCGCGCAGCCCGGGCCGATCAACGAGCTGTTCCGGCCCGGGGTGCGCGTGACCGACGGGTACCACCCTGAGATGACCGTCGTGGAGCCGCGCCGGGTCGGCACCCTGCGCGTGCCCGGCGGGCTGCTGGCCGTCTCAGGCCCGGACGCCGACGACGGCGACGGGCCGCGCATCACGGTCCCCGTCCCGCCCGGGGAGTACGTACTCGACGAGGCGCGGGTCCGCTACAGCTACCACTGCGAATGGCGGGACGCCGAGGTCGAGACCACGGCCCCCACGGCCGTCCGCCTCCTCGTCGGCGAGACCCCTGCCGCGACCTGGGAGATGGCCCTCGGTCCCGACGACGATCCCCGGCTGTTCATCGAGGAGCAGATAGCCGGCTTCGACACCGACGGCGCCACCGGCTGCTTCGCCGACGCCGGGGCCTGGGAGCCGCTCATCGCGCTCTTCGAGCGGGGGCTGATCCAGGGGGAGCCGGACCTGGAGGGGTACGAGGACATCGACGACGGCTCCATGTTCATGCAGCGCACCTGGGACGAGGCTTCCGGCGGCGAGCTCATGGCCTTCGCGACGACCGGGGACGGCACCTACCCCGTGTGGGTCGGCCGCTGCGAGGCCGGCGAGGTGGTCGGCGTCGTGGTGCTGGTGGAGGGGATGCCCGAGCTGCTCCCGGAGCGGGACGAAACCACTGCCGATGCCTGAGACGACGTAAGTGACCGACCGGGCCTTCCGGCCCGGCACCCACACCTCCGGGATGACGTCCTCGACCCGGTCCCCTGCGGCAGCGTGCGCGTGCCGAGCGGGGTGCCGGCGGTGGCCTGCCCGCAGAGCCGGGACGAGGAGCCGAGCACCGCGGTGGCCGTGCCGCCGGGCACGCACCCGGTGGAGGCGGCGTGGGCCGAGGTCGCGAACGGGCCGCCCTGCGGCGGGAACGAGGCGACGGTGGAGCGTGCTCCTTCAGGCGGTCATCGTGGCGCGGGATGGGTGGCGCACACGGTGCCGCGGCCGTCGATGAGCGCGCAGGCCCGGGCGTCGTCGGGGGTGGTTGCGGGGATCATGCGGGTGTGCGCGTCGTTCCCGTACCGCTGGCGGTATTCCTCGGCGTTCCCCTGTTTCGGGTGGACCATGACCCGGTCTCCCGCAGCAGTGCCGCTCATCTTGGCCCAGACGGCATGGCAGTGGGCGCTGTACCGCAGTTCGACACGGGCACCGTAGTCGTGGCCGGTGTACGCGGTGATCGCGTCTTTCGAGCACATGGCGGTTGCCGGCTCCAGCGATGCGCACGAGGCGCCCTCGCAGGTGGCGGTGGGGGCCGGCGAGACCACGGACCCTGAGGGCGTGGGCGGTCGTGCATCCTGTGTCGCCGGGCCCCGGTACTGCACACCAGCCCAAGCCGCGGCCGCCAGCACTGCCACCGCTCCCCCAGCCATGAGGGTAACCAGCCAACCCGCTCTGGCCGGCGACTGTGCAGAGGGAGGGGTCGGGTCAGGTTCCCGCGTCACGCTCACCGGCGCCGACGTCCGTCTCGGGACGCCTGCCCTCTCCTGCAGCACGCAGCGGTGGAGGGCCAGGGCCTTGTCGGCATGCCGGCTTGGCATGTGCTCCCGGCGCCGCCGCCGCTCACGGCGCAGGCACGGCGACCATGGCGCGCCAGAGCCGGCCGATGGACACGGACTCCACGGGCAACTCGGGCCACCCCGGCTCGCACGCGTCCACCGGCGCCAAGCACGGCCCTCGCGGATACCAGCTGAAGTTCACCAAGAACTGGGAGCACCCGGACCGTTCGACGCTCGCGCTCGTCCGGGACGGCATGCCGGTCAAGACCTACCGGGCCGGGTCCGGCGTGGGAGTCACGGACGAATGCCGGAGCAACAGGGGATGGCTGCCCAGCGGGACCTACCAGGTGAAGGGGCACCAGACCAATCGAAACAGCGCGATCAAGGGCTATGCCATTCAGCTCTCCGACAAGAAGTGCCGCCCCAAGGAGGGGAAGACGGCGGTGAAGCGCGGTGATCTGTTCATCCACAGCGAGATGACCAAGAACGGCGGACGCGGCTCCACCGAGCCGACCCGATGGGACGGCGACGGCGACTACAAGTCCCTTGGCTGCATCAAGCTGACGCCCGCCGACATCAAGGACCTGTTTTCCCGCTTGGCGGCTGCCCACTGGCCGAAGGACCTGACCTTGCAGGTGAACTGACACCCGGAGGCGAGAGGGCTCGCGACGGAGTCGGGGATCAACTCGGGTGCCGGCCCGGCGAGTTGCGGCGCCATCGTGGAGCGGAACCGCTCCGGCGGCGTCCGGTCGACGAGCCCGCCCAGGTCGAAGCCGCGCACCGAGGAGACTGGGTGCCGCGCCGGCGTCACATCGTCGAGGACCGGCAGCAGCAGCGCGCTCGCCAGCTCCGGTCACGTAGTCCTCGCGGGGCGAATCGACCCGGCGGGCCGCCTCGGGCCGTTCCGCGCCGTCCCGGACCACGGTGCCATGCCGGGGCTGTCAGTGGGGCGTCGGACAATTCTGATCATGGTTCACACGTTCCCCATGACCCTGCCCGCTTCGCTGGTGGAGGCGCACCGGGTCGATCTGGCCTCCAAGCCCTCCGACGGCTGGCGCTTCGCGGTGTTCGATGTTGCGACGGCCGCGTCCGGCGATACGTATGTACTGGGCGGGGCGCGCCGTTACCGGACTCCGGCGCAGCCTCCGCAGGACCCGGCCGAGCGGAACTTCACGTACGGGATGGTCACCCGGCACGCGCCGGACGGGACTCCCGTGGACACGGCCCTGTTCGCACAGCCGCACCCGGACGGCTCCCCTTCGGCGATACCCGAGGCGGGGGACATGACGCTCGCGGTGCTGCCCGACGGGCAGGTCGCCCTGAGTGAGAAGCCGGGCAGCACCTTCCTCCTCTCTGCTGATCTGAGCCGGGTCACGGAGTCCTGGCGGATGCCCTTCGGCTGGTCCGTCGAGGAGGCCGGGCCGGGGGACCCGTATGCGGTCTCCCTCTCCGTCACCCCGTCGGGCAGGCTGCTGGCCGTGACCTCCGAGTACGGGCTGAGCAACTGGGCGGGCGCGCATGCCAACATCGTCGCCGTCTCGGAGCCCGGCAGCGCCCTCGCTCCCGGGGCGAAGCCGCCGTTGAACGCCATCGCCTCGCTCGACGACCGGACCGACCGCCAGACCGATGCCGACCTGCGTCCCTACGTCCGCTACCAGGGCGCGCCGGTCGGCGGCGCGAACCGGCCGTCACCGTCACTGACCGAGCTCGTCTCGTCCTGCACAAGGCGGCCCTACGAGTACCGCGACTGCTGGCTGGGCCGGCCCGCGCCGCTCGGCGACGAACTCTTCGTCGTGCCGGTCTTCAGCCGCATCTACCGATCCGGGAACAGGGGCGGGGAGTTCACCTTCGCCCTGCTGGACGACCAGGGCCGGCTGACAGGCCGCCTGGAGGGCCTGGACCTCTACAAGGACAGCCCCTTCACCGGCTTCTGTTTCACCGTCGCCGGCGACCCGCACCGGGGCCGCGCCTTCCACCTGAACCGGTACGGCCTCTACGGATGGACCTCCGACGGACAGATGCGGGCCAGGACGTCCACCGAGGACGAACCGTTCAAGGCCCTGACCCACTTCGCCCTCATGGGGTGCGCCCCCGCCGGCGAGCTGCTTCTCGTGCACCGCAAGCAGAACCTGCTCCTGCGAGTGCCGGTACCGGAGGACCTGGGCGATCTGCCGGCGGCCTTGGAGGATGCCCTGCGGACGTACGGGACCCAGCGCACCGCGCTGAAGAAGCGGTTCACCCCCGTGAACTGGCACTGGGCCGAGGCTTCGGCGAGGGTGCACCGGCTCTGAGCCCCGGCCGGCTGCGCGGTCCGCTCACCTGCGCGGGATGCGCTGACGCCGGTCTGCTCGGGCGGATGTTGCCGGGCCTGGACGGCGCAGGGTCGCGAGCGGACCCCTGTCGGTCTGTCAGCGACCCTGCGTGTCCTCGAGGAGCGGTGGGGCCCGGTGCCCGGGGCTGGGGACGCAGGAGTGGTCCGCGCTCAAGCCGGCTGCGGCGTGGCCGTGCTGCCCAGGAGACGGTCCACGAGGAGTTCCGGGTATCCGGAGGCCGGCGGGTCGATGCCGAAGATCGCCCGCAGGTAGAGCGGTGCGATGAGCTGGTCGAGGATCTGGTCGAGGGGTGGGGGGACCTCGCCGCGGGCGGCGGCGCGGTCGCGGATGCGTTCGATGGCGCCGATGCGGCGCTCGAACTGCTGTGCGCGCTCCCCTTGGGCTGTGGCGCTGCCCGGCATGGACAGGGCGACGGCACGGATGAGCAGGCGCCCTTCCGGGGTACGGATGCTCGCGACGCCCGCTTCGGCCCATGCCGTCAGGTCGCCCCGCAAGGTTCCGGTGTCGGCCAGCGGCCAGTCCCGTTCGAGGCGGGTGACGACCACGTCGGCCAGGAGTGCCTCCCGGCTGCCCCAGCGCCGGTAGACGCTGGTGTGGTTCACCCCGGCGCGTTGCGCGACCGCGGGGATGGTCAGGTCCGCCCCCTCCGGGTCGGACAGCAGGTCGATGACGGCCTGGTGGACCGCCGAGCGGACCTGCTCGGGGCTCTTGCGAAGGCGCGGGGCCGGTTGTTTCGAAGTCACCCCCACATCGTAAGCACAATTATTTGCTTAGTGGCACCGACGGGGTCTACAGTCCTCTCGTACGCACAGATCTGTGCTTAAGGAGAGTGTGATGAAGCCGCTGCTGTTCCCCGGCAACACCCAGTTCTGGTACGAGACCCTGCGCTCGATGAGCCACATCGCCTACGGCGGCGCCGACTTCGGCGAGGTCGTCTCCACCAGCGAGCGCATCAAGGAAGGCGACTACGACAGCTGGCACGAGGAGTGGATGGCGACCGCCGGCCGGGTCGCGGCCGAAGCCCAGCGGGCCCTGGACGCGGGCCACACCATCAGCGCCCGGGACGGATTCCTGCGCGCCTCCAACTACTACCGCTCGGCGGAGTTCTTCCAGCACGGTCACCCGTGCGACCCCCGTCACGACCACGCCTACGACCGCAGCGTGACCTGCTTCCAGGCCGCGGCCGCGCTCTACACCCCCCGCATCGAGCCGGTCCGCATCCCCTACGAGGGCACCACCCTGCTCGGCTACCTCTACCGGGCCGACGACACCGGCACGCCCCGCCCGACCCTGATCATGCACAGCGGATTCGACGGCACCGCCGAGGAACTCCACTTCAGCGGCGCGCTGGCCGCCGTGGAGCGCGGGTACACCGTCCTGACCTTCGACGGCCCGGGGCAGCCCGGCCCCCGCCACCACCAGGGACTGGTCTTCCGCCCGGACTGGGAGAACGTCATCACCCCGGTCGTCGACTTCGCCGAAACGCTGCCCGAGGTCGACAACAGCCGCATCGCGCTCCTCGGGAGCAGCATGGGCGGCGTACTCGCCCCCAGGGCAGCAGCCTTCGAACACCGCCTCGCCGCCCTGATCGCCGTCGACGGCGTCTACGACCTCGGCCAGATATCCACCCGCCACATCCCCGGCGACCGCGACCAGGCGGAACGGCTCCTGCGCGCGGACTGCGCCCCCGAACTCGACGCACGCTTCGAGCAGATCATGGATCAGGACGCCACCGCACGGTGGGCGATCAACCACGGCATGTACGTGATGGGCGTCGGCACTCCCCGGGCCTTCAGCGCCTCGTACCTCGACTACACCCTCGACGGCGGCATCGCCGAGCTGATCCAGTGCCCCACCCTCGTGTGCGACGCCGCCGAGGACGAGTTCTTCAAGGGACAGCCCGAGCAGCTCTACGAGCACCTGACGTGCCCCAAGACCCTGATGCTGTTCACCGCCGAGGAAGGCGCCGGCGCTCACTGCCACCCCGGCGCCATGCGCCTGGCCCTCGCCCGCATCTACGACTGGCTGGACACCACCCTCGCAGCCACGGCCTGAGCAGCCCGCCCCGAACCCACACCCACGTACCCACCCGAAGGACGCCGTCATCATGAACCGCACCGGAATCGAAGCCGCCCTCAACGACCTGCTCTTCAACCACGACATCACCCTGGAAGAGGCCGCCGAGCGCCACTTCACCCCCGGGTACCGCCAGCGCACGGACGGCGAGTGGGCCGACCGCGCCGAGTTCCTCGACCACATCAGCCACCTGCGCGGAATCGTCGCCGGCGGCACGGTCGAGGTCCACGACGAGCTGTACGACGGCAACAAGTACGCCGACCGGCACACCTGCCACATCACCAAGAACGACGGCACCACCGTCACCATGGAGGTCTACGTCTTCGCCGACCTCGCCCCCGACGGCCGCTTCCACCGCATCGAGGAAACCACCCTGATGCTGAGCGGCTCCGACGCCGACCGCAACATCGGCAGCGCCCGCTGAACCCAAGCCGACGGGGGCGGGCGGTGCGGGGCGGCCGGGCCGACAAGCTCGCCTGCGCTGCTGCCCTGTCCCGCAGGCGACGCTCGGCAAGGGGAGCGAGCGGCCCCCCGCCGGGCGCGGCAGGGGCCCTCGGGCCAGCTTTGGGGAAATCGTCACGCCCCGGTCGATGCCATCCCCGGGGTGGGCTACGAACCCCACCTGGTCGACCGCATCCTCGCCGACACCAGCAGCGAGCCGGGTGCCCTGGCGCTCCTCGCGTTCACCCTGGACATGCTGTGGTGTCCTGGACGATCCCGTCGTCCGCATCGTCGACATCGTGACGGGCAATACGGTCTCGACGGTACGGACGGCCGCCGACGCCGTCTTCATCCGTTTCGACCCCAGCGGCCGGTACTTCGCACTGTCCCGCGGCCAGGGCCGTCCGGAGCTGTGGCAGCGCGAACCGGCCCGCAAACAGATCAGCCCGCTGCGCAGCGTCTCGGAAAGCGGCGACCGACGGCAAAGGCGGCCCCCTCGTCCTGGACCCCGGCCTGTGACAGCGCGAGCTGTGCAGCATCATCGGCTACCGCGAGTTCACGGCCGAGGGTAAGGGACAGCCTCCCGGTGAAGCCCCCGCAACACCCGGTCTGTACGGCTCCCTGACCGCCGGGGGTCGTGGTGGACGGCCGTCACGGCGGCTGTGACGCGCGTCACGTCGGCCGCATGTCACGAACGGGCCGACAGCTTCCGTCTGGTGGTCGTCAGCAGCAGGCGGAGGAAGGCGGAGCGATGAACGAACGGCACGAAGCAGGGGCGAGCGCGCATCGTGTTCTGGTCCTGGGGGCGGGTTATGCGGGCATGTCCGCGGCGATCCAGCTCGCGGCCCGGGTCAAGGGGCGCGAGGGCGTGCAGGTGACCTTGGTGGACGCGCAGCAGCGGTTCACCGAGCGGATGCGGCTGCACATGACCGGGACCGGGCAGCGGCTCGCCGAACTGAGTATCCCGGAGCTACTGGCCGGCACGGGTGCGCAGTTCGTGCGCGGCTGGGTGACGGCGGTGGACGCGGACGCGAGGACCGTACGCATCGACGATGACCGGATCCTGCACTACGACACGCTCGTGTACGGGCTGGGCGGCGTGGCCGACACAGCGGAAGTGCCGGGGGCCGAGGACCACGCGTACACCCTGAACGGCGTGGAGGACGCCGAGGTGCTGGCCGACCGGCTGGCCGGGCTCGGCAGCGGCACGGTGGTGGTCGCGGGCAACGGGCTCAGCGGCATCGAGTCGGCGGCGGAGATCGCCGAGCAGCATCCGGAGCTGAACGTCGTGCTGCTGGGCCGGAGCGAACCCGGCGCGGCCATGAACCCGAAGGCCAAGTCGTATCTGCACTCCGCGCTCGAGCGGCTGGGCGTCCAGGCGCGTGGCGGGGCCGACGTGGTGAAGGTGCTGCCCGATGCGGTCGAGCTGGCGGGCGGGGAGAGCATCCCCGCCGACGTGGTCTTGTGGACGAGCGGTACGCGGGTGTCGCCGCTGGCGGCCGCCGCCGGGCTGACCGTCGACGACCGCGGCCGCATCGTCACCGACCCCGCGCTGCGGTCGGTGTCGCATCCGGAGGTGTACGCCGTGGGCGACGCGGCCGCCGTCCGCCAGGGCTACGGCGTGATGCACGGCACCTGCCAGGGCGGCATGCCGACCGGTGTGCACGCTGCGGTGTCGATCTTCCGGGTGCTGAAGGGCAAGCAGCCCAAGCCCTTCCGCTTCGGCTACTACCACACGCCGGTGAGCCTGGGGCGGCACGATGCGGTCGTGCAGTTCACCCGCCCCGACGACAGCCCCCGGCGGATGTATCTGACCGGCCGTACGGCGGCACGGTATAAGGAGACGGTGACTGCTTCCCCCTGGCCGACCTACGGCCGTATGAAGAAGATGCCCGCCTCGGGCGCGTTCTGGCCGCGCGGCGGCCGCTTCACCCGGGTCCAGGGGGCCCGGTGACCCAGCCGTCCGCGGACTTCGACCAGCAGATATTCCACCAGTACCGCAATCTGCTGTTCTCGGTGGCCTACCGTTTCCTCGGCACTGCGGCCGATGCCGAGGACGCGGTCCAGGACGCCTGGATCAAATGGTCGGCCGCCGAGCGCTCGCAGGTGGCCGATCCCAAGGCGTACCTGACGCGGATCGTGTCCAATCTGGCGCTGGAACGGCTGCGCTCCACCCGGTACAAGCGCGAAACGTATGTGGGGCCGTGGCTTCCCGAGCCCATTCTTACCGGCGGGGACGCCGCCGAGGCCGTCACGGACGCCGAGTCGGTGTCGATGGCGATGCTGGTGGTGCTGGAGACGCTGAGCCCGCTCGAACGTGCGGTGTTCGTGCTGAAGGAGGTCTTCGACTTCAGCCATGCCGAGATCGCGGAGGCGGTGGAGCGGTCCGAAGTCGCGGTTCGGCAGGCCGCGCACCGCGCCCGGGAGCACGTACGGGCCCGTCGGCTGCGCTTCCCGACGGACCGCTCGAGGCAGCGCGAGGTCACCGAGCGGTTCTTCGCCGCCTCCACCGGTGGCGACGTCAACGCCCTGATGGAGCTGCTGTCCCCGGACGTCACCCTGTGGACCGACGGCGGCGGCAAGGTCCGCCAGGCCCTGCTTCCGGTCGTGGGCGCATCCACGGTGGCTGCCTGGTTCGCGGCCATCGGCACGGTCACCTACCAGGGCGTCGAGCCGGCCGACATGAACGCTCGACTCGTCGAAATAAACGGCGGGCCCGGCATGCTATTCAGCGGACCGAGCCGGGTGATCGCCACCGTCACCTTCGATTTCGACGCCGACGGCCGCATCACCGCCCTCCACAACGTGGCCAACCCGGACAAGCTCCGGGCCATCGCCGAAGGCACCACTCACCACGTCGGGACGCGGTAGGCCCTGCACTTCGGGTGCCCCGCCCACTCGCCGTTCCGGCCCGGAGAGCGGTGGACCCCCGCGCCGGCGCGGGAGTTCCCCGGCCGCTACTCGAGTCGGTCCCCGGCCCACCTGGACAGCGAGATCGTCCGCTACCCGGCGGATCCCGGTAGGCACTTCGTGCCTAAGGGCGCGCCGCGGTGTGTTCGAGGATCGTGCGTACCTCCGCGGTGATCGCGGTCTCGTTCCGCTCGAACTCGGGGCCGGTCAGCAGGTTCGGGTCCGCCGGGAGGCCGGTGAGGACCGGGGTGTGCAGGTGACCGCCGGGCAGCTGCGGGGCGAGATCGCCGCGGAGGCGGTTGGAGCGGTAGGCCACCTCGTTCGACAGGTAGCCGCCCCCGCCGCCCTCCACCGCGCGCGAACCCGGCGTCGGGCCGTCCTCGCGGTCCACGGGCGCGGTGGCGCCCGCCGGGATCTCCGTGACGGCGGTGTTCAGGAGCACGGGGTACGGGCTCTGGACGGCGCCGGTCGCCGCGGCGGTCGGGAGCGTGGTCCGGATGAACTCGGCGCCCGGGGCGAGGCCGGGAGCGGTCACGGGGTGCTCGCGTGTGCCGCCGGAGAGGGAACCGGTGTTGTCGGGGTACGGATCCGCCGACCGGGACCGGCCGGCCCAGGCCTCCAGGGTGAAGAGACCGGGGTAGCCCTGGCTGATGGTGGTGATGACGTCCGCCGCGCCCGGGCCGCCGGGAGCGCCGGCCAGGCGCGGGGCGAAGGCCCGCTCCACGATGCCGGCGTCGAAGTCGGCGTACCGCACGGGCAGGACGACGGCCCGGATCTCGGCGGGGCTGCCGTCGGCGAGGGTGATGCGGCGGCCGTTGAGTCGGAGGGCGGCGGAACCGGAGGGGTTGGCGCGGCGGAGCTCGGCGTCCAGACCGAAGGGGTCGAAGCCGCTGATGAACACGCGCCGTACGCCCGGAGCGGTCCGGAAGGCGTTGTCGGTGAGGCCGCGGGAGGCATCCTCGAAGCGGGCGCGCAGCGCGGTGCGGTCGACGGCGAAGGCCGGCTCCCAGCGGGCGAGCGCGGTGGTCATGGCCAGCCGGGTCCAGTACAGCGGCCGGTCGTCCCCGGCCTGGAGGTCACCGCCGGGCCGCTGCCCCTGGGCGCGGCGTACGGCGGACTGCCAGAGGGCCCCGCCCCAGCCGTCGAGCAGCCGCTCGGCCTCGGCGGGGCTCCGGACCCCGCACAGGGCGGCCGGAAAACGCCGTACGAAGTCCCCGAACCCGGCGCGCTCGACGAGGGCCGTGGTCCGCGCATCCTCGAGCCGCGCTTGCTCGGCGTCGAGGGGCGCGGAGGGCGCGGTGCGGCAGGAGGAGGCGTCCTGTGCGTGCGCGGGTGCGGTGACGGCCAGGGGGAGGACGGTGGCAAGAAGGACCGCGAAGGACGCGGCTCGCCGTAAGAGCATCATGCAATGTGACATTACACAGCTGCGGCCAGCCCGCGACAGACACTTTTCCGGTCACTCCGGCACAGGCGTGTCGCGCCGCCGCCGGTGCAGCGTCGCGTCGAGGGCGGCAGACAGTTCGGGGATCGAAGGCCTCGCCGCCGGGTCGGGCAGCAGGCACCCGTCGATGGCCGCAGCCAGGGCGCGCGGGAGGCGCCGGCGGGCTGTCACCGGTGGGGCCGCCCCTTCGAGCTGCGGAAACCAGTCCGCGCCCCCGGTGTCCGTCGTGCCGCTGACCGTGTCGCCGATGTCGAACGGCACGTCACCGGTGGCGAGTTCGTACAGCGTGATGCCGATGCCCCAGACATCGGCCGCCGCCGACAGGGGCCCTCCGCGCGCCTGTTCGGGGGCCAGGTAGCCGAACGTGCCCACGCCCGGCGGGGCGATGCCCGGCGGGCGGGCGACGCTGAGGTCGAGCACTTTCGCGTGACCGCATTCCACCACGACGTTGGACGGCTTCAGGTCCAGGTGCAACAGGCCCTGCCCGTGCAGGTAGTGCATCGCGGAGCACAGCTGCACGCCCAGGAGGGCCACGTCCTCGGCGGCTGCCCGCCGGGGCAGACGGCCGATGAGGTGGGACAGCGTCTCACCCGTCAGCGTTTCGAGGACGACGAGCGGCTCGGGCGACTCGAACGTCTCGTACGCGCGGACCAGATGCGGATGCGTGAAGCGCTGGAGCCAGCGGCCCTCGCGGACGAGCCGGCCGCCCAGCCGCGGCTCGTCACGGCAGTCGGGGCGCAGGACCTTCACCACGCACCGGCAGTCCCGTTCCTCGCTCCAGGCGTCGTAGAGGTCTAGCCAGCCGGTCCGGGCCAGGGGCGCCAGGACCTCGTACCCCGGTGCGGGGACCGTGCCGGGTACGAGGGGCGGGGCCACGGGCCGGGTGGCGGTGGCGGGGCTCATGACGGGACCTTCGGGCTCACGACAGGATCTTCAGGGGAGTCGCGGCCGTGGGTGCGTCGGCCCCGGGCGCACCGCCGTTCGCGCGGTGCAGGCGGGCATAGGCACCGCCCCGTCCGAGCAGCTCCTCGTGCGTGCCGCACTCGACGACCCGGCCCCGGTCCAGGACCACCGTGCATGTCGCGTCGCGCACGGTGAGCAGGTTGTGCGAGATCACGACGGTGGTCCGCCCGGCCATCAGCCGGCGCAGCGGTTCCATGATGCGGCGGCCCGACTCGGCGTCCAGGCCGGTGGTCGGTTCGTCCAGGAGCAGTACGGGCGCGTCCCTGACCATCGCGCGGGCGATCGCCAGGCGCTGTGCCTGCCCGCCGGAGAGCGTCCGGCCCCGCTGGCCCACCACCGTGTCGTAGCCCTCGGGGAGCAGCCGGATGAACCCGTCGGCGTCGGCGGCGCGGGCCGCGGCCACGATGTCCGCCTCCGTGGCGCCGGGCCGGCCGTAGGCGATGTTCTCGCGTACGGTGCCGTGGAAGACGAGCGTCTCCTGCAGCACGACCGCGACGTTCTCGCGCAGCTCGGACAGCCGCAGCTCCCGCAGATCGGTGCCGTCGAGGAGGACCGCCCCCTGGTCCGGGTCGTAGAAGCGCAGTTGCAGCTTCCCGACCGTGGACTTGCCCGCGCCGCTCGCACCGACCAGCGCCAGCGTGGTACCGGGCTCCACACGGAACGACACGTCGCGCAGTGCCCGCCGCGACGTGCCCGGATAGCGGAAGGAGACGCCGCGGAACTCGACATCGCCGCGGGCGCGCCCGATCCTGCGGGCACGTGCGGCTTCCACCTCGACGACCTGTGGGCGCTGGTCGAGCAGTTCGATGATCCGCTCGGCCGAAGCGGACGCCGCGTAGAAGGTGGTCGTGAGCTGCGACAGGTCGCGGATCGGACTGTAGAGCTTGCTCAACAGGGCGATGAAGACCAGCAGTCCGCCCAGCGTGAGCTGCCCCTGCGCCAGCTTCCACGTACCGAGGCCCATCACTGCCAGCGCGCCGGTCAGTTCGATCACCTCGACGACCGGGCCGTAGACGGAACGGATGCGGGCCGAGACCATCTCCGCGCGGAACCGGCCCATGCTTTCGCGGGCGAACCGGCCTTCCTCCGTCCCCTGCCGGTTGTACGCCTGCACCAGCGCGATGTTGCCGAGCGACTCCTCGGCTATCGCGCTGATCGAGCCGCTGCGCCGGCGCCGCTCCCGAGACGCGGCCCTGACCAGCCGGGAGAAGCGCCGGGCCGCGGCCCAGAAGAGCGGCACGATGATCAGCGCGAGGAGGGTCAGGTCCCAGCTCAGGTAGAAGAGCAGGCCCAGGAAGACGCCCAACTGGACCACGTAGTAGAGGGCGTTGGCCACTCCGGAGAGGAGGAACGTCTCGATCGCGTCGACATCGCCGGTGATGCGCGAGAGTACGTCCCCCAGCCGCCGCCGTTCGAAGAACCCGAGCGAGAGCCCCTGGACGTGCCGGTAGACGTCCGAGCGCAGGGCCAGCAGGAAACGCTCGCCGACCCAGGTGGACATCACGTCGTCGGCGAACTCCAGAATGCCGGACAGAACGACGAGTCCCAGGTAGGCGAGTGCGATCCAGAGGAAGGGGCGCAGATCGCGCGGAACGAGGACCTCGTCCACCACGATCTTGAAGAGCCAGATCTCGGCCGCGTCGATGAGTGGGCCGATCATGCTGAAGAGGAGGATCGGGAAGAGCCAGCGCCGGCCGCCGCGCGTATAGGGCCAGAACCGCCGGAAGGCCTCACGCGGAGCGACCGGCGGCGCGGCGGCGACGACCGCATCGGGATCATCGGCCACCGACAGCAGCCGGTGCAGCGCATGCCACGCGACACGCCTCATGGACGCGGTCCTCAGGGATTGCCGGCTGGGCGGGGCAAGGAGCGGGGTCCGCCCAGCCGTTCTCGGCGGTCAGCAGCCGCGACCGTGGCGGCCGTTGTTGCCGTGCTGGCCGTGGTCCGTGTTGCGGTGGCGACGGTGCCGGCGCCTGCCGGTGTTGTCGTCGCGCCCCGAGGTCCAGTCCCTCTTTCCGTGACGGCGGTTTGCTGGGATGAGATGAGTGAAGATCGCCATGAGCTTTCCTCCTGGAGAGGCTTCTACAGGGGATACGGTCCAGACGGTCCGGGAGATTGCCTTTTCCGGAAAAAATCTTCCTCCCGCCCCCGGACAGCGCCCACGAGTGGGTGAATCGGCCTGGTTCGGACCCGTCTGGTATGGGATGGCCCGGCACACCCTCATCCGATGGGAGACCCACATGAAGATCCGTACTCTGGCCGTTGCAGCCTGTCTGGTCGTCGGTGCGACGCTGGGCGGGATCGGCAGCGCTTCTGCCGATGCCACGGCCGAGGGCTATGCCATCGGCTCCCCGGGCATCCTCTCGGGCAACGTCGTCCAGGTGCCGATCCACGTCCCGGTCAACCTCTGCGGCAACAGTGTCAACGTCATCGGGGTGCTGAACCCGACCGCCGGCAACGTCTGCATCAACCACTGACCCATGCCTGCCCGCGGTGTCACCGGACCCGTCCGGTGACACCGCCCGGCGTCACGGAACCCCGCGGATGCGGCGGACCAGTACCGACCCCGCCAGCGCCAGGGCCCCCGCGAGCGCGTACAGCGCCGTGTACCCGCCGAAGTGGGTGACCACCGGCGCGGCGATCACCGGAGCCAGCACCTGGGGCAGCGCATTGGCGATGTTGATGACGCCGAGGTCCCGGCCCCGGTCCTCCGCCGTCGGCAGCACGTCCGTCAGCAGGGCGAAGTCCACCGACGTGTAGACGCCGAACCCGACCCCGAGGACGAGCGAGGCGACGATCGCCCCCGTCCAGGTCTGCCAGACGGCGAGCAGCAGGGTGGCCGCCGAGATGACCAGCCCCGACCCGATGACGTAGACCTTCCTGCGGCCCGTTCGGTCCGACCGCACACCGCTGATCACCACCGTGGCCAGCAGGGTGAGCGCGTTGAGCGCCGTCAGGATCAGCACGCCCGTGTCCGCGTCGTCCTCGTAGTGCACGGCGTCGGTCAGGTAGTACAGCAGGTACATCGTGCTGACCGAGTACGACAGGTTCATCAGGAAGCGCGTCAACCAGGCCCAGCCGAAGTCGGGATGGTTCCGCGGATCGATCCAGAAGCCGGTGAGGAAGGTCCGCCAGCGGAAGGCGGGCCGGGCGTCGGGCCACAGGCGCGTGTCGCGGCGCATCACCACGTACGGGACGGCCGCGAGCACCGAGAAGGCCGCGCACGCGAGATACCCGGCGGTGACGCCGCCCGCGACCGTGGCGAGCGCCGTACCGACCAGGATCCCGCCGACCTGCGCGACCCCGAGCCAGCCGCCGACCAGACCGCGCTGCCGGGGCGGAACCTGATCGGGCACGGCGGCGGTGAGGGCGGCGAACGCCGCGTTGAGCGCGAGCTGCACCAGGCACCAGCCCGCGATCACCCCGGCGACGCTCGAAGCCCGGGCGAGGACGAGCAGTCCGGCCGCGCCGCCCGCAACTCCCGCCACCACCCAGGGGATCCGCCGGCCCGCCGGCGACGTCGTACGGTCCGACAGGGCCCCGAAGACCGGGTTGGCGACCATCGAGACCGCCGCGCCCACCCCCGTCACCAGGGCGAGCGTGGACGCCTTGTGGCCCGGGGTGAGCTGCTGCGCCTGGCGGGCCAGGAGCAGTTGGAGCGGGCCGAACCAGCCGGCCCAGACCCCGAGATTCGCGAGGGACAGCGCACCGACCCAGCGCCCGCCGACCGGGCTGCCGGTCTCCGCGGCCGTCCGTTCGACGGTCATCTGCCGCCCTTGATCAGGTCGCGGTACCAGGCGTACGACTCCTTGGGAGTCCGCTCCAGCGTCTCGTAGTCGACGTGGACCAGCCCGAAGCGCTGCCTGTACCCCTCCGCCCACTCGAAGTTGTCGAGGATCGACCAGATGAAGTAGCCGCGTACGTCGGCCCCTTCCGCCATCGCCCGGTGCAGGGCGGCCACGTGGCCCTCGTGGTACGCGATCCGGCGCGCATCGGCGACCCGCCCCGTGGCGGGATCCGGCCCGTCCCCGTACGAACAGCCGTTCTCGGTGATGTACAGCGGCGGCAACCGGTCGCCGTAGCGCTCGCGCAGGGAGACGAGCAGTTCGCGCAGCCCGTCCGGGACCACCGGCCAGCCGAAGTCGGTGTGCTCGTACCCTTCGATCGGCCGGATGCCGAAGGGGAGGTCCGCGGGTATCTCGATGCCGCCGAACTGGCCTGCGGGAGCGGCCGGTTGCGGGGCGCCGACGCGCATCGGGTTGTAGTAGTTGATCCCGTACCAGTCCAGCGGGGCCGAAATGGTCTTCAGGTCCTCCGCCACCGGGCCCGGCAGCAGCGAGGCCAGGCCTTCGTCGGGATATGCGCCGGTCAGGATGGGATCGGCGAAGAGCCGGTTCGTGAGCAGGTCGTACAGCTCGGCGGCGCCGCGGTCCTCCGCGCCGTCGCTCGCCGGCCACACGGGGCTGTGCGAGGCGGCGATGCCGATCTGCCGGGCGCCCGCCGCACGCAGGGCCTGTACGCCCAGGCCATGGGCCAGGAGCTGGTGGTGCGCAGCGGGCAGGGCGTCGAAGACGAGACGTTTGCCGGGGGCGTGCTCGCCGAGGCCGTATCCGAGGAGGGTGACCTCGGCGGGCTCGTTGACGGTGATCCACATCGGGACGCGGTCGGCCAGCCGCTGCGCGACCACCGAGGCGTACGCCGCGAACCGTTCGGCGGTGTCGCGGCTGAGCCACCCGCCCTTCTCCTCCAGGGCCAGGGGGGTGTCCCAGTGGAAGAGGGTGGGCACCGGGGTGATGCCGGCGGCGCAGAGCTCGTCGACCAGCCGGTCGTAGAAGTCGAGCCCCTTGCGGTTGACCTGCCCGTGGCCGTCCGGCAGGACCCGCGACCAGGACACCGAGAACCGGTAGGCACCGACGCCGAGTTCGGCCATCAGGGCCACGTCCTCGCGGTAGCGGCGGTAGTGGTCGGTGGCCACGTCCGCGTGCGAGCCGTCCCGGATGCGTCCCGGCTCCTTGGTGAAGGCGTCCCAGGAGGAGGGGCCCCGGCCGTCGGCGGTCGGCGCGCCTTCGATCTGGAAGGCAGAGGCGGAGACGCCCCAGAGGAAATCGGCGGGGAACGCGGGTACGGGCGCTGTCATGCGGGCTCACTTCGGTCGCAGGTGCATCGCTGACGGCACACTTTTGGGCTCCGGAACCCGCCCTGTCAATGGAAAGTGAACAATCCTCAACTTCTACCGCGGGGTGGTGGCGGCGGTGAGCCGGAAGGCGCCGTCCGGCTCGCGCCCGAGCTGCACGCCGAACCCCTGGCAGATGCGGACGAGTACCTCGTACAGCCAGCGGGAGTCCTCGTCCGTCACCGGCCGCAGCCGCAGCCGGCGCGACTGCAGCGGTACGAGGCGGACGCCGACGAGCCGGCCGTCCGCGGGGTCCACCGACACCAGGTACAGCAGCCGCAGGTCGTCCCGGAACTCCGTGTACCCGCCGATGCCCTCGTAGTCGTTGACGAGGTCGCCGCACCCGTAGGCGATGAACCTCCCCCGGTACGCCTCCATCGGCCGCGGATGGTGCGAGGAATGCCCGTGCACCAGGTCCGCACCGCCGTCGACGAGCGCGTGCGCGAAGCCGATCTGCTCGCCCGGGACGCGATAGCCCCAGTTGGAACCCCAGTGGATCGACACGACCGTCAGGTCGCCCGGCCGTTTCGCCCGCCGGATCCGGTCCACGACCTCCCCCGCGGCGGCATGCGTCGGCCCGGCCACGAAGTCCACGCCGCTGCGCTCCGCCGTCGCGGCCCAGCCGTGCGGAACACCGCTGGAGGCCATGGCCAGCGAGTGCACCAGCAGCCGCCCGCCGCCAGGGAGCGGGACGGCCGCGGGACGCCGTGCCTCGGCGAGGTCCCGGCCCGCCCCCGCGGTCTGCAGCCCCGCGGCGGCCAGTGCCACGAGGGTGTCCTCGAGCCCTCTCCGGCCGTGGTCCAGGACGTGGTTGTTGGCGAGGGCGCAGACGTCCGGGCGGGCCGCGGCCAGGCACGGCAGGTTGGCGGGGTGCATCCGGTAGTGGACTGACTTGCCGCGCGCCCGGTCCTCACACTGCGTGACGGACGTCTCCAGGTTGAGGATCCGCGCGTCCGGCGCCGCGGCGTCGAGCACTCGCAGGGCATCGCCCCACGGCCACGCGAAGCCGACCGGGCGCGGCACCGCGCCGCCGACCGCCTCGGCCAGTTCCACGTACGTCCGCGCGTCCCGTACGTACGTCTCCCGCAGCGCCGGATCCCCGGGGTGCGGGAGGATCTGGTCGATGCCGCGGCCCAGCATCACGTCCCCGCAGAGAAGGAGCCTGACCAGGTCGCCGCCCATTACTCCAGGCTAGGGCTGTCCCGTAATCCCCGGTGGATCAGCGCGCGGCGTCGGATGCGGTGCATCGCAAGGCGGAGGAGCGTCCGCATACTGGGCGTATTCGGGCGTTCCGAGGCACTGCTCCAGGAGTACGCCGACCTGATCGCGATCAGCGGCGGCGACGCCTTCAAGGCGCGCGCGTACGAGAAGGCCGCCCGCGCCATCGGCGGCCACCCGGCCGATGTCGCCGAGCTCGACGCCAAGGGCCTGCGGGAGATCCCGAACGTGGGCAAGTCGATCGCCGAGAAGGTCGTCGAGTACCTCAGCACCGGGCACGTACCGGACATCGAGGCGCGCAGGGCCGCCGTCCCGGCCGGGGTGCGGGCCCTGACCGCGATCCCGGGGCTCGGTCCCCGCAAGGCCCTCGTCCTGTACGAGGAGCTGGGCGTCTCCTCCGTCAAGCAGCTGGAGGACGCCATCCGCAAGGAGCGGCTGCGCGACCTGAAGGGCTTCGGCGAGCAGACCGAGCAGAACATCCTGCACGGCATCTCCGTACTCCGGAACGCCGACGACCGGATCCTGCTCGGCGCGGCGATGGACATCGCCGAGCAGATCGTCGCCGAGATGGAGCGGATCCCCGGGTGCGTGCGGTGCACGTACGCGGGCTCGCTGCGCCGGATGCGCGAGACGATCGGTGATGTCGACATCCTGGTGGCGGCGGAGAGGTCCGCCCCGTTCATGAGGGCCCTCGCCGAGCTCCCCTTCACGGCCGACGTCATCGCGCACGGGGCGAAGAAGACCTCCATCCGGACCGGGGCCGGACTCCAGGTCGATCTGCGCGTCCTGCCGCCGGCGTCCTGGGGCGCGGGACTGCAGTACTTCACCGGGTCGAAGGCGCACAACATCCGCACCCGCGCCTTGGCGGTGCGCCAGGGCCTCAAGCTCTCCGAGTACGGCCTCTTCGACGCCGAGAGCGGCACCAACCTCGCCTCGGAGAGCGAGGAGGAGATCTACGCCCGGCTGGGCCTGCCCTGGATCCCGCCGACGCTGCGGGAGGACCGCGGGGAGATCGCGGCCGCGCTGCGCGACGAACTCCCCGATCTCGTGGCCGAGGGCGACATCCGGGGCGACCTGCACACCCACACGGACCTCACCGACGGCCTCGCCCCCCTGGAGGACATGGTGGCCGCCGCTGCGGCGCGCGGGTACGCGTACTACGCGGTCACCGACCACGCGCCGGACCTCGCCATGCAGCGCATGACGCAGGAGAAGATCCTGGCGCAGCGCGAGCAGGTACGGGCAATGGACCGCACGGTGCACGGGATGCGGCTGCTGCACGGCACGGAACTCAACATCGGCCCCGACGGGGGCCTGGACTGGCCCGACGAGTTCCTCGCGGGCTTCGACCTGTGCGTGGCCTCCGTGCACTCCCACTTCGGCCAGAGCCGGGCCGCCATGACCCGGCGTTTCATCCGGGCCTGCGAGAACCCGCACGTCGCCGTCATCGGGCACCCGACCACGCGGCGGATCGGGCGGCGCCCCGGTGTGGACGCCGACTTCGACGCGGTCTTCGAGGCCTGCGCGCGGACGGGCACCGCCCTGGAGATCAACGCGCATCCGGAGCGGCTCGACCTGCGCGACGAGGACATCCTGCGCGCGAAGGGCCACGGGGTGAAGTTCGCGGTGAATTCGGATGCGCACGCGACCACGCACCTGCCGTACCTGCGCTACGGGGTGGGCACGGCGCAGCGCGGCTGGCTGACCAAGGACGATGTCATCAACACCTGGCCGTGGGCCCGCCTGCGCCGGTTCCTGCACGGGAAGCGGGCCTGACACCCGTGGCTGCCCGGCTCGAGGACGCGGCGCGCACCGCACCCGCCCGGGGCCGCTGCGTGAAAGGCAGCCGGCCCGCCCCCGTGGATCGGGGGCAGGCCGGGCGTGCCTGCGAAGCGGGTCAGTTGTTCTGTGTGGCGTCCGAGTCCGCCTGGGCCGCCGCGCTCTCGGCGTCGTCCAGCTTCTGCTGCATGTCCTTGGCCTGGGCGTCGTCGGAGCTCACGGACCGGGTGCCCTGGGGCTGGGCCTTCGCGCCCGGGAGGCAGCCGGTGAGCAGCAGCGCGGCCGCCGTGAGCAGGGTGGCGAGCCCCGCGGCGGCGCGGCGGGGCACGCTCACTTGGACTCCTGCGCGGAGCACCAGGTGCTGACGGCCTT
The DNA here is from genome assembly GCF_000717655.1 of Streptomyces katrae. GTDB lineage: Bacteria > Actinomycetota > Actinomycetes > Streptomycetales > Streptomycetaceae > Streptomyces > Streptomyces katrae_B. The sequence continues at coordinate 356,769 of NZ_JNZY01000010.1, forward strand.
CAGGTCGTCCTGCCGCTTCTGCAGGGTGGGCAGCAGGCTCTTGCGGAAGGTCAGGCGGTCGTTCAGGTAGGTGTGGACCTCGGTGTGGCCGGCGGTCTGCGCGTTCGCGACGCGCTGCTCCAGCCGTGCGACGGAGCCGAGGACGGTGACGTCGCCGTTGAGTCGGTTGATCGCGGTGCTGACGCGGGTCTGCGTCTTCGGCAGGCGCTTGCAGATCGCCTCGGCGCCGTCGCCCTTCGGCGCGGACTTGGCCGGCTTGGGGGCGGCGGGGGCGGGGCTGCCGCCATCGGCCTGGGCGGGGGCGGCGCAGAGCAGGGCGCCGGCCAGCGCCACGGCGCCGATCGCGGCAGCGGCGGTCCTACGGTTCGGGAGCATGGCTGTATCCCCTTCGGTACGAACGGGCCGGCTCACGGGCGGCCGACCGGTCAGGACGGTAGGAGGTGTCTTTGTGGAAACTTTGTGAGTCCACAGGAGCGTCCCCGTGAGGCCCGGCCCGGGCCGGGTCGTCGCCGTTCAGTCCCCTCGGGAGATCCAGTCGCGGCGCCTCGGCAGGCGCAGCGTCGGGGCGTCCGCGCCCGACAGGGGCAGGCGCACCTCGACGCGGGTGCCCGCGGCGTCGGGCGGCGTCCCGATCGAGATCGTGCCCCGGTGCAGCGCGACCTGCTGGGCGACGAGGGTCAGCCCGAGCCCGGAGCCGGGACTGCCCGGGCGGTGGTGGAACCGGCGGAAGACGGCTTCCCGCTCGGCGGGCGGGATGCCGGGCCCCGCGTCGTCCACGGTGAGCACTGCGTGCCCGCCCTCCGCGCGCAGCCGTACCGTGATCCTGGCCGGCTCGTCGGGCAGGTGGCCGTGCACCACCGCATTGCCCAGCAGATTGGCGAGCAGGATGGCCAGCCCGGCATCCCATCCGAACACCCGCAGCTCCGGCGGAAGTTCAGCCTCGAGCTGGGCCGCGGGGTGGCGGCGGCCGGTTTCGCCGACGACCGTGTCCACCAGCTCGGAGAGGTCGAGGGAGGCGAACGCGGACACCTCCACCAGATCGCCCCGGGCGAGCATCCGCAGGGCCGTGAGCAGGTCAAGCAGCCGGGCGTGGTCGCTCTGCAAGTCCCGTACGACCTCGGCCCGTTCGGCGGGGGACAGGTCGGGGTGGGCGGCGAGGACGTCCAGGTCGGTCCGCATGCTCATGAGTGGTGTGCGCAGCTCGTGCGAGGCGGCGGAGGAGAACGAGCGGGCGGTGTCGAGCGCCTGCGCCGTCCGGGCGGCCTGCTCCTCGTACCGGGCCAGCAGCTGTCCGATGGCGGCAGCCAGTTCGTCCACTTCGGCGATGTTCACCGGTGCGGTGGCGAAGGCGGCCGCGCCCACCCCCGGGTCTAGTGCGGCGGCCCGCCGGCTCAGCCTCCGTACGGAGGCGGTGGCGCGGCCGGCCAGCCCGTACGCCAGCAGCCCGGAGACAGGCGCCGCCAGCAGGGCCACCAGCAGGACCCGGCGGCGCACGGCGACGACCTGAGGGTCGGCGGCCGAGGCAGGGCTGAACAGCCAGAACGTGCCCGGGGCCGGCCCGGCCACCGGGACGGTCAGCACCCGCCAGGCATGGCCCTTGGCCCGGACGGTGACCGGCCCGCCCGGCGTCTGCTCGGGCAGCCGTACCGGGTCGGCGGGCTGCGGCCCGCCCTCCAGGACGACCGTTCCGTCCGTGGTCCGTACCCGGATCCCTGCGTCGAGCACGTCGCCGAGGACCTTGCGGTGCTGGTTCTGTTCTGCCTTCGGCCGCCCGTTCAGGTCGGCCGTGAGCATCGCCTTGACGTCGGGGAGGACGGCCGAGGCCCGGTCCTGCAGGCGGGTGTCCTGCTGCTGGTGCAGGTCGCGGCTGACCAGTCCGAGCACCAGCAGGCCCGCGGCGAGCACCAGCAGGGGCACCACCACGGTCACCGAGAGCGCGATACGGGTGGCGAGTTTCACGAGCCGCTCCGGTCCTCGGGCACGCGCAGGACGAAACCGACCCCGCGCACCGTGTGGATCAGGCGCGGGCGCCCGCCCTCCTCCAGCTTGCGGCGCAGATAGCTGACGAAGGTGTCGACGGCGTCGCTGCGCACCTCGAAGTCGTAGCCCCACACCCGGTCCAGCAGCTGGTCCCTCGTGAGCACGATCCCCGCGTTGCGCACCAGCTGGACCAACAGCTCGAACTCGCGCCGGGTGAGGTGGAGTTCCACCCCCTCGTGGTGTACCTGCCGGCTGGCCCCGTCGATCACCAGCGGTCCGGCGCGCAGTACGTCCGACGCGGGGCCCTGGGCCGGCCGGCGCCGCAGCAGGGCGTGCAGGCGCAGCACGAGCTCCTCCAGGGCGAAGGGTTTGACCAGGTAGTCGTCCGCCCCGGCCTGCAGCCCTGCGATCCGGTCCGTGACCTCGTCGAGGGCCGACAGCATCAGAACGGGGGTCTCGTCGCCCTGGGCCCGCAGGCTGCGGCAGACCTCCGTGCCGGTCAGACCGGGCATCGAGACGTCGAGTACGAGGACGTCCGGGGCCTGGCCGACGAGCAGGCGCAGCGCGGCGGGCCCGTCCTCGGCGAGGAGCACGGTGAAGCCGCTCAGCCGCAGCCCGCGCTCCAGCGAGCGGCGGATGGCGGCGTCGTCGTCCGCCACCAGTACCAGTCCGGTGGATGTGCTGCCGGTCACACTGCCCTCCTCGCGCGCGGCCCCGTCGGAGGCCGGGCCGACCCTCTCACGGCCGCCGGACCGCCCGGCAGCCGGGGTGTGGAGCGGGAAGGGCGCCGCGGGGTGCGGACGGGAGACGCCCCCGCCCGGGCCGGACGGGGGCATCTGCTGCCCGTGGTGTTCTCCGCGGCCGTCGCGCTCGTGGCGGTGACGGCTCCCCCGAGGAGCAGGGCGCGCCCGTGAGGGCGAGCGGGGTCGAACGGCGGATGTCCGGGCCCTTTCCGATGTCGTGAAACCTTCCTTGACAGGGTAGAGGGGCGCCCTCACACTGACGTTGCGTTCACCGCAATCCGTTTCGCTATACGCACCGAGGTGTCATGAAGATTCCCGTGTGCCGACTCGCCGATCTTCCGCGAGGCGAGGCCTGCAGACTCGATTCCGATCCTCCGATCGCGGTGTTCCATACCGAGGCCGGCGAGGTGTACGCCATCGACGACACGTGCACCCACCAGGACGCTTCCCTCTCCGACGGCTGGCTCGAGGGGTGCGAGGTCGAATGCCCCCTGCACGCCTCGAAGTTCGACCTGCGCTCCGGCAGAGTCGACTCCCCGCCCGCCAAGCGCCCCGTTCGCACCCACCAGGTCCTCGTCGAGGACGGCACGGTGTACGTCCTGCCGGCCCCGACGCCCTGTGAGCCCGTCCACCGGGTGGAAGGCCGCGCGTGAAGACCGTGGCCGTCGTCGGCGCCTCGCTCGCCGGCCTGTCCGCCGCCCACTCGTTGCGCGAGCAGGGCTACGACGGGCGGCTCGTCCTCATCGGCGGCGAACCCCACCGCCCTTACGACAGGCCCCCGTTGTCGAAGGAGTTCCTCGCCGGCGAGATCGACGAGGACGCGCTCGCCCTCGAAGCGGAGGGCGAGGACCTCGCGGCCGTATGGGAGCTCGGCGTGCGGGCCGTCGGGATCGACACCGGGTCGTGGGCCGAGCACCACGTACGGCTCGCCGACGGCCGGTCGGTCCGGGCCCACGGCATCGTGATCGCCACCGGCGCCGCAGCCCGGACCCTGCCCGGGAGCGAGCGCCTCGACGGCGTGCACGTCCTGCGCACACTGGACGACGCCCGCGCGCTGCGGGCGGACCTGGCCCGCGGCGGCCGGCTGGTGGTCGTTGGCGGCGGGTTCATCGGAGCGGAGGTCGCCTCCACCGCGCGGCGGCTCGGCCTCGACGTCACCGTCGTGGAAGCGGCGCCCACACCGCTGGCCGGGCCGCTCGGCAGGGAGATGGGCTCCCTGGTCTCCCGGCTGCACGCCGACCACGGCGTTCGCCTGCTGTGCGGAACGGGCGTACGCGCACTCGCCGGTACGGGGAGGGTGGCGGCCGTCGTACTCGACGACGGCCGCCGCCTCGACGCCGACACCGTGGTCGTCGGAGTGGGCGCCCGCCCCTGCACCGACTGGCTGGCGGGCTCCGGGCTGGACCTGGACGACGGCGTACGGTGTGACGCGGCCGGCCGTACGAACATCCCCGGCATCGTCGCCGTCGGGGACTGCGCGGCCTGGTACGAGCCCGCGGTCGGGGCCCACCGCCGGGTCGAGCACTGGACCGGCGCGCGGGAGCGCCCTGCCGTGGCGGTCGCCGCCCTGCTCTCCGGCGGGCAGGGCGTGCCGGAGGCGCCGCACCCCCCGTATTTCTGGTCCGACCAGTACGGGACCCGGATCCAGTTCGCCGGGTACGCCGCGGAGGCCGACAGCGTCACGCTCGAGGAGGGCGCGGCGGCCGACCGCAGCTTCCTCGCGGTCTACCGGAGCGCGGGCCGGCCGGTCGGGGTGCTCGGCCTGAACCAGACGCGGCTGTTCACGCGGTGGCGGCGCCGGCTGGCCACCGCCGGGGCCCGGACGGCCGGTTGACCCACCCGGGTCCCGGTCCGGCCCCCCTGGGCCCCGCCCTGCCGCCCCCCCGATGCACCACGCCCCGAACCACGACGTTCCGCGAGGAGTGCACGTGACCACGACCGGCCTGCCGGAAAGCCTGATCGCCACCCTTCCCGGCGAGTACTACACCGCCCCGGACATCTTCCGGCTGGAGCAGGAACGCATCTTCGAGACGATGTGGTTCTGCGTGGGGCGCTCGTCCGAGCTGGCCAAGCCGGGCGCCTTCCGGACCGTGGACGTGGGCCGCGAGAGCATCCTGGTGACGCGGGCGCGCGACCAGGCGGTCCGCGCCTACTTCAACGTGTGCCGGCACCGCGGCGCGAAGCTGTGCACGGAGCCGGCCGGCGAGGCCGGACGGGCCTTCCGATGCCCGTACCACGCCTGGACGTACGCCCTCGACGGCAGGCTGATCGCCGCCCCCAACCTCACGAAGATGCCCGACGTCGGCCGGACCGAGTTCGGGCTGGTGCCCGTGTCCGTACGCGAATGGCTCGGCTACGTCTGGGTCTGCCTCGCGGACAGTCCGCCCTCCTTCGAGGAGCAGGTCATGGGCGCGGCCGTCGAGCGGCTCGGCGACGCGGAGTCGATCGAGCGGTACGGCATCGAGGACCTGGAGGTCGGCCGGCGGATCGTCTACGACGTCAAGGCGAACTGGAAGCTCATCATCGAGAACTTCATGGAGTGCTACCACTGCGCCACCATTCACCCCGAACTCACCGAGGTGCTCCCGGAGTTCACCGAGGGCTACGCGGCGCAGTACTACGTCGGGCACGGCGCCGCCTTCGGCGAGGGCATCCAGGGCTTCACCGTCGACGGCTCGGAGGGTCTCGACCGGATCCCCACCGTCTCGCCGGACCAGGACCGCAAGTACTACGCGATCACCGTGCGGCCTCAGGTCTTCGTCAATCTGGTGCCGGACCACGTGATCTTCCACCGGATGTACCCGGTCGCGGCCGACCGCACGGTCGTCGAATGCGACTGGCTCTACCTCAAGGACGTGGTGGAGAGCGGCAAGGACGTCAGCCGCTCCGTCGAGCTCTTCGACCGGGTCAACCGGCAGGACTTCGACGCCTGCGAGCGCTGCCAGCCCGCGATGAGCTCCCGCATGTACGCCCACGGCGGGGTGCTCGTGCCCAGTGAGCACCACATCGGAGCGTTCCACGACTGGGTCCGGGGGCGCCTGGACGCCGGGCACGGGCAGCCGCGGCAGGAGCCGTTGCAGCGGCCGCTCAGCCCAGGTGGCCCATGCGGTGGCTGATCTCCTGCGCGCCCTTGAGCAGCAGCGGCGCCAGCTCGTGCATGCGCTCCTCGCTGAAGCGGTAGCCGGGCCCCGATGCGCTGATCGCGGCGATGACCACGCCGTCCCGGTCGCGGATCGGGGCGGCCATGGCGTGCAGCCCGATCTCGTACTCCTCGAACGTCATGGCGTACCCGCGGTCCAGGGATGCGACGAGGTTCTTCTCCAGCTTCGTCCTGGCGGTCAGGGTGCTCGGCGTGTACTTCTTCAGCCCGGCCTCCGCCAGCAGCTGCACGCGCTGCTTCGCCGGGAGGTGGGCGAGGAGCACCTTCCCGCTGGAGGTGGCGTGCAGCGGGGTCAGCTGGCCGACCCAGTTGTGCGCCGTGACCGCGCCCGGGCCGCGCACCTGGCAGAGATTGATCGCGTACTGCTCCTCCAGGATCGCGATGTTGACCGTCTCGCCGAGCTCCTCGGCCAGCCGTTCGCACACCGGGCGGCCCACCTGCGTGATGTCGATCCGCCCCGTGACCGCGCCCGCCAGCCGCACGATGCCGAAACCGAGCCGGTACTTGCCGCGCTCGGTGGCCTGTTCGACGAGGCCGCGCGCCTCGAGCGCCCCGAGCAGCCGGAACGCCGTCGACTTGTGGACGTCGATCTCCGCCGCCACTTCACTGACGCCCGCCTCGCCGCGCTGGGCGAGGATCTCCAGCACGCTGACGGCGCGGTCGACGGACTGCACCCCGCCCGCCGGCGCGCCCGCGGTTTCGGTGGCTGCCTCGTAGTTGCTCATGGCGAAACTATACGCGCCGTCATCAACAGGTGATCGGTCCTGGCCGCGGCCGGAAAGTTGCGCGGAACGCAACCTGGTGCGCCTGGCGATACCCGTACTAGCATGCGCCGCATCTTGACGGCTGGGGGGCAGCCCTCGGCCGGAGACGACGGAGGGACGAGACTCCGATGGTGCCCCAGCAATACGACTTCGTCATCGTCGGCGGCGGCTCGGCCGGCAGCGCCCTGGCGAACCGGCTCTCCGCGGACCCCGGCAACCGCGTCCTGGTCCTCGAAGCCGGTCGCCCGGACTACCCGTGGGACGTCTTCATCCACATGCCCGCGGCGCTCACGTTCCCCATCGGCAGCCGCTTCTACGACTGGAGGTACGAGTCCGAGCCCGAGCCGCACATGAACGGGCGGCGCATCTACCACGCCCGCGGCAAGGTGCTGGGCGGGTCGAGCAGCATCAACGGAATGATCTTCCAGCGCGGCAACCCCCTGGACTACGAGCGCTGGGCCGCCGACCCCGGCATGGAGAACTGGGACTACGCGCACTGCCTCCCCTACTTCAACCGGATGGAGAACTGCCTGGCCGCGGACCCGCAGGACGCGTTCCGCGGCCGCTCCGGACCCCTCGTCCTGGAGCGCGGCCCGGCGACCAGCCCGCTCTTCCCGGCCTTCATGGAGGCGGTCCGGCAGGCCGGATACCCACTGACCGACGACGTCAACGGCTACCGGCAGGAGGGCTTCGCGGCCTTCGACCGCACCATCCACCGCGGGCGTCGGCTGTCCGCCGCCCGGGCCTACCTCCACCCGGCCATGAAGCGGTCCAATCTCGACGTGCGGACCAGGGCCTTCGTGACCCGGATCCTCTTCGAGGGCAAGCGCGCCGTCGGAGTCGAGTACTGCCGCGGCCGCGGGGCGGTCCGGCAGGTGCGGGCCGGCGAGGTGATCCTGTCCGGCGGCGCGATCAACTCCCCCCAGCTGCTCCAGCTGTCCGGCGTCGGCAACACCGACGAGCTGCGGGCCCTGGACATCGACGTCGTACACGATCTGCCGGGCGTGGGGGAGAACCTCCAGGACCACCTGGAGGTGTACGTCCAGTACGCGTGCAAGCAGCCGGTCTCGATGCAGCCCTACCTGAAGTGGCGCCACCGCCCCTGGATCGGCCTCCAGTGGCTCTTCCGTACCGGCCCCGGCGCGACCAACCACTTCGAGGCCGGCGGTTTCGCGCGGAGCAACGAGGACGTCGCCTACCCCAACCTGATGTTCCACTTCCTGCCCGTCGCGGTCCGCTACGACGGCTCCGCGCCCGCCGGGGGCCACGGCTACCAGGTGCACGTCGGCCCCATGTACTCCGACGCCAGGGGCTCGGTCAAGATCAGGAGCAAGGACCCCCGGGTGCACCCGGCCCTGCGGTTCAACTACCTCTCCACCGAGCAGGACCGCCGCGAGTGGGTCGAGGCGATCCGGGCGGCGCGCACCATCCTCGGCCGGCCCGGGCTGGCCCCGTACAACGACGGCGAGATCTCGCCCGGGCCGGACGTGGAGACCGACGAGCAGATCCTCGACTGGGTCGCCAGGGAGGGCGAGACCGCCCTGCACCCGTCCTGCACCGCCAGGATGGGGACCGGCGAGGGGGCGGTCACCGATCCGGCGAGCCTGCGCGTGCACGGCCTGGAGGGGCTGCGCGTCGTGGACGCCTCCGTGATGCCCTACGTGACGAACGGGAACATCTACGCACCCGTCATGATGGTGGCCGAGAAGGCCGCCGATCTCATCCTGGGCAACGAGCCGCTGCCGCCGTCCAAGGCCGAGTTCTACCGGCACCACCGCCTCGGCAGCGAGGCAGAGCAGGGGCAGCACCCCGGCCACACCTGAGGAGGAGCGGCATGTCCGCCCGGCCCACGCCGTACCCCGAACGCCCCCTGCCCGCCCCGGTCACCGGGGGCGGCCTGGCCGGGCTCCTGCGCAGGGTCCGCTACGAGGTCCTGCCGGCGAAGGCCACCGAGGACAAGGTCCTGGCCCACGTACCGGCGGAGGTGCCCGTCACGGTCACGGCCTCCCCGGCCAAGGGCCTCGGCCCGACGCTGGACCTCGCCACCCGCCTGGCCGGGCACGGCTACCGGGTCGTCCCGCACCTCCCGGCCCGGCAGATCGCCGACGCCGCTCACCTCGCGGACATCGTGGACCGGCTCGTCGCCGCCGGCATCGAGGACGTCTTCGTCCCGGCCGGCGACGCCGACCCGCCGGCCGGGGCGTACGACGCGGCCCTGCCCGTGCTGCGCCGGCTCGGCGAGCTGGGCAGCCCGTTCGCGCATGTCGGCATCACCGGCTACCCGGAGAGCCATCCCCTCATCGCCGACGACGTCACGGTCCGGGCGATGGGGGACAAGCAGCCGCACGCGACGTACATCGTCAGCAACCTGTGCTTCGACCCGGCGACCCTGCGCCAGTGGCTCGCGCGAGTGCGCCGCCGGCACGTCGTGCTGCCCGTGCACGTCGGGATCGCCGGCCCGGTCGAGCGCGCGAAGCTGCTGTCCATGGCCACGAAGATCGGCGTGGGGGAGTCGGCCAGGTTCCTCACCCGGCACCCCTCGTGGTTCCTGCGCTTCGCGGCGCCCGGTGGCTACTCCCCGGAGCGGCTGCTGCGCCGCAGCGCCCCCGCGCTGAGCTCGCCCGAGGCGGCGGTGGCCGGGCTGCACCTGTTCACGTTCAACCAGATCGCCGAGACCGAGCGCTGGCGCCGAGCGATGCTGGAGCGCATCGGCGGCTGAAGGGCTGAGCGCGGCGCCGGCCGCCGTGGAACCGCCGTGCCCGGGCGCCCGTCCCCTTGACGTACCGCACCCCGTGGGCGATCGTGTCGTTCCATTCCGAGCAATACGATGCGCAATACGCAACGCACATACCGGTGTTACCCGTATGGAGGCTCCGCGCGTGGCAGATCTGTACGTCGGTGGGAAGTGGCGCGAAGCGGCCGCGGGCGGCCGTCGGGACATTCACTGCCCCGCCGACGGCGCGCTCGTGCGGACCGTGTCCGAAGCGACGCGGGCCGACTCCGAAGCCGCGATCGCCGCCGCGCGCAGCGCCTTCGACGAGGGGCCGTGGCCGCGCACACCCGAACGGGAGCGCGGCGCGCTGCTGCTGCGCACCGCCGAGGTGCTGGAGCGCGAGGCGGCGGAGTTCGCCCGTGCCGAATCCCTCGACACCGGCAAGCGCCTGGTGGAGAGCGAGTACGACGTCGCCGACGTCGTGGCCTGCTTGCGGTACTTCGGCGGTATCGCTGGCACCAGCGCGGGCCGGGTGGTCGACACGGGCCGTGAGGACGCCGTCAGCCAGGTCGTGTACGAGCCGGTCGGGGTGTGCGGGCTGATCACCCCGTGGAACTACCCGCTGCTCCAGGCCGCGTGGAAGGTGGCGCCCGCCCTCGTCGCCGGCAACACGCTCGTCCTCAAGCCCAGCGAGCTCACCCCGTCCACCTCGATCCTGCTCATGCGCGCGCTGGAGGAGGCCGGGCTGCCCGCCGGCGCGGCGAACCTCGTCCTGGGGGCGGGGCCCGGGGCCGGTGCGCCGCTCGCCGAGCACCCGGGCGTGGACATGGTCTCCTTCACGGGCGGCCTCGAGACGGGCCGGCAGGTCATGGCGGCCGCCGCGGTCACCGTGAAGAAGGTCGCGCTGGAACTGGGCGGCAAGAACCCCAACGTGGTATTCGCCGATGCCGACTTCGAGGCGGCCGTGGACTTCTCCCTGACCGCCGTCTTCCTGCACTCCGGGCAGGTCTGCTCGGCCGGCGCCCGCCTGATCGTCGAGGACCCGCTGCACGACGCCTTCGTCGACGAGCTCGTGCGCCGGGCCCGCACCATCCGGCTGGGCGGCCCCTTCGACCCCGCCGCCGAGACCGGGCCGCTGATCTCCGCCGCCCACCGGGCCGAGATCGAGGAGTACGTCGCGGCGGGCCTCGCGGAGGGCGCCGTACTGCGCTGCGGCGGCCGGCGCCCCGAGGACCCGGCGCTCGCCGACGGCTTCTACTACCCGCCGACCGTGCTCGACGCGTGCCGCCCGGACATGCGCGTCGTACGGGAGGAGTCCTTCGGCCCGGTGCTCACCGTCGAGCGGTTCTCGGGCGAGGACGAGGCGGTACGGCTCGCCAACGACACGGAGTACGGGCTCGCCGGCGCGGTGTGGACCCAGGACGCGGGCAAGGCCCAGCGCGTCGCCCGGCGGCTGCGGCACGGCACGGTCTGGATCAACGATTACCACCCGTACCTCCCCCAGGCCGAATGGGGCGGCTTCGGGCGTTCGGGTGTCGGCCGCGAGCTGGGCCCGACGGGCCTGGACGAGTACCGCGAACCCAAGCACATCTGGCAGAACATCCAGCCGAGGGCGCAGCGCTGGTTCCGCGGCTGAGCCGGTGCCATCCGAAGAGAGGCCGACAGTGACCGCAACGAAGACAGAACTGCCGTCGCAGCGGGACGCGTCCGGGGACGGGACCCCCGTGATCTCCGTCCGCGGCCTGTGGAAGGTCTTCGGGCCCAAGGCGGCGCGGGTGCCGGACTCGCCCGAGCTGTGCGCCCTCTCGCGCCGCGAGCTCATGGAGCGCACCGGCTGCACCGCGGCCGTACGGGACGTGGCCTTCGACGTGTCGCCCGGCGAGGTCTTCGTGGTCATGGGCCTGTCCGGCTCGGGGAAGTCGACGCTGGTGCGCTGTCTGACCCGGCTGATCGAGCCGACGGCCGGCGAGCTCGTCCTCGAGGGCGAGGACATCCGAGCCGCCGATCGCGCGAGGCTGCGCGAGCTGCGGCGGCGCAAGTTCGCGATGGTCTTCCAGCACTTCGGGCTGCTGCCGCACCGCCGGGTCCTGGACAACGTCGCGTACGGGCTGGAGATCCGCGGCACCGGCCGGGCCGAGCGCACCCGGCGTGCCATGGAGGTGGTCGAGCTGGTCGGCCTCGCCGGGTACGAGCACTCCTACCCCGACCAGCTCTCCGGCGGCATGCAGCAGCGGGTCGGGCTGGCCCGCGCCCTCGCCGGCGACCCGGACGTGCTCCTGTTCGACGAGCCGTTCTCCGCGCTCGACCCGCTGATCCGCCGGGACATGCAGAACGAGGTCGTCCGGCTGCACCGCGAGGTCGGCAAGACGATGGTGTTCGTCACCCACGACCTGTCCGAGGCGCTGAAGCTCGGCGACCGCATCCTCATCATGCGCGACGGCCGCACCGTCCAGTGCGGTACGGGCGACGAGCTCGTCGGGGCGCCCGCCGACGACTACGTGCGGGACTTCGTGGCGGACGTGCCGCGCTCGCGCGTGCTCACCCTTCGCTGGATCATGCGCCCGGCCCGCCCGGAGGACGCACTCGACGGACCGGAGCTCGGCCCGGACACCGTCGTCCGCGACGCGACGCGCGCCGTCCTCGCAGCGGACCGGCCCGTGAAGGTCGTCGAGAACGGGCGGCTGCTGGGCGTCGTCGACGACGAGGAGATCCTCGCGGTCGTCGCCGGCCCGGAGGGCGGTGCGTGATGGCCGCCCTGGTGGCGGCGAGCGCGGGACGCACGCCCGTACGCGGCGGGCGCGCACGGGTCGCGGCCGCGGTCCTCGTCGGGTGGGCCGCTCTCTGGCTCGCCCTGCGCGGCGTCCACACCCTTCCCCTCGGCACCGCCGAACTGGCCCCGCTCCACCGGCGGTTCAACGAGATCAACGACGCCGTGGGCGCCGGCCGCAACAGCAACCCGGTCTTCCTCTACGTCTTCAACGAAATCCGGCTGGGCATCGACCACCTGGTCACCTTCCTCCAGGCGCTGATCGCGCAGCCGTCCTACGGCCGCCCGGTCCCGGTGATCGGCTGGCTGGGCGTCGTCGCCCTCGTCGGATACGTGTCGTGGGCGTTCGGGAACGTCCGGGTGGCCGCGCTGGCCGTCGCCGGGTTCGTGTTCTTCGGCCTCCAGGGGCTGTGGCGCGAGAGCATGGACACGCTCGCCCTGACCGCGGCGGCCGTCCTGGTCTCGCTGCTCATCGGCATTCCGCTCGGTGTCTGGACCGGGCTGTCGGACCGGGTGCACCGCCTGGCGACCCCGGTGCTCGACTTCATGCAGACGATGCCGACCTTCGTCTACCTGGCCCCGCTGACGCTGTTCTTCCTGATCGGCCCGGCGTCCGCCACGATCGCCACGCTGATCTTCGCGACCCCGCCCGCCGTACGCATCACCGCCCACGCGATCCGCTCGGTCCCCGCCGTCACGGTCGAGGCGGCCGAGTCGCTCGGCGCGACGCGGCGCCAGACGCTCGCCACCGTGCTGCTGCCGATGTCGAAGCGCACCGTGGTGCTGGGCGTGAACCAGACCATCATGGCCGCGCTGTCCATGGTCACCATCGCCGCCCTCATCGACGCGCCCGGGCTGGGCAAGACCGTCGTCAAGGCACTGGAGACGCTGGACGTGGGCACGGCGTTCAACGCCGGGCTCGCCATCGTCGTACTGGCCATCGTGCTGGACCGCGTGACCACTGCGGCGAGCGCGCGAAGCGAGATGGTGGTCCTCCCGGCCGAAGGCCGGGGGCGTGGGGAGGACGCCCGGCGCCGCGTCGGGCGTGCGGCGCGCCGGCGCCGCCCGCTGCTCCTCGGCGGGGGTGTGTTCACCGCCGTGTGCATGTGGCTCTCCCACACCTATGTATGGGCGGCGCAGTTCCCCGCCGATTCCGGTGTCGGCGGGGCGATCGCCCGTACGGCGGACTCCGTGACCGGCTGGGCGCAGGGCAGCTTCTCCGGTGTGACGGGCGGTCTGCGCGACGTGGTCACCACCTTGCTGCTCAACCCCTTCGAGGCGCTGCTGACCGGCTCCCCGTGGTGGCTGGTCGGCGCGGTGGTGGTGGCCCTCGGTGCGCTGCTCGGCGGCCGGCGCGCGGCGGCCACCGCGGCGGTGTGCGTGGCGCTGATCGTCGGGACGGGCCTGTGGCGGGACAGCATGACGACGCTGGCCTCCAGCTTGGTCGCCACGGTCGTCGTCCTGGCCCTCGGCGTCGCGGTGGGCGTGTGGATGGGGCGCAGCGCCCTGGCCGACCGGCTGATCCGCCCCGTGCTCGACGCGGGACAGACGATGCCGGCGTTCGTCTATCTGGTGCCGTTCCTGGCCCTGTTCGGCGCGAGCCGGTTCACGGCGATCGTGGCGGCGATCGTCTACGCGGCCCCGGTAACGGTGAAGATCATCGCGGACGGGGTGCGCGGGGTACCGCAGAGCACGGTGGAGGCGGCGGTGTCGGCCGGCTCCAGCACCTGGCAGATCATCACGAAGGTCCAGCTCCCGATGGCCCGCGGAGCCCTCGCGCTCGCCACGAACCAGGGGCTGGTCCACGTCCTGTCGATGGTCGTCGTCGGCGGGCTGGTCGGGGCGGGCGCCCTCGGCTACGACGTCGTGGCGGGCTTCTCGCAGGGCCAGTTGTACGGCAAGGGGCTGGCGGCGGGCCTGGCCATCGTGCTGCTCGGGGTCATGTTCGACCGGATCACCCAGGCGGCGGCGCACCGGGCGGCAACAGCCCCCGGCGGGCGCTGAGGCGGAAGAAGGGGCAGGACACATGGCAGGGAACCTCAACACAGGACCGGCGCCGCAGCGGCGCCCGGCCCGGCGGGCGGCGCTGGCCGGCCTGTCGGCGCTGGCCCTCGCGCTCGCCGGATGCAGCGGCGCGAAGGTCGGCGAGGCAGGCGCCGGACCTTCGGGCGGGGGCGGCAGCGCAGGCACGTGCGGGTCCTTCAACCTCGCCGTCAACCCGTGGGTCGGGTACGAGGCCAACGCGGCGGTCATCGCGTACGTCGCGAAGAAGGACCTCGGGTGCGAGGTGACGAAGAAGGACCTCAAGGAAGAGGTCGCCTGGCAGGGTTTCGGCACCGGCGAGGTCGATGCGATCGTCGAGAACTGGGGCCACCCGGACCTGAAGAAGAAGTACATCGAACAGCAGCAGACGGCCGTCGCCGCCGGGGAGACGGGCAACAAGGGGGTCATCGGCTGGTACGTGCCGCCGTGGCTGGCGGAGAAGTACCCGGACATCACCACATGGCAGAACCTCAACAAGTACGCGGACCAGCTCAAGACCTCGGAGTCCGGCAACAAGGGCCAATTGCTGGACGGCGACCCGTCGTTCGTCACCAATGACGGCGCCCTGGTGAAGAACCTGAACCTCGATTTCAAGGTCGTGTACTCGGGGAGCGAGGCCGCGCTGATCCAGGCGTTCCGCCAGGCCGAGGCCAAGAAGACGCCCGTCATCGGCTACTTCTACGAGCCGCAGTGGCTGTTCTCCGAGCTGAAGCTCGTCAAGGTGGAGCTGCCGGAGTACAAGGCGGGCTGCGACGACGACCCCGAGAAGGTGGCCTGCGACTACCCCGTCTACGCGCTGGACAAGATCGTCAGCAAGAAGTTCGCCGATTCGGGCAGCCCGGCCTACCAGCTCGTGAAGAACTTCAGCTGGTCGAACGACGACCAGAACCTCGTGGCGAAGTACATCGCGCAGGACAAGATGTCGCCGGACGACGCCGCCAGGAAATGGGTGGAGGGCAACCGCACGAAGGTCGACGCCTGGCTCGGGAAGAAGGACTGATCCGCTCCCCTTCCTGTGCACCGCACCGTGCCCGGCGGGCTGCTTCGACAGCCCGCCGGGTACGGCTGTCTCCGCCCTCTGTGCAGGGGAGTTGCGTCGCGTTCGACGCTCTTGACACCGCCCTGGGCGACCGGCACTGTGAGTTGCGCAGCCTGCACCACGTTGCGCTGACGGCAACTCGATTTCGTTCGAATCGGAGGGGCGGAGATGGCGGGACCGCGCGTGGTCATCATCGGAGCGGGCGTCGTGGGTGCAGCACTGGCGGACGAACTCTCCTCGCGCGGCTGGACCGCGCTCACGGTGGTCGACCAGGGTCCGCTCCCCGCCACCGGCGGCTCCTCGTCCCACGCCCCCGGCCTCGTGTTCCAGGCGAACCCGTCGAAGACCATGACCGAACTGGCCCGCTACACCGTCGAGAAGCTCAGCACCCTCGACGTCGACGGGCAGCCCTGCTTCCTCCAGGTCGGCGGGCTCGAAGTGGCCACCACCCCGGAGCGCCTCACCGATCTGCGGCGCCGCCACGGCTGGCTCACCTCCTGGGGCGTCGAGGGCCGGCTCCTGGACCCGGACGCCTGCGTGGCGCTGCACCCCCTGCTCAACCGCGACCGCGTGCTCGGCGGACTGCTGGTCCCCACCGACGGCCTGGCCAAGGCGGTGCTCGCGGTGGAGGCGCAGCTCCGGGCCGCCCGCGCCCGGGGCGTACGCCTCCTGGAGCGCCACGAGGTGCTGGACATCCGCACCGAAGCCGACGACACCACAGACGGCGACCGCGTCACCGCCGTCGTCACGGACCGCGGCGAGATCCCCGCCGACATCGTCGTGTGCTGCGCCGGCATCTGGGGCCCCAAGGTCGCCCGCATGGTCGGGATGAGCCTGCCGCTGACCCCGCTCGGCCACCAGCTGGCATGGACCGGCCCCGTCCCCGCGCTCGCCGGACAGACAGAGGAAGCGGTCCGCCCCATCCTGCGCCACCAGGACGCCGACCTCTACTACCGCGACCGCCACGACCGGCTCGGCATCGGCTTCTACGGACACCGCCCGATGCCGGTGTCCGCCGACGACATCGCGCCGGTCGACTCCTCCCCCGACATGCCGTCCGTACTGCGGTTCACGGCCGACGACTTCGCCGAGGCCTGGACCGAGACCCGGTCGCTGCTGCCCGCGACGCGCGACGCCAAGGTCGAGGAGGGCATCAACGGGCTCTTCTCGTTCACCACCGACGGAATGCCCCTGCTCGGTCCGTCACCGGACGTCAAGGGCTTCTGGGTCGCCGAGGCCGTCTGGGTCACCCACTCCGCCGGCGTCGGCCGCGCCATGGCCGAATGGCTCGTGGACGGCCACTGCTCCTCCTTCGACCTGCACGCATGCGACGTCAACCGCTTCGAGCCGCACCAGCTCGCCCCCGCGTACGTACTCGCCCGCGACTGCCAGAACTTCGTCGAGGTCTACGACATCCTCCACCCGCTCGAGCCCGCCGGTGCGCCGCGTCCGCTGCGCACCAGCCCCTTCCACGTCCGCGAACGCGAACTCGGCGCCTTCTTCCTGGAGGCCTCCGGCTGGGAACGGCCCCAGTGGTACGAAGCCAACGAACCCCTCCTGGACCGGTGGGACATCCCGGTCCCGGGCGACTGGGCCGCACGGATGTGGTCGCCGATCGTCGGCGCCGAGGCCCTGGCCACCCGGGAGAGCGTCGCCCTGTACGACATGTCGGCCCTCAAACGGCTGGAGGTCTCCGGCCGCGGAGCCGCAGCCTTCCTCCAGCGCCTGACCACCTCCGACGTCGACAAGTCCGTCGGCTCGGTGACGTACACGCTGATGCTCGACCGGAACGGCGGCATCCGCAGCGACATCACGGTGGCCCGGCTCGCCCGGCACCGCTTCCAGATCGGGGCCAACGGCAACCTCGACCTCGACTGGTTCACCCGCCACCTCCCCGCGGACGGCTCGGTCGCCGTACGGGACATCACCGCGGGCACCTGCTGCATCGGCCTGTGGGGGCCGAAGGCGCGCGAGGTGCTCCAGCCGCTCGCCGACGCCGACTTCTCCAACGAAGGCCTGCGCTACTTCAGGGCCCGCAGCGCCCACATCGGGGCCGTCCCCGTCACGGCCCTGCGCCTCAGCTACGTCGGCGAGCTCGGCTGGGAGCTGTACACGAGCGCCGACATGGGGCTGAAGCTGTGGGACACGCTCTGGGAGGCCGCGCAGCCGTACGGCGGCATCGCAGCCGGCCGCGGCGCCTTCAACAGCCTGCGCCTGGAGAAGGGCTACCGGGCCTTCGGCACCGACATGGGTCACGAACACGACCCGTACGAGGCCGGACTCGGCTTCGCAGTCAAGACGGGCAAGGGCGATTTCATCGGCCGGGCCGCGCTGGAGCGGCGCGCCGCGGACGTCCGGCGCCGCCTCACCTGCCTGACCATCGACGATCCGAGCGCCGTCGTCATGGGCAAGGAGCCCGTGTACGACGGGGACCGGCCGGTCGGCTACGTCACCAGCGCCGCGTACGGCTACACCATCGGCAAGGGCATCGCCTACGCCTGGCTGCCCGCCGAGCTCGCCACGCCGGGCCGCGCCCTGGACATCGGCTACTTCGACCTGCGCATCGCGGCCGTGGTCGCCGAGGAGCCGCTGTTCGACCCGGGGATGCTACGCCTGCGCGGCCTGTCGGGAGACGCCCGATGAGCCCCCGCCCTCCGGGCGCAGACCTGCCCGAGCACCCGGCGTGGCTGTGGCGCACGCCCGAGCCCAGGCGCAGTTACGACGTGGTCATCGTGGGCGGCGGCGGACACGGCCTGGCCACCGCCCACTACCTGGCGAAGAACCACGGCATCACCGACGTCGCCGTCCTCGAACGCGGCTGGCTCGCCGGCGGCAACATGGCCCGCAACACCACCATCATCCGCTCCAACTACCTCTGGGACGAGAGCGCCGGGATCTACGAGCACGCCCTCAAACTGTGGGAGGGGCTGGAGGAGGACCTCGACTATCCGATCCTGTTCTCCCAGCGCGGCGTGCTGAACCTGGCCCACACCCTCCAGGACGTACGGGACGGCGTGCGCCGCGTCGAGGCCAACCGGCTGAACGGCGTGGACGCCGAATGGCTCGACCCCGCGCAGGTCAAGGAGGTCTGCCCGATCGTCGACACCTCCCCGGACGTGCGGTATCCCGTCATGGGCGCCACCCACCAGCCGCGCGCGGGCATCGCCAAACACGACCACGTCGCCTGGGGTCTCGCCCGCGCCGCCGACGCCGCCGGCATCGACCTCGTCCAGAACTGCGAGGTCACCGGCATCGACGTGCAGCACGGCCGGGTCACCGGGGTGCAGACCTCGCTCGGCCCGATCGCCGCCGGCCGCGTCGCCCTGTGCGCGGCCGGGCACTCCTCCGTACTGGCCGCGATGGCCGGCTTCGAGGTCCCCCTGCAGAGCCACCCGCTGCAAGCGCTGGTCTCCGAGCTGCTGGAGCCCGTACACCCCACCGTCGTGATGTCCAACGCGGTGCACGTGTACGTCAGCCAGGCCCACAAGGGCGAGCTGGTCATGGGCGCCGGCATCGACGCGTACAACGCGTACACGCAGCGCGGCGCGTTCCACATCATCGAACGCCAGATGGCGGCCGCCCTCGAACTCTTCCCGGTCTTCGCCCGCGCGCACGTCCTGCGCACCTGGGGCGGCATCGTCGACGTCAGCCCCGACGCGTCCCCGATCATCGGGCTCACCCCCGTGCAGAACCTCTACGTCAACTGCGGCTGGGGCACCGGGGGTTTCAAGGCCACACCGGGGGTCGGCTGGGCCTTCGCGCACACCATCGCCCACGACGCCCCGCATCCGCTGGGCGCCCCCTTCACGCTCGAACGCTTCACCACCGGCGCGCTCGTCGACGAGCACGGCGCGGCCGCGGTGGCCCACTGAGGAGCCGAGACGATGCTGCTCATCCCCTGTCCCTGGTGCGGGCCCCGCGACGAGGCCGAGTTCCACTACGGCGGCCAGGCGCACGTGCCCTACCCGGCGGACCCCGCGTCCCTGAGCGACGAGGCGTGGGCCCGTTACCTCTTCTTCCGCGACAACCCCAAAGGGCCCTTCGCCGAGCGGTGGAGCCACGCGGACGGCTGCCGCCGCTGGTTCAACGTGGTCCGGGACACGGCGACCAACGAGATCCGCTCCGTCTACCGGACCGGCGAGCCGAGGCCGGTGAGCTCATGACCGCGCACCCCTTCCGGCTGCCCGATCGCGGCCGCATCCGGCGGGACCGGCCGCTCCGCTTCCGCTTCGACGGAGTGGACTACCAGGGCTACCGCGGTGACACGCTCGCCTCGGCGCTGCTCGCCCACGGCGTCCACCAGGCCGGGAGCAGCGTCAGACTCGGGCGCCCGCGCGGGATCTTCACCGCCGGGGTCGAGGAGCCGAACGCCGTCGTACAGATCGAGGAACCCTTCCCCGAGCCGATGCTGCCCGCCACGACCGTCGAGCTGTACGACGGGCTCGTCGCGAGCAGCCTGCCCGGGCAGGGCCGGCTCGCCACCGCACCCGACCCCGCCCGCTACGACGCGGTCCACGCCCACTGCGACCTGCTGGTCGTCGGCGCGGGCCCGGCCGGCCTCGCCGCGGCGACGGCGGCCGCCCGCAGCGGGGCGCGCGTGATCCTCGCCGACGACCGGCCCGAGCCCGGCGGCAGCCTGCTCGGCACGGGCGAGCTGCCCGAGTGGGCCGCCGCGGCGGGCGCCGAGCTCGACGCGGCGCCCGAGGTCCGCGTACTGCTGCGCACCACCGTCTTCGGGCACTACGACGACAACCACGTGCTCGCCGTGGAGCGCCGCACCCACCACCTAGGCGCGCAGGCCCCCGCGCACGTCTCCCGCGAGCGGGTGTGGCGGATCCGTGCGCGCCGGGTCGTGCTCGCGACCGGCGCGCACGAACGCTCGCTCGCCTTCGCCGACAACGACCGCCCGGGCGTCATGCTCGCCGGGGCCGCCCGTACGTACCTGCACCGGTTCGGTGTCGTACCTGGCCGCCGCGCGGTCGTGTTCACCACCAACGACAGTGCGTACGCCGCCGTCCTCGACCTGGCCGCGGCGGGTGTCGACATCGCCGCGGTGGTCGACGCCCGGCCCCGGCCGGGGGAGTGGTCGCGCCGTGCCGCCGAGGCAGGCATCGACGTGCTCGCCGGGCACGTGGTGACGGGCACCGCGGGCGTGCCCGGACTCTCCTCGGTGACGGTGTCCGGTCCCGGGGAATCCTCCGCCGCCCGCGAGCTCCCCGCCGACCTCCTGCTCGTGTCCGGCGGCTGGAACCCGGTCGTCCACCTGTTCAGCCAGGCGGGCGGGCGGCTGCGGTACGACCCCGTGCTCGGGACGTTCGTCCCGGACGGCTGCCGCCAGGCGGTGGAGGCCGCCGGCGGGGCCCGCGGTGCCTTCGACCTCTCCCACTGCCTGGCCGAGGGCCGGGCCGCGGGAACCCGGGCCCTCGAAGCCGAGAGCTTCACCGCGACCGACGCGCTCCCGCTGCCGTCCGTCTCCGCACAGCCCCGGACCCCCGCCCGGCACCTCTGGGTGGTCCCCGGTACGGACACCGCGCGCAGCTTCGTCGACCTCCAGCGCGATGTCACCGTCGACGACCTCGCCCGCGCGACGGGCGCCGGCCTCCGCTCGGCGGAACACCTCAAGCGCTACACCACGGCGGGCACCGCGAACGACCAGGGCAAGACCTCGGGCGTGCTCGCGAGCGGAGTCGTCGCACACCTGCTGGGCGTCGGCGTCGGCGAGCTGGGCACGACGACCTTCCGCGCCCCGTACGCCCCGGTCTCCTTCGCCGCGCTCGCCGGCCGCGACCGCGGCCTGCTGCACGACCCCGTACGCGTGACCGCCCTGCACGACTGGCACGTCGCGCACGGCGCCGAGTTCGAGAACGTCGGCCAGTGGAAACGGCCCTGGTACTACCCGCAGGCCGGCGAGGACAAGGCGGCGGCGGTGCTGCGCGAATGCCGCGCCGCCCGCGAGGGCGTCGCCCTCATGGACGCCTCCACCCTCGGCAAGATCGACGTACAGGGGCCGGACGCCGGTGTCTTCCTGGACCGGCTCTACACCAACATCATGAGCACCCTGAAGACCGGCATGAGCCGCTAC
Organism: Streptomyces katrae; assembly: GCF_000717655.1. Taxonomy (GTDB): domain Bacteria; phylum Actinomycetota; class Actinomycetes; order Streptomycetales; family Streptomycetaceae; genus Streptomyces; species Streptomyces katrae_B. Next base: position 378,060 of record NZ_JNZY01000010.1, read on the forward strand.
GGCGTCATGTGCCGCCCGGACGGGATGGTCTTCGACGACGGCACCGTCATCCGCCTCGCCGACGACCGCTACCTCGTCACCACCACGACCGGCAACGCCGCGGCCGTACTGGACTGGATGGAGGAATGGCTCCAGACGGAGTGGCCCGAACTGCGCGTGCACTGCACCTCGGTCACCGAACAGTGGGCCACCGTGGCCCTCGTCGGACCGCGCTCCCGGGACGTCCTGCGCGGGCTCGCCCCCCGACTCGCCGTGGACGCGGCCGACTTCCCCTTCATGGCCTGGCGGGACACGGCCGTTGCCGGGATCCCGGCCCGCGTGTGCCGGATCAGCTTCTCCGGTGAGCTGGCGTACGAGATCAACGTACTGCCCTGGCACGCCCGAGAGCTGTGGGAGGCGCTGTACGAGGCGGGCCGGCCCCTCGGCATCACCCCGTACGGCACCGAGACGATGCACGTCCTGCGCGCCGAGAAGGGCTACCCGATCGTCGGCCAGGACACCGACGGCACCGTGACCCCGCACGACCTCGGCATGAGCTGGGTCGTGTCCCGCAAGAAGCCCGACTTCATCGGCAAGCGCTCGTACACCCGGCCCGACACCGCCCGGCCCGACCGCAAGCACCTCGTCGGACTGCTGCCGGACGACCCCGGCATCCTGCTGCCCGAAGGCACCCAACTGGTCGCCGCAGCCCTGCTGCCCGAACCGCCGGTGCCGATGCTCGGGCACGTCACCTCCAGCTACCGCAGCGCGGCGCTCGGCCGGAGCTTCGCGCTCGCCCTGGTCAAGGGCGGCCGGGACCGCATCGGCGACCGGCTGTACGCACCCGTGGACGGGGGCCTCGTCCCGGTCACCGTCACCGGTCCCGTCCTCTACGACCCCGAGGGGGCACGCCGCGATGGCTGACACCGCCGCCCGCCGCGCCGGGCTGAGCCCGCTCGCGCCGTACGCCGAACGCTTCGCCGCCGCCACCCGCGCCTCGGGCGGCGCCCTGCGGCTGGCGGAACTCCCCTTCCTCGCCCAGGTCGACGTACGGCTCGACCCCAAGGGGCCGGCAGCGGACGCCGTCGGGCTCGCGATCGGATTCCCGCTGCCGAGGGAGCCCGGCACGGTCGCGCACGGCGGGGAGTTCGCGGCGCTGTGGCTCGGCCCGGACGAATGGCTCGTCATCGGCCCGGCCGGAACCGGGACGCACCTCGAAGCCCGGCTGCGCGAGGCCGTGGGCGACCGGCATGCGGCGGTCGTCGACGTCTCGGCACAGCGCACCACCCTGTTCGTCGGCGGAGCCCGGGCCGCCGCACTCCTCGCGCACGGCTGCTCCCTCGACCTGCACCCCCGCGCCTTCGGCGCCGGCCGCTGCGCCCAGACCACGCTGGCCCGGGCCCAGGTGGTGCTGGTCCCGTGCGAGGGACACCGGCCCGGATTCCGGGTCCTGGTGCGCTCCTCGTTCGCCGGCTACCTCGCCGAATGGCTCCTCGACGCGGCTTCGGAGTACATCTGGAATCCGCCCGACCCGACCCCGGCCTGAGGGCTCCCCGCGCCGGCGTGGCACCGGTCGTGCGACCAGGGAAACGCGATGGTGCCCGGAACCAGTGGTACGGGCCGAGGAGATGACGTGCGCATCTGGCTGTCGGCGTCGACGAACGACAATGCAGAAACGTTTCGCCCTCCGCGGTGGGCGAGAGCCGGCCCGTCCCCTTCGACCCCTACGCGTAACGCCCTGCTAAGCCGGGTCCCCGCCGCCCCGAGCGGCGCGGTGCCGTCGTACCGCGTCGCGGTTGGCGCAGCGCTGGGTGCAGTAGCGCCTGCGTCCGGTACGGGAGGTGTCGGCGAAGACCGTGGCGCACTCGGCCACGGCACACCGCCTCAGCCGGTGCATGCCGCGCCCGGCCAGATGCAGCGCCGTCCCGACGGAGATCAGCGAGAACAGCAGGGAGCCGAGCGGCTGCCGGTCGGGGCGGTAGTGCAGGTGCCAGCCGTCGCCGGCGTGGTCGGTCAGCCGCGGATGGGCGGCGGCGGCCTCCAGCATCCGGTTGACCAGCTCGGCACGCTCCGGCTCGTCGGCGGCGTCGACGACCTTCTCCCACGCGTCCAGCGCGGCCCCGACCCGGTCCAGGTCCTGGGGAGTGACCGGTCCTTCGAGGGCCAGCCCGGCTGCCCGGCAGCGGTCCGCGAGTTCCTCGGGGCTCGCCGGGCGCCGGTTGGCCAGGTCCGCAGCGAGGTTGACGGCGTCCTCGCCGTAAGGGTTGAGGTGCACCAGACCATTACACCAGTCTGGTCGGCATGACGGACCACACGGGAGTACGGCAGGCGACGGACGCCGATGTCGCGGAACTCGTCCGGCTGCGGGCGCTGTTGTTCGACAGCCTGGGCGGCGAGTTCTTCAACCCCACGACGGCGCAGGGGGATTGGCGCAGCGCGCTGGCCGTGGTGCTGAAGGAACAGCTGACGGCGGACTCCGTACGGATCCTCGTCGTGGACGGCGGCCACGGCCTCGCCGCATGCGGCATCGGCACCGTCGAGCAGCGGCTGCCCGGACCGCACCTGTGCAACGGCCGGGTCGGGCAGGTGATCGGCGTGGTCACTGACCCGGCCCACCGGCGGCGCGGGCACAGCCGGGCGATCATGGGGGCCCTGCTCGACTGGTTCCGGGAACGCGAGGCCGCGCGCGTGGACCTGTACGCCTCCGCCGAGGGCGAACCGCTCTACCGCGCGCTCGGCTTCGACGACCACCCCGACCCCGCCCTGTGCCGGCGCCCGTGACGGCGGTACCGCACGACGCGGCTTCGGGCTCGCCCGGCACGGGCGGGTGCCGACGTGGGGGAGCGTGTGGAGGGAACATGGTCGGGTGCGAAACCTTCCAGGGCGTGACCAGGGTGGCGAGGGTCCCGAGGGTGGCGAAAGGGCCCAGCGGGCCGCGGCGCCCGAAGGGGCCGCCCAGCGGGTGCTGGGGGAGGCGCTGCTCGACGCCCGCAGTGACGCCGGGGCGTCCATCGGCATGCTCTACCTGCCCGATCCCGCCCGGCGCGTCCTGCACCTGGCGATGGCCGCCGGGGTGTCCCGCGAGTTCGCGCTGCCCTGGTCGCGCGTCGGGCTGGACGATCCCGTCCCCGTGGCAGACGCCGTCCGCGACGGCCGGCTCGTCTGGCTCGGCGGCCAGGAGGAGACGGCCCGCCGCTACCCGCGCCTCGGCCTGGTCCTCCCGTACGACTTCGCCCTGGTCGCCGCCCCGCTCCCGGCCCAGGCCGCCGACCGGGGAGGGCCCCCGGGGGCCGGACTCGTACTGCTGTGGCCCGGCTCCCACGGCCCCCGCCTGACCGACGCGGAACGCCGGTCCGTGGAGACGTCCTGCCACCGGCTCGCGCACATCCTGGGACAGGCCGCCGACGACGGCCGCCCGATCCGGCCCCCGGCGCAGCCGGTCACACTGCGGCCGCTTCCCCCGCCCACACCCGGACCGGTCGAGGCCGCCGCCGCCCTGGCCTTCGTCCGCAGGCTGCCCGGCGGCAACTGCGCACTCGACCTGAACGGCACGATCACCTTCATCACCCCCGAGGCGGCCGAGCTGCTCGGCGCACCCGTCTCCCAGCTGCGCGGAGCCCTGCCCTGGGAGGCCCTTCCCTGGATGGACAACCCCACCATCGAGGACCACTACCGGGCCACCGTGATCAGCCGGACGCCCCGCAGCTTCACCGCCGCGCCCCCGATCGGCCGGTACCTGCGGTTCGACCTCTACCCGGACGACACCGGGATCAGCGTCCGCATCAGGCAGGTCGCCGACCAGCCCGCCCCGCCGCCCGCCCCGCCGACGGCCGCTTCCGCGGAGCCGTCCCCCAGCCGGGCCACCGCCCTCTACCAGCTCATGCACCTGGCAGCCACCCTCACCGAGGCCGCCCACGCCCAGGACGTGGTCGACCAGGCCGCCGACCAGCTCGTCCCCGCCCTCGGAGCCCAGGCCATGGCCCTCCTGGTGGCGGAGGAACAGCGCCTGCGCATGGTCGGGCACCGCGGCTACCCGGCCGAGCTCATGGCCCGCTACGACGGCATGCCCCTCAGCCTCGACACCGCCACCACCCATGGCCTGCGTACGGGCAACCCGCTGTTCTTCGGCGACGAGAGCGAGCTCCTGGCCGCCTTCCCGGCCATCGTGGTCGCGGACGGCATGGCCGCCTGGGCCTTCCTGCCGCTGATCGCCTCCAAACGCCCCATCGGCACCCTCGTCCTCGCCTACGCCCGCCCCCGTACCTTCGCCCCCGGCGAACGGGCCGTCCTCATCTCCATCGCCGGACTCATCGCCCAGGCCCTGGACCGCGCCCGCATCTACGACTCCACCCACCAGCTCGCCCACAGCCTGCAGACCGGCCTGCTGCCCCACGCCCTGCCCCGCATCCCGCACCTCGAAGTGACCGCCCGCTACCTGCCCGCGGCGCACGGCCTCGACATCGGCGGCGACTTCTACGACCTCATCCGCATCGACGACACCACGGTCGCGGCCGCCATCGGCGACGTCCAGGGCCACAACGTGAACGCCGCCGCTCTCATGGGCCAGGTCCGCGCGGCCGTCCACGCCACCGCCGGCGCACCGCCCGCAGAGGTCCTCGCCCGCACCAACCGGCTCCTGACGGACCTCGAACCGGGGCTGTTCACCAGCTGCCTGTACGCCCACATCGACCTGGCGGCCCGGACCGCCCACCTGGCCACCGCCGGGCACCCGCCGCCCCTGCTGCGCCACGCCGACGGCCCGGCCCGGATGCTCCACCTGCCGCCGGGTCTGCTCCTGGGCATCGATCCCGACGCCTCGTACACGGCGGTCGAGATCCCCTTCGCCCCCGCCACCCTCCTCACCCTCTACACCGACGGCCTGGTCGAGGTCCCCGGTGAAGACCTCGAGGAGGCCATCTCCGCGGTCGCCGCTCGCATCACCGCAACCGCCGGGGACCACCCCCTGGACGACCTCGCGGACGACCTCATCGAACACGCCCGCAGCGGCGCGCCCCGCACCGACGACACCGCCCTCCTCCTCCTGCGCTCCCAGACCCGGTCCCCGGCTCAGGGGAACGGCACGTAGGTCTGGCCGTTCAGGTGGAGGTAGCCGTCCTGCCCGACGTACCACTCGTACGTCGTGGGCGAGCCCGCCTCGGTATAGGTGGTGAGCCGGCTGCCGCTGGCGACGAAGCGGCCGGTGACGGTCCCCACACGGTTGAGGTCCATGCGGTACGTGCCGTCCGCGTAGAAGCTGTAAACGGACGACCGGAACCCGTCCGAGCTGCCGCCGCTCCAACTGCCCACCAGCTCCCGCGGAACACCGGCCGGCCGCTGCCCACCGGTACGGTCGGAGGGCGTGACCACGTCCGAGCCCCTCGGCGGGTCGTTGGGTTCGCCGCACCCGCCCAGCGTGAGGAGGGCGCCGAATGCCATGGCAAGAACGGGCATGCATCGTTTCCTGATCACCGGAACCCCCAGTGCTGTCCACGTGCAGATCCCGTTCAGCGTCGGTCCGGACAGCTGCCGAGGCAATCGAACAGCCGGAAGGTTCGCGGAGGGATCGATTCTGCAGGTCAGCTGTAGACCACCGGGCAGCCGTGGGTCAGGCAGTGGCGGGCCGCGTGGAGGTACAGGGCGGTGTGGAACGTCCTGTCCGCGCCCGGGACTTCGCGCGCGGAAGCGTCGAAGTACCAGGAGGTCAGGGCGAGGGGGCCGGAGGGGGCGAGGACCTCGGGCGGGAGCGGGGCGGACGCCGCCAGGAGTTCCGCCATCAGCAGCACCTGCGGAGCGCCGGCGACGGCGACGGGCTCGTCGGGTTCCTCCTGCGTCGCCACAGTGATCTCCGAGTCGAGGGAGAGCGGCACCAGCACGGACCAGGAGAGCAGGTCGTCCACCCCGTGTTCCCGGCACAGCTCGACGAAGCCGTCCATCGGGGGAACCATCTTCTCCTCGAAGCGGGGCGTCGGGCCCGGCCCGGGTGCGTACGGCGGCAGTCCCCGCCGGCCCAGCTCCCGGTCCAGCCCGGCCGCGATCTCCGCCCGGCCGCCCTCGTACGCACCGCGCCAGTCCTCCGCGGTGACGCTCACCATGTAGATGCCCACGGCCACAACCTAGCGCGGGGCGCGGAACGTGACGGAATCAGCGCTTTGCGCGCACCCCCCCGCTCGCGCAGGGGGCAGCCTTCTGGGCTGGTACGTCCGCGAGATACCGGCGAGCAACGCCGGCTACCGGCCGCAAACGCGCACGGCCCGTCCCGCCGCCCGTGGTGGGCGGTGGAACGGGCCGTGAGTACGTCGGGACTGCGACGCGCGTGCGACGGGATCAGACCGCCGGGGCCGGGTACGTGGGGTACTCGACGCCCGAGACGTGCTGGACGACGCGGATGACCTGGCACGAGTAGCCGAACTCGTTGTCGTACCAGAGGTAGAGGATCGCGTTGTCGCCGTCGACCTTGGTGGCGCCCGCATCGATGATCGACGCGTGGCGCGAGCCGACGAAGTCCATCGAGACCGCGTCGGGGGCGGTGGTGAAGTCGATCTGGCGCTTGAGCGGCGAGTGCAGGGAGACGTCGCGGAGGTGGTCGAGGACTTCCTCACGGGTGGTCTCGCGGCCCAGGCGCAGGCTCAGGATGGCGATCGAGACGTCCGGGACGGGGACGCGGATCGAGCTGCCGGTGATCGGCGCCTTGAGGTCGGGCAGCGCCTTGGCGACGGCGGACGCGGCACCCGTCTCGGTGATGACCATGTTGAGCGGCGCGGAACGGCCGCGGCGGTCGGCCTTGTGGTAGTTGTCCAGCAGGTTCTGGTCGTTCGTGAACGAGTGGACGGTCTCCACGTGGCCGCGCAGCACGCCGTACTCGTCGTCCATGGCCTTCAGCGGCGGGACGATCGCGTTGGTGGTGCAGGAGGCGCAGGACAGGATCTGCTCGTCCGGCTTGATCGTGTCGTGGTTGACACCGTGGACGATGTTCGGGACGTCGCCCTTGCCCGGGGCGGTCAGGACGACCTTGTCGATGCCCGGGCGCAGGTGCTTGGACAGACCCTCACGGTCACGCCACTTGCCCGTGTTGTCGATGAGGATGGCGTCCTTGATGCCGTACGCGGTGTAGTCGACCTCGGACGGGTCGTTCGCGTAGATCACCTTGATCGCGTTGCCGTTGGCGATGATCGTGTTCGTCGCCTCGTCCACGGTGATGGTGCCCTGGAACTGGCCGTGGATCGAGTCGCGGCGCAGCAGGGAGGCGCGCTTGACGATGTCCTGGTCGCCGCCCTGGCGGACGACGATGGCGCGCAGGCGCAGACCGTTGCCGGAGCCGGCCTTCTCGATGAGCAGCCGGGCGACGAGGCGGCCGATGCGGCCGAAGCCGTACAGGACGACGTCGCGGCCGTCGCCGCGCTCGAGCTTGTTCGCACCGGTGGCACCGGCGACGGCCTCGGCGGTGAACTGCTCCACCGACAGGCCGCGGTCGTCGCTCTTGTACTCCGCGGCGAGCATGCCGATGTCGATCTGGGACGGGCCGAGATCGAGCGTGGTGAGCACCTGCAGGAACGGCAGCGTCTCGGTGACCGAGAGCTCCTCACCGTCGATCTGCCGGGCGAATCGGTGGGTCTTCAGGATGCTGACCACCGACTTGTTCACCAAGGAGCGGCTGTGCAGCAGGATCGTCACGTCCTGCTCACGGTGCAGCTTCCCGATGATCGGGATCATCGACTCCGCGATCTCCTCGCGGTTCTTCCAGTTGGTGAACGAGTCGTCATTGACAGTCACAGGTTTATCTTTCGAGCTAGGCGGCGCTCACATGCTAACCCCACGCCACTTTGATCACTCAAGGGGTACCGCCTGAGCGGTGGTACATGGGGTTATGTCTCATTTGCCCCTCGGGTGATCCTGTGAATGGTCCACGCGCCGGCGGAGCGGGGGAGCGGGAGGAGCGAGGGGTGGCAGTGAAGGCGGCCCGGGCGGGGTCAGCCGGCGATCGGGTACATGGACCCCCGGCGCCCCTCCGCCGAGGTCAGCCACTCCAGCTTCTCGGCCGTGTCAGTGGCCGGCAGCGGGGTGTGCAGCACGATCGACAGGTCGGGCCGGGCCGGTACCCGCAACTGGGTCGACTCGACGAACAGCGTCCCCACGACGGGGTGCTCGATCTCCTTCTGTATCTGACCGCCGGGCCGGATGTCCCGCTGCTCCCACAGCTCGGCGAACTCCGGGCTGACCTCCCGGGCCTCCTCGACGACCGCCTGGAACCCCTCGTCCTCGGGCCATTCCGAGCACGCCGCCCGGTACTGGGCGACCACGGTGCAGGCGATCTCCTCCCAGTGCCGCGAACGGGCCTTGTAGATGGGGTCGGTGAAGAACGCGATCAGGCAGTTCTGCACGATCTCCGGGCGCATCCCGAGCACCATCGCGGCCGCGTCGTTGTAGAGCACCGTGTTCCAGTAGGCGTCCATGATGTGCGCGGGGAACGGCATCCACGCGTCGATCAGCCGCTTCAGCCCCTGGCACATGTCCCGGTCGGCCGGCGCCACCTCGAGGGCCGGCGGGTTGAGCCCCGCCAGTACGTACAGGTGCCGGCGCTCGGCGCTGGTCAGCTGCAGGACCCGGCCGACCGAGTCGAGGACCTGCGGCGACACCGTGATGTCCCGGCCCTGCTCCAGCCACTGGTACCAGGACACCCCGACCCCGGCGAGCACGGCGACCTCCTCGCGGCGCAGTCCCGGGGTGCGGCGGCGGGCCCCGCCGTCCGGCAGGCCCGCCTGCGTGGGAGTGATCCTCGCCCGTCTGCTCATCAGGAACTCGCGCAGTTCGGAACGGCGGTGCCTGTCGATCGGTGTAGCCACTCACTCCCCCTGTCAGCTGCCTGGTGGTGTCACCAACAGGATAAGTTCCCACTCTCCACGGGCATTCCCGGGCCGCGAGGGTGGTGGCCATGGCGATCGATACTCATACGACGACGGCAATGACGACAACCACCACCACCGGCTCCGGGGCGGCAGCCCCCGCCCCCGCGAACGACCGGCTCACGGGCCGGGCCAAACTGGTCCTCTTCGTGCTCTGCGCCGCCCAGTTCATGGTGGCCCTCGACTTCTCCGTACTGAACGTGGCCCTGCCCGCCCTCGGCAAGGACCTGGGCCTGAGTCAGTCGGCCCTGCAATGGGCGGTCACCGCCTTCGCGCTGCCCTCCGGAGGCTTCCTCCTCCTCTTCGGCCGGATCGCCGACCTGTACGGACGCAAGAAGCTGTTCCTGATCGGCCTCACGCTCTTCGGTGCGGCCTCGCTCCTGGCCACCCTGGCCTGGGACCCGGCGTCCTTCCTGGCCGGGCGCGCCCTGCAGGGCCTCGGCGCGGCGGTCATCGTGCCGACCGGCATGTCCCTGCTGACCACCACGTTCCCCGAGGGCCCGCTGCGCGACAAGGCGATCGGCATCTCCGGCACCCTGCTGTCCCTCGGCTTCACCATCGGCATGGTCCTCGGCGGCGTCATGACCGACACCCTCGGCTGGCGCTCCACGATGGCGCTGCTCGCGGTCACCTCGGTCATCGTGCTCGCCCTCGCCCCCGGTCTGCTGCCCGAGTCGCGGAACCCGGACCGGCCCCGCCTGGACGTCCCGGGTGCCGTCACCGTCACCGGCGGCCTGCTCGCGCTGATCTACTCCCTGTCCACCGCGGCCCAGCGGGGCTTCGGCGGCGTGGACGTCTGGGGCACGCTGCTCGCCGGTCTGGCCCTGCTCGGCGCCTTCGCGGTCGCGGAGTCGAAGACCCCGGCCCCGCTGGTCTCGCTCCCGATGCTGAAGCGGCGCACCATCGCCTGGGGGAACTTCGCCGGCCTGGTGACCTTCGCGATGATGTCGACGGTCATCTTCGTCCTGACCCTGTACCTCCAGGAGACGCTCGAGCTGTCCTCCTTCCGGACCGGCCTGGTCTTCGGCGTCCAGGGCGTCGCATCGGCCCTCGCCGGCTCCTACGCCCCGAAGGTCATCGGCCGCTTCGGCGCCCGGCGCACGCTGGTCGGCTCGCTGCTCGGCCAGGGGCTCCTGACCGCGGCGCTGCTGGCGGTGGGCGCCGAGTCGGGTGCGCTGGTGGCGACCGTCGCCGTCTCGGTGGCCAGCATGTTCCACCTCGGCGCGATCATCTCGTACGGGCTGACGGTGACGAGCGGCGTGCCGGACGAGGAGCAGGGCCTGGCGACGGGCCTGGTCACCACGACGCAGCAGGTCGGCCTCACCATCGGGATCCCGCTGCTCGGTGTCCTGGCCACGACGCAGGCCTCGCTCTTCGACGGGGTCCGCACGGTCCTGGCGATCGACGCGGCGATCGTGCTCGCGGCGGCGGTCCTGGTGGGCTTCGGCCTGGGAAGCCGTACGAAGAAGGTGTGACAGGGACCGAGGACGCCCGGCGGCGGCCGGGACCGGGGACCGGAAGCGGAGGCCAACCTCCGCCCACCGGTCCCCGTCCGGTTTCCGCACCCGACTCCGTTCCACCGGGCCCGGCCTCAGGCCCGTGTCCACCGGGGTGGGTTGCCCGGGGAGGCGGGCTCCGGTGCGGGTTCCGGGCCGCGCAGGTGGAGGTCGCGGACCGTGGCCGCGATCTCGCGTTCGAAGTGCTCCCAGGAGACCAGCCGTCGCCAGGCCGGATCCGGCTGCCCCGGCACGGTGGCGCCGCGCGCCGCCCACTCCCGGGCGAGTTGCTCGAACAGCGGGGCGGCCGCGGCCGCGTGGGCCGGCTGCCGGGGAGTGGGGACGTACAGGGGGCGGCCGCCGTCATCCGGAGCCGCCCGGTGTCGCGCCGTGGTGGTGAGCGTGGAGCGCGTCGTCGTCATGCTTGCGCAAACGATTCCCTGGGCGGCGGGGACACGGACGGCCGCGGGCCGGGGCCGGAGCCGCCCTCCGGCTTGACGACTCGGAATCCGGACCACCGGCCGACACGCCGGGGGTCTCCCCGTTGAATGCGTCAATTCCCTTGTGCTGTACGGGGGTTCGGGCCGAATCGGTCTGTCATTCTTTATCGCCGGACTGCGTCTTCGGTAATGGTGACCTTTTCCTCGAAAGGAACCCCGGGTTTCCGGACATTGTGATGACCGGACCCGACGGGCGTCTTCGCTGGTGGTGACGCCGCGGTTGACCCGACGTTTCCCGATGTCAGCGTGGTTTCGGCCCCGCAGGCCAGAAGTCTGCCGTTCTTGGCCGAGGTCGGCCTCGTTCGATTTGGCGGTGCGTTCCTCTTGTCTCATCATGTGAACGGACGTCAGGTTGCAGCCTCGCTCGCCAACTCCATGCGACGTGCGCATTGTTGACTGATCAACCGGTGAAAGTGGTGTGAGTTCCACCACGCCGCCCCGACGCGTCACCTGTCTCCCGCCTATTCAACTTTCATCTTTCGAGGTAAAGGCAGCATGCCCGTCCAGCAGTTTTCAGACCTCGTGCGTTTCGCCCGGCACGCCTCTCCTTTCTACGCCGACCTCTACGCGGACCTGCCACCGCACGTGAGCCGGATCACCGACGTTCCCGTCGTGGACCAGGACAGGTTCTGGGCAGCCAACACCCTGCACGACAACCGCGTCCTGACCGCCCCCCTCGGGGAAGCCGTCGTGTTCAAGACGGGCGGCACCACGGGCACGCCGCGGTTCTCCTGCTACACCCGTGAGGAATGGCAGGAGTTCGTCACCGCCTTCGGTGCCGGGATGGTCGACGCCGGCCTGCGGCCCGGGCACAGGGTCGCCGACCTCTTCTACGCCGGTGAGCTCTACGCCAGCTTCCTGTTCATCCTGGACTCGCTCGCGCACGCCCCCGTCGCCAACGTCCGGCTGCCCATAGGCGGCGGCGCCCCGCTGGAGTCGACGGTCACCACGCTCGAGGACTTCGCCGCCCACGTCCTCGCCGGCACGCCGACCACCCTCTGCCGACTCGCCGAGCACCTGACCTCCGCCGGCCGCCAACTGTCCGGCGTGGAGTACCTGTTCTTCGGCGGGGAAGCCCTCTTCGCCGACCAGCGCCGCCTCCTTTCGGCCGCCTTCCCGGGCGCCACGCCACGTTCGCTCGGCTACGCCAGCGTCGACGGCGGCCTCCTCGGCCGCCCGGTGCCCGGCACGGACGACGACCCGCGCACGCACCGCCCGTTCACCCCGCACACCCTCGTCGAGATCCTCGACGAGACGACCGGCGAACCGATCCGCGAGCCGGGCCGGCCCGGACGGGTCGTCGTCACCCAGCTTTTCCGCCGCCTCATGCCCGTCATCCGCTATCCCGCCGGCGACCGCGCCGAGTGGACCGACGCCGAGGGCGGTGCCTTCCGCATCCTCGGCCGGGCCGAGGAAGGCGTACGCGTCGGCCCCGTCTCGCTGTACTGGCAGGACGCCACGGACGCCGTCGCCGAGGCCGACACCGCCGGCAGGGTCACGGGCATGCAGCTCGTCGTCCGCCGATGGGACGGCCGCGACGGACTCGTCCTGCGCCTGGCCACCGCCCCCGGCCAGGACCCGGCCGGCCTGGAGGTCTTCGCCAAGGAGGTCGTCACCGGGCTGAACACCGCCCGGCCGCTCTACCCCGACAGCGTCGCCGCGGGATTCGTCCACCCGCTCCGCGTCGAGTGGGCCCGCCACCGCGACCTGGTGGTCAACTCCCGCTCCGGCAAGCTCGTCCGCGTCATCGACGAGAGGCCGACCGCATGACCGCCCCGGCGCCCGAGGCCGCCGGCCGGCGGCTCCCCCTCGTCCTGCGCAACCGCGCCTTCGGGACCGTATGGCTGGGCCAGGTGCTCACCCAGGCCGGCGTCCGCATGTTCCAGGTGGGCATCTCCTGGTGGCTCATCGGCTACGCCACCTCCGGCGACGGCGGATTCGCGGCAGGGCTGTTCATGGCCGTCAGCACGCTGCCCGCCGTGGTCCTCGCCCCGTTCGTCGCCCGCGCCATCGCCCGCTTCGCCCACCGCTCGCTGCTGCGCACCGCCGCCGGCGGCGCCGGAGCGGCCGCTGCCGCTCTGGCCGTCTGGGCCTGCGCGAGCGACCTGCCCGTCGCCGCGGCCTACGCGGCGGCCCTCGCCCTGGCGACCTGCCAGGCCTTCTTCGACCCGTGCCTGACCACCTCCGTCCCCGAGCTCGTGGACGACGCGGACATCGAAGCCGCGACCGGCTTCGAGCTGTCCACCCAGTCGCTGGCGAGCCTCGGCGGAGCCCTCCTGGGCGCTGTCGTCGTGGACGCCGCCGGAGTGGCCGGTCTCGCCGTGGGCTGCGCAGCCGCCTACGCCACGGCCGCCCTGCTCATCGCGACCGTACGGTTCCGCACCGCCAGTGCCGGCACCGCCGCGCACCCCGAGGAAGCGGAGGCCCCGCGGACACTGCGTCAGCTGCTGGGCGCCATGCCCTATGTCCGAGGGATCCTCCTCTGCTTCACCGCGGCCAACCTCTTCACCACGGCCGTCTTCGTCGTCATGCCGCTGTACACCGCCTCGGTGCTGCACGGCGACGGCGGCACCGTCGCCCTCCTGGAGGCCTCGCTCGGCGTGGGCACGCTCATCGGCTCCTTCACCGGCGCACGGGTACCCGGCCGGCCCGTCGTCGTCGGCACCGCGTGCCTCGCCGCGATGGCCGCAGCCCTCGCCGTGCCCGGGCTGATCGCCGCCCGGCCCGTCATCGCCGGGGCCCTGCTGGTGACCGGCTGGTGCGTCGGGGTGATCGGGGTCCGCTTCGTGGCCCTGTTCCAGCGCCTGGTTCCGGCCGCCGACAAGCCCGCGTTCTTCGCCGTCATGCAGGCCGTCCTCGGTGCGACCTTCCCGGTCGCCTCGCTGCTCTTCGGGTTCCTCGGCGACCACCTCTCCGCCCAGACGCTGTGCCTGATCCAGGCCGCCGGACTCGTCCCCGCCGCCCTCGCCCTGGCCCTGCTGCCCGGCCACTCCCGCCCGGCGGGCGCGCCCGACCCCGCTCCCGCGCCGGAGCCGACCCCCGCAGGAGGCGCGCGATGACCGCCGCGATCGAGCAGGCCACCCCGGCCGACATCGCCGATCTCCGCCAGCTCTACTACGCCGTCTACGGCCCGCACTACCCCACGGCCCTCGGCACCGACCCCGCCGAGATGTCCCGGCTCATCCGGGACCCGCACACCCTCTGGCTCGTCGCCCGCTGCCCCCGTACCGGCGCCCTCGCCGGATCCGCCGCGGTCCACAGCGAACCCGGCAGCCGGGTCGGCCGCCTCGAAGGGCTCGCCGTCCACCCCGACCAGCGCGGAACCGGGCTCGCCGGGCAGCTGACCGAGGCCGTGTGCGCCGGCACGCTCGATGCCGGGACGCTCGACTCGGTGTACGCCACCGTCCGTACGGTCAGCGCCGGACCCCAGCGCGTCGTGGCCCGCAACGGCTTCCGCCCCCTGGGCATCCTGCCCAACGCCGTGGAGCTCAGCAGCCGCGAGAGCCTGGCACTCTACGCGCGTCACTCGCCCGGGGTGCTGGACCGCCGGGTACCCGTCGCCGAGGTGCCCGCCTCCCTGGTACCGCTCCTGCGCACCGCCGGGGCGAGCCTGGGCATCAGCTACGCGGACGCCCGGCCCACGCCGCCGGTGCCCGCGCCCGCCGGGCCGGCCGCGCGGCCGCTGGAGATGATCGAGGCGCCGGCCTTCGTCCGCCGCCGCTTCCACCAGCACTTCCCCGACACCGGCCGCTGGTTCTACCCGCTGCACACCCCCAACATCCTCCTCACCCCCGACGACGGCGGCTTCGAGGTTTACGCCTATCTCAACCGCACCGGCGGCTACTGCGCCCTGGTCACCGCCCACCCGGACCCGGCGGCCGCCGCCGGCTGGCTGGAGCCGGTCACCCGGACGCTCACCCGCGCCGGCGCCGGTTACGTGGAGGCACTCGTACCCCTGGAACACCACGCCGCGCTCTCGGCCTTCGCCGCCGAGGGCTTCATCGCCGGGGCCCTGTACCCGGCCATGCGCCGGGACGGCGACGGCTTCCACGACTACGTGGTGATGTCCCGGACCACCGAGCACATCGACTTCCGCGGCGTGGTCGTCGACCCGCCCCTCCAGCCCTTCCTCGATTCCTATGTGTCGGCCTGGGCGTCGGCCCATCTGCCCGTACGTGAGGTTGCTTCATGACCCCTTCCACGACCCCCCCGAAACCCCATCTCGCCCCCGTCGACGTCCCCGACGCCGCGGCCCTCGGCCGGGTCCAGCAGCTCTGCGACCTGACCGAGCCCTACACCTGCGGCCCCGCCGAGGAAGCGCTGTTCGCCGCCGCCATGGCGGAGATCAACGCCTGGCACCGTGACCGGTCCCCGTTCTTCCGCAGCCTGTACGACGGGGAGCGCCCGGACACCCCGTACGAGGCACCCCTGGTGCACGCGAACTTCTTCAAGCGCCACGAGGTCCTGTCCATACCCGAGGACGAGGTCCACCTCCACCTGACCTCCTCCGGGACCACCGGACAGAAGTCGCAGATGTTCTTCGACGAGTGGACCATCCGCTCCGCCCAGCGCATGGTCGCCCGCATCTTCGACCACAACGGCTGGATCACCCCCGACCAGCCCGTCAACTACCTGCTCTACAGCTACGAGCCCGCCCGCGACCTCAACCTGGGCACCTCGTTCACCGACAACTACCTGTGCGACTTCGCTCCGGCCCGGCAGGTCGAGTACGCGCTGCGCAACACCGGCAGCGGCCACGAGTTCGACCCCTTCGGCTGCGTCGCCGCCCTGCGCCGCTTCGCCGAGGACGACGCACCCGTCCGCATCCTCGGCTTCCCCGCCTTCCTCTGGTTCACGCTGGAGCGGATGCGCGCCATGGGCGTCGAACCGCTGAAGCTCCCGGAAGGGTCCCTGATCGTCCTCGGCGGGGGCTGGAAGGGCCACACCGACCGGCAGATCGGCAAGCACGAGCTGTACGCCCGCGTCACCGAGCAGTTGGGGGTCCCCTCAGAGCGGATCCGCGACACCTTCGGGTCGGTCGAGCACTGCATCCCGTACATCGAGTGCGCGCACCACAACCTCCACGCACCCGTCTGGTCCCGCGTCTTCATCCGCTCCACCCGCACCCTCGAGCCCCTCCCGTACGGCGAACGCGGCTACCTGCACCTGGTGTCCCCGTACATCACCTCCGTACCGGCGCAGAGCGTCGTCATGGGCGACCTCGCCTCGCTCCACCCGGGCGACGAGTGCGGATGCGAGCTGAGCACCCCGTGGTTCACGATCCACGGCCGGGCCGGCGTCAGCCGCAACCGCAGCTGTGCCGTGGCCGCCGCCGAACTGATGAAGGGAATGGCATGACCGACACCATCAACCACCACTACTGGCAGGGCACCTTCATCGGGGACGACGAGGCCGCCCGCCGCCTGGCCACCCTCCCCACCGCCGTCGAGGCCGCACTCGGTGCACCGCTGGACACCGAGACCGTCCTCGCCGCCTGCGACGCCCTCTCCCGCGCCCTGCGCGACCCCGGCCACCGCGTACGGGAGCGGCTGGCCCCGCACCTGCCCGCGGACGGCGACACGGAGCGCGAAGAACTCCTGGCGGAACTCGCCGGCTTCCTCGACCGCAGCTCGCTCACCCGCAAGCTCCGGCGCGAGCTGGGCAGCGCCGCCCCGCAGCGGCTGAACCGCCCCGACGCCAAGGAGACGGTGTACGAGGCCTGGGCGCCCGTCGGTCTGGTCGCCCACATAGCCCCGGGCAACGCCGCCACCGTCGCCCCGCTCAGCCTGATCGAAGGGCTTCTCGCCGGGAACGTCAACGTCCTCAAGACCAGCAGCTCCGACACCTTCCTCGCCCAGCACCTCCTCGCCGAACTCGCCGCGCAGGACCCGACCGGCGCCCTCGCCGAGCGCATCATCGTGCTGCGCTTCCCCTCCTCCCGCCAGGAGTGGCTGCGCCTGATGTGCGCCCCCGCCGACGCCGTCGCGGTCTGGGGCGGCGAGTCGGCCGTCGAAGGCGTCGCCGCCCATGTCCCGGCCGGCTGCCGCCTGGTGGAGTGGGGGCACAAGATCTCCTTCGCCTACCTCACCCAGGACGCCTGGGAGGACGAGGCGACGCTGACGGCCCTGGCCCGGGACGTCTGCCTCTTCGAGCAGCAGGCCTGCTCCAGCCCCCAGGTCGTCTACCTCGACACCGAGACGGGGAACACCGAGGTGCTGCACGCGTTCGCCGAGCGCCTCGCCGCGGCCCTGGACGCCCGTCCGGCGCCCGCCGCGGCGGACCTCGACCCGGCCGAGTACGCCGAGCTGACCACCACCGAGCACCTCGCCCGCCTCGAGGAGCACCTGGGCCTCACCCGTGTCCTCGCCGCCCCCGACGGCACCTGGCGGGTCATGGCCGACACCCGGCCGGCCCTCACCGCCTCCCCGCTGCACCGCAGCGTCTGGGTGAAGCCGCTGCCCCGCAAGAGCCTCATGGCCACACTGCGTCCCATGCGCCGCTACCTCCAGACGGCGGGCATCGCGGGCAGCCGCACCGACACCGCCGAGCTCTCGGCCCTGGTCCTGGCCGCCGGAGCCACCCGGGTCACCCCCGTCGGCGCCATGACCGCGGGCTACGCCGGTGAACCGCACGACGGGGTCTACGCCCTCCAGCGCTACAGCCGGCGCGTCGCCGTCCAGGCCGACGAGCGCTTCGCCGCCACCGCCTGTCTCGACCACCTCGTCCGCCCGGCCGTCTTTCCGCCGGCCACCGGGCCGCTGCTGGACAAGGCCGCCGTCCAGGACCTCAACCGCGGGGTCGACCGGAGCGACGCCGAGCTGTACTTCCGCAGCGGGGGCAGCACGGGTACGCCCGCCCTGTCGCTGTTCACGTACGCGGACTACGACACGCAGATGCACGCCGCCGCCCGCGGCCTGCTCGCCGCCGGCTACGACCCGGCCCGCGACCGTACGGCCAACCTCTTCTACTGCGGCGGCATGTACGGCGGGTTCATCAGCTTCTTCTCCATCCTCGAGCGCCTGGGCGGCGTCCAGATGCCGATGGCAGCGGGCTCCGACCACCGCGCCACCGCGGAGATGATCGCCGCGTACGAGGTGGACACGCTCTTCGGCATGCCCTCGTACCTCTGGCAGCTCCTGAACGAGGAAGCGGACCTGCTGCGCTCGTACGGAGGCCTGCGCAAGATCTACTACGGCGGCGAGCACTTCACCGACGCACAGCGCAGGACGCTGACCGAGACGTTCGGCATCGAGGTCATCCACTCCCTCACCTACGGCAGCACCGACCTCGGCCCGCTCGGCTACCAGTGCACGCAGAGCAGCGGCAGCGTCCACCACCTCCATGACGACCTGCACACCCTGGAGATCGTCGACGTCGACGAGGACCGTCCCGTGGCGCCGGGAGAGACCGGCCGGCTCGTGTTCACCACCCGCGCCCGCCGGGGCCAGCAGCTCGACCGGTACGTCATCGGCGACCTCGGTCGCGCCCTGCCCGGACGCTGCCCCTGCGGGAGCCACGCCCCGCGCTTCGAACTGCTCGGCCGGCTCGGCGAGGTGATGCGGGTGGCGACGTACTTCCTGAACTACCGCCGTTTCGTGGCCATCGCGGGGGAGTGTCTGGGGTACGGCGGTGAGCTCCAGGCCGTGCTGACCGCCGGGGCCCTCCGTGAAGGCCTCACCCTGCGGATGGAGAGCGCCCACGCGCCGGACCCGGACCGGGCGCGCGAGGCCTTCCTGGGCGAGTACCCCGAGGTTCGGTCGGCCGTGGCGGAGAAGCTGCTCGACTTCGCGGTCGAGGTGGTGGACGGGGCCGCCCTGTCCCGTACGGCGACGAGCGGGAAGCTCCTCGCCGTGGTGGACCGCAGGCGGTAGCCCCGGCACACCCAGTGCGTGCCGCGCGCACCGGGTGTGCCGGGCGTGCCGGGCGTGCCGGGCGTGCCGGGCGGATCTTAGACGGGGGAGGGGGCGTTTTTGGTCAAATCTCCCGTTCTCCTCACGCCGCCGCGCACGCTCAGTAGCGTCGGTCTCACAAGAGGTCCGGCGCACGGCGGAAGCGGGCGCGGGGCGTGGACGGAGAGAAGAAGGAGCGGGCGCCGATGGCGAATGTGGAAGTCTCGTTGAAGGAGACCATGACCTCGATCGAGGGGACCCTGGGAGTCGCGCTGGTGGATTACACCAGTGGTATGGCACTGGGGACTCTCGGGGGTGGCAAGGACCTCGACCTGGCGGTCGCCGCCGCGGGCAACACGGACGTGATCCGGGCCAAAGTCCGCACGATGGAAATGCTGGGCCTGCGCGATGAGATCGAGGACCTGCTGATCACCCTGGGGAGTCAGTACCACCTGATCCGGCTGCTCAAGGGACGGGAGACCCACGGCCTGTTCCTGTACGTCGTACTGGAGAAGGCCAACTCCAATCTGGCGATGGCCCGGCACCAGCTCAAGCGCATCGAATCCGCTCTGGAGTTGTAGCCCCTCTCGTTCTCGGGCCCACGCATGCCCACGAATTGAAGAACTCTTCAATCCGGCACATCCGAAATTGGTCAAGCAGAGGCGCGCGTGGGCCCATCGGGCGGAATGATGGGCGGTGGTGGCGGTCGAGCAACGGTGGGAGCGTTCGTGAGCATGCAGGTACCCCTGTACCAGGCGAAAGCCGAGTTCTTCCGCATGCTCGGACACCCCGTCCGGATCCGCGTCCTGGAGCTCCTGCAGAGCGGTCCGATGCCCGTGCGCGAACTCCTCGCCGAGATCGACATCGAGCCGTCCAACCTGTCCCAGCAACTCGCGGTCCTGCGCCGCTCCGGAATCGTGGTCTCCACGCGGGAGGGTGCGACGGTCAACTACGCGCTCGCCGGCGGCGACGTCGCCGAACTCCTGCGCGCGGCCCGCCGGATCCTCACCGAACTCCTGGCAGGCAAGAGCGAACTCCTCGCCGAACTGAGGCAGGTGGAACCCGGGGCCGGTACTGCGGGACGGGGCCCCGGTCGCTGAGCGCCCTCACGGGCGGACGACGCTACTTTGACGACACCCCTTCTTCGAGAGCGTCGAGCAGCTCGCGCTCGCGCCCCGCGCTCAGGCCGGCGCGCCGTTCCCGGTCCAGACCCTGCTCGCGTTCCCAGGCCAGCGTGTCGGCCAGCAGCTCCGCCCGGGACCGGTGCCGCAGTCCCGCGGCGCGCGCCGCGGACCCGTCCCGGGCCAACGCCCCTTCCCAGCCCGCCTCGACCAGCCACATCGGCAGCGACTCGGCCCCCATGTACTCGGCCACGCCGTTCGCCAGCAGCCATGCCGAGTCGGCGACGACCACCGGACCGGTGTGCCCGCCCGTCGTACGGGACAGCTCGATCCACTCCCGGAACGGAACGACCGGGCCGACGGCGTTGTACGTCCCCGTGCTCCCGTTCTCCGCGGCGTCGAGCAGCCAGGAGGCGAGGTCCCGTACGTCGATGGTCTGCGTCGGTGCAGCCGGTTCGTCGGGAACCAGCATCGGCCCGTGCGGATCGCGCGCCGCGCGGGCCACCCAGTACCCCGAGCGGCCGGTGTGGTCCCCCGGGCCGCCGATGAGTCCGGCACGTGCGATGAGGAGGCGCTCGCCCAGGGCGGCCGCCGACGCCTGCTCGCAGGCCGCCTTGGCCTCGCCGTACAGCGCGCGGTCGACCTCGCTCAGGTCCGTCGGAGGCCGGAGCGGCGCGGACTCGTCCGCTCCGGGCGTGGCGTCGGAGGCGTAGGCGCTCACCGAGGAGACGTACGTCCAGTGCCGGGCACGGTCGCCCAGTGCGTCGAGCGCCCCACGGACGAAGCCCGGCTGCCACGACACCTCGACGACCGCGTCCCACACGCGGTCGAGCAGGGGCGCGTACGCCGCGGGGTCGCGCCGGTCCGCGGCCACCAGCCTCGCCCCGTCGGCGACTGCGCCGCTCTCACCGCGCGCGAGGCACGTCACCCGATGGCCGCGCCCGACCGCCTGCCGCGACAGCTCCCGGCCCACCCATGCAGTTCCGCCCAGCACCAAGATCTCCATGCCGACACCCAAGCATCGGCAGCCTCGGACATCCATACGGATTCGCTGACGGCGGACCCGGCGCCGGAGCCGGCTTTGCGGCGGGGGAGAGAGCCGCTAGCCCGAACGGGTGAGGTTGCTACTCCTCGGTGACCGGGATGTTGATGCCCAGGTTCCGGATCAGCACCCACTCGACCTCGTCCGCGATGGGGAACTCACCCTCGACTTCGGTGTCGGTGACGACCGTGAGCACCGTGCCCGTCGGCTCCTGCTCCACCAGGTTGAGGTGGAGCACCTCGGGCGTGGCCACGATCGGCGGGCTGGCGAGCTCCAGCACGAGCCGGAAGCCGGAAGAGGGGCAGGCCGCCACACCCTTCACCCTGACCGAGCGCCTGCCGCCGCTCGTCCGGTGTTCCGTCGCCTTGAAGTGCTCGGTCTTGTACTCGCACGCAGGTCCGTCGGCCTGTTCAGCCATGTTCGCTCCTCTTGGACGGGGCGCTGCCCCCGAGACCGGTGTTCGGCGCCGGTCCGTATCGGCAACACCCACACCGCTTCACCCTCGGCGCTCCCGCGGGCCGGCGCAACTCCGGCGCCTCGGGATACCGGCCCGTCGCCCGGTCGGTGGCTAGCCTGGGCTGCATGAACTCCTCCGCCGCGCCCGGCCCCGCCGCCGCCCCCGACCGGTACACCGTCGTCCTGCGCCCGGGGCTCGCCGAGCCCGGGGGCTCCCCGCGCCGGGGCGTGCTGCGCACCGCGCTGGTCGAGGCCACCGGTGAATTCGGGGCCTCCGGCTATCCGCGGTACGCGGGCGAGGGCGTACAGGCCGACATCGACCCGAGGACCCGGACCGTCGAAGCGGTGACGGTCGACGGCGCGGAACTCCCGTACGGCTGGGTGGCCCAGGTCGCAGACGCCTGAGGCCGAGCCCGGGGCATTGTCAGTGCTCCCGCCTATGTTCAGCAGTGTCCCGCCGATCGGCGCGGAACTCCCCTTGCTGCATAGGAGATGGGTGCGTTGTCAGACTGGGAGAGGTCGAGCACGGCCCGGGTGGTACCACCCGCGCGGCCGCGCAAGCTCGCCAAGGTCCCGTTCGTCGAGCTGGCCGACGGTCGCTTGCAGGGCGTGGTGTCCAGCGGTTCGGACATAGAGCGCGTCTACGTCTCGTCGGTCGCGGCCGGTACCTACGCGTTCGCCTGCAGCACCAACAACAACCGGCCCTGCGGCGGCGCGCGGGGCTCGTTCTGCAACCACATCAAGGCCCTGGTCGCGGAGGCCGTGCTCCAGTACGGAGCTCCGCGCGTGGCCCGCTACCTGCGGGTCGAGGCTGCGGACGGCGAGCCGACGGCGGTGGGCATCGCCGCCGGCATGAGCAGCACCCGTCCTCCGCAGGGGGACAACAAGGCCGCCGCACCCGTCTTCAGCCGGTTCCTGCGCCACCTGGCCTACCTGGAACTCGCGCCGACCACCGCACCGTTGCCGGAGATGCAGTGGTTCCCGCCGACCAGGGCGGTGGCGACGGCGGTGCCCCCGCGCGAGCCCGGTCCGGGCCCGGGGGAGCGTACCGGCCTGCTGGGCGAAACCATCGCCGGGCTCGACGAGGCCCTCGCGGCCGTCGACGCCTTCGACGGGGCCCTCGTCGCCGGTCTGCTCCGTCCCCGGCCCGCCGAGGCCGCCGGGCTGACCGAGCTCGCCCGGGCCGTCGCGGGGACGCCGCTGGGCGCCAGGGTCGCCGAAGCGGCCGAGAAGGCGGCGGCCGGAGCCGCCGGCGAAGACCACTTCGTGGCCCTCGCCGCCGCCCGCACCGCACTGCTCGGCTCCGTGCACGACGCGCTGACGACCCGCGTCGACGAGATGACCGGCCGGCCCCACAGCGGGGATGAGGCCGTCCCGGCACCCGGAGGGCAGCAGACGCCGAACCTGCTCGCCGCCGCCCGCTCCTGGCTCTCGGATCTCGCCCGCGCCGGCTGGCAGGGCATCGACCACGACCTGGTCTCCGCGTCGGCGCCCGTCGTCTCCGCGATGCTTCCCGACCCGGAGCTGCGCCGCCTGGCGACGCTCCTCGACGGGTTCGCCGCCGAACTCGCCGCCTCCTGCCCGGGTGTGTCCCTGGACCGGATCCCCGCGCGCCGCTGGGCCGACCTGTGGTCGCGCGCCCTGCTGCTGACGCTGCCCGGCGCGGCCGGCGCCCCCGCCACCGGCACGGCCACCGGCCGGCTCCTGCCGCTCGGCATCGACCTGCACGAACACGCGACCGCCGTACAGGCCGAGGTCCATGCGGTGTTCGAGCCCGCGGCCGGCTCGGTGCCCCGCCTGGTGCGGGCCGGCGTATCGGTGCCGAAGCCCGACACGGTGGTAGGAGCCGGCCTCTGGCAGCTGCTCCGTCCGCACATGTCGCTGCTGGCGGCCGCCGGTGAAGGCCGCTCGATGGACCTCACCGACATGCCGATCACCGCCGAGGGCGACCTGATCTGGAGCGAGGCGTGCGCGCGCCCGGGGGAGGCGGCAGACGCCTTCGCCACCGCCCGTGTGGCCCTGCCCCCTGCGGCCGCTGCGGTGGCGGCACCGCTGGACCGGCACCCGGCGCGGATCGCCGTACCCGTCTTCCTGGAGGGCTACGCCACCCGGCAGGAGGACGACGGCGCACTGACGTGGACCACCGCCGGCGGCGACCTCGCCGTCGACACGGACCGGATCCCGGCCGCCGGACCCCTCACCCCGGAAGCCGTTGCGGCGTCGAACGCATGCATCGGCCTGCTCCGCTGGGACGCCGGGACGTTCAGCGTCCAGCCGCTCGCCGTCGAAACCACCGCCCGGAAGAAGGCGGTCGCGGTGCACGCAGGGGCATGGGCGGGCGGCACGGCCGACAAGGCCGGCGTGAAGGCCGAGAAGGCCGCCACCGACGCCGCGGCGGTGCTGCGCGAGCGAGCGGGAAGGCTGTTGCGGAAATGACCGGACAGGAACCCGGGGTGCTCCCCGCCCCCGAAGACAACCGCCGTCAGGTCCTGTACTGGCGGCTCCTCGGCCGGCTGTTCGATCAGGAGGAGCAGGCGACGCTGGAGTCGGCGAGCCTGGCCGTGGTCGAGGACATCGGCCTGCCGACCGCCCTGCTGGACCCGCAGGTGTCCGTCGATTCGATCGTGCAGCGCCACCCGGAGCTGGCCACCGAGTTCGAGGGCCTGATGGTGCCGCCGGAGCCCGCGCCGGAGGGCGCAGGTGAAGACGGACGGGACCGGGCCGCCGAGGTACGGCGCGCAGCGCTCGTCTCCAAGGTGCTGCTCAACGTCTTCTCCTCCGGGTCCGGCACGGTCACCGCCGGGCAGCTGTCGCGCTGGCAGTCCGACGCGGGCTGGCTGGAGCGCTCGCTCGGCTGCAAGCCCGGCGAACTGCGCGGCCCCCGGGCCGGCGGAATCGGCCCGGAACTCGGCGCCATCGAGGCCGGCCTGGTCAAGCGCATGCACCTGCGCGAGGTGCTCGCCGACCCCAAGCTCGCCGCGCAGCTCACCCCGAGCATGTCCCTGATCGAGCAGCTGCTGCGCGACAAGAACAACCTGTCCGGCGTGGCCCTGGCCAACGCCAAGGCCCTGATCCGCCGTTTCGTCGACGAGGTCGCCGAGGTGCTGCGCACCCAGGTGGAGAAGTCCACGGTCGGCGCCCTGGACCGGTCTGTGCCGCCCAAGCGGGTGTTCCGCAACCTGGACCTCGACCGGACGATCTGGAAGAACCTCACCAACTGGAGCCCGGAGGAGGAGCGGTTGTACGTCGACCGCCTCTACTACCGGCACACCGCGCGCAAGACGACGCCGCAGCGGCTGATCGTGGTCGTCGACCAGTCCGGCTCGATGGTGGACTCGATGGTCAACTGCACCATCCTGGCCTCGATCTTCGCCGGGCTTCCGAAGGTGGACGTCCACCTCATCGCGTACGACACGCAGGCACTCGACCTCACGCCGTGGGTGCACGACCCCTTCGAGACCCTGCTGCGGACCAAACTCGGCGGCGGCACCGACGGCACCGTCGCGATGGCGCTGGCCCAGCCGAAGATCGCCGAGCCCCGCAACACCGTCGTCGTGTGGATCTCGGACTTCTACGAATGGCGGACCGAGCCGCTGTTCGAGAGCATGGCCGCCATCCACCGCTCGGGCGCCAAGTTCATCCCCGTCGGCTCGGTGACCAGCTCCGGCCGCGGCAGCGTCAATCCGTGGTTCCGGGAGCGCTTCAAGGACCTCGGCACGCCGGTGCTCTCCGGACACATCCGCAAGCTCGTCCACGAACTGAAGACGTTCCTCGCTTAATACCCCCCTCATACCGCTTACCCATTGATGTGCTGAGAAAGGCGCCGATATGTCCGACCTGTTGCGTGCACCCGCCGAGATCAAGTACGCCGAGGAGCTGGCCTGGCTCGAGTCCGTCGACGACGGCCCGAAGCCCTTCTCCTGGCGCCTCTCCCCGAAGATGGTCCGCCTGTTCATCCTGGGATCCGAGCGCTCCGACGGCCTCGACCGGGAGATCCCGCAGAAGTGGTACGGCGACCGCAGCTTCGTCGAGCGCTCCATCGTCACCCTCGCCTCCGACCGCGGCCTGCTGCTGATCGGCGACCCCGGCACCGGCAAGAGCTGGCTGGCCGAGCTGCTGTCCGCCGCGATCTGCCGCAACTCGACGCTGGTGGTGCAGGGCACGGCCGGAACCACCGAGGACCACATCAAATACTCCTGGAACGTGTCCATGGTGATCGCCAAGGGCCAGTCGCGGGAGTCGATGATCCCTTCGCCGATCATGACCGCGATGGAGTCCGGCGCCATCGGGCGCTTCGAGGAGCTCACGCGCTCCACCAGCGACGTCCAGGACGCGCTGATCTCGATCCTGTCGGAGAAGTACATCTCGGTCCCCGAACTGGACAGCGAGAACATCGTCTTCGCCAAGCCCGGCTTCTCCGTCATCGCCACGGCCAACAGCCGTGACCGCGGCGTCAACGACCTGTCCTCCGCGCTGAAGCGCCGCTTCAACTTCGTGCGCATCCCGGTGGTGACGAACAAGAAGAGCGAGGAGGAGATCGTCCGCTTCCGCACCGAGGAACTGCTGCGCCGGCACCAGATCGAACTGGACGTGCCCCCGACGCTGCTCGACGTGCTGCTGCAGAGCTTCACCGATCTGCGAGCCTCGGCAGCCGCGGCAGGCAGCGACGACGAGAAGCTCGAGTCGGCGCTGTCGACCGCCGAGCAGATCGGCGTCCTCGAGGACGCGATCCTGCACAGCAACTTCTTCGGCGAGCGCACCCTGACCGCCCACACGCTGGCCTCCTCCCTCGTCGGATCGCTGGCGCGGCGCGAGCCGGAGGACCTGGCCATCCTCAACAAGTACCTGCACGGCGTCGTCGAGCCGCGCAGCAAGGAAGAGGGCGGCTCCTGGCCGGAGTTCCTGGAGGGCGGCCGCAACGCGATCGCCACCCTGTCATGAGCCCCGCACAGGAAGGGACGACGTTCGACGCGCTGCGCACCCAGCTGCAGGAGGCCGCCACGGCCTTCGCCGACGGCCCGGACGCGCTGGAGGGCATCCTTCTCGGCATCGTCGACGACGTCGACCGCGCGGTACGCGAACCACTGGAGGTCTTCCCGGTCTGCCACCACTCTCCGGCCTCGGCCGTCGCGATGGCGCGGCGGCTGCGGGAGAAGCAGCCGAAGGTCGTCTACCTGGAGCTGTGCGAGGACATGGCGCCGCTCCTGACCGAGCTGCGCAACTGCCGGCTCCCGGTGGCGGTGCAGGCGTTCGCGAGCGAGGTCGACGGATTCCCCGCCGAATGGGCGCCGCTGTCGGTCGTCGCACCGATCACCGAGGCGTCGGCCGAGTACCAGGCGATCGCCTACGCGCTGGACACGCCGGGCGTCGAGCTGGTCCTCGTCGACCGCTCCTCGGACCACGTGTTCCAGTGGCAGGCCGGGGCGCAGTCCACGCCCGAGCCGGCCGACCCGGACGCCCCGGCGGCCGACGAGGAAGCCGCACTGCACGGCGACGCGGTCGGCGTGGAGATCGGCGACCTGCGCCCGCGCTTCGCCGAGCTGGAGGAGCACCTGCTGCACCACGGCCGGGTGCGGCACTGGTCGGAGTGGTGGCACCAGTACGTCGAACTGCCGCTCGGCGACAGCGACCACGACACGTACCGGCAGGTCATGCTGCTGATCGGCAGCCTGTTCCGGCGTCTCGCACCGGGGGACCCGGGGCGGGTCCGTGTGGACGAGGACCGCGAGCGCCACATGTGGACGAGGATGCGCGAACACCTGGCCGCGACCGGTACCGATCCCGCGGACTGCCTGTACGTGTGCGGCGCGTTCCACGCGGCCAGCCGCGTCCCCGAGTTCGGCGTCGACGGCACGGACACCTTCGAGATCAGCCCGCCGAGCGCCAGCGCGTGGCAGTACGGACTCATCCCGTCCAGCCATGCCGCGATCGAGGCGCAGTTCGGCCTCGCCGGCGGTTCCGTGTCGATCGCCGCCACCCAGTGGGCGAAGAACCTCAAGCGGACACGGGTGAAGCCGTTCCGGCTCGAGGGGCAGGCGGGGGCGAAGAAGGCGGCCAAGCCGCGCAAGACGGCGGCTGCGCCGGCCGTCCCGGCGGGGCCGGAGTCACCCTCCGACCTGCCGGCGGACATGCTCTCCGGGTTCCTGCAGCGTCCGCCCGTCCTCGACCGGCTGGACGAGGCCGAACTGCTCGGCTGGTCGGTGGAGATCGTGCGCGCCGCGCGGCGCAACGGCTACCTCGCCTCGACCGCCGACGCCATCGCCGTCTTCGAGACGTCGATCCTGCTGGCCGGGATGCGCGATCGGGCCAAGCCCACCCCGTACGACTTCCAGGACGCGGCGATCACCTGCATCGAGAAGGACAGGGTGCCCGGCCGGCGCGACGTACGCCGCCTCGTCGAGATCATGATGGGCGGCGACCGGATCGGCCAGGTCGGCTACGAGGCGCTGCCGCCGCTCGCGCGCGACGTGCACGACCGGCTCGCACCGCTGGGCCTGGCGCTCCAGCAGCGCGGTGTGCAGCGCGCCTTGCTGGACATGGCCTCCCGTCCCGAACTGGAGAAGTGCTCCGACGTCCTGTGGATGCTGCGCCACCTGATGCCGCACGGCGCGGCACGCCCGATCATGGGCGAGCGGCGGCTCGGCGAGCGGCCGATCCAGGAATCGTGGGACCTCGCCCTGGGCACCCACCAGCGGGCGCTGATCGAGCTCGGCTACGAGGGCGTCAGCATCGAGCAGGTCCTGGAGCAGCGCCTCCGGCGCACCGCGTACGGGCCGCAGGCGACGACGGCGACGGTCCTGCAGGCCGTCGAGGACGCGACGCTGTACCTGCGCAGCCGCCGCCTCGCCGACGAACTGGGCACGCGCGCCCTGGAGGTCCTGGCGACCGAGCGCAGTGTCGACGGCGCACCGGAGGTGCTGCGGCGGGTACGGCGGCTGCTGGGCCACTACCGGACGAGCGAACCGGTGCTTCCGGGGTGGATCGAGTCGTTCGTCAAGACCGGTTACGCGCACTACTGCACCCTGCTGCCGACGGCGTTCACCGACGAGGAGGCGACGGTCCGCCAGGTCGCGGCGATGCTGGGCTTCCTGTTCAGCATGGAGAGCCTGGCGCTGTCGCTGGGCTGCGACCGGACGCAGCTGGAGCTGGCCTTCGCACAGTCCCATCCGCAGGAGCCGTCGAAGGTGGCGCTGCTGTGGGCGGCGCAGGTGCACCTGGGGGAGCTCTCCCGCACGGAACTGCGGGGGCGGTGTGACGACCTGCTGGGCAACCCCCTGGTGGTGCCCGCTTATCCGCAATACCTGAGCGGATTCCTGCAGGCGCTGGAGCCGGTGCCGCAGCTGGCCGACTTCGTGGTGGAGGCGGTGTCGAACGCGTTCGCGCGGCTGCCGGACCCGGTGCTGCTGCCGTGGCTGCCGGCCTTGATCACCACCCTGCGTTCCGGAGGCGCCGAACTGGCCCCGCTGCTGATCCGCGAGGCCGGCCGGATCTTCCCCGGCCGCCTCGCGGCACTGGACACCTGGACCCCGCCGTGGCAGGACCCCCCGCACACGGCTCCCGCCCTGCCGAGCCGCGCCGGCCCCGCCGCACTGCTCACCGTGCACCCCGAGCCGTGCGACGCCCTGGCAGCCCTGCTGGGATGGGACGATCCCTGGACTCCGCCGGCCTCCGAGGGAGCAGCCCTGACCACCCACCACCCGAAGACGGCCCTGGCCCTGGAGGCGCTCCTGAACGGGTTGTAGGCGTCAGCGGTAATCGTCGGGGTGGCCCTGCATCCAGATGTTGATCTTGTCGCGGGTGCCGATCAGCAGGGTCTGGTGCTTCTTCAGGTTCTCGAAGGAGCGGTCCCCGGCGAGCTCCGCGTCGAGCTTCTTGATCAGGGCGATCGGCTCGGGAAAGTGGCCGGGGCCCTTCGCGTCGGCCTTCATCGCCGCATCCATGCGGTGCAGTTCGTCGTAGACCCGTCCGAGGAAGTACGCGCAGTTCCCCGGGGTGCACGAATCGTCCAGGGTGGCCTGGAGTCCCGCGAAGGCGTCCCGGACCAGGCTCACCGGCTCGGAGCTCTGGGCCGACGGCGTACGGGACGCCGCGGGCGCGGTCGGTGCCGAGTCGGTGGGCGCCGTGGAGCCCGACGCGCTCGGGGTCGCCGCGGGTGCGCCGGTCGGGGTGGACGAGCCGCTGGGCGACGCACTCCCCTTCGGGCTCGTCCCGCAGGAGACGCTGAGCGCTGCGAGGGCCACGGCGACGACCGCCGCACCTCGTATCCTGGATATGGGCATGGCCATGACTTCCCCCGTGATCGTTGAGTCGGCTGACTTTACTCGGCGACGGGGGCTCACCGCCTCCCCGGACACCGGTCTGCGGTGATCCGCGCGCCCGGCGCACGTGCGGATGGCTTCTTCGGCTGCCGGATGCGGAGGCATCCCACGCGCGGGGCCGCGGACTTGGCCGGCGCCGGCCACCTGCCGCCCGCGGTCTTCGGAGCGGACAGCTCGGCCGCTCTGGCCGACGTTCCGGTGGGTCCGCCGCTGGGCACCGGGGTGGGCGGCTACGAGGGCGTCACCCGGGCGATCACCACCGAGGAGACCCTGCTGATGGTCACCGACGGGCTGGTGGAACGGCGCGGGAGGGGACGTCGACGTCTCGCCGGCCCGGCCGGCCGGACCGCTGCTGCCGGTGGGCACGGTGGCGGAGGAGCTGGTGGACGCCGTGGTGGTTGCCCTGGACGCCCGCCACGCCGAGGACGACGTCGCGGTAATCGCCGCCCGCATCCGCCCTCGCAGGCCGTAGGCTCGGGGCATGCCGCTGGAGTGGGAACAGACCGTCGTGGACTCCCGGGACCCGGCCGCGCTGGGCCGTTGGTGGGCGCAGGCGTTGGCGTGGGTCGTCGTGAACGACGCGCCGGACGAGTTCGAGATCCGCCCCGACCCCGACCGCCTGCCCGGCCTGATCTTCGTCCCGGTGCCGGAGCACAAGCAGTCGAAGAACCGCCTCCACCTGGACTTCCGCCCGGACGACCAGGCGGCGGAAGTCCAGCGCCTGCTCGAACACGGCGCCCGCCGTGCCGACGTGGGCCAGGGCCAGGACGCCACCTGGATGGTCCTCACCGACCCCGAGGGCAACGAATTCTGCGTCCTCTCCTCCCGTCGACGGCACTAGTCTCCTCGGTCGTGATCCCGGGCGGGCCGGCGGGGGAGGCGGGGTCCCCTTTGCCGCCGGGTGGCGGCCGTCAGCTCTTGGTCAGTGCTTCGAGCGCGGTGTTGAGCTCCAGGACGTTGACGCGGGGCTCGCCCATGAAGCCGAGGGTGCGGCCGGTGGTGTACGTGGCGACGAGCTTCTCGACCTGCTGGACGTCGAGGCTGTTCTGCTCCGCGACCCGGTGCACCTGGATCTTCGCGTACTCCGGGGAGATGTTCGGGTCGAGGCCGGAGCCGGAGGAAGTGACGGCGTCGGCCGGCACGTCCGAGGGCTCGACCTTGTACATCGCGGTGGAGTTGTCCGCGATCACGGCGGCCTTGGCGTCCTCGACCAGCTTGACCAGGTCCGGGTTGTCGCCCGCCTTGTTGGTGGCGCCGGACAGGATCAGGGAGTACTGCTGGTTGGCGCTGTTGGAGCCGAGGCCGTGGGAGGGGCGCGGCTGGAACCACTTCAGGTCCGGCTCGGCTGCCTCCTGCGGGTCCTGCGGGTATTGCTTCGGCAGGTTGTACGTCTGCCCGATGAGGGACGAGCCGACGACCTGCCCGCTCTTGTCCCTGATCTCGGAACCGTTGGCCTTGTCGCTGAACGCGGCCTGGGCGATACCGGTGACGGCGAGCGGGTAGAGCACGCCACAGATGACGGTCAGGACCAGGAGAGCACGCAGTCCGGCGCCGAGGAGGCGGGCGGTGTTGCCTACTGAGTTGTTCATGGCTGGTCAGCACGCTCCTAATTCAGCGCAGGCCGGGGACGAGGGCGATGAGCATATCGATGATCTTGATACCGATGAACGGGGCGACGAGACCGCCGAGTCCGTAGATCCCCAGGTTGCGGCGGAGCATCCTGTCGGCGCTGGTCGGCTTGTACTGCACGCCCTTCAGGGCGAGCGGCACGAGCGCGATGATGACCAGCGCGTTGAAGATGACCGCGGAGAGGATCGCCGAGTCCGGCGAGTGCAGGCCCATGATGTTGATCTTGTCGAGGCCCGGGTAGACCACGGCGAACATGGCCGGGATGATCGCGAAGTACTTCGCGACGTCGTTGGCGATGGAGAAGGTGGTCAGCGCGCCTCGGGTGATGAGGAGCTGCTTGCCGATCTCGACGATCTCGATGAGTTTGGTGGGGTTGGAGTCCAGGTCCACCATGTTCCCGGCCTCCTTGGCGGCCGAGGTGCCCGTGTTCATCGCGACGCCGACGTCCGCCTGGGCGAGGGCCGGCGCGTCGTTCGTACCGTCGCCGGTCATCGCGACGAGCTTGCCGCCGGCCTGCTCCCGCTTGATGAGGGCCATCTTGTCCTCGGGGGTGGCCTCGGCGAGGAAGTCGTCGACACCGGCCTCTTCCGCGATGGCCTTCGCGGTCAGCGGGTTGTCACCCGTGATCATGATCGTCTTGATGCCCATGCGGCGCAGTTCGTCGAACCGCTCGCGCATGCCCTCCTTGACGACGTCCTTGAGGTGGATGACACCGAGGATCCGGGAGCCCTTCTCGTCCTCGACGGCCACGAGGAGCGGCGTACCACCCGCCTCGGAGATCCGGTTGGCCAGAACGTCGGCGTCCTCGGCGACCCGGCCGCCCTGCTCCGTCACCCAGGCGATGACCGAACCAGCGGCCCCCTTACGGGTCTTCCTGCCGTCGACGTCCACACCCGACATCCGTGTCTGGGCCGTGAACGCGATCCACTCGGCCTGGGCGAGCTCGCCCTGGTGGCGCTCGCGCAGCCCGTACTCCTCCTTCGCGAGGACCACGATCGAGCGGCCCTCGGGGGTCTCGTCGGCCAGCGACGACAACTGTGCGGCGTCGGCCAGTTCGGCCTCCGTCGTGCCCTTGACCGGGACGAACTCGGCGGCCTGGCGGTTGCCGAGCGTGATGGTTCCGGTCTTGTCGAGCAGCAGCGTGGAAACGTCACCGGCGGCCTCGACCGCACGCCCCGACATCGCGAGGACGTTGCGCTGGACGAGCCGGTCCATGCCGGCGATGCCGATGGCGGAGAGAAGCGCACCGATGGTCGTCGGGATCAGGCAGACCAGCAGAGCCGTGAGCACGATCATCGACTGCTCGGCGTCCGCGTAGATCGCGAACGGCTGGAGCGTGACCACGGCCAGCAGGAAGACGACGGTGAGGGAGGCGAGCAGGATGTTGAGGGCGATCTCGTTGGGCGTCTTCTGCCGGGCCGCGCCCTCGACGAGGGCGATCATGCGGTCGATGAAGGTCTCGCCGGGCTTCGTCGTGATCTTGACGACGATCCGGTCCGAGAGGACCTTCGTACCGCCGGTGACGGCCGAGCGGTCGCCGCCGGATTCCCGGATGACGGGTGCGGACTCGCCGGTGATGGCGGATTCGTCGACCGAGGCGACGCCTTCGACCACGTCACCGTCGCCCGGGATGACGTCGCCGGCTTCGCAGACGACCAGGTCGCCGATCTTGAGGTCGGTACCGGGGACCTGCTCTTCAACGGAGTCCGTCAGACGACGGGCGACGGTGTCGGTCTTCGCCTTGCGCAGGGTGTCGGCCTGGGCCTTGCCGCGGCCCTCGGCCACCGCCTCCGCCAGGTTGGCGAAGATCGTGGTCAGCCACAGCCAGGCGGTGATCGCCCAGCCGAACCAGTCGGTCGGGTCCTCGATCGCGAGGACGGTGGTGACCACCGACCCGACGAGGACCACGAACATGACCGGCGATTTGACCATGACGCGCGGGTCGAGCTTCTTCACCGCGTCAGGGAAGGACTTGAGCAGGGCCTTCGGGTCGAACAGGCCGCCACCGACGCGCCCTGCCGGGGGCTTGTGTCCGGTGGACAGGTCTTCGTGCGGAGCACGGGTGGGGGTGATGGTGCTCATGAGGCGAGCCCTTCAGCGAGCGGACCCAGCGCGAGGGCGGGGAAGTAGGTCAGACCGGTGATGATGACGATCGTCCCGACGAGCAGGCCCGCGTAGAGCGGCTTGTCGGTGCGGAGCGTGCCTGCCGTCTCCGGCACGGGCTGCTGCTCCGCGAGCGATCCGGCCAGCGCGAGCACGAACACGATCGGCAGGAAGCGGCCGAGCAGCATCGCGATGCCGATGGTGCTGTTGAACCACTGCGTGTCGGCGTTCAGGCCGGCGAAGGCCGATCCGTTGTTGTTGGCGCCGGAGGTGTAGGCGTACAGGATCTCGGAGAAGCCGTGCGCGCCCGGGTTGGCCATCGAGTTGCCGGGCGTCGGCAGCGCCATCGCGGTGGCGGTGAAGCAGAGCACCAGCGCCGGGGTGATCAGGATGTAGCACGCGGCCAGCTTGATCTGGCGGGTGCCGATCTTCTTGCCCAGGTACTCGGGGGTCCGGCCGACCATCAGGCCCGCGATGAACACCGCGATGATCGCCATGATCAGCATGCCGTAGAGGCCGGAGCCGACGCCGCCGGGCGCGATCTCGCCGAGCTGCATGCCCAGCATCGCGATGCCGCCGCCGAAGCCGGTGTAGGAGGAGTGGAAGGAGTTGACCGCGCCGGTCGAGGTCAGCGTGGTCGCGACGGCGAAGATCGACGAGCCGCCGATGCCGAAGCGGGTCTCCTTGCCCTCCATGGCCCCGCCGGCGATGTCGAACGCCGGGCCGTGGTGGGCGAACTCGGCCCACATCATCAGCGCGGTGAACCCGAGCCAGATGGTCGCCATCGTGGCGAGGATCGCGTAGCCCTGGCGCAGGTTGCCGACCATGCGGCCGAACGTACGGGTGAGGGCGAACGGGATCACCAGGATCAGGAAGATCTCGAACAGGTTCGAGAACGGGGTGGGGTTCTCGAAGGGGTGGGCCGAGTTGGCGTTGAAATAGCCGCCGCCGTTCGTGCCCAGCTCCTTGATGACCTCCTGAGAGGCCACCGCCCCGCCGTTCCACTGCTGCGTGCCGCCCGTGCTGTGCCCGTTGACGAACTGCCCGACCTCGTGGATGCCGGCGAAGTTCTGGATGACACCGCAGGAGACCAGGATCAGCGCGCCGATCACCGAGATCGGCAGCAGGATCCGGACGGTGCCGCGCACCAGGTCGGACCAGAAATTGCCGAGTTCGCCGGTACGCGAGCGGGCGAAGCCCCGTACGAGGGCCACGGCGACGGCCATGCCGACCGCGGCCGAGACGAAGTTCTGCACCGCGAGGCCGCCGGTCTGCACGACGTGGCCCATGGCCTGCTCGCCGGAGTACGACTGCCAGTTGGTGTTCGCCACGAACGACGCGGCGGTGTTGAACGCCTGGTCGGGGTCGATCGACGCGAAGCCGAGCGAACCGGGCAGCACGCCCTGCACGCGCTGGAGCAGGTAGAGGAAGAGGACGCTCACTGCGGAGAAGGCCAGGACGCCGCGCAGGTACGCGGGCCAGCGCATCCCGGCCGAGGGGTCGGCGCCGATGGCCTTGTAGATCCACTTCTCCGGGCGGTAGTGCTTCTCGGAGGAGTAGACGCGGGCCATGTGGTCGCCGAGCGGACGGTAGGCGAGGGCGAGCGCGGCGACGAGCGCGAGCAGCTGCAGCACACCAGCGGTTACGGGGCTCATATCAGCGCTCAGAACCTCTCCGGGTACACAAGGGCGAGGACGAGGTAACCCAGCAGGGAGAGGGCCACGAGCAGGCCGACGATGTTCTCGGCGGTCACAGCTTGGCCACCCCTCGGGCGATGAGAGCCACCAGCGCGAAGACCGCGACCGTGGTGACGACGAAGGCCGGATCGGCCATCGTGAGCTCCTGGATGAAGTGATGAAATGGATTTCGGCCAGACGGCCGAGTAAGAGCAAAGCGCGAGCTCAGACGGGCGTTAAGACCTCTTGACGGGCTCCATACGGGCGCAGCGGAACTCTTGACGCCACCCTGACGCTGAGGCCAGGTCGTCAGGGGCGTGTGAAGAGTGGGGCGGCGGACGTTTTTTGGATGGTGACGGTCGGCGTGGCGGCGCTGACCTCGGCGTT
Source organism: Streptomyces katrae (assembly GCF_000717655.1). Classification (GTDB taxonomy): domain Bacteria; phylum Actinomycetota; class Actinomycetes; order Streptomycetales; family Streptomycetaceae; genus Streptomyces; species Streptomyces katrae_B. The sequence goes on from NZ_JNZY01000010.1 coordinate 413,556, forward strand.
CCCGGAGCTGTACGGCGAGCGGGTGTGGACGTGCCTCGGCATCCTGGTGCTGGTCACGGCCGTGAACCTGCGGGGCGTGGTCGACTCGGCGAAACGGCTGCGTGTGCGAGCGAGCTGACCGCGACCCGCCCGGGCGCGCAGGTCACCGTACTGGTCCCGGAGACCGAACGCGCGCGCACCTGTGGCAGCGACGGCTGCAGAACCAGCGGGGCTCGGTCATGGCCCACGCCGTACGCCGCGACAAGGACGCCGTGATCCGCCGACTGCGTTTCCGCGTCGGTGACGTCACCGACGACGTGCGTTGACACGTCGTTGACGAAGCCGGGCACGGTCCGCGGCGGTGTGTTCGAGGATTGCGGGGACGATCGTCGCCCAGTCGGCCCGCTCGACCCCGTGGCCGGCGTCCTCCAGCGCCAGTAGCCAGCCCTCGGGGATCTGTTCCGCGAGTGCCTCACCGTGACTGAGCGGGAACATCGGATCGGCGGTCCCGTGGATCACCAGCGTGGGCACGGCGATCGAGGACAGGGGCGCTGGTGGGAGCTCACCGTCCGGAAGCGAGTCGTGGTTGCGGGCCGCGGTGAAGTCGTGCGCACGCTCGACGTCGCGACGGACGAGGCTGCGGGCGGCGGCCTCGTCGAACGGGCGCCGACCGCCGGCGAGCACGCGCGCGTAGCCGACCTGGTAGTCGATCACCGAGTGGCCATCCGACCAGTCGACGTGCGCGTCGGAGACGAACTGCACGAACTCCTCGGTGGGCGGGGGAAGCTCGCGGCCCCCGGGCACGGCGCAGGACGTGCTGATCAGTACGAGCGAGAGGACGCGATCGGCGAAATGGAGCGCGAGCAGCTGCGCGAGTGCCCCTCCGGCCGAGACACCCACGACGTGCGCGGCCGGGACGCCATGGGCGTCGAGCACGCGGGCGGCGTCGGCGACCAGGTCCGCGCCGGTGTATCCGGGACGGCCCGGCTCGTAGGTGACGGATCGGCCGGTGTCGCGGTGGTCGTAGCGGATCACGAAGCGCCCGCCGTCGGCGAGCATCCGGCAAAAACCCCACTCCCACCAGAGCATCGAGGCCCCAAGACCCATGATGAGCAGGACGGGAGGATCCGACGGCTCGCCGAAGGACTCGGTGCACAGCGTGATGCCGTCCGCCTCCACCACGCGCTCGGCCATCGTTGCTTCTCCTCACCTGCGGTACACCGGCTCCGGTGGTAGTTGTAGCAGCGCAGCCGGTCGGGAGACGCGGCCTGGCCGCCGGGCGGGGCCGTGGCGTTGTTCTGGAACCCGCAGGGGGTCCGCGATGCGCGGTGGCACGCTGCCTTGGGGGTGTGGGCGGTCCGTCGATTCCTGCGCCGACCGGTATTCACCGCTCAGGGCCTGCGGCTGCCCTGCAGCACCGCCTCGATCTCAGCCGCGATGTCGCCACGGCCGAGCTGCGCCGTGTGGAAGTCCGCCGTCCGCGGCATACGGAGGACCAGCTCGTAGCCCACGTCCACGCGCACTTGCCCGGAGCGGAGTACGAAGTCGTAGGCGTGGCCGCCACGGGTCCGGCAGCTGGAGAGGAAGTGCAGGTGGTATCCGGCCGCGGCCACCCCGAGCATGTGGGTGGGGCTGCGGAAACCGACGATGGTTCCGTCCAGGTCGGTGTGGGTGGAGATGATCTGTCCGGCCACCGCGTCGATCAGCCGGGGGTAGGGGCGGTGCTGCTCCGGGAGCATGCGGGTGACCATGTGGTCGAAGTGCCCGTCGACGCGGACTGCGTAGAACATGTTGGGGCTCGGCAACCACCTGTCGATCACCGCGCGCAGCTCTGTGGCGTAGACGGGCTCGGTCATCCGCCAGTCGTACTCGCCGTGGAAGTAGGTCACTGCCGCGAGGGGTGTTCGCGTGGCCAGGTCGGCTTCACCGGCGGTGCCGTCGGCGCGTAATCGGTAGCATCGCCCGTCGAGGACGATCATCTCGCCGTCGAGCCGGTCGAAGGTGCCGATGCCGAAGTCGCCGTGGCGGCAGAGCTCGGCGATGGTCGTCGTGCCTTCGTAGACGCCCTCCAGCATGGCCGTCATGGTCGAGGCCTGGAAGATCCGCCCCGGCGTGTTCCGCGGAGTCGGGTTCGGTCCAGGCATGTGCCCCCCTGAGTCGCCGTGAGTACGAGGGTCCGGTAGCGGCTTCACGACGCCTGGGCCCCCGCCAGACCTGCGTGCAGCAGCACGTTAGGGAGTCGGCCATGTCGTCACAACGGCGCGCACGCGGTCGCGCGTTGTTCCCGGCGGTGCACCACACCACCGCCCGCCGGCCGGCACCCCCTCGCGCCCCGGCGCGGCGGTACCTCCCCGAGGCGCTGGCCGAGGCGTACGACCCCGTCACCGTGCGCCAGATCCTCGCCCCTACGGGCGGCCTGCCCAAGCACGCCCGGCCCCCCGGCGCGTGGTGTACTCCCTGAACCCCACGGGCGCCGACGATGATCTCCCGCACATCAAGGCACTCGTCAACGCCGCCCTCACCGACTCACAGCCGGACCGCCCCTCCCGTCCCGTGATGCGCGAAGCGACTGGCCCGGCGGGCTGAACGGGAATGCCGCCGGAAGCAACGTGCCGCCGACCCGGGCAGCGGGCAGGGCCCGTTCGACCATGAGGAGATGGCCCGTCAGGAACCAGACGGCGGTGTCGAGTCGCCGTACGCGACCGGGCGGCGCAGGACGCTGCCGCGCTGTTCGATGAGGTGGGCTCGTATCTCATCGTGTGAGGCGAGGCGCGGGGTGTTCTGCACGGGTACGAGTGTGCCGTTCGCTCCGGGGTCTGCGGCAGGACTCCACCGCCGCCACCGAGGACGTCGTCGTGGACGGCTCCGGGTCCACCCCGCACGCGCCCACCCGGCTGTGGGCACCGCGACGGCACCGGCACCTCGGCCGGGCGCCCCGTTGCCCCCCTGGACCACGACCCGGGTGTCCGAGCCACGGCTCGTCCTGGCACAGCCCGGCCAGCAGGCGTGCGGCGTAGCCGAGTGCGGGGTGCGCGCGCACGTGGTCGGAGCGGGCCGGCAGGTGCGCCGCGTGCCTCCCTCGACGGCGTGGCGCAGGGCGAACGACGCCGGCAGGGCCCTGGGGTGGTCCGGTTCGGCGGCGAGGACGCGGTCCAGCCGGGCGAGGCCGTCGGAGGGACGGCTGTCGCCGCCGCCCGGCACTTCACGGGGTCGGACTTCCGCATGCACGTCTGCCGGGACGCCTGCGTCCCGGCGGCCCGGGCGGGCTCTGCCCCTTCGAGCGGAGCAGACGCTACGGCGCAGGCGCAGGCGCAGGCGCGGCGGGCTGGGCCGGGCGGCTTACGGGTGGGACCGGCGGGCCCGGCGGCAGGAGTTCGGCGGTCACGAACGCCACGACGGCGGAGAGGATCGCCACCGGGATCATCTCGGTGCTGCCCAGGACCAGGACCACGAGTACCACACTGCTGACCGGCAGCCGCAGCGCGCTCACGGTGGCGGCAGCCATGCCAGCCGCCAGCCCCGCGCCGATGCCCAGGCCGGGCAGGGGCGAGCAGAGGACGCCGGCCGCGGCGCCGAGGAACAGGGACGGGAAGATGGGGCCGCCGCGCAGGCTGCCCAGGCACAGGGAGAAGGCGGCGCCCTTGCACAGGAGGACGGCGATCAGCGCGCCCACGCCCCAGGCGTGCGGATCTCCGGCCAGCTCGCCCAGCGTGGCCTGGCCCGAGGAGGCCACGTCCGCGGGAGAGCGGCCGGTACCCAGGGCATAGGCGGCGGCGCAGACGCCGGCGGCGAGCGCGCAGAGCACCGTGAGGGTCAGGGGCCGTCGGGCGACGTGGACGGCGGTCAGCCGGCCGCCGTACTGGATCAGGTGCACCCCGGCGGCGAGGGCCACGGCGATGAGGATCGACCAGCCCACGTCACCGACGTCCAGACGGGGGAACTGCGGGCCTGCCTTCAGCTTCAGATCGCCGGTCCCCAGACCGGTCCAGCGGCCGAAACCGGTGAACACGAGCGAGCCGATGCCGCTGGAGAGCAGCGCGGGCAGCATGACGGCGAACAGCTGGGGTCCGCCCACGCCGACGACCTCCATCAGCAGCACCGCACCGATCAGCGGATTGCCGAAGATGGTGGCGACCGCGGCAGCGGCGCCGGCGGCGCCCAGCAGCGCGGTGCTCATCGGTGTCTCCGGCGTTCCGGTGAGGTGCCGCAGCGCGATCGCGAGTCCGCCGCCCAGCGCGATCAGCGGGGCCTCGGGGCCGAGCGTGGCGCCGAGCGGCAGGCTGAACGCGGCCGCGAGGACCACTCCGGGAAGGGCTGCGGCTCCGAGACCGCCCGCGTGCAGTCCGGACGCGGGGATGTGCCCGCCCGCCCCGGGGAAACGGGTGACGATCTGCCCGACGCAGATACCCGATATGAGCAGGAGCGGCAGGGGCCACCACCACGGCGGAGTGTCGTGGCCGAGGGCGTGCGGGAGGTCCGTCCACACCAGGCTCTCCAGTTTCTGGATCCCGGCGAGGAACCAGAATGCGGCCAGCGAGACCGGGATGCCGATGAGCCCGCAGAACACCAGCGTCTTGAGGTATCCGGGAGTCCGGAGCAGCTCGCCGAGCTTGTGGGGCTCCGCGGGCCGTGATGGCGGCTGTGGACTCGGACTCCGGCTCGGCTGCGTCGGCTGCGTCATGGGGCCGTTCCTTCCCGTCCCCCGTCCCTCACCGGTGCGCCCGGTGCAGGGTGCTCTGTCAGCCGAGGATCCGGCGCTTCTGCTCGGCGAATTCCTCCTCGGTCAGCACTCCCTGCTCCTTGAGGGTACTGAGCTGCTTGAGCTGGTCGATCTTGGTGGTCATGTCATCGGCGGCAGGGGCCGCAGCCGGGGGCGGCGCTGCGGCCACCGGCTCTTGCACGGCGTCCTGCTGGGCCCACCGGCCGGCCTGCCGCCGGGACACCCGGTTGGACACGGCGGTGGCGGTGCCGGCGACGACGGCCGTACGGGCGACTCCGCGAAGAAGTCCGGGCATGATGCTCATCTCCAGGGGTGCGGTGAAGCAGGTCTGCGGGCGGTCTCAGCCGTCGGCGGGCGGGACGTCCATGGCGTCCAGCGAGGCGAGCAGAGCCTGGACGGGAATCCGGCCGGCCGCCACGAGCTGGGCGCCTCCGCGCCGCAGTTCGCGGGCGAACGGCGCCGCCCACCTGTTCTCGTAGACGATGATCCCCGCCGAGTTCCCGGGTTCCAGAGCGGTGCCGGCATCGTCGATGTCGCTCTGGTCCAGCAGGCCGGACGCGGCTCCTTCGAAGACCGTCAGGTCGACCTCGTCGCCGAAGTCGGTCAGTTCCACCGCGGTCACCGAGCCGTCCAGGTCCTTGCGGACGAAGACCAGGTCGAAGATCCGGATGATGCCGCGATCGACGAGATCCACGAGCATGGGCAGTCCGTTGCCCGTCATCCGATTGCCCGGGAACTCGATCACGGCGTAGTCCACGGGGCCCATGTCCTCGATGTCACCGAATCCGCGGGGTTCCTCGGGCTCGCTGCTCATGGCTGCTCCTGTCGGGCTGGGGGAGGGAGGGACGCCGGGCCGGCCGCCGGTGTGCGGACCGCGGGTGGCCGGGTACGAGCGGTACCGAAGCGGATGTCCCTGAGTTCATTGCAGCACCGCGCACGGACCTTCGCACATTCGGAAGCGTCACCTGTGGCAGGGGCCGACCGGCCGGCGGTCCGGCCGGTCAGCTGGTCAGCTGGTAGATGCTCTTGGCGGTCAGCCACAGGCCGAGGGCCAGGCACAGGATGACGATCGCCTGCTCCGAGTGGGCCTTCAGCCATCCGCGCATGCGCAGGAGCCGGGCCTGCGCCACCTCGGGGGAGAACACGATGTACAGCTCGGCGGCCAGCAGGCTCGCGGTCGCGAGCAGGCAGAAGCCGAACAGGGCCGCATAGGTGGCCGCGTGCGAGGTGTTCGCCTCGAGTACCGTCGTCGCACCCGCGGCCACCATGCCCCACGGCTGGACGAGCACGGCCAGGCCGGCCGCCGCCCAGACCGAACTGTGGTCAAGGCCTTCGGCCACCTTGTCGGCCCGTTCTTCCCGAGCCTCCGCGCCGGGGGATGCCGCAGCACTCCCCGGGGCACCAGACGCAGCACCCGCCGGAGCCGCGGAGCTCGCCTGGATGAGGCGGCGGCGGTGCAGTCCGTAGAACACCAGCCCGATCCCGATGGCCAACTTGGCCGCAAGTCCTGCCACGCCGGGAGGGGAGCGCGGCGGCGGGGGCTGGCCGTCGGTCAGCGCGAGGACGACGGCGATCACCGCGACGAAGCAGGCGAGCCAGGCCAGAATGAAGGCGAGGCCCTTCCAGACGCCCCTGGCGGACGACACCACGAGCGCGAACGCCATCATGGGCAGCGGGTAGAGCGTGATGACCAGTGCGATCAGCATCAGGTCGAGAACCATGGCGCCCCCAGCGCGTGACGACGTACCACGTCGACCCTACGCAGCGGACCCGCCTTCGACACCTTTTGCGGGCGCGCGGTACCGGGCACCGGTTCGAGATGCCGCTCCGGGCGGCATCCTCCAACCTGGACGCACACGAAGGAGAGACTCATGGCGACGACTGCTCCGCAGGTGCTGTCGTGGCTGCCCGGCCGTTGTCCGCCTCCCTCCCCACCGCCCCACTCCCCGGTGCACTGATGGCCGCCGGCAAGCGGGCACACCATCCCGTGCACCCCTCGTGGTGGCGGACCCGTTCGCGCACGGCAGCGGTGAGGGCGCGACGCCTCCAGCGCGAGGCGGAGACCCGCTTCCCGGTGATCACCCATGTGGCGGAGCGCATGGTGGCGGTGAACATCTTCGACTCCGCGACGCGCCTCGCCGCGCAGTGTTTCCTCACCGCCGTCCCGCTGGTCTTCGCCGTGGCGTCGTTCGCGCCCGAAGGCCTGCAGCAGCAAATGGCCGAATCCATGCGCGCGGTCTTCGGGCTCACCGGTGAGGCGAGCGAGCAGCTGAACGCCATCTTCGGCGGCACCGACAGCGAATTCCAGAATGCGGTGGGCGTGGTGGGCGCCCTGATGGTGCTGCTGTCCGCGACCGCCGTGAGCCGCGCCATGCAACGCCTGTGCAAGCGGGCGTGGGAGATTCCGCGGAAGGGGGTCCACATCGCGATCTGGCGCTGGGTCGCCTGGATCGGCGTCTGGCTCTGCGTGCTGGTCGTGCAGGGACCGGTCCGCGACGGGTTCGGCGTCGGACTGTGGCTGGGCATCCCCCTCACGTTCGTCTTCCTGGCGCTGACGTGGTGGTGGTCGCAGCACCTCCTGCTGGGCGGACTGGTGGGCTGGCTCCCCCTGCTGCCGGGAGCCGTGCTCACCGCCCTTGGCGCCACCGCCCTCTCGCTCGTCGCCCGCTTCTACATGCCGCGCGCCCTCAATCGGGCGCTGAGCGACTACGGGTCGGCCGGTTCGGTCTTCGTCCTGCTGTCCTGGCTGATCGTGGTGTGCGTGGCCATCGCCATCGGTGTCACTGCGGGCGCCGTCCTGGCGCAGGAGCCGTTCCTGGCCGGGCGGCTGGGCAGTCCGCTCCCCAAGCGGCCGGGGGACGACCAGGGCTGAGCAGACCGGGTGCCGTGCGCCGGAGCCGAACGGCACCGTACGGCGCTGCCGGGCCGTGAGTGCCATGCTGGGCAGCAGGGGCCCGCGTGGCCTGGAGGTGCAGCGATGGCAATGCATGCCGCAGGGGCGGAGAACGGCACCCGCGGACTGTCCGCCGCGGAACGGGCCGAGCGCGGACGCGCCGCCCGGCACCGGACGCCCCGCTCCGTGCACGGGGAGTTCGAACCGCCCGCGGACCGACGGGATCCGGTGGAGGTACTCGAGGGGCAGGCGGCCGGCCGAGTGCCGGAGCTGGTACCGATCCGCTACGGGCGGATGTCAGAGTCCCCGTTCCGCTTCTATCGGGGCGCCGCGGCCGTCATGGCCGCCGACCTGGCCCACACCCCGGACTCCGGACTCCGGGCCCAACTGTGCGGCGATGCCCACATGTTGAACTACGGCCTCCTCGGCACCCCGGAGCGGAACCTGCTGTTCGACGTCAACGACTTCGACGAGACACTGCCCGGACCGTGGGAGTGGGACGTCAAGCGGCTGGCCGTGAGCCTGGCCATCGCCGGGCGGGAGAACGGCTTCACCGATGCCGAGCGCACCGCGATCGTCCGGTCCGCGGGCCGCTCCTACCGTGAGCAGATGCGCCGCTACGCCGTCATGCGCCACCTCGACGTCTGGTACGCGAGGGTCGATGCGGAGCAGCTCCAGACACTGGGGGCGGCCGAACTGCGCTCGCGCGGCCGCAGGCGGCTGGCCGAGGAGCTGGCCAAAGCACGCGGGCGGGACAGCCTGCAGGCAGCCGGGAAACTCACCGAGGTGGTCTCCGGCGAGCGCCGGTTCAGGTCGGTACCGCCCCTGGTCGTACCGCTCACGGAGCTGCTGGCGGACAACGAGCGCGGCCCGCTCGAGGAGCAGATCCGCGAAATGGTCGAACAGTACGGCCAGACCCTCCCTTCGGACCGGCGGCACCTGCTGCGGCAGTTCACCGTCGTCGACATGGCCCGCAAGGTGGTGGGGGTCGGGAGTGTGGGCACCCGGTGCTGGATCATTCTGCTCCAGGGCAGGGACGGCGACGACCCGTTGATCCTCCAGGCCAAGGAGGCCGGCGAGTCGGTCCTCGCCCCGTACGTCGGCGCCGGCGAGCATTCCATGCAGGGCGAACGGGTGGTGGCCGGGCAGCGCCTGATGCAGGCAGCCGGCGACATCTTCCTGGGCTGGTACCGGGCGAAGGGCATCGACGGCCGCCAGCGGGACTTCTACGTACGGCAGTTGCGGGACTGGAAGGGGAGCATCGAACCGGAGCTCATGGCGCCGCGGGGCATGCAGACGCTCGGCGACGTGTGCGCGACCACCCTGGCCCGGGCACACGCCCGGTCCGGCGACCGGATCGGCATCGCCGCCTATCTGGGCAGCGCCGACGTGTTCGACCGGGCACTGGTGCGGTTCGCGGAGGCGTACGCCGACCGGAACGAGCGCGACCACCAGGCCCTGGTGGACGCAGTGGCCTCGGGCCGGGTGGCGGCGCAATCGGCGTGAACGCCGGCGGGCGCTGCGAGCGCCCCGCGTCTGTGCCAGTCGGCTGACCTGCCCGGCGAGGCGACACGTGGCTGTCCGGAGCCGTGGGAGGCTCCGTTCCATGACAGCCAAGGCACACCCGACATCCGCGGCCGGGGCGGCGAAGGGCGCCCGGGGCGTCCTGCTGACGCTGGCGGCCGGCCAGTTCCTGATGGCCCTGGACAGTTCGGTCATGAACGTCTCGATCGCGACGGTGGCGGAGGACATCGGCACCACGGTCAGTGGCCTGCAGGGCGCGATCACCGCCTACACGCTGGTCATGGCGATGCTGATGATCAGCGGTGGCAAGGTCGGCGCCCTCGTCGGCCGCAAGCGGGCGTTCATGATCGGCTGCGTCATCTACGGCTGCGGATCCCTCACCACGTCACTCGCCCCGAACCTCACCGTCCTGCTGCTGGGCTGGTCGTTGCTGGAGGGTGTGGGAGCCGCGCTGATCATGCCGGCGATCGTGGCGCTCGTCGCCTCGAACTTCGCCGTGGAGCGCAGGCCGGCCGCGTACGGGCTGGTCGCCGCCGCAGGGGCGGTGGCGATCGCGCTGGGGCCGCTCATCGGCGGCGTGGCGACGACGTTCTTCTCCTGGCGCTGGGTGTTCGCCGGGGAGGTCGTGGTCGTGCTGGCCATCCTGCTGCTCGCCCGCCGGGTCGCCGACGCGCCCCCCGACCACCGGCCGCGCATCGACGTCGTGGGCGCGATCGTGTCGGCGCTGGGCATCGGACTGTTCGTCTTCGCCGTGCTGCGCACGAGCGAGTGGGGCTGGTTCCGGCCCAAGGCCGGCGCACCGTCCTGGTTCCACCTCTCACCGGTCGTCTGGCTGATGATGGCCGGCCTCTTCCTCCTCTGGCTGTTCTTCCGCTGGGAGGCACGTCTGGTCGCACGCGGGACCGAACCCCTCGTGGATCCGGAGCTCCTGGGCAACCGGCAGCTCACCGGCGGCCTGACGATGTTCTTCTTCCAGTACCTCGTACAAATGGGCGTGTTCTTCGTCGTCCCGCTCTACCTGTCCGTCGCCCTGGGCCTGTCCGCCGTCAAGACCGGCGTACTGATCCTTCCGCTTTCCATCTCCCTGCTGGCCGCCGCTGTCGGGATCCCCCGGTTCCGTCCGGACGCCTCACCTCGGCGCGTGGTGCGGTTCGGAGTGCTGCTGATGCTCGCCGGGGCCGTCGTCCTGCTGGCCGCCCTGGACGAGGACTCCGGCGCGGGCGTCGTCACCGTCCCGCTGCTGCTGATCGGTCTGGGGATGGGGGCGCTGGCCTCACAGCTCGGAGCCGTCACGGTTTCGGCCGTCCCGGACGAGCAGAGCGCCGATGTCGGCGGAATCCAGAACACCGTCACGAACCTCGGCGCGTCGATCGGTACCGCCGTCGCCGGGTCGATCCTCATCACCATGCTGACCTCGTCGTTCCTCACGACCATCGAGCAGAACCCGGCGGTCCCGGCCGAGGTCAAGGAGCAGGCGAACGTCCAACTCGTCGGGGGAGCGCCCTTCCTGTCGGACGCCCAGCTCACCGCAGCCCTCGAGGATGCCGGTGCGAAGTCGGAGGTGACGCAGGCTGCACTCGACGCGAACGTCACCGCACGGATCGACGGCCTGCGGGCCGCCCTGGGGGTCCTCGCACTGGCCGCACTGACGGCGCTGTTCTTCACCCAGCGCATCCCCGCGACCCAGCCCGGGGCGGCGCGTCCCTGAGCCCGGCGGCCTACACGGAACCCGGTGGTCTTCCGCCGACCGTCGCCCTGCTCTCGGCGACCTCGGCGTCTTCGGCGATGAACTCCGCCACGGCAAGGGCGAAGAGGAGCGCGAGGGCGAGGCCCAGGACGACCCAGCCGGTCGGGTGCGGCCACAGGACGAAAGCGAGGACGGCGGCCGCCACCAGGATCCATGTGATCCAGGCGCGGTGGCGACCGACGAACGGCCCGACCGGGCCCGTACGCAGGCCCGCGTGGTCGGCCGTGGCCCGGGTGGCCGCGATACCGGAGTGCCACAGCCGGCGGACCACCGTGGCACGGCGTCCCGGCCCCGAGAGCCAGGCGGCGAGCGCGAGCAGTACGCCGAGGACCACGACCGTGCGGACGGCGGTCCGCAGGAGGCGGATCAACGCGTCGTAGACGGCGCCGGCGGCCGGCTGGGAGACGGTGTCGGGGAGCGCGTTGAGATAGACCGTACGGAAGACCGTCAAGGCGATGCCCAGGATGAGCGCCGCGGCGGCGAAGCCGAGGGCCGCCGCGACCAGGCTACGGCGCCGGTGGGCTGCCAGCAGGACGCCCACGGCCGCGAGGATCACGGCGATGACCGGCAGCCACAGGCCGACGATCTCGAGCAGCCGGAAGCCGGTCTTGACCCGGCCGATGTCGTCCGACCGGAGAACGGTGAAGTCGGTGTGGATCTCGGGGATCTTGGCGGCGACGGTGAGCCCCGAGTCCACGAGCCGCGTCTTCACCTGTTCGATGACCGGGGCGAGATCCACGGTCACCGAGTCGTTCTTGATCTCCACGGCTCCCTCGTCGCTGCCGGTCAGCGCGCGTACGAGGGCGGTGTGGATCGTGCGGTTCGCGCCGGTCCAGATGGTGGCGAAGGCATCCGACGCGACGACGTCCTGCGCCTTGTCGTGCACGAAGCTCCGGACCGCGCCCTCGAGGCCGTTGCCCAGCTTCCCGAGCCCCTTCTGCAGCAGCGGCCGGTCCTCCGGCGCCACGCCCTCGAGCAGGGCAGGCAGGTCGAGGTGTTCCATGACCGCGCCCGTGACCCGGTTCGCGGCGGCCGCCTGGACGTCGGGGTTGGAGGCGAGAGGAGCCACGGTGGCGACGTAGCGGTCGGTGTCGCCCACGATGTCCGCCGTCCATGCGGCGACGATGCCCAAGGGGGCCAGGACGCAGCCGATGACGATCAGCAGGGCGGACAGGAAGGCGCGCAGCCTGTGCCGCGGCGGCGGGCGTTTCGCGGCCTCGCTCTCCAGCGTGGCAACCCGAGCCCGCAGAGCGGCGAGCTCGCCCTGGCTTTCGTCGTCCGGCATGGCATGTCTCCTAGGGGTCGTACCCCAGGCAATCCCGGCCACCTCGATCCGGCGAGCGGTGGTGACCCGACCGGGTGAGACCTGTCGATGCGATCCGTGGCCTGCGGTGCGGCCCGGTGGGGCAGGGCGGCTGCGCCGATGCGAGAGGTACGGGGTGAGCCGTACGGGGCCGCTCGACATGCGGAACGCGGTGGGCGAGCCAATACTGCTGATCGCGGGCATCGGGCCCGCCCGAAGGAGGCATCCGTGGACGACGACTACCCGGCGCTGAGCATCTTCTGGTCCATGCTCTGGTTCTTCCTGTGGATCATGTGGCTGTTCCTGCTGTTCAAGATCATCACGGACATCTTCCGCGACCACGAGATGAGCGGCTGGGCCAAGGCGGGCTGGCTGATCTTCGTCATCGTGCTGCCCTTCCTCGGCGTACTGGTGTACGTCATCGCCCGCGGGAAGAGCATGACCCAGCGGGACGTCAAGCAGGCCAAGGAGAACGAGGCCGCTTTGCAGAACTACATCCGCGAGACGGCAGGCGCCGCTCCGGCCGGCGGATCGGGCGGCGCGGACGAGCTGGCCAAGCTGGCCGAGCTGAAGGCCAAGGGCGCGCTCACCGAGGAGGAGTTCCAGCAGGCCAAGACGAAGCTGCTGGCCTGACGGCGTCCCGGACCGGCAGCGTGAGCTGGTGGTCCGGGCTGCGGCTCTCGACGCCGTACCGGGCGCCGAGTCTCGAGATCAGCAGGCAGTAGGCGGGTGCGCACACCAGCTCGAGGACGAGCGCCTGCCACGGGGCGTCTGCTGCGGTTCCGGAATCGGCCAGTTGTCCCAGCGCGAGCGCTATGCCGTAGGACAGCACGTTGTTCGCCGTGTGGATCGCGATCACGGCCTCCAGCCCGCCCGTACGGATGACGAGCCAGCCCCACCACACCGCGGAGTAGAAGAGCAGCGCGAACCCCGACCACGCACCGAACCCGTGGGCGAGCGCGAAGAGCAGCGAGGCCACGACGATCCCCGGCCAGGGCGAACGGAGGAAGCCCCCGAAGAACTGGACGAGCCAGCCCCGGAAGACGAACTCCTCGGCCGCGGCCTGGAAGGGAACCAGCCCCAGGAACACCGCCGAGCCGAGCAGCAGCGGCAGCCATCCGGGGAACTCGCCCGCGAGGCTCTCGGGGCCGTCCTCCACCCGGCCCCAGAGCACGAGCGCGCCCATCTGAAGGGCTATCAGGGGGAATGCCACCGCAGCACACCGGGCGAGCCAGCCCCAGCGCAGCCGGCCCAGGACGGAAATCACCGTTCCGGCGGGACGGCGGCCGCACGCACGGACGGCCAGCAGGACGACGGGTATGCCGACCGCCAGGCCGACGAGCCCCATGGCCTCGTCCGCCAGCGGGTCGGACAGCACCCGGTCACCGCCGTCGGGGGCGAGCTGCAGGCCCAGTGCGTGGCCGATGGCCATGCCGGCCACGGTGACGGCTATGAGGCCCGCCGCCAGGAGGACCGTGACGAGGAGAACCTCGCCGAGACGCCCGAGTGCGCCCTGCCGCCCGTTCCTCGCCTGCTCGTGGTACAGCGAACCGGCCGCCGCGGCCGCGAGGGCAGGGGGCTGGGCGTACCCGGCAGGGGGAGCGGGCCGGCCCTGCGGCGGGGCCCAGGGGGCCGCGCCGGCGCAAGGGCCGCCGTCGACCCAGACCTGGGCGTTCGCATCGGCCGGCGTGAACCGGCCGTCCGGATGGGGAGTCTGTGACACGGGTACCGCCCGCCTTCTTCCCGTTCGAGTGTCTGCGCGCCCATTCGATCACGCGTACGTTGCGTACGGTGCGCAGGGCTTCGGCGGACGACGCAGGCGGGGTCCTGCTCGGCGATCTCGGCGGTGACCACGGCGACCGCGGCCCTCAACCCAGGCGTGCATCGGCAGGGGGGACTCGACCCCGCTCCGGACCGACGTCAGCAGCTGACACGTCAGGGTGACGTCGGAGCCGGCCGGAGTGATCTCTTTCGGGGAAGCCGCGACGGTCACGCCGTCGGCTTTCGCGGCCCGGCCGGCATCTTCCTGCGGCTGCCTGCCGGTCCTTGAACTGGCCGTACGTACCCGAGAAGGCGAGGACCGCCTCCGTCGGTGACGGGAATTCAGGGGCTACCGGCAGGTATCGGACCGTGTTCCGCCCAGGTTTGATAGGAGTTGGCGTAACCGGCGCGCGCCAGTACGTCTGAGCGGGAAGGGCACGATCATGCTGGAGTTTCCCAAGCCGCGAACCCTGGTGTGCTCGTACTGCCAGGCCGGCCCGAAGGACGGCACGGCCCGGACCCTGTCGGCGGAGGCCGGAATGCTGACGGTCACCTGGCACACCGCATCCTGCCCGCACTACGCGGCGGACCGCATCCTCGCCGACAAACGCATCTGACCCGCCGCCGGTCCTGCGGGGCGTCCGTGGAGGAAATGTGGATACCGCAGACCCGGCACCGGAAGCGGGAGGCGGTCGGCATGCCGCTCGAGGATGCCCAGGTCCGGTGACCACCGCCACCGCGTCCGTGAGATGCAGGTCCACGTGGTGCTTCTCGACGAGGTGCGGACCGGGTCCCGGGCGCCCGGTCCACGAGGGCCGAGTCCGCACGAACGCAGGACCCGGGCCGGCCCGACAGGGCCACGGCGTCGGGCAGTCGGCCCTCGTGACCGCGCGTACGGCCGTCAGCCGAGGCGCGTCGGCGAGGAGGCCGCCGGGGTCAGGACGCGGGGGGCGCCCGTGCCGTCCGCCGGGACCGTCCACAGATCGGTGGTGTCCGCCCGGCCCTCTGCGGGCAGGGCGTAGGCCAGAGTCCGGTCGTCGAGCCAGACGGCCTGGTCGTCCACGCTCCGCTTCTCCGCGAGCGGCGTCTCGCGCAGCGTCCCCAGATCCAGTACGTGCTCGCGCCACAGAGAAGCCCCGCGCGCGACGCGCTTCTTGTACGCGACCCGCGTCTCGTCCGGGGACAGGGACGGACACTCGACGTTCTGGGCGAGGGTGGTGACGCTGCGCCGCGAGACCGAGCCCTTCACCAGGTACGTCTGGCCGGCGGTGCCGAGGGTGGCGTAGAAGGTGTCGTCGTCCTTGGAGAAGGTGACGCCCCAGAAGTTCACGTCGCCCGAGGTGTACGGCCGGCCGTCCAGCTGGATGGAGAACTTCTCCAGGTCCGGTTCGATCGCCCCCGTACGGGTGTCCACGATCGCGGTGCGCGTGGAGAAGAACGCGGCGCCGTACGACTCGCCCGAGACGAACACCGTCCAGGCGGCGAAGTGGCCGCTCGGCGAGACCCGGGCCCGCGAGGGGGTGCCCGCGAGCGGGAAGCTGCGCAGCGTACGCAGGTCCGGGTCGACGATGAGGGCCCGGTTGTCCTGGGCGAGCGCGCCCGGAGCGGAGTTCAGGCACACGCCGGTGCCGGCGGCCGCGTGGAAGCGCCGGCAAGTGAGCTGCGACGCGGTGCGCTCGGCCCGGGGCGACTGCCCCGGGACCGAGACGAGCGCCCCGCGGTGCGGGCCCTGCGCGCCGTTGAGGAAGGCCAGCCGGTCCTGCCGCCCGAGCGTGACCGGGCCCTGGGCGACCTTCGGATCCCCCTCGTGCGTCTGCTCGGCCCGGGCGGCGGCGCGCAGCACCAGCGCGGTGCCGAGCCCCCCGAGGAGCAGCACGGCCACGGCGAGTACGAGCAGCCGGCGTGAGCGGGTCATCGGGTTCCTCGGGGGTGTCGGGCCGCTTCGGGAGCGGCGTCGGGCGCCGCCGGGCGGAGTACGAAGCCTGCGACGGCCGCGCAGCAGCACAGACCTGCCGCGGCGGCGGTGAGCGCAGGGCCGGCGCCCCAGAGCGTCCAGGCGGCGCCGAACGCGAGCGAGCAGCCGAAGCGGGCCATCGCCTGGCTGGTGCCGACCACGGCGAGGCCGGTGGCCCGCAGCTTCGCGGGGACGGTCGCGCCGACGGCGGCGGGCAGGACCCCGTCGGTCGCTGCGTAGAACAGGCCGTGCAGTACGAGGACCAGGTACGGGAGGGTCGGCCACTGCGGGGCCCACAGCAGCAGCCCGTACCCGGCCAGCAGGAGGGCGTGCCCGGCGAGGAAGACGGTACGGCGGCCGATCCGGTCGGCCAGGGCGCCGGCCGGCACGGCCAGCAGCAGGAACACCGCGGCGGTGCCCAGGGGGAGCAGCGGGAACCACTGCTCGCGGATGCCCGTGCGGTCCTGGAGCAGCAGGTATAGGAAGGCGTCGCTGACGGTGGTCAGGCCCAGCAGGGCGGCGCAGAGCGCGAGGGCGCGCAGCCGGGGCAGCCGCAGCAGGGCCCCCGCCTCCCGCAGGTTCACGGCGGCGGCCTCGGGAGAGTCCGGCTTCACCGTGCCGGGACCCACCGCCGCAGGCCCCCCGGTCGGGTCGAGGCCCGCGCCCGACGGGACGAACAGCATGAGCACCACGACGCCGAGCACGGCGACGCACGCGCTGACGCCGAAGACGGCGTCGTACCCGCCCACCGCCATGTTCAGGATGAAGAAGGCGGCGAGCGGGCCGAGCAGCGCCCCGGTGGTGTCCATGGCGCGGTGGACGCCGAACGCACGGCCCTGTAACCCGGCAGGTGTGGAAAGGGAGATCAGAGCGTCGCGCGGCGCGGTGCGCAGACCCTTGCCGGTCCGTTCCAGGGCGAGGACCACGCCCACCGGGCCCAGGCCGTGCGCGAGCAGCAGCAGTGGTTTGCACAGCGCGGACAGCCCGTAGCCGATGCCCGCGATCAGCTTGTGGTTGCGGACCCGGTCGGCGAGGTGGCCGCCGGTCAGCTGCACCAGCGCGCTCACCCCGTTGTAGACGCCGTCGAGCGCGCCGAAGCCGAGCGGGCTCAGACCCAGTCCGGCGACCAGGTACAGGGGCAGCACCGCGGTGACCATCTCGGAGGAGACGTCGGTGATCAGACTGACCGTGCCCAGCGCGAGGACGGCCGGGGCGACTGCGGGGGCCCGGACGGACCTGCCGTCCGGAGCCGTCTCCGGTGCGGTCTTCGCGCTGGCGGGCGCGGAGCGGTCCGCGAGGTACATGCTCTCGAGCTCCCGGTGCCGACGGTCTGAGTCACTCGTACGTGCGAGTGAAACCCTAGTGGTTGTACGGGCCAACTGGGCGGTGTACGGCCCGGTTCGGCTCAGTGGGGCGGCTCAGCCCTGACGGCTGCTCTCGTCGCGCAGCCAGGTGGAGAAGTCCCCGGTCCGGATGGCCCTGCGGGCTCCCCGGCGGGCGGCGAGGGCCGCCACGACGAACACGACGACCCCGGGGAGCAGGCTCGGCCGGTCCCTGAGCAGGGCGCGCAGGTCGCCCGTACCGGTGCGCGCGGACGGCGCACGCGCCCCTTCCGGGCTCCGGGCCGCCTCCGCCGCCTGGAAACGCTCCAGCTCGGCGGACGAGGTCGCCGCCCTGACGCGCCGCCTGATCAAGTCGCCCCAGGTGCGCGGCGGATGCACCACGACCCGGGCCGCCTCGACCACGCGCCGCTCCTGCGGCCCGAACGCGAGGGACGCCGCCAGGTCGTCGGCCATCAGCGGGGGCAGCGCTGCGATCCGTTCGTGCCCCGGCTCGGACACCGCGATGACGCCCCGCCCGAACAGCCCCTCGCGGACGGCGGGCAGCCGCTGCCAGACCCGGTAGTACGCCCGGACCGGCCAGGCGCACCCGGAGAGCGGGATGTCGCGGCCGGGGGCCGCGGCGAGGAGGTCCGGACTGGCGGCGAGGACGCCGGCCAGCGCCCGTACGCCGGCCGCACCGAACTCCACGTCGGCGTCCACGTACAGGCGGGGAAAGCCCCGCGCGTGCTCGTCCCCGACCCGAAGTGCCCTGTGCTTGGACGGAGTTGATATCTCCACCACGCGGACGCGGGGGCTCCGCGCGCCCGCCACCGCGGCGGTGTCGTCCGTACAGCCGTTGCACACCACGACGATGTCGGGCCCGCAACCCGGGCCGTCGGCCAGGAGCGCGTCGAGGAGCCGGCCGATGACCCGGCCCTCGTTGTGGGCCGGGATCACGATGCTGGTCACCCCGGAAGTATGCACGCTCGAACAGCCGAGCCGACCGTTTCCTCCAACTCTCCCCGGGGGTAGTCCCGGTGGTCTAGATTGAGCGCAGCCGACCGGGTTCGGCGTGCTTCGGCGACGCTGAAATCCAACCGGAGCAAGGCAGTTGGGGAAATACGGGTTCGGCGGCCTGGGGGAACGGGCCGCCTGCCCGTGGCCGGACCGGCGCGAGGGGCGCCGGGCGGCCGGGGGGCGGAAAGTACGTCGCAACACGTAGGGCATCGGTCGTGGGGGCCATCACCGTTGGGCAGGTCACGCACGGGGCGCGCATGCGCCCCGGCGTCGGCCGTCGGCGGTACCCCCTTCCTTCGCACGCGTCCCGGCCATGGGTTGTCGATACGCCCGCGGGCGTGCGCCGAGGGAAAGGGAACGCTGTGAAGGAATCCGAGAAGGATGCCGAGAAGGACGCCGCGAAGGGTGCGGGGCGCGAGGGCGGGGTCGCAGGTGCGTGGCCGGCCAAGCCGTTAGGCGTCGCCGTCATCGGAGCGGGCTACTGGGGACCCAATCTCGTCCGCAACTTCCAGTCCAGTCCGGGGTTCCGGCTCCGCTGGCTCTGCGATCTGAACGTCGACCGTGCGCGGCAGGTGCTCGGCGCCTATTCCACGGTCCAGGCGACCTCCGACTACGCGGCCGTCCTGGCGGACCCGGCCGTCGACGCGGTCGCCGTCGCCACCCCGGCCGGCACCCACCTCGACGTCGCACTGGCCGCCCTGCGCGCCGGCAAGCACGTCCTCGTCGAAAAACCCCTCGCCGCCACGTACGAGGACGGCCTGAAGCTGGTGACCGAGGCCGAGCAACGCGGCCTCACCCTCATGTGCGACCACACCTACTGCTACACCCCGGCGGTGGCCCGCATCCGCGACATGGTCCGCTCCGGCGAACTCGGTGAGATCCAGTTCGTCGACTCGGTCAGGATCAATCTGGGGCTCGTCCAGAAGGACGTCGACGTCCTGTGGGACCTGGCCCCCCACGACCTCTCGGTCCTCGACTTCATCCTCCCGGAGAACATCCGGCCCGTCGCCGTCGCCGCGCACGGAGCGGACCCGATCGGCGCAGGCCAGTCCTGCGTTGCCTATCTGACGCTCACGCTCAACACCGGCGCCATCGCCCACGTGCACGTCAACTGGCTCTCCCCGCTGAAGGTCCGCACGACGATGGTCGGCGGCTCCAAGCGCACCCTGGTGTGGGACGACCTCAACCCCACGCAGCGCGTCGCGGTCTACGACCGCGGCGTGGACATGACGACCCCGCAGGAGATCGGCGCGGACGAGCGCCGCGACATGCTCGTCTCCTACCGGACCGGGGACATGGTGGCGCCCGCGATCGGCGAGAAGGAGGCCCTGCGCAGCATGGTCGAGGAGTTCGCCGCCGCGATCAGGACGCGGCGGCCGGCGCTGACCGACGGCTGGGCGGGCCTGCAAGTACTCGACATCCTGGAAGCGGCCTCCCGGAGCCTTGAGTTCCGCGGCGCTGTCGTCGGACTGCGCACCGGGCGCTGACCGTTGGCGGGTCCCGCCACGGGACCACCCGCGCCCGCGGGCCGCGCACACTGCCGCGGGCGCAGCAGGAAACACCATGACCGACTCAGTAGGGGCAGGGCGTTGAGCAGCGTACGAGGCAAGAGGATTCTGGTCACCGGCGGGGCGGGCACGATCGGCTCGCACGTGGTCGACCTGCTGGTGGACAACGGGGCGCGCGAGATCGTGGTGCTCGACAACTTCGTCCGGGGGCGCACCGCCAACCTGGCCCGCGCCCTGCAGAGCGGCGTCGTCGAGGTCGTCGACGGCGACATCCGCGACACGAACGCCGTACGCAAGGCGACCGAGGGCGCCGACCTCGTGTTCCACCTGGCCGCCATCCGGATCACCCAGTGCGCGGAGGAGCCGCGGCTGGCGAACGAGGTGCTCGTCGACGGCACGTTCAACGTGCTGGAGGCCGCGGTCGCCGCCGGGGTGGGCAAGGTGATCGCCTCGTCCTCGGCCTCGGTCTACGGGCTGGCGGAGACCTTCCCGACCACCGAGCGCCACCACCCCTACAACAACGACACCTTCTACGGGGCGGCGAAGGCCTTCAACGAGGGCGTGTTGCGCAGCTTCCACGCCATGTACGGACTGGACTACATCGCGCTGCGCTACTTCAACGTGTACGGGCCGCGGATGGACATCCACGGGCTGTACACCGAGGTCCTGATCCGCTGGATGGAGCGGATCACCGCGGGCGAGCCGCCGCTGATCCTCGGCGACGGCACCCAGACCATGGACTTCGCCGACGTACGGGACATCGCGCGGGCCAACCTGCTGGCCGCCGAATCGGACCTGACCGACGAGGTGTTCAACGTCGCGAGCGGAACCGAGACCAGCCTGCGCGACCTGGCCCTCGGACTGCTCGAGGCCATGGGCGCGGAGGGGATGGTGCCGGAGCACGGACCGGCCCGCGCCGTGAACGGGGTAACCCGCCGCCTCGCGGACACCACGCAGGCCTCGGGGCGGCTCGGCTTCACCGCCGGGATCGACATGCGCCGCGGGCTGCGGGACCTGGTGGACTGGTGGCGGGCCGAGCGCGCGGCGGACGCCGCCGCGGCGGAGGCAGCAGCCGGGGAGGCCGGCCGATGAGCGCACGGGTCCCGGCCCCCGCCCGCATCCCCGTCATGATCCCGTGGCTCGGCGAGGAGGAGGCGCAGGCCGCCGCCGACGCGGTGCTCTCCGGCTGGGTCGCCCAGGGGCCCCGGGTCGCCGAGTTCGAGCGGGCCTTCGCCGAGCGGGTGGGCGCCGAGCACGGCATCGCCGTGAGCTCGTGCACCACCGCCCTGCACCTGGCGCTGATCGCGCTGGAGCTCGGGCCGGGCGACGAGGTGGTCGTGCCCTCGCTGTCCTTCATCGCCACCGCCAACGCGGTGCGCTACGTGGGCGCCCACCCGGTGTTCGCGGACGTCGAGGAGGCCACCGGGAACCTGACCCCCGAGACCGTGGACGCCGTACGCACCCCGCGGACCAGGGCGGTGCTCGCCGTCCACCAGGGCGGGGTGCCGGCCGACGTGCACGCCCTGCGCGCAGCCTGCGCAGACTGGGGGGTCCCGCTGGTGGAGGACGCCGCCTGCGGGATCGGCGCGACCGTGGGCGGCAAGTCGGTCGGCCACGGGGCGCTCCTCGCCGCGTGGTCCTTCCACCCGCGCAAGGTGATCACCACCGGCGAGGGCGGCATGGTGACCACGGACGACACCCAGTGGGCGGAGCGCCTGCGCCGGCTGCGCGAACACGGCATGAACGTGTCCGCGGCGCAGCGGCACGCCAGCAGCAAGCCGATCGCCGAGAGCTATCTGGAGGTCGGCTACAACTACCGGATGACCGACATCCAGGCCGCGGTCGGCCTGGTGCAGCTCGGCAAGCTGGACGCGATCGTGGCCCGCCGCCGCGAACTGGCGGCCAGGTACGGTCAGTTGCTCTCCGGCATCCCGGGCCTGCGCCCGGTCCGGGACCCCGGTCACGGCGAGGGCAACTTCCAGTCGTACTGGGTGCTGCTTGCCGAGGACTTCCCGGTCAGCCGGGACGAGCTGCTCTCGGTGCTGGCCAGGGCCGGGATCTCGGCCCGGCGCGGGATCATGGCCTCGCACCTGGAACCGGCGTACGCCGGGCACGGGGCGGCGCCGCTGCCGGTGACCGAGCTGATCAGCCGCGACTCGCTGATCCTGCCGCTGTTCCACACCATGACGGAGGACCAGCAGGACCGGGTGGTCGCGGTGCTGCGCGAACAGGCCGGCGGATGACCGCGCCAAGCGCCCCGACGGGCCCGACCACCCAGGACCTGCTCATCGTCGGCGCGGGCGGATTCGCCCGCGAGACCGCCCAGGCCGTACGGGACGCGGTCGCCGCCGACGGGGAGCGCGGCCGCACCCCGCGGTGGCGGCTCGCCGGGCACCTGGACGACGACCCGGTCCTGCACGGCCGGGACGTCGACGGGGTGCCGGTGCTGGGCGGCAGCGACCTGGTGCACCAGAGGCCGGACACCCGGGTCGTGGTGTGCGTCGGCAGTCCGCGCGACTACGCGGTACGGGCCCGCGTGGTACGGCGCCTGGCCCTGCCCGAGAGCCGGTACGCGACCGTGGTGCACCCCACGGCCGCCGTCTCCGCGTCCTCGGTGCTCGGCGCGGGCTCGGTCCTGCTCGCGCACTGCGTGCTGACCGCGGCCGTACGGGTCGGCGCCCACGTGGCCGTGATGCCGCACGCGGTCCTCACCCACGACGACACGGTCGGGGACTTCGCGACGCTCGCTTCCGGGGTCCGCCTCGGCGGCGGGGTCCGGCTGGGGCGGGGGGCGTACGTGGGCGCGGGCGCCCTCGTACGGGAGAACACCGCGGTCGGCGCCTGGTCGCTGACCGGGATGGGAAGCACGGTCCTGGCCGACGTGCCGCCCGGCGAGGTGTGGGCCGGAAGCCCGGCCCGCCGGCTGCGCGCGGCGGGGGGCCCGGCGCTCGACGAGCTGCGGGCCGACGGCGAGGCGACCGGCCGGGGGCCGGAGACACGGACAAGGCCCGGGATACGCACGAGGCCGGAGACACGGATGGGGAGCACAGTCGCATGAACCAGATACCGCTCGTGGACCTGAAGGCGGCGCACGCCGAGGTAGCGCAGGAAGTACGCGCAGGATTCGACCGGGTGCTGGCCGACACCGCCTTCATCGGCGGTGAGGAGGTCCGGGCCTTCGAGCGCGCGTACGCGGCCTTCGCCGGGGTCGGCCACTGCGTCGGCGTGGCCAACGGCACCGACGCACTCGAACTGGCCCTGCGCGCGAGCGGGGTGGGCGTCGGCGACGAGGTGGTGCTGCCCGCGAACACGTTCATCGCCACCGCCGGCGCGGTCGCCCGGACCGGCGCGCGGCCGGTCCTGGTGGACTGCCTGCCCGACACCCTGCTGATGGACCCGCAGGCCGCGCTGGACGCGGTCGGCGAGGCCACGCGCGCGGTGGTCCCGGTGCACCTGTACGGGCAGTGCGCCCCCGCGGCCGAGCTGGCCGCGCAGCTCCCCTCCTACGTCAAGGTCGTCGAGGACGCCGCGCAGAGCCAGGGCGCCACGCGGAAGGGCCGCTCTCCGGGCAGCGGCGGGATCGCCGCGACCAGCTTCTACCCGGGCAAGAACCTGGGCGCGTACGGTGACGCGGGCGCGGTGGTCACCGACGACGAGGAGACCGCCGACCTCGTACGGGCCCTCGCCAACCACGGCGGCATCGCCAAGTACCGGCACGACGTGGCAGGGTTCAACAGCAGGCTCGACGGGCTGCAGGCCGTGGTCCTGCGGGCCAAACTGGCCCGCCTCGCCGACGGGAACGCGGCCCGCCGCGCCGCCGCCGCCCGCTACGACGCGCTGCTGGGCGGTCTGGCGGCCGCCGGACGCCTGACCCTGCCGGTCACCGCGGACGGCAACGTCCACGTGTGGCACCTGTACGTCGTCCGGGTCAGCGGCGTCGACCGCGACGCGGTCGTAGGCAAGCTCAACGCAGAGGGCATCGGCGCCGGCGTGCACTACCCCGCCCCGGTCCACCTGACGCCGGCCTACGGCCACCTCGGACACGGCCGCGGGGACTTCCCCCATGCCGAGCAGGCCGCGGACCGGATGCTCTCCCTCCCGCTCTTCCCGCAGATCACCGCCGCTCAACAGCAGCGGGTCGTGGACGCGCTCACCGACGCGCTGCGCTGACGCCCTGCGCCCGCGCAGACGTACAAAAAAGAGGTACAGATGAACAGACGGACAAGGTTGATCCGGTACGGCCTCTTCACCGTGGTCGCGGCCCTGATGGCCACGGTCTTACCTCCGTCCTCGGTGGCGGGTGCGGTGGACCCCTGCGGTCCCGGCACGAACGCGATCGTGTGCGAGAACTCCAAGCCGGGCACACCGATGTCCGACTGGTTCGCGCCCAGCGCCTACGGCGACATCAAGGGCTTCAGCGCCCAGATGAGCGTCCAGGCGGGCGAAACGGTGCAGTTCAAGGTCCAGTCGCCGACCCCGTACCGGGTGTCGGTCTACCGGCTGGGCCACTACGGGGGTGACGGGGCCCGCCTGATGTCCACCGCGGCGCAGGCGGCCCAGACCTACCCGGCGAACTTCCTGCCGGGCGGCAACCCGCGCAGCTGCACCACCAAGGCCGCCACCGGGCTGGTCGACTGCGGAAACTGGCCCGTCACCGCGACGTGGACCGTGCCGGCCGATGCCGTCTCAGGCCTGTACATCGCCAACCTCGACCAGGCGGACGGCAACGGGGTGATGCCCTATCCGTTCGTCGTCCGCAACGACTTCAGCCACTCCGACATCGTCGTGCAGACCAGCGACCAGACCTGGCAGGCGTACAACAACTACGGCGGCCAGGACCTGTACGACGGCGGGGGACCCGCGCCGGACGGCCGGGCGTACGAGGTCAGTTACAACCGGCCCATGGACATCGGCGGGGAGAACGGGATCTACGGATCCGAGTACCAGATGATCTCCTGGCTGGAGCGCAACGGGTACGACGTGAGCTACATGTCCGGAATCGACATGTCGACCCGTGGCGCGACCCAGCTCCGCGACCACAAGGTCTTCATGTCCTCGGGCCACGACGAGTACTGGACCCAGGACCAGTTCACCAACGCGCTCAGCGCCCGCCGCGCCGGTGTCCACCAGACGTACTTCAGCGGCAACGAGGTCTTCTGGAAGACCCGCCTCGCACCCAGCATCGACGGCGCGGCCACGGCCGACCGGACGCTGGTCTGCTACAAGGAGACCAAGCTCTCCTTCCCCCAGCCCAACGGCGTTCCCGACCCGAGCGGGACCTGGACCGGCACGTTCATGGACCCGGCCAGCTCCACGAACGGGCGGCCCTTCCAGCCGCAGAACCAGCTGACCGGTTCGCTGTTCAGCGTGAACGGCTACCGCAGCGACGCGCTCACCGTGCCCGGCGCGTTCGCCAAGATGCGGCTGTGGAGGAACACCACCGTCGCGAGCCTCACCCCCTCCCAGACCGCCACGTTCCCGGCCGGCACGCTCGGCTACGAATGGGACAGCGACGTCGAGGACGCGGCGCGTCCGCCCGGGCAGATCCAGTTGTCGTCCACCACGGTGGACATCAACGACGGCAAGCTCCGCCTCGACTACGGCAACACATACGGGAACGGCACCGCCACGCACAGCCTGGTCGCCTTCCGCGACCAGACCTCGCACGCCCTGGTCTTCGGCGCCGGCACCGTGCAGTGGTCCTGGGGCCTGACCAACATGCCGACGGGCAACCCCGACGACGCGGTGGTCACCGAGGACAAGCGGATGCAGCAGGCGACGGTGAACGTCTTCGCCGACATGGGCGTGCAGCCCAAGTCCCTGCAGAGCAACCTCGTCGTCGCGACCGCCTCCACGGACACCACGGGCCCGGCCATCACGGTCTCCAGCCCGGCGCCCAATGCCACGGTGCCCGCGTTGCGGCCGGTGACCGTCACGGGCACCGCCACCGACAGCGGCGGCGGCGTCGTGGCCCGGGTGGAGGTCTCCACCGACGGCGGGACCACCTGGAAGGCGACCACCGGCATCGGGTCCTGGAGCCACAAGTGGACCCCGACCACCCCCGGCCCCGTGCAGATCAAGGTCCGCGCAGTGGACGACAGCGTCAACATCGGCGCCACCACCACCGTGCCGCTGACCGTGGGACCCCAGCAGTGCCCCTGCACCGTCTGGCCGGCCGCGGCCGTACCGGGCACCGTCAACGCCGGCGACGGCAGCGCCGTCGAACTCGGCGTGAAGATCCGCTCCTCGGCACCCGGCTCGATCACCGGCGTCCGCTTCTACAAGTCCCCGGCCAACACCGGAACCCACACGGGCAGCCTGTGGAGCAGCACGGGGCAGCGCCTGGCCACCGGCACCTTCACCAACGAGACGGCGTCAGGCTGGCAGCAGCTGAACTTCTCCTCCCCGGTCCCGGTCAAGGCCAACACCACGTACATCGCCTCCTACTTCGCCCCCAACGGCGGATACTCCTTCGACAACACCTTCGCCAACGCCGACGCGGGTCTGGCCCCGCTGACCGCGCTGCGCAGCGGTACCGACGGAGGCAACGGGGTGTACCGCTACAGCGCCACGGGCGGGTTCCCCTCCACGGCCTCGTCCGGCAGCAACTACTGGGTCGACGCGGTCCTGGACACCTCCACCGCGAGCACGACGCCGCCCACCGTCACCTCGATCACGCCGCAGTCCGCGGCGACCGGCACCGCGATCACGGCAGCGGTGAAGGCCACCTTCAGCGAGGGCATCGACGCCGACACCCTCGCCTTCACCCTGAAGGACCCGGGCGGCGCCGCCGTTCCGGGCAGCAAGGTCCTCAGCGCCTCCAACAGCGCCACCTTCACCCCGTCCACGGAGCTGGTGCTCAACGCCACGTACACGGCGTCGGTGCAGGCCGCCGACCTGTGGGGCAACGCCATGACGGCGCCCGTCACCTGGACGTTCACCACCAGCGCGAGCCCGCCCACCGTGAACTGCCCCTGCAGCCTGTGGGGACCCACGGCCGAGCCGACCACCGCCAACGTCGGCGACGACACCAACTCCGTCGAACTGGGCACCCGCTTCCAGTCCGCGGTCAGCGGCTACGTCACCGGCATCACCTTCTACAAGGGCCCCGGGAACACCGGCACGCACACCGGCAGCCTGTGGTCGGCCGACGGAACGCTCCTCGCGACCGGCACCTTCGGCAGCGAGACCCTGTCGGGCTGGCAGCAGCTGCACTTCGCCACCCCGGTGCCCATCACCGCGGGCACCAGCTACGTGGCCTCCTACCACGCGCCGAACGGCAAGTACTCCGTGGACGGCGGCTACTTCACCGCCGCGCACCGCTCCTACCCGCTGGTCGCCCCGGCCGACGGCAGCGGGGGCGCCAACGGCCTCTACAAGTACGGTGCTTCCACCGCCTTCCCGACCAACACCTTCGGCTCCGTGAACTACTGGGTCGGCCCGGTGTTCACCACCACGGCGCCGGCCGGCCTCGCGTCGGACGGCTCCACGGAGGTGTCCGGCCAGTGAGCACCGTCAGCGTGGTGATCCCCTGCTACAAGTACGGCCACTTCCTGGCCGACTGCGTCAAGAGCGTCCTGGACGAGCAGGAAGGCGTCGACGTACGGGTCCTGATCATCGACGACGCCTCGCCGGACGACTCGGCGGAGGTCGCGCGCGCCCTCGCGGCCGCCGACCCCCGCATCGAGGTCCGAGTCCACGAGCGCAACCAAGGCCACATCGCCACCTACAACGAGGGCCTGCTGGAGTGGGCCGACGGGGACTACGTCGCCCTCCTCTCGGCCGACGACCGGCTGGTCCCCGGGGCCCTGGTACGCGCCGCGGCGCTGCTCGACGCCCACCCCGAAGCCGGCTTCGCCTACGGCAGGCCGCTCCGGTTCCGGCACGGCGGACCGCTGCCCGCGGCCCGCACCCGGAGCACCGGTTCGGTGGTCTACCCGGGACGGTGGTGGCTGGAGCGGCGTTTCCGGGAGGGCACCGGGTGCATCACCTCGCCCGAGGTGGTCGTCCGCACCAGCCTCCAGCGCAAGGTCGGGGGCTACGACCCGGACCTCCCGCACGCCGGCGACATCGAGATGTGGATGCGGCTCGCGGCGCACGCCGACGTGGGCTACGTCCGCGGGGCCGACCAGGCCTTCTACCGCGTCCACGGCAACAACATGTCCACCACGGACTTCGGCGGACAGCTCGACGACCTGCGCCAGCGCCTCGTCGCCTTCGACTCCGTCCTGGAGAAGTGCTCCGGCCTGCTCCCGGAGGCCGGCCGGCTGTCGGCCCTGGCGCGGACCCGGCTCGCCCGGTACGCGCTGCGGCGCGCCTACCGCGCGTACGACCGCGGGCGCACCGGGGTGGTTCCCGTCGAGGAGCTGGAGGCCTTCGCCGCCGAGTGCCTGCCGCAGTACACCTCGCTCGGCGAATACCGGGCGCTGCGCCGGCGGCGGCGGATCGGGGCGCGCGTGATGCCGTACCTCCAGCCGCTGGTGCTCTCGGCCGTCGCCGACCGGGGGCGCGAGTGGCTCTGGTGGCAGTCCTGGAAACGCCGAGGGATTTGATGAACCAGCAGTACCGACAGCGCCGACTGCACCACCGCCCCGCCCCCGGGGCACCAACGGCCCGGCGGCCCGCTTCCTCAGCGGGCCGCCGCGGCCGCGGGCACCCGGCTCCGCGCCCCCGCGTCGGCCCCCGCCCCGCTCTCCGGACCGGTGTCGGCGCTCTCGCGCCGGCGCCGGTTCCGGCGCGTCACGACCTGATCGGTCCACAGGGCGGCGGCCACGCCGCAGACCCCGGCCAGCAGCGCCGTCCCGGCCAGCCCGCGGCTCTTGGTCCCGGTCTGCGCGACCGCCGTCGGCGGTACGAGGAGCGTCACGCTCATCCGCGCCGGCTCCGGGATCTGCTGCTCGGCCTGCATGGCCGTGATGCGCTTCGTATAGGCCTCGACGACCTTCAGCACCGCCAGGTTGGCGGCGGCGGGCTCCGCGTGCTCCGCCTGCACCTGGAGCGAGGGGATCAGATAGCGGGGGGTGACGCTGGTGCCGCTGTTGCGCGGGATCAGCCGGTACGGGCCGCCCACCCCCGCCGCACGCAACTCGGCCGCACCGGCGGGGGATTCCAGCTGCTGGACCGCCGCGTACGACACGGCCGCGAGCGGCGGCTGAAGATTGGCGAGCTGGTTCGGCTGGCTGCCGGTCACCGGCGGCTTGAGCACGACGATCGCCGAGCTCACGTGGGTCCGGGTGGGGCGGAGCACCTGCAGGGCCCCGGCGCCCGCGAGCACCGCCACCAGGACCAGGACGTACCAGCGGCGGCGGAGCGTGCGGAACAACTCACCAGGCGACACAGGATTCCTTCCGTCGCGTTCGATCTTTCCAGGACGCGGGTCGGCCCGCCATCGGTTCCGGCAGGCGCGAAGGAGTGTTCGTGAGCATCGGTGAAATAGCCGCGGTGCTGCGGCGCCGCTGGTACGTGATGGTGCCCCTCACGCTGATCGGACTCCTCGCGGGGCTGCACCTGTACCGGTCGGTGCCCGTGGCGTACCAGTCGCAGAGTTCGGTGGCACTGCTCGACTCCACGGCGGTGGCCGAACTGGCCCCCGCCTTCGGCAACCCCCTCTCGAACGCGGGCGGTTCCCTGGTCGTGACCGCGGACGTGCTGATCAGGACCCTGTCCGGGGCAGACGCGGCGCGCGACCTGCACGGCCTCGGCGTGACCGACCCCTACACGGTCGGCTTCGCCGCGAACACCTCGGGCCCGATGCTCACCCTGACCGTCACCGGCACCGACCGGGCGAAGGTGCTCAAGGAGACCAGTACGCTCACCACCTTCGCCGGAGAGCAGCTCAACGCGCTCCAGGCGGCGGCCAAGGTGCAGCCCGCGTACTTCGTGCAGACGGCCCCGGTGGTGCTGCCGCAGACCCCCAAACCCCAGCTCAAGAGCCGCTACCAGCAGGTGCTGGGCGTGGTCATCGCCTCCGTCACCGCCGGCTTCACGCTCTCCTTCGTGACGGAGACCCTGCTCGTGGCCCGCCGCCGCAGGCGCGAGGCCGCCGCGGCCGGCGCACCCGGAGCGCCCGTCCGCAGGAGGCTTCGGGGCCGGCAGCCGGACGCCGCCGCTCTGCTCAGCGGCTACCTGGGGCTGGCCTTCTTCATCCCGTCGAACCTGACCCTGCCCGGCATGGGCGGTGTGGGCACCCCGGCCAACGTGTTTGCGCTCCTCGGTCTGTTCTGGTACCTCGCGACCTGGCTGACCGGCCGGATCCGTCCGGCCGCGGGCACCCGGCTGCCCCGGGTCGTGATGTGGCTGCTGGCCGTCTCGGTGCTGGCCTCGTACCTCGCGAACGCCACCCGCGGCAGCTCGCACAAGGAGGTGCTGGGGGCGGACCGCGGCCTGATCGGGCTGCTCGTCTGGGTGTCGATCGTGGTGCTGGTCTCCGCCGGCGTACAGGACCGGGGCCGCCTCGACGTCCTGCTGCGGCGGGCCGTGGTGATGGGATCGGTGGTCGCCGCCATCGGCTACTACGACTTCTTCACCGCGACGAACATCGCCGAACACATCAGCATCCCGGGGCTCCACTCGAGCGTCGCGCAGATCACCACCCTGGACCGCGGGGCGTTCACCAGACCGCGCTCCACCACCGCGCAACCGCTGGAATTCGGCGGCATGCTCGCCCTGCTGCTGCCCTTCGCCGTACAGCAGGCCTTCGACCCCGTCCGCAGCCACCTCAGCCGCTGGCGGCGCTGGGGTCCCGTGGCCCTGATGGGCGGCGCCCTGCCGCTGACCGTGTCGCGGACCTCCATCATCGGCGCGCTCATCGTCGTGCTGGTGATGGTGCCGCGCTGGAAGCCGCAGCGGCGCTGGACCGCGATCGGCCTCCTGCTGGGCTCGGTGGCCTGCTTCAAGGTCCTCGTCCCCGGGCTGATCGGCACGATCACCACGCTGTTCGGGTCCTTCCTGTCGAACTCCGACAGCAGCACCCAAGCCCGCACCGTCAAGTACAGCGCGATCGTCCCCTACTTGGAGGAACGCCCGCTGTTCGGGCGGGGCCTGGGGACCTTCACGCCGGACCTCTACTTCTTCACCGACAACCAGTACATGCTGACCCTCGCCGAGATGGGCCTGCTGGGCCTCCTCGCGCTCCTGGCGCTGTTCTTCACCGGCACCCACCAGGGCGGAGCCATCCGCCGCCTCGCCGCCGACGAGTCCGACCGGGAGCTCGGCCAGGCGTTCTTCGCCTCGGCCCTCGTCGCCCTGGTCAGCAGCGCCACCTTCGACGCCCTCAGCTTCCCGATGTTCGCCGGGATGTTCTTCCTGACGATCGCCGCCGGAGGCAGTTACCTCGGCTTCATCCGGCGCGGCGCGCCGAAGCCCCGAACCGTGGAGTCCCCATGTCCTCCCGCCGCCATCCCGGCCCGCCGGCCCGACCTCACGCAGCCGGTCCCGTAGCCGTCCTCGTCGTCACGTGGAACAGCGCCCGGGTGCTCCCCGAGTTCCTGGCCTCCCTGCCGGCGGGCCTGGCCGGGCTCGACTGGCGCCTGGTCGTCGCCGACAACGACTCGGCCGACGACACCGTCGAGCTGGTCCGGTCGCTGGCCCCGGACGCGACGGTCGTCCAGACCGGCCGCAACGCCGGGTACGCCGCAGGCGTGAACGCCGCCCTGGCGGCCGCCGCCGCATGGGAGGGCGGCTTCGGCGCCGCCCTCGTGTGCAATCCCGACATCAGGATGCGGCCGGGCTGCGCCGCACTCCTCGTCGACGCGCTCGACGCGCCCCTGTCCGGCGGCCGCCGTGTCGGGATCAGCGTCCCGCTGCTGTACGAGGAGGACGGCACCCTCCAGCACTCGCTGCGCCGGGAGTCGCGCGTCACGCGCGCCCTGGGGGAGGCGGTGATCGGCAACCGGCGGGCCGGGCGCTTCCCGCGGTGGAGCGAGCTGGTCACCGACCCGGCGGCGTACGAGCGGGCCACCGTCGCCGACTGGGCGACCGGCGCCCTCATGGCCCTCTCCCGGGACTGCCTGGATGCCTGCGGGGCCTGGGACGAATCCTTCTTCCTGTACTCGGAGGAGACCGAGTACTGCCTGCGGGCCGGGGACCGTGGCTTCGCCACCCGCCTCGAACCCGCGGCCTCCGCCGTCCACCTCGGGGGTGACTCGCAGGTCTCGCCCCGCCTGTGGACCCTGCTGACCCTCAACCGCGTACGCCTCTACGGCCGTCGGCACGGGGCGGCGGCCACCGCCGCCTTCCGCGGGGCCGTACTGCTGCGCGAGACCTCGCGGGCCGCGCTCGGCCGGCCGGCCAGCCGGGCGGCGGCGCGGGCGCTGGCCAGCCCGGCCGCGCTGCGCGCCACGCCCGGGCCCTGAACGAGGCCGCCGCGTCACCCGGTGGGCGTCTGCCCGTCCCAGGCCGTGTAGAAGCTTTCGGGGTTGACCAGGTAGCGGACGGTGGGCCGGGGCACGTGGCGGACCTCGTGACGGCGCGCGTAGCGGCGTACGAGCTCCCAGTCCTCGCGCGGCAGCACCTCGGGCGTGCGCCGCAGCCGGCTGAAGTACAGGGACCGGGTGCGGCGCGCCACGAAGGCGTTGGTGTCGAGGAAGGCCTCGCGGGCGGCGCGGCGCCGGTCGAACGGCACGGACAGCACGTCGTGTTCGGAGCCGTCGGGCAGCACCCGGCGCAGGGCGGTGTACACGGCGTCGGGGCCGCCGGGCGGCTCGAGCACCGCGAGGGCCTGCTCCAGGTGGTCGGGCTCCCACAGGTTGTCGTCGTCCAGGAAGGCCACGTACCGCGAGCGGGTCAGCCGTATCCCCACGTTGCGCACGACTCCGGCGGTGGCCGTGTTGCGTGCCAGCGACACCGCGAACAGCCGGGTATCCGACGGAAGTTCGGGCAGTCCCGCTCCGTCGTCGACGACGATGACCACCTGGTCGGCCACGGTCTGCCCCAGGGCCGAGCGGACCGCCGCGCGCAGCGCCTCGGGACGCCGGTGGGTGGCGATCACGGTGGCCACGAGCGCGGCGGGCGGACTGCCCAGGACCACGGCGAGCCGGGTGGTCTCGGCGTCCTCGAGACGGCGCAGCCGCACGGCGGAGGGGGCGAGCAGGACCTTGTTCCTGGCCTCGAAAAGCACCAGCCAGCCGAAGGCCCGTTTCAGCAGCTCCCAGGGGGCCCGGGCGATACGGTGCATCATGTCCTCTCGATCGTCGGGAAGCAGGGCGTTCAGGAGGTCGGTTCGGGGACCACGGGCCGGCCGTCGGCCGTGCGGTTGCCGTGCCACACGTTCCCGGCCCCGCCCGCGTTCCAGGCGGCCACCAGCCCGTAGGCGCCCCCGTTGGGGTGGTACTGGGCGGAAAACACGTTGTCCGTGACCTGGATGCCGGTGGCGCCGGGCCCGCCGCCGTACAGCGCGTACGCCCCGCCGGCCAGCCAGTTGCCGTCCACGACCACGGAGGAGACGCTGCCCGTGTCCGCGAAGAGCCCGATGGCGGCGCTGGCGCCCTGCTCCACGGGGACGGGGTTCAGCAGGGTGTTGTGGCGGATGGTGAGGCGGCCCTTGTTGCCGCCGCCGCTGATGACGGCGTCGGTGTGCTGCCACTCGCCGCCCTGGTTGCGGAAGGGCACGATGTCGTGCACGTAGTTGTCGTGCAGCTCGCCCTGACCCATCGAGAGGGCGTTGCCGAACACGGAGACGTCGCACCACCCCACCTCGATCGAGCTGCCGCCCATGTTGGAGACCGCGTAGTCGACGCCGCCGTTGTCGGGACCCTTGCCCGGTACGGCGGTGATGGTGGTGTGCAGGACCCGCAGGCCGCTGTAACCGGGGCGGAGGTTGATCCCCCACCAGTTCGTCGAGGTGATCCGGCTGTCGATGATCGTGACGTCGTTGGCGTAGACGTCCAGGGAACCGCGGATGTCCCAGCCCTTGATGACCATGCCGTCGGTCTTGACGGACATGTTCCCCGTGTCGTGCGGCTCCAGAGCGATCCGCGGGCCGGTGGTGCGGGCGTCGGGGAATCCGCAGGCACCGGGCGAGGAGCAGGGGCCGCCGGGCCGCGGGCTCGTACCCGGCGAGGGTGTGGCCGAGGGCGGCGCCGTACTGGCGGAAGGGCTCGGACCGCCCGATGCCGACGGGTCTGCGGAGGGCGAGGCCGACGGCGTGGGCTCGGGCGGGGGAGTGGCGCCGGGGCACTGGAGGGCGCTGTCCGGGCACGGCCCGGCCGAGGGTTCGCTCACCCCGGTCCGGTCGGCGTCGTACAGCGCCAGCACGACGGCCAGGACGAGCCCGGCCAGCAGCCAGGCCACGAGGCGCCTGCGGTCGCCTGACACTGCGGCTACCCCGCTGCCTGCGGGGCGCCGCGCAGGCAGCCGAGGCTCGGCAGGATGCACAGGGCGTAGCAGGCGGTGCCCGCGGCCGCGGTCGCGAGGAGCGCGATCACGCCGTCGCCGAGGAGCCGCTCCAGGCCGAGGACCACGGCGGCCATCACCGCGCCGCCGAGGAAGGGCCAGGAGCAGGCCCGGGCCACGGTGCGCAAGGCCACGCCGCCGCGGTGCAGCGCGACGAGGAACACCGGCACCACGACGGCGCCCGCGACCAGGACGTGTCCCTGGGCCACGCCCACGATCCCGCCGGCGCCGGCGCCGATCACCAGGGCCGGGATCAGGATGACGAGCCAGAGCCCCTGGACGCCGATGAGCGAGCGGCGCCGGCCGATGGCGACCAGGCAGTCGTAGGCCAGTTCGCAGCCGATCCGGACCATGCCGAGCGCCATCAGCCAGGGCAGCGCGGCGGCTGCGGGCAGCCAGCGGTCGCCGTAGACGAGCCCGACGATCGGCCCGGCCAGGGCGGCCAGCAGGACGCAGAGGGGGACGGTGCCGGTCATCACCACCCCCAGGGCGCGGCCGAATCCGCCGGCCAGCGCCCCCGGTGAGTCGGCGAGCCGGGAGAACCCGGCGAAGGAGACGCGGCGGGCCGCCTCGGAGATGATCCGCACGGGCCAGCCGGAGATGTTGAACGCGAGCACGTAGAAGCCGAGGGCCAGCTGGTCCAGGGCGGACCCCACCACCATGGTGTCCACGTTGACGACGCCGAGGGCGAGCATGCTGGCCCCGGCGAGCGGGAGCCCGAAGCGGAGCAGCGCCCGCGCCTGCTCCCGGTCCCAGCCGAACTTCAGGGTGCCCGGCGCGGCGAGGCAGCAGCCGACGAGAGCGGCTGCGTTGCCGGCCACGGAGCCCCAGGCGAAGCTCATCGCGCCCCACCCCTCGACGGCCAGCAGCAGGGTCACCCCCGTGCTGAGGACGAAGTTGACGGCGTCGACGGCCATCCGCTTGCCCTGCGCGAAATCCCGCGTCAGGAACCCGGCGGGTACCTGCGACAGCCCGTCGAGGACCACGCACACGCACATCACCCGCAGGATCCCGGAGGCCTCGGGCGAGCCGAGCACCCGGGCCACCGCCGGGGCGGCCGTGAACAGCACGGCGTACAGCAGGCAGCTGGAGGTGGCGCTCAGGGTGAGCACGGTCGGGGCGAAGCGGCGCGGGTCGCCCTCCCAGCGCACGAGGGCGAGGGAGACGCCGAGCTCGTTCGCGGAGAGCAGGACCAGCAGCACCGTCTGGGCGATCCCGTACACGCCCCACGCCTCGGGACCGAGGAAGAAGCGGGCGAGGATGATGCCGGTGACGAAGTTGCCGAGGCGCATGACCACGGTGTTGACCAGGCTCCACCGGGCGGCGGACCCGACTTTGCGCCCCAGCGACGGTGCGTCGGTCGGACCGGCCCGGACACCGGTGTCGGCCCCCGTCACGGCGAAGATCCGGCAGATGCCCGGGCCGTACGGGAGGCACTCGCGCCGGAGTCCGCGGCGTCGGGCACCGCCTCGGACTCGGTGCCCCCGAGCGCGGTGGCCTCGGCCTGCCCCGGCCGGTGCCGGCCCGGTTTGCCCGGCCTGCGGCGCCGGGCCTCCACGAAGAAGGTGGCCACCAGGCTGAGGACGAAGCCCAGTGCGCCGGCCATGATCAGGTACTGGAGCCGGGTCTTGGTCTGCGCCTCCGGCTTCTGGGGCGGGACGATCGTCGCCATGCGGATCATGGCCTCCGCCGTCACCGACTGCTGGGCCTGGAACTCCTGCAGCCGCTTTTCGGCGTACGCGGTGAAGACCTGGTCCGACTTCAGGACGGCGGCCGGGTCGGTGCCGGTGACGCTCAGCCACATGAAGGGCCCCTGGGCGTTGTCGGCGATCTTCGCCTCGTACTCCCCGGTGACGCCTTGGGACTTGAGGTCCGCCCGGGAGTCGTCGGAGTTGAGGTTGCGGGCCAGGCCGTCGGCCATGCCGGTGAGCGAGGCCTGGGTGCTCAGGAAGGGGTTGCCGTCGAAGGCCACCGTGGCCTTCTTCGAGTTCAGGAGGGTCACCGTGCTCTGTGACCGGTACTCCACCGGGACCAGCACGTACACGCCGGCGATGAGCGCGGCCGTGAGCAGCAGTCCGGGCAGCAGCACGTACCAGCGCCTGCACATGACCCGCCAGATCTCCGCGAGATCCATGGTCTTCCCCCTCGCGGCGGCGTCGTGTCCTCCACGCGCCGCCGCTCTTTCCTCTGGTGATTACGGTTCTTGCGTTCTTGCGTTCCTGCGGGGTTGCCGAGTTGCCCTCTTCGCCGGCCCGTACGGGCGCTACGGCACCAGGTCGGTGGGCCGCAGCCGGGTCCGCGCCGTCCCGCCGTCCAGCAGGACCCCGGCGATGCGCTCGCTCGCTCGGCCGTCCCAGAGCACGGGACAGCGCGCCGCGGGCGGCTCGTCGAGCACCCGGGTCACCGTGGCCGTGATGCGCCCCGGGTCGGTGCCCGCCAGTACGTTGGTGCCCTCCTCGACGGTGATCGGCCGCTCGGTGTTCTCCCGCAGCGTCACGCAGGGCACACCGAGGGCGGTGGTCTCCTCCTGGACGCCCCCGGAGTCGGTGAGCACCACCCGGGCGGCGTCCTGCAGGGCGATGAAGTCGAGGTATCCGGCCGCCGGGACCACCCGGATCCCGCCGGGGACTCCGGTCTCCTCCAGCCGCTGCGCCGCCCGCGGGTGCACGGGCAGCAGCAGCGGACAGCGGTCGGCGACCTCGCCCAGTGCCTTCAGCAGGCCGCGCAGCGCCCCGGGGTCGTCCACGTTGGCCGGCCGGTGCAGGGTGACCAGGCCGTACCCGCCCCGGGTGAGCCCGTACCGGTCCAGGACGTCCGAGGCGCGGGCCCGGTCCAGGTTGGCGAACAGGGTGTCGATCATGACGTTGCCGACGATGTGGATCTGGTCCTCCCGGTACCCCTCCGACCGCAGGTTCGCGGCCGCATCGGGGGAGGGAGCCAGCAGGTAATCGCTGACGCGGTCGGTGGCGACCCGGTTGACCTCCTCCGGCATGCCCCAGTCCCGGCTGCGCAGTCCGGCCTCCACATGGGCCAGCAGCGGGCCGGCCTTCGCGGTGACCAGGGCGCAGGCCAGTGTGGAGTTGATGTCGCCGACCACCACGACGACGTCCGGGGCCAGTTCGTCGACCAGAGGCTCGAAGGCCGCCATCACCCGGCCGGTCTGCTGGGCGTGGGTGCCGGACCCGGCGCCCAGGTACCGGTCGGGGGAACGGATGCCGAGGTCGCGGAAGAACACGTCGTTCATGGACTCGTCGTAGTGCTGCCCGGTGTGGACGAGGATCACCTCGGCGCCGCGGCGCTCCAGCGCGTCCATCACCGGTTTGATCTTCATGTAGTTGGGCCGTGCTCCGGCCACGCAGATGATCCTGGGCATGGTGTCAGAGCACCTCCACGGCGGGACCGGAGACCCGGTTGCGGCAGTCCAGTACGAAGGAGGCGTGCTCGGTGATCATCGCGTAGTCGAAGGCGTCGTGGTCGGTGAGCAGGACGACCACGTCGGCGGAGGCCAGCTCCTTGCGCGTCGGCTCGACCCGCACGAGGCGGGCGTCGGCCTTGAGGCCCTCCACCACGTGGGGGTCGGCCGCGCGCACCCTGGCGCCCATGTCGAGCAGCAGCTGGGAGATGCGTACCGCCGGCGACTCCCGTGCGTCGCCGGTGTTCTTCTTGTACGCCAGCCCCAGCAGCAGGATCCGGGAGCCGTTGACCGATCGGCGCTTGGCGTTGAGCGCGTCGATGACGCGGCGCGCCACGTACTCGGGCATGTGGCTGTTGATGTCGTTGGCCAGCTCGACGAAGCGGAAGTTCTGGCCGAGTTCGCGCTGTACCCGCCAGGACAGGTACGACGGGTCGATCGGCAGGCAGTGTCCGCCGACCCCGGGCCCGGGGGTGAACTTCATGAAGCCGAACGGCTTGCTGGACGCCGCCTCGATGGCCTGCCACACGTCGATGTCGAGGTGGCGGGCGAACATGGCTATCTCGTTGACCAGGGCGATGTTCACGTGCCGGAAGGTGTTCTCCAGCAGCTTCGCCAGCTCGGCCTCCTTGGGCGAGCGCACCGGCACCGTCTTGTCGACGAGGCCTCCGTAGAAGGCCTCGACCGCCTTGAGCGAGGCGGCGTCCACACCGGAGACGACCTTGGGCGTCTGCTGGAAGCCCCAGACGGTGTTGCCGGGGTCGATCCGCTCCGGGCTGTAGCCGAGGTGGAAGTCGGCTCCGGCGGTGAGGCCGGATCCGTCCTCCAGGATCGGGCCGAACAGCTCCTCGGTGGTGCCCGGGTAGGTGGTGGACTCCAGGACGACGGTCGCGCCGGGCCGCAGGAAGCGGGCCAGGGTGTGCGCCGACTCCTCGATGTAGCGCAGGTCGGGGGCGCCGTCCTGTAACGGGGTCGGGACGGTGACCACCGCGATGTCGAAGCCGCCGCAGTCGCGGGCGAGTTCACTGGGCTGGTAGGCGCCGCGCTCCAGCGCCCGGGTCAGCCGTTCGGAGGAGACGTCCTCCACGTACGACTCGCCGGCGGCGAGGCTCTTGACCCGCCGGGCGTCCACGTCGT
Organism: Streptomyces katrae; assembly: GCF_000717655.1. GTDB lineage: Bacteria > Actinomycetota > Actinomycetes > Streptomycetales > Streptomycetaceae > Streptomyces > Streptomyces katrae_B. The sequence continues at coordinate 452,224 of NZ_JNZY01000010.1, forward strand.
ACCCGACCACCTGGTGTCCGACCTCGGCGGCCCTGATGGCCAGCGGGAGGCCTACGTATCCCTGTCCCACGACGACGACGCGCATCAGTGACTCCTGTTCGCGGAACCGGCAGACGGTACGGCAGACGGTGTGCGGCGGATGAGTTCCCGGGCCGTCATGAGGAGGAAGGCCGTGTTGGTGGTGAGGTAGCGCTTGCCGAGGCGGCGCGGCTCCTGCAGGGCCCGGTAGAACCACTCGAGGCCCATGCGCTGCCAGACCGCGGGAGCCCGCTTGGTGATGCCGGCCAGGATGTCGAAGGAGCCTCCGACGCCGTGCACCACGTGGGCGCCGGTGCGCTTGCCGTACCCCGCGGTGAAGATCTCCTTCTTGGGCGAGGTCATGCCGAGGAACAGCAGATGGGCGCCGCTCTCCGCGACGGCGTCGGCGACCTCGGCCTGGTCGGCGTCGTCGAAGTAGCCGTTGCGGCTCCCGGCCACGCGCAGTGCCGGGAAGCGCTCGGCGATCCGCCCGAGCATCAGGTCCAGTACGTCCTGCCGGGCGCCGAGCAGGTAGACGGGGACGTCCGCGCTCTCGGCGGCGGCCAGCAGCCGCATGAACAGGTCGATCCCCGCGACCCGTTCGGGCAGCCGGACGCCGAGGACGCGGCCTGCCCACACCACGGCCTGGCCGTCGGCGAGGACGAGGTCGCAGCCGGAGACCGCCGCCGCGAGGCGGGGGTCCCGGCGCATGTTGACCAGCTTGGCGGCGTTGACCATGCCGATCTCGATCTGCTCGCCGCGCTTCACCGCGTCGAGGCAGCGTCGTACGGTCTCGTCCATGGTCAGGGCGTCGAGCCTGACCCCGAAGAGGGCCGGGCGGGACGGTCGGTGAGCAGTCATCTGTGCAACCCCCCGAGCCAGGCGTGGAGCAGCCAGCCGAACTCGTACGGCCTGCACTCGCGGTCGATCACGACGGGGCGGAAGATCCGGTCGAGCGGAGCCAGCCGCGCCTGGGGGGCCACCTTCGTGGTGACTCCGCGGGCGGCGCGGACGGCCTTGGCCGGGTCGCCGCGGTACACCTTGCGCCAGGTGACCCCGTACTTCTCGAGGATCACGGGCTCGCGCGGGGTGCCGTCGGGCCCGCTGATCTCGGGCACCTCCGTCATCCAGCGCAGACCCCGGCGGATGGCGGCGCCGAAATCGGTGCCCCCGGCGTCGGCGAGGTCGAAGAGGGCGGTCGGGGCCATGGCGTGCTGGTGCACGCTGTAGACGGGGTAGCCCTCCACCACACCGCCGGTGCGGGCGTCGTAGTGCCACCACCACTGTCCGCCGTCCCCCTGGAGTGCGCAGATCCGGGCGGCGCAGGCGTCGGCGGCCGCGAGGGCCACCGGGTCCGGGCCGCTCGCATGGAGCCGGGCCAGCGCCTGGAGCGGATACGTCTGGTCGGCGAAGCAGGTGACGTGGGAGCGGTATCCGGGGACCAGCCCCGGTCCGGTGGCGTGCGGGAACAGCGGACTGCCCACCGCCCGGGCCGCAAGCAGCCGGTCGCGGGCGACCGCCAGGCGGTGCTCCACGTCCGCCGACGTACGGGCCGCGGCGAGGGCGGAGAGCACCCATGCCGCCTCGACGGTGTACTGCGGCCGTCCGGGGACGTCCAGCGCGGCCATCCGCGCGAGGGCGTCCGCCAGCTTCGGGTGGCCGGTCTCGGCGGCGGTCCAGGCGATGAGAGCCGCGTCCCCGAGGTTCGTCACCACGGGCAGCCGCTCCACCAGCAGTCCCGCGTACTCCTCGACGCTGTGTCCGCCGAACAGGGTGCGCTGGCGCTCCTCGGGCAGGAACCGCGCCCCCAGCGCGGTGATGGCCGCGTACCGGGTACTGGTTCCGCGCCCCTCCATCCGGCGGACGCCGTCGGAGGTGACCGTCCCCGCCCGGGTGAACACGAAGGTGTCGGAGCCCGGCAGGTACATGTCGGGCAGTCCCGCCTCGGCCAGCGCGAGCAGCCGCTCGGCGAGCGCGTGCAGCGACGGGTCCTCGAGGGCCAGTGCTTCTAATCGTGCTGCTCGTGCTGCTCGTGCTGCGGTCACCGGGTCCCCACCCCGGTTCCCTGTGTGCTGCGCGCACCTCGTATGTCCGAGCTGTACGGCTCCAACACACCCACCCCCTCTGATCGCTCCTCGGACAGACCTGGCGGTCGTCGTTCCGCGGAGGGGACTGCGCATGACGGCGCACGTGCCGGCGGTGTGTTTCCCCCGATGGCACGGACCGTCCGGGGCCGCCCACTGGATCCCCCCAGCGATGCCCCGGACCGGAGCACGCGCGAACGGCAGCGTCGGGCGGGCGCGATGATGCGCCGTCCGTCACCTGGTCCGCGATGCCCTCGTCGTGTACAACCCCCCACTGAACAAAGCCTGTTGCCTGCTCAGATCCCGTGTACAGGGACAAGGTATGCCCAAGGGTGTTCGTTGATTGCGGTTTTGAGGAAATGCCGCCGACCCAAATTGCCGACGTGCCGTCAGGTCCGTTCGACCAGGGTTTCGTCCTTCTCCTCGTGCAGCGCACCGGTGCGCGGGCACTCCCACACGCCCGGTTCGCCCGCGCGCTCCACCAGGCGGACCCCGGCCCGGCCCACCCAGCCGATGCGGCGGGCCGGTACCCCTGCGACCAGTGCGAAGTCCGGTACGTCCCGGGACACCACGGCGCCTGCCGCGACCAGCGCCCAGCGACCGATGCGCACCCCGGCCACACACACGGAACGGGCCCCCAGGGAGGCCCCTTCGGCGACCACGACACCGGCTGCCTCCCAGTCGCCGCCGCGCTTCTGCCGGCCGTCGGGGTGGACGGCCCGCGGAGAGAAATCGTTGGTGAGCACGGCGGCCGGGCCGATGAACACCCCGTCGCCGAGTTCGGCGGGCTCGTAGACGAGTGCGTAGTTCTGCAGCTTCACGTTGTCGCCGATCCGTACGCCGGGTCCGACGTACGCCCCCCGCCCCACGATGCAGTCGCGCCCGAGCCGCGCGTCCTCCCGTACCTGGGCCAGATCCCAGATCGTGGTCCCGTCCCCGAGTTCGGCCGTCTCGTCGACCTGAGAGGAGGGTTGAATACGGACACTCACGCGGCGGTCCCCTTACGGCTGGAGGTACTGACGTAAGGGGGGAGCATATGTGCCGCGCGTAAGGCCCGCCGGGAGATCAACGGACTGTTCAGGCAGTGGACTTGGGGCCCCCGCCCGGGCGGTGGACGACGAGGGTGCCGTACGCGGACAGGGCTGTGGCCGGGTCGCCGGCGGTGTGGCGCAGGGTGCTGTCGAGGAAGGCGAGGCTCGCGGCGGCGGTGATGCGTGGGCCCGCTGTGCGGTCCAGGGAGCCGACGAGCGAGGGGAGGGGCGGCAGGTAGAGGGGTGCGTCCGTGAAGGTGAGGTGTGCGGCTCCGGGGACGGTGAGGCGGTAGCTCGTGGCGGTGCCGAGGTCGAGGACACGGGTGAGGCGCGGGAGGTAATCCGGGTCGGTGTCCGGGCCGATGGCCTGGGTGAGTGCGAGTACCGGCTGGGGGAAGGGCTGCGGCGCCGGGTCGTGGGGAGCGCCGTCCAGGTCGATGACGGCGGCGAACCGGGGGTCCTGGCGGGCCGCCTGCAGGGCCGCGGCGCCGCCGAGGGAGTGGCCGGCTGCGACGACGCGGCCGGTGTCGAGGTGTCCGGTGAGCGGTCCGGCGATCTCGCCGCTGTGGATGCGGCCCAGCTGGGTGCGTATGAAGCTGAGATCCGCGGCGCGGACCGCCGTCCAGCCGGCCGCCCGCTTCTCGTCCTCGGCGTCGTCGCCGGTCGCCGAGACGTTCGTACGGATCGTGCGGCCCTCGGTGAGCACGACGGCGGCGGAGTCGTAGGGGTGGTCGAGGCCGACGACGACGTAGCCGTGGCCGGCCAGTTCCTCTGCCCAGGCCGTGTTCTGCGTACGGACCCCGCCCAGGCCCGGGGAGAACAGCACGACGGGGAACCCTTCTCCGCCGCCGGCCACGGGTACGTCGAACGCCGCCTGCGTGTGGGCGCGCGGGAGGGCGTCCAGCAGGATGCGGGGGAGACCGGCGTAGTCCGCGAGGGCGTCGGAGACCACGCGCGCCTCGTGTGCGGTGCGTCCGAGGTACTGGGCGCGGCCGGTCCCCGCGGTGTCCTTCCGGGCCGGGTACCAGAACTGGGCGACGACCGTACGCCGGTCCTCGGGTGCGGCGGTGGCGGTCTCGGGGCGCTCGGGGTCGGTCAGCTCCAGCACGGTGGTGCCGACCGCGAACGATCCGGTCGGCTCGGGGAACGCCGGGGTGGGCAGGGCCCAGACCGCTGCCGGGCCCACGGCGATCAGTGCAAGGCACACCACCGATCCCGGGAGCGCCAGCCACCACGGAGCCCTGCGCGCCGCCCGCCCGGTACGCCCTCGCAGCAGCGGCGACAGGGCGAAGGGGAGGGCGACCGCCGCGCCGGCCAGCACCGGCACCATCTGCCAGCGCAGCCCGATCACGCCGAGCACCGCCCCGGCCCCCACGGCGACCGCCGGAGCGGCGACGGTGACCGGTCTGCGGAGCCCGGGCGGAAGCCACCGCGCCAGGACCAGCACGACTGCTCCCAGCACCAGGAGGGCTTCCCAGAGGGACATCTGGACGTATGTGCTCATCGCCTTCACGTCGCCATCGTCAAGGCGCTCGGGCGCCGTGGCGTCACCCTCGGGTCGGGTCGGTCCTGCGACCTGAGTCGCATCGACCGCTCTCCGGAAGTTCTCTTGTCATATGCCTGTCGCGTTGCGCGTACCCGCGCATATGGTGTGGCTCCGGACCATCCCGGGCACACGGCCCTCCCGCACTCCCCACGGGAGGGCCGTAGCGCGGCGCGTCACCAGCGGCGTACCCGGGTCAAGCCCGTGAAGCTGTCGGGCACGGTGACCGTGCGGGACCCACCCGCGGTCCTCGTCCCTGCACCGATGCTGCCGCTGCCGGCCCGAGTGGTGCCGGCGATGAGGCTGGGCAGCATCCCCACCGAGCGGACTTCGTACACTGCCGACGCGACGAGACGTCCGGCACCTCGGACCCCGTACGCAGGTGCAAGGTGTGCTCGCCCACCGAGGAGGTACCAACCGTGGACCGGACCACACGCGGCGGTCATGACGCGGCGTTGAACGCCCGGACGTGGGACGCCATCGTCAGCAGCCGGCCCCCGACGCCCAGGCGGTTGGACTGGCTGTTCCGTCCGGCCCCGGGACCGGGGCCGGAACTCCTCGGTGACGTACGAGGCGCCATGGTCGCCGAGCTCGGCTGCGGGCAGGGCCGGCACCTGGCGGGCCTGGCCGGGTGCGGGATCGCCCGAGGCTTCGGCATCGACGTGTCGCCGGTCCGCCTCGGTGACGCCGCGTTCACGTTCGCCGACGTGGACCAGGTCGAGTGGTGGCTCGGGGATGCGGTCACCGCGGCCGCGCACCTGCCCGACCTCGACATCGCGTACTCCGTCTTCGGAGCCATGTGGTTCGCAGATCCGCAAGACCTGCTGCCCGTCCTCGCCCACCGCATCCGCCTCGGCGGTCGCCTCGTCTTCTCGTGCCTCACCCGGTCGCCGGGGATGCCGGAGGGGCGCCGGCGGATGCTCGTACGCACAGGTCCCGCCCGGTCCCTGTGGACCGTCCGGCACATGTACTCCGTATCCGGCTGGGTGCGCCTCCTCGCCGAGCACGGCTTCACCACGGATCGGGCCATCCGGCCCACGGATCCGGTGAACGCCTTCTGGGGAACGTGCGTCTTCGTGGCACACCGGTCCCGGTGAGAGCCGGCCGTCGGAGGGTGTGACATCCGCCGTCCACGGTGAGCACATCGCCGTTGGTGTAGCCGGCCTTCGCGAGGTGGAGCACGGCGTGTGCCTCCTGCGGGCGATGCGACTCGGGGCGGGGCCGGCGGTAAGGTGCCCGGGTGATCGCGATGCCGGAGGAGTTCGCGCGGAGCACGGTCGAGCGCGATGGCGATGCCGGGGTGAAGTGGCTCGCCGAACTGCCCCGGATCGTGGATGAGTTGCTGGGGCGCTGGGGCTGCGTGCCGGACGGGGAGGTCATGCACGGGGGCGTTGGCGTCATCGTTCCGGTGCAACGGCGGGCTGAGGGCACCGCTGTGCTCAAGGTGTCTTTTCCGCACCCCGGCAACGTGCATGAGCCGGACGCGTTCGCCGCGTGGGGTGGGCGCGGGGCCGTCGTGCTGTACGAGCGCGACGACGAGCAGTTCGCGATGTTGCCGGAACGTATCCAGGCGTCGACCTTGGCGGAGATCGACGACGGCGACGAGGTGGTGACGGTCGCCGGGCGGCTCAATCGCCGCCTGGCCGTCCCCGCACCCTCCGGCCTGCCTCGGCTGCAAGAGCAGGCCGACGCCTGGGAGGAGCAGCTGCGCAAGGATGCCGAGGAGCTGGCTCACACCCTGCGGGATCACGTGGTGGACGCCGCCGTGGCGACCGTTCGCGAGCTGGGCCGGGCCCAGCCGGACACCCTCATCCACGGCGACCTCCATGCCCGGAACATCCTGCGCGCCGACCGCGAGCCGTGGCTGGCCGTCGATCCCAAGGGTTACGTGGGAGACCCCGCCTACGACGGCGGCACACTGCTCAAGTCACGTGCCCTGGCGCTCCTTGAAGCGGATGACCCGCGCAAGGCCGTCCATCGCGTCTTGGACGTCTTCGCCGAGGCCGCGGAACTCGACCGGGAGCGCGTCCAGCGCTGGTCCCAGTTCCATGCCGTCCAGGCCGCGTTCTGGGGCGCCGCCACGGTTTTCGGGTCGCCCGCAGCGGACCGCGACTGGACTGGCTCACCGAATTCGTGGACGGGCTTGCGGAGTTGCTTACGGGACGGCCGTGAACCGTGATGGGGCATCCACCCCCTGGGCGCGCAGCACATCCGCTCGTGCAGGATGCGGCCCACGTGGCGCGCTGAGCGGTACGGCCCTGAGAAAAACACCTGGCAGACCAGGGCGAGGGCCCGTATGGTCATCGCGATGACGACCCACACCGCTCACAGAATGGGGGTCCCGTCCGCGCAAGGTGAGTGCTGATGGCCACTCACACCGCGAACGAGGAATCCCCTCTCTCCCTCTGGCACCTCTCCCTCTGGCTGCGCGTGCGCGAGTTCGCCGTGCCGCCGTCCATGATCGAGACTGCGACCGCCCGCCGCCTTGCCGGCGACTGGGCCGGGGCATGTGCTGCCGCAGGCATCGATGTCGATCTCAACCTGCGTTCCACGGCGCGTACCCACGGGCGCGAACTCGCGGCCCGAATCCGGGCCGATCTCCGCAACCTGGTCCCCGACCTGCTGCGCTGGCACATGCCCAGGATCGCTCCCGACGGACTGCTGCGCCCGGGCCTGACCCTCTCCCTGGCCCGGTACGACACTCCCGGTTCCGTCGGCGCACGCCCGGTGCACCTCGTGGCCCGGACGCCGCCGGCGTGGGCGGACGCCGGTCAGCGGATCAGCCTCGCGCTCTGGGACGGATCTCACCGCGAGGCAGCCGCCCGCCGGCATCCGCATCCCCACCCCCACCCCCGGTTCCGCCTCGACCTGCACCGCCACCTGTGGGACGCCCGCCGGACCGATGAGCTCCGCATCCGGTCAGGGGCCGCCCCCCTGCCCGCCGACGCCACCCCCGCAACGGACCCGGACGTGCTCGGGCTCCTGCCGCAGGGGCGCCGCTGTGCCGTCGACCGGTGGGCGGCCGAGGCGGGGATCCTGCTCCGGGCCGACGGGTGTTCCACCCGTACCTTCACAGTACGGCTCGGGTCCCGGCAGAGGCTGGACCTGGACCTGGGCCCGGACCTGGGCCTCGTCGCGGACAGGGACGGCAGCGGCGGCCGGGACGACAGCGCCGCCAACAAGCCGCCCGCGCTACGAATCCCGGCGGCGTCCACGCACCCTGGCGCCCGCCCGCCCCCGGTCCTGCCCGACGCGGCGACCTGGCTCCTTCCCGACCTGGAACTGCTCCGCACCGGTTCGATCGACGCCGACCGGCTGCACCCGCTGGTCGCGTCGGCACTCGTACCGGATCACGCGCCGACCGGCCCGTCCCGGGTCCCGCAACGCAGCGGCCGACCGCACCTCGTCGAGTGTCGTGGGGCCCGGCACCGGATCGGGCTGGTCGACGGGGTACTGGCCCCGCTCGATCACGACCCGGCCGAGATCCGCCGGGAGGAACTGCTGGTTGCCCTGACCGGCACTCCGCTGCCCTGTCTGCAGGCGATCGACGAGGCACACCGGCGTCCGGACTGCCTCACCGGCGTACGCGAACGCCTGGACCACGGCGACACCGCCGGTGCGCTGGCCGTCGTCGAGAGCCTGCTGGGCCCCGACGCACTGCTGCGCGACGGCGCCCTCCGGGACGAGCTGGAGGCGGCCGCGCGGCAGCGGATCACGTACGGGCTGTTCAGGGCCGGCCTGACCGGCCCCGGGCCCGGCCGCATCCGCCCGGGCCCCGGCCGCCCCCGCGGGCACCGCTCGCATCCCCGCCATACGGCAGGCCGCTGACCCGGCGACCGCACTGCGCACCCGCCGTTCCCCCAGCGCACCACGAACCTACGAAAGGTGATCGAACATGCCCGCATACGCCCCGTTCGCCGTACGCAGCACCCCCACCGACCCCACCGACGACGTCCCCCAGCTCGACGTCGCCGGCGAGCTGCTGACCCTGCTCCGCGACACCACGACCGAACCTCGCCCGGACACCCAACTCGAGGCCCTGACCCTCGCCGTGGCCGCCGACCTGCCCGTACTGCTGTGGGGCGAGCCGGGAATCGGCAAGACCGCGGCCCTCACCCAGCTCGCCGCGTCGCTGGACCTTCCCCTGACCACCGTGATCGCCAGCGTCCACGAGCCGTCCGATTTCTCGGGCCTGCCCATCATCGGGGACGACCCCGCGGCACAGGGCGTTCCGATGGCCCCGCCGGACTGGGCCGTACGTCTCGTACGAGCCGGCCGGGGGCTGCTGTTCCTGGACGAGCTGTCCACCGCACCGCCGGCCGTCCAAGCCGCCCTGCTCCGCCTCGTCCTCGAGCGGCGGATCGGCGCCCTCCAACTGCCGCCCGGGGTCCGGATCGTGGCCGCGGCCAATCCGCGGTCCTCGGCGGCCGACGGCTGGGAGCTGAGCCCGCCGCTGGCGAACCGTTTCGTCCACCTCCAGTGGACCCACGACCACGACGTCGTCGTACGCGGCCTCGGCGGGACGTGGCCCCGGGCCACACTGCCACGGCTCGACCCTTCGATGCTGCCGCGGGCCGTGGACTTCGCCCGCCGCGCGGTGTGCGGGCTCCTCGCCGCGCGCCCCGGGCTCGTACACCGGCTGCCCAGTGGTGAAACCCGCCGGGGCGGCCCCTGGCCGTCACCTCGCAGCTGGGAGATGACCCTGAGCCTGATCGCCTTCGCGACCGCCGCCGGCTCCTCCCGGGACGTACTGTCCCTGCTGGTCAGGGGCACGGTGGGGGACGGCCCCGGGCTGGAGCTGCTGGCGAGCCTGGACCGGATGGACCTCCCCGACCCCGAGGTCCTGCTCGCCGATCCGGCGGGCGCGGTCCTGCCCGAGCGGGGTGATCTGCGCCAAGCCGTACTCGACGGCGTGGTGGAAGCGGTCCGCAAGCGCCCGGACAGGACCCGCTGGGACGCGGCATGGGCGCTCCTGGTCCGGGCGCTGGAGACGGGAGCCCCGGACCTGGTGGTCGTCCCCGCGTCCACGCTCGCCTCGCTGCGCCGCGAGGAGTGGGACGTACCGGCCGCGATCGAACGGCTCGCCGGAGCGGTGTCCCTCTCCCGACGGGCGGACCAGGCGGCCGCCCGGGCCGCCGCGGGCACGAAGGGCCGACGATGACCGGGGCGGCACCGGAGGCGCTGGACCTCGACAAGCTCTTCGCCGCCCGGCTGCACGCCGCCCGGGTCCGGCCCTACTTGGCGACCGCGCTGTTCGCCCTGCACACCGTCGAGTCTCGGCGGGTACCGACGATGGCCGTCGACCGGCACTGGCGGTGCTACGTCTCACCCGCGTTCGTGGACCGCATGCCGGTGGAGGAACTCGCCGGGGTGTGGGTGCACGAGGTGTCGCACCTGCTGCGCGACCACCACGGCCGTAGCGACCGGGTCGCCCGGGAACGCGGACTGACCGGCCCGGGGGAGCGGCTGCGGATGAACATCGCCGCGGACTGCGAGATCAACGACGACGTCTTCGGCGACGGGCTGGTCCGGCCGGAAGACGCGGTCGATCCGCTGTCCTTGGGGCTGTCCGAGGGGCAGCTCATGGAGGACTACCTGCGCCAGTTCACGCTCGGGCCCCGTACGCAGCACATGGCCTGGCTGGACTGCGGCAGCGGCGTCGACGGACTGGAACGGGAATGGGACCTCGGGGAGGACGGCGCGCACGGACTCAGCGAGCAGGAGCGGGACGCGGTGCGGTTCCGGGTGGCGCAAGGCATCAGGGGCCGCCCGGGAAGTGCCTCGAAGGGGTGGAAGCGCTGGGCGGAGGAAGCCTTCCACCCGCCGCAGCCGTGGCGGGAGTTGCTGGGAGCGGCGGTCCGTTCGGCGGCCTCCGGTTCCGGCGCGGGCGAGGACTACTCGTACGGCCGCCCGTCGCGGCGCTCGGCCGGGCTGCCCGGCACCGTTCTGCCGAGCCTGCGGCGCAGGCCGCCCCGGGTCTCCGTGGTCATCGACACCTCCGCCTCCGTCAGCGACGCCGAGCTGGGCAGCGCGCTCCTGGAGGTCGCCGCGATCAGCCGTGCCGTGGGCGGCCGTCGGGACCTGGTCACCGTGGTGGCGTGCGACGCGGCGGCCCGCATCGCCCATCCCCTGTGCCGTGCCGAGGGAATCGCGCTGGTGGGGGGTGGGGGTACGGATCTGCGCAGCGGCTTCGCGAAGGCCCTCCGGGCGGGAGCCCGGCCGGACGTCATCGTGGTCCTGACGGACGGGCAGACCCCCTGGCCGAGTACACGACCGGCGTGCCGGACGGTGGTCGGCCTCTTTCCCCGGCACCAGTCGTGGGACGAGGACGACCCCGAATACGTGCCGGACTCGCCGCCCGCGTGGGCCCGCGTGGTCGCCATCGGATAGCGCCGCTTGCGATCGCCGTGGTTTGGTAGCGTCCCCCAGATGATGGTGGGCACCGCACAGACCCGGCTGATCGTGCTGCGAGGCAACTCGGCGTCGGGGAAGTCGACCGTCGCCGCGGGGATCCGGGAACGGTTCGGCCGTGGCGTGGCCCTGGTTGGGCAGGACAATCTGCGCCGGGTCGTGCTGCGTGAACGCGACCGGCCCGCGGCCGCGAACATCGGCCTCATCGACGTCGTCGCCCGCTACTCGCTCGACGCCGGCTACCACGTCGTCCTCGAGGGGATCCTCTACACCGAGCACTACGGGGCCATGCTGCACCGGCTGCGCGAGGAACACCGCGGGCCGACCCACGGCTACTACCTGGACGTCCCCTTCCACGAGACCCTGGCCCGGCACGCCACCAAGCCCCAGGCGGGCGAGTACGGGGAGAACGAGATGCGCGACTGGTACCGGCCGCTCGACCTGCTGCCCGGACCCGTCGAGACGGTCATCGACGCCGACAGCTCCCTGTCGGACACCGTCGACCGCATCATGCGCGACACGGGGCTCGCTGGTCTTCCGGCCCTCGAGCCCTGACCTCGCGTACGGTCGGGGGCTGCCTCACCCTGGGCCGGTCCGGTTCGTGTCGGCCGGGGAATACTGCGTACCTCGATCGTCTACAGTTCCGTAGACGGGCTCTCACCCCTTCACCGCACGGGAGTTGTTCCCCATGGCAGCCGCTCTCTCGGGCGCCACGCCGCGGCCGCGGCCGCGGATCGCCTCCTGATGAAGACCGGCCAGGCGCCGTCGCCGACCCGTTGGGCCTTGGCCGCAGTGCTGTGCGCCGCACTGTTCGCACTGCTCACCGCCCTGGTCGTGGCCCGGCACGGCACCCCGTACGCCCTCGACGAGAGCTGGCACCGGTGGTCGGTGCAGCACCGCTCCTCCTTCCCGGTGGCCCTTGCACGCGGCTTCACGGCAACCGGCAGCGGTCCCGTCCCGTACGCGTGCGCCGTCGCCGCCGGGCTCATCGCGGGCCGGGGTTCCCGCGGCCGGGTGATGACTGCCGCGGGCGCGCTCGGCTTTCTGGTGCTCGTCCAGGTCGTGCGCCACGCCGTCCTCTACGGCGTGGCGCGGCCGCGTCCGCCCCTCGCCGACTGGGCCGTGCTCGCCACGTGGTCCGCCTTCCCCTCGGGCCACGCCACCACCTCGGTGATCGTGGCCGGGCTGCTGGGCTGGGCCGCATGGCGTACGGCGACTCCGGCCACCGCCCGGTTCTGCTGGGCCCTGGCGGCCTGCTGGGCCATCTCCGTCGGCCTGTCCCGGATCTACCTCGGGGTGCACTGGCCCACGGACGTGCTCGGCGGCTGGCTCTACGCCCTGACGTGGCTGACCGCCGCAAGGGCTTTGGCCGCGGCGAAACGTATGTGACATCAGGCTGTTGCCGCCGCCGCAGGCGCCGCGGTAGACGGCCGTGTCGTCTGCCATCACTGCGGTCTGTCGCGGCCCTGCCGCCTTGCCCTCCCCGGGAGCACCTGAGTCCGACCTTCCCGCCCGGCGTTCGCCAGGACGCGGTCCGGCGCTGGGCGCCGCCGTGGCCGGCGGTACCGTCGCGGTCCTCCACGGCAGGTCCGCCCCCGGCAGCCCCGGCACGGGCGGCTCCGCCGTGCCGTCCCACGGCAAGCACTCGTCGTCGCGGCGGGCGTCCTCGCGTACGGGTTCCACGACCTCCAGGAGGCCGTCTTCCTCCCCGGCCTGCACACCCTCGCCTTCGACATCAGCGCCGCCGTCCCGGCCGACAGCCGGTACGGGACCCTCCTCAAGGGCGTGTTCAACTCCCAGCCCGACCGAGTGTGCCCGGACCGCTCCACCTCGGCCGGCCGAACCGGCACAAACTGATGTGCGGATCCGGTGTCAGGTTGACAGGCTGAGATCATGGACGATCTGACCACCACACCCCTCAGCGCGGAACTCCTGCGCGGCGCCCTCGACCTGGAGCGCACCGAGCACGGTCTGCTCCCGCACCGGCTGCCGGCCCGGGCCCGCGCCCAGTGCACCGACGGGCAGCTGGCCATGGCGGAGGCCCAGCCCTCCGGTGTGCGGCTGGTGTTCCGCACCCGGGCCACCGTCGTTGAGCTGGACACGCTCCGGACGAAGCCGGCCTACGCGGGCGCACCGCCCCGCCCCGACGGCGTGTACGACCTCCTGGTCGACGGCCGCCTGGCCGGGCAGTCCGGTGTGACCGGCGGCAACGTCCTCATGGTCGACATGGCCACCGGGTCCGCGGAGACCCGCCCCGGGCCGGTCGGCACGGTACGGTTCACCGGTCTGCCCGACCGGCCGAAGGACGTCGAGATCTGGCTGCCGTACAACGAGATCACCGAGCTCGTCGCCCTGCGCACGGACGCCCCCGTCGAGCCCGTACCCCAGGGGAGCCGCAGGGTGTGGCTGCACCACGGCAGTTCGATCAGCCACGGCTCGGACGCCGCGAGCCCCTCCACGACCTGGCCGGCACTGGCCGCCTCGCTCGGCGGTGTGGAGCTGGTCAACCTGGGGCTGGGCGGCAGCGCCCTGCTGGATCCGTTCACCGCCCGGGCGATGCGGGACACATCCGCGGACCTGATCAGCGTCAAGATCGGCCTCAACCTGGTCAACATGGACCTGATGCGTCTGCGCGCGTTCACCCCCGCGGTGCACGGCTTCCTCGACACCGTCCGCGAGGGGCATCCCACCACGCCGCTGCTGGTGGTCTCGCCCATCCTGTGCCCCATCCACGAGGACACCCCCGGCCCCACCGCGCCGGACTTCAGCACCCTCGGAGCCGGGAGGCTGCAGTTCCGGGCCGCGGGAGACCCCGCCGAGCGTGTCACCGGGAAGCTGACGCTCAACGTCATCCGCGAGGAGCTGGCCCGCATCGTGGAACAACGGGCGGCCGACGACCACCACCTGCACTACGCCGACGGCCGCGAGCTGTACGGCGAGGCGGACTTCGCCGACCTCCCGCTGCCCGACCAACTCCACCCGGACGCCGCCACCCACCGCCGCATGGGCGGCCGCTTCGCCGAACTGGCCTTCGGCACCGGCGGCCCTTTCACCGCCCGCGGCGACTGAGTCACCGCCCGGCTGCCGGAGCCGGCACCAGCCGCGGCCGGCGCTCCCAGGCGGCCGAGCGCTGGTCAGGAGCAGGGGCGGCCGGTCCGGAACGTGGTGGTGGCCGTGGCCGTGGCGATTGCGGCGGCGAGCAGGTGCTGCTCCATCCGGTGCAGAAGCTGGTGCTGCGCTTCCGCGCGCTGTCGGAGCCTCGCTCCGGTCCTCTCGGCGCCCCAACGCCGAGAGGACCGGTCCTGCGGCCGTGCGTCAGGGGGACGGGCTGACCTGGACCGTGGTCAGGGCGCCCCCGGAAGCCTCCTTCACCACGGCGATCCGGGTCCCGGTGTCCGGTACCTTCACGCCCACCTGCGGCAGGTCGGCGTTCCAGTAGCCGCCCCGCCGGTCGTCGAAGACCGGGACACCCGGCCGCGCCGGAATGAGCACCGGTACGCCCGCCTTGTGCAGCACGATCTCGTCGCTCGGGCGCGTCGAGAACGTCGCGTCGAAGGTCTGCGCCCGTGCGTTGAGCAGCGTCCCGTCGGCGTTGCGCAGCGGCTCCGGTCGCGCGTCGACGGGGAGCAGCATCCCCGCGCCCGGGTGCGCCTTCGTGGTGTTGTCGCTGTACGCCGTGTCCCACAGCCAGATGAGCACACCCTGCTGGTACGGGTAGAACTCCACCGAGTCGTTCCCGGCGCCGAAGTTGTACGGGCCGGTCTTGAGGTAGGCCCCGTACCCGGTGTAGCGCCGGTTCTCGACCAGGTACGCCCGCGGGTGCTCCGCGGTGCCCGTACGGCCCTGCGTACGGGACCACTTCAGCGCGTTCCAGCCGTTCGAGCCCTGCTCGGCGCCGTCGCGCAGCACCTCCCGCTCACCCGCCGTGATCCGGATGTCGTCGAACGTGACGCCCTTGCCGTGCGTGTTGCCGTCCGAGGTCACCCGGAGGCGCAGCTGGACGCTGCGTCCGGCCAACCCGTCCAGCGGCACGGCGAGTTCGGTCCAGCCGCTCGAGGTGCCGGAGATCCCCTTCGCCGGGATCGCCGCGCCGCCGACCGTGCCCGGCAGCGGCGACCAGCTCGTGCCGCCGTCCGTCGAGGCCTCCACGGTCAGGAAGTCGAAGTCCTGCTCGATGTCGTACCAGACCCGGGCGTCGAGCCGGGCCGGCTGCCCCGCGCCCGAGAGGTCGGCCGTCCGGGTCAGGGTGTTGTCCATGAAGTCGCCGGTGCCGCTCCACCACTGGCTGGCGCCCTCGTACGGGTCGGCCAGATCGGTGCGGGTCACCGACGGCGGCAGATGCACCAACAACGCCTGTGGATCCTCGGTGTTGTAACCGGATACCCCGAGCACGGCGCGCGTCTTGCGGCCCGCGTCGGCCTCGGTGTATTCGAGCCAGCCCAGTTGCAGCTTGCTCCAGGGGTCGAGGTCGCCGGGGTAGTCGCCGGTGGTGTTCCGGCCCTTGCCGAGGTAGGAGGCCGAGGACATCAGCGACCAGAAGTTGACGCTGTTGTCCCCGTCGGAGCTGTACAGGTCGGGCAGCCCGAGGTCGTGCCCGAACTCGTGGGCGAACAGGCCGACCCCGCTGTTCTCACCGCCGGTCAGGTAGTCGCCGGCCCAGATGCCGGAGTCGCCGACCGGGGTGCCGCCCGCCTTGTTGTCCGCAGGACCCGCGCTGCCGGCCTGGTCCCAGTACGCGAACCAGCGGTGCGCCCACACGGCGTCCTTGCCCTGTTCGCCGCCGCCCCAGGTCTGGTCCTTGCCCCCGTGGACGACGACGAGGTGGTCGAGATAGCCGTCCGGCTCGTCGAAGTCGCCGTCGTGGTCGGCGTCGTAGCGGTCCCATACGTCGTACTCGGCCAGCTGGGCCTTGATCTGCTCCGGGGTACGGCCCTTGGCGCGCTCGGTGTGGTACCAGGCGTTGGTGGCGTCGCGTACGAGGTCCCAGTTGGTGCGGCACTGGCCGGGCTCGGAGCAGTTGTCGGTCCCGTACCGGGCTTCGTTCCACGGCAGCCGTACCCAGTCGCTGACCTGGCCGTCCATGTCGTAGCGGCCGGAGGACTGCAGCCGGTAGTAGTTGCGGAGGGTGACGGCGCCGGGGTCGGTGCCGAAGAACTGCTGCTGGTAGTAGGCCTGGCTGAAGTCCTTGCGCCACAGGGTGTGGTTGTCGCTCTTCGCGGGCTTGCCGATGGTGTTGTGGCGGGGGCCCGGCGTGCCGCCGAAGCGCGGCTTGCCCTCGAACTCGGTGGTCGTGTCGACCTGATCGCCGAACTCGGCGAGGATCACGAAGACCTTGTCCTTGCGCTCCTGGGCGAGTTCGACGTACCGCTTGCCGACCGCGGCCCGGCGGGGGAGCGTGCCGTCCGCCTCCGCCGCGGTGGCGCCGGAGGCGACGCCCTCGAGCGCCTGACGGCGCAGGGTCTGGCGCTGGAGCTCCAGCGGGGCGGGCGGCGGGGCGGGAGAGAGTTCGGGGGCCGGCCGCGCCGCGGGGGGCGGCGGGGCGGGCGCGGCGAGCGCGGGGGTGGCGAGGAGGGCGAGGGATATCGCCGCTACCACCGCGGGGAGTCTGCGCAACGTGGCTGACCTTTCGGTGAGTTCGGTCGAAGCGCAGGTAATATTTCACATGTCACAGGTGACGGCTAGAGTGCCGGAGCTGTGAGGCGTTCGCCGCGGTGGCGCGCCGCCGTGAGTGGCCCGGACGTGTCCATCCGGTCCCGCTTCCGGGTGCGGGCCGCCCCGCCGGCCGTGCGTGAGCCGCGTCTCACCCGGGCGCTGCGGCTTGTCTATGCAACGAGTTGCATAGAAGGATCGGGGGTATGGCGCTCGAACACGCGATCCTCGTCTCGCTGCTGGAGAAGCCGGGTTCAGGCTACGAGCTGGCCCGGCGCTTCGAGCGGTCCATCGGCTATTTCTGGACCGCCACCCATCAGCAGATCTACCGCGTCCTCAAGCGCATGGAGGCCGACGGCCTGCTCGCCGTCCGTGAGGTGGAGCAGCAGGGCCGGCCGGACAAGAAGGAGTACTCCGTCGCCGGCCCCGGCCGCGCCGCCCTCTCCCGGTGGCTGCACGAGCCGATCGAACCCGAGAGCCTCCGGCACGACCTCGCCGTGAAGATCCGCGGAGCCGCCTTCGACGACCCGGCCGCACTCGTCCACGAGGTCGAGCGGCACCGCCAGGTCCACCGCGACCGACTCGCCCACTACCTCGCCGGGGAACTGCGCGACTTCACCGGGCCCGAGGCCCCCGCACCACCCGACGCCGGCCAGGAACTGCAGCACGTCGTGCTCCGCGGCGGCATCGCGTACGAACGCATGACGATCGCCTGGCTCGACGACGTGCTCGCCACCGTCCACCGGCTCGCCGCGCACCGCCCGCGCAGCTGAACCCTCCCCTCCCCGCGTCCGGAACCAGCACCCTTCACCCCTCGACCCGACCCTCGGAAGGCGGACCTCCATGGCCGACGCCCTGCTGTTCAACCCGCGCACCTACGACCCGCAGCACTTCGACCCCGAGACCCGCAGGCTGCTGCGCGCCACCGTCGACTGGTTCGAGGAGCGCGGCAAGCGCAAGCTGATCGAGGACTACCGCACGCGCGCCTGGCTGGGCGACTTCCTCGCCTTCTCCGCCAAGGAAGGCCTGTTCGCCACCTTCCTCACCCCGGCCTCCGCCGCCGACGGCCACGCCGACAAGCGCTGGGACACCGCCCGGATCGCCGCCCTCAACGAGATCTTCGGGTTCTACGGCCTCGACTACTGGTACGCGTGGCAGGTGACCATCCTCGGCCTCGGCCCCGTCTGGCAGAGCGACAACGCCGCCGTCCGCGCCCGCGCCGCCGAACTCCTCTCCCAGGGCGAGGTCTCCGCCTTCGGCCTGTCGGAAAAGGCGCACGGCGCCGACATCTACTCCACCGACATGCTGCTGGAGCCCGACGGGAACGGCGGATTCCGGGCCACCGGCTCCAAGTACTACATCGGCAACGGCAACGCAGCCGCTCTCGTCTCCGTCTTCGGCCGCCGCACCGACGTCGAGGGCCCGGACGGTTACGTCTTCTTCGCCGCCGACAGCCGCCACCCGGCCTACCACCTGGTGAAGAACGTCGTCGACTCCTCCAAGTACGTCAGCGAGTTCCGCCTCGAGGACTACCCGGTCGGCCCGGAGGACGTCCTGCACACCGGCCGCGCCGCCTTCGACGCCGCCCTCAACACCGTCAACGTCGGCAAGTTCAACCTCTGCACCGCCTCGATCGGCATCTGCGAGCACGCGATGTACGAGGCCGTCACCCACGCGCAGAACCGCATCCTGTACGGCCGCCCCGTCACGGCCTTCCCGCACGTGCGCCGTGAGCTGACCGACGCGTACGTCCGTCTCGTCGGGATGAAGCTGTTCAGTGACCGCGCCGTCGACTACTTCCGCACCGCGGGCCCCGACGACCGCCGTTACCTCCTCTTCAACCCGATGACGAAGATGAAGGTGACCACGGAGGGCGAGAAGGTCGTCGACCTGATGTGGGACGTCATCGCCGCCAAGGGCTTCGAGAAGGACAACTACTTCGCCCAGGCCGCCGTCGAGATCCGCGGGCTGCCCAAGCTGGAGGGGACGGTCCACGTCAACCTCGCGCTGATCCTCAAGTTCATGCGCAACCACCTGCTGGACCCCGCCGAGTACGCGCCCGTCCCGACCCGCCTCGACGCGGCCGACGACGACTTCCTCTTCCGGCAGGGCCCGGCCCGGGGCCTCGGCTCCGTACGCTTCCACGACTGGCGCCCCGCCTTCGACGCGTACGCGGCCCTGCCCAACGTCGCCCGCTTCCGCGAGCAGGCGGACGCGCTGTGCACGTTCGTCACCACCGCGGCCCCCGACGAGGAGCAGAGCCGCGACCTGGACCTCCTGCTCGCCGTCGGCCAGCTCTTCGCGCTGGTCGTCCACGGCCAGCTGATCCTGGAGCAGGCGCAGCTGACCGGCCTGGACGAGGACGTGCTGGACGAGCTGTTCGCGGTCCTCGTCCGCGACTTCTCCGCGCACTCCGTCGAGCTGCACGGCAAGGACTCCGCCACCGAGGAGCAGCAGGACTGGGCCATGGGCGCGATCCGGCGTCCGGTCATCGACGCAGCCCGCTCCGCCCGGGTGTGGGACCGTGTCGAGGCGCTGTCCGGGGCGTACGAGATGGCCCCGTAACGCCGGCAGCACAGCAGCCGCTCCGGCCCACCACCGCGACGCCCGCGCGGTGGTGGGCCGAGCCGTCACCTCGGGCGGCCGCCCCCGGCCCGGGGACGCGGCCCGGCCCGTAGCGTGGTGGCATGACTACGAAGCCGACCCGTGCGAGCGGACCGAAGGTGCCGCCCTCCTACCCGCCCAGGACACCTCCGCCGCAGAAGAAGCCCGTGGAAGCCCCGCGCCCCCGGCCCGCCACGAAGCCGGCGGCCCGGACGCCGGCCCGCGGAGCCCGGATACGGGGCGGCGCAGCGACCTCGTAGGGTGGCCGGATGGCGATCACACCACCGGAGAAGGACGGCACCCGGCTGCTGTACGGATGCATGGCGCTCGGCGGCAGCTGGGACACCGATACGTACGGCCCCGCCGACATCGATGAGGCGGAGGCGGCGATCGCGGCGGCGCTGGACAGCGGAATCGACACCTTCGACCATGCCGACATCTACCGGCGCGGCAAGGCGGAGGCCGTCTTCGGAGAGGTCATGGCCCGCACCCCCGGCCTCCGCGAGCGGATCGTGCTCCAGACGAAGTGCGGGATCCGGCTGGCGGACGGCGACCTCCCGGGCATGTACGACCTGCGCGGCCCCTCCGTCGTCCGGCGCGTCGAGGAGAGCCTCGGCCGCCTGCGCACCGACGTCATCGACGTGCTGCTCCTGCACCGGCCCGACCCGCTGGCCGCCCCGGAGGACATCGCGGCGGCCCTCACCTCGCTGCGGGACCAAGGACTGGTCCGCCGGTTCGGCGTCTCGAACATGAACGCCGCGCAGATCGCCGCCCTCCAGCGGCATCTGGAGTTCCCGCTGGTCGCCAACCAGTTGGAGATGAGCCTGGACCGGCGGGACTGGCTCGAGGACGGCGTCGTCGTCAACACGGCCGCGGCGGCGGGCAACGGCTTCCCGGCCGGGACGCTCGAGTACTGCCTGGAGAACGGTGTCCGCCTCCAGGCCTGGGGCGCGCTGGCGCAGGGCCGGTTCACCGGCCGGCAGGAGAGCCCCGAGCAGCATGCAACGGCCCGCCTCGTGCGGTCGCTGGCCGATGCCAAGGGCACGACGCCGCAGACGGTACTGCTGTGGTGGCTGCAGCGGCATCCCGCACGGGTGGCCCCCGTCGTGGGCAGCGGCCGCCCCGAGCGGATCCGGGCCTGCCGCGACGCGGCGCTGCGCGAACCGGACCTCACGCACGAGGAGTGGTACGAGCTGTGGATCGCCGCCCGCGGAGCCCCGCTGCCGTAGCGGGGCCGCCCGGCGGGCCGGCGGTGTGAGGGTGTCAGGGTCCGGCGGTCAGATGCTCCACGACCAGGTCTGGTCCGCGCTGACCACCCAGGCGAGGACGACGAGGTCGGCGACGCCCAGGGCGAGACCGAGCCGGGCGCGCCCGGGACGGCTCGTACCGCGGTGCAGGGCGAGGGCGGCGAGGACGATCGCGGTCGGCCCGAGGAACAGGTTCATCGCGAGGAGGCCGATCAGGCCGAACACGAACGAGGCCACCGCCATGCCGTCGGCCTGACGGACGACGGGGGCGGGGAGCGCGGTACCGCGGGAATTCATGATCGTCCTTCCTGTCGGCCGGTCGGTCGGTGGCGCCGGGTGGTCCGCTCGCGCACCGCGAAGACCAGCAGCCAGCAGGCGATCGCGGCGGTGGCGGCGAGGGATATGTCGACGGGCACATGGGCCACGGTTCCCAGGACGACCCCCATCAGCATGAGGGCCGCTATCAGGAAGAGCATCGTGCTACCTCCATCGTGCTCACTCCAAAAATAGGAGACAGTTGTGCACTGACTGCTCAGTCTAAATGCAAGCGCGGGGATTCGGGGAATCGGGGGTTGACTTTTCGTCATGAGTGAGACCATCGGGGCACGCCAGGCCCAACGGCACAAAACCCGCAGGGCCTTGCTGGACGCAGCGCTGTCGCTGCTGGAGGAGCAGGGCCTCGGCAGCCTCGGCCTGCGGGAGGTGACCCGCGTCGCGGGAGTCACCCCGACAGCCTTCTACCGGCACTTCCGCGACACCGAAGAGCTCGGCATCGCGCTGGTGGACGAGGCGTTGCAGAGCCTGCACGGCACCGTCCGCTCGACCCTCACCGCCTCCGGAGACGCGGAGCAGCGGATCGACACGACCGTGGGCCTGATGGCCGAACTCGTACGGGAGTACCCCGGGCACATCCGGTTCATCGTGCGGGAACGGCACGGCGGCGTGCGCCGGGTGCGCGAGGCGGTGGCGGGCCAGCTCGACGCGTTCGCCGACGAGGTGGCCGAACGCCTGGGCGCCGATCCGCTGAGTGCGGGCTGGAGCGGGGACGACCTGCTCATGCTGGCACGCCTGTACGTCGACCACATGGTGATGACGGTTTCCGCCTACCTGGCCGCCGGCCCGGAGGGCGAGGAGTGGGCGGCGGTCACGCGTACCGCCCGTCGCCAACTCCGGCTGATCCACACGGGGCGGCTGAACTGGACCCCCGAACGGCTCCGCTAGCGTCGTCCGATCACGATTGATCACGATTGATCACGATGTCCGACGGGGACGTGGAAGCTCGCTAGCGCCCAAGTATCCTCAGCCGGACGGACTTTGGCTGACCACCAGCGAACCGGGACAGGGGCAGATATGTGGGGGCGGGGGACGGTCCTCGGGGACCGGTACACACTGGCCGAGCGGATCGGCGGCGGTGGCATGGGGGAGGTCTGGCGTGCCGACGACGACGTGCTCAGACGGCAGGTCGCCGTGAAGGTCCTGCTTCCCGCGCTGCTCGACGACGTCTCGTTCGCGGCGCGGTTCCGCCGCGAGGCCACGGTCCTCGCCTCGCTCAGCCACCCGGGCATCGTCGACGTGCACGACTACGGCGAGAGCCGGATCGAATCCGGTGAGCAGGTCGCGTACATCGTCATGGACCTCGTCGAGGGGCGGACGCTGCACGAGGTCCGCGCACAGTCCGGGCCCCTCCCCGTCGAGCAGGCGCTCGACATCGCAGGGCAGGCCCTCGACGCACTGCATGCCGCGCACCTGCAGGGCGTCACGCACCGCGACATCAAGCCGTCGAACCTGATGCTGGGCGAGGACGGCCGGGTGACGGTCACCGACTTCGGCATCGCCCGTTCCAGCGCGGCCAGCACCGGGATCACCGACTCGCACGCGGTCCTGGGGACGGCGCTGTACATGGCTCCCGAGCAGGCGGAGGGGCTCGGCGCCATCGCCGCGTCCGACCTGTACTCCATGGGCGTGGTCTGCTTCGAGCTGCTCACCGGCGAACCGCCGTTCACGGGCGAATCGGTCGTCGAGATCGCGCTCAAGCACATCAGGGAGCCGGTTCCGGACCTTCCGGCCGAATTCCCCGAGCCGGTACGCGCCTTCGTCGCCAGGGCACTGGCCAAGCGGCCCGAGGAGCGGTACGCCGACGCCTCGGTGATGGCTGCGGCGGCGCGGCGCGCGGCGGCCGGGCGGCCGCTGGGCGAGCTGGACGCACCGGCGGGACCGGTCGTCGCGGAGACCGCCCCGGCCGCGGGGGCCGGCGCCGAGCTGCGGCGGTCGTGGCGGGATCGGCTGCGCATCCCCGCGTCCGTCTCCGCACCGCTTGCGATCGGGTTCAGTGTGACGATCACGGTCTCGGTGGCCGTCACCGTCTTCTACATCGACCCCGGTGCGCGGCATGCCGATGCGAGCGGGCCCGGGCAGCACCCCTCCACGTCCGTGTCCGCGCCGGCTTCCGGCAGCGGGAGCCAGAGCCCCGGCGCGTCCCCCCCGGGGAGCGCGGCGGCCGGCACGCCCGATGCCTCGCCCCCGCCGCCCGGCGGCGAGATCCCGGGCGCGCAGGGCGGCGGTGGGGCCGCCGCCGCGGGCGGCGTGGGCGGCGCGGCGCCGGTCCCGGACCCCCAGCCCGCCGCAGGCGGTTCCGGCAGCGACGGGAGCCGGCCCGGCTCGGGGCCGAGCGGCGGCGGGGGAGGGGGCACGCCCGGAGGCTCGACCCCCGGAGGATCGGCCAACGGCGGGTCCAATCCGCCGCAGGGCTGCGGCGGAGCGAGCTGGGGTGCCATCACCAACGTCGGCGACGGGCTCAAGATCGGCTTCAGCGGCTCCGCCCCGCAGGGAAACGCCAAGGTGATCATGGGCGGCACCACCGCATTCGGCTGGCTGCACGAAAAGAGCAACTACGACAGCTTCAAGACGTGCGGCTCGAACGGCATCGCGATGGCGCGGGCGCTCACGCAGTTCAACGAAACCGTCCGCGTCGAGCTCGCCGGCCCGTTCGCCGGAGACGTGTGGTGGAACCTGGAGAAGGCCCCCGCGGCGGGCGCGTACTACATCAAGGACATCTCGTTCCAGGGCGGGTGCCTCACGGACAACGGCGCCGGCAACCAGCTGACGGTGGTCGGCTGCTCCGGGAGCAAAGCCCAGCAGTGGCGGATTCCGTAGCGGACGCACGAATGGTCCGCGGCATCACGAAGGACTCCCCGCCTCGTCAGCAGCAGTACGCCGAGGCGGGGAGCCCGCGGGCGGGGATCAGCCGTTCGGCACCGCCACCGAAACGGGCCGACGGGCGGACCGCGTCATTCCGCCGTCCACGTGGTTCGCCCTGAGCGCTGCGTACGCGCTGGACAGCGCCTGCCTCCGGACCGGGCGCCGCTCGGCGAACGCCGTCAGGTCGCCCGCGCACTGCAGTTCCCATCGCGGGAAGCGGCGCCGGGACATCGCCACGGAGGCGCTGGGGGCGAAATACAGCATGGTGGTGTTCTCGTGGGGGTTGTGCGCCGAGCCCTCGTACACCATTCGGCCGCTGGTCTCGAGGCGGTCCGCCAGGCGGGCGAGCGCGCTCGCGTCGGGCCTGTCCATGAACAGTCCGACGTGGTTCTCGAAACCGTGGACCCGCTCCTGCGCCCCCACGTCGTCCGTGTAGCCCGGGCTGCACCGCGGGAAGAGGAAGACCTCGACCTCCGGTGCCAGGCCGCTCGTGACGCGCAGCCGCGTCACCCGTATGTCCGCATCGTCCGGGAGCCAGTGACGCTCCACCAGACGGCGCTTCACCAGCACGCTCGGTATGGTGGTCGATGCGGGCCAGCCGTTTTCCTCGAAGTACTCGAGAGCGGATTCCACTGTTTCCGGGAACAGTAGCGTTGCGCAATGCGACACCACGCATCCGCTCTTGATTTCCCGTTTGAGATCACCCGGTATCCAGGGTGGCAGGAGAGCGTCCAGTGATTTTTTGGAGGCGTGGAGGGCGTAGTCAACAGCATGCTGGAGGCGCTGGACGTCGCACGGTTCGAACGTCACTTGATGCATGTCGCAGCCTTTCTGTTGCCGACACCTGATTAAAGCCATGTCACCCATCAGGCGGCACTTGGCCGTAGTCTGATCGGGTGAACGTAGGTTTCTGACCTGCGCATCTTGACGTCATGCAACCGTGGTTGTACTCATCGGTGAACTACCGCACTTTCAGCGGAAGGCGTCTTTCCCAGGAGGTAGAGGGCATGTCTCCGTACGGCCGAAAGAATTCTCCGCGCATCGTGATAGCCGGTGCCGGAATTGGCGGACTGACAACGGCCTTGAGCCTTCATGCGGCAGGCCTGGACGATGTGCTCATCCTGGAAGCGTGTCCGAACTTGCGCGCGGTCGGTGCGGGAATCAATCTGCAGCCCGCCGCCGTGCGCGAGCTGACCGAACTCGGTCTGGCAGAGGCCCTCGACGACGTCGCGGTGGCGACCGGCCGGCTGGAGTACCACCACCGCTACGGCGGCCTGATCTGGTCGGAGCCGCGCGGCCGCGCCGCCGGCTACAACTGGCCGCAGTACTCGGTGCACCGGGCGGACCTGCAGGACATCCTGCTGGCGGCGGTCCGGGACCGGCTCGGCCCCGAGGCGCTGGTCACCGGAAACCGCCTCGTACGGTACGAGCAGGGCAACCGGCACGGCCGGCCCACCGTACGGGCGTACGTGGCGGGACGGCCCGGCCCGTTCTCCTGCGACCTGCTCGTCGGCGCGGACGGAATCAACTCCGCCGTGCGCGCGACCATGTATCCGGACGAAGGACCGCCGCTCGGCAACGGGATATCCATGTGGCGCGGGGTGACCGAAGGGCCGCCCTTCCTCGACGGGCGCACGATGGTCATCGTCGGCTGCAACGCGCGGGTGAAGGCCGTGGCCTATCCCGTCTCCCGGGCCGACGGGAGCGGGCGGTGCCTGCTCAACTGGGTGGTGGAGAGCCGCACCGACGAAGGCCTGGGCGAGGAGGACGCGCGGGGCGGGGCCGACTGGGACCGCGCCGTACCGCCGCAGGAGGTGCTCGCACACGTAGCGGGCTGGCGCAGCGACTTCCTCGACCTCCACGGCATCATCGCCACGGCGCCCCGCATCGGCCGGTACCCGATGATCGACCGCGACCCGCTGCCTGCCTGGACGGACGGCCGCGTCGTCCTGCTCGGCGACGCCGCCCACCCCTTGTACCCGACCGGCTCCAACGGCGCGTCGCAGGCCATCGTCGACGCCCGCGTCCTCGCGTACGCGCTCGCCCACCACGACGTGGACGAGGCCCTGGCCCGGTACGAGGCGGACCGCCGCCCGCAGACCACCCTCCTCCTCGCCGCACACCGCCGCCTGGAACCCGACCCGGTCCTCCGTCAGGTGGAGGCCCTTGCCCCGAACGGCTTCCTCGACATTCGCCACGTCCTGCCGGAGGACAGGCTGGACGGCATCAAGTCCTGTACGCGCCAGGTCACCGGCGTGGACGCCACCGCGCTCAATGCGCGTTCCTCCTGGAGCGTCGCCGTATGAACGGTTTCCGTCTGCGTTCCACCTCCGCCGCCGCGCTCGCCTCCGCCGCACTGCTGGCGGCGTTGGTGTCCGCCACCGGACAGCACGCGGCCCCGCCGCCGCCCTCCGGCTCCGCCGCGCGCCTGCCCGACTGCGCCGGCAACGCAGGCGGCGCGGTGTGCTCCACGTACGGTCCCGCCGCCCGCCTGGGCCGCGGCACGGTCCGTACGTACGGGGAGTACCAGAGCGGGATCCCCAGAACGCTGGGAGTCTCCCTGACCGCCCCGGCCGTCACCGCCCTGCCCACCACCCCCACCGACGGCAAGCACTGCTACGACGCGGACGCCGACGGGAGCCTCGACGACACCCACGAATGCGTCGGCGGCCACAGCCTGGAACTCGCGCTGCCGCCCGCCCCGCCCGCCGCGGCCGGCCTGCCCTTCCAGTGGGTGCTGTTCAACTGGAACCCGCACGGCCACAACCCGCACGGCCGCTACGACGTCGCCCACTTCGACGTGCACTTCTACCTCGTCCCGCGCGAGGTCCGGTCGGGGATCAAGACCGGCGGCTGCGCCCTG
The DNA here is from genome assembly GCF_000717655.1 of Streptomyces katrae. GTDB lineage: Bacteria > Actinomycetota > Actinomycetes > Streptomycetales > Streptomycetaceae > Streptomyces > Streptomyces katrae_B. The sequence continues at coordinate 478,872 of NZ_JNZY01000010.1, forward strand.
CTGATCGCCTGCGACCAACTGGCCACGGCCGGAAAACCCGTCCCGGCCGCGTACGTGCCGGCGGGCTACCCCGCGAGCAGCCCGCAGACCGCGGAAGGCGCCATGGGCGCGCACCTGGACAGCCGCCCCCCGTCCACCGGCACGCTCAGCGGCCAGACCTTCATCTACGGGGCCTACGCGGGCGACCTGATCTTCATGGAGCCCATGCTCACCAGGGACTTCCTCCAACGGCACCGCACCTCGGCCGGCCACCGCACCTGCGAGGCCGTTCCCCAGCCGGCGGCCTGGCGGATCCCCGGCTGGTACCCGACGCGGTACTGCACCGCCTACCGCCCCGACGAGGGCGACTACACCGTCTCCCTGACGGACTTCGTCCACTCGGCCGGGGCGCACCGCCTCGCCACGGCGGTCCGGTGAACCCCTGCCGCGTGGCGCAGCGGGCGCGTCCGGCGGGGAGCCGTCACAATCGGGCTGTCCGTCATGCCGCCTAGTCACCCATTTGGGGGCCAGTTCATGTACGCAGCCGTGGTCCACGCCCTGGGGCAGCCTCCCCGGTACGAGTCCGTGCCCGAGCCCACTCCCGCGGCCGGCGAGGTCGTCGTCGAGGTGCTGGCCGCCGCGCTGTACCCGCTGGTGCGCTCGTTCGCCTCGGGTGGCCACTACACGGGTGGCGATGCGCTTCCGCTCATCCCCGGGTTCGACGGGGTGGGCCGGACCGCGGCCGGTGAACTCGTCTACATCCCGGGGCTGGAGCCCCCGCACGGGACGATGGCCGAGCGCGTCGCCGTACCGGCCACCGCCCTCATGCCCGTACCGGAGGGCCTCGACCCGGTCACGGTCGCCGCCGTCATGAACCCCGGGTCCTCCGCATGGATCGCGCTGCGTGAGCGGAGCCGGCTGCGCAGGGGGGATTCGGTGCTCGTACTCGGTGCCACGGGCAACGCCGGGCGCGCCGCGATCCAGCTGGCCCTCGACCAAGGCGCGGGCTCCGTCGTGGCGGCCGGGCGAGACCCGCTGGCCCTGGAGGCCGCGGCAGCGCTGGGCGCTCACCGTACGGTCACCCTCGAGGGCACCGACGAGGACATCGCGGCCGCTTTCGGCGCGGCGGCCGCCGACGTGGACATCGTGCTCGACTATCTGTGGGAGCGGCCTGCCGAGCTGGCGCTCGACGGAATCCTCCGCCACCGCGCCGATCTCACCCGAACCCTGCGTTGGGTGCAGGTGGGCTCCGCGGCCGGGGCCGACATGACCGTGCCGTCCGCGTGGTTGCGCAAGGGGGACGTGAGCGTCTGCGGGAGCGGACTCGGCTCGATCTCGGGCGCCCGCCGCGATGCCGCCCTGCGCGAACTGCTCGACCGGCTGCCCGACCTGGTGCCGACCACCGAGGCGGTCGCCGTGCCGATGGCCGAGGTGGAAGCCGCCTGGGAATCCCCGCTGCGGTCCGGCACCCGGCTCGTGTTCGTCCCCGCCGGCGCCGGCGTACGGGCCTCCGGAGCGTCGGAAGCCGTCGGGAACCGGGAATCGGTCTGACGGTCGCCCTTGTCTCTCACGGTCCCCTGTCGTACGGGGGCGGCGGCGGGCTGGGTGCCAAGTGGAGGCCCAGCGCGCCCCCGACCTCCGGGGTGAGGGGGCCGGGCGGTTCCATACCGAGGGGGCCGGCGAGGTCTCGGGCGTGCAGGCGCGTGGCGGCTTCGAGCAGCGTGGCGTAGCCGTCGGCAGCGGTGCGCGTGCGCTGCCGGCCCGTGACGGCGAGAGTGGCCGCGATCACGGCCGCGGGCCACCACCACACGGCGAGGGGCAGGTACAGCAGGGCCCAGGCGGTCAGCGTGGTGGCACGGGTCAGGGCCTGGCGGGCGGTGGTGATCTCGGTCCGGGTGGTCTCCGGCAGGGCCAGCCACAGGTGGGGCCACAGGGTGGCCAGATCGAGGTGGTGGTCGCGGTCGACGCGCACGGACGCGGCGTGGATGCGGTCGCCGCTCCATGTGGGGCGGTCCGGACGCTCGGGGGATATCCGGAGCATCGCGGCCCGGGCGGAATGCCGTCCGGCGGGGTCCATGCGTTCGCCGCGGGTGCGGGCGTCTGCGGCTTCCTCCCGGTGCCGGTGCCAGGCTTCGGCCGCCGTCCGCCAGCGGTTCTGCCGGCGGACCGTGATCCGGTGCGCGAGCGCGCGGGCCGGAGCCGGCCAGGTGTACCAGTCCGTGGCGAGGTGCAGCCGTTCGGCGGCGGAGCCCAGGGCCTGTGCGAGGACCCCGACGGCCGCGGCACCGCCCAGTACCGCTGCCAGCACCACCACCTGGCCTCCGGCGGTGCGCGCGACCGGCGCACCGGCCCACGCGCTGATCTGGCCGGTCAGGCGGTCCACGGCGAAGGGATGGACCTGGCCGAGCGTCCGGGCCACGAGGGCGACCGCGAGGTAGAGGGCGCCGGGCAGCACCAGCAGGGACAGCCACCGCTCGGCAAGCTTCTTGCCCAGTTCTCCGAGCAGGGTCCCCACGGCTAGAGCCGGTCCAGGCACAGCGTTTCGCCGCTGATCGCGCAGACCGGTGCCGGTCCGCGGCCCGGCCATCCGTAGCGCGTGCACCGACGGGCGGGGCACAGGTACACCGATTCGCCGGAGCGTTCACGGTGCACACCCGCGGGACGGGTCCTGTGCTCCGCCGTGCCCCCGGTCCCTCCGTATGCGTACAGGCCCTGGCTGTCGCCCAGGGACTGCAGGACCGCATGCAGGTCGTCGACCGGGCGGGCCGTCTCCCGCCCGTCCCGCACCGCGGTGACCACCGCTTCCAGCACGGCGTCTTCTCCGGTCGGACCGCGGCGCAGACGCCCGCGGATCCGGTCCGCGTTCGCACATACGATCCCCAGCTGGCGTGCCGTCTCGTCGGCCTCGGTCATGCTTCCCCCCGGCTCGGTGTCCCGCTGTCGCGGAGCGTATCCGAGGAACTACCCGCCGCTCCACGGATCGTGGGACTAGCATCACCCCGCATGAGCGATCCGGGGGGTCCTGAGCGCGCCCTGCGACGGGCCGCAATGGAGCTGCGTCTGCAGCGGGTTGTGGAATCCCGTGACCTGGCACCGGTGTTGGAAGCCGGCGCTCTCCACGAAGCGCAGCAGCTTGCGGAGCTGCTGGACGGCGAGGAGAGCCTGCCCGCCTACCATCTGCTCGGCTGGTTCTACTGGTTCCGCCACCAGGCCGTACCCGCATCGGCAGACCAGGACCAACCCGACCTGCGCGATGCCGTGACGGCGTTCACGGCGTGTTTCCTGGCCGGTGTCGGTGATCTGCCCGAGCCGCTGCTGCCCCTCCTCGCGGAGAACGCGGCAGGGTACGCACTGCCCCTGCTGTCGGACGCATGGAAGTCGGACGACCAGGCACGGCTCTCCGGCCTGGTGCTGCTGTGGCGGCGCATCGTAGAGGCCGTCCCCGTCGGACATCCTCATCGTGCCCTCCACCTGACCGCCCTGGGGAACGCGCTGCGGCTCGTGGCCCGACGGGGTGGTCCCCCTGCAGACCTGGACGCCGCGATCGACCGGTTCCGGGAGGCGCTGTCGTCGGTCTCCGAGGAACGCAGCCGCGCCATGTACCTCTTCAACCTCGCGGACGCATTGCGCGTCCGGTACGAACGGGCCGGAGCGGTCGCGGATCTCGAGAGCGCCATCGCCCTGCTCCGGGAGGCGTTGCCGGAGACTTCGGATGGCCTCCTCTACCGCACGACGATGCTGGCCGGGCTCGGAAACCTGCTGCATGCCCGGTTCGTCCGAGCCGGAGCGGTCGCGGATCTGGACGGTGCCGTCGCCCTGCACCGGGAAGCGGTGCACGTGATGCCCCCCGACCATCCCGACCGCGCCGATGTCCTGTCCGGCCTCGGGAACGTGCTGCGGGCCAGGTTCGAGCAGGCAGGCGACATCGGGGACCTGGCGGCCGCCATCGAAGCGGGGTGGCGGTCGGTCGAGGCGGCGGGCGTCGACGGTCGCGAGCCACGGGCCGTGGCGCTGTGCAACCTCGGCAACGCGCTGAGGCTCCGTTACGAGCGGACCGGCGCCATCGGGGACCTGGAAGCCGCCATCAAAGCAGGACGGGAGGCACTGGACGCGCTGCCTGCCGGCCACCGCCATCGCCTGATGATCCTGTCCAACCTCGGGATCTCGCTGCAGGACCGGTTCGCGAGGGTCGGTGTCGTCGCAGACGCGGACGCCGCCATCGAGGTGGGGTTGCAGGCGGTGGAGGCCGCGGCAGCCGGGCATCCGGACCGCGCGATGTTCCTCTCGAACCTCGGGGGAGCACTACGGGTCCGGTTCGAGCGGATCGGCGCGCTCGCGGACCTGAACGCCGCGATCGACCGGCTTCGGGAGGCGGTCGAAGCCGTGCCCGCCGACCATCCCGAGCGCGTACGGTACCTGTCCAACCTCGGGAACATGCTGCGGGCCAGGTTCGCGCGGACCCGCGACGTCGCGGACCTGGACGCCGCCATCGAGATGGGCCGCCGGGCGGTGGACGCGGCACCTGCGAGTCATCGCCACCGCGCGATGTTCCTGTCGAACCTCGGGGGAGCACTGCAGGTCCGCTTCGCACGGAGCGGCGCCGTCGCGGACCTGGACGCCGCCGTCGTCCGCCTTCGGGAGGCGGTGGAGGCCCTCCCCGCAGATCACCCCCACCGGGCGCGGTACCTGTCCAACCTCGGCCCCGCGCTCAGGACCCGCTTCGGCCGGACCGGCGCCCGGTCGGACCTCGACGCTGCGGTCGACGCGAGCCGGCAGGCGGTGCGGACCGCCCCCGCAGACCACCCCGAGCGCGCCGTATACCTGAACAACCTCGGAGAAACGCTGCTGACCCGGTTTCAGCAGGACGGAGATGCGGCGGACCGGGACGCGGCGGTGGCCGCCTGGTCGGCGGCGTCGGCAACGGCATCGGCGACCGTGTCCCTCCGGGTCGATGCAGGGCTGTCCGCGGCACGACTGCTGGCGCAGTCCGGTGATGCCCAGCGAGCGGCCGACACGGCGGACGCGGCGGTGCGCCTGATGCCCCGGCTGGCCCCGCGCCGGCTGGAGCGCCAGGACCAGCAGCATGTCATCGGCCATACGGCAGGCATGGCCGCCACGGCCGCCGCGCTCGTGCTCGCGGCTCCGGGCGGGACCGCGGACGGACGGGCGGAGCGTGCCCTGGGGCTGTTGGAGGTGGGCCGCGCGGTACTGCTGGGCCAGGCACTGGAGACCCGCAGCGATCTGACCGACCTCCGTGGGACAGACCCCGAACTGGCGCAGAGGTTCGCCGAGTTGCGCGATCGGATGGACCAGTCGGCAGATGTGCAGATCGCCACCGACAGCGAAGGCGACGGGGTGCCACACCTGCTGCGCCAGGAGCTCGCCGTGCAGAACAGGCACCGCCTTGCGCAGGAGTTCAGCGCAGTTCTGGCCGAGATCCGTACCCTGGAGGGCTTCGCCTCCTTCGGACTCCCGCCCACCGTCGACGAACTCAGGGCCCAGGCGTCCCACGGGCCGATCGTGGTGTTCAACGTCAGCAGCCACCGCAGCGACGCACTGCTGCTCACGGCCGAGAGCATCACCAGTTGCCCTTTGCCCCAGCTCGAATACACCACGGTGATCGATCGGGTCAACGCCTTCCGGCAGGCACAGCACACGGCGTTGGCCGGAGCGGACCGGAAGGAGCGGGAAGAGGCTCAGTCCGTGCTTGTCGACGTCCTGGAATGGCTCTGGAACGCCGCCGCCGGCCCCGTACTGGACGCCCTGGGACACGAAGGTCCCCCTCCCGTGGCCGAACGGGCAAGTGACGCTCTGCCACGCGTGTGGTGGGCCCCGGGCGGACTGCTCGGACTCCTGCCGCTCCACGCCGCCGGCCACCACACCGACGCGCCGGACGACCCGCACCGGCGCACCGTGATGGACCGGGTCGTCTCCTCGTACACCCCTACCGTGCGCGCGCTGCGCTACGCCCGCGAACGCAGCCGACGGGAGGGACACGACCCCACCGCGGCCGGCCGGGCGCTGGTCGTCGCCATGCCGACCACGCCCGGACTGCCCGGGCAGGGCCGACTGCGGTTCGTCGCCGCCGAAGCCGCCATGCTGGAAGCCCGCTTTCCCGCTCCCGTCGTCCTCACAGAGCCGGACCGAGGCGGAGGACTGGCAGACCCGGAACCGGCCACCACCCCGACGAAAGCCCGGGTACTGCAGCGCCTGCCCGACTGCGCGATCGCCCACTTCGCCTGCCACGGAAGCAGCGATCCCGCCGACCCCTCCCAGAGCCGGCTGCTGCTCCACGACCACGAGGACGACCCGCTCACCGTCAGGAGCCTGGCCTCCGTCGACCTCGACCACGTCCGGCTGGCCTACCTCTCCGCCTGCCGTACCGCGGCCATCGACACCGTCGACCTGCTGGACGAGGCCATCCACCTGGCCTCGGCGTTCCAACTCGCCGGATTCCCCCACGTCATCGGCACCCTGTGGGAGATCGACGACCAGACCGCCGTCCGTATCGCCCGGGCCTTCTACGACGGCCTGAGGACCGACGCGACCGCCGTCGACCCGGACCGGGCCGCCAGTGCACTGCATGATGCCGTACGAGGACTACGGGACGGAGACGACCTGCCGCCCGGCCACGACCGCAGAAGCGCTCCGCTCCTGTGGGCGGCCCATCTGCACGCCGGGGCGTGACGGGGAGCGCATCCAGTCGCCCCTGGTCACCCCTGACTGCCCTTGAAGCCGCTGCACTCCGTGTGCTCGTTGCCCTGCGAGACGGTGTACTGGGCGTTTTCCAGGTTCATCTTCTGGAACCCGCCGTCGGCACCGATCGTGAGGGACCCGCCCGCCGCGGTCGGCGAGGACAGGAACCCGGGCCCCGGTGTGAAGCCGCTGCCGGACAGGTGCACCGTGCCGTTGGGGAAGACACCGGAGATGGAGCAAGTGGCAGCGGGGACGGCCGCCGCAGCGCCCCCATGCGAGGGAGGCAGGGGCGGCGATGAATGCGCCGGCCATCACGGGGGCGAGCACCAGCAGACGTACGCCCCGGCGTGTCGGTCGGGGGCGACAGGGCGCGTGCCGTGCCGAGGGCGCAGGGGGGTGGGACGCTGGAAGGAGCCGGGCCCGAGCTGTGGGCCGTGCCGTGGAAGCGTGGAGGACAACCCATGAAATGCGCAACGACAAGTGGCGCGATCAAGGTCTCGTCCGTACTGCTCGTGGCGGGCGCCCTGGCCGGAGGTCTCTTGGCAGGCGCCGGTACCGGCGCGGCGGCAGCCGGGGACGCCCTGCGACGGGCCCCGGCGGCCCCGTGCACGAGCAGCCAGATCGTTGCGGACAGCGCGCAGCGGACCGATTCCACCCATGTGCTGATCACCGTGACCAACCAGGGTTCGAAGCCGTGCGTACTGAACGGCTTCCCCACCGTGGCTCTCGCGGGCCAAGGCTCGCCGGACAAGAACAGGCCCCTTCAGGTCGCCCCTCAGGGGAAGGCGCGGCCCGTGCAGCTGGCGGCCGGAGGCCAGGCCGCGACGCGGCTCACCTTCACACCGGTACTCGGTGAGGCGGACGGCTACTGTGACTCCGGCGCCGATCCCACCGTCGCACCGTCGATCGTGGTGGGTGTCGCGGGAGGCAGGTACCAGCTGGCGCCGGACGACGGCGGCGAGTTCGCGCTGTGCGGCAACGGCGTCCGTGCCACGGCTTTCCGCGCGGCGGGTTCCTGACACCGCGTTGCCGTGGACGCAATGCGGCTCGTGACGGCAGGTTGATATAGCGTGCGCACGTCAAACACGCACGATGCACACGCCCACGGGGGATTCCCACATGACCTATCCGCCTCAGCAGGGCCCCGGCCCGTACGGCCAGCCTGTCCCGAACGGACAGCAGCCGCAGGGGTACCCGCCCCAGCCGGGATACGGATATCCGCAGCAGCAGGCCCAGCCCCCTTACGGCGCGGCGGCACCCCAGCAGTACCCGCACCCGCAGCAGTTCGCGGCTCCGCCGACGCCGCCCGCCCGGCGCGGCGGCATGGGGATCATGAAGATCCTCAAGATCATCGCCGGTGTGGTCGTCGTCATCATGATCGCGGTCGGCTACTTCGCGAGCCGCGACGACGCGGACAAGGCGAAGGTCGGGGACTGCCTGACGAACAAGGGGAACACGGTGACCCCTGACCTGCAGGTGGTGAAGTGCGGCGGCGCCAATGCCGAGTTCAAGGTGGTCCAGGTGATCCCCGACACGCTCGACACGAACCAGTGCCAGGGCAAGTCGGACATCGGCTACCAGGAGCAGATGAGGGGCTCCCGGCGCAGCTCGGGCAAGCAGTTCGTGCTCTGCATCGACAAGATCAAGAAGAGCTGACCGAGCCGCCCCGGCTCGCCTCCACGCAGCCGCCCCGGAGCCGGCAGGTTCCGGGGCGGCTGCGGCTGTTGGGGCTGCGCGCGTCAGGATGTCGTCGTGCTCGTCGTACTCGTCGCGAGCGGCGCCGGGCGGGCCGGGGCGGGCGGGGGTGTGCGGCGGGCCGGGCGGAAGCCGAGGACCAGGACCACTGCGCCGATCAGCGCGAATCCCGCCGTCCACAGGGCGCCGACGTGCATGGCGTGGATGAACGCGGCGTCGGCCGCCTTCGCGAGGGAGGGGTCGTGCGTGGCGGCCGCCACGTGCCTGGCGAGCTCGGCCGAGACCCGGGCCTGTTGACGGACCGGATCCGGCAGGCCGGTCAGCGAGCCCTCGATCGAGTGGCGGTAGGCGATCGAGGTGATCAGAGGAGGCCGACTACCTGATCAGCGCCCGCCTCGGCGGGTGAAGCGTCCCTCAGTACACGAGCTTGTACGTGACGTCCTTGGGGGCCGGGGACGGTGCGTGGTCGGGGTAGAAGAGCCGGATGGTCGTGAAGCGCTGGACGTCGGGGTGCCCGGGCCAGGGCTCCGGCTTGCTCAGGGTCACCGTGACCGGGTAGGCGCGGAAACGGCCGGCCGCGCAGTAGGGGTTGCAGTCGTTCACCATGTCGGTGCCGGTGGCCGTCGCCTTCCGCGGCCCCCAGGTGTCCCAGCTGAGCCGGACGAGGCGGTTGTTCCCGTCGCCGCAGGCCAGCAGGTACTCCTCGGGGCGCACCTGGGCCTCGGAGGAGCAGTCCACGACCACGACCGGTTCGGGATCCGGTTCCGGAGCGGCCCGGGTCTGCGCGGAGGCGGGTACGGCACCCACCACGAGGGCCGCAGCCGCGCACAGCAGGGTGGCCGTCCGCACGCTCCGCACCCCGGCTCGGGATGCACGAGCGAGTCCGCCGTCTCCAGAAACGTCCACGGGACCTCCTCGGGTCATCCGTCCGCCGTCGGTGCTGCACCCGTCCCAGCTTCCCCCATCCGGACGTAGCCCGCACCCGCTGCGGCGCGGGCCGAGCGGCTCACCCGCCGCCTGAAAGAGCCCCCGGTCTTGCGGAGAGGGATGCTTCAGACGGTTCGGGCGCCATGCCCGATTGCCGGCAGACCCGCTCCGCGGCGGCCGGGCGGAGGTCCTGACCCGGTTCAGGAAACTCCGTACCACTGGCTGGCCCAGCCGGTGTTGATCGTGCTGGTGGACTGCTCGGCGAGGTTCAGGGTGGCCGGGAGGGAGGTCTGGCCGGTCAGGAGCGTGCTGTAGCGGAGGTTCGGCGGGGTCAGGCCCGCGTTGACCGAGATCCCGGCGCCCGTGGCCTTGAGGGTGAGGGCGTTGGTGGCCCAGTTGCCGTTGAGGAGGAGGGCGACGAAGTACGTCCCGGGTGCGGCGGTGAACGGCTTGGCGAGCGGCAGCGGCTTGGCGATCGCGTCGGTCATCAGCTGCGGCGAGATGTCCGCGGTGGACGCCCGCAGGGCGCCGGTGGCGTCGTAGACGCCGAGGTAGCACTGGGAGAGCTGGGCGTTGGGGTCGACGCCGGCCAGCCCCAGCCAGATGTTGGACCAGGTGATCTGCTCGCGCAGCACGATCCGTACCAGGGTGACGCGCCCGCCGACCCCGGCGGCGGACTGGGCGGTGACGTGCCCCGCGTCGTTGGGGTCACCGGTCCAGGCGAGGAGGTTCTGGTCCTGGGGGCGGGGCCCCTCGTACCCGGAGCCGCTGCCCGGCGCCACGGGGGCAGGAGCGGTCGCGACCGCGCTGCCCGGCTTCTCCTTCGGGCTCCCACCGGGCGAGGTACAGCCGGTCAGGACGAGCAGTGCCGCGAGTGCCGCGGCGACGCCGGTCGAGACGGTGGTGGTACGGGTGCGCATGGTCCCCCCATGAGGTGCAGATGTGCCGAGGGGACATGGTCACACGGGCACTCGCCCGCTCCCCGCGCGAGGTCCCGTAACGGGCGGACGACGGCCCGCCGGCCGTGGCACACGCTCAGGTCGCGGTGCCGGGCCGGGGGACTACTTCTGCGCGGTGCCCACCGGGGCGGGCCAGAGGTGACCGGGGGTCACGATGGAGGTGACCGCGTTCCCGATCAGGCCGGACAGGTTCTTGCCCTGGTGGTCGATGTCGCTGTTGACGAGCACGACCAGGGTGGCCTTCTCGGCGGGGAGCTGGGCGGCGATGGTCTCGTAGCCGGGCAGCTCCCCGTTGTGACCGAGCCAGCCGTTGAAGTCGAGGATGCCGAGGCCGTACGAGGCGCCGGGGACGATCCCGGTCGGGAGCGTCCGGAGCCGTTCGGCCTGCGTCTTCTTGGTCAGCAGCCGGCCGTCCGCGAGCGCCGGGGCCCAGGTGTGCAGGTCTTCGAGATCGGAGATCACGGCGCCGGCGGCCCAGGCCCAGCTGGGGTTCCAGTCGGTGGCGTCGGCGACGGTGCCCTCCGGGGTGAAATCGGTGTACCCGTGGGCATGCGGGTCGGGCATGGCGCCGTCGCCGGGGAGCGAGGTGTCGTTCAGTTTCAGCGGCGCGAACACGTGATCCCGGAGATAGACGTCGAGGTTCTGCCCGCTGACCTTCTCGACCAGCATCCCGAGGAGGACGGTGTTCGTGTTGCGCAGCGCCACGGCGGCGGGCACACCCGCCGGCCGGACCCGGCGCCCGCGCAACGAACGACACCTGCCCATGACCGGTCACCTCTGCCCAGGCTCGACGGAAGAATTCCCCGAACCCCCGAGCGGCTCCATCAAGCGTAGGAGCGCCGCCCGCCCGTCGCGATTCGCCGGGCGGGCGGCGGGCAGCCGGCTCCGCCGGCCGGTACGAGGGCGACCCGGCCTGCTGCGGGCCGACGCCCGACCCGTCGCGGCCTTACGGGGCGATCGGCAGCTGGCGCTTGTGGTCGGTCTGGCGGTAGCGGCGGACGATCGTGTCGAAGGCGCGCTCGTCGACGGGCTTGCCCTCGAGGAAGTCGTCGATGTCGTCGTACGTGACACCGAGGGCGTCCTCGTCGGCCTTGCCCGGGTCCAGCGTCTCCAGGTCTGCCGTCGGGGTCTTCCAGACGAGCGCCGCAGGGGCACCCAGGGCGTCTGCCACGGCGCGTACCCGGCGCTTGGTCAGGCCGGTCAGGGGGACCAGGTCGGCCGCCCCGTCGCCGAACTTGGTGAAGAAGCCGGAGACGGCCTCCGCAGCGTGGTCGGTGCCGACGACCAGGCCGTCGTGGGCGCCGGCCACCGCGTACTGGGCGATCATGCGCTGGCGGGCCTTGATGTTGCCCTGCACGAAGTCCTGGTGGTGGGCGTCCCGGAAGACGGTGCCACCGGCGAGGGCGGCCTCCAGCGCGGCGTCGCTGGCGGGCTTGACGTCCACCGTCAGGACCCGGTCCGCCTTGATGAAGCCGAGCGCGAGCTGCGCGTCCTGCTCGTCGGCCTGGACTCCGTACGGCAGCCGCATCGCGTAGAACGTCGCCTCGTGGCCGCTCTCCCGGGCCCGCTCCACGGCGAGCTGGCAGAGCCGTCCGGTCGTGGTGGAGTCCACGCCGCCGCTGATCCCGAGCACCAGGGAGCGCAGGCCGGTGGAGGTGAGCCGGTCCGCCAGGAAGGCCACCCGGCGCTCGATCTCCCGGTGTGCGTCGAAGGTCTCCGACACCTGGAGTTCCCGGGCGATCTCCTGCTGCAGAACGGTGGACGCCGGCCGGCTCACGGCTGCTCCTCGTGGTCGATGGTTGATCGTCGTGCGCTGTCCCGCCGACCCTAGTCGAAGCGTCCGGCCCGCCGTCAGTCGGCTGCTGCCTCGGCCTGATCGTTCGCTTCCCACCGAACTCTTGAGGCATCCTGGAAGCATGAACGCCTTGCATCCCGAGACGCCGGCCGACGGCGTCGCCCCCGCAGCGCGCCTCGCCGCCTTCGCCGCAGCCCTGGCCGATGAAACCCGGGCCGCCATCTGCATGACGCTGCTCGAGGGGCGTGCCTGGACGGCGGGTGAGCTGGCCAGGATCACCGCGGTCGCGCCGTCGACCGTGAGCGGCCATCTGACGCGCCTGCTGGATGCGGGGCTCTGCGTCACCGAGCGGCAGGGCCGCCACAGCTACGTGCGGATCGCCGACGCCGCGACGGCCCGCCTCGTCGACGAGCTGGCCTCGTACGCGGTCCCCGACCGGGACGCGGCGCATGCGGTGCCCGTGGTGGCTGCGCCCGACCCGCTGGCCCGCGCCCGGACCTGTTACGACCATTTCGCGGGGCGGCTCGGGATGGCCGTGACGGACGCCATGGAGCGGCGCGGGCTGCTCCGCACCGACGGGGTCTTCGAGCTGACGGAGGCCGGACGCGAGTGGTGTGCCGGGGCGGGGGTCAGCCTCGTCCACGAGGGGCGCAGGCCGCTCGCCAGCTCCTGCCTGGACTGGACCGAGCGGCGTCGCCACCTGGGGGGCCTGGCCGGGGCGCGGCTGTGCGCGCGGGCGCTCGGCGAGGAGTGGGTGGTGCGGCCGGCGGCCGGCGGGCGGGGGCTGGAGGTGACCGAGGCCGGCGAACGGGCCTTCGGTGACCTGCTGGGGATCGGCGCCGAGGCCTGGAGCTGAGCCCGAGCGTCCGAAACAATATTTCGGTGGACGCCGAAGTGTTGAGCTCGTAAGGTGGTGCCCATGACGTTCCGCCTGCACTCGATTCCGCCCGGCGTCCTCACGGTCGGCGCCGTCTCCTTCACCGTGTTCGCCTGGGCGTCGGCCTTCGTGTCCATCCGCAGCGCGGGTGACGCCTACTCGCCCGGCGCCCTGGCCCTCGGCAGGCTGCTGGCCGCCTCGCTGGTGCTCGCCGCCCTGCTCGTGATCCGCCGCCAAGGCCTGCCGCCGCGCGGCGCCCGGCGCGGAATCCTGGTCTCCGGGGTGGTCTGGTTCGGCGGCTACACGGTCGCGCTGAACTGGGGCGAACGGCTGGTCGACGCGGGTACGGCGGCGCTGCTCGTGAACACCGGGCCCATCCTCATGGCCCTGCTCGCGGCCCGGCTGCTCGGCGAGGCGCTGCCGCCACGGCTCCTGGCCGGCATGGCCGTCTCGTTCGTCGGGGCGGTGGTCGTCGGCCTGTCCATGTCGTCCGGCGGCGACGGCTCGACCTCGGTGCTCGGCGTCGTGCTGTGCCTGCTCGCGGCAGTGGCCTACGCGAGCGGCGTCATCGCGCAGAAGCCCGCGCTGTCCTTCGGGACGCCCCTGCAGATCACCGCCTACAGCTGCCTGACCGGAACCGTGGCCTGCCTGCCGTTCACGGGGCAGCTGGTAGCGGAGCTGCCGAGGGCGCCGGTGTCGGCGACGCTCAACATGGTCTACCTGGGTGTGGTGCCGACCGCCCTCGCCTTCACCACGTGGACCTACGCCCTGGCACGCATGCCGGCCGGGAAGCTGGGCGCGACGACCTACGCCGTCCCGGCCATCGTCGTCCTGCTGAGCTGGGCCCTCCTGGGCGAGGTCCCCGCCTGGCTGACCCTGCTCGGCGGGGTGCTGTGCCTGGCCGGCGTGGCGGTGTCCCGTCACCGGCCGCGCATCCCGATGGATGCCGCGGCCGGTATGCAGACTTCCGGTACCCGGTGATGTCCGGGACGGCGAAGGGCCGGGCACGCGGGCAGAGGGGCTAGCCGGTGGTCCTGTTCTCCTCCAGGGGCACCGTCAGGCCGATGCCCTCGGCCGCCACGGCGATGGCGAAGTCGAAGTACGCGGCCTCGTCCCGCACGCTGTCGTGGGTACGGCTGAAGACCTGGAACACCAGCAGCCCGATCAGATTGCTCCACAGCACGATGCCGCGCTCGATGAGGTCCGAGAACGGGGCCCCGGGCACACCGCCGAAGAGCTCCACGGCCTCCGGCCGGAGCAGGGGCGGCCCCGGCACCGTCCGCCGCGGCGGGGTGAGTTCGCCGGCCGCGAGCGCCGAACGTACGATGCCGGCCAGCACGGCGGGGGTGCGCGAGGCGGCCGGGACGGTGTCCTGCGGGGCGTGGTAGCCCGGGACGGGGGAGCCGTAGATCAGCGTGAACTCGGCGGGGTGGTCGAAGGACCACTGCCGCAGTGCGCGGGTCACCGCGAGGAGCCGCGCGCCGGCCGTCGCACCGGCGGCGCCGGCGGCCCGTTCGGCCTGCTCCATCGCGGCGGCGGAGTCGTTGTAGGCGTCGGTGATCAGTGCGGTCAGCAGGTCGTCCCGGTGCGGGAAGACGCCCGCCACTTCGCCGACGGCAAGACCGCCGGCCTCGGCAACGGCGTCCAGCGACAGTCCTGAGGCGCCCATTTTCACCAGCAGTTGGCGTGCGGTGGCCTTGATGACCGCCGACTGCGGGGAGTTCTCATCGGTAGCGCTGGGGGAAAGATCCATGGCCAAACCGTACCTGTCGGCCACCACGCCACTGCTCCAGGCGGGACAGGTCGGGTGCGCGGGCGCGCGGGAGTTCGGGGACCGTCTCGCCGATCGCGTCCAGCCGGCCGGGGGCGAGGCGAAAGGCCAACTCCCCGGGATTCTCCGCAAGATGGGCGCGGTGGCGCATGCCGGGAGGGGATGACGGTGTCCGGCGCGGCCGGCATCCAGGCGATCGCCGGCTGCGCCGGAGTGCAGTCCGTGCCCGTGGCGAGAGCCTGCAGGAGGTGCACGAGACGCAGGTTGGCGGCGACGGCCGCCCGAGCGCGGCGCGAGCGGTACGCCGTGCTCCGCTGCCCAGCGGACCGCCGCCCGTACGTCGCCCGCCGTCGCGCAGGCCACGATGCCGGCCGGCAGCACATGGGCGTACCGCAGGTTGTCCGGCGCCGCCAGCAGGCCGAAGCCGTCACTGCGCGGCTGGTACAGACCGGCGGCCGGGCTGAGGCTGCGGCGCAGCTGCTGCCAGGCCACCGCCTCCGTCGGTGCTCCGCCGGCGACCCGGCCCGGCCGGCGCAGCGAGGGCGTGACGGCAGCCGCTGCGGCACCGTTCCCGCCGGTCAGGCCGCCGGCCAGGGTGCCCGCCGCGCACACCGCAGCCCCGGCTCCCCACCGCAGAACGTCCCGGCGTCCCGCCATCATGCAGTTCCTCTCCTCGTACGGGAGCAGCGTGCGGCCGCCGTCCGGGCTCCGCGCTGCTCGCGATGTCGCGGCGATCATGTTCCCGGCCCGCCCGCCGCACGGCCTGCGCCGCTCCGTCGGAGCGGGAGCGCACCCGCAGGGAGGATCCGGCTTCCGGGCCGGATGGCGGATGGGAGGGCGGAGAGACAGAGCGTGTTTGCATAGACATGCGTTTAAGTGCATACTCTTCCCATGTCTAAGGTTCTCACCTCCCTGCCCACCGGCGAGCGCGTCGGCATCGCCTTCTCGGGCGGCCTCGACACCTCCGTCGCGGTCGCGTGGATGCGCGACAAGGGTGCCGTCCCGTGCACCTACACCGCCGACATCGGCCAGTACGACGAGCCCGACATCGCGTCGGTGCCCGGCCGTGCGAAGACCTACGGTGCAGAGATCGCGCGCCTGGTCGACTGCCGGGCGGCGCTGGTCGAGGAGGGCCTGGCCGCACTCGCCTGCGGCGCGTTCCACATCCGCTCGGGCGGGCGTGCGTACTTCAACACCACGCCGCTCGGCCGCGCCGTCACCGGCACCCTGCTGGTCCGGGCGATGCTCGAGGACGACGTCCAGATCTGGGGCGACGGCTCGACGTTCAAGGGCAACGACATCGAGCGGTTCTACCGCTACGGCCTGCTCGCCAACCCGCACCTGCGCATCTACAAGCCGTGGCTCGACGCCGACTTCGTCACCGAGCTCGGTGGCCGCAAGGAGATGTCGGAGTGGCTGGTCACCCACGGGCTGCCGTACCGCGACAGCACCGAGAAGGCGTACTCGACCGACGCCAACATCTGGGGCGCCACCCACGAGGCCAAGACGCTGGAGCACCTCGACACCGGTGTGGAGACCGTGCAGCCGATCATGGGCGTACGGTTCTGGGACCCGTCGGTCGAGATCGCCGCCGAGGACGTGACGATCGGCTTCGACCAGGGCCGCCCGGTGACGATCAACGGCAAGGAGTTCCACTCCCCGGTCGACCTGGTGATGGAGGCCAACGCCATCGGCGGCCGCCACGGCATGGGCATGTCGGACCAGATCGAGAACCGGATCATCGAGGCGAAGAGCCGCGGCATCTACGAGGCGCCCGGCATGGCGCTGCTGCACGCTGCGTACGAGCGCCTCGTCAACGCGATCCACAACGAGGACACCCTCGCCCACTACCACAACGAGGGACGGCGCCTCGGTCGGCTGATGTACGAGGGCCGCTGGCTGGACCCGCAGGCCCTGATGGTCCGCGAGTCGCTGCAGCGCTGGGTCGGCTCGGCGGTCACCGGCGAGGTGACGCTGCGGCTGCGGCGCGGTGAGGACTACTCGATCCTGAACACCACCGGCCCGGCCTTCAGCTACCACCCGGACAAGCTGTCCATGGAGCGGACCGAGGACTCGGCGTTCGGCCCGGTGGACCGCATCGGCCAGCTCACCATGCGCAACCTGGACATCGCCGACTCGCGCGCCCGGCTGGAGCAGTACGCCGGCCTCGGCATCGTCGGCACCGCCCACCCCGAGCTGGTCGGCGCCGCGCAGGCGGCGGCGACCGGGCTGATCGGGGCCATGCCCGAGGGCGGCGCCGAGGCCATCGCCTCCCGCGGAGAGGTCTCCGCCGAGGACGAGCTGCTGGACCGCGCCGCGATGGAGTCCGGCACCGACTGACCGGCTGACCGGCTGACCGGCTGACCGGCTTCGGCTGGCCGGCTGGCCAGCTGACCGTATGGCCGGCTGTGCCGGACGAGCCGCCCCCGACGCCGCGTCGGGGGCGGCTCGTCCGGCGTGGGTCCGCTTAGGATGCGTCCCATGCCGGACGTCTCTCCCCGCCCCGAGCCGTTCACTCCGAAGACCGCCCCCGCGGCGCTCGAGGACCTCCGCGCACGCCTGCGCGCGACGCGCTGGCCGGACCTGCCCGAGGACGCAGGCTGGTCGCTCGGGACCGACCTCGGCTACCTGCGCGAGCTCGTCGCCTACTGGGTGGACGGCTTCGACTGGCCGGCGCAGGAGGCGGAGCTGGCCCGCTTCCCCCGCTTCCGCGTCCCCCTCGGCGATCTCGGGATCCACTTCGTGCACGTCCGGGCCACCGCTCAGGCCGGGCCCGTGCTGCCGCTCGTACTCAGCCACGGCTGGCCGGACTCGTTCTGGCGCTACGCGAAGGTGATCCCGCTCCTCACCGACCCCGGCGCCCACGGCGCCGATCCCGCCGACGCGTTCGACGTGGTCGTGCCGGACATGCCGGGCTTCGGGTACTCCGACCGCCCCGCCGGCCCGCCCCTCGACTACACCGCCGTCGCCGGCCTGTGGGCCGAGCTCATGGCGGTCCTCGGCTACCCGCGATTCGGCGCGGCGGGCGGGGACATGGGCAGCCACGTGAGCCGCTGCCTCGGGCTCGACCACCCCGACCGGGTCGTGGCCGTCCACCGCACCGACGCGGGCCTGCCCCTGTTCACCGGCGACCCGGCGGACCTCGCGCCCGAGGAGCGCGCCTGGCTCGAGGACGCCGCGGCCTGGGGCGCGACCGAGGGCGCGTACGCCGCCCTGCAGCGTACGAAGCCCCACACCGCCGCCTTCGGGCTCACGGACTCGCCGGCCGGGCTCGCCGCATGGATCGTCGAGAAGCTCCGGGCGTGGAGCGACTGCGACGGTGACGTCGAGCGGAGCTTCACGAAGGACGAGATCCTCACGAACGTCACGCTCTACTGGCTGACGGGGACGATCGGCTCGTCGATGCGCATGTACCGCGCGAACGCCGCGGTCCCGCCCGAGCAGCACGCCCGCCGGGTCGAGGTGCCCTCCGGCTTCTCGGTCTTCGGCGGCGACGTGGTCCGCCCGCCCCGGGCGTGGCTGGATCGCACGGCGAACGTCGTGTACGCGACCGAGCCCCCGCGCGGCGGCCATTTCGCACCGTTCGAGGAGCCCGAGCTCTACGCGGCGGAACTGCGCGAGTTCTTCCGCCCTTACCGGCCGGCGGCGGCCGGCTGAAGCCGTCGGCACCGGGGCGTGACCCCGTTCGTGACCAAAGGGTGCCCCTCTGTACAACGCACATGTCATGATGCTGAGTTGTGGCTGAGGGGGAGGCTATGGCGAATACGGCTATCCGCGTGCGCCTGACGCAGGGCGCGAGCGAGAGCGACATCGCGGCGCTGAAGGCGTGGCTCGAGCGGGAGCGGAAGCTCGAAGCCCGCAGGGACAGCGGCGAGCTGGAGATCCACGAGCGGGCGGGGACGGAGGACGGGTCCACCAGCCCGATGGGGGCCGGGATGGAGATCGTGCTGGTGCTGATCGGAGCAGCCGCCAACACGTTGTTCGACGAAGTGCTGGAGCAGGTGAAGAGCGGGGTCCGTGCATGGCGGGAGAACCGCCGTTCCGTCGAACGCGGTGAACCCCCGGAGGTCGAGGTCGCGCCGGAGAGCGACGGGAGATAGCCCGGTGGCGCGCTTCGACCCGCGTGGGAAAGCGAACCGGGCGCTGCTCGTCGGAGTCCCCGAATACGACTTCAAGCAGCCCGAGCACCCCTTCGGAGTGTCGGGCGACCTCGGCGCGGTCGGCCAGAACCTCGCCGCACTGGAGCGGGCCCTGCGCGGGGGTGGCGTGTTCGCCGAGGACGGGATCACCGTCACCCGGCCGGGCACCGTGGACGAGTTCGACCGGCAGTTGGACACCGCGGTGGAGGAGGCCGAAGGGCTGCTCCTGCTCTACTTCTCCGGCCACGGCGCCGTGCCCAGTACGGGGGACGAGCTCTGGCTGCTGATGCGGCGGGCGACGATCGTCCCGGGCGACGAGTCCGTGTTCCGCGGCGCCGTGCCCTGGAAGAGCGTCCTCACCGTGCTGTCCCGCGCCCGGGCGGAGCAGGTGGTCGTCATCCTCGACTGCTGCTACGCGGGCAACGCCTCGGCGGCATGGAACGCGCTGGGTACCGCCCAGCGTCAGCGGACCTCGCTGCTGATGAGCGTCCAGGCCAACAACCGCATCGACGCGGGTGACGGTGACTCGCCCACGCCGTACACCGCCCAGCTCGTGCACTTGCTCCGCGAGGGCCTTGGCGGGCAGGGCGGCGAAGTCGCCTTCGCCGAACTGGCCCAGAAGCTGTGGGCCCACATGTCCGAGCACCACACGACGCTGCGCGGGCCCGCCGAGCCGTGGGAGCCGCAGAGCCACGCGGCCACCTCGGGCGCCGACGTACTGCTCGCAGCACCTCCCGCCCCCTCGCAGGACGTGCCGTCCTCGCCGGAACTCGACTCCGCCGCGGGCGGGTCCGGCAACCGGCCGTCCACGCCGCTGTCGCCGGGCCCCGGCCCCCGCCCTGCCCGAAGACCAGGAGGCCTGGGCAGGCCGGGCTGGCCGGGCTGGCTGGGCGGGCTCCGACCCCTCACCGGCCGGAGGCTCGCGATCGCCATCGGCGTGTCCGCGGCGATCGCCGGACTCGTCGCCACCGGCATCGCCGCGCTCGACGGAGGGGACGGCGCCCCCTGCAAGCCGCCGCTCGAACTCAGGCTGCTCACCGACCCCGAACTGGAACCCACCGTCCGCAAGGCCGCGGAGGCGTACCTGACGTCGGCTGAGAACACGTCGGAAGGCGGGTGCAGGCGCACGGGCATCACCGTCTACAGCGCCGGAGCCGCCGCGGCCGTCGCCGCGTTCGGCCGGCAGTCCGATCCCTGGCAGCGGCCCGTGACCGACGAAACCAACCCGCAGCGCGACATCGGCCCGCAGCCGGACATCTGGATCCCGGGCTCGTCCTCGAGCGTCGACCGGGCCCGTACCGCGTCCAGCGAGCGGACCTACGTCGCGCTGGAGGCAGATCCCGAGCCCTTCGCGTACTCGCCGGTCGTGCTCGCCGTACCGCAGGACCTGGCGGAGGAGGCGGTCGCCGCCCGGGTCGGTGGTCTCGCAGCCTTGACGGAGGCGCTCAAGAAGCGCGAGCCGAAGTCCGAACTACGGCGTACGGACCCGGAGAACAGTGATTCCGGCCTGCTCGCGACCGTCGGCCTGTACGGCGCGGGCGCGCAGGATCCGGCCGCCGCCGAACACAGCGTGGGCCAGCCGGGACCGCCGTCGCGCACCGGCGGGGAACTCTTGTGCACCCTGCCCGGCGACCACACCGCGGACAAGCGCACCACCGCGCTGGTGCCGGAGTTCCTGCTCAGAACCGGAGTGGGCTGCGACAGCAGGACCCGTGTCCGCCGGATGGCCGAGTACCCCACCGACGTCCCGGGCCTCACCCCGACGTTCGTACGAGTGCGCTGGCTGGGACCCGAACGGGACAAAGTCGCACGGGACAACGCCGCGGAGCGGTTCCGCGCGTGGCTGACCGGCAAGGGAGCATCCGCGAAGGACGGAGCGAACACCGCCGCTCCCGCGGTCCGAGGCGGACTCGCCGTATTCGGGAACGACGGCTTCCGCAGTGCATCGGGCCCTCACAGGCCCCTCGGCAACGGCAGCGCACCGTCCGCCGACAAGGGCGTCGTGTTCAGCAACTTCGGGGCCCTGGACGACCCCGGCCCGCTCACCGGCCCCGCCCTCCCACCCGCGATGACCGCGGCGCTGAAGGGCTATCGGGAGGCCAACGGTCCGGGCCGGGTGCTCTTCCTGCTCGACTCGTCCGGGTCCATGGGGAGCCTCTGGCAGGGGCCCGGCGGCGCCCCCGGCATCATCTCCCAGTCCCTCGCCGGGCTCGGCCAGCTGGACGAGTACGGGGTCTGGGCGGTGGCCACCGAGCCGGGCAGCTCCCGCGCGTACAGCGAAGTGCTGTCGTTCGGCAGGCACTCGCGCGAGGAGGCGAAGAAGACCATCACCGCCAACGCCCAGGTCAAGGACCTCGAAGCCGATCCCGACAAGGCGCTGATCGCGGCCCTGGACTTCATGAGGCAGCGCGGTACCGACGGCCGCGGTCCGCAGCTGATCGTCTACCTGACGGATGACGAGGACAACAACCGGCTGAACGAGGGCGGCCGGCTCGACGCTCTGCTCCTGTCCGTGCGGACGGGGAAGAGGGTCCCGGTGGTCATGGCCTCCCTGGACAGCGGAGGCTGTGACAAGGACAAACCGGACGCGCTCGTCTCCGAGACGAGCGGCGGCCGCTGCCTGGACACCAAGAGCGATCTCGTCGCGCGGCTGCGGGACGAGGTCGCGAGGACCGGAACGGGGGATCAGGGATGAGGCTCGGGCCCGCAGGGCGCGCCGCGTCCGCACTGCTCCTCGCCGTGCTGCTCACCGCAGGATGCGACGCCGGCGGAGGCGAGGCAGCCGGCGGCGGGCAGGGCGGCGCCGCAGGCGCGGCCGACCAGCCGGGCGACATCGTGCTGGCCAGCGGCCGGGACGTGACCGGCAAGGGCGGCATCCGCCAGCAGCTGATCGATGCGTGGAACGCGCAGCAGGAGGGCAAGGGCTCCGGCCACCGGGCCCGCCTCGTCGAGCTGCCCGGCTCGGCGGACCAGCAGCGCAGCCAGCTGCTCGGCGCGCTGCAGTCCGGCAGCGCCGAGTACGACGTGGTCAACCTCGATGTGACCTGGGTGCCCGAGTTCGCCGCCGCGGGCCTCGTCCAGCAGCTCCCCGGCAAGCTGGTCGACTCCGACGTCGTCAAGTCCGTCGCCGCCACCGCCGGCTGGGGGGACAAGCTCTACGCGGTCCCCTTCAACAGCGACGTCGGGCTGCTGTTCTACCGCCGTGACTACCTGCAGAGCGCGGGCGTCAAGGAGACCGACCTGAGCAAGGGCACCGGCGGCGGCTGGCCCGTCGTCCAGCAGCTGATCCGCGCCCTCGACGCGGCGCGCAAGAGTCTGCCCGAGGCCTACGAGAAGGGCTGGACCTCGCAGCTCGACGCGTCGTACGAAGGGCTCACCGTCAACGGCATCGAGGCCTTCGCCTCCGCTTCGGCCTCCGACGGCTTCACCCTCACGGACAAGGAGGGCCGCTACGCCGGTTCCGTGGACGACCTGAAGGCGGGGCTGGACGAGCTGGGCAACCGCACCGAGGCGGCCTACACCCTGGCCTCCGCCGCCCAGTCCGACGAGGCGGACACGCTCACCGACTTCGCGGCGGGCCGTACCGGCTTCCTGCGCCACTGGCCGTACGCCTACCGCACGCTCCACCAGTCCCTGTCCGAAGAGAAGCTCGGCGTGGCCCCGCTGCCCGGCCGGGCGGTGCTGGGCGGCCAGAACCTGGCCGTGGCCACGGGGTCGCCGCGGAGCAACGCGGCCCGGGAGCTCATCGAGTTCCTCACCAGCAGGGAGAGCGAACGCTGCCTGCTCGACGCGGGGTTCGCGGCCACCCGGATCTCCGCGTACGTGGACGACAAACTGAAGTGCGAGGCAGCGAAGCCACCAGGCCAGGCCACCGCGGCTCCGTCGAGTGAGCGCACCGACCACATGCCACGGGACGCGTACGGCCGTCCCGGTTACGCGCGCGGCACCCTGCTGCCGGCACTGGAGAACGCCGTCCAGCGGCCGCGCACCCCGCTCTACGGCGCCTTCAGCCAGACGTTCACCGCCCAACTGGCCCGGCTCCAGGGTGACAAGCCGCCCTCCGACGAAGAACTCGCCAAAGCCCTGCACGAACAACTGAAGAAGGCCCTGCCCCGGGGATGACCGCGGGCGGTCAGCCGAGGCGGTCCGGACGAGCACTGCGGAAGGTGCGTCGGTAGGTGTCCGGTGGCACGCCGACCGTGCGGTTGAAGTGGCGCCGCAGGGTGGCGTCCGTACCCATGCCGGTGGCCGCGGCGATCGAGCCGATGGTGTCGTCGGTGGTTTCGAGGAGTTCCTGGGCGCGGTGGATGCGTTGCGTCAGCAGCCAGCGCAACGGAGTGGTGCCGGCGATGTCCGTGAAGACGCGGGCCAGGTGGCGTGAGCTCATGTTCGCCCGGCGCGCCAGGTCCTCCACGGTGAGCGGCTGGTCGAGGCGCTCCATCGCCCACGCCAGCAGCGCGCCGAGGGGGTGGTCGGGGCGCTCGGGCAGCGGGGTGGCGACGAACTGGGCCTGACCCCCGGCCCGATGGGGTGGTACGACGAGGCGGCGCGCCACCTCGTTGGCGACGGCCGAGCCGTGGTCGAGGCGGACCAGATGCAGACACAGGTCCATCGCGGCGGCCTTGCCGGCCGAGGTCAGCACGGTGCCGTGGTCCACGTAGAGCACGTCCGGATCGACGTCCACCTGGGGATGTCTCTCGGCCAGCGCGGCGGCGTGCAGCCAGTGCGTGGTCGCGCGGCGCCCGTCCAGCAGACCCGCGGCGGCCAGTACGAACGCGCCCGTGCACAGGGAGGCGACCCGGGCGCCCGCATCGTGTGCCGCGCGCACGGCATCGACGAGTTCGGCGGGCGGGTCCGCGTCCGGATCGGCGCACGCCGGGACGATCACGGTGTCCGCATGGACGAGCTGGTCGAGTCCCGCGTCGGGCTCGAGCCGGAAGCGGTCGCCGACGGGCACGGTGCCCGGGGCGCACACGCTGAACTCGTACCAGGGATCGACGAGATCCGACCGGTTGACGCCGAAGACGTCGCAGGCGGCGGCGAGTTCGAAGTGCGGTACCCCGGGTGTGACGGCCAGCGCGACAAGGCTCATGTCCGAAAGTGTACGGGCCATGTCGTTGCTGCCACTCCCGGCCGCAGGCCACCGGCGGCACCATGGCATCCGTTGATCATTCGCGCACGAGCCCGAGAAGCGCGAGCGCACAAGACGGGGGAACCACATGGGAACGAGTCGAGCGGCCGCGGTAACGGTGTTCGGCGCCTACGGGCACACCGGACGCTTCGTCGTGTCCGAACTGCTGGAGCGGGGGCTGGTCCCGATCCTTTCAGGCCGTGACCCCGGCAAGCTGCGGGCGCTGGCCGACGACTTTCCCGGACTCGACGTCCGGCCGGCCGCGGCCGGCGATCCGGCTTCGCTCGACCGCGCACTGGCCGGCGCGGCAGCCGTGATCAACTGCGCCGGTCCGTTCGCCGTGACGGCCGCCCCGGTCATCGAGGCGGCGCTGCGCGAGCGGATCGCCTACCTGGACGTCGCGGGGGAGGTCGAGGCCGTCGCCGATACGTTCACGCACTTCGCGGACCGGGCCCGCGACGCCGGCATCGTGGTCGTTCCGGCGATGGCGTTCTACGGGGGGCTCGGCGACCTGCTCGCCACCGCCGCCCTGGGCACCGCCCCGGAAGCCGACGAGGTGCACCTCGCGTTCGCCCTGAGCAGTTGGCGGCCCACAGCCGGGACGCGCGGGTCCGGCCAGGTCTCCCGGAGCCGGCGCGAAGGCCGGCGGCTCGTCTACGCGAAGGGCCGTCTGGAGCTGCGTACCGACGAGGCGCCCACGGGCCGGTGGGCGTTTCCCGCTCCGGTCGGGGACCGGCCCGTGATCGGCGAGTTCACCACCACCGACAGCGTGACCATCGCACACCACCTGTCCGCGCCGGACATCCACACCTTTATGACGCTCGAGGCCGTCAAGGACGTCCTGGCCGCGGACGCGGAACCCCCGGAGCCGGTCGACGAGCGGGGGCGCTCGGCACAGACCTTCCTCGTCGAGGTCGTCGTCCGCGCGGGCGGCACCCGGCGCCGTGCCGTCGCCCGCGGACAGGACATCTACGCCGTCAGCGCGCCTCTCGTCGTGGAGGCGGTCAGTCGAATCCTCGCGGGACAGGCCGGGAAGACCGGGGTGGTCGCGCCCGGCGAGATCTTCGACGCGCACGCGTTCCTGCGCTCGCTGGCCCCGCACCACCTCTCGTACGAGCGCGGTGCGGCCTACTGACCGTCGGTCAGCCGGAGTCCTGGTGCCATGACTTGTTTGCATCAGGGGCCAGCCAGTCGTCGGACCCGCCTGCGCGGCCGTCCTGCCAAGTGCTCAGCCGTGCCATTGGCGGTCGTGCAGCCGGTGGGCCTCGGTCAGGCCGTCGCGGAAGAACCGCTCGTAGTAGGCGGTCTCGACGTGGTGGGCCTGCAGCCAGACTCCAGGGACGTGGATCGTGTCGCAGTGCGCGGGGAACCGTCCGTGGGTCTCGTAGATGTACGTGCAGATGTCGCGCGTGCAGGCGACGACGTCGGCCGAGTAGTTGCTGGCCTCGCGCAGGTACCGGACACCGAACTCGCCCCGGTAGATGCGCTCGAACAAGCCCTCGTCGGTGTAGATGCCCTGCGGCCCGAACTTGTCCGCCACGACGGCGTCGACGGCGTCGTTCATCGTGGCGTAGTTCGGCGGGCACATCGCCTTGATCAGGTGCTCCCCGTCGTGGCGCAGGCCGACGGTGGTCGCCCGCAGCGCGGAATGGCGCGGCAGCGGCACCTGCCAGCGCAGGAGGTCGGCCGGCCGCCACCGGGGCGTGGTCCAGTCGAAGCCGAGCATCGGACCGTACGTGGGACGGAACTTGGGGTCGCCCAGCATGATCGGCGGGGCGAGCGAGGCGTGGATCCATGCCCCGAGCCCCATGGCGTCGGCGGTGAGCATGAGGTTCTGCAGCAGCAGGTCGGCCTCGATCTGCGTGCGCATCGCCCAGATCGCGCCCAGCGGGAGTTTGATGTCCTTGTTCAGGAACCCCGACTTGACCCACTTGGCCACGCCCGCCGAGCGGTAGAGGTTCCGGTCGTCGACGATGGCCGGCCGTGCGCCCTCGGGCTGCGTGAGCAGGTACATCATGCCGTTGATGTACTGCCGCGACAGGTCCACCACCGGGAACAGGATGGTGGTGCCCGGGAGGTTCGAGAGGAACCGGTTGGAGTCGAGGTAGGCGGGGAAGTCGCGCTTCCCGTCCGGTACGTCGATGCGGTGGTCCAGCAGCTGCACCTTCGCCTGGGCGGCGCGCGAGCACAGGGTCTCCGCGTCGAAGGTGGCCGGTGAGCCGTCGGCGGGGGGAGGCAGCTTGCGCAGGAAGTAGGTGCCGGTGTCGTTGATCAGGAAGAAGTGGGTGCCCTGGGCGTTGTCGGGGCTGCCCGCGGTCCGTCCGGCCATGTTGAGGTTCGGCTTGGCCATGATCGGTTTGCGGTCGCGGGGATCGGCGAAGGGGCGGTCCGGCATGGTGAGGCCGGTGCACCCCGTCATGGAGATGAGAATTGCCTCCTCGAGCTCCGTCAGCGGTGCGCGTGCCTCGGTGGAGGACCAGCTCATCGAGCCGGCTTCGACGGAGCTTCCGCGGCTGACGCGGTGGGTGCGGCGGCGCCAGATCGATGTGATCAGCGGGCGGTTCAAGAGGGCGTCGAGCCCGGTGTGGCGGTGCGTGTTCGTCAGGTCTGTCATGCTCCTGCCCCTTTCGGTGGCAGCCGAGCCGGCCGGCGGTCAGTCGCGCAGACGTGCTTCGATGGTCTCGACGAGACCGGCGATGACGCCGTCCGGTGAGGGGCTGTAGTGCGGGACGGCCCACCGCGTGATCCTGGCGTCGATGACGGTGGGCCGGCCGGAGGTCAGCGCCGCACGGAACGCCTTCTCGAACTCCTCCAGCGTCTCGACGCGGTAGCCGTCGGCGCCGCACGCCTGCGCGTAGGCGGCGAAGTCCGGGTTCTGGAACTCGACCAGCCCCGTCTCCCCGTAGGTGGTGAGCTGGAAGAGTTTGATCAGCTTGAACTCCCGGTCGTCGAAGATGACCCAGATGACGGGGATCTCGTTCTCGACGGCCGTCATCAGCTCGAACCCGGACAGCGAGTAGCATCCGTCGCCGCAGCCGACGACGACCGTCCGCTCCGGGTGCGCGACCTTCAGGCCGATGGCGCCGTTGACATGGCCGGCCATCGGTCCGAACGAACCGGCCTTGCGGAAGTTCTGTCCCTCTTCGAGCTCCACGTAGTAGCCGAGCCAGGCCAGGTGCGCGCCCGCGTCGGCGAGCAGGACGGCTTGTGGCGGCAGCATCCGGCCGATCGCCTGGGCGAGCTCTCCGGGGTGGATGTGCCCCGTCAGGTGGGTGATGTGCCGGGCCTCGTAGTCCCGGCCGTCGACCTCGGCCCTCGGGACCTCGCCGACCTTCTTCTCCAGCGCCTCGACGAGCGCCGCCACCGCCAGGCGCGCGTCGGACAGCAGAGTGTGGTCGGGCCGGTAGGCCTTGTGGAACTCGGCCTCGGAGATGTTGACATGGATGAGCACCTTGTTGTCGAAGAGGTCCTCGCGGTAGTTGAACGTGGCGTGCTGGTTGAGCGAGTTGCCGATGCACAGCACGACGTCCGCCTCACGGAAGGCCTTCCACGCACTCGAGTGGCCGCTGTCGGCGAAGACGCCGACCGAGAGCGGATGCCCCTCGGACACGATGCCCTTGCCGTCCAGCGTGGTCAGCAGCGGAATCTGGAACCGCTCGATCAGCCGTTTGACCTCCGCTCCCGCTCCGCTGCGGACGGCGCCGAAGCCCACGAGGGCCACGATCCGTTTCCGCCCGGTGAGGGCGTCCGCCAGCACCGAGGCGATCTCCTCCACGAGGGCCGGATCGGGTACGACCGGCTTGACGTCGAGCCGGATGTGCCGGAAGTCCGTGACCTCGATGCCGTGCTCGGTGAGGTTCTCGGGTACGTGGATGTGGACCGGCCCCGGCCGCCCCTCGAACGCGGTGTTGACCGCCTCCTCGAGGACGTCGCATGTGTCGGCGGCATCCGTGAGCAGGAAGGACTTCTTCGTCGTCGCCGCGAACATGGCCCGGGAGTCGGGCGTGCGGTTCAGGCCCGAGGTCTCGTTGAGCGAGCCCCACCCCTGCCATTTCATCGAGGCGTAACCGGAGACGGCGAGGACCGGGTAGGAGTCGGACATCGCCACGGCCAGTCCGGAGAACAGGTTGAACGCACCGGGCCCGGCCGTCGCGAAACAGAAGCCCAGCCGGTTCGTGTACATCGCGTAGCCGCAGGCCATGAAGGACGCGGCCTGCTCGTGCCGCGTGATGACCGGCCGGATCTGCTGCGAATGCTTCAGCGCCAGCATCAGGCCGGCGGCGTTCTCGCCGGCCCCGCCGAATGCGGCCTGGACCCCGATGCCCTCCAGCCCCTTGACGATGGCCTCGTAGACTCTCATCGGCACTCCCTCAATCCGTGCCCTGCCGCATCGGGCGAGGACGACGATCCGATGGCGTGCTGTGCCGTCATCCTGCCTGCCAGTCTCCCCGGGCAGACCCGTTCGGGCTGACCGCACGGGTCCGTTCGGGTGAACGGGCCTGTGAGCAGGAACGCAGCACGGCGGTCGACCCGCGACCCCGATGTACCCGTCTGCATTGCTCCGCGCGACGTAGCCCCGCCCGTGGGTCAGAGTTGCTGCGTGTGACGAAGATGCCCGCAGCCACCGTCACGGGCAGCCGTTCGAAGGGGCACAGATGCACGACATCGGGCAGTACGAGCGCTACGTGGGCGGCGACCCCGAAGCGGAACGCATCGTCTTCGAGCGGCTCGCCCGTGAGCTCATGCGGGTCCAGCTCAAGGCCAGGAAGCGCAGCGGCGCGGCGGGCATCGAGCGGGCGTTCCACGCGAAGGCCGTCCTCGGCGTGGAGAACGCCCGGCTGGCGTTCGTCCGGGACCTGCCGCAGGACCTGCAAACCGGCTTCGCGAGACCTGCGGCCGAATACCCGGTGACCGTCCGGCTGTCCAATGCGAACGGCGCCCGCATGCCCGACCACGCCCCCGACCTGCGGGGAGCAGCACTGCGCATCGAGGTGGGGCCGGAGGAGGCCCACGACCTCCTCATGACGAGCTTCCCGGTCTCCCATGCGCGCAACGCACGCGAGTTCGTCGAATTCGCGAAGGCCATGGCAGGTGCCGATACGACGCTCCGCAAGGCATCCGCACTGTTCCTCACCCTGCCCCTCGCGGTCGGCTGGTCCACGGCGGCGCGCATGCGGCGCAACGTACGCGCCGGAACGAGCCGCACCGTACGCAGCCTTGCGCTGGAGACGTACTGGAGCCGCGGCGCCATCCTGTGGGGCGATCAGGGGCCCGTGCGCTACCAGTTGCGCCCCGCCGCGAACGCGTCCCCGGCCCCGGACCCCTCCCGTACCGACCCCGACCACCTGCACCACGAGCTGGCACAGCGCCTGAAGAAGGCGGACGTCGTCTTCGAGCTGTGCGTCCAGCGCTACGTGGACGCCCGTCGGACGCCCATCGAGGACGGTGCGGCCGAGTGGACGGAGGAGGATGCGCCCGTCGTCCCGGTCGCGACGCTGACGATCCCGCGCCAGGACATCGACAGCGCACAGGCGCGGGCCGCCGCGGTGCGGGTCGACCAGCTGGTCTTCAACCCGTGGAACACGACGGAGGAGTTCCGGCCCCTGGGCAACCTCAACCGTGCCCGCAAGGCGGCCTACGAAGCCAGCAGCGCCCACCGCCTGGGCCACCGCTTCGTCACCACCGAGCCGCACCGCAACGCAGTGCTGGGCGTGCCGCTCGACGCCGCATTCCAGGCCCTCAACCGGTTCGTACCCTGGCATCGGCTGCCCACCCGGCTCGGCCTGCTCAACCTCGTCACGCTGCGGCAGGCGCTGCGCCGGTACAACCTCATCGACACCGAGATCCACGAGGCTCCGCCCAAGGCCCAGCCGGTGCCGGCGCCCGTCGACGAGCAGATGCGGACCGCGCGCAGCTACGACGGCACCTACAACGACCTGTCCGCGCCGAAGATGGGGGCCGTCGGATCGCCCTTCGGCCGCAACCTCCCACCCGTCTACCGGCCCGACCTGTTCGACACCCCCAACCCGGTCACCGTCAGCAGGGAGCTGCTGCAGCGCGATGCGTTCATCCCCGCGCGGTCGCTGAACATCCTGGCCGCCGCGTGGATCCAGTTCCAGGTGCACGACTGGGTCAACCACAAGCGCTACCCGACCGGTACGAAGAGCGTCGAGGTGCCGCTCCCGCCCGGTGTCACCTGGAGCAACACCCCAGGCGGTCGGCCCGAAACCGTGATGCGCTTCGCCGAGAACGAGAGCCTGACCGCCGCAGACGGCGCAGCTCCGCCCATCCTGTTCGGCAACTCGGCCTCGCACTGGTGGGACGGCTCGGAGGTCTACGGCGGCACCAAGGACGCCGGAACGTCCCTGCGCGAGCCGGACGGCGGGGCCGGGCTGCGCCTGGAGGACGGGCACCTGCCGTTCAGCCCGAACGGCTTCCCCCTCACCGGCTTTGCGGAGAGCTGGTGGCTCGGCCTGAGCGCCATGCACACGCTGTTCGCCCGGGAGCACAACGCGGTGTGCGAGGCGCTGCGGCAGGAGTACCCGCGGCTGGACGAGGACCGTATCTACCACACGGCACGGCTCGTCGTCTCCGCTCTCATCGCCAAGATCCACACGGTCGAGTGGACCCCCGCGATCCTCGCCACCGAGGCGATCGACATCGGGCTGAAGACCAACTGGCAGGGACCGCCGAAGAACTGGCTCACACAGCTGGGGCTGTGGCTGTTCGAGGCGCACTCGCTGACCGGTATCCCGAAGACCCTGCCGGACCACCACGCCGCGCCGTACTCCCTCACCGAGGACTTCGTCACCGTCTACCGCATGCACCCCCTGCTGCCGGACGACTTCGAGATCGTGGACCACCGGCTCGGCCGGAGGCTCGACACCCTCGGGTTCAACGACCTGCAGGGCACCGCGGCGGAACCGCTCATCCGCAAGACCGGTCTGGCCAACTCGCTGTACTCACTCGGCATCGCCCATCCCGGCGCGATCACCCTGCACAACTACCCCCGCGCCCTCCAGGCGTTCGAGCGGGACGGCGAGGTGATCGACCTGTCCGTGGTCGACCTGGTGCGCACCCGGCGGCGCGGTGTGCCGCGGTACAACGACTTCCGGGCCGGACTCCACAAGCCGCGCTTGCGCCGCTTCGAGGACCTCTCCTGCGACCCGGACACGGTCGCGCGGCTGAAGGGGGTCTACCGTGACGTGGACCAGATCGACACCATGGTGGGGCTGTTCGCCGAGAATCCGCCCCAGGGCTTCGGCTTCAGCGACACGGCCTTCCGCATCTTCATCCTGATGGCCAGCCGGCGGCTGCAGAGCGACCGCTTCCTCACGGTCGACTTCCGGCCCGAGGTCTACACGCCGCTGGGCATGGACTGGATCGAACGCAACGGCATGACGAGCATCGTCCTACGGCACTGCCCCGAGCTGGCGGGCCTGCTGCCGCGGACGGCGAGCGCCTTCGCACCCTGGCGCCCGGCCCCGGTACGCGGCCCCTCCGACGGAGGCCGCGGCTGATCAGCGCATCGATGGAGGTGCCCCCCACACCACGGACCGCCGTGGTGTGGCTGCCCCCGGCCGGGGCGTGGCCCGTCATCCAGAGCATCCGTGAGGTGCACGACCCCCAGATCCGCCGCTGGCCGCCCCATGTCAACCTGGTCTTCGGCTTCGTCCCGGAGGCCGACTTTCCGGCGGCGGCCCCACTGCTGGCCGCGGCCGCCGCGGAGACGGAGCCGTTCGCGATCCGGCTGAGCGGGGTGCGTACCTTCCGGCACCGGGCCTACGCCACCGTGTGGCTCGATCCGGCCGCGGCCGGCCTCGCGCCCTGGACGGCGCTCCAGGAGGCCCTGACGGGGCCGTTCCCACTGTGCGGCGGGCGATTCCCGACCTTCACGCCGCACCTGTCACTGGGCCGCACCCATGAGCCTCGGCGTCTGGCCGAGGAATGCGCTGCCCGGCTGGGCAGCATGCCGGCCCGGGTCGAGGAGATCGTGATGCTCTCCCGCCGCGGCGACGAGCCCATGCGGCCCCGCGTCACGATCGCCCTGGGAACGGGCGCAGTCCACTGGCACTCCGAGTCCGGCTCCCCGGCGCAGCCCGATCCCTCGGGGCAGACTCCCCGGCCCGGGGAGGGAACGTTCCGGTGAGCGTGCCGGTCACTTCGTGGAGGACGGGCCCTTGTTCGTCCACTGGACCGTCACCTTCACGTGGCAGTTGGCGCCGGTCCTGGTGATCACGGCCCCGGCCCTGACCGCGAGGTCGACGCCGAACTCGACGGTGATCGCATCGGGGCGGGCCTTGCGCAGCTGCTCCAGGGTGGCGCGCGCCGCCTCCGTGATCGGCTCCAGGGCCTCCTGCAGGCTGCCCGGCAGATCGTGAAGGGCATCGCTGAGGCGACCGGCCTTCACCGGTCCCGCCCAGGCGGCCGGCCCCTCGATCAGAAGGCTGCCACCGCCGTCCAACGGAATCCGAGCCAGAGGTGCCAAGACTCCTCCTCCGCCTGCTGCGCGGCTGCGGACTGCCTGCCGTGGGGTTTCGGCCAGCATGGCCGGCTGCCGGCACGTGCCGCATCCGGGGTGGGCCGTACGCATGAGACGCCTTCCGGTCCGACGACTCAAGTGGCCCCGTACTTGTTGCGGGCGCGGTCCCACGGCTGCTCCCTGGTAGGAGACCTCTTCGACGACGGAACGGTGGATCCCATGTCCGAGCTGGCGGAGCTGGACGAAGCACGCGAGGCGCTCGAACGGCAGCAGGCTGCGGCGAGCCGGCGCTACCGCGACGCGACCAGCACGCGCCGGACCGTGGAGGAGCGACAGGCCGAGGGGACGCGATTCCCGGACTCGGCCGAGCACGTGGCCGCCCGGGCCGGCAGGCTCATCGACAGAGGCGGGGTCCCGGCCTCGGCCTTGGTGGACGGCGTTCGCGCGGCGGCGCTCACGGAGGCCGGCGCCAACGAGCGCATCATCAACATCGCCAACGAGTCCCAGCCGTGGAGCTTCCTGCCGCGGGGTGCCCGCGCCGCCGCCACCGTCGCCCGGATCTCCGTCCGCACCGAGGGCCGTGAGCAGCCGCACGGCACCGGTTTCATGGTCTCTCCCCGTTTGCTGATGACCAATCAGCACGTCCTGCTGGACGAGGCGTTCAGCCGGCGCTGCTTCGTCGAGTTCAACGTCCAGAACACCGTCGACAACACCCCGGACGCGGCCGTCCGCTTCGCACTCGATCCTGCGGCCTTCTTCGTCATGGACAAGCACCTCGACTTCGCGCTGGTGGCGGTCGCCCCGGCAGCCGACGGCCGCCTCCCGGGTGAAGTCTTCGGCTGGAACCGGCTCAGCGTCCAGCAGGGCAAGGTGCTTCTGGGCGAACGGGTCAACGTCATCGGCCACCCGGGGGGCCGGTTCAAGGAGGTCGCGTTCAGGGACAACACGGTCCAGGACCGGCTCCCCGAGTTCCTCCACTACACGACCGACACCGAGCGCGGAAACTCCGGATCACCGGTCTTCAACGACCAGTGGGAGGTCGTGGCCCTCCACCACAGCGGCGTGGCGAGGGAGGACGCCCAAGGCAACAGGCTGCTCAAGAACGGCGGCATCGCACGCCCCGGCGACCCCGACGACGCCATCGACTACATCGCGAACGAGGGCGCGCGCGTCAGCTCGATCCTCAAACATCTCGCCACGCTGCAGCCGGAACCCGAACAGCGCGCGTTGCTCGCCGAGATGGGCCCGGAGTCCGGCCTCCAGCAAGGCCCCGCCGCCGCGGCGCCCGCCTCCGCTCCGGTCCCCGGTCCGATCTCCGCCCCGATCCCGGCCCCGATCCCGGCCCCGTCCCCGCTCCCCGCCGCGGGCTCGGGCTCCCCGCACGAAGCCGCCGGCCCGGCCGGAACCGCGGTGATCCGCAGCGGCCTGCCCGCCCGCGGCACTCCCGCCGTCGGCGGACGGCACCTGGTCTTCCTCCACGGCCGCAGCCAGCACGAGCACGAACCCGAGGAGCTGCGCCGTGGCTGGACGGCAGGCCTGAACCACGGACTCACCCGCGCCGGCCTCCCCACCGTCGACCCGGCGGACGTGTGGTTCCCCTTCTACGCAGACCGGATCGTCGAGGCCATCAGGCGAAGGGAGGGCGACGGAAGCCGCGAGGCCGTCCCGGCCTCCGGCCCGTTCGAGGAGCTGAGCGGCCACTCGGCAGCCGAGGCCTTCGCCGCGGAGTCGACGACGGGCATGTACGAGCAGCTCCTCCTGCAGGCGGCGGCGAAAGCGGGCATGCCGCAGGACGGCGGTACGGCCGGCGAAAGCATCGGGAGCGCACTGGCCGGACGACTTCGCCGGGCGGTGAGCTGGCTCGTCGCCACGACCGACATGGACGCGCTGGCCATCGCCACCCGGTTCCGCGACGTCGACGCGTACCTGGACGACCGGTCCGTCCGTGACGCAGTCCTGACCAGTGTGCTCGACACCCTGCCGCCCTCCGGTGAAATCGTCCTCGTCACCCACAGCCTCGGCACGGTCGTCGGGATGGACCTCGTCCACCGGCTCCCGGAGGGGCTGGAGGTTTCACTGCTCGTCAGCACCGGCAGCCCTCTCGGTATGGACACGGTGTACAGCCGGCTGCTGCCTCCCGGACCCAACCTGTCGGCCCGAGTGCGCCGTTGGATCAATGCCTGGTGTCCCACCGACACGGTCGCCCTCGGCTGTCCGCTGGGGGAGACCTGGGGCAAGCTCACCGACATGGCCGTGGAGAACGCCAACGGCCGGGCGCACAGCATCGAGGAGTACCTCGCCCACGCCGAGGTCGCCGCGGAGATCGGGCACGGGATCAGCCGTACGTGAGTGAGGAGCCCGGCCAGGTCCGTGGCGGCCGCGTGATCAGCCGCCCAGACGAGTCCGGCATGACAGTCCTCCACGGGTTGGAGGTACTGCGCCTGCGGCGCCGGCCGGTACTCGACGGATGTGACCGCGGGCCGCATCGGCAGCACCCATTCGCGCAGCAGCCGCGGAAGGACGGACCATGCATTGCCCGTGATCATTCCGCCGCCGTGCATGGAGTACAGGAGCGGCAGCGGCCCGTTGGTCCCGGCGGGCCGGCCCCTGACGAGCGTGACCTCCCTCCCGGCCCCGGGCCCCGGCGCCCGCAGCTCCTCCACCTCGAAGCGGCCGCCGGACCGGAGCTCGCGAACCGTCGGCCTGGGCCGTACCGCCGCATCACGCTCCTGCCTGGCCGCAAGGCCCTCAAGGGTGACCGGCTGCTTCGCCCCCTCACCCCCGGCGGCCAGCGCGGCACCCGGCTCCGGGTCGAAGGGAGGCGCGTGCCGAGCCGTTGAGCCAGGACCTTGCTGCCACGGCACTCCACCGACACCCACGCAGGGACCTCCCCTCGGATCCGGGATGCCTCGCGGCATCCCGACCGGGACGGCTTGCCGGGTCACATCCCCGTCGCGCCGTCGATCCCTTCGCGGAGGAGGTCCGCATGACCGTTGTGCCGGGCGTACTCCGTGATCATGTCGACCATGATCCTGCGCAGCGAGATCGGCTCGCCGGTCCTCTTGCGGATCCCCGTTTCGTCCAGCGAGGCTGCGGCGGCAGTGATCTGCCGGGATCGTTCGCATTCCGCCCGCCACACTGCGAAGGCCTCCTCGACGTCACCGTCCAGGCTCTCGAAGTCCTGGTCGGGGTCGTCGTCGGAGTAGTAGAGCAGCGGGACGTCCTCCTGGGCGAACTGGATACGGAACCACCAGCGCTCGACGCCGGACAGGTGCCGGACCAGTCCGTGCAGGGAGAGCGCGGACGCCGCCACGGCCTTCTCGGACAGCTGCTCCGGGGACAGGCCGGCGCACTTGAGCTCGAAGGTGGCCCGCTGCCAGTCCAGGACCGCGCCCAGCGTTTCCCGTTCGCCGCCCACGTCAGGCGGAGCCGCGCGGGTGTCGCCGTTCCACCGGGGTGAGTAGTGCTGGGGCGCGGGTGCATCGGTCATCGCTCTGCCTCCTGCTCAGGTGGCACGCGTGTAGCGGACGTTGCCGCTCCAGATGCGCTCGAGCCGGACGCGCGTGCCCGGCCGCGGGGCGTGCCAGATCTTGTCGTGACCGGCGTAGATTCCCACATGTCCTATGGTCGCGCCTGCGGGGAAGAAGACGAGATCGCCCGGCACGCGCTGAACGCGTGGGATGTGGCGCGTACCTTCGTATTGTTCGTCGGCCGTACGGGGAAGCTTCCGGCCGGCCTTTCTAAAGGCGTAGAGGGTGAGGCCCGAGCAATCGAATTCCCTCGGCCCCGTCGCCCCGTAGACGTACGGTGCGCCCCGCTTGGAGGCGGCGATTTCGACGGCCTTGGCGCCGTACGGTGAGGCCGCCTCGGCTCGGGCGGCGGGTCCGGTGAAGCTGGCCAGCGAGATTATGAGGAAGAACGTGAACCCCGCGGCGATGCGGCGGTTCGTCAAGTGGCCGTTTGCAGGTTTTCGGTTGTCCGTCCTGGTGCAGCTCAATCGGATACCTCCGCATTGCTTTGCTGAAACAATCCCGGGTGGGGTTCTGCGTCGGTGTCATGCGTAGTGGCTCTCGATGGCGGACCAGTTTTCTCCGACGGACCGGAAGTTGCGACCACCGGACACGACTTCAAGTATCTCAGTTGGGTAAAATCGTCCGATTTCATAGTAATGAATGATATTCCGGACAAACGCCCGGAGGGGTGATCCGCCGGCTCGCTGCGGGGAGGCGTTACCCATCGATCACCAGGGGCGTTGCCCTCACACAGTGATCTTTTCGAACCCTCCTGGTGCGCAGCCGGCACGGTGACGAGCCGGCGGGACGCGAAGCCTGCCGCGTAAATGGTCAGCGCCAAATCCGGAGACGGCGGATGATGCGCAGGGTCGGGGGGCCGCTGTGAGCCCCGTCGACCCGTCCGAGGGGAACTGTCATGACCGCTGCCGCGTACGAATCCTCCGAGTCCGGGCCCGGGCCCGAAGTCCGCGCGGCCGCCGGCGCGCTGCGCGGGACCCGGGAAGCGGGCGTGGCGGTCTTCCGCGGCATCCCGTACGCCGCGCCCCCGGTCGGCGCGCTGCGCTTCGCCGCGCCGCGGCGGGCGGAGGGCTGGAGCGGGGTGCGGGAGGCGGTTGCGTACGGTCCGCCACCCCCGCAGGCCGGTGTGTTCGGCATGGACGCGCTGGCACAGGACACGGCGGGCGACGACTGGCTCACGGTCAACGTCTGGTCGCCCGACCCCGGCCCGGACGCCGGGCTCCCGGTGATGGTGTGGATCCACGGCGGTGCCTACGTGATCGGCATGTCCGGCCTCCCCGAGTACGACGGCGGCCGGCTCGCGCGGGACGGCGGCGTCGTCGTGGTGACGTTCAACTACCGCGTGGGCATCGAAGGTTTCGCGCAGATCGAGGGGGCTCCCGCGAACCGGGGGCTGCTCGACCAGGTCGCCGCTCTCGAGTGGGTGCGCGACAACATCCGCGCGTTCGGCGGCGACCCGGAGCGGGTCACGGTCTTCGGTCAGTCGGCGGGCGGCGGTTCGGTTGCCGCGCTGCTGGCGACGGACCGTGCCACGGGGCTCTTCCGCCGGGCCGTTGCACAGAGCGCGCAGGGCACGTACTTTTCGCGCGAGCTCGCCGCGGACATCACCGCCGCCTGCGCCGCCGAGCTGGGGCTGCGGTCCACGGTGGCCGACCTGTCCGGTGTTGCTCCGCACCGGCTGTCCACCGCCGGTGATGCGGTCAGCGCCAAGATGGACCGGTGGGCGGACCGCTGGGGGCCGGCCGCGCACAGGTCGATCCCCTTCTCACCCGTCGTCGACGGTGACGTCCTGACCGTCACCCCGTGGCAGGCCCTGACCGACGGTGCCGGCCGGGATGTCGAACTCCTCGTCGGCCACACCCGCGAGGAGCAGCGCCTGTTCACCGCCCTCGACGGCCTGCTGGGCCAGGTGACCGAGGAGCAGGCGGCGAGCGCCCTCCGCCTCTTCGCCCCGGGCCCGGACGGCGAGCGCCGCTACCGCGACGCCTTCCCGACGGCGGGCCCGGACGAGCTGTACGAGCTGGTCCATTCGGACTGGCTGTTCCGCATGCCGACGCTGCACCTCGCCGAGGCCCAGACGGCAGCCGGCGGCCGGGCACACGTCTACGAGCTGACCTGGCCCGCCCCCGGCATGGGCGGCGCGTTCGGCGCCTGCCACGGCCTCGACGTACCGCTCGTCTTCGGCAACCTGGACCGCGGTCAGCCGGCCATGCTGATCGGCGAGGCGCCGTCCCCGGAGGCGGAGGCCCTGTCCGCCCGCATGCGCGCCGCATGGACCTCGTTCGCCGCCCACGGCGATCCCGGGTGGCCCGCGTACGACACCGGTCGACGCCTTGCCCGGCTGTTCGACACCCGACCGGCCGTCACCGCCTACCCGGAGGATGCCTCCCGGCTCATCTGGCAGCACCACACCCTCCCCGTGCTGCCGCTGATCGACGGGTAGCGTCCGACGGAGGTGCGGCTTGTCCGGCATTCCGGCTCCGCACTACCGTGCCGGTGTGGATCTCTTCTCACGCTCGTGGACGGCGTTGCGCGCGGCGGTCGCCGCGCTCCCGGACACGGCCTTCGAGCAGCCTTCCGGCTGCACCGGCTGGCTCGTACGGGACCTGGTGTGCCACCTGATCATCGACGCCCAGGACGTCCTGATCACCCTCGCCACCCCCGCCGAAGCGGAACCGACCGTCGACGCGGTGACCTACTGGAACGTCGAGGACCGGCCGCCGACCGGCGAGGACCCGCTCGGCGCGCTGATCGTCCGGTTGGCCGCCGCGTACGAGGAACCGCGCCTGCTCACGTTCCACCTCGACGACGTCGGCTCCGCCGCCGGACGCGCCGCGGAACTCGCCGACCCCGGCGCACGGGTGAGCACCCGCGGCGAGGTACTCACCGTGGGCGACTACCTCACCGCGTACGTCCTGGAATGGACGCTGCACCACCTCGACCTGATCGCGCACCTCCCGGACGCGGCGGAACCGCCCCCGGAGGGGCCGGCCCGGTCCCGCGCGATGCTGGAGGAGATCGCCGGCGCCCCCTTCCCCGCGTCGTTCACCGACAAGGACGCCCTCCTGATCGGCACCGGCCGCCGGGCCCCGACCGAAGCGGAGCGGGCCGAACTCGGCGAGGCGGCCGCGAAACTGCCGCTCTTCCTCGGCTGACCCGCCCCGGACCGGCTGACCCGCCGCCCGGACCGGCTGACCCGCCCCGGAGCCGGCGGCCGCCGGGCCTCAGCAGGCTTCCTCGCCGCCTCCCCGGCCGCCGCAGACCCGCTCCCAGGCCGCCGCGAACATCTCGTGCAGCGGTGCCGTCGGCAGGACGCGCCCGAACGGGCTGTGGATCTGGTTGCGCCACAGCGGGCGTACCCCGTACGCCGCCAGCTTCACGGTCTCCAAAGGCAGGTGCGGGGCCTTCAGTTCGGTCCACTCCCCGGGAAGGAACAGGGTCCGGCCCGCCCGGGCCCGCTTGGCCTCCACCACCGCGCCCGTGCCGAGCAGTTCCGTCCTGGCCTGCGCATGCTGCCTGGCCGACCAGCCGTTCCACCGCCGTACGTTCCGGTCGGTGGGGGCGGCCAGCGTCGCCAGCTGGAGGTACAGTGCCGCCGCGTCCGGGCCGACGCCCAGCTGCTGCGCCGCCCGTGTGACCAGCTCCGGGCAGGACTGCCGCGGATCCGCCTCGTACGCCCCGGCCGGGACCGCTCCCGATCGGGCCCGGCGCATCATCCGCTCCAGCCCGCCGCCGGTCAGCAGCGGCGCCACCCGGTCCAGCTCCTCGGCCAGGTCGGTGACCTCCCGGACCCGCTGCCACACCTCCGGGCCGGCCACCGCCGCGGGCCGCAGGAAGGAGGCGCCGCCGGGCGCGCAGACCACCAGCGGCCCGGAGTCGTACGCGGTCACCGGAACCGGCCCCTCCTCCTTGCGGGCGTCCATCGCCACCGGCAGCTGCCCGGGCCCGAACCGCTCCGCGATCCGCGCCGAGGTGTCCTGGACCCGGCCACCGGGCAGCGCCAGCAGCAGTTCCGGCCGGTCCAGTTCGGCGCGCAGCCGCTCGTACAGGGCCATCGCGCCGGCCACCGCCGGGTCGCCGACGGGCCGGTCCGTCCACGCCCACACCAGCGCGCTCGCGATCTGCCGGTGCGAGAGGCCCACCGGGGTGCGGGAGGGCAACTCAGGCCCGGCCGGCGGCACGGCCCGGACCTCGACCCCGATGCCGTAGGGGGTGGCCGCCAGCTCCCAGCCGGTGGCCTCCACGGTCGCGTCCGCGGCCGCCCCGTATCCGCCGGCCAGCC
Source organism: Streptomyces katrae (assembly GCF_000717655.1). GTDB lineage: Bacteria > Actinomycetota > Actinomycetes > Streptomycetales > Streptomycetaceae > Streptomyces > Streptomyces katrae_B. Next base: position 519,135 of record NZ_JNZY01000010.1, read on the forward strand.
GCCGGGCCCACACCTCGGGGAGTTCGAGCTCGGCCTCTAGGGCGTCGGCGGCCTCGTCGTGCACGGCCGGCTGTGCCCCGATGAGCTCCCGCCACACCTCGGCCATCCGCTCCACGGCCGCCTCGACCCCGCCGGGCCGCCACAGCTGCGCCGGATCCTCCGGCAGGGCCGCCGCCAGGACGGCCCGCCGGCCCGCACCGCCGAGCCGTGCGCGCAGCCGGTCGTAGGACTCGGCCGTCATCGGCGTTGCCCTGTACGGGGCCTTGCGCACCAGGGCGCGGTCCTCGTCGCGGTCGGGCCTGCCGATCAGACCCGACACCACCAGCCGTGCCACCGACCGTCGTACGCCCGTCAGTTCGGCGAAGCGCGCGGCCGCCGACTCCGGGAGCGGGACCGGCCCGTGCGCCTCGACCGCCGCGACCAGGGCTCGCAGCCGGGCGGCGTCGTCCCGCTCCACGCGGACGCAGCGCGCCTGCGGCACCGCCGTCGGCACCGGGTCGCCCGCCGGATCCTCTGCGGCGGCCGCCACGAACCAGCACTCCGACCCGCCGGCGCGCACCGCGCAGGACGCCACCGCGATCCCGCCCGCCCGCAGCCCGTTCAGGAGCTCGGCGGACGCGCGGCCCACCCACCACCGGGTGCCCGCCCGGGCGAACGGCTGGCCGGCCCAGGTCTCCAGCAGTGCGACCAGGGCGGCCCGGGCCCCGTCCGGGGTCGGTGCCACGGCCGCCCGCCAGGCGGCGGCGTCGATGGCGCCCATCAGCTGCGACCAGTCGTGCGGCGGTGCCGGCGGCGAGAGCCGGCGCACCTCCTCCGCGAGGGTCCCCGCCAAGCAGGCGCCGTCGGAGGCCAACGCGGTCAGTGTCGCCGCCAAGGGCACGGCCGGGCTCCGCCGCCACGGGTCCCGCTCGCCGCCCGAGACCAGCCCGAACAGCGCGGGCAGCAGCTCGGTGTCCGGCACGGACCGGCCCGGCAGGGCGGGCGGCGCCTCGGCGAGCAGGCAGACCCGCCGGTGCAGGGCGAGCCTGCGTTCCTCCACCCGGGCGGCCCGGGCAGCCACCGCCGCCACCGCCTCGATCAGCACCGGGTCGGTGACCTCGGGCAACTCCCGGGCCACGGCGGCCCGCAGCACCTCCGCGCCGGAACGCGCGGCCGCCAGCAGGGCATCCGCCGTCTCCCGGCCCATGGCCCGCAGCGCCCGGGAACCGGCGGCGTCCCGGGTCCGCAGCAGGTACCAGAACGCGGGCGGCAGGGCCACACCGCCGGAGGCGGTGGCGCGCCGGACCGGCTTCACCCGCGGATGCCGGGGCGAGTGGTGCCCGTCCAGCTCCCACAGCAGGGCGCCGTCGGCGGTGTACGCGCGCACCCCCGTCCGCGTCTCCGCCTCGGCGAGGACCACGTCCTCCACCGCGCCCTCCGGCGGCGCCCACAGGGCCCACGGCTCCTGCCCCGGCCGGTCGATGTCGAAGCGGGCCGTGCGCCCGTCCACGCTCTCCAGCAGGAAGTGGTCGGGCGCGTGATCGCGGTGCCGGGTGCGGAAGAGCACCCGGGTCCCGACCAGCCCGTCCCGGCTGCCGAGCGGGGAGGCGGCCAGACCGGCGGGCAGCGGTGCCAGCTGGAGGGCTTCCGTGGCCAGGGCCATGCCCACCTCGGACGGCTCCGCGCGCGGATCGGTGCTCGCGGGACGGCCCGGGAAGTCCGGCAGCGCGACCGCGCCCTGCGGCTCCCCGGTGACCGGGTCCACGGACTCCCAAGGCCGGCGCCCGAACACGCCGTTGGTCCAGATCCGCGAGCCGTCGCCGAGCTGCAGTTCGTCCCGGTCGATGCCCTCCGTGCCGCCCGGGCGCAGTACCCGCCGGCCGCCGTGCCGCCCGCCTCCGTCGGCCGTCTCGAACTGGAAGCCGTACGCGCCGTCCAGGCTTCCGCCGAACGGCACCAGACCGCCCGACTCTTCCGGGGTGAACGGCTCGTTGGGGCGGTCGGCCCACACGGCGGTGTCGCAGCAGTAGGGGCTCGGCTTGAGCGTCCAACTCACCAGGAAGGAGCCGCCCACGTAGTGGACCGCGTACATGGTCGAGTCGGCGGGCACCGTGAACCTGCACGATCCCCGCACCCCGTCCGGGTCGACGGCGACCGCCCGGTCCCGTCCGAACACCGTCAGCACCGGCCAGGTGGTGGTCACCCCGGCCACCCCCGGGAGCACCCCGTCCGCTTCCCCGGCCCCGGCACCCGCAGCGAACTCCGCGTACACCGACTCCAGGGCCGGCCAGGCCAGTTCCTCCGGCAGCCCGGCCGCGAGCGAGCGCCGCAGGGCCCCCACCGCTCCCGCTTCGGCCAGGGCGTCGCAGATCCCGCCGAGCGCCGATACCGTCGGCCGGTCCAGCAGCGTCTCCAGCTCGGCCACGGCCTCCTCGGCACCGGCCATGCCGCCGCCCGCGACGGTGTCGACGAGCTTGCCCACGCGCCCCGCGACCTCGTGGGCGATGCCCTCGTTGCCCGGCAGCAGCGTGACCGCCGACCCGGCCCGGCGCCGCTGCTCCGGCGCAGACCGCGGCAGCAGGCCCGCGTGTACGGTCCCTTCCAGACGCGGGCCGAACACCGGGTCGGCGGCGAGGGCGCACAGGTCCCGCCGGGACCGCCCGGCCCAGAAGCGCATCCGCATCTCCGGGCCCGGGTCGGCGACCGTCACCCCGGCCGCCAGGCAGGCGTCCAACACGTCCGCGTCGAAGCCCTGGTGGTGGTGCCGGGTGGTGTGCACCGTCACTGCACTGCCCTCCGACCGCAGTCGCGGTCCCAACCGGCCCACCAGGTCGAGGAATTCCACCGGCAGCTGCTGACGCGCGACCCCGCCGCCGGACTGGGCCGCGTACTGGTACATGTGCACGAAGTGCCCCACCCAGCGGTGGAGTCCGCCCTCCGGTACCACCCGCCCGGCCGCCATGGCCTCGGCCGCGCCGCAGCCGATCAACACCCGCAGCCAGGCCCCGCCGTCGGTGACCCCGTCCGGGAAGACCTCGACCAGTCCGGCAGAGATCTCGTCCGTCGGCGGATGGGCGGCCAGGACCGGCCCCGCGGCGTCCAGCAGCGCCTCCGGCACGGACTTCTTCCGCGTGACCGACAGGATCGCGCCCACCATCCGCGCGATCTCCGCGTCCCCGTGCCCGGCAGCCCTGGCGGAGGCCCGCACCCGGCGCACCAGATCGGCCGGCAGGTCAGCCGCCGATCCCGCCCACGCGGTCAGGAACGCCTCGAGCGCCGTGTGCGCGGCGGCCGGCTCCAGCGTCTCGGCGAGGAACCGCTGATGGGACCCGAACTCCTTGGCCGGCATGGCCCCGCCCGCAGCGAACAGCAGGGCATTGGCCCTGCGGTATCCGGGATCCACCGGGAGCCCGTGCTGGGCCTCGGCCGCCCGGGCCGCAGCGTAGGCCCGCCCGCCGGGCCGGCTCCCGTAGCCGATCAGCCGGTGGCCCACGGTGTCCCAGAACCACGGAAGATGCGCCGGCGGCAGGCGCCGCGCCCGCGTCGCCATCGTGTCCACGAACCGACCGGGCTTGGTCCAGGACCGGCCGAGTTCGGTCCGCATGCCCTCCATCAGGTCGCGCGCGACCTCGACCGCGTCCGGGTCGTGCGCCGCGACCCAGTCGGCGTACGTGGTCGAAGCGTGCGGGCCGGTGGTGGGAAGCAGGGGCTCCAGCGAGACGATCATGCCGTGGATCGTCGCACGCCCGACTGACAGCATCCGACGTACGGACGTCGCCCCGAACGGATGCCTTTCAGGGCGTCAGTGGTGTCGCTCACAGGGGTCGTTGATGGATTCAAGGCGTAGCGGGCATCCGCCTTCGATCCCCAGAGGAGCCCCCGCTTCCGCCATAGATCCCGCAGGCTCCGCCCGTACGGCTGCGTACGGGGGCCCCGGTATTGCCGTGCGGTTGTCCGAGGCGGGTGGGACCATCTGGCCCGGTGATCAGACCGGCTACAGGGGGTAGGCATGGCGAGCACGTACGACTGGCCGCGCGGAGCGGAGATTGCGGACAGCGAGGCGCTGGAGCGCTGGCTGGACGCCCGGGGGTGGGAGGTCGACCCGACCGTCTTCATGGCCGGGGTGCTGGGCCCCGCGGTCCAGGTCCGCCGCATCGGCCGCGCCTGCCAGGACGGCGAATCCGGCCTGCTGATCCTGCCGGGCGAGACGGTGTCGTTCGACGGGGACCGCATGCGCATCATGCCCCGCACCCCGGCCCCGGCCACTCCGTAGCCGCGCCGCGTCCGCTACTTCACCGAGCCGGCCATCACGCCCTGGACGAAGTGCCGCTGGAAGGCGAAGAAGACGACGAGCGGGACCACCAGCGACAGGAACGCACCCGGCGCGAGGACGCCGATGTTGCTGCCGAACTGCCGCATCTGGGACTGCAGTGCGACCGTGAGCGGCTGGGACCCGCTGTCCGCGAAGAGCAGCGCCACGAGCATGTCGTTCCAGACCCAGAGGAACTGGAAGATGGCCAGGCTCGCGATGGCCGGCCGGCCCAGCGGCAGCACGAGCCGCGAGAAGATGCGCCACTCGGAGCCGCCGTCCATCCGGGCGGCTTCGAGCATCTCGCGCGGTATCTCGGCGAAGTAGTTGCGCAGCAGGAAGACCGCGAAGGGCAGCCCGTACGCGACGTGGAAGAGGACGACTCCGGCGATCGTGCCGAACAGTCCCACCGCACCGAAGAGTTTGGCCACGGGCAGCAGCCCGATCTGCACGGGGACGACCAGCAGCCCGACGACCACCAGGAAGATGCCGTCCCGGCCGGGGAAGTCCAGCCAGGCGAAGGCGTATCCGGCGAGTGCCGCGATGCCGACCACCAGGACGGTGGTGGGGACCGAGATCAGGACGGTGTTCCCGAACGCCTCCGCGATGCCGGAGTCCTTCAGCAGGGCGCTGTAGTTGTCCAGCGACAGCTGGGACGGATCGGTCAGCGCGGTCCACCAGCCGTCGGAGGCGTTGTCCCGCTCGGAGCGCATCGAGGACAGGAACAGGCCCGCCAGCGGGGTGATCCACACCAGGGCGACCAGGATCAGCAGGCCCTGGACGACCGAGCTGCCCAGCAGGCGCGACAGGCGACTCCTGCGGCGCGGTCCGTGTGCGGGCGGGGCCGGGACGGGCCTGACCGGTGGTGTGACCCGCCGGGGCCTGCGGCGTTCGATGGTGCTGTGGCTGCTCATGCTCCGCTCCTTCGGAAACGCCGGATGTTGAAGACCATCGCCGGGACGACCAGCAGCAGGAGCACCACGCTCAGCGCGCTGCCGAGCCCCTGGTCGTTGCCGCCGCCGAAGGAGACCAGCCACATCCGTGTGGCCAGTACGTTCGCTTCCTCCTGGACCGGTCCCGGCGCGATGATGTAGACGAGGTCGAAGACCTTCATCACGTTGATCACCAGGGTCACGAACACCACGGTGAGCACGGGCGCGAGCAGCGGCACGGTGATCCTGCGGAAGATCTGGCCCTCGCTGGCACCGTCCATCCGTGCCGCCTCCAGCGCATCGCGCGGGATCGCCGCCAGCCCCGCGCCGATCAGGACCATCGCGAAGCCGGTCCACACCCACAGGTACGCACCGATGATGGCCGGCGTCACCAGCGCCGGGCCGAGCCAGTTCACGCCCTGGTACGGCGCCGCGAAGTTGGCCGCGGGCAGGCGTACCGCGTACGCGCCGTCGGCCAGCCCGGTGAAGCGGAACGACCCGTCGGCGGAGGCGGTCGTGGTCGCGGCCACCCGGCCGTCGTCCCGTACGGCCTCGACCGTCATACCGGGCAGGCCCTTCTCGCCCGGGTCGACCTTGCCCGGGGTTCCGGCGCCGCCGGGGGCGAAGTCGAGGTAGACGACGCCCCCGATCCCGTCCGCACCGGGCCTCGCGGTGGCCGCCGCCTTCGCGTCGGCGGGTATCGCGCCGGGTGCCACCCCGACCAAGCCGAGGGTGACCGAACTGCCGGGGCGTACGGTCCGCCCGGTGCTGTACGGGCCGCCGGCCCGGCCCGTCAGGCCCTGGCCCTCGCGGGCGCGGGCCGTCGGGTAGGCGGCGGTGTCGTCGAAGGTGTCGTGGACGCCGACGACGACGGCGTTGAGCACGCCCCGGTCCGGGTCCTGCTCGTAGGCGAGCCGGAAGACGATGCCCGCGGCCAGGAAGGACACGGCCATCGGCAGGAAGAGGACCAGCTTGAACGCGGTCGCCCAGCGCACCTTCTCGGTGAGCACGGCGAGCATCAGCCCGAGTCCGGTCAGCAGGAGAGGGGCGACGACGACCCAGATGGTGCTGTTGCGGATCGCCTTGAGGGTGGCCGGGTCGTCGATGATCGCCGCGTAGTTCCCGGCGCCGACGAAGCGGTCGCCGCTGGCGTCGAAGAGACTGCGGCCGAGGGAGAAGACGACCGGGTAGACGACCAGCGCGCCGAGCAGCAACAGGGCCGGCAGTACGAAGGCGATCGCGAGGCGGCGTTTCCTTCGCTGGGCCAGGCGCCGCGGGTTCGCCGCGGCGCGGGCGGTCCGGAGGGGGGCGGTCAGGGTGTCAGCCATGGTGGGCCGCCTCAGTTCCCGTACGCCTTGGCGGCCGCGGCCTCGAGCTCCGCGGCCGTGCCCTGCGGGTTCGACGGGTCGCGCAGGAAGTCCTGGAGGAGCTTCCATTCACCCGCGCCCTTGGTGCCGCCGAACGCGGCAGGCGCCTGGTCCGACATGTCGAAGCGGACCGAGTTGCCCGCCGCGACCAGCGACTTGGCGGTGCTGCGGGTGGTGTCGTCGCCGTACGCGGCGAGGTCGACCTGGGTGTTCGGGGACAGGAAGCCGCCCGCGCCGGCCCAGACCTCGGCGGCCTCGGGGCCGGCCAGGAATTCGAGCAGCTTCATGCCGGCCTTGCCGTTCTTGGCGTCTTTGAGGACGACGGCGGCGTCACCGCCGCTGACCACCGGCGTCGTGCCGCCGTCGACCGCCGGGAACGGGAAGAACTTGGCGTCCTCCCCGAGCTTCTTGCCGAACTGGTCCTTGGCGACCCCGCCGACGAAGTCGCCCTCGTAGACCATGCCCGCCTTGGGCTCGGGGCCGAAGACCTGCTCGACCGACGAGGGGAAGTCGGTGCCGAGCGCGCTCTGGGCGCCGCCGGCGACGAGCTGCTTGTCCTTGAACAGTTCACCGAGGGTGGTCAGCGCCTTGACGACGCTGTCGTCGGTCCACTTGAGCTTGTGCTGGGCGAGCTGGTCGTACTTCTCCGGGCCGGCTTGCGAGAGGTAGATGTTCTCGAACCAGTCGGTGAGGGTCCAGCCGTCCTCGCCGGCTATGGCGAAGGCCGGGCGGCCGGAATCTGCGAGGGTGCGGCCGGCCTTCAGCAGGTCGGCGTAGCTCTTGGGCTCGCTGACGCCGGCCTGGGCGAAGGCGTCCGGGGCGTACCAGACCGTCGACTTGTGGGCGGCCTTGAAGTACAGGCCGTAGTACTGGCCGTCGACGGTGCCGTAGTCCTTCCACACCGGGGCGAGGGAGGAGCCGGCCGTCTTGGCGGCCTGGTCGGACAGGGGCAGCAGCCAGCCCTCCTTGGCGAACTGCCGGAGCACGCCCACCTGGGGAACCATCACCACGTCGGGCGCGTTGCCGCCCTCGATCTTGCTTCCGACGAAGGTGGAGACGTTGTCGCCGGAGGGCACGAAGACCGTCTTGGCGCCGGTCTTCTCGGTGAAGGCGTCCAGGACCTTCTTGAAGTTCTTCTGCTCGCTGCCGGTCCAGACTCCGGCCACGGTCACGGTCTGGCCGCTCAGTTCGCCGCCGCTCGCGGGTCCGGTGGTTCCGCCGCCGCAGGCGGTGGCCCCGAGGGCGAGGGCGAGGGCCGCCGATGCGGTGGCCGCGGTCCGTCGGGTCGTCTTGCTGGGTCGTCGCATGGTGAGGTCCGTTTCTGGAGGCCGGGAGGTCGGCAGGTGGGAGGCCGGCGGGTGGGGAAGCCGGCGGGTGGGGGTCAGGGGGTCGGGCACTCGGCCGTCCACCAGGCGGCGGTCGCCGCGGGGAGCACACCGTCGGGGCAGGGGCCGCTCGCGAGCAGCGGGGTCCCGGCGACCGGCGCGGGCACCGGCTCCGTGCCGAAGTTGACCGCGCAGATCAGGCCGTCGCCGCGGGCGATGGCCAGCACCTGCGGGGGTGCGTCCAGCCAGCGCAGGGCGCCCTCGCCGAGCTGGGGCAGACTGCGCCGCAGCTGGAGGCCGTCGCGGTAGAGGTGCCAGAAGGAACGGGTGTCGGCCAGGGCACGGTCGGTGGCGTGCTCGGCGAACCACTCGGGCTGCGGCAGCCACGGTCTGGCGTCGGCCACGCCCTGGCTGAAGCCGAACGGGGAGGCGTGTCCCGACCAGGGCAGCGGCACGCGGCAGCCGTCCCGGACGTGTCTGCGGCTGCCGGTGCGGTGGAAGATCGGGTCGGTGAGGACCTCGTCCGGCAGGTCGAGCACCTCGGGCAGGCCGAGCTCCTCGCCCTGGTAGACGTACGCGGCGCCGGGCAGTGCGAGCATCAGCAGGGCGGCGGCGCGGGCCCGGGCGGCTCCCAGTCCGCTGCCTCCCACTCCGGGCTCGCCCGCGTACCGGGTGACCGTACGGACCTGGTCGTGGTTGTTGAGCACCCAGGTGACGGTGGAGCCGGTGCCGGCGATGTCGCGTATCGCCTCGGTGATCGTCGCGCGGAAGGCGTCGGCGTCCCAGGGCGCGCTGAGCAGGTCGAAGAAGAACGCCTGGTGCAGTTCGTCGGGGCGGACGTACGCGGCGTGTTCGCGCGCGGTGGGCACGGACACCTCGCCGACCAGCAGCCGCTCGTGGCCGTCCCGCACGGTGTACTCCTCGCACACCGCGCGCCAGCGGCGCCACACGTCGTGCACCTCGGGCCGGTTCCAGGCCAGCTGGTTGACGGCGTCGCGGGCGCGCTCGTCGGCTCCGGGGTCGTCCGAATCGGGCAGCTCCGGGTGCTTGAACAGTCCGGCCGCGACGTCGATGCGGAAGCCGTCGACACCGCGGTCCAGCCAGAAGCGCAGCACCTGCTCGAACTCGTCGCCCACGGCCGGGTCGCGCCAGTTCAGGTCGGGCTGCTCGGGCGTGAAGAGGTGCAGGTACCACTCGCCGGGGGTGCCGTCGGGCCCGGTGGTCCGGCTCCAGGCGGGACCGCCGAACATGGCGCGCCAGTTGTTGGGAGGCTCGGCCCCGTCCGGGCCGCGGCCGGGCGCGAAGTGGAAACGGGAGCGCGGCGCGGTGCCCGGCGCGGCGGCGAGCGCCTCCAGGAACCACGGGTGCTCGCTCGAACAGTGGTTGGGAACGATGTCGAGCAGCAGCTTGAGCCCGAGCCGGCGCGCGTCGGCCACCAGCCGGTCGAACTCGGCGAGGTCGCCGTAGACGGGGTCGACACCGCAGTAGTCGGCGACGTCGTAGCCGTGGTCGTGCTGCGGGGACGGGTAGAAGGGGCTGAGCCAGATGCCGTCCACACCGAGCTTCCGCAGGTAGGGGAGCCCGGCCCGGACGCCGGCCAGGTCACCGATGCCGTCCCCGGTGCTGTCGAGGAAGCTGCGGACGTAGACCTGGTAGATCACCGCGTCGCGCCACCAGGGGGCAGCCGGGGTGGTGGTGCGGGAGGGGTGGCCGGTGTCGGCCGGAAGGGTGCTGAGCATCTCGCGTCGACCTGTTCTGCTGAATGCGAGAGCGTCCCGGATCGGGTGCGCTGTTATGCATGCATGTTAAGTAGCAGCGACGGGAAGGTGTCAACGATGTGTCCAGAAACAGCGCAAAGCTGGGGTGGTATGTCCCTGAATGCCCCCCATGCACAACGAAGGGCCTCTACTTAACATGTAAGTAGAGGCCCTCGGGGCAGCGGAGGAGTGGAGGAAGCGGAGTGGTGCGATCAGCCCTTGCGGGACAGGGGCCCGAGCTCGCGCGCAAGCCGCGCCGTCGCCTGCTCGGGCGTCTGGCGCAGCGCCATCACGTCCTGTGTCACGGCCTGCACGGCGAGGCTCACCTGGTCGTAGCGCGGGCTCTTCGGGCGTGGCACCGCCGACAGCACGCTCTCGCGGAGCGTGGGCAGGTACGGATACGCGCGGATCAGCTCGGGATCCTCGTACAGCGCGGCGCGCACCGGCGGCAGCGCGCCCTCGGTGAGCACCTTCCGCTGCACCCGTTCACTGGTGAGGTAGGAGATCAGATCGGCCGCCGACGCCGGATGCCGCGCATGGCTGCTCACGGCGAGGTTGGAGCCGCCCAGCACGCTGGCGCCCGGGCCGTCGGGTCCGGGCAGCGGCACGGCGCCGAACCTGCCCGCGACCTTCGACCCGCTCGCGCCTGCGTCCGCGTACACGTACGGCCAGTTCCGCAGGAAGAGCAGCCGGCCGTCCTGGAACGCCCGCCGCGACTCCTCCTCCTTGTAGCCGAGCGCCTCGCGCGAGATCCAGCCGTCGCGCACCCCGTCCGCGAGGAACCGCAGCCCGGCGCGCGCCGCATCCGAGTCCACCGTCACGCGTGCGCCGTCGTCGCGCAGGATCGAGCCGCCCGCGGAGTGCACGGCCTCGGTGACGTTGACGGTGAGCCCCTCGTACGGCAGGAACTGACCGGCATACCCGTCCAGTCCGTACTCCGGGGCGATCGTGCGCGCCTGGCGGACCAGCTCGGCCCACGTGCGCGGTGGTTGCTCGCCCTCCCGGTCCAGGACGTCCTTGCGGTAGTAGAGCAGCCCCGCGTTCGTGACGTACGGGACCGCGTACAGCCGGCCGTCGAAGGTCGCGGTGTCGACGACCGGCCGCAGGAACGCCTCCAGGGGGAAGCGATCGCGCTCGAGCGGCGAGATCCACCCGGCCGCCGCGAACTCGGACGTCCAGGCGACGTCGATGTTCAGTACGTCGAACCGGTCGCGGCCCGACCGCAGTTCGCTGATCATCTGGGCCCGGGTCTCGTCCGCCGAATCGGGCAGCTCGACGAGCGTGACGCGTTCGCCGGGATGGCCGTCGTTCCAGTCGTCCAGGAGCGGGGAGAGGTAGTCGGTCAGATCGCCCGCGGTCACGAGCGTCAGGGGACCGCGGCTCCCGGAGGCTGCGCCTGCGTCGGCGCGCACACCGAAACCGGCGTACCCCGCCAGCACCACCGCCCCGACCAGGAGAGCTCTACCCGCGGCACGCATCCACCGCATAGATTCCTCCCAGTGCACGATCCGGCTGCGCTGCCGACCATAGGGGCCTATATATACCCGTTAGGCATGGGCGATACTAGACGTCCAGGCAGACGAGACGTACGGCGGCCGCATCCGGTCCGCTGCCGAGTGAACCGTTGACTACGGAGCGGGAAGGAGGGGGAGCGAGTGCGGCTGGCGCTCCTTGCGCTCCTCACCCGTAGCCCTGCGCACGGTTACGAGCTGAAGCAGGACCTTGAGAAGCTCCTGGGCGCCGCGTACCCTCAGCCCAACGTCGGCCAGATCTACGTCACCCTCGGCAGGCTGGAGAAGAGCGGCCTCATCGAGGGCGAGGACGTCGAGCAGTCGGGCCGGCCCAACAAGCGCACGTACCGGCTGACGGCCGCCGGGCGCGAGGCCGTGCTGGCCTGGTTCGAGGAAACCGCCGAGGAACCCCGGGTACGGGACGAGTTCTTCATGAAGCTCGCACTGGCACCGCAGTCAGGTCTGGCCGACCCGGTCGCGCTGATCAACAAGCAGCGGCGGCAGTACCTCAACACCATGCGGGACCTGTCCAAGCTGGCGGCGGCCGAGGACCGCGACAACAAGATCTCCCAACTGCTGATCGAGGGCGCCATGCTGCACCTGCAGGCCGACCTCGACTGGCTGGAACGCTGTCAGGAGGAGCTGGAATGAGCGACGACGCCACCACCGACGCCACCACCGCTCCTGCCGTGCCCGTCCCGCCCATCGTGCGCGCCGAGGGCCTGACCAAGACGCACCACGGCGAGGGCGTACCGGTGCATGCCGTGCGCGGGGTGGACCTGTCGGTACAGCCGGGCGAGTTCGTCGCGGTCACCGGGCCGTCGGGAGCCGGCAAGTCCACGCTGCTGCATCTGATCGGCGGCCTCCAGCGGCCCGACAGCGGGAGGCTGTGGCTCGGCGGAGAGCGGGTCGACGAGTACCGCGAGGCCCGCTGGGCGGTCCTCAGGCGCCGCAGCATCGGCGTCGTCTTCCAGTTCTTCAACCTCGTCTCCAACCTCACCGTCGCCGACAACGTCGAACTGCCCGCGCTGCTGGCGGGTGCCTCCCCGAAGGCCGCCCGCGCGTCCCGCGCCGAACTGCTCGCCGAACTCGGCCTCGAAGGCCGCGAGCGTTCGATGCCCGGCGAACTGTCCGGCGGCGAACAGCAGCGGGTCGCGCTCGCCCGCGCCCTGGTCAACCACCCCACGCTGCTGCTCGCCGACGAACCGGCCGGCAGCCTCGACAGCAAGGGCACCCGCGAGGTGCTGCGGCTGCTCTCCCGGTTCCACCAGCGCGGCCAGACGATCATGATGGTCACCCACGACGCCCGGATGGCCAGTGCCGCCGACCGCGTCATCAGCTTCTTCGACGGGCGCATAGCCGACGACGCACAGCTCGAAGGGGGCGGCCGGCGCGGGCCCGCCCGCGGCGTGTCCGGCGTACTGGACCTGGACCCGGAACCGAAGCGGTGACCGTGCGGGCCACTCTGCGCTGGGCGCACGCCGACTTCCGCGCACACCGCGGCGAAGCCCTCTTCGTGGTGCTGGCCAGCGCCGGGATCATCGCCTCGCTCCTGCTGGCCGGCGCACTGTTCAGCTACGCCGCGAACCCCTGGCAGCGGATCTTCAACCAGTCCCACGGCGCGCACATCTGGCTGCAGACCCGTGCCGGGGCCGACACGGACGCCCTGTCCGGCTTGGACGGGGTCGCAGCCCTCTCCGGGCCCTACCGCACCGCGGCGACGACGGTCGAGTCGCGCGGCGCGCGCATCGGGGTGACGCTGCGCGCGACGCCGGCGGCGCCACCGGAAACGGGTCGGCCGCTCGTCACCGCCGGCAGCTGGTTCCCGCGGCCGGACGACCGCGTGAGCGGCCACAGCGGCACCGGCGCCGTCGTACTGGAAGCCTCGGTCGCGCGGGCGCTCTGGGCCGAGCCGGGCGACACCGTACGGGTCACCGGGCCGGACGGCGCCCCGCACGCACTGCAGGTGAGCGGGATCGCCGAGGTGGCCGAGCCCCGCTACCACCCGGGCGGCGGGCCCGGCATCGGCTGGGTGCTCCCCGCCACCCTCGACGGGATCGCCCGCGGAGACACCGGGCAGAGCGTGGGCCTGCGCCTGCAGGATCCGGACGACACCGACTTCATCGTCCAGCGCGCCGTGACCGTACTCGGCGCCGACCGGGTGGCCCAGGTCACCAAATGGCAGCAGGCGCGGGCCGAGGCGGGCGGCGACGACCGGCTCCTGGGCCAGATGTTCGCTGTCTTCGGGCTCGGTGCGCTGCTCGCGGCGGCGCTCGCCGCAGCCGGTGCGATCGGCGCGCGGGTCCGCGGCCAGCTGAGGGACATCGCCGTCCTCAAGGCCGTCGGCTTCACCCCGGGTCAGGTGACCCGCGGTTTCCTCGTGCAGCACCTGGCCTTCGCGCTCCTCGGCGTGGCCCTCGGCACGGCGGCGATCGCCCTGCTCGGCGCCCGGATACCCGGCCGCATCGGGGAGGCGGCGGCGGTCTGGCAGGACCTGCCGGGCCACACCGCGATCATGATCGGCGTCCCCTGCGGCGCGGTGCTGCTGATCGCGGCCGCCACCGGGCTCTCGGCCTGGCGGGCCGGCCGGGTTCCACCGGTGCCGGTGGCCCGCGCCGCGCTGCCGTCCGCCGCGCCGATCACCGCGCTCGGGCGGCGGGCCCTCGGGATGCGGGTGCCTCCGGCGCTGGTCCTGGGGTGGCGGGCGGCGTTCCCGCGCCGGGGCCGGACGCTCCTACCGGTGGCCCGGCTCGCCCTGCCGCTGGTCCTCATCACGGTCGCGCTCGTCGCCTGGTCGACACTGGACCAGTTCCGCAGCCGGCCCGCGCAGATGGGACTGCCCGCGGCGCTGACCGTACGGGCCGGACAGCCCGCCGCGTCGTCCGACGCGGAACTGGAGCAGACCCTCGCGGCGATCCCCGGCATCGCCGCGGTCCATCCCGGCGCCGAGATGGCGGCGCTCGTGCCGGGGCAGACCGGCACGATCACGCTCCGCGGGCTGGGCACGGCCCGGGACCCGTACCCCTCCAAGGTGGTGGAAGGGCGCGCGGTCGGCGGTCCGGACGAGGCGGTGGCCGGGCAGGGGCTGCTCGACCTCCTCGGGGTGCGGGTCGGGGCGTGGGTGCGGATGACGGTCGAGGGACGGCCGCAGATCCTGCACCTCGTCGGCCGCACCATCGAACCCGAATCCGCGGGCCGCGTGATCACCACGACCATCGACGTACTGCGGGAGCGCGATCCGGGGCTGCGGCCCGACCACCACGCCCTGGTGCTGCGCAAGGGGGCGGACCCGAGGGCGGTGAGCGCCGCGCTCGCCGTGGCGGCGGGCGGAACGCTGGAGGTCCGTGAGACGCCCAATCCGGTGGACCGGCTGGAACCGGCGCGCGGAGTGATCGCCGCCCTGATCGCGGTGCTGGCGCTGATCGGGCTGATCGAACTGCTGACGTTGATCAGCACGGGCGTACGCGACCGGGGCCGGGACCTGCTCGCGCTGAAGGCGATCGGGCTGACGCCCCGGCAGATCGGCGCGATGATCGTGACCGCCGCCGGACTGACCGCGCTGGCCTCCGCCCTGGTGGGGACGACGGTGGGGGCGCTGTCCGGCAGGTGGCTGGTGGACACCCAGGGCGCGTCGAGCGGAATCGGCGCGGGCATCGCCCAACTGCCGCCGCTGCCCGTGCTGTTGACGGTGGTCGCCGCGGCGGTCCTGGGCGCGGTGGCGGCGGCGCTGGTACCGGCGACACGGACGGCGCGGCGCAGGCTGGCGGACTCGCTGAGCGAGACGCTCTGAGGCTCGGGCAACGGCACCCGGAGGTGGGTGTCAGTGGCCGCGACTAGTCTTCCGGCCATGATCGAGTCTTCCGAGGGCTTGCCCTGTGACGTGGATGCGTTGTTCTCGGATCCGGGGCGTCTCGTCTCCGCCGAACCCGACCGGGTCCTGGGGCTGTTGGACCGGGCACGTGGTTCGCGCGCCCGGTTCCTGGCTGCGGTGTACCGCACTTCGGCAGACGTGCACCGGCACTTCGACGCCGCCCGCCGCCGGCAGGTACTGGCCCTGGAAGCGGCCCGGTGGGGTGACCGCGACGTGGCGGCGTGGCTCGCTGCTGCCGAGGTGGCAGGGGAACCCCCTGCGCAGTGGGCGGTGGACTGGGCCGGCGGCTCTCCGGCGGACCACCGGCTCCTGCGCTCCCTGACCGGTCACGGCGGCCCGGTGCGGGCCGTGGCGACGGCGGTGGTCGACGGCCGGCCCGTCGCCGTCACGGGCAGCCGGGACAAGACCGTGCGCGTGTGGGACCTGGCCACGGGCCGCCGGCTCCACGAGCCGGTGACCGGCCGCACCGACCCGGTGTCGTCGATGACGGCAGAGGTCATATCCGTGACCACGGCAGTGGCGGGCGGGCAGCCCGTGGCCGTCACGCTGAACACCGACACCTCGGTGCTCCTGTTCGACCTGGCGACCGGCCGTCGGGCCGGGGAGTTCGTCCGGGTGCTGGAGAGTGCGACGGTGGACGGCCGCAGCGGCGTCCTCACGATCGGGGTGGACCGGACCGCCTGCCTGTGGGACCTGGCCACGGGCCGCCAGGTCGGCGCATTCGCGCACGTGACGGACACGGCGGAGCTGGACGGGCGCCGCGTGGT
Organism: Streptomyces katrae; assembly: GCF_000717655.1. GTDB lineage: Bacteria > Actinomycetota > Actinomycetes > Streptomycetales > Streptomycetaceae > Streptomyces > Streptomyces katrae_B. The sequence continues at coordinate 534,953 of NZ_JNZY01000010.1, forward strand.
GCTCACCTGCGCAGCGGACGGTGCGATCCGTGTCCGGGACGTGGCCACCGGCCGCGGGGTGGGGGAGTCCCTGGAGGTGGTGAGCGCCGCATCGCTCGACGGGCGTCCTCTGGTACTCACCGAGGGGGCGGACCGGGCGCCGCGGTTGTGGGACCTGACCACGGGCCACCCCGTCGACGACCCCGGGACCTCCCCTGCGGCCCTGCAGGGTCCGGACGCCGAGGACATCCCGTACGTATCCGCGGTGACGGTGCTGAACGGGCAGGTCGTCGCCGTCACGGTCGACACCGGAGAGGAGACGCTTCTCGAGGACGTGACGACCGGTCGCAGGATCGGCGCGGCCGCGCGCGGGGTGGAGACCGCCGTGATCGACGGCCGGTCCGTCGCGCTCGTGGCCGGTGCCGACGGGACCCTGCGCATCTGGGACCTGGCCGCCGTTCGTCAAGGAGCGGACGGCGTACGGGTCGTGGAGACCCTCGTGCCGAGCGGACAGCACCTCTCCCTCGCCGTCGGGGCCGACCGGGAGGCACGCGTCTGGGAGCTGATCACCGGCCACCGCGACACCCGGTCGCACCTGGGCAGCAGCACCGGCGCAGCCCACTCGGCCGGTGCCGCGGAGAATGCGGTGCTGGACGGGCAACCGGTCACCCTGACCGCCGAGGACGACGGGCTGGTGCGGGTACGGGACGCGGCCACCGGGCTGCCCGTGGGCCTGCCGCTCACCGGCCACACCGATCGCGTCTGGGCCGTCACCGCCGCGAACGCCGGCGAGCGCACGCTCGCCGTCACCGCCGGCCTCGACCGGACGGTACGGGTATGGGACATGAGGACCCGGCAGCAGGAGGGCGCACCGCTCACCGGCCACACGGGCCAGGTCTGGGACGTGGCCACCGCGGTCGTGGACGGCCGGCCCGTGGCCGTCACGGCGGGCGCCGACCACACGGTGAAGACCTGGGATCTCACCCGCACGCCCCAGGGCGGTCGACCCCTGTCAGGGAACGCCGGTCCGGTCCTGGCGGTCGCCACCGCGGTGCTCGAAGGCCGGCCCGTCGCCGTGACGGCAGGAGCCGACCGGGCCGTGCGGGCCTGGGACCTGGCCACGGGGCGGCAGGCCGCCGAGGCCCTCACCGGCTTCGAGGGCGAGGTGTCCGCGCTGGCCACCGCAGTGGTGGACGGCCGGGTCGTCGTCGTCACCGCGGCGCCGGACGCCAGGGTGCACGTTCGGGAACTGGTGGGCGGCCAGTACGTCCACGAGCCTTTCCCCAGTCACCAGGGCAGGGTGCTGGCGCTGGCCACCGCCGTGTTGAACGGCCGGCCCGTCGCCGTCACCGCAGGCTCCGACCGCACCGTGGGCATCTGGGACCTCGCCACCGGGCGCCAGGTCGGCGAACCCCTCGTCGGTCACTCCAGCAGGATCCTCGCCGTGGCGACCACCGAGCTGGCGGGCCGGCCCGTCGCGGTCACGGGGAGCTGGGACCGGACGGTCCGGGTATGGGACCTCGCCACCGGGCAGCAGGTCGGCGAACCCCTGACCGGCCACACCGACTGGGTGACCTCGGTGGCGACCTCGGCGGTGGCCGGGCAGCCCGTCGCGGTCACCAGAAGCCGGGACGACACCGTGCGCCTGTGGGACCTGGTCACCGGGCGGCAGACCGGCAGCGCCCCGGCACGCCACACGGGCCCGGGCCGGGCCATGGCCGTCACCGGTGTCGCGGGGCGGACCGTGGTGGCCGTCGGCCAGGAGCGGACGGTGGAGTTCTGGGATCTCGCCACCGGCTGCGAGGTGGGGACCGGGTACGTGCTCCCGCTCCCCGTCGGAGCGCTCGCCGCCGCGCCGGGCGGAGCGCTGGTGTTCGCGTACGGGCCGGAGACCGCGGTGCTCAGACGCCGGACGACGTACCCCGGGCACCCCGCCCGGGCGCTCGGGGAGGAGAATCCCCCGCCCCGGGCGAGGCGTGATCCGAAAGAGACGGCGTAGCATCGGCCGGTGCATGCCGAATCCCGCCCCTGGTCCCCCTATCCGAAGATCCCCGCAGGCCGCCGGCTGGGCGAGACAGGCGGGCGGGACTGGGTCGCCCAGGAGAAGATCCACGGAGCCAACTTCGCCGTCGTCTGCGACGGCACCGGCCCGCGCCCGGCCAAACGCCGCGAACTCCTCGCGGACGGCGGCCTCGACGACTTCTTCGGCGTCGGCCGCATCTGGCCGGCCCTGGCGGTCGCCGCGGGCCGGTGCGCCGCGCTGCTGCGGGAGCGGTACGGGGCTGCGGCCTCGGCCGTCGTGACCGTCTACGGCGAACTCGCGGGCGGCCGCTATCCGCACCCCGACATCCCCCCGGTGCCGGGAGCCGAGCCCGTGCAGACCGGCGTCTGGTACGCACCGGAACTGCTGTGGCTGCCGTTCGACGCGACCGTCGCCACCGGCGACGGCCTGTGCTGGGTGTCCGACCAGGCGCTGCGGGCCGCGGCGGACGCGGCCGGTCTGCACGGCGCGCCCCTGCTGGCACGGGGCACCCTCGCCCGGGTCGGGCAGCTGCCGGTGGTGTTCCCGACCCGGCTGCCCGCGCTGCTGGGTCTGCCCGTCCTGCCGGACAACCTCGCCGAGGGCATAGTCGTCAAACCCGCAGGGGAGTCATGGACGGCCACCCCGCCGATGGCCAAGCTCAAGCAGCCCGCCTTCGCCGAGGACGAGCGCTTCGCCGGGTCCCGCCCCTTCCGGGCGCCCGCCGAGGGCGCGGCCGGCGTCCCCGGCTGGCTGCTGGCCCACGCGACCGGACTCCTCACACCGGCCCGGGCCGCGTCGGCGGTGAGCAAGCTGGGGCCCCGTACCCCGCAGGGGGAGGTGGCCGCAGAGATCGCCCGCGACGCCGCGGACGAGACCGAGGAGGCGCTGGGCGGGCTGGACGGGGCCACGCGACACGCTCTGGAGGGCGCCCTGCACGCAGGAGCGCTGTCCCTGACCCGCTTCGACGCGGCCGACCGCCGTGCCGGATTGCACGGTGACACGCGCCTGCTGCCCGTCCGATCGGCCACCGCTCACGGCACAGTGGAGCCATGAGCGCTGACGACAGGAACATTCTCGCCCGGGCACGGGTGTCGACCAGGCTTCCGGCCCAGGACCTGGACCGGGCGCGGCGTTTCTACGCCGAGACCCTCGGTCTGGAGCCCGTCGACGAACGGCCCGGCGGGCTGCTGTACCGGTGCGCAGGCACGGAGTTCGTCCTGTTCAAGTCGACGGGCGCCTCGCCCGGCACCTTCACCCAGATGGCTTTGGAGGTGGACGACATCGAGACCGCCGTGTCGGAACTCAAGCAGCACGGGGTGGTCTTCGAAGACGTCGACGTGCCGGGGTTCCGGACGAAGGACGGGATCGCCGAGATCGAGGGGAACTACCCGAGCAAGGGCGCGCGGGGAGAACGTGGCGCCTGGTTCCGTGACAGCGAGGGAAACCTGCTGGGCATGGGCGAGCCGGTCGCCTGAGGCGCCCGCCCCGCCGGGTGTGGCCCGCTGCCGGGTCCGGCAGCGGGCCGCTCACTCCCCGAACGCTCCGTGCCGCCCCGCGCCCGAGGCGAACCGGCCCGCTCCCGCCCGGGTCTCGCCCGCGGTCAGCGGCACCAGACCGTGCCGGTACTCGCCCGCCAGCGCCTCCGCTTCGTCCAGCCCGTCCTGTTCCAGGACGGACAGCCGGTCGTGGCGCAGGCACAGCTGGGGGAACGCGGCGATCTCGCGGGCCAGCGCCTCCGCGGCCTGCCGGGAGTGCCCCGTGGGAACCACACGGTTGGCGAGGCCGATGCCGTGCGCCTCGGCGGCGGCGACCGGACGACCCGTCAGGATCAGGTCCATGGCGCGGCTCTCGCCGATCAGGCGGGGCAGCCGTACCGTACCGCCGTCGATCAGCGGCACGCCCCAGCGGCGGCAGAAGACCCCGAAGACCGCGTCCTCCTCCACCACCCGCAGATCGCACCAGAGCGCCAGCTCCAGGCCCCCGGCCACCGCGTGCCCCGCGACGGCCGCGATCACCGGCTTGCCGAGCCGCATCCGGGTCGGGCCCATGGGCCCGTCCCCCGACGCGAGCACCTTATTGCCGCGCTCGGAGCCGATGGCCTTGAGGTCGGCGCCCGCGCAGAAGGTCCCGCCCTCGCCCCACAGCACGGCGACGGCCGCGTCCTCGTCGGCCTCGAACCGGCGGAAGGCATCGGCGAGCTGCGCCGCCGTCGGACCGTCCACGGCGTTGCGGACCTCCGGCCTGCTCAGGATCACGGTGAACACCGGGCCGTCCCGTTCCACCCGTACCGAGGCCTGCTCGTCCACCATGCCGCACCCCTCCCGCTCCCAGGCCTCCATTGTGCGGGAGGGCGGCTCCGCGAGCGCTGTGACGTGCGCCGAAGGGTCTCGGCCGAAGGCATGCCGCTGAAGGGCTTCAGCGCCGGCCGGTGAATTCCCAGGCCCGGATGTCGCGGTAGTGGATCGGGCCGGGGCCGCGGCCTATGTTGCTGCCGACCAGGTGGAGGCGTTCGGCCTGCCACCGGCGGCCGGTGAACCCGGTGAGTGCGGCGGCGACTTCCACCGTGCTGGAGGTGTCGCTGCGGCGGGAGCGGGCCAGCGTCAGGTGGGGGCGCAGCGGCCGGTCTTCGAAGGCGATACCGCAGTCCTTGACGACGGTACGCACCTGCGCGGTGAGCCCGTGCAGTCCGTCGAGCTCCCCGTCGATACCGCTCCAGAGCACGCGGTGGTCGAAGTGTCCGCTGCCGCGCAGCGCCAGCTCCAGGGGCCGGTGCGCTGCGGCCAGGGCGGCGAGCGGCGGCTGCAGCAGCGGGACCGCGGTGACCGGGAGTTCACCGAGGAAGGCCAGGGTGATGTGCCAGTCCTCGATGCGGTTCCAGCGCATGCCCGGGTACGCGTGGTAGGCGGGCCGCAGCTCCCGGGCCAGTTCCTCCTTGGCCTCGTCGGGCGGGGCGAGGGCGATGAACACACGGACGGTTGCGGGCTGGATCTCTTCGTTCACGAGGGACTTCGTACCTCACCCCGGTTGATCTCGTCATCTTCGGAAAACAGGGAGATCCGTGACAGCGGGAGACCCCGGGGGGAAGTCCGGGGTCTCCCGCTGTCCGCATGGGGTGTCTCGCCGGTGCCTCGGTCCGTGAGGCCGTGAGGCCGCGAGGCCGTGAGTGGCTACGTGGTGCCCGTCATGCTGGCGAACACGACCACGTTGCTGTTGTAGTAGTGCTTCTTCGGGTCGAACTCGCCGCCGCACGTCACCAGGCGAAGGCCTGCGTGGTCGAGGTTCTTGTACACCTCGAGCGTCGGGAACTCGGCCTTCGGGTACTCGGCGACCCGGTCCACCGTGAACGTGGCCGTCTTGTTGTCCCGCCGGGTCACCTTGATCGTGTCGCCGGCCTTCATGGTCTTGAGCTTCTCGAACACAGCCGCCGCGCCGTTCCACGTGACATGGCCGGCGATCACGGCGGGCCCCTGGGAGCCGGGCGTCGGCCCCGGCTCGTACCAGCCCGCCAGACCGGGATCCTTGGGGGTCTGCATCGTTCCGTCCGCGTTCTGCCGCAGCGTCTCCAGGGAACTGGAGAGCTTGAGGGACGGGATCGAGATGCTCTGCGGCTCCGACCGGGCGAGGGCGGGCTTGGCCTGGCCGCCCGCACTCGCACCTGCACCGTGCTGCGCTCCGCCCTCCGGCGACGAGGGGTGGCCGCCGGCGGACGCCTGCCCGGTGGGAGCACCTCCGGCGCTGCCGCTCACCGGCGCCCCGCCCTGCAGGGCCTGACCTTGAGAGGCGGCGGGCGCCGCCGGATCCTGGCCCCCGCACCCCGCGAGGAGCAGCGTGGCGAGGGCGGCGGCCGCCAGGGCGCCTGAGGCCCGGCGGCGGGCGGGCCGCACGGTGGTTGCGGCGGGTGCGGGGAGCACGGCCCGTGCGGAGGTCCGCCCTGCCTTCACGCGGCGGCCCCCATGCTCTCCGTACGGACGCGGACCGAGGCCGCCCGCCTGCGCGCAACGAACAACGAACCGGCCGCAGCACCCGCCACCGCCGCGGACAGGGCGAGTGCCGCCCCGGTGATCACCGTCTGCGGCGTCGCCGCGCTCGGCGGAGCACCGCCGCCGGTCTCGATGCCGCCGACCGGGAGGGAGCCCACGGATGCGCCCATGACCATGCCGCAGTTGGTCGGAGCCGTGGCCTCCTGGGGCAGCTTCGGGTCGAGCTCGCTCTTGCCGGCGCCCTCGAAGTCGTACTTGCCGTTCTTGTTGCGGTCGATGCCGTGCTGCACGATGTGCAGGTCCTTGATGTGGTCGACCACGGCCTGCGAAACGGTGATCGTCCGCTTGTACGAGACCTTGCCCTGCTTGTTCGCGACGGGCATGCGCTCCACGGCGAGACCGCTGGTCGCCTGGGTGTCCCCGGACGTGGTGAGCGAGATGTTGATGTCGCCGTAGTCGACGGTGGCCTCGGTGTTGCTGAGGATCCCGTCGCCATCGGTGTCGTCACTGGCGTCGGGGCACTGGAAGTCGTGCCCGTTGGTCGAGCCGTGCAGATGCTGGGCCGACGGCGACCCGGGCACCATGCCCTCGGACTCGATCTGCACGGTCAGCTGATTGCCCTTCAGGCTGAGCATGGCCGTACCACGGGAACCGGAGCTGTTGAGCTGCGCCAGATCGATCTGGTACGCCTTCCCGCCCTCCGCGAGAGCCGGGCCGGAAAGCCCTACGGTCAGGAACACGGCGGCGGGCACGGCGGCGAGAACCGTGAGGCGACCAGTGCGCTTGGCTATCACATTCGCTCCTGTTCCGCGCTTTCCCCGGGTGGGGAATCGCAGATCGTACGGGTTTGAAGTGAGCTCCCGGAGAGGGTCTCGCAGCTACTTCGGAGCACCGGCGTCCGTGGATTGGTGCTTCTTCAAGAAATTTCCCGGCGGCCGACAGCAGGCACGAGGGCTGCCGTGAACGCGGGCAGGGAGTCCACCGAGGCGTACACCGTCGCCGCGTCCACCACACCGGCCCTGCCCAGGTCGAGGCGGACCGGCGGGCTCAGGTGCAGGGCCACGTTCAGCGAGCCGCCCACCGAACAGGCCACCGCCCCCGCCTCACCCGGCACGGGCCGCGGACCCCGGCCCGCGACGGTGCGGACCACCGGCACCGCGGAGCGGACCGATGACCGCGGCAGCGTCACGTCCCCGAGGAACCCGGTCCGCAGAAGGACCCGTTCCGCGTCCACCTCGTGCGGATGCCGCACGACCGCGGCCACCACGCCCAGCCCGGCCAGGATCAGCAGCAGCTCGAGCGCCGCATGCACCGGCCGTACGCCGGGCGGCAGCATCGAAGAAACCAGCACGGTGGTGACGGCCTCCATGGCCACCAGAGCGAGTACGGCCTGGCGCAGCTCGGCCGAGTGGCGCACCCCCGGCCCTGGCCGGCCGCGTACCAGCACGGCCGTCAACGACCCTGCCCACACCCGCGCGATCCCGGCCTTGGTCGGCCGGGCCGTCACGCCCCCCGTCACCCGCTCCCTTGCCGTCACGGACACCTCCAGTCCCGTTCGTTCCGTCGGTCGTCTTCACCCAGCATCAAGCGGGTCCGGTGGAACGGAAAGTGATGAATGTCAGGGAAGCGTCGGGTGCTTGTCGTCGGGAGATACGGTTTCGCGCCAACTGTCTGCCATTTCAGGCGGGTTGTGGCTGTGTGGACCTATGTTCCAGGGGTCCACCGGTTCGCCCCAGGAGGTCAGATTGCAGTACAGGCGACGCTTCCTCGCCTCTTTCCGCGTGTTACGCCGTTCCCACCTGCTCATCGCCCTCGGTCTCGGATCGCTCCTGGTCGGTCTGATGCCGTGGCTCGGGGTCGAGGGGCCGGCAGCAGCCGGCCGTGCTCCGGTGCCCCGGCCCGTACCCGTTCCGTTCGACCAGCAGACGGCGAAGCAGTCACCGCACCACGGCATCGCACCGGCGAACGCCATGGAACCCACGGCTCCCCTCCTCGACCGGACCGGCTGGACGGCCACGGCGAGCGACGAGGAGACCACCGGTGAGAACGGCCGCGCGGCCAACGTGCTCGACGGCAACGACAGCACCCTCTGGCACAGCAAGTGGGCAGGAACTCCCGCCCCCTTGCCGCACAGCATCACCATCGACATGCACCGCACGGCCGTCGTCTCCGCCCTCCTCTACCGCCCCCGGGCCGACGGAGCCAACGGGCGCGTCGGCGAGTACAGCATCAGTGTCAGTACGGACGGACAGGCCTGGGCGAGCCCGGTCGCCTCGGGCACGCTGGCCGACGACGCCGGCGCCAAGACGCTCGGGTTCGCCCCGCAAGGGGCCCGGTTCATACGGCTGACGGCGCTCACCGAGGCCGGCGGCCGCGGCCCCTGGACCTCCGCCGCCGAGATCAACCTGCTGGGCGACCCCGGCACCCCCGCTGCCACCGTCGACCTGTCCCGGACCGGCTGGACGGCCACGGCGAGCGACGAGGAGACCGGCGGTGAGAACGGCCGCGCGGCCAACGTGCTCGACGGCAACGACAGCACCCTCTGGCACAGCAAGTGGGCAGGAACACCCGCCCCCTTGCCGCACAGCATCACCATCGACATGCACCGCACGACGGCCGTCTCCGCCCTCGTCTACCACCCGCGCGTGGACGGACCCAACGGCCGGGCAGGCGCGTACACCGTCAGCACCAGCACCGACGGCACGGCCTTCGCCGCACCGGTCGCCGCGGGCACCTGGCGCGACGACGACACGGTCAAGACCGCCACCTTCACCCGCACCGAGACCGCGCGCTTCATCCGCCTGACCGTGACCACCGAGGCCGGCGGCCGCGGCCCCTGGACCTCGGCCGGCGAAATACGCCTGAGCGGACCGGCCAGCCCGGCCACCCACGGCGTGTGGGACCGGATCACGGGCTTCCCGCTGGTACCCGTGGCCACCGCCGCCCTGCCCGGCGACAAGCTGCTCGCCTGGTCCGCGTACGCCGTCGACCGCTTCGGCGGCAGCAACGGCTACACCCAGACCGCGATCCTGGACCTGAAGACCGGCAAGGTCACGCAGCGCCGCATCGACAACACGGGCCACGACATGTTCTGCCCCGGCATCGCCATGCTGGCCGACGGCCGGGTGCTGGTCACCGGCGGAAGCAACGCGGACAAGGCCAGCATCTACGACCCGGCCACCGACGCCTGGTCCGCCACCACCAGCATGAACATCGCCCGCGGCTACCAGGCGATGACGCTGCTCTCCACCGGAGAGGCCTTCGTCCTCGGCGGATCCTGGAGCGGAGCCGCTGGAGACAAGGCCGGTGAGGCCTGGTCGCCGGACACCCGTACGTGGCGCAGGCTCCCCGGCGCCTCGGCCGTCCCGGCGCTGACCGCCGACCCGGCAGGCCCGTACCGGGCCGACAACCACATGTGGCTGCACGCCACTTCGGGCGGCAAGGTACTGCAACTGGGCCCGAGCCGGCAGATGAACTGGATCTCGACCAGCGGCCAGGGCAGCATCACGCCCGCAGGCACCCGGGCCGACAGCCAGGACGCCATGACCGGCAACGCCGTCTCCTACGACATCGGCAAACTGCTCACCCTGGGCGGCTCGCCCGCCTACGAGAAGACCCCGGCCACGCGGCGCGCCTACACGGTGAGCATCTCGGGCAACCAGGAGGTGCAGGCGGCCCGTACGGGTGACATGGAGTACGCCCGCGCCTTCAGCAACAGCGTCGTACTGCCCGACGGCAAGGTGGCCGTCTTCGGGGGACAGGCCTATCCGGTGCCCTTCAGCGACGCGACCTCGGTGCTGGCCCCCGAGCTGTGGGACCCGTCGACCGGCAGCTTCACCCCGCTCGCCACCATGGCGGTTCCGCGCAACTACCACAGCGTGGCCAACCTGCTGCCGGACGGGCGGATCTTCTCCGGCGGCGGGGGCCTGTGCGGTGACTGCGCGACCAACCACGCCGACGGAGCCGTCTTCACACCGCCGTACCTGCTCAACGCGGACGGATCGCCGAAGCCGCGTCCCGTCATCACCGCAGGCGTGCCCTCCAGGGCGGCACCCGGCGCCTCGCTCACGGTGAGCACCCAGGCCCCGGTGGCGTCCTTCGTCCTGATGCGGGCCGCGGCCGCGACCCACTCCACCGACAACGACCAGCGGCGGGTCCCCCTCGCGTCCACGGCCACGGGAACCGGCGCGTACACGGTGTCCGTCCCTGCTGACACCGGTGTGGTCCTGCCGGGGAACTACATGCTGTTCGCCCTCGACGCCCAGGGGGTACCGAGCATCGCGAAGTTCATCACCGTTTCCTGAACCCCAGGGGCGGTGTCCGGCCGGCGAACGCGCCGGACACCGCCTCCGCCGGCCCTCCGATCCCTGAGACCGTCCGATAAATTGGCGCACCGGACGACCCGTTCACCGCGGGTCGGCGAACGCTCATGGGGACGGGGGAGCCGGTGGAGTCCTTGCGGCCCGGTGACCTGCCGGAGATCGGCGGGTACCGCCTGCTGGCGCGGCTCGGTGAGGGAGGAATGGGCGAGGTGTTCCTGGCCCGGACGCCGTCCGGCCGGCCGCTGGCCCTGAAGACCGTGCACCGGGAGCTGAGTCTGGAGCCGGACTTCGCCGAACGGTTCGCCCGGGAGATACGCACCAACGACCGCGTGCGCAGTGCGTGGACGGTCTCGGTGGTGGACTTCAGCGCGCCGGGCGTGCTCCCGCAGTGGCTGGCGACGGAGTACATCGCCGCACCGTCGCTGGGCGACTGGGTGCACCGCCACGGGCCGCTGACGGCGCCGGCCGTGCGGTGCCTGGCCCGGGAACTGTCCTCCGCGCTCGTCGCCGTACGAGCGGCAGGGGTCGTCCACCGCGACATCAAACCGGCGAACGTACTGCTCGGCCCGGAGCGGCCCTTCCTCATCGACTTCGGCATCGCCCGTGCCGTCCGCGACCCGCGCCACACCCGGACGGGCGCGGTCATCGGTACGCCCGGCTTCCTCGCACCGGAGCAGGCGACGGGCGCCGTGGCCGGTGCGCCGGCCGACGTGTTCTCCCTTGCTGCGGTCCTCGTGTACGCGGCGACGGGCCGCAGTCCCTTCCTCGCGGGCGCCGAGGAGCTGCAACTGCCGGCCCTCCTGTACCGGATCGTCCACGACGAGCCCCTGCTCGACGGCGTGCCAGAGGCGCTCCTCCCACTGGTGAGGGAGTGCCTGGCCAAGGACCCCGGCCGGCGCCCGACCGCCGAGGAGGTACGGGCGCGGCTCGGCGCCACGGAGGAGGACTGGAGCACGGCGGCGCCGGCGGCCCTCGTCGCCGACGCCGGCCACAGGGAGGCCGAGCTCACGCGACTCCTGACCGTGCCGCAGCCGCCTGCGTACGCCCCCGCGGGGCCCGGGACTTCGCCGGTTGCGACGCCGCAGTCGCCGGCCCTGCTCCCTCCCGCCGCGCCCGTGCCGCCGGCCACGGCCCCCGGGGCTCCGCTCCCGGCCCGGCGGCCCCTGGTGGTCGGCGCTGCCGTCGGCGCCGCCGCGCTCGCGGCGGTCGTCACGCTCGCCATCCGGCTTCCCGGGGGCGGCGACGACGGTGGCAAGGCCACGCCCCCCGCCGCCTCGCTCACCCCGTCCGTACCGGCATCCTCCGCGGCGGCGTTGCCGGCCTCGTGGGCCGGCACGTGGTCCGGGGTCGGCCCCGGCACGCCGGACGCGGACGGCATCACCCGGGCGCGGACGGGTGAGTTCGCCGTCACGGTCACCCTGCAGGCGGGAGCCGCGGGCGAAATCGTGGGCCGGCAGGTCAGCGACGTCAAGGAGCTCTCCAGCGGGCGCAACCTGGGGTGCACGGAGGCCCTCGAGCTGCGGCAGATCAAGGGGAACACCGCGGTCCTGGCCGCAGCGACCAGCCATCCGACGGACCGCTCCGCCTCCTTCGACTGCCCCCGGGGCAACCTCTACGTACTGACCCTGGACCAGCCGGACCGGCTGACGCTCCAGTCGGAAGGCGCGCAGTCGGCCGGAGCCCCCGCTGCCCTGACCCGCAACCACTGACCCGGAGGGCCCGAGGGCGTCGTACGGGTCCCCGGTCAGCCGGAGCCGGTAGCCCGCGGGGTGGTGAGCCGGGTGGCTCCCCCGGCGTGGCCGCTTGCCCCGGTGCGGACGCCCGGCGTGTCATGTGTGGGGTCCGTGCCATGTGCCTGGTCCTGTGAACGCCCGGCCACGTGGGGGAACCATGGTGAAACTTCCTGCGCGCCGTTCCCTGCTCGCGGCCGGGGCCGGCGGAACGTTCGCAGCCGCATCAGCGGCCTTCCTGCTGCGGGGCGGCCCCCGTGCGACCGCACGGGAGCCCACCCCGCCCGCTCCGTCCGCCTCGCTGCGCACCGACCTGACCCTGCGCAGCCGGCTGCTCGGCCGGGAGGTCCCGTACAGCCTCTACCTGCCCGCCGACGTGAGCCCCGCGCCCCGGGGCGGGCGGCCCGGCGGCGCGATCCCGGCCCTCTTCCTGCTGCACGGAGCGAGCGGGAAGCACACCGACTGGGTCGTCAAGGGCGGTGTCGTGCCGACCCTGGAACGGGCCGTCGCGGCGGGCCGGATCCCGGCGTGCGCCCTCGTCATGCCCGACGCCCGGCGCGACCCCGGCATGCCGGGGGGAGGCCAGGACGAGACGTTCTACATCAACGACGCCGGATCCGGCGGAGGCGCCCTGCGCTACGAGGACATGTTCGTCAAGGAGTTCGTCCCGGCGCTGGAACAGGCCCACGGGCTGGGCGGCCGGGCGGAGAAGAGGGCCGTTGCCGGGCTCTCCATGGGCGGTTACGGCGCGCTGATGTACGCCCTTCGGTACCCGGGCCTGTTCGGCGCCGCCGCCGGGCTGAGCACGGCACACTTCACCGCCGAGGGCTACCGCGAGATGCCGATGGGGGAGTGGAACCGCTTCTACGGCCATGCCTTCGGCCGGGACCTGGCAGGATCCGCCCGGCTGACCGTCCGGGCCCGGGAGTACGACCTGGCCGACATCATCCGGCGCACTGCGCCCGACCGGCTCCGGCGCGCCCGCTACCACCTCGGCTGCGGAACCGAGGACGCCAACTACCTGCCGGGGACCGAAGACCTGCGCACCGCGTTCGCGGCCCGCGGCGTGCCCGCCGAGGTGGTCCTGGAACCGGGCGGCCACGGCTGGCCGTACTGGACCCTCGCGGCGGACCGGATGCTGGACTTCTTCGGCCGCCAGCTCGCCTGACCCCACGCCCTGTCGCCGCGGGTTCAGTTGTTGACGAAGGTGAGGCTGGTCGCGTCGTAGCGGGTGCCCGCGATCTCCGAGGGCGGGGCCGCGGCCTCGATGGCGGCGACGTCCTCGGAGGACAGCTCGACGGCCAGGGCCGCGAGGTTCTCCTCCAGGTACCGCTGCCGCCGCGTGCCGGGGATCGGCACCACGTCGTCGCCCCGGTGCTGCACCCAGGCCAGGGCGAGCTGGCCGGCGGTGACACCCTTCACCGCGGCCAGCTCGTTCAGCTTCGCGACGATCGCCAGGTTCCGCTCGAGGTTGCCGTCGGCGAACCGCGGCTGCGTGCGCCGTACGTCGTTCTCGGCCAGCCCCTCCACCGAGCTGTACCGGCCGGTCAGAAAACCGCGCCCCAACGGCGAGAACGGGACGAGGCCGATGCCGAGCTCGCGGCAGGCCGGGGCGATCTCCGCCTCCAGGTCGCGGGTCCACAGCGACCACTCGCTCTGCAGCGCGGTGATCGGGTGCACCGCGTGCGCCCGCCGGACGGTGGCCGCGCCGGCCTCCGACAGCCCGAGGTGACGGACCTTGCCGGCCTGCACCAGCTCGGCCATGGCGCCGACGGTCTCCTCGATCGGTACCTGCGGATCGACCCGGTGCTGGTAGTAGAGGTCGATGTGGTCGACCCCGAGCCGGCGCAGCGACGCCTCGCACGCCTGCCGTACGTAGGCGGCGTCGCCGCGGACCCGGACCGGCTCGCCGAGGCGGCTGGCGAAGCCGAACTTCGTGGCCAGCACCACCTCGTCGCGGCGCCCGGCGACGGCCCGTCCGACCAGCTCCTCGTTGTGCCCGGCGCCGTAGAAGTCGGCGGTGTCCAGGAAGGTCACCCCGAGGTCGAGGGCATGGTGCAGGGTCGCGATCGACTGTGTGTCGTCCGAGGCGCCGTAGCCGTGGCTCATGCCCATGCACCCCAGGCCTTGCGCGGAGACCGCCAGGTTGCCCAGGTGCCGGGTGGGGACATCGGTCATGGTGCTGCCTCCTGATCTGGGGATCATCTGCAAAGGACGCTAGGTGTTGGAGTGCGCTCCATGTCAACCGACGGCCCCGGGCGCCACGCTGCCCGCGTCCGGGATTTGTATCCGGCGCGTATCAGGCAGCGCTTGGTTGCCCATCGAAACGGTGGACGAGGCCTGGGCGATGAAGGCCCCCGGAGCGCCGGACGGCCGGGGAGCCGGCTGCCGTCCGAGCCCGGCCGCCCCTTCTGACCTGCGTGTTCTCGGATGGAGGCGTGCCCCGGAGGGCGATGCGCGTCCGGCGTGCGACGCAGTCGCCGCGTCCGTTGCCTGCCGTATCGTTCCTTTCAGGTCGCCGGCCGTGCGTGAGCGCACGCGGGACCGATGCCTCATCCGGCCCGCCCGAACAGGAGTCGTCCCCGTGTCCTCGCCCACCCCGGCTCCGGCCTCTCCGCGCCCCGTTCGGGTGCTGCTGGTGGAGGACGACGAGCTGATGCGCCGCTCCTTCGCCGTCGCCCTCGAGCGCTACGGCTACGTGGTGAAGGCGGCGGCCGACGGGCTCGCGGGGCTGGAACTCTTCCGCGACGACAGCTTCGACCTGCTGATCCTGGACGTGATGCTGCCCGCTCTGGACGGGATCGGCCTGTGCCGCAGGATCCGGGAAACCAGCTTGGTGCCGATCTTGATGATGTCCGCGCGCGGCGACGGGCTCGACGTCGTCGCCGGCCTGGAGGCCGGAGCGGACGACTACGTCGTCAAGCCCGTGGACACCTACGTACTCGTGGCACGCATCCGCTCGCTGCTGCGCCGGGCCACCTACGCGCCTGTGGCCGGAACCGGGCAGCCCGAGAGCGGGGCGGAGCCGTCGTGCGAGGGAAACCGGCTGGTCTTCGGGGATCTGGCCATCGACACCGGCGGCCTCGAGGTCTTCGTCTCCGGAAGCCCGGTGGCGCTCACCCCGACCGAGCTGAAGCTGCTGCTGGAGTTCGCCGCCCACCCGGGCGTCGTGCTCGAGCGGCACACCCTGCTGCGCAACGTCTGGGAGTACGGCTGGGACGGCGACAGCCGAGTCGTGGACCTGTGCGTGCAGCGGCTGCGCAGGAAACTGGGCCGAGACCGGATCGAGACGGTCCGCGGCTTCGGTTACAAGTTCAGGCGCTGAGGACGATGCCCCCCTTCCACCGGCTGCGGCCGGCCCGCGCGTCCCTGCGCCGGAAGATCGCCGCGCTGGCCGCGGCCACCGCCTGCCTGGTCGCGGCGGCGGTGGGTGTGCTGGTCCATCTGTGGACCGCGAGCGACATCCGCAGCCGGGCCGAACGGGATGCGTTCAACGCCGTCTACTCGGCCATGGACACCTACCGGCGTACCGGAACGCTGGCGGAGGGCGCCGAACTCGATCCCGCGGGCCTGCCCGACGCACTGCGCCACCCGGCCGACGGCAACCGGCATACGGCCTACGACGGATACGTCAACGGCAATCTGGGGCCGAGCGTCTGGGGCGCCCAGCGGGTCGGCGGACCCGGCACCCCGGTGCTGGCCGTCCAGTCCAACATGAGCTCGGACCTCCACGGGCTGCGCCGGCTCGACGTGAGCATGGCGGTCGCCTCCGTGGTCTCGCTCGCGGCGGCCGTACCGCTGGCGGTCTACGGGGCCGGGTTGCTCGGTCGCCGGCTGCGGCGCGTCTCGGAGACGGCGGTCCGGATCTCCGCCGGGGACCTCGACGCCCGTACCGGGCCGATCAAGGGCGGCGACGAGGTCGCCGACATCGCCGCCACCGTCGACCACATGGCCGACAGCCTCGGCCGACGGCTGCGTGCCGAGCGCCAGTTCACCGCGGACGTGGCCCACGAGCTGCGCACCCCGGTCGGCGGCCTGCTGGTCGCCACCGACCTGCTGCCGCCCGGTGAGACCGAGGACCTGCTCCGGAGCCGGGTACGGGACCTGCGCGGCCTGGTCGAGGACCTGCTGGAGATCTCCCGGCTGGACGCGGGCGCGGAGCAGCCGGTCCGCGCCCGTGTGCCGCTCGGCGCGGTCGTCCGCGAAGCCGTGGCCCGGACCGGACTCGACGCGGAGGTCATCGTCGCCGATGCGCAGGGCGCAGGGTCCGCAGAGCCCGTGGAGACCGACCCGCGCCGCCTCGAACGGATCGTCGGCAACCTCGTCGTCAACGCCCACCGGCACGGCGCGACCCCGGCCGGAGTCGCCGTCGAGGTCGCCGTCGAGGACCGTACGGTCGTCGTACGCGACCACGGCCCGGGCTTCCCCGCGGACCTGCTGCGCGACGGTCCGCGCCGCTTCCACACGGGTGCGGCGGAGCGCGGCTCCGGCCACGGGCTGGGCCTGACCATCGCCCTGGGCCAGGCCCGGCTCCTCGGCGCCGAGCTGCGCCTGGCCAACGCCCCGGACGGCGGCGCCGTCGCCACCCTGCGCCTGCCCCGCCCTGACGGGCCCGCCCACCACCTACAGAACTGATACGAAGCGACGCGGACGCCGATACACGGCCGCCCCGGCTCCGATACACGCCCCGGACACCCTTCGAAGTGCACCCATTGGCACCCGAAGAGGAGTCCCCCGTGACCGCCGCACCGTTCGACGCCCCCGCGCCGTATCCGACGACCGCCGGGATCGCGGCCGCCACCAGCGACCTGTCGAAGGTCTACGGCAGCGGCGACACCCGTGTCGTCGCCCTGGACCGGGTCAGCATCGCCTTCCGGGAGGGCGAGTTCACCGCGATCATGGGCCCATCCGGCTGCGGTAAGTCCACCCTGATGCACTGCGCCGCCGGGCTCGACTCGGTCAGCTCCGGATCCGTCCGTATCGGCACCACCGAACTGAGCACGCTGAACGACCGGCAGCTCACCGAGCTGCGCCGCGACCGCGTCGGCTTCGTCTTCCAGGCGTTCAACCTGCTGCCGACGCTGACCGCGCTGGAGAACATCACGCTGCCGCTGACCATCGCCGGACGCCGCCCCGACCTGCAGTGGCTGGACCGCGTCGTCTCCATGGTCGGCCTCTCCCAGCGCCTGGCCCACCGGCCCGGACAGCTCTCGGGCGGGCAGCAGCAGCGCGTCGCCGTGGCCCGGGCCCTGGTCTCCCGCCCCGCGATCATCTTCGGCGACGAGCCCACCGGCAACCTCGACTCCCGCGCCGGGGCCGAGGTCCTCGGCTTCCTGCGCGACTCGGTGCGCGAGCTCGGCCAGACCGTGGTCATGGTCACCCACGACCCCGTCGCCGCCGGCTACGCCGACCGCGTGGTCTTCCTCTCCGACGGCCGGCTGGAGGACGAGATGGTCCACCCCACCCCGGACCGGGTCCTGGACCGGATGAAGGCGTTCGACGCGCGCTCCCGCACCAGCTGACCCGGCCTCACGCCGACATCTGCGTCCACACATTCCCCGTACCTCCACGTCCCCGAAAGCTGCCCATGCTGAGAACAGCCCTGCGAAACGTCCTCGCGTACAAGGCCCGTCTGGTCATGACCGTCCTCGCGGTCTGCCTGGGTGTCGCGTTCGTCTGCGGCACCCTCGTCTTCGCGGAGTCCTCCGCCGCGGCCTACCGTGCCGCCGCGTCGAAGGACTTCGCGGACATCGCGGTCACCGTGACCCCGAAGGACTCCCCGCCCGGGGCCGCGGACGACAAGACCGGAGCACTCGACGACGCGCTCGTACGGAAGCTGGCCGGGGTGCCCGGTGTCGCCGCCGCGCGGCCCGCCGCCGACGGCTCGGCGACCCTCAACGGCGCGGACGGCGCTCCGCTGCGCGCCGGCAAGGCGTGGGCGAACCTGGCCGGCGCCTACGTACCGGGCAAGGACGGCAAGGACAGCCGCCATCCGCTGGTCAGGGGCCACGCCCCCCGGAACGGCGACGAACTCGCCGTGGACAGCGGCACCGCCGCCGCAGGCGGGTTCGGCATCGGCGACACCGTCACACTGGCCACCGACGGCCCGGTCATGAAGAAGCGGCTCGTGGGAATCGTCACCACCCGGGACACCCGGGTGACCGCGGGCGGCACCCTCGTCCTGTTCGACGAGGCGACCGCCCAGCAGCTGTTCGCGTCCCCGGGCCGGTACACCTCGATCGACCTGTCCGCCGCGCCCGGCACCGACCGGTCCACACTCTCCGAGCGGGTCACCGCCGTGCTCCCGGCCGACCGGGCCGAGGCCGTCAGCGGCGCCGCCCAGGCCACGCAGCAGGCCACGTACCTCGACACGCTGACCCGGGGCTACCAGAAGATGCCGATGATCTTCGCCGGGGTATCGCTGTTCATCGGCTCGTTCCTCATCGTCAACACCTTCACCATGCTCGTCTCCCGGCGTACCCGCGAGATCGCCCTGCTGCGGGCGATCGGCTCCTCGCGCCGCCAGGTGGTCCGCTCCACCCTCTGGGAGGCGTTCCTGGTCGGCCTCGCCGCGTCGGCGGCGGGGTTCCTGCTCGGCCTCGGCATCGCCTCCGTACTGCCCGACATCCTGAGCACCTCGCAGGACGCGCTGCCCCGCGGCCCCCTGGTGATCGGTCCGCTGCCCGTCGTGGCAGCGCTCGGCGTGGGCGTGGGCGTCACGGTGCTCGCCGCATGGCTGCCGTCCCGCAAGGCGGCCAAGGTCGCGCCCATCGAGGCACTGCGCTCGGCGGAGCAGCCGCCCACCGCCACCGCATCCCGGGTCCGCGGTGCGGTGGGGCTGGCCATGCTCGCCGTCGGAGCAGGGCTGCTGGTGTCGCTCATGGGGGCGAAGGACGCCTCGGTGGAGAACCTGCAGAACGCGATGTTCGGCTGCGCCCTCGTCGTCGTCGCCATGATCGTGCTGGCGCCGCTGCTCGCCGC
Source organism: Streptomyces katrae (assembly GCF_000717655.1). Taxonomy (GTDB): domain Bacteria; phylum Actinomycetota; class Actinomycetes; order Streptomycetales; family Streptomycetaceae; genus Streptomyces; species Streptomyces katrae_B. Next base: position 553,968 of record NZ_JNZY01000010.1, read on the forward strand.
CCCCGTGATCCGGCTGAGCGGACGGCTGCCCGGCCGCTTCGGGATCACCGGGCACCTCGCCCGCGAGAACGCGCTGCGTGACCCGCGGCGTACCGCGGCCACCGCCTCCGCCCTGATGATCAGTACGGCGCTGGTCGCCGGGCTCGCCGTCATCGGCAACTCCAGCGGGAGGGCCCTCGACCGGCAGGCCGCGGCCGGCCTCGGGGCCGACTACGTGATCAGCAGCCGTACGACGATGACGTCCATCGACCCGGCCGCCGAGAAGCGGGTGGCCGGCACCCCCGGGGTGAAGACGGCGGACGCCGTCGCGGACTCCGTCGTGTTCACCGCCCGCGGCGGTGTCCAGGGGATCGCCGGCGTCGACCCCGGCACCGTGAACGCCGTCATGAAGCTCGACTTCCTCAGCGGCTCACTGAAAGACCTCGGACCGGGCCGGATCGCCGTCTCCGGCACCACCGCCCGCGAACAGCACCTGAGCACCGGCAGCCGGCTCGACGCCCGCATCGGCCGCAGCCAGGAGCTCGAGCAGTACACCGTCGTCGGCGTCTACGAGGACAACCCCACCGCCGGGGAGGTACTGGGCGACCGCACCGAGGTCCAGCAGCACAGCTTCAAGACCGGCACCATCCAGCGGATCCTCGTCCGCACCGAAAGCGGCGCCGTCTCCGCGGCCACGGAGGACCGGCTGCGCACCGCAGTGGGCAACAGCCCGCTGGTACAGGTGAAGGACCGGAAGGAAATCGTCCAGGAGGCCGCCGGCTCCCTGGGGAACCTGCTGACCCTGATGTACGGGCTGCTCGCCATCGGCGCCGTGATCTCCGCACTCGGCATCGTCAACACCCTGGCCATGTCGGTTTCGGAACGCACCCGGGAGATCGGGGTACTGCGCGCCATGGGCATGGAGCGCAGCGGTATCCGGCGGATGATCCGCCTGGAGTCGGTGACCGTCGCCGCCTTCGGCACGCTCCTGGGCCTGGCGGGCGGGCTGTTCGGAGCCTGGACGGTCGGCGCTCTGGCCAACGGTGCGATGACTCAGTACTCCTTGGCCCTGCCCTGGGGGACGCTGCTCCTCGTGTGCCTGCTGTCCCTCACGATCGGCGCGATCGCGGCAGCCGTCCCGGCCCGCCGAGCCGCTGCCCTGAGCCCGCTGGAGGCCGTCGCGGAGATGTGACGCGCACGGACCGGGGGCCGGGCCCGCAGGCCCGGCCCCGGTTCCGGTCGGGTGCACGGTCAGAGCTGTGTCCGGTCGATGTTCAGGTACGTCCGCTCGCCGTGCGCATCGGTGATGTCGATCGTGAGGCCCGTCCATTCCCGGACGGGCTCCTCCGGTACCTCCGCCACTCGGTACCCGGCCTCGGCCAGCAGCTCCTCCGTCACCCGGACGCCCGTGAGGCGCTCGGTCAGCGCGAGGACCGCCGCCTTCTGATCGATGCCGGGATCCTCGTCACCGGTGGGGTCGAGACCGACCTGCCTCATCACGCCGTTCAGTTCGTCGGGAGTACTGCCGGTCCTGTCCGCGGGCCACTCGAACGTCGTCCGCAGCTCTCCGTCCTCGTACCAGTGGAAGAAATCCATGGGCTTCCCCCCGTTGCTCGAATGCGAGACGGCACGCGTCCCGGCGGAGAGCGCCTCCATGAGCCGCGCGCGCGTGCCCAGATCGCCTCCGAACTCCAGAGCCAGAGTCCAGTCCCCTCCTTCGCCCCGGACGGTGAACGCTCCTGCGAGGAAGGCCTCGGGCCATTGCTCGTACTCGTCCAAGAACCCCTGCTGCTCGTGGATCAGCGCGTCCAGGCCGGCGCATTCACCGCGAGGCTCGGCCCCGACGATCCGGAACACCTCCGAAGGCGAGACTCCCCGTACCAGCGTCAGGGTGTAACCGACCTCCAGTGCATAGGCGAACAGTGAGGACGAGGAACGTATCCAGCCGTAATCGGCGGCGGTGGCAGAAGACATGGACCGCATCCTGCCAGCGACCTCTGACACGCCGGGGGCCGAGAACCGCAGCCCACTGCTCAGCAGGCTGCGGGCCCTCGCGGGTGTGGGGAAGACCTCAGGCGTCGGCCGCGTGGCGCGGCTCGCGGCGCATCGGCCACAGGGTCGGTCCGCCGCCCGGGAGCCGGAACTCGCCGAGCACCGTGAAGCCGAAGTGCTCGTAGACGGGCAGGTTGGACGGCTTGGAGGACTCCAGGTACGTCGGCAGGCCCGCCGCGTCCGCCTTGGCGAGGCCGGAGCGGAGGAGGGCGGCTCCGTGCCCCTGACCCTGCGCGGCCGGGTCCGCGCCGACCACGGCCAGGTACCAGTGCGGCTCCTGGGGTCCGTTCCCGGCGGCCGCCGCCACGGCTTCGCGGAACAGCGGAGCCCGGTCGCCGAGGATCTCCTCGAGCTCCCGGATGGTCTCCGCGTCGGGAACGGCCTTGTCCTGTGCGCCCGGCGGCACCCAGAAGGCCGCCGCCGCCCCGGTGCGTTCGCATACGCCGTGCCGGCCGTACTGCCGTGTGAAGAGCGTGCTGAAGTAGCGGCCCAGACACGCCTCGCGCGTGGCGTCGTCGGGGAAGAACCAGCGCATCATCGGGTCATCGTCGAAGGCGAGGGCCAGGGTGCGGCCGATCGGTGAAGCGTCGTCGATCGATGCCGTCTTGGGAGTGTTTGTTATCGACATACCGGCCATTCTGTACCCGATGATCATCGACGGGCCGAGCGGGTCCCGGCTCCAGCCACAGCCGCCGCACCGGAAATGGTCAGGGGATCATCACGCAGTGGTTCTCGATCACCCTGCCACTGCGGTCCAGGCCACCGCAGACGGCCAGCCGCGGATACGCCCTGAACTCCCGGTTGACGACGAACCGGGCCTGCGACACGCCCGCCCTGCTCCCCCGGTAGTCGCCCACGAAGGCGCGCAGCGTCCCCGGCAGACCCTCCCTGGTGGTGACGGTGATGTCCTGGACGTAATCGCGCCCCTGATAGGCGGTGGCCACACAGATGTAGGTCCCGCACGTGGACTTGACCTCGGCGCTCGCCGGTGCTGCGGTCACCAACGCCGAAGCGCAGGCTGCGGCGAGGGCCGCTGCGACCGTCGCCAATCGGCGGCGCGTGGGTGCCACCGACCGGTCCCTCTTCTGGCGTGCGTACATCACGGGATCCCCTCCAAGCTGTGATGGCCGACTGCAAGACGTGTCCACGGTGTCACGTTCGGTTCCGTCGTGGCGTCCGGCGGCGCCGATCGGTCGGCGTTGGGGGCGAATTTTCACACCGCCTCTACAGACCGTCCCCGACGTTCGAGTGTCGACAGGCGGTCAGGGTCCGGGGTGGCTTCTTCAAAAATTGAACCGGTATCAGCGCGTCAATCGGGCTGAAAAGATCCACTAATGACGGGATTGCCAGGATACGGAGCGTGATGGCAACGTTGCCATCTCGTTAATAGTTCACTTCTTGACGGTGATGTCGTCGCCGAGTTGACTGCGTCTACCTCGGCCGCAAGTACAGGGCCTCGTCAGGGAGGTTTACATCGTGAACACATATCTGGGTCGAGTCGCCGTTGCAGTTGCTGCTTCCGCGATCACCGTCTCGCTCACTGCCTGCGGCAGCTCGGACGACGATGCCGACGGGAGACCCGGGGGGTCGGCGGTGGGCGATGCGGTCAAGGTCGGCCTCCTGCTTCCCGAGGACCAGACGGCGCGCTACGAGAAGTTCGACAAGCCGCTGATCGAGAAGGAAGTCGGCAAGTTCACGCGAGGCAAGGGCAAAGTGGTCTATGCCAACGCCAAGCAGGACGCCGCCGCCCAGAATGCCCAGGTGGAAGCGATGATTGCCGACAAGGTGCATGTCCTCATCGTCGACGCGGTGGACGCCAAGGCCATCGCCGGCTCGGTCAAGAAGGCCAAGGACGCGGGCATTCCGGTCATCGCCTACGACCGCCTGGCGGAAGGGCCGATCGACGCCTACACCTCCTTCGACAACGAAGACGTAGGCAAGGTCCAGGGCAAGGCGCTGCTGGAGGCGCTGGGCGACAAGGCCAAGGACGGCCAAATCGTCATGGTGAACGGCTCGGTCACCGACCCGAACGCCAAACTCTTCAAGTCCGGTGCGCACTCCGTCCTCGACGGCAAGGTTAATGTCGGCAAGGAGTACGACACCGTCGACTGGAAGCCGGAGAACGCCCATGCGAACATGGCGGCCGCCCTGTCGGCGCTGGGCAAGGGGAAAATCGTCGGCGTCTACTCCGCCAACGACGGAATGGCCGGAGGCGTCATCACCGCCCTCAAGGCGGCCGGAATCTCCAACCTGCCCCCGGTCACGGGCCAGGACGCCGAACTGGCCGGTGTGCAGCGGATCGTCGCGGGCGAGCAGTACATGACCGTCTACAAGCGGTACGCGCCGGAGGCTGCGGCCGCCGCGGAGATGGCCGTTGCCCTCGCCAAGGGCGAGAAGATCGACGGAATCATCAACCAGATCGTCAACAGCCCGACCATGAAGGGCGTACCCTCGGTCCTCGTCCCGGGCGTGGCCCTGAACAGGAACAACGTGAAGTCCACCGTGGTCGACGACGGCGTCTACACGGTCGACGAGATCTGCACCGACAAGCTCAAGGCCGCGTGTGAAGAGATCGGCCTGAAGTAGCAGGACCCGGGGTCCGGCCAGCGTGCACACCCCGGATCCCGCCTCAGCGCGGGCGCTCACCTCGAGTCGCTCGGTGGGGTCCAGGCGGGCCACACCGGCATGGGGTACCGAGGTGCGCGCCGCCTGCTTGCTTCGCGCGCGAGGAAGATGATTCCCGAGGCGACCGTCGCGGTGAACGACAGCACCACGATGGCGGGCCGCCAGATGCTGGATGCTCCCACCAGCTGGAGCCACACCGCTGGCGAAGCTGCCGCCACGACCAGCAGCCACGCGACCCTGGCCCCACGTGACAGCCTGCCGCTCACCGCGACGAACGCGCACCCGAGCGCCGCGGTTCCCGCAGGCCATACTGTCAGAGCCTTTGAACGCGTTCAACGGCGGCTGCGGCCTCTCGCTGGGCGGCGAGGAAGCGTCGGGCCGGGCCGGGCCTCACCGGCCGGCGGCAGCTTCTACCAAGATCGGTTCCAGGGGTCAAGCCACGTATTCGAGTGGCGTGACGCACACGCCCCTGCAGGGTTTATTTGGAGTACGCCCTCACCGGGAACTCCCGGAGGACACGGGGCCGGAACATAATCCCGGGCCTTTTCTGCGGGGCGGAATGCAAACCCTTTTGATACCGAATGGAGAATTCTCATGTCTGAGCGTTTTTGGACCCGTCGTATCGTCCTGGCCGGAGCTTCCGTTGCGCTGGTCGGTGGTGGCATCGCACTGCCGGCGACCGCGATGGCCGCACCCGTCGCCGCCCCGCAGCAGGCCGTCAGCCTCCTCCAGGACGACAGCGCTGACGGAATCGGTACCGGCGGCGACGCCAACGCCGAGAACACCACCGTCGGCGGTACCGCCAAGGGCGGCGATGCCTCCACCGGCGTCGGCAACTGCAAGGGCAAGTGCGTGATCACCACCGGTAATGCGCGTGGCGGTGACGCCAGTGCCGATGCCATCAACACGGGCGATGCGACCGCCGTGGGCGGCGATGGCACGGGCAAGGGTGGCCAGGTGAACAAGCAGAACATCAAGCTGCAGGTCAAGGAAAACCTGAAGCAGAAGCTCGGTCGGTGAGGTCTGACTGTCCACACTGGGAACCGCGCCACACAGCAGTAGCCGGAGAGGCCGTGGGCCTCTCCGGCTACTGCTGCTTGTGGCGGAGGGGCCGGGGCGGCTGCGCCTGCCGCGGGGCCCACGAACGGCGGTCGTCAAGTCACGAAAACTCGGAACGTGACGCGAACCGGAGCGGAGGGCTTACTCAAGACATGGGCTCACGCGCACCGGCTGGCCCCCACCCCGTCACACACGTGGGGCGGGCCCGTCCGGCCGTCTTCTTCATCTTTTTTAGCGGGAGCGAAATTTCCAATATTCACGCCTCCGGGAGCCGGAGGTCATACTGGCGAATAGGAGCAAGCACATGCGAATGACCATTGTTTTCCCGATGTCCCCTGTCGGGGGGAGTGTGTCGTGAGTTCCCTACCTCCTTCGTCCGAGCGCCCCACCGGGCCCCCGTCCGGACCTCTGTCCGGCCGGCCGACAGACGAGCACGCTCCGCCTCCGGGGCTTCCGCCGCCTCCTGGGCCCCCCGGGCCGCCGACCGTCAGTGGCGAGCCGGGTGAGCCCGGCCGGGGCCGCGGCAGGTCGCCTCGCGGGTGGCGGTCGCGCAGAACAGTTCTGAGTGCCGCAACCGCCGTTGCGATGGCCACGGCGGTGGTTCTCGCCTTCACCGTCATGGGCGGGAACAAGGCGGTCGGCGGAGAGGTCTTCCTGCAGGCCGCCTCGGCGGCCGGCCCGGACCCGTTCACCCCCTCGACGGCCGCGGACTCCGCGGACTCCGGAGTCGTACCCGTAGCTGCTGCCCAGTCGAAGGGCGGCGCGGCCGGTACCCGCACCCTCGAGGTCAACGGGGCGTACCCGGGGCTCTACGGGGGCACGCGGAACCTCGCGAGCTGCGACGTCGAAAAGCAGATCCAGTTCCTGACCCAGCACACGGACAAGGGCAAGGCCTTCGCCGCCCCCTTGAGCATCAAGCAGCCCGAGATCCCCTCCTACCTGCGGTCGCTGACTCCGGTCCGGCTCGGCTGGGACACCCGGGTCACCAACCACGGGTACAAGAACGCCGCGCCGACCAGCTATCAGGCGGTCCTGCAAGCCGGCACACCCGTCCTGGTCGACGACCGCGGCGTACCTCGCGTCCGCTGTGCTTGCGGCAACCCGCTGGCCCCGCCCGTCGCCGTCAAGGGCAAGCAGACGTACAGCGGCAAGGAGTGGTCCTCGTTCCAGTCCTCCGACCTCGTTGCGGTCAAGCCAGCCGCGCAGCCGGTGAAGACGGTCACGATGTTCGATCACGACCGCAAGGGCTGGTACGAGCGGTCGAGCGGCGACGTGCAGGGCAAGCACGACCACGTCGTCCCGCCCCCGAAGGGCCAAACCCCCGACTCGGCGTACCCGGTCCTGCCCCCGCCCCATTCGGGATCGGCGGAGAGGCTCCCCGAGAAGGACAAGGGCAGGCAGCAGGAAAAGGAAACGGACGAGGGGCCCCAGACGGGCCAGAATCCTGCCGAGAAGGGCAGGAACCAGGTCCCGGAAAAGGGCACGAACCAGGTGCCTCACAAGGAGACGAACAAGGTCCCGGAGAAGGACACGGACAAGGCGCCTGAGAAGAAGCCGGACCAGGTCCCTGAAAAGGGAACGCGCGTGAACCCTGAGGAGGGCACGGACAAGGTTCCTCAGAGGGAGACGGACAAGGTTCCTAAGGACGAGACGGACAAGGTCCCTCCGAAGGAGACCGAGAAGGTTCCTAAGGACGAAGGTTCCTAAGGACGAGACCGACAAGGCTCCGAAGAACGAGACGGACAAGGTTCCTCCGAAGGAGACGGACAAGGTCCCGAAGAACGAGACCGACAAGGTTCCTCAGAAGGAGACGGACAAGGTTCCTAAGGACGAGACGGACAAGGTTCCTCCGAAGGAGACGGACAAGGTCCCGAAGAACGAGACGGACAAGGTTCCTAAGGACGAGACTGACAAGGCTCCGAAGAACGAGACGGACAAGGTCCCTCCGAAGGAGACCGACAAGGTCCCGAAGAACGAGACGGACAAGGTTCCTAAGGACGAGACGGACAAGGTCCCTCCGAAGGAGACCGACAAGGCTCCGAAGAACGAGACCGACAAGGTCCACCCTCAGAAGGAGACCGACAAGGCTCCGAAGAACGAGACGGACAAGGTCCCTCAGAAGGAGACCGACAAGGTCCCTGAGACGGGGACCGGTCAGAACTCCGAGAAGGAGTCGGGCCAGAACCCCGGTGAGGACCGGGGTCAGAATCCCAGTCACGAGCAGGGCAACAGCGAGCAAGGCGGCAACGAGCAGGGCAACAGCGAGCAGTCCGGATGACCCTGCGGTCCAGGCGCCTGGGGGCACATCGGCCGGCATGGCCAACACCGGACGGCGACCCCGGTGGTCAGAAGTGCACAGCGGCGTGCGAAGGCGGCGGTCCGCCCCACACGAAGACGGCGTGCCCCGGCTGGATCGCCAGGACACGCCGTTCGCGGTAGGCCGGCAGCTCACATTCCCCTCGGCGTGGCTGCCGGCCCGGTCAGCCCGTCAGGGCAGCAGGTCCGCGTCAGCCGTGGCGGTGGTGCCGGCGGCCGTCCCACGACTCGCTGTCGACGACGTTGCCGCGGTTGTCGCGGAGCGTCGCGCTGTCGCGCGCGTCCCACACCTGGTCACGACGGTCCTGGTAGACGTCGTGGCGGGTGTCGCGGCCCTTGCCCGTGTGGACCTTGACGCTGGAACGGCCGTCCAGGCGGAAGTCGTTGAAGCGGTAGCGGTTGCCCTGCCGGTCGGTGAGGGTGAAGCCGCGCAGGTTGACGCTGTGGCGGCCGGTGTTCTTGACCTCGACCCATTCCCCGTTCAGGGCACGGGCGGAGCGGTCGTTGCGACCGGGGCTGTCGTACTGGACGTCGCCGATGACGATCGAGGAGTGCGGGGCCCGGTGGTCACGCCTGTGGTCGTCGGCGGCAGCCGGCAGGGCGGCGGCGCCGATCAGGGCGCCTGCTGCCAGGAATGTGGCGACTACGCGGCGGGTGGCGGGAGAAGCAGACATGTAGATGACCCCTTCAACAGACAGCGGCCCGTCCCGGCTCGTACGAGGCGGGTGGGCTCCGAACAGTTCCCGGCGTCCTGCCGAGGAGCCACACTTTGGCCCGGAACCGCCACCAAAAGCCACTAACTCAGCGCGTGTTGCGCAATACGGATATACCAGTGACTCTCGCTTGTAGCGGACATGTGTCATGGCTGCGCTGACGCGGACGGCGCGAGCGCGGGCATCGGGCCGTGGGACGCCTGGGGCCGGAGGCTTTCCCTGGTCAATGGCCTTTCCTCGGGGTGTCCTTCGTTCTTGCGCCGAATGGGTTCAGGGCCTTGTAACAGCCACTTACACCACTTCTTCGTACCTGCTCACGCGAACGGTTCTGGTGTGCGAAGGCGAGCGCGTTTCAGTGGCGGCACCTCGCGCCCCCGCTCCGTGGGCTGGGCGTCAGAGCGAAGGCAGGCGGGTCGTCGGCGCCGGGGCGGGTTTCCGCGGCGTGCGGACCAGCGGGAGCAGGGAAGCCGCGCCCGCGAGCGACAGCAGCGCCGCGGCCCTCAGCACGCTTTCGATGGCCGATCCGTCTGAGGCCGCCTGCTGCTCCGAGCCGCTCAGGACCTCGAGGACGGTCGCCGCCACCGCCACGGCGACCGCGCCCAGCAGGACGAGCGAGGTCAGCACCAGTCCGGAGGCGGCGGCGAGGCGGCTCGACGGAACGTACGACTGGGTGGCCACGCTGGTCAGCGCCCAGCCGAGTCCGAGCCCGATGCCCACGACCGCGAACACGGCTGTGTAGAGGGCGAGCGGGCCCGCCCAGGTCAGCGCCAGGATGCTGGCTCCGCTCAACAGCAGCCCGCCGGCCATCAGCGCTTCGGGGCGCCTGCGCTGGGCGAGGTGGCCGGACCAGTAGCTGGCTGCCCCGGCACCGACGGACAGCGCGAGGAACACCAGCCCCGCGTCCAGCGGGGAGAGACCGCGGACCTGCTGGAGGTAGAGCGCGGAGAGGACCGCCACGAGGCAGTACCCGATGTTGGACACGCAACCGGCGAGGGTGACGGTCACGAACGGGACGTTGTGCAGCAGAGACAGGTCCAGCAGCGGTTCGGCGGTCCGGCGTTCGATCGCGGTGAACAGGATCAGCAGCAGCGCACCGGCGGCGAGGCAGGCCAGCGTCACGGCTGAGGCCCAGCCCCAGCGGCCACCCTGGTCGACGGCGATCATGACCGCGGTGAGACCACCCGCCACGGTGACGGCTCCGGGCAGGTCCAGGCCGTTGCCGGCCTCTTCGTCGCGGGTGTCGGTGACGAACCGCAGCATCAGGAAAGCCGCGACGGCGCAGACCGGCACGTTCAGCAGGAACACCGCCCGCCAGCTGATGTGCTCGGCGAATACGCCGCCCACGAACGGCCCGAGAGCGACACCGATCGCGCTGAAGGCCAGCACCGTGCCGACCGCGCGGCCCTGCCGGTCGTCGCGGAAGTAGGCGCTGACGACCGCCACGGCCACGGGGAAGATCAACGCGGCCGTGGCACCCTGCACCACCCGCGCCACGACCAGCCAGACCTCGTTCTGCGCGGCGCTGCACACGACGGACACGAGGCCGAAGCCGACCAGCCCCCACACGATGACCGTGCGCCGCCCGTGGACGTCGGCGGCCCTCCCGCCCGTGATCATCAGTGCCCCCAGGGCCAGCATGTAGCCGCTGACCAGCCACTGCAGATTCGTGGTCGGGGTGGAGAAGTCCCGGGCGATCACCGGCAGCATCAGGTTGAGGGCGAACCAGTCCATCTGGACCAGGAGCATGGACAGCGAGGCGGCCGCGATGACCGCGCGATCGCGGCCGGAGAACAGCCGGCGGCCGGGCGACCTGGTGTCCGCCTTGCCCACGCTCATCGACACGTCCCGTCCGGAGCCCCCGCCACCCCACCCCCACCAGCATGCGCCCACGTGCGGCGCCGGGCACCCGGCGGGGCGGGCGTCCCGGACGCCGCCCGGACCGCTCCGCTCCCTCGTGAGCAAGGAGGACGGTGGGGTGAATCCGGGGTACTTCGTCGTCACCAACGGGGTGGTTCAGGTCCTCTGTTGGCCTCCGGAGTGCGTACTCCGGCTGCTTCGTCGCGCCTGAGCCGGGGCCTCGTCGGGTGTCGGCGAGACGGACCCGTGGGTTGTCGTGGTGCATGCGGATGCCGGAGGGGCGGTGGGCCTCTCCGGCGTCTGCTGTGTGGGGCGGGTTGGGGTGGGTGGTTGTCACTTGCC
>NZ_JNZY01000011.1 GCF_000717655.1 Streptomyces katrae
CGGAAGCTACCTCGCCACGCACTGGAACATCGCCGACAACCAGTTCCTGATGAAGGGCAAGGGCGGCAACCCGAACCCCGACCCCAACCCCAAGCCCACGCCGAGCCCCACGCAGAAGCCCACCCCGACGCCGACCAAGAAGCCCACGGGCGGCCCCAAGGTGACGGCCGCGCAGATCCAGTCGAACTCCGTCGTGGTGAGCTGGCCGAAGGTCGACGGCGCCGCCTGGTACCAGGTCCAGCTGAACGGCAAGCACCTGACCTGGGTCCAGTCCCAGGCCCTGCGCATCTACAACCTCCAGCCCGGTACGGAGTACAAGGTCGCGGTCTCGGTCCGCGACGGCTCCGGCCGTGACAGCGGAGCCGGCCCGACCACGGCCTTCCGTACGACCGGTGCCGGCGGCGGCACCACCACGCCCGGCACCCGCTACACGCTCGGCAACGGCAGCACCGGCATGGCCGCCGAGCTGTGGGGCGGCCGCAGCGCCGACGGCACGGTGCTCGTCGGAGGCCGCTCCAACGGCTACGCCCAGCAGCAGTGGCTCTTCGACGACGCGGGCGGCGGCCTCGTCCGCATCAAGTCCGCGGTCTCCGGCAAGTGCCTGCAGACGGGCGGCGCCCCGGCCGCCGGCATGTGGATCGCGCAGCAGCCGTGCGGCAACAACGCCGCGCAGCAGTGGAAGCTGTCGTCCCGCGGCGGCGGTGTGACCGTCACGGACTCCAGCGGCGGCTACGCCCTGACCGTGAGCAACCGCCCGTACTACGGCGCCTGGCTGCTCGACCTCCAGCGCGCGGACGGCCGCGCGTCGCAGGTGTGGACGGTCCAGAAGGTCGGCTGACCTTCCGGATCCGATCCCGCCTCCCGCCGGTGGGCGGCCGCCCCGTGCGGCCGCCCACCGGCCCCCTCATCTCCCGCACCACAGCTCATCGCATCCCACCGCACCAGGAGCACCCCACGATGCGTACACGCCCCGCCTTCCCGGTCCGCACCGGACTCGGCTTCCTGTTCCTGTTCCTCGCCCAAGCCCTGGCCGTACCCACGGCCGCCCACGCCCACGGCGACACCGTCAAGGTCGTGGTCACCGGGCAGCGGGAAGGCCATGTCACCACCGAGATCACCTGGGAGAACGACGGGGACGCCATCGAGGAGGCGGTCGCCGCCACGGTGAACTCGACCAGCCCCGACGGCTCCCGCACCATGGGCCCCTGGCGGCTGGTCCGTGACGCGGGCACGCGCACCGGCTGGACCACCGCCGAGGTGCTGCCGCCCGGCAACTGGAAGGTCACCGTCGACGTGGGGTTCCCGTCCCTCGGCCACGGGGAGAAGGAGATCGCCGTGCCGGTCGTCGACCCGGCGCCGTCCGCGGCCACGCCGAGTGCAGCCGCGCCGTCCGCGCCCTCCACTGCCTCGGTCCCGCCGGTGTCGTCCGCGACGCCGAGCCCCGGGCAGGCGCAGAGCCCGTCGCCCGCGAGCGGCCCGTCCGCGGCCCCGGCCGGCGAGGACGAGGACAGCACCGTCTGGTGGACCACGGCGGGTGTGGCGGTGATCGCCCTGGCCGGCGCCGCCGCCGGTGTACTGCTGCGGCGCGCCCGGGCCCGCAGGCGCTGAGTCCGGCGGAGGAAGGCAGGCGGAAGAGGGGGCCGGGAGACGGATCGGCTGATGCCGTCGGTACGACCTGACAACCAAACAGGTCCGCGTTGACAGTGGAATTCGCCGTGCCGTTCATTCGGTACATGGACATCACCACCGCCGCCGTGCGCTCCACCACCCGCGTCGTCCGCCCCTTCCACACCTTCGAGGGCGAGGGGTTCCCGGTCCGTCGCCCCTTCCCGCAGCCGGAACTTCCCCTGGTCGACCCCTTCCTGATGGTCGACCAGGTCGGCCCGCACGTGCTCGGCCCGGGCGAGGCCAAGGGCGCGCCGCCGCACCCGCACCGCGGATTCGAGACCATCCAGTACGTCATCGAAGGCGCGATGGAGGACATCGACTCCGAGGGGCACAAGCGCGTCATGAACCCCGGCGAGGTGCAGTGGCTCACCGCCGGGTCGGGGCTCGTCCACCTCGCCCGCCCCACCCCCGGACTGCTCGCCGACGGCGGCCCGCAGCACCTGCTGCAGATCTGGGTCAACCTGCCGGCCCGCCTCAAGGCGACGCCCCCGCGCGTCCAGTACGGCTCCGCCCCCGGCGACATCCCCACGGTCGCCACCGAGGACGGCGGCGCGGAGCTCACCGTGATCACCGGGACCACGCACGGAGTGAGCGGTCCGTTCGAGACCCACACCCCGGTGCTCGTCGTACACGCCCGCCTCCGGGCCGGCGGCCGCGCCGAGTTCACCGTCCCGGCCGGCCACAACGCCATGCTGTACGTGCTGTCCGGCACCGCCGCGACTCCCGACGCCCAGCTCCCCGACGGGCACCTCGCGATCCTCGGCCGGGACGCGGAGCGCTTCACGGTCGAGGCTCCCGGCGATGCGGCCGAGGTGCTGGTCCTGGCCGGCGAGCCGATCGGCGAGCCGGTGGCGCGCAGCGGCCCGTTCGTCATGAACACCGCCGCCGAGATCCGCCAGGCGCAGCTGGACTACCAGCACGGCCTGATGGGGCACATCGACATCTGAGACGGGACGGGGCCGCCCCGGGCGGGGCGGCCCCGTCCTGCCGTGGTCAGCGGCTCACGGCTGCCGGCACTGGCCGGAGCGCGGGCCCTCCACCGTGGTGCCGCCCTGCTGCGGAGCCGGGACGTTGGCGTCGCAGCGCAGCGGGCCGACGACCGTGTTGGCCGAGAACACGACGCCTCCGCTGTTGCCGTACAGACTCACCGGCCCCGGATCGTGTTGCCCGCGCAGCCCGCGGCGCCATCGTCCGAACCGATCAGCACGGAGCCGGTGGTCCGGCCGACGGTGACCGGGCCAGTGAGCTACGACCCGCAGAACGCGAAGGCCGGCGCGCCGTCGCCGGAAACGGGGGCCGGTGATCTCGGCGCCCGGCACGGCCGGGCCGTCTGCGGTGTCCGGCGACCTCCGACGCGGGGGTGCGGGGGCACACACGGAGACGCGCGTGTCCCCGTTCACTCCGGCGCATGTGCCCCCCGGCCCGCAGAAATGCCGGTGCGCCGGCCGGTCCGTCGTGCCTAGGCTTCCGGGATGAGCACTCGCACCTTCCGGATCACCGTCCGCGGCTCCTTCGACGCCCTCACCGCCGACCAGCACGCCGAGCTGCTCGCCGCCGCGCCGGAGCACGACGTCCTGCACGCGGCCCACACCGCCGAGGGCCACCTCGCGTACGACCTGTCCTTCGGCCCGTTCTTCACCTTCCGCTTCCTCGACTCTGGCGAGGCCGAGGAGGACATCCTCGACGCGACGGCCCGTGCCGAGCTGGCGGCCGAGAGCTGGCTCACCGAGCGGGGTTACGGCTTCAAGCGCCTCACCTCCCGGGCCCAGGACCTCTCGCTGGCTCCGCTGAGCAAGCGCCAGCGTCAGGCGGCCGCCCGCGGCAACGCGTGAGCCGTCAGGGGATGTTCTTCTCGCCCCCGCGGGCGACGGAGCGGAGGATCGAGCGGTCCTCCGCTCCGTCGCCCGCGGGGGCGAACAGGTCGGCGGTCATGCCCTTGGCCCGGTCGCCCGGCGACTGCAGCATCACCATCGCCTCGCGCAGCCTGCCGTCCGCATCGATGCGGCGCAGGGCGTCGACGTGGTGGAGGACCGGCTCGGGCGGGAGCTGCGGCCCCGCCCGGTATACCGCCGCGGCCTGCGATAATCGCGTTTTCCACACGAGCTCGGGGGACGGCGGCACATGTACGGGGTGGGGAACGAGCAGCGGTTCCGGCGCGCGGCAGGGGCCGTCATCGGCGCCGCCGCACTGCTGGCGGGTTCGACGGGATGCAGTGGTTCCGGGACCGGGGAAGCCGCGGCCGGTGCGCCGACCGGCAGCGCCGTCGCGGGCCCGGGCGGTACGCCGGGGCCGGGAGTCGATCGGCTCAAGGAGCTCGTCGTCGCAGAGGGCGAGAAGTTCGGCCCGTACGAGGTCACGGATCCGCTGCTCGACGAACCGATGAGCGAGCTCTACGAGGCGCAGCCGACGGCCTGCCAGCCGCTGACCAGTCTCGGCAAGGCGGGCCACACGGCCCAGGCGTACGCCAAGGCGGGCGTCCCGGGGCAGTTCCAGGCGGTGGGCACGGAGATCCTGCTGCGCTCGTACCCGGACGCTGGCGCCGCGGCCGGCGCCGTGAAGTCGCTGGCGGACGCGGGCGGCCGGTGCGCCGGCGGCTATACGGAGGACCGTGCGCTCGCCGAGGCGAAGGTGCTCAGGGTGGAGCCGGTCCCGGCTCCGGCACTGGGCGACGAGGCGCGCGCGTACCGCATCGTGACGCAGGACGTGAAGGACCCCGCCATCTCGCTGTACAAGTACCTGACGCTGGTCCGTTCCGGGTCGGTCACGCTCGCGTTCCGGTCCGACGTCATCGACACCAAGGACTTCGGCGGGGTGCCGCAGGAGATCCTGACGGGGCAGTGGGAGCGGTTCGCCGGGGGAACCGCCGCGTCCCCCTCGTAGGGCTCGCCCAGACGCGCGCGAGGGGACGGCATCCGCGAGCGGTGCCGTCCCCTCGAAGGGCCGGGTCAGACGGCGTCGGCCGGCTCCGGCTCCTTCTCCGGCGCCTTCACGGCGGCGGGCGTGCTCACCTCGACGGTGCGCGGTCCGTGCGCTCCGCGCAGGCCGATCCAGCTGATCACCGCGACCAGGGCGAAGGCGACGGCCCCGATCCAGAAGGTGAGGGTGAATCCGGACTCGGCGGGCAGCGCCGGGACGCCGGCGGGCAGGTGCTCGATGGTCTTCGACGCCAGGATCGTGGTGACGATGGCGCTGCCGATCGCGCTGCCGGTGGAGCGGGAGATCGAGTTGATGCCGTTGGCGATGCCGCTCTGGTGGTGCGGGACGCTGGCCATGATGACGGCGGGCATGGCCGCGTAGCCGAAGCTGACGGCCGCGCCGACGACCAGGCCCGCGCCGATCACCGAGAGGCTGTGCTGGTGGTCGAGCGCGAGCCAGCCGAAGCCGACGGCGCCGAGTGCTGCGGCCAGGCCGAGGGCCACGCGCGGGCCGCGGTGGCGGACCAGCTGGCCGCCGACGGGCGAGGCGAGCAGCGAGACGATCGCGCCGGGCAGCAGGAACTGCACGGAGGCACGCAGGATGGACGCGTCGAACCCGTAGCCGGTGAGCTTCTCCGGCATCTGGACGAGGTACGAGACGCCGAGGAAGTTCGCGAACATGCCGAAGCCGACGAGGATGCCGGCCAGGTTGGCCATGAGCACCGGGCGGTGGACGAACATCCGCATGTCCACGAGCGGCTCGCGCACCTTGAGCTCCGTGAAGACCCAGACGGCGGTCATGACGACGGCGCCGGCGAAGCTGCCGAGCGTACGGCCGGAGGTCCAGCCCCACTCGTGGCCCTGCGAGATGGGCAACAGGAGCAGCAGGAGGGTGATGCCGAGGGTCAGCGCGCCCAGGAAGTCGGTGCGGCCGCCGGTCTTGTGCCGGGTCGCGGGGACCAGGAAGGCGACGGCGAGCAGGGCGAGGGTCGCGAAGCCGGTCGCCATCCAGAACGCGTTGCGGTAGTCGGCGCCGGAGCCGGAGGTGAGCAGGCCGGTGGCGACGAGCGCCAGGCCGCTTCCGAACGCGAGGGTGCCGCTGACCAGGGCCATCGCGCCGGGCAGCTTCTGCGGACGGACTTCCTCGCGCAGCACCGAGAGGGCGAGCGGGAAGATCGCGGTGGCGGCGCCCTGCAGGACGCGGCCCAGGATCAGCAGCGGGAGCGAGGTCGCGACGGCGGCGATGACGGAGCCGACGACCATGACGCCGAGCACGGCCACCAGCGTGGGCTTCTTGCCGTGCTGGTCGCCGAAGCGGCCGAGCAGGGGGGTGAAGACGGCGGCGGACAGCAGCGTGGCGGTGGTCACCCAGCTCACGTTGGCGGTCGAGGTGCCCAGGTCGGTGCGAATGAGGCCCAGGATCGGGACCGGCAGGGTCTGCATCATCGACACGACCATGGCGGCAAGGCTCAGGGCGAAGACGATGACCGTCTCGTTCCCGGTCTTGGCCTCGGCGGGTATGGGGGCGGCGGTGCTCATGGCTGGCAGGACCTTCTTAGTGCTTCAGATCGCTGATGTTTGATGTCATCAAGTAACTCCGTAGACGGTAGACGTCAATAGTTAAGGAGGTCAAGTAAACAATTGACAATGTCAAGCACCCGAGTACGCTCGACGGCATGAGCGCCACCACCCCCCGCACCCCCACCAAGCTCCAGCTCCTGGAGCTGCTCGCCGCCATCGGAACCGCCCAGTGGCGCGACTTCGCGGCCGCCGCGGCCCACTACGGGCTCACCTCCACGCAGGCCCGCGTCCTCGCCCAGCTCGACGGCCCGCTGCCGATGCGCGGCCTCGCCACCCTCCTGGTGTGCGACGCATCGAACGTCACAGGGATCGTGGACCGGCTGGAGGCCCGCGAGCTGGTGCGCCGCGAGCCCGACCCCGCCGACCGCCGCGTCAAGAACGTCGTGGCCACGGACGCGGGCCGCGAGATCATCCGCCGCGTGCGCGAGGAGATGCAGGCGACCCACGGCGCCCTGGACACCCTCGACGAAACCGAGAGCGCGACGCTCTACGCCCTGCTGGAGCGGCTGCGCCCGACCATGGAGAAGGACGCGTAAGGACGCCGCGCACCGGGAGGCGGCCGTCAGGCCCCGCGCAGTGCCGCGGCCGCGCGCTCGGGTGCGAAGTCGTTGATGAACCGGCCCCTCCCGGACTCGGTCCCGCCCGGGTGCTTGAGCCTGCCGGCGGCCCGCCGGGTGGTGAACGGCTCCAGGTGGAGGGCCCTCGGCGGCTGCCTCCTGGCGGCCGGCAAGGGCGGGGTCGGGGGCCGGCAGGAAGGGCGGCGGCGCGCTCGCCCGCCGCATCCTCGCACCACCCTTCAAGGAGTGAACCCCCGCTCCACATATGCCCGTTGCCGGTTCGAAGTCTTGACGCCCATGGACGCTGGGAGCACAGTGGCCAGCGGCTCCGCTTGAGAGCGCTCTCACACAGCGGGCCCTTCCCCCCAGAGAGGGCACACCCATGCGTCACACATCCGGTAGAAAACCGTCGACCGTCCGCCGGGCCGTCGTCGCCGCGCTCAGCGCGATGGGCGTGGCCGCGGCGGCCGCCGCCGTGGTCACCCTGCCCGCCAACGCCGCCGCTCCCCCGCCTCCGGCGGGCTGGTCGCAGGTGTTCCTGGACGACTTCAACGGGGCCGCGGGCTCCGGCGTGAACACCGCCGACTGGCAGTACACCACCGGGACCAGCTACCCCGGCGGGCCCGCCAACTTCGGTACGGGCGAGGTCGAGACGATGACCTCGAGCACCGCCAACGTCTCCCTCGACGGCACCGGGAACCTGCGGATCACCCCGCGCCGGGACGCCGCCGGCAACTGGACCTCCGGCCGCATCGAGACCCGGCGCGCCGATTTCCAGCCCCCAGCGGGCGGGAAGCTGCGCACCGAGGCCCGGATACAGATGCCGAACGTCACGGGAGCGGCGGCGAAGGGCTACTGGCCGGCGTTCTGGATGCTGGGCGCGCCCTACCGCGGCAACTGGTGGAACTGGCCGGGCATCGGTGAGATCGACATCATGGAGAACGTCCAGGGCATCAACAACGTCTGGGCCACCCTGCACTGCGGCACCAGCCCCGGCGGCCCGTGCAACGAGACCTCCGGCATCGGCGGCCAGCGCGTCTGCCCGGGCACCAGCTGCCAGGGCGGCTTCCACACGTACGCCGTGGAGTGGGACCGGTCCACCGCCGTCGAGGAGATGCGTTTCTCCGTCGACGGGAACACCTTCCACACCGTACGGGCGAACCAGGTCGACGCGACCACCTGGGCCAACGCCACGAACCACGGTTACTTCATCATCCTGAACGTCGCCATGGGCGGCGGCTTCCCGGACGCCTTCGGCGGCGGACCCGACGCGGGCACCCAGCCCGGCTACTCGATGGCCGTCGACTACGTGTCCGTACTCCGCTCTGCGGGCAGCACGACCCCCCCCACCACACCCCCGTCCGGCCACCGCGACGCGTACACCGCCATCGAGGCCGAGTCGTACGACGACCAGGCCGGGCTGGCCAAGGAGAGCACCACCGACACCGGCGGCGGCCAGAACCTGAGCATGATCGCCCACGGCGACTGGGCCCTGTACAAGGGCGTCGACTTCGGCTCCAGCGCGGCGAGGCAGTTCTACGGGCGGGTCGCCGGCGGTGCGGCCGGCGGGGGCAGCGGGCTCGTCGAGGTCCGGCTGGACAGTCGTACCAGCCCGCCGATCGGCAGTTTCTCGGTCGCGAACACCGGCGGCTGGCAGAGCTGGAGGACCGTCCCGGCGAACATCAGCCCCGTCACCGGCACGCACGACGTCTACCTCACCTTCACGAGCGGCCAGAGCGGCGACTACGTGAACGTCAACTGGTTCGACTTCGGCCACTGACCGGACCGAGCGAACGGAGGAGACGCCCATGAACACCCGACGACGGTTCCCGCTGACCGTGGCGGCCGCGATGATCGCCCTGCTGGGGTTCGCCCTGCCGGCCCCGAGCCGCGCCGCGGCGCAGTCCGCGCAGGGCGGGGCCGGTAGCTTCCCGATCACCTTCCAGAACAACACCCGGGGCACGTACGCCGATTCCCAGATCTTTGTCACCGTGCTCGGTCAGGTGACCCCGGGCCAGTGGTCGTACATGAAGCCCGACGGTTCCATGGCCCACATCGACCACCTCGACGCCACCGCGCCCGGCCACCTGGTCAAGAAGGGCGTCAACTACCCCAACATGTCCTTCACGCTCGCCCGGGTGGGCGGCACGGTGCCCTCCCCGGCATCGATCCGCGGGGGCCGGATCTACATCTCCCTCGGCTCGCCCCTCTACCTCCCGGTCTCCCCCGACGACCAGGGGTGGGGCGGCCCCGACCTGCGCAATCCCAATGACCCGAACAGCGACGTGTACTACGACTGGTACGAGTACACGTACGTGCAGGGCCAGGTCGCGTTCGGCGGGAACACCACCCAGGTCGACCAGTTCGGCTTCCCGCTGACCTCGCGGCTGCGCCAGACCTCCAGTGGCCACGACAGCACCCGGGGCATCACGCTGACCCGCGCCGAGGTCATGCAGCAGTACGCGGCCTCCGTCGGGGCCGCCTTCAAGCCGCTGCAGAACGGCTACCGCATCGTGGCGCCGCGCTCCTCGCACCTGTTCCTCGAGGGCGGCGCGCAGCAACGGCACCTCACCACCGCCATCGACCAGGCCTGGGCCCAGTACACCGCCCACCCGTTCACCCTGACCCGGTTCGGCGAGACCTTCTCCGGGCGGGTCTCCGGCTCCGTCCTGACCTTCAGCAAGAACGGCGCGGGCCCCTTCACCCTCCGCAAGCCGACCTCGCCGGACGTCATGGCCTGTGCAGGGGCGCTGGCTTCGGGCAACGACACCGAGAAGCAGCTCGGCGCGGAGTTCTGCGCCGCGTTCAACCGGGGTGTCGCCCTCGACACCACCGCCTGGTACTCCCCGGCGGCGTACTACGGCGGGACGGCGAAGAACGACTACGCCGGCTTCTTCCACACCGTCGGCCTGGACGAGCGGGCCTACGGATTCCCCTACGACGACGTCAACGACCAGTCCTCCGTCCAGATCCTCGGCAACACACAGCCGCCGACCGGGCTGACCCTCGGCATCGGCTGGTGACATCGGGGGCGCCTTGTGCATCACGCCGCCGGGAGCGCTCTCACGCTCCCGGCGGTACGCGTTACCCTGCTGTTCCGCGAGTCAACAGCCCCCGGACACGCAGGAGGAATGCCCGTGCCCGAACAGCTTCCCGGTCACCGGCCCACCCTCGAGGCCGTGGCGGAGCGCGCCGGGGTGTCCCGGGCCACCGCGTCCCGCGTCGTCAACGGCGGCGAGGGCGTCCGCGCCCATCTGGTGGAGAAGGTCCGCGAAGCCGTACGGGAGCTCGGGTACGTGCCGAATCCCGCGGCCCGCACCCTCGTCACGCGGCGCACCGGGGCCGTCGCGGTGATCATCGCCGAGCCGGAGATCCGGATCTTCTCGGACCCCTTCTTCTCCCGCCAGATCCGCGGCATCAGCAAGGAACTGACCGCACACGACACGCAGTTGGTCCTGCTGTTGGTGGAGGACCGGGGCGACTACGACCGTATCGAGCGGTACCTGGCGGGCGGCCACGTCGACGGGGCGCTCGCCTTCTCGCTGCACACCGACGACCCGCTGCCCGCGATCACCCGCCGCATCGGCATGCCCACGGTCTACGGCGGCCGCCCGGGATGGACCGCCGGGGCCGGGGAGCACGGCGGTGTCGCGTACGTCGACGCCGACAACCGCGGGGGCGCCCGCGAGGCCGTACGGTACCTGCTGGACCAAGGCCGGCGGCGGATCGCGCACATCGCGGGCCCGCTGGACCAGACCTCGGCGGTGGACCGGCTCGACGGCTACCGGGACGTGCTGCTCGATGCGGATCCGGCGCTGATCGCGGAGGGGGATTTCACCCCGGCGGGCGGGGCCCGCGCGATGGCCGGGCTGCTGGAGCGCTGCCCGGACCTCGACGCGGTGTTCGCGGCGAACGACCTGATGGCGACGGGCGCCCTGCAGGTGCTGCGGGAGCGCGGCCTCGCCGTGCCCGGGGACGTGGCGCTGGTCGGCTTCGACGATGCCGAACTGGTGGCGGAGACCGCCGATCCGCCGCTGACGACCGTGCGCCAGGACATCGAGGGCATGGGGTGCCTGATGGCGCGGCTGCTGCTGCGCACCCTGAACAAGGTCCAGGGCGAGCGCAGCGTACCCGCCTCGGTGGTCACTCCGACGGCCCTGGTGCGCCGTACCTCCGCGTGACGCGCGCGATCCGCGCGATCGGGCGGTCCGCGTGATCCACCCGGTCCGCCGGATCGGCGCGGCGTGAACTCGTCGTGCAGGAGGGGTGATTGTGGACGAACGCGTGCTGGTGTGCGTACAACTCTTGACGGGGCCGGGGCTGGGGGTGCACGCTCCAGACGCGCTCTGAGAGCGCTCTCAAAACTGGCGCACTCCCACCCCCGCACCCTGCCCGTCCAGGCCAAGGAGGCTGCCCCATGTCCATCCCCCGAACCACCCCCAGAGCCGTGGTCCGAATCGGCGCCGTCGCGCTCACGGGCGTGCTCCTGGCCGCCTGCGGATCCGGGTCCGGGTCGGACGGTGCGTCCTCCGGCGACGCCGCAGGCGGCGATGTCACGCTCACCGTCGACCTGTTCGGCTCGTTCGGCTACCAGGAGGCCGGGCTCTACGCCGAATACGAGCAGCTCCACCCCGGCGTCAAGATCAAGCAGACCGACACCGAGGACGAGCAGGACTACTGGAAGTCGCTGCAGACCCGCCTCGCGGGCGGCGGCGGCCTGGCCGACGTCCAGGCCATCGAGGTCGGCCGCATCGCCTCGGTCACCCAGCAGCAGGCCGGCAAGTTCGTGGACCTGAACCAGTACGGGGCCGGGGCGCTCAAGGCCGAGTTCGCCCCCGCCAAGTGGTCCGCCGCGGCCACCAAGGACGGCAAGGTGCTGGGCCTGGGCACCGATGTCGGCCCCGAGGCCATGTGTTACCGCCGCGACCTGTTCCAGGCCGCCGGACTGCCCACCGACCGCACCGAGCTGGCGGCGCGGTGGGCCACCTGGGACGGATACCTGGACCTCGGCCGCCAGTACAAGGAGAAGGCGCCGGCCGGCAGCGCCTGGATCGACACCGTGGGCAGCCTGAACGCGATCATGGTCGGCCAGCAGAAGGAGCGCTACTACGACGCCTCGGGCGCCCTCATTTACGAGAACAGCCCCGCAGTGAAGGCCGCCTGGGACGTCTCGGTCAAGGCCGCGGGCGAGGGGCTCAGCGCCCAGCTGGACCAGTGGTCGCCGCCGTGGAACCAGGCGTTCGCCTCCGGCTCCTTCGCCACCCTGCCCTGCCCCGCCTGGATGCTCGGCTACATCAAGGGCCAGGCCGGGGACGCGGGCCAGGGCAAGTGGGACGTCGCGAAGCTGCCCGGCGGCGCGGGCAACTGGGGCGGCTCCTACCTGGCGGTCCCGAGCGTGGCCAAGCACAGGAAGGAGGCGTACGAGCTGATCAAGTGGCTGACCGCGCCCGAGCAGCAGACCAAGGTCTTCCGCAAGCAGGGCAACTTCCCCTCGGCCACCCGGTCCATCAGCCAGATCGCCGACGCCGAGGACCCCTACTTCTCCGGCGCGCCGATCGGCCAGATCTTCGGAGACGCCGCCGAACAAGCGCCCGTCCAGGTGCTCGGCCTGCACGACAAGGACATCGCCGACCAGATCAACAACGCGCTCAGCGAGGTCGAACGGAAGGGCACGGCTCCCGAGACGGCCTGGTCGAACGCGAAGAAGGCCGTCAAGAATGCCCTCGGCTGAGCCGCTGGCACCGCCGGCGCCACCGACCGCCCCGGCGCCGCCGGCTACGCCGCCCCGGCGGCGCGGCCGGCCGGCGGGGCTGTCCCCGTACGCCTTCCTCGCCCCCTTCTTCACCCTGTTCGCCGCGTTCGGGATCTTCCCGTTGCTCTACACGGCGTACGTCTCCCTCTACCGCGCCGAACTGCAGACCCCCGGCGAGCTGGAGTGGCGCGGCCTCGGCAACTACGCGGCACTGTTCACCGACCCGTTCTTCTGGACGGCGCTGCGCAACACGTTCACCATCGGCGTGCTGTCCACGGTGCCCCAGCTGCTGACGGCACTGGGCCTGGCCCACCTGCTCAACTACCGGCTCCGCGCCCGCACGTTCTTCCGCACGGCGCTGCTGCTGCCGTACGCGACCTCGGTCGCCGCCGCATCGCTGATCTTCTCCCAGCTCTTCGGGCACGATTTCGGGCTCGTAAACCGTCTGTTGGACCTCGTGGGCATCCACCCGGTCGACTGGCAGAACGGTACGGCGGCCTCCCAGATCGCCGTCTCGTCCATCGTGGTCTGGCGCTGGACCGGCTACAACGCACTGATCTACCTGGCGGGCATGCAGACGATCCCGTCCGAGCTGTACGAGGCGGCCGAGGTCGACGGGGCCTCTCGCCTGCGGCAGTTCCTGCACGTGACGCTGCCGGGGCTGCGCCCCACGATCGTCTTCACCTCGATCGTCTCGACGATCGGCGCCACCCAGCTCTTCGGCGAGCCGCTGCTGTTCGAGGGGTCGATGTCCGGCGGCATCTCGCACCAGTACCAGACCCTCGGCCTGTACATGTACGAGCAGGGCTGGGGCTTCTTCCACCTGGGCCGGGCGGCGGCCATCGCCTGGGTGATGTTCCTGCTGATCGTGGTGCTGGTGGGGGTCAACGCCCTGGCTGCGCGCCGCCGTTCCGGTAAGGAGGCCGGCCGATGAGCGCGCACGCATCCGTCCGGCGCGGCGGAAGGCTCACGTACGCCGTCCTGATCTGCGCGGTGCTGGTATCGGCCTTCCCGCTGTACTGGACCCTCGTCGCCGCGAGCCGTTCCAACGCCGAACTGGCCCGGCCCATACCGGCGTTGCTGCCGGGTCCGCGTCTCCTGGACAACCTGCAGGCCGTCCTCGACGAGGCGGCGATCGGCACGGCGCTGCTCAACTCGCTCATCGTCTCGGGGGCGATCACCGTCGGCACTGTGCTGTGCTCCACGCTGGCGGGGTTCGCCTTCGCCAAACTCCGTTTCCGCGGCCGCGGGGCGCTGCTCGGCGCCGTCGTCGCCTCGATGATGATCCCGCCACAGCTCGGGGTGATCCCGCTGTTCATGCTGATCGTCAAGCTGCACTGGGTGAACCAGCTGCAGGCCGTCGTACTGCCCGGGCTGGTCTCGGCGTTCGGCGTGTTCTTCATGCGGCAGTTCCTGGTGCAGTCGCTGCCGGACGAGCTGATCGAGGCGGCCCGGGTGGACGGTGCCTCGCACGCCCGGATCTTCTGGTCGATCGTCGTGCCGATCGCCCGCCCGGCGATGGCGGTCCTGGGACTGCTCACCTTCATGACGGCCTGGAACGACTTCTTCTGGCCGATCGTCGCGCTGTCCTCGCAGGAGCCGACCGTCCAGGTCGCGCTGCGCCAGCTGGGCGGCGGATACGTCCACGACCAGTCCGTGATCATGGCCGGCACCCTGCTCGGCACGCTGCCCGTGCTGCTGGTCTTCGGACTGCTCGGCCGGCAGATCGTCGGCGGCATCATGCAGGGCGCGGTCAAGGGCTGACGCAGCCGCCCCGGCCTTCCCCCACCTTCCTGGAGTCTTTCCATGACCACGCTCGACGCGTCTCCCGTCACCAAGACGGGCCTCTCCTTCCCGGCCGGCTTTCGATGGGGCACGGCCACCGCCGCGTACCAGATCGAGGGCGCGGCCGCCCTGTACGGCCGGACGCCCTCCATCTGGGACACCTTCAGCCGCACCCCCGGCAAGGTCCTCAACGGCGACACCGGGGACACGGCCGCGGACCACTACCACCGCATGACCGAGGACGTGGCCCTGCTCCGACGGCTCGGCGTCACCGACTACCGCTTCTCGGTGGCCTGGCCGCGGGTGCAGCCCACCGGGCGGGGGCCCGCCGTCCAGCAGGGTCTGGACTTCTACCGGCGGCTCGTCGACGAGCTGTCGGCCGCCGGAATCCGTCCGGTCGCCACCCTGTACCACTGGGACCTGCCGCAGGAGCTCGAAGACCTGGGGGGCTGGCCGCGGCGGGAGACCGCCGAGCTGTTCGCCGAGTACGCGGGGCTCGTGGCCGGGGCGCTCGGCGACCGGGTGGCGAGCTGGACCACGTTCAACGAGCCCTGGTGCGCGGCCTTCCTCGGTTACGCGTCCGGGGTGCACGCCCCGGGCCGCACGGAGCCGGCGGCCGCGCTGCAGGCCGCGCACCACTTCAACCTGGCCCACGGGCTGGGCGTGGCGGCGCTGCGCTCGGCCCTCCCCCGTTCGGCCGAGGTCTCGCTGACGCTGAACCTGCACGCGCTGCGGCCGCTGACCCGCTCCGCCGCCGATCTGGACGCGGTGCGCCGCATCGACGCGGTGGGCAACAGGATCTTCCTCGACCCGGTCTTCCACGGGCGCCTGCCGCAGGACCTGGTCCGCGACACCGCCGGGGTGACGGACTGGTCCTTCGTCAGGGACGGCGATCTGGCCGCCGCCGCGGCGCCGATCGACTGGCTGGGCCTCAACTACTACTCCCCGACGGTGGTCGAGGCGGCCGAGCCGGGGGACGGCGTCGCGGCCGCCGGGCCCTCGCCGTGGGTGGGCGCCGAGGAGTACGTGCGCTTCCGGCCCGCGCCGGGGCCCGTGACGGCCATGGACTGGCCCGTCGACGCGGGCGGTCTGCACGAGCTGCTGGTCCGGCTGCGCGACGAACTGCCCGGCGTACCGGTGCTGATCACGGAGAACGGCGCGGCGTACGGGGACTATGCCGACCCGGAGGGCGATGTGCACGACCCGGAGCGGATCGACTACCTGTCCGGCCATCTGGCCGCGGTACACCGGGCGATCGCGGACGGGGCCGATGTACGCGGCTATTTCGTGTGGTCGCTGCTGGACAACTTCGAGTGGGCGTACGGCTACAGCAAGCGGTTCGGCCTCGTCCACGTCGACTTCGCGACCCAGCGGCGCACGCTGAAGGACAGTGCCCGCTGGTACGCCGACGTCATCGCCCGGGGCGGTCTGCCAGCCTGACCACGGCCGCGCGCCCCTGCGTACGCAGTCGGCAGGTGTGGGCGCCGGTGATCCGGACCGCGTCGTACGGGCCGAGGGCGACGGGGCCGGCTGCGGCACCGGCCCCGGTTCCGCCTTCGAGTTCGGCCGGCCCCCCGAGCGCGACCACCAGCAGGGTCTCCCCCGGCGCGGCGGTGAGGGCGAGGGCGCCCCGTACGACCGCGGTCTGCGCGTCCACGCGGTTGCGGCGGTACATCACGTTGAAGTTCACGACGGGCCCGTCGAGGAGCCGGCACTCGGTGGGGGCGTCGCCGGGGAAGTCCTGCGGCGCGTAGCGCTCGTCGACGAGGCGGCGGGCGCCGGCCACCGTGAGGTCCATGCCCGCCCCCTCGGCCAGGGTGAGGGTGCGGTCGACGCCGGGGAAGGCCGAGAAGGGGCCGTCCGCGGCCACCTCTGCGAGGCTGACCCGCCATCCGAAGTCCGTCATGCCGGCGCCCTCGGGCCAGGCAGCGATCTCCCGGGTCACCCCGCCGCCGTTCTTCCACGCGACGGCGGCGCGGTCGCCCGCGCGCAGGATCCGGACCTCGTCGCCGCCGGTCATGGCGCTGCTCCTTCTCTCGGGTAGGCACCGCCCCTGCGGCCGGGCCGAGCCTATCCGCCCCCGGCCGGGAGGGCGTCCCCGCAGGCAGACGGCGACCGTCCCGGAACCACCGGACTGCGACCGCCGAGCAGTCGCTGCGGTCGGCCGGCACCACGCTCCTCGACCGGCCCGCGCGGCCGGGGCGGTGCGGTCCCGGCCTCGCGCCGGCGGACCTCGTCCCGCTCATGTGCGGCATCGCCTACGCGGTGCAGGTCCACGGCAGCACTGCCGATGACCGGATCGACACGGCCCACCGCTGCCTGGCCACCCTGCTCGGGGGCCTGCGGGCGACGCCACCGAACGCCTGGAGGGGCCGGACCTCTGCGGTCGCCGCGGTGGGTACGGGAGCGGGAACGGGAGCTACAGGATGCGCCGGGTGGTGTGCGGCAGGGAGGAGTACCCCGGGCGTCCCGCGTCGGGCGGGGCGCCCTCGGCGGCGTCCGTGTCGAGGGCGTACACCATGAGCGGGCTGCTGCCGCTGGGGCCCGTGGCGGTGGCGCGCAGCCGGTAGCGCTCGGTGCGGACGGCATCGCGGGCGAGGGGGGAGCCGCCCTCGTAGAGGTGGGCCGGCTTGGCGTCGGTGGCCATCCGCAGCTCCACGCCGCGCCAGGTGCCGGTGGCGGGGTCGCGCCGTTCCAGTACGTACGGGGACGCGGGTCCGGGCAGGTCGCCGGGCTCGCCGGTGAGGGGCTCCATCTGGAAGGCGATCAGCAGGTGCCGGTAGGCCTGGGCGTTGCCGTTGCGGACGGTGACGGTGAACTCCTGTGCGGGGCCGCCGCGGACCAGGTTCAGCCTGCCGCCCGGGGCGGCCGCGGTCAGGGACAGCCGGGTCGCGGGGGCGGGGGCCGACGGCGCGGTCGGCGTCCTGGCGGGCGCCGCCGGGGACGTGGGGGTGGAGGGGGGCGTGGCGGCCGGTGCGGACACGGCCGGGCTCGCGGACACGGCCGGTGTCGGCGATACCGAGTCCGAGTGAGAGGCGCCCGACGGCCGGGGGGGGGGGGGGGGGGGGGGGGGCCGGGGCCCGCCGCCAGCACCGCCGGCGCGATCAGCAGACGGGGTCTGACGTGCAACGTGCCCTCCTACGGCTCCTGTGACGGCAGGACGGTAGCAAGGGCGGCCCGCCGGCGCAGGGGCCCGGCGCATGACGCTTCGGTCACGGTTGCCGACCGGGGCCGGCGGCCGGAGCGGGGGCCCGGACCGACGCCGGAGTCAGGGCCGACCCCTGAGCCCTGGCCCGGTCTGGCCCGCAGCCCCGTACTCCTGCGCCCGGCCGTGCGGGCCGTCAGCCCTTGAACTCCGCCGTCCGGACCGGGGAGGCCTCGGCGAGGGCCTTCACCACGGCGTCGGTGCCCGCCCGCAGCCCGTACACGGGCGTGCCCGGCTGCTGGCGCCAGGAGTCGTCGAGGCCGCCCGCGTCGACGGAGTCGAAGCCGAGTTCGTCGATGAGCGCCCGGACGGTCTGCTTCGCCGCCTCGTCGTCGCCCGCGACCGGGAGGGCCATCCGGTCCGGATCCCCGGCCGGGCGGTGCCGGTCCAGGATGTCCTCGGCGTACGTACCGTTGAAGGCCTTGACCACCGGGTGGCCGATGTGGCGCTCGCTCCAGCGGCTCTCGGTCAGGCCCTCGTCCTCGATCTCGGCGATGCGGCCGTCGCGCTGCTTCGGGTAGTAGTTCCCGGTCTCGATGACGACGACGTCCTTCGCCGCCCGGTCGAAGAGCCCGGCGGGCAGCTCGGGCACGTTCTTCAGGGGGATGGTGACCACGACGACCTCGGCCCCGCGG
Source organism: Streptomyces katrae (assembly GCF_000717655.1). Classification (GTDB taxonomy): domain Bacteria; phylum Actinomycetota; class Actinomycetes; order Streptomycetales; family Streptomycetaceae; genus Streptomyces; species Streptomyces katrae_B. The sequence continues at coordinate 18,099 of NZ_JNZY01000011.1, forward strand.
GCCGCCTCCGCCACCGTGACCGGCGTGGCCCCGGTCTCCTTCGCGAGGTCGGACAGGGTCTCTGGGCCACGGGAGTTCGCCACGGACACCTCATGTCCGAGCGCGGTCAGACGGCGCGTCAGGTTGCCGCCGATGTTGCCTGCGCCGATGATGCCGATCTTCATGAGCTCTCCAGTGCGTGCAAGTGGTCGGGTGATGCGTGGAGTCCGAACCACCGGCAGCCGCCGCGCATTCCGGGTACGGCCTCCCGTCTGCGGATCCTCCGTTCGAGTGGCCGGTTCCAAGCCGCACGGAATCGGCCATGGATTACAGCCAGGCCGACCTGAAATCACCGTCGGTTGCCACGCGATGATCCGGACAGGGAAATTCGTTCATTCCCTGAACATTTCCATGGGCCAGCGGCAACTCGCCCGCGGGGGGCCCTGCGGGCGATGGCTCCGACCTGCCTGGGTTCGCCCCGATAGGCGGCTGTACGCCATCTGCGTCGCATTCAGGCCATTTCGCGCGTTCTGAGAACCATCCGCCGGGGTGGCCGCGTCGGTGGATTCAGCTACTCGGCGACTCGGCACATCAGCACGGCGAAAGGTCCGAAAACGATGTTCAGGCTTCCGGCCAAGCGCACCGCTTCCCTCGCCCTCGCGGCCACCGCCGCGACGGCCGCACTCACCCTCGCCTTCGTCACCACCGCCTCCGCGACCGGCGCTGCCGGCGCGGCGACACCTTCCGTGTCCGGCAGCCCGGAGGGCGCGTTCTCCCGGATCGCCACCTTCTACGGCGCGTACATCGACGCGGTGTACGACAACGACGGCACGCGCGCGGAGCAGCTGCGGGCCGCCTACCTCTCCGTACCGCTCCAGCGCGAGCTGGCGAAGTGGGAGGAGGCCAACCATGCGGACGGCGTCCTGCGCGCCCAGAACGTGCCGCTGGAGTGGAAGGTCACCTACGTCGACAGCGGCATGGGCAAGACGAATGCCACCGTCGCCCTGACCTGGAGCGGCAGTGACACCACTTGGCTCCACGTCCAAGCCGATCTGAAGACGCGGAAGATCCTCTCCGTCCAGGACTGACGACGCTCCGGACATGCGGATGCTCCGGACATGCGGATGGGGGCCGCCGGCGGCGGCCCCCACCCGGTCAGGACGGCGCGGCGGTTACGCCCCGCTCGCCTTCAGCATGTCCTCGCGCTCGACGATCTTCACGCGCTCGCGGCCCTGCGGCTCGCCCAGCGCCTTCTCGGCCGCGTCGAGCTCGTACCAGCCCTCCCACGTCGTGAACCGGACGTTCCGCTCGGCCAGGAACGCCTCGACGGCCTCCGGCGCGGGCGCTGCGGGGGTCTGCAGGCGGCCGCCCGCGTGGTCTTCCAGGAGGTTCGCGACCGTCTCGTTCGCGTCGCCCTTGGTGTGGCCGATGAGGCCGATGGGTCCGCGCCGGATCCAGCCGGTGACGTACGTCGACTGCAGGTGCGCGCCGGCTTCGATGACGCGGCCGCCCTCGTCCGGGACCGTGCCGCTGTCGACGTCCCACGGCAGCTTGGGCAGTTCGTCGGAGAGGTAGCCCACTGCGCGGTAGACGGACTGGACGTCCCAGTCGGTGAACCGGCCGGTGCCCTTGACGTTGCCCGTGCCGTCGAGCTCGGTGCGCTCGGTGCGCAGGCCGACGACCTTGCCGTCCTCGCCGAGGATCTCGGCGGGCGACTCGAAGAAGTGCAGGAAGAGCTTGTGCGGGCGCTCGCCGATGTCGCGGATCGCCCAGTTCTCGAGGGTCTTGGCGACCATGTCCGCCTGCTTGTTGGAGCGGCGGGTGGCGATGGAACCCTCGTCGTAGTCGATGTCCTCGGGGTTGACGATGACCTCGATGTTCGGCGAGTGGTCGAGCTCGCGCAGCTCCATCGGGCTGAACTTGGCCTGCGCCGGTCCGCGGCGGCCGAAGACGTGCACCTCGAGCGCCTTGTTGGCCTTGAGGCCGTCGTAGACGTTCGCCGGGATCTCGGTCGGCAGCAGCTCGTCCGCGGTCTTCGCCAGGATGCGCGCCACGTCGAGGGCGACGTTGCCGACGCCGAGGACGGCGACCTTCTCGGCCTCCAGCGGCCAGGTGCGCGGGACGTCGGGGTGGCCGTCGTACCAGGAGACGAAGTCGGCGGCGCCGTACGAGCCGTCGAGCTCGACGCCCGGTATGGCGAGCGCACGGTCGGCGGTCGCGCCGGTGGAGAAGATCACGGCGTCGTAGAACGAGTGGAGTTCGTCGAGGCTGATGTCGTTCGGGTAGTCCACGTTGCCGAACAGGCGGACCTGCGGCTTGTCGAGCACCTGGTGGAGGGCGGTGATGATGCCCTTGATCCGCGGGTGGTCGGGGGCGACGCCGTACCGGATCAGGCCGAAGGGGGCGGGCATCCGCTCGAACAGGTCGATGGAGACACCCGGCTCGGCGGCCGCCTCGGACTTCAGCAGCGCATCGGCGGCGTAGATTCCGGCGGGGCCGGCACCGACGATTGCTACCCGCAGGGGGCGAGGCATGACAGGTTCCCTTCGACCGACAAAAAACTGGATCAAGGGAACCCTAAACTAAGGCGACCCTAACCCGGCACCCACCCCCCGGTTATGACCCTATAAACAAGCCTTATGACCTTCCCAAGACATCCTTGGGGTTGCCCGTCACACTGGAACCAGCCCATCACACGGGGACCAGGAGGTACGCCCATGGATCCGGTCGCGGCGCTGGAGCGGATCGCCTTCCTGCTGGAACGGGGGCAGGCGCCCACCTACCGGGTGCAGGCCTTCCGGCGGGCCGCCGCCGCCCTCACCCTGATGGGTGAACGCGAAGTACGGGAGCGGGCCGGGGCCGGAACCCTCGAAGCGGTCAAGGGCATCGGGCCGAAGACCGCCCAGGTGGTGCGGGAGGCGGTCGGCGGGGCGATCCCCGCGTACCTGCAGAAACTCGAGGACGAGATCGCGGCGCACCCCGAAGGCCCCCCGGCGAGCCCGGCCGCCCGCGCGCTGCGCGCGGCCCTGCGCGGGGACTGCCATCTGCACTCCGAGTGGTCCGACGGCGGTAGCCCGATCGAGGCCATGGGGCGGACGGCGGTCGAGCTGGGTCACGAGTGGGCCGTGCTCACCGACCATTCTCCGAGCCTGACCGTCGCCCGGGGCCTCTCGCCGGAGCGACTGCGCGAGCAGCTGGACGTGGTGGCGGAGCTCAACGAGTCGTGGGCGCCCTTCCGGCTGCTCACCGGCATCGAGTGCGACATCCTGCTGGACGGCTCGCTGGACCAGGAGCCGGAGCTGCTGGACCGGCTGGACGTGGTCGTCGGGTCCGTCCACTCCAAGCTGCGGATGGAGTCGCCCGCGATGACGCGGCGCCTGCTGGCGGCCGTACGCAACCCCCTGATGGACGTCCTGGGGCACTGCACGGGACGGCTGGTGACGGGCCGGACCCGCCCCGAGTCGCAGTTCGACGCCGAGGCGGTCTTCGCCGCGTGCGCGGAGTCCGGGACCGCCGTGGAGATCAACAGCCGGCCCGAACGGCTGGACCCCCCGCGCCGGCTGCTGCGGCTGGCCGTTGAGGCCGGCACGCTGTTCGCGATCGACACGGACGCCCACGCCCCGGGCCAGCTGGACTGGCAGCTGCTCGGCTGCGAACGGGCCGTGGAGTGCGGGGTTCCGGCCGAGCGCGTCGTGAACACCTGGCCGCGGGAGCAACTGCTGGAGTGGACCCGGACCCGCCGCCCGCCGACCGCGGCGGCCGCGGCCTGAGCCGAGGCCCGGCGCCCGGGCCGCGTCAGCCGAGCCCCGCCAGGTCCGCCCCGCGTACCAGCAGCAGCACGACATCGGCCCCGGCGACCCCCATCGTGGCCAGGAACGGGATCCGGCTCCGGCCGGTCGGCCGACCGGCCCCGAGGAGTACCGCCACCGCCGTCGCCCCGAGCAGCCCCCAGCCGTACGGGGGCACCCGACCCGGCGGTCCGGCAACCAGGGCCACGGCCGAGCCGAGGACCAGGAGCCCCCCGACGGCCGCCGCGCGCCGGGCGCCGAGCCGGTGCGGCAGGCCCACCACGCCCGTGGCCAGGTCGTCGTCGAGGTCCGGCAGCACATTGGCGAAATGCGCGCCCGCGCCCAGCAGGGCCGCGGCGGCCGTCAGCCACCACGGCGGCCAGGGCGCACCGGGCAGCCCGAGGGTGACGAAGGCGGGGAGCAGCCCGAAGGCGAGGGCGTAGGGGAGCCAGGAGACGGCGGTGCGCTTCAGCCGCAGGTTGTAAGCCCAGGCGGCGGCCACCCCGCACAGGTGCGCGCAGCCGGCGAGCCATCCCCCGGCCAGTGACAGCGGGACGCAGAGCAGCAGGGCCGTGAGTGCCGCGGCCGTCACCGCGGCGGGCCGCAACGCTCCGGAGACCAGGGGTTTGTCGCGGCGGCCGGTCGCCAGGTCCCGGCCGAGGTCCACCCGGTCGTTGCACCAGCCCACCGAGAGCTGGCCCGCGGCCACCGCGGCCACGGCGAGCGCCGCCCCCGGGAGGCTGCGCCCCACGGCCGCGGCGAGGGCGGCGGCGAACAGTGTCACGGCGGCCGCGGGCACCGGATGGCAGGCCCCCAGCAGCCCGAACAGGACGGATCGACCGGGTGGACCGGATCGACCGGGTGGACCGGGTGGACCGGAGGCGGCGGGCACGGGCCGGCCCGTCTGCGGGGCTGCGGCGGGCGTCGGCGGAGTTCCGTCTGCGGCTCGGGCGGGGGGCACGCGATCACACTATGCCGCGCCGCGCCCGGCATGCAGGATTCCTCACGAAATGTCAGTTGTTCCCTATGTTGAATCAATGACGCGCGTTCTGGCAGTGAGCAGTGTGTTCCCGCCCCACCGCTATCGCCAGTCCGAGATCACGGCGGCGCTCGCCCGCTTCCTGCCCCCGGGAGCCGACACCGCCCTGCTCCACCGGCTGCACGCCTCGGTGGGCGTGGAGTCCCGCCACCTCGCGCTCCCGCTGGAGCGCTACGGTCCGTCGAACGACTTCGGCGGGACGAACGCCCTCTTCGTGCAGACGGCCGAGGAGCTCGGCGCCCACGCCGTCGAAGCCGCCCTGAAAGCGGGCCACCTGACGGCGCGCGAGGTGGACCTGGTCATGTCGACCACGGTGACCGGGCTGGCGACGCCCTCGCTGGAGGCCCGCCTCGCCACCCGTACCGGTCTGCGCCCCGGCGTGAGGCGGCTGCCGCTCTTCGGCCTCGGCTGCGCGGCCGGCGCCGCCGGACTCGGCCACCTCCACGACTACCTGGCGGGCCGCCCGGACCACGCGGCCCTGCTGCTGTCCACCGAGCTCTGCTCCCTCACCCTGCAGCCCTCGGACACCTCGGTGGCGAACCTGGTGGCCGGCGCCCTCTTCGGCGACGGGGCCGGGGCGCTGCTCGCCGTGGGCCGCGGCCATCCGCTGCACGGGACGCGGCCGGGGCCTTCGGTGGTGGCCGCGCGCAGCCGCCTGTACCCCGGCACCGAGGGGCTGCTCGGCTGGGACATCGGCCACTGGGGTTTCCGGATGGTGCTGGGCCGTGAACTGCCCGCCCTGGTCAGGCTGCACGTGGCCGAGGAGATCGAGACGTTCCTCGCCGGGCACGACCTCAAGCCGCCGGACGTGGACGCGTGGATCGTCCATCCCGGTGGGCCGAAGGTCCTCGACGTGCTGGCCGACGCGCTGGCACTGCCGGACTCCGCCTTCGCGGCGAGCCGGCGTTCGCTGGCGGACGCGGGCAACCTCTCCTCGGCCTCGGTCCTGCACGTCCTCAGCGCGGTCCAGGCCGCCGGGCCGCCCGCACCGGGCTCGGTCGGGCTGATGATCGCCTTCGGACCGGGCTTCGCCTCCGAACTCGTCCTCCTGCGCTGGTGACCTCATGCCCCTGAACCCGATCGATACGATGGACCTGTACCTGCTGCTCATGGCTCTCGTCGTGGCCGAGCGGCTCGCCGAACTCGCCGTCGCGCGCCGCAATGCGCGCTGGAGCCTGTCCCGCGGCGCCATCGAGTACGGCCGTGGCCACTATCCCGCCATGGTCGCCCTCCACACCGCGCTGCTGGTGGGCTGCGTGGTGGAACCGCTCCTCGCCGACCGCCCGTTCCTGCCCGCACCGGGCTGGTCCGCCCTCGTGCTCGTACTGGCGGCCCAGGGCCTGCGCTGGTGGTGCATCGGCACCCTCGGCCCGCGGTGGAACACCCGGGTGCTGGTGGTCCCGGGGCTGCCGCTGGTGGCGGCGGGGCCGTACCGGCTGCTGCGCCACCCGAACTACGTCGCGGTCGTCGTGGAGGGTGCGGCGCTGCCGTTGGTGCACACCGCCTGGATGACTGCGGCCGGCTTCACCGTGCTGAACCTCCTGCTGCTCGGCGTGCGCATCCGCTGCGAGGAGGACGCACTGGCCCATGCCGCGCCGGTGTACCGCAGTGCCGTACCGGCGGAGGGCAGGGCCCGGTGATCGACCTGCTCGTCGCGGGCGGCGGGCCGGCCGGGCTGGCCACGGCCATCCACGGGGCGCTGGCCGGGATGGAGGTCGTGGTCCTGGAGCCGCGCCCCACCCCGATCGACAAGGCCTGCGGCGAGGGCCTGATGCCGGGGGCCGTCCGCCGTCTCCAGGAGCTCGGCGTCCGCGTGCCGGGCAGCCCGTTCCGCGGCATCCGCTACCTGGACGGGGTGAGCGGCCTGCACGCGGAGGGGCTCTTCCGCACCGGGGCGGGTCTCGGCACCCGCCGGACCGTCCTCCATACGGCGCTGGCCGAACGCGCCGACCGGCTGGGCGTACGGGTGCTCGCGCGGCGCGTCGGCGAGGTCCGCCAGGACGAGGACCGGGTCGGCGCGGCCGGCCTGACGGCCCGCCACCTCGTGGCGGCGGACGGCCTGCACTCCCCCGTCCGGCGCGGCCTGGGCCTCGCGGCGCCGCCCGCCCCCGGCCGGCCGCCCCGCTACGGGCTGCGCCGCCATTACGCCGTGGAGCCCTGGAGCGACCTGGTCGAGGTCCACTGGTCGGCGCACTGCGAGGCGTACGTGACCCCGCTGGGGCCCGGCCGGGTGGGCGTGGCGGTCCTCACCACCGAACGCGCCCCCTTCGACGTGCAACTGGCCCGGTTCCCGCTGCTGTGCTCGCGGCTGGCCGGGTGCTCCGGTTCGGCGGTGCGCGGCGCCGGGCCGCTGCGCCAGCAGGCCCGGGTACGGGTCGCGGGGCGGGTGCTGTTCGTCGGGGACGCCGCGGGGTACGTGGACGCACTGACCGGCGAGGGGCTGACGTTGGCCGTGACGGCCGCGGGCGCACTCGTCCGCTGTGTACGGGAGGGCCGGCCGCAGGCGTACGAGCGGGCCTGGCGGGAGCTGTCGCGCAGCTACCGGACGCTCACGGCGTCGTTGCTCTGGGCACGCCAACAGCCGCGGCTCGCGGGGCGGATCGTCCCGTTGGCGGCCCGGCTGCCGAGGGTGTTCACGCACGGGGTCAACCTGCTCGCCTCCTAAGGGCTGTCCCGTAATCCCCGGTGGATCAGCGCGCGGCGTCGGATGCGGTGCATCGCAAGACGGAGGAGCGTCCGCATACTGGGCGCATTCGGGCGTTCCGACAATGCGGCGAGGCGGCGTAGCCGGCGTCGTGCGCCCGCCGGGGATTGCGGGACAGCCCTTAGGACGGCGGTACCGGCCGTACGCACGCATGCCACGGGGGCGGGACCGGCACGTACGTGCCGGTCCCGCCCCCGTCCTGCGGTCAGCCGCCGGCGCCCGCCCGGGCCTGCGGCGACCGGTTCAGGAGCGCCAGGCCGGCCAGGACGGCGGCGGCCGCGGCGCAGAGCACCGCCGTGACGCCCGCCCAGGCCAGGGAGGCGCTCGCCGCGCCCTCCAGCGGGTCGAACCCCGCGACTGCGCCGACCACGTGCAGGGCGACGACGGCGACGGCCCCCGCCGCGCCGGCCCGCCACGCTGCGGCGGTGTCGCGCACGGCCAGCAGGGCGCCGAGGCCCGGGCACAGCCCGGTGGCGAGGAGCGGGAGGAGGGCCGTCGGGGTCTGCGACGCCAGGGCCGTCAGGTCGCCCGGCAGGTGCTTGGTCGCTGCGCCGGTGGTGTCGGGGAGCTCGCGGCGGTCGTCGTCCTGTGTCGCCGCAAGCGTGATGGGGTCAGTCATGGAAAGCTCCGTTCGCCGACGCGCGGGTCTGCACATCGCGCCGGTCAACGTGCGTCATGGGAATCGCACGCTCAGTCACATTCAGCGGAACCCCGCTCCGCTGCGCCATTCGGGGCGGGCAAACGGGGGAGCCGCCCTCCCGGCGGTCACCGGAGCAGTCGGTTCGAGATGCGCCCGCCCGGTGCTGCTGCTTCGCTGAATCCGGCCTCCTTACCCCCCACACCCGAGGAGTGATCATGAGCGCTGGCGAAACCCACGGCCGGGTCCGGCAACTGCGCGAGAAGGCGCAGGAGCTGAGCAATGCGGCCGAACGCTCCACCGATCCGGAAGAACGCCGAAGGCTCCAGGAGAAGGCCCGCCGGCTCCGGGAGCAGAGCGAGAAGGAAGGCAAGATCGACGACCGGGGCATGGATCCCATGTAGCCCCGCGTCGCCTCGCACATCGGCCGGTGGCCACGGGCACCGGCCGATGCCGTACGTCACGTCACGTCACGTCATTTCGGTGGTTTCGGCGGTTTCGCGGACACGTCTGGGGACGGTGCATGAAGGCTACGGAGGTTCTGGCCGATGCGTACGGACGCATCCGGGAGGTGGTGCACGACGTGGTCGAGGGGCTCTCGGCCGAGGAGTTGAACGCGCGGGTCGACCCCAAGGCGAACTCGATCACCTGGCTGGTGTGGCATCTGACCCGGGTGCAGGACGACCACGTGGCGGACGCGTCGGGCCTGGAGCAGGTCTGGACGGCACAGGACTGGTTCACCCGCTTCGCCCTGCCGGTGCCCGCCGAGGCCACCGGCTTCGGGCAGACCGCTGCGCAGGTCGGGAAGATCGTGGTCGAGTCGGGCGAACTGCTGCTGGGGTACTACGACGCCGTCCACGAGCAGAGCACCGCTTTCCTCCGCGGACTCGCCGCAGCCGACCTGGAACGGGTCATCGACGAGCGCTGGGACCCGCCGGTCACCCTGGGGGTGCGGCTGGTCAGCGTCATCGCCGACGACCTCCAGCACGCCGGCCAGGCGGCCTACGTACGGGGCGCCCTGCAGCGGCGCTAGGCGATGTCGCCGAACACCCTGGTTGGGCCCGCAAGTTGACCGGATTTCGAGCCTGCTCCGGGGAATGCATGGCAGAGACGAAAGGCGGTCGCCCGTGTCCCGTGCCCGTTGCCCACGACGCCGGAACGCCGTGTGGTGCGCCGTGTGGTGCGCCTTCCTCCTGCTCGCCACGGCGGCCGCCGGACCGGCGTCCGCCGCGGCGGGTGCGCCTGCCACGGACCGGCCCGTGGTGGACACCGACCGGGGGCCGGTACGCGGCCGGGCGCACGGCACGTACCGCACCTTCGAGGGGATCCCGTTCGCGGCGCCGCCGACCGGCCCGCTCCGCTGGCGCCTTCCGCAGCCCGCTGCGCGCTGGACGGGCGTACGCGACGCCGGGGCCCCGGGGGCGCGCTGCGTGCAGCTCCCGCCGGTGGGGCCGGGCGGCCCGAGCGGCTCCGAGGACTGCCTGTACCTGAATGTCACGTCGCCGAACGCACCGCCCTCGGGCGGGCAGCGGCGGCCCGTCATGGTCTGGTTCCACGGCGGCGGCTTCGTCAACGGGGCCGGGGACCTGTACCGGCCCGGGCAACTGGCCGTCCAGGGCGGTGCGGTCGTCGTCACCGTCAACTACCGGCTCGGGATCTTCGGCCTCTTCGGGCATCCGGCGCTCGGCGGCGCCCCCGGCGTCGCCATCGCCGACCAGCAGGCGGCGCTGCGCTGGGTGCGGGCCAACGCCGCGCGCTTCGGCGGCGACCCGTCCAACGTGACGCTGTTCGGGGAGTCGGCCGGCGGCCTCAGCGTCTGCGCGCACCTCACCTCACCGGCTTCGGGCGGCCTGTTCCAGCGGGCGATCCTGCAGAGCGGCTCCTGCTCCACCACCATGCCGGCGCGCTCGCTGCTGCCCACCCTGGGCCGGTACGAGCCCTTCGTGTCCGAGCAGCGCACCGTCGCGGACGGGGTCGCGGCGGCGGCCTCGCTCGGCTGCGACCGGCCGGAGCCGGGCGCCGTAGTGGACTGCCTGCGCGGGAGGGACGCGGCGACGCTCGCGACCCCGGAGCTGATGCAGCGGTTCTCGCTCGTCTCGTACGGAAACCGCCTGCTGCCCGAGGAACCCCGCCGGGCCCTGGAGGGCGGCCGCTTCCACCGTGTGCCGGTGGTCGAGGGCAGCACCCGGGACGAGATGCGGATCTTCCTGGCGCAGAGCCTCGCGGCGTACCCAGTCCCCGACGCAGGTGCCTACCGGGCCCGGGTGGAGCAGTCGTTCGGCGCGGCTGCCGTCCCGGCCGTCGAGGCGCAGTACCCGGCTGCGGCGTACCCGACGCCGGCGCTGGCCTTGGCCGCCGTGCTGTCGGACGCCTCGTTCACCTGCCCGGCGCTGCGGGACAGCAGGGCGGTGGCCCGGCACGTGCCGGTGTACGCGTACCGGTTCAGCGACCGGGACGCGCCGAACTTCACCGGCCTGCCGGAGGTGGAGGGGTTCCCGTACGGCGCTTCGCACGGCTTCGAACTGCCCTACCTGTTCACGATGGATGCCGCCCTGACCGCGCCGCAGCGCGAGCTGTCGCAGCGGATGACCGGCGACTGGACGGCGTTCGCCCGGACGGGCAGGCCCCTCACCGCATGGCCGCGGTTCGGCTCCCCCGGATCCGTACTGTCCCTCGCGCCGGGGCCGGACGGGATCCGTGTGGTGAACGGGCCTGCGGAGCACCACTGCGCGTTCTGGGACGCGCAGTGGCCGTGACTCACCAGGGCGTGGTGGTGACGACGTCCCCGTCGGGCGTCCGCACGGACACCGTGCCGTGGTCCCCGTACACCTGCTGCCGCCACGACACGAACACCTGCGCCACCCGGCGGCCGTCCTCCGCGAGGCCCTTGCCGACGGCCCGGGTGGTGAAGGTGACGATCGCCTCGCCGGCATCCCGCCCCTTGCGGACCCGGGCCTCCTTGACGGCCTGCTCGGGCAGGAACTGGTCCACCCTGCTGCGCCGCTCGGCGTAGTAGGCGTTGAAGTCCCGGGTCATGTCGAACCACCCGGCACCCCCGCAGGGACCGGCCCCGTTGGTGATGTCCCCATCGGTGGGCGGATCCGGCGCCCCGGTGTCCTGATCGGTGGGCGGCCCTGCATACCCACCGGTCTCCTGATCGGTGGGCGGCCCGGCGCCACCCGTCTCCTGATCGGTCGGGGGACCGGCGTGACCACCGGTCTCCTCATCCGTGGGCGGCCCGGCGTAACTCCCCGTCTCCTGATCCGTCGGCGGACCGGCGTAGCCGCCGCCCTGCTCCTCCGTCGGCGGATCCGGCAGACCCGTTCCGCCACCGCCCGTCGTCCGGTCGAGGCCGCAGGTCTCCTGCACGGGCGCGGGCGGCGCGGCTGCCTCCCCGGCATGCCGCGTGCCGCAGGCCGCCAGCACGGCGCACAGGAGCCCCGCCACCGCCGCTCTCCCGGCCATGGACACAGCTGTCCTCGTCATGGTCGTCCCCCCTTGCCCAGGGAGAGGCGATCACGCCGCCCGCGGTTCCACGCCGGGGGGCGGTTATCGTGCCGCCATGACCGGCCCCGGGCAGCGCCCCCTCCTCTTCCTCGACGTCGACGGCCCGCTCATCCCGTTCGGGGCCACGCCCGACGAGCTGCCGGACGGCTATCCGGCGTACGGGGCGCGGCCCGACGCGAACCCCCTCCTCGCCAGGCTCGACCCCACTCTCGGGCCCAGCCTCCTGGCGCTGCCGTGCGAACTGGTCTGGGCGACGACCTGGATGGACGACGCGAACGAGTGGGTCGCGCCGCGCATCGGACTGCCGGAACTGCCGGTGGTGGACTGGCCGGACCCGTACGAGGAGGAGGGCGGCCGGGAACGGATCCACTGGAAGACCCGCGCCCTCGTGCATTGCGCCGCCGGCCGCCCGTTCGCCTGGGTCGACGACGAGATCACCGAAGCCGACCGGGCCTGGGTGGCCGCACACCACCCGGGCCCGGCCCTGCTCCACCACGTGGACCCCCGCTTCGGCCTCAGACCCGCTGACTTCGCCACACTGGCCGCCTGGCTGGGCGGGCCCGCCCGTGCCCGGCCGTGAGCATGGCCGCGGGACGGCGAAAGGCCGCAGGACGGGGCCGTGCCCCTCGACGGCAACACATCGACCCCAGGAGGTCCGGGCATGAAGCGTGTCCCCGCCCTGCCCGCGCAGTCCACCTGGCACGACGCGGGCACGAGTGTCTTCCCCTGGGTGACCCGGGCAGAAGGACGCTGGTGGGTCCTACGGCTCAACCACTTTCCCGAACATCCCCTCTACACCTTGTTCATCGACGCACAGGTCGTCGGCGACGTCGATGACGTCCCGGACACCTGGCGGTTGCGGCCCAGCGCCGCGCTTCCCGCTCTCACCGCGCCGGAACGTGCCGAGGTGCTCGCCCTCATGACCGGCCTCGGCCCCTACGGAGCGGAGGCCGGCACCCCGTGCGAAGGCGACTGGTGCACCTGCAGCATCCTCACCGACGCATACGCCGCCCGGCTCAACCTCCCTCCACGAACCTCTGCGGAGTAGCACGAGGGGGGCGCCGAAGTAGCGTCGTCCGCCCGTCAGGGCGGGGCCGGCGGGGTGGTCTGGTGCGTGCGGTCGCAAGGCGGAGGAGGTCAGCGAGGCTCGCGTCGCCGACCGACGACAACGCGGCGAGCGCGCGTGCCGGGCCCCGCCGGCCTGGGGGCACCTCCCCGCGGCAGCCGGGGGAGGGAGGAGGGGCTTTGACGACACCCCTAGGACCAGGACGCGGCCACCAGGGAGCGTTCCGCCGCGGCCAGGTGGGTGGATGCGGCGAGCCAGGCCCGGGCGTACGCGTCGGGTGACGGGTCCTTCAGGCGGCCGAAGGGGTCGCGGGGGCGGCGGTCCGCCTCCGCGGCGAGGGCCGTGGCGAGTTCCGCCGCCGTGGTGAAGCCGGCCCGGCGCAGCGGGCCGTACGCGGTGACGGGCCCGGCGGTGCGTGCCGCCTCTGCGACGGCGCGTCGGCCGCCCGCGACCCCGGATTCCAGCAGCCGGCGTACCCGCCAGAGCGGTGCGTCGGCCAGCAGGTCCGGACCCCCGGCAGCAGGGGCTGCGGGGGCCGCGGCCGTCCCGGGCGGGAAGTGGCTGCCCTGGAGCAGGTCGTAGCCGAGGTCGGCGCGCCCCAGCCACTCCTCGGGCAGGCGCAGCGTGTACTCCGCGCCGGGCACCGGTCCGACGGCGAGCGGCCGCAGGGTGGCGGCGCGGTCCAGGTCGGGCCGGCCCAGGACACGGAGCACCAGCCCCGGATGGGCGGCGATACGGCGCAGGTTGGCCGTGTGCGGCAGCTCCGGATGCGGGTGGGCGGCGCGCAGCCGCAGCAGGGGCGCGTCCGCTCGTACCTCGCGGACCAGCAGGTCCTCGCCGGCCGCCCCGACGACGGTGACCTCGCAGCCGAGGAGGGCGGGCGCGGCTCCGTCCGGGTCGGTGTCCCGGTCGGCGAGCTGGGCTGCCACGGCCTCGGCCGCCGGGCGGGCGAAGAGCGCGGCGGCGGGCTCCTCGGTCCACGGGACTCCGCGCAGCGGGGTGGCCTGGACCCCGCGTCCGGCTCCGAGGCGGCCGTCGGCGGAGACCGTGGCCCCGGCGATGCGCAGGCCCCCGCGCGCGAGCCCCGCATGGTCGAGGGCGGCTCCGCCGAGGGCCACGGAGGCGGAGCCGGCGCCGCGGGCGCGGGCCAGGCCGCCGGGGCGGACATCGGAGACCGAGTGGCGGGCGCCGTCGGGGGCGAGCAGGTGGGTGACCACTCCCCCGTACCCGGTGGCCGAGAGGACCGGCTCCCGGCACAGGCCGTACACCCGAAGGCTGCCACCCGGCTGGTAGGCGCGGCGAACGGTGCCGGTGAGCCCCGGCCCGGCCGTGCCGGAGGCCAGCAGTCCGGCGATGTGCAGGAGTTCCCGGAAGGCGCCGGTGAGGTCGCCGAGCCGGTGGGCGCCGCTGCGCTCCCGGGCGGCGCGCAGGCCCCGTACGACGCGCAGGGTGGCGGCCTCGGCCCGCGGCAGCCCGGCGAGGCGCGCGGTGTGGGCGGCCCGCAGCAGCTCGGCCTGGACCACGGCGCCGCCGGCCGTGACGCCGGCCGCGAGGGCCTCGGCGGCGGCCTGCCAGAGAGCAGCGGCGGCCCGTAGCCGGGCAGCCGTGAGGGCCTCGGCGGCGGGCTCGGGGCCGCCCGAAGAGGCCCCCGGCCCGGCCCCCGAGACTCGCCCGGCACTCGAACGGCCAACGGCAGCAGCTCCCGCCTGCGCCTCGGCCCGGGCATCGGGCGGGGGCGCGGAACCGGCCTCGGCCCCGGCCCCGGCCGCTGCATCGGCATCGGGGGGCGGTGGTTGCTCCGAGTCGGCCAGGGGTGCTGCGCCCAGTACCGCGGCCCGGTGCAGGCAGCGTGGCGCGAGCAGGCAGGTGCAGACGGCCTGTTCGGCTGCGGTGACCGTACCGGCGGGGCCCGGCCGGAGGGTGACGAGGGCGTCCTCGCCGAAGCGGACGGTGACGCTCCCGTCGTCCGCCCGGGCGGCGCCCGCGGCGCAGCCCTCGATGGCGGCGTCGAGCTTCTTGCGCAGCCGGCCGGTCAGGTTCTCGACGGCCTCGGCGAGGACCTCGGGGGCGACGGGCGGCAGGGGCGCTGCGTTCGACTCGGCACCCGGCTCGGTGTCGGTGTTCGTCTCGGTGCTCAACGGGGTTCTCCACGGAGGCGGTCGCCCACCCAGCGGGCGAGGGCGAGCGGGCTGAGGGCGGCCACCGGCATGCCGGCCGCGACGAGCTGCCGGGCGACGGGGACCGAGTACCGGGGTGCGCCGGCGTCGTCGAGCGCGGCGCAGCCCAGCAGATGGGCTCCGGACGCGGCCAGCGCGCGGACCTCCCCGAGGAGTCCGCCGACCGGCGCGCCCTCCTCGAAGTCACTGACCACGACGACGAGGGTGCGGCTCGGCACGGTGATCAGGGACCGTGCGTGGGCCAGGCCCGCCGCGATGTGCGTGCCGCCGCCGACGCGGACCTCCAGGAGCAGCGACAGCGGGTCCTCGACGCGGTCGGTGAGGTCAACGACCTGGGTGGAGAAGGCCAGGAAGTGGGTGGACAGGGTCGGTACACCGCCGAGGACGGCGGCCGTGAGGGCCGACCAGATGACCGAGGCCTCCATGGAGCCGGAGACGTCGACCAGGAGGATCAGCCGCCAGTCGGCCTCGCGGCCGGCCCGGGTACTGAAGACGGGCCGTTCCGGCACGACGACCACCCGGCCGTCGTCGAGGCGGCGGGTGTGCGCGAGGTTGGCGCGCAGGGTCCGGGCCAGGTCGAGCCTGCCGCCGGGGCGGCGGGTGGGACGCGGGGTGGCGAGGCCGGAGAGCGCCGGGCGCAGCCGGGTGGCGAGCTCCTTGGCGAGCTCGTCGACGAGCCGCCTGACCAGGGGGCGCAGCCGGGCGAGTTGGGCCTCGGGCATGCCGCCGGCCAGCGACAGGACCGAGCTGAGCAGTTCCACGGAAGGGCGGACGGCCGCCGGGTCGAGCTGGCTCAGCACGTCGGTGCGGCCCGCGTCGGCCGCCTCGGCGAGCACTTCCTCGCGTACGTCGGCGCCGAAGAGCGATTCGAGTTCTTGCGACCATTCGCGGGCCGTGGGGAACGAGGGCTCCCGGCCGCCGCCGTTGCCGCCGCTGCCCCGGCCGCCTTCGAGGTCGGCCGCCCCTTCGCCGCGGCCGTTGCCGTACAGCTCGTCGAGGGCGTGCGCGTAGCGGCGGGCGCCGGCGGGGAGCCGGTCGCGCTGGCGGCCGAGCAGCAGGCGCCAGCGGTCGGCGGGGGCCAGCCGGTGGTCCCCGCGCAGGGGCGCCGGTACGGGCGGTACGGGTACCTCCGGAGCGGGGCCGGGCTCGGGAGCCGTTGCCGCCTGGACCGGCAGCGGAAGGGCCTTGAGGGCCTCGGCGCCGGCGGCGTCCGCGGCGGCCCACAGGGCGAGCAGGGCGGGCGGTGCCTCGAGGGACAGGTCGAGGCGGTCGCCGAGCCGCTCGGTGACGGTGTCCAGCAGCCGGTCGCGGGCGGCCGGGGCCAGTACGTCGAAGCCGCCGCGCAGGGCCGGGAGCCGGTCCAGGAACTCCTGGTCGGCGAGGCCGTCGATCCGGTCGAGGACCGGGGTGAGGGCGGCCGCGGAGGAGTCGAGCAGCGGTCCGGCGGCGGCCAGGACGCCGCCGAGGCGGCGGGCGAGGGAGCGGCGGCCGCCGGGGGTGCCGGCGCCGTCGATCCATCCGGCGGCGCGGTCGCCGAGGCCGGCGGCCGGATCGAGATCGAGGAGGACCCGTACGGCCAGTGCGGCGCCCTGCATCAACGGGGATGCGGTGGCGGTCAGTTCCGCCAGGGCGGTGTCCATCCGCAGGCCCAGGTGCAGGGTGGCGGCCCGGTCGGCGAGGGCCACGAGGGCGCGCGCGTCGGCGTGGTCCTCGCTGCCTGCGAGACCGGGCAGGGACCGTACGGCGGCTTCGAGCAGCCGGCCGGTGAGCGTGGCCGCGGCGGTGCGGGAGCCGTCGGAGGTACCGGGGAAGTGCCCGCGGGAGAGCCCTTCCAACAGGTCCAGCGATGCGAGGAGTTCGGCCAGGGTCGCGGTCTTCGGAAGGACCTCGGCAGCCTCGTCCAGCCGTACGCCGACCAGCTCGGGCAGATCGCAGCGCGCGGCGGCGGCCAGGCCGGTGAGGATCTGGGCCGGGGTCGGACCGCCGTCGGCGGCGGCCCGGCGGGCGGTGTCGCGCAGGGTCCCTGCTGCGGCCTGGGCGGCGGTGACGCCGCGGACGCCGGCCAGGTCGAGGCGGGCGGGGACGGAAGGCGTCCAGGTCAGCCGCCACTTGGTGCCGAGCGCGGTGCCGTCGCCGGTGGCGGCCACGTCGAGGGGTTCCCCGTACGAGGCCCCGCAGACGGCCAGCCGCTGGAGCAGCACCTCGCGGCGCCGGTCGAGCGGGGAGCGGAGCGGGTCGAGGCGGACTTCGCGGGAGGCGGGCTCCTCGGGGCCGGGCAGCCGCAGCTCCGCCAGCTCGGCCTCGACGGAGGGGCCGAGGCCGGAGCGCGGGGCGTGCGGGGTGATCCGGCCGCGGCCGGTGCCGACGAGCACGGTCTCCAGCGCACGGGCCAACGCCCGGCCCCGGCCCAGGGGTTCGCCCTGGCCGAGCACGGTGGTGACGGCCTCGAGGAGTTCGCCCCGGCCGGGGGCGGGAAGCCCGCGCAGGACGGCCAGGTCGCAGGCGAGCCGCAGCGTCTCGGCGGCCTCACCGGTCCCGGCAGTGTGCCCGGCGCGGCGCAGCTCCCGGCAGATGCCGGTGACGGCGACGGAGGCGGCATCCCGCACCCGCGCCGCATCCCCGCCGGCTTGCAGCACGGCCTGCTGCCACAGCGGATCCCGGATCCCGGCGGGGTACCCGGAGCGGGAGTCGAGCAGATCGAAGGAGTACGGCACGAACGAGGTGACGGCCCCCTCACCGGCGTCCGTCCCGGGCACGCGAGCCGGCCCGGCGGCCGATCCACGGACGGCCGCGGGTTCCGTGCCTGCCGCACGGCCGGCCTCCGCCCCGGCGTCTGCCCGGTCTGCGTGCTCCGGGTCGGAGGCGTCACCGTCCGGGGCCGGGCCGGTCGCGAGCAGGGCCGGGGCGTGGAAGGCGCCGATGAGGGCGGCGACCTTCCGGCCCCCCGAGGCGGCGGCGTTGATGACGCTGCGCATGTGGGCTTCGCGGGCCAGGTCCGTCGCGGGGACGGGGCCGTCCTGGCGCAGGGCCCAGCCGACGCCGAGCGCGGCCCGCCGGACCGCTTCCGGGGCGCAGCCGGGAGCCAGCACTTCCACGGCCCTGTCCCACAGGTCGTCACCGTCGCGCCCGGTCCCGGAAGCGGTCAGCGCCTCCGCGAAGGACCGCCGGCCAGGGGACCGGCCCGAGGTACCGGCCGGGGCCCGGTCCGCCTCGCGGGACGCGGCCCGGCTCAACTCCGCACCAGAGCCCGCGGACCCGCCCTGCCCGGCGGCAGGTGCCGTCGCCGGCCTGCAGTCGACGGCTCCGCCCCGGGTCGCTTCCTGGTCCGGGAACTGCACGGTCCAGCCGGGGTCTGTCAGGGGGAGGTCGCAGCAGCGGACCTCCGCGCCGCGCGCACGCGCCCAGCGGATCGCGGCCAGCTCCGGGGAGAAGTCCGCGAACGGGTAGAACGCCAGCCCGCCGTCCCGGCCCGTGCCGGCCAGGGCGACGGGGGCCGTGGTCTCGGGGTCCGCCAAGTGCTCGAGCCACGGCTGGAAGTCGGTCGGCAGCTCGACGCAGACCACCTCCGCCCCCGAGGCGTCCAGCAGCGCCGGGACCGCTGCCGCCAGCGCGGGGCTGTGGTGGCGCACACCCAGCAGGTACGGCGCGCGGGACGCGGCGAGCGCGGCCACGGCGTCCCGCGGATCGGCAGGCGCGGTCCGCCCGCCGGCCGCCGACGCGGCCGCGCCGCTGTGCCGCCCGGCCGCGCTGTCCGGTTCCGGCGGCAGATCGGCGTACACCGGCGGCGTGGTCCCACCGCTGCGCAGGCCGGCCGCGATGGCGGTGTCCGGCGCCGGATCGGCGTGCGCCGCCGGCTGCGGGGCCGTCCTCGGCGCGGTCATCGGAGGTTTCCGCGGAGGTCCCAGAGGCGGCGCCACATCGCCGAGCCGTCTTCGGCGCGGCGGCGGACCGGGCCGTCCCAGTAGCCCAGCAGGCGGCCGTGGTCGGCCGGGTCGTCCTTGCGGACCACGCCGAGCAGGTGGCCCGGGAGCAGGTCCAGGACGTCGCCGCCCGGCAGGTACGCCGCGGCGACGCCCAGCGAGGCCGCCACCTGGACCGCTTCGGCGGTGGACATGACCGTCCCGGGGCGTTCCACGTCCCAGCCCTCCGCCGAGCGCCCGGAGCGCAGGTCCCGGAAGACCGTGACCAGCGCGTCCAGCACCGCGTCGTCCACCCCGAACGCCGCGCCCGCCCGCTGCACCGCGGCCACCGCCTGGCGGCGGATCAGCGTTGCCTCCGCGTCCGCGTCCGCGATCGGCGCGACCGTCTCGAAGTTGAAGCGCCGCTTGAGCGCGGCGGACATCTCGGAGACCCCGCGGTCCCGGAGGTTGGCGGTGGCGATGACCGTGAACCCGGGGGCCGCGGAGACCACCGCGTCCTCGGTGGCGGTCAGTTCGGGCACGCTCACCCGCCGGTCGGACAGGATCGACACCAGCGCGTCCTGCACCTCGGGCAGGCAGCGGGTGATCTCCTCGACGCGCGCCACCCGCCCGGTCCGCATTGCGGAGAGCACCGGGGAGTCGACGAGCGCCTGCGAGGTGGGACCCTGGGCGAGCAGCAGCGCGTAGTTCCAGCCGTAGCGGAAGGCGTCCTCCGTCGTGCCGGCGGTGCCCTGCACGGTCAGCGCGCTGGTACCGCAGACGGCGGCGGCCAGCAGCTCGGACAGCATCGACTTCGCGGTGCCGGGCTCGCCGGTGAGGAGCAGGCCGCGTTCCCCGGCGAGCGTGACGACGCACCGCTCCACCAGGGCCCGTTCTCCGACGAACTTCGGCGCGATGGCCAGCTTGGCCGGGAGCCCGGCGCGGCGGCGGCCCGCCAGGGCCAGTTCCACGCCCTCGCTGCCGCACACGAAGGTGACGACGGCGCGCGGCGTGAGCGCCCAGCCCGGCGGGCGGGGGCCGGTGTCCTGGGCGGCGAGGAAGGCGAGTTCGGCGGCGTACCGCTCCTCGGCGGGCAGCGCTTGCCGCGCAGGAGTCTCAACGGGTGTGCCGGTCACGGTCATGGCGTGGGGTGTCCTTCGCAAGATACGGGCTCATGGGGTTGCGGGGTGCCGGGCGGCGCAGCAGCGCGCCGCCCGGCCGGGGGTCAGCAGTCAGCGGTCAGCGGGTCGGCCTCAGCGGCGGCGCGTGCGCGTGCGCTTGACCTTCAGTGCCTCGAAGCGCGGTACGTCGCCCTCGCGGACCCGCTGCCAGGCCCGCCGGTAGAGGTCCGCGGCCGGCTCGTCCGGCACCAGGACGCCCAGCACCGGCCGCCCGCCCGGGACCAGCCCGTACATCGGGAGCTTCCACCGCTCCAGAGGCAGCACCGGCGAGGACATCTCCGCCCAGCCGCCGGGCAGGAACAGCGAGCGCCCCGCCCGGGTCCGGGAGGCCGTCACCACGAGCTCGGTGGCGGCCAGCTCGGCGCGGGCGGCCTTCAGCCGGGCCGGCTTCCAGCCCGTCCAGCGCGCCACGTTCCGGTCGGTGGGGTCGGGCATGGCGAGCAGCGCCAGGTACACGGCGGCCGCGTCCGCGCCCAGGCCGTGGGCCTCGGAGACCTCCGCCACCAGCTCGGGCACCGAGCGGCTCGGGTCCTGCGGCCACCACGTGCCGTCCTTGTCGACGGCGCCGACGCCCGCCGCCGGGGCGCCCGGGTCGGCGAGCAGGGCGGCGAAGCGCGGGTCGTGGGCGGCCCGCAGCGCCGTCTCCACCGAAGACGGCTGCTGGTCGTCGCCGCGCAGCGCCGGCAGGTACGGGTCGGAGCCGGTGGAGTCGAGCAGGGCCGTCCGCAGTGCGGGCTTGGGCCGGTCGTCCTGGGTGGCCATGACCACCGCGCCGTACCGCTCGTAGCCCTCGCCCGTCTCGGTCGGCGTGCCCGCCGCCTTCCGGAAGTCCGGAAGACTGGTGAAGTGCCCGATGGTGAGCAGCAGTCCGGGCGCGGCGAGCCGCTGCCGGACGGCCGTGAGCGCGGGCGGCAGGGCGGCCCGTACCGGATCGCCCGCGGGCAGCCGGTGGGCCAGCCAGGCCGTCAGGGTCAGCGCGCCGGTCAGGACGGACGCGGTGAAGGGCTGGGTGGCCGGCTCGCGGGGCTCGGCGTGGTCGCCCTTCACCTCCCAGGCCACGTCGACGCCGAGCGACGGGGACGCCGCGGGGTCGAGGATCGCGGCCAGCGCGCGGTGCAGGGGCCACGACGTGTTCGCGGCCCGCGTGGCCTCGGTGAACAGCCACTCGGGCACGGGCTTGCGACGGCCCACGCGCCGGTTCCACAGCTCCGCGGCGGCGGCCACGTCCGGGCCCTCGGTCCACAGCCGCGCCGGGTCGGCGGGCAGCAGCGCAGCCACCAGCTCGCGCCGCAGCTCGATTTCGAGGCTCTTGAGTTCGGTGCGGGCGTTCTTCGCGTCGGCCACCTTGACGCCCAGGGCGGTGCGCAGTTCGGCCGGCAGGAAATCGTGCTCGTAGCTGTCGATGTTCGGCAGGCCGGCCAGCAGCAGCCGCGCCAGGGCGGCGGACACACCGGTGAGGCGGACGAACTCCTCTGCGGCTTCGGGGAAGAAGGGCGCCGGGCCGCGGTCTGCGGCCTCGGCCAGGAAGGCCGTCAGCCAGCCGGCGCCGCGCGCGCGGTCGCCGAGCGGGGCCTCGCCGCGCAGGGTGTACGGGCCGGGCACGGCGAAGCGGCCGGCGGGGTCGTACAGCAGCGCCCCGAACTCGTGGCCGTCGGATACGGACACGTTGTGCTCGGTGAACCCGAGGACGACTCCGCCGCCGAGCGGGAGCAGGCTGCGGTACGAGGTGTTCCGCTCGATGCCGTCAGGGGTGCGCAGGTGGCGCTGGTCGAGGTGGACCAGGACCCGGCGCCAGCGGTCGGCGGAGCCCTCGGCCGAGTCCAGCCCGAGCGCGTCAACCCGGCCGAGCAGGGTGCACAGGGCGGTCCGCTGCCCGTCGGTGGTGCCGACGGCGACGGCCCGGTACGCGATCGCCGCGGGCTGGTCCAGCAGCGACGTGAACGGGAGCGCCGAGTACGGCAGTTCGGGCAGGTCGAAGTGGAGCCGGCCGGGGACGGGTCCGGCACCGGTGTCGGCGGCCGCCCGGACCAGCCCGTCGAGGTAGCGGTAGGCGACGTCGCTCTGGGCGCCCCAGCGGTAGTACCCGGTGTTGCCGAGCCCGGACAGCGCTTCGGCGATCAGCTCGTCGGTCGGGCCTTCCGGCTCCCGGTCGGCGGCCGCACCCGTGTCGGGGTCCAGCCGGGCCGCGACCTCGTCCAGCGCCTTCTGCTGGACGAGGGCGAAGCGGAGCACCTCGATGATGCCCCCGATCAACTTCGGGGCGGTGACCTGCGGCAGCGCGGCGCGCACCACGTCGGGCAGGTCGGTGACGGCCTCGGCCGCGGCGGCCGCCTGGAGCAGGGCGCCGATCGTGCCCCGGTCGGCCGCGCGCAGGGCGGCCGAGGCCTCCGGGTCGCGCGGGCGCAGCGCGTACCAGAAGGGCAGCGGCGGCAGGTCCACGCTGCCGGTGGCGAACGCGACGTTGCGGTAGTCGCTGCGCGACTGGGCGGTGACCACGCCGTCCGGGTCGCTGATGCTCAGCTCGCGCCAGCGGTGCGTCAGGGCACGCGGCCGCTCGTCGCCGGGGAAGGCGAGTGCGGCGACGGGCATCTCGCTGCCCTCGGGCACGCTGACGGTGCGTCCGGCGGTGTCGGAGCCCTCCCAGCCCTGCCCGGGCAGGCGTACGGTGCGCCAGCCGAGCAGACCGTCCACGGGTGCGCCGAGGACCGAGCCCTCGACGGTGGGCGCGGGCCGCAGCCAGCAGGACTGGGCGGGCACGGTGGCGTCCGCGGGGTGCGCGCCCGGTCGATGGGTGAGGGCGTCGGCGAGGAAGCCGGGCTGCGAGAGCCGCCCGAGGGCGCCGTCCGAGGGGTCGTACTCGCGCCAGCCCCCGTCGTTGTCCTGGTCGCGGTGCTGCCACACCCAGTACGAGGTGCCGTCGTGCAGCAGGGTCCGCTCGTGCGGCAGTCTGGTGTCTCCCGCGTGCAGGACGCCGCCGCCGGTGGTGCGGCCGCCGCCGGGCAGGGGCAGGCTGATCTCGTCGGAGCGCAGGTTCCAGTGGTTGCCGGAGTGGTCCAGGGTGAACACGGTGCCGGGCGCGGTGTGCCAGTAGCCCTCGATGCCCCCGCCGCCCCAGTGGGAGGACCAGAAGACGAGCAGTTCGCCGTCGACGTAGTGGAACCCGTACCGGTGCGAGTTGCTGCCCGGCGCGCGCAGGTCGTGGGTGAGGACGGTGGAGTCGGCGTCGATGACGCGGACCTGGGTGGCGTTGGCGACGATCAGGTACGGCCAGGCCTCGACGACGGTCAGGCCGTGCCCGCCCTGGGCGGGCGTCAGCTCGGCGACCGCGGTCTCCCAGGCGGGCCAGGCGAGTTCCTCGAAGAGGCCGGCGCGCAGGGTGCGGGCGAGGGTCTCGCCGAGGTCGGCGGCGGCCGCCGCGGCCACCTCCTCCCGGGCGAGTTCGAGGGCCTCGGCGGGCAGCCAGGTCAGCCGGCGGATGGCCTCGGGCAGGCCGGGCAGACCGGCGGCGGTGGACGCGCCGGCCACGTCGTGCATCCACTCGGTGAGCATGGGGCGGCCGCCGGGCGAGGCGGCGAGCAGCCGCATGACGTTCACCGAGTCGGCGTCACCGCAGAGGCCGTACGCGGCACGCCGGAAGGCGGGCCGGAAGCGCTCGTCGGCGGCGATGGCGAGGAGGTCCCGGCGCTGGTCGGAGCCGGCCCAGTCGGTCAGGTTCAGCCGGTCGTGGCGCCGGCGGGGCGCGGAGTCGGGCTCGGGGTCGGTGACCGGGATGTCCAGGGAGAGGAGCAGGTCCAGCAGGTCGACGTCCTCGACGCCCACCTGCAGGCCCGCTTCACGGCCGGGATCGGCGAGTTCGGCGCGCAGCCGGCCGGACGCCCGGGTGACCAGGTCGAGCAGGGCGGGCAGGGTGGGGCGCGAGCCCCAGCCGGTGTGACGGGCGGCGTGGAAGCGTTCGAGCCAGCCGGCGGCGCCGTCGGAGCAGCGCTGCTCGGCGGGCAGTTCGTCCTCGATCAGCCCGGCGGTGGCGCCGGATTCCTCGAGCAGGCCCAGCCAGAGGGCGGAGAGTTCGCCGTCGCCGCCGCCGGGCGGCATCAGACCGAGCAGGGTGCCCCGTACGGCGGGCACCCGGCGGGCCAGCGCGACCAGGGCCGTGCGGTGCGCCTTCCACCAGCCGAACGCGGCGCGCAGCGTCGCGGGCAGCGGCAGCAGCTCGGCGAGGTAGTCCTGCTCGGCCTCGGTGCCGGTCAGGCCGGCGGCGCGGGCGAGGCGGCGCAGCTCGGTCGCGGCCTGCGCGGAGGGGGGCAGTCCGCCCGCGGTGCGGCGAACGCACAGGCGGCGGAAGCGCTCGTGGGCCTCGGCGGGGCCGACGCGGCCGGACAGCTCCTTGGCGTAGCCGGTGAGCACCTTCACCGGGAGGGCGCCGGCCAGGGCGAATTCGAGGAAGACGCCGTCGAGGCGGTCCTCGTCGACGGCGAGGCCGTGCTGGGCCTCGCTGGTCCGGGCGCGGCCGAACAGCTGGGCGGCGTACGTGGTGTTCTCGACGGCGAGGAAGATGCGGGCGGCCTGCTCGTAGAAGACGGGCAGGAAGTGCGGGACGGCGGCCGCGAGCCGGCCGGCCAGTTCGTGGCAGGCGTCGAGGGCGGCCTTGGGCTTGGTCTTGGCCTGGCGTGCGAGCCGGTCGAGTTCGGGGACGACGGCGAGGGCGTGGTGGCCGTCCTCCGGGTGGTGCACGAGGACCCATTCGGGGAAGCCGAGGGCCTGGCGCTGCCCGAGGCCGACCACGGGCGGCTCGCCCTCGTCGAGTACGAGTCCCAGGAACCCGGCGGCCAGGTCCTCGGCGGGACCCAGCTCGGCGGCGGCCAGCCGGACGACGACGCGGTCGTCGGCGAGGGCGGGGTGGCGGTAGGTGCGCGCGGTCAGGTCGACGGCCGAAGGGCCCGCGCCCTCGGTGCCGGAGGGCAGCACGGCGCCCGCCTTGAGCAGCAGTTCGGCCTCGGCCGCGGTGTCGGCCGCCTTCATCGTGGTGGTGCTCATCGCGCGTCCCCGCCCTCTTCGATCTTGCGCCCGGCGTACAGCGCCGCGGCCATCCGCATTCCCTCGGACCAGGCGACCGGTCCGACCTCGGTCAGGCGCACCGCCCGGCCGTTCTCGTCGTGCCAGCTCAGCGCGCCGGTGCTCGTCTCGTCCTCGTAGTACGGCTCGCCGATCCAGACCGCGGCTTCCGTGCCCCCGCCCGTGTCGCGGACCTTGCAGGTCGCGTAGCCGCCGGAGACCCGGTAGCCGAGGCCCGTCGCCCGGGCGGCCAGGCCGAACCTGCTCGCGAAGACCCCGCCCGCGTAGTCCCGTACCTCGGTGGCGGTGGCCGTCAGAGCCTGCGGCTTCTCCCAGGTCGGCCGGTGGATCTGCTCGACCCGCTGGACGATGCCGAGTTCGGCCGCGAAGTCCCGTACGTCGTCCAGGTCGGGCAGCAGCACCGGGTGCGGCAGGGTCACGGTGCGCGGGGAAAGCCGTACGGTCTCGCCGTCGAGGTTGACCACCTTCAGCTCGCCGGAGGCGGTGGCGTCCCGCAGGAAGCCCACCTCGTCCGGGTCCTCGCCGACGACGGCCATGTCACGCAGCGCGTTCTGCCAGGCCTCGTCCGGCCACACCTGCGCGAGCAGCGCCGTCGGCACGGGCAGCGAGGACACCATCCAGGTGTCCACCTGGGCGATGCAGGCGACCTCGTGCCGCTCCAGCCATTCGGCGAGCCGGCGCAGCCGGTCCACCTCGGGGTGGTCCCGCAGCGCCTTGGGCAGCGCCTTCAACTGCCGTCCCGCCGCACGGCCGGTGGCGGACCGCGCCGCCACCTTCCCTTCCACCAGGGCGATCTCATACCCCTCGCCCGCCGCCAGCCATGCCATCAGTACGTGCCCCTCCGCCTGCCCGATCCGGATGCGCGCAGCGTGGACCAGGGGGAAAGACCCCCCTGAGCTGCGGTATGCGGCGAGACTAGCGAGAGCCACTGACAACGCCCCACGAGGGGGCCCTGCCCGACTTCGGCGTGGGCGCGGCCGGTTGGGTGTCCGGGGGAACGTCCGGTTGAATGTCCGGTTCTGGGTAGTCTTTCCCGGACAGGGTGCGCAGCCGGCTCGGGGTGGGGTTCATGGGACGTCAGATACGTGTGCGGGGCGCGGCCCTGGCCGCCTCGGTGCTGCTGGCCGTGGCCGGGTGCTCGGGAACCGGCACGACGGACAAGGACGCGAAGCCGTCGGCGCCGCCGGCCTCCGCCGGCACCTCGCCCTCCGTACCGGGGGCGGGCGACGCCAAACCGGCCGCCGGGGACGTGCTGCCCGGCATGGTCGGCGTCCAGGAGGCCCGCACCCGGCTGGCGGCGCTGAAGGTGGCGCAGGCCGGCACCATGGCCGGCTACAGCCGGGCCAAGTTCACGCACTGGGCCGAGCAGGGCAGCAAGTGCGACACCCGCGAGGTCGTCCTCAAGCGCGACGGCAAGGACGTCACCCAGGACTCCGAGTGCAAGGCGGTCTCCGGCACCTGGAAGAGCCTGTACGACGGCGTGGTGGTCACCGAGGCGTCGAAGATGGACATCGACCACATGGTGCCGCTCGCCGAGGGCTGGCGCTCGGGTGCGGCCGGCTGGGACGCCGCCCAGCGCAAGGCCTTCGCGAACGATCTGACCCACCCTCAGCTGCTGTCGGTGACCGCGGCCACGAACCGGTCGAAGGGCGACCAGAGCCCTGACCTGTGGCAGCCGCCGGACAAGTCGAGCTGGTGCCAGTACGGGCGGGCCTGGACCACCGTGAAATCGACGTACGGCCTGACCGTGACGGAACCGGAGAAGAAGATGCTTTCGACGATGCTGGACAGCTGCGCGGCATGACCGGACGGCAGCAGTGGTGCGACGAGGTCCTGGCCGGGCCCGGCGGCGCGATGACCGACGAGGTCGGTGTCATCACGGGCCCGCTGACCGTGCGGACGACCGCGGTGGCGGGCGGCCGCGTCCGGATCGAG
This sequence comes from Streptomyces katrae, assembly GCF_000717655.1. Classification (GTDB taxonomy): domain Bacteria; phylum Actinomycetota; class Actinomycetes; order Streptomycetales; family Streptomycetaceae; genus Streptomyces; species Streptomyces katrae_B. Next base: position 45,084 of record NZ_JNZY01000011.1, read on the forward strand.
ATCCAGTACGAGGCCGCGGAGGAGTGGTACACCCTGACCGGCAGCCCGGTCCCCCACCGCGGCGACCCGGCCGCCGTCCACGCCGCCACGCTCGCCGCGGTCCGCGCGGGCCGTGGGGCCGGGGCTCCGGGCGCTGCCCCCGCCTGAGCCGGGCCGGGAGCCCCGGCCGGGAACGAGCCGGTGGTCAGCCCTCGTACTCCGACAGGTCGATGCTGTGGATCTGGAGCAGGTGGCCGTGCTCCGGGTCCGTCGTGTCGAGGTCCAGCGCCATGCCGAGCTTGCGGATCACGTTTTCGGACTCCTCGTGACCCGACCGGTTCACCGCGATCACCCGGTCGAGGCCGCGGTCCTGCAGGGCGAACTCCAGGGTGGCCTGCGCGGCCTCGGAGGCGTAGCCCTGGCCCCAGTACTGCCGGCCGAGCCGCCAGCTGACGGCCACGAAGTCCCGTGCTTCCGCGGGGGACTGCGCCACGGACAGGCCGACCGCCCCGATCAGCTCCCCCGAGGCCAGCAGTTCGACGGCGAAGAGGCCGAAGCCCTCCTCGTCCCACTCTTCCTCCCAGCGCTCGATCTCCTCGGCGGTCTGCTCCAGGTCGAGGGTGGAGCCGTCGCCGATCCAGCGCATCACGTCCGGGTCGGCGTTGATCTCCGACAGGGGGACGAGGTCGTCGTCGGTCCAGCGGCGGAGGAGGAGTCGGGGGGTGCGGATCTCGGTCATGCCCCCATCCTGCCGAACACCGCCGACCAGCGGTAATCGGGGCCTCCGCCCCGGGCCGTGCCGCTTCCCCCTCCGGTGGGAGGCGTCAGGACACGGTGATCGCGTCCAGCTTGCCCCGCAGGTACGCGTGGGAGTCCACGGGGTCGTGCAACACCCGGCCGACCGGCGCCGGGAGGGACTCCACCCGGGTGTGCGGGTCGCATTCGTAGAAGTAGACCAGCGAGATCAGCTCCTCGGCCGGTGCGTCGGCGGGCGGCGGCAGCACCCGGTGGCGGCCCGCGCGCCAGCGGTCCCCGGTCCAGCGGGCCATGAGGTCGCCGATGTTCACGGTGAGCGCGGCCGGATCGTAGGGGGCGTCCTGCCAGCCGTCGGCGTCGGTGTGGATCTGGAGCCCGCCCGAGCCCGGCTCGCGGTCGAGGACCGTGACCGTCCCGAAGTCCGTGTGCGCCCCGACGCGGAACTGGCCGGGCAGGGGCTCGCCGAGCACCTCGGTGCCCGGGTACCAGTTGAGGTTGAACCCCCAGGTGGGGTGCCCGGTGTGGCGGGTGAAACGGTCCGGGGCGAGGCCGAGTGCGGTGGCGAGGAGCTCCAGCAGCTCGTCGGACAGGGCCCGCATCCGGGCGGTGTACTCGACGGCCAGCGGCTGCAGCGCGGGCACCTCGGCCGGCCAGGCGTTCGGGCGGAACCACTCGGCGTCCACGGACGGGTCCCCCGTCGGCTCGTCCGCCGCGCAGGACCAGGACTCCTTGAGGTCGGGCGGCGAGGCCGCCCCCTCCGCGTAGCTGTTGGCCTCGGCGCCCGGGCCGAGCCAGCCGCGGCCGCCGACCGCGACCGCGTACGGCTCCTTCACCTTCGCCGGCAGCCGGAAGAACTCCTTGGCGGCCGCGCGGATCCGCGCGGGCAGCTCCGGGTCCACTCCGTGCCCGGTGATCAGGAGGAACCCGGCGGCCTGCAGGGCCTCGTCGACGCGGGCGGCGATCCGCTCCCGTGCCCCGGGTTCGCCGGACCGCCACGGCCCGAGGTCGATCACGGGGACCTGGGAACGAGCGGAGGCGGAGGGAGTCGGAGAAGGAGGGGAGGTGGGAGAACTCGCCATCGGGACCTACCTTCCGAGCCGGTGTCGGGCGTCCGTCTCCGAGGCTAGCGCCCCGCACACCCGCCCGGCCCCAAGGACGCTCCAGCCCGCTGCACGCGAGTGGAACGACCGCACCTCCTCCCACCAGTGGGTCACCGAGTGCGGCCACCGGGCAGCGGCTACCGGGCTGCGGCCCGCAGGGTGTAGCGGGCTCCGCCGTTCTCGGTGGAGCCCGTCCGCTCGAAGCCCGCCCGGGCGACCACGCCGTGCGAGGGGGCGTTGTCCGCGTCGACCCGGGCGTGCAGCGCGGTCACGCCCGGCTGGGCGAAGGCCCAGCCCGCCAGGCCCTTCAGCGCCTCGGTGGCGTATCCGTTGCCGCGGGCCGACGGTACGAGGTCGTAGCCGACCTCCGCGTTCCCCTCGGCGTCGGGGGCACCGTGGAAGCCGATCCCGCCGATCGCGCGCCGGTCCCGCGTACGGACGACGGCGTACGCACTCCACCCCGGGCGGAACGTTCCCTCTTCCTTCGCCCTGGCCACCATCCCGGCGGCGGCCCGGGTGCCGTCGCCGGGGCCGTCCTCCGCCCAGGCGAAGCCGCCGGTGCCGCCGGCGTGGAGATCGCCGGCGACGAGCGGGGAGATCTCGCAGAGCACGACGCGCTCCGTGGCGATGGGTTCGGCGTACCAGCGCCAGGCCCGGCGGCGGGGCAGGCCCGGGAGTCCGGCCCGGCCGGTCACCCACAGGAGGGTGGGCCAGGGAGCGGCGATGCCGCGCGGAGCCTGCGGGAAGAGCCGGTCGAGGACCTGTTCGCAGAGGTCGGCGTCGGGCTCCCATTCGTGGACGCCGAGGCCGGTCAGGATGTCGTGGGTGTGCAGCAGCGTCTCGACGATGCCCATCGCGGCGAAGCCGTCAGGGCCCGCCATGCCGTACGGGTGCCAGGCCCGGACCCCGGGGTCGGTCACGGCCACGGCGGCGGACAGCAGGCCTCCGGTGGCCTCGATGACCTGGATCAGGCCGGTGGGGGTGGTGCCGGGGTCCGCGCTGATGCCGAAGGGGGCGTACCCGCTGGTCGAGCGCCCGGTCAGCTGGGTGGCGTACCCGGTGAAATCGCTCGCCACGTGGACGGCGGTGTCGTGACAGCTCCACTCGAGGTCGGCGGCCGGGGCGGACCAGTCGAGGTGCGCCACACCTCGGAGCGCCTGTGCGGTGAGGGACACGGATCGGTCTACGGCGTCGGAGCCCATGATCGTCATGGGCGGAACCCTAGGTCGGCGCCCGCGCTCTGGCCAGCGGATATTCGGCACGGCCGCGGAGCGCTCACGGGCCGGAGTCCGGGAGCGGACCGCCGCAGCGGGAGCAGGTCCGGGCGCCCCGTTCGGTCGCGAGCCGTCCGCAGTCGGGGCAGACCAGGTGCAGCAGGCAGGCGGGCTCACCGCCCTCGGCGGGGGCGGGCGGGGGCGCGGGCACCTGGCCGGAGTCGCCGGGCCCCTCGGGGCCGTGCCCCTGGGGGCCGTGCGCGTGCGTCGTCATCTTCCGTCCTTCCCGTACCCGTATCCCTCCCCCGGGGCGGCCCTCGCACACCTGGCGGTTAAGGTCGTAGCCGGTCTGCGTCGGCCGTACCAGGGACAGGCGCGAGGCCGAGGCGGCGGTTGATCACCCTGCCTCCGTGCCGCCTCGACCGCATTCACCCTGTCGTCCTGCCCCGGAAACCGCACATGAGCACCGTCATGCCGTCCCCGTCCGCCACCACCCCCGCCCCTGAATCCGCCCGCGAGCCGGTCCGCTCCCGCATCACCCTCGGCCGGGCTCCCGCCCGCCCCACCCCCGCTGCCGCGTTCCACAGCATCAGCGCCGTGACAGCGGTCCTGCTGGGGCTCGTCGGGATCGGCGCGATGCTCCACGAGCCGGTGCTGATACCGCCACTGGCCGCCAGCGCCGCCCTCGTGCACAGCGCCCCCACCCTGCCCCTGGCCCAGCCGCGCGGTGTGGTCGTCGGCCATCTGCTGGGCATGGCCGTCGGCTACGGCGTCCTCGCCGCCGCCGGCAGCAGCGCCTGGGCCGCGGCCGTCGCGGTCGGTGTCACGCTCGCGCTGCTGATGGCCGCCCGCACCCCGCACTCGCCCGCCTGTGCCACCTCCGTCGTGATCGTTCTCCAGAACCCGGCCCCGGCCCGGTTCGTCCCCCTGCTGTTCGGCGCCACCGTGCTGCTCGTGCTGACCGGGTACGCAGCTTCGCGCATCCGGCGCAGGGCACCGCGCTATCCCGCCTACTGGTGGTGACCCGTCCGGTCGTGCGCCGCGCGTCCGGCCGATGAATTCACGCCGCTGCGGGAGTCTTTGTCTGCGGTGGCCGGTCCGCTCGGCCGGCCCCCGCATCGGGAGAGGCATCGGGAGAGGTGGAGAGATGACCGGCCTGCGCGACATCCTGGAACGGCACGTGAACAGCGGATCGCTGCCCGGGGCAGTGGGCCTGGTGGCCCGTGGCGACCGGGTGGAGGTCGCGGCGGTCGGCACGGCGGACATCGAGGGCACGGCTCCGATGGTCCGGGATTCGATCTTCCGCATCGCCTCGCTCACCAAACCGGTCACGGCCGCGGCCGTCATGATGCTGGTCGAGGAGGGCCGGTTCGCGCTGGAGGAGCCGGTCGAGCCGTGGCTGCCGGAGCTGGCCTCGCGCGTCGTCGTCCGTACGCCCGCGAGCCCGGTCGACGACGTGGTGCCCGCGGCGCGCCCGATCACCGTGTTCGACCTGCTCACGTTCCGCGCCGGCTACGGGTTCCCGTCCGACTTCTCGCTGCCTGCGGTCGGCCTGCTGGTCAGCGAGCTGAAGCAAGGGCCGCCACAGCCGCAGCACATCGCGGACCCGGACGCGTGGATGAAGGCGCTGTCGCGCATCCCCCTGCTGTACCAGCCGGGCGAGGCCTGGCTGTACAACACCTGCTCGGACATCCTGGGCGTGCTGATCGCCCGGGTCTCGGGGCAGTCGCTGCCCGAGTTCCTGGCCGAGCGGGTCTTCGAGCCGCTGGGCATGGCGGACACCGGGTTCGCCGTCCCGCCCGCGGACCTGGGCCGGTTCACGAGCTACTACCGCGGGGACGACGGCGCCCTCGAACTGGCCGACGCCCCCCACGGGCAGTGGAGCAGCGTCCCGGCCTTCCCCTCCGCCACCGGCGGCCTGGTCGGGACCGCCGACGACTGGTACGCGTTCGGCCGGATGCTGCTCGCGCAGGGGGCGCTGGAAGGCGAGCGGGGCCGTCTCCTGTCGGCCCGGTCGGTGCGGCAGATGACCACCGACTGGCTGACCCCGGCCCAGCGCTCCGGCGGCGAGCTGTTCCTGGAGGGCCAGGGCTGGGGGTTCGGCGGCTCGGTGGACGTCACGGCCCGCGATCCGTGGAACGTGCCGGGCCGGTACGGCTGGGTCGGCGGCACCGGGACCGCGGCCCACATCACCCCGGCCACCGGCGCCGTATCCGTCCTGCTCACCCAGCGGGAGATGACCGGACCGACGCCGCCCGCCGTGATGCGCGACTTCTGGACGTACACGGCCGGCGACTGAAACTCGCGCGTGCGGCCCGCTACAGGCGGACGTTCCAGTCGACCGTCGCCGTCAGACTGCGGGCGATCTTCGGGTCGCGGACCGAGGGCGTACGGTCCTCGGCCGTGACCGACAGCTTGTGCGTGCGCAGGTCGAAGAGCCACAGCTCGGACACCGCGACCTCGCTCCGGGCCGCGAACCGCTTCAGCTCCCGCCCGTCGAGGTACCAGCGGACGTCGAGCTGCAGGCCGTCCGCACCGGCCAGCCGGGGTACGGAGACCTTGGCCGTGTTGCGCAGCCGCAGGGTGCGCCCGGTCGGGGTGAGCGCGGCGGCGGGCTTCGCGTGCTGGTAGAAGCCGGCGATCATCGCCTCGGTGCCGGGGAGGTTGAAGGGCTTGCCGAGCACGCGCATGATCGAGTTGTCGGTGGGCCGGTACAGGCCGGTGACGTAGTAGCCACCGCCCTCGTACGCCCCGACCGTGCCGCCGTCGGGCGACGGGGCGCCCAGCCAGCGGTACCACTTGGCCTGCTCGGCGGCCATCCGGTCGGCGGGCAGCGTGGAGGTGTTGGAGTCGGCGGGCTCGGGACCCTCGTACTTCTCGTAGCCCGGGGTGCCGGGGTAGAAGTACTCGTCGGCGAGCTTGCCCAGGGAGTGGCCGGTCTCGTGGATGGCGACCTGGCCTGACTTCGCGTTGCCGGCCGAAGCGGTCGATATCCCCTCGTAGCCGAGGGTGGCGCTGCGCTCGTTGTAGCCGGCGCCGCCGTACTTGGCGCTGTTGGCGAGGACGAGGACCAGGTCGGCCTCGGGCGCCTTCGCCACGTACGCGTCGACCTTCGGCTGGTCGATGCAGAGCAGCCGTTCGATGTCCTCGCACCAGAAGTACGAGCCGAGGGCGGTGTCACGGACGGTGGCCGGCGTGGGGTCGCCGGATACGCCGGAGTCCCGGGAGACGGCGTCGACCGTCCAGACGTTGAAGAGGTTGCGGTACGTGGAGTACGGCTCGACGGCAGCGATCTCGGCCCATTTGGCCTGGGCATCGGCGTGGAACCGGGCCTGCTCGGCGGCGGTGTAGCCGTCGCCGATGACGACGATGTCGAGGCGGTCCGCGGTCGGCCCGTTGTCGACCGTCTTGGTGACCTCGCCGTCCGCCGCCCGCTCGGCCTCGGACAGCTGCGGGGCCTTCCCCGCCTTCCCGGCGAGGGGGACGCGGGTGTGGCCGGACCCGGCGGCCGTGCCGTCCTCCGGTCCGGGAATCTCCACCTCGGTCCCGCTCTTCGCCGGTGCCGGCGAAGGGGTCGGCGGCGGGGCTGCGGCCGCCGTACCGAGGGGGCCTGCACCGAGCAGCAGGGCCGTCGTACAGACCGCGGCGAAGGCGGCGCGCAGCGTCAGGCGAAAGGACGCATCCATGGAGTTCTCCCCCGGGAAGCCGGAAATTGCCGCGAGTTAAGCGGCTTGATAAGTGGGCTGAACCGGTTGCTTAAACTAGGGGGCGCACGGGACGTGCGCAATGGCCTGCCGCCCCTGCACCATGGGGAGTTGGAACGACCAGGGGGTCTTCATGGACGAACCGGCCGAGATCGGCCGCAGGGTTCAGCGCATGCGCGCGGAACTCGGCCTGACACAACGGGCATTGGCGGAGCCCTCGTACACCTCCGCCTACATCTCGACCCTGGAGTCGGGCAAGGTCCGGCCCTCCGAGACGGCGCTGCGCTTCCTCGCCGGGCGGCTCGGCACCTCGTACGAGGAGCTGGCCACCGGGCGGCCGGCCCACCTGGCCACCGAGGTGCGCCTCGCCCTCACCGACGCCCAGCAGACGCTGGCCACCGGCGACGCCACCGAGGCCGCCGTCCGCTACCGCCAGCTCCTCGCGGACGCGGAACGGCTCGGCCTCGCCACCGAGCGGGCGGAGGCGCTGCTCGGCCTCGGCGACTGCGCCATCGAATCGGGAGAACTACCCGAAGCCATCGGCCACTTCGAGGCGGCCGAGCGGCTGCTGGCCGACGAACCGCTCCCCCGCCGCGCCCGCCCGATCCGGGGCCGGGCCGTCGCGCATCTGCTCGCCGGGGAGTTGCGCTACGCCTGCTACCTGCTGGAATCCGCCATCGACGAGCTCAACGCGAGCGGGCTGGCCGATCCGGAGGCGCTGGTGCTGCTCTACGCCGCCGTGATCGGCCCGTACATCGACATGGGCGCACACGCCCGGGCCGCACACGCCGCCGAACTGGCCCTGGCGCTTGCTCCGGAGGTGGCCGACCCGGCGCTGGTGGCGGGGATGCACCGGCAGGTCGCGCGTACCTTCCTCACAGCGGGGCGGCCGGCCGACGCCGATGCCTCGCTCGCCAAGGCGCAGGCGATCTACCGGCAGCTGCAGCTGCGGACCGATCTGGCGCACTGCCACTGGATGCGCGGCTACGTACAGGCGCAGAACGGTGATCTCGTCGCGGCGGAGGCGGAGTTGCGCACGGCCCGGGACATGCTCTCGGCCCGGCGGGCCGCCCTGTTCACGGCGCAGGTCGAGGTGGAGCTCGCCGACGTACTGCGCCGGCTCGGCCGGTGCGAGGAGGCCGCCGGGCTGCTCTCCGCACTGCTGGAGCTGGGCGACAGCCACGGGGCCGTGCATGCGGGCGGCGCGCACCGGCTGCTCGGCCTGATGGCCGAGGAGCGCGGGGAGACCGACTCCGCCGAGGAGCACTACGTCCAGGCGCTGACCCTGCTGGAGCGCAGCGGGGCGAGCGGCGATCTCGCGGACCTGTGCCGGCTGCTGGGCGACCTGCTGCGGCGTACGGGGCGCATCGAGGCCGCACTGGACGCCTACCGTACGGGCCTCGGCCATCGGGCCGCGCCAGGGACCACCACGCTGGGCCCGGCGCCCGCGTCACCGCTGCGGCGGTGACGCGGGCCGCTGAAGGCGCCGCCGGCCTCGTCAGTGGTTCTTGGTGGGCCGGAGGTCGCGCGGGATCATCGTCCCGGTGGTGGCCGCCGCGGCGACCGCGGCGGGATCATCGTCCGGGTGGTGACCGCCGCGGCGACCGCGAGGAGCCCCGCGACGAGGAACGCCGGTGTGATGGCCAGGGTGTAGGCCCGGGAGGCCGCCTCGATCAGGCCCGTCGGCGGGCTGCTGGAGGGGCGCGGGCCGCGGTCACGTGCCGTTCGGGTTGCGTGGCGAGGCGGCGGTCGCATCGCATCAGATCGAGCCTCCCTCGCCTCGAATGAGGCAAATTCGTCTCATTCGAGGCGAAGAAGGCTCACACCTGAGATCCACGTAGGCTGCTTCTTCGACCCGCCCGCTCGCCCCGCCCCCCTCGCCCCGCCCCGAACGGAGATCCGCTGTGCCGGACGACAACACCGAGGACCACGCCTCCGCGGCGGCGAAGCACGAGAAGTGGAAGGAGAAGGGCGTCGCGCTGCGCGCGTTCTTCTACATCTTCGGGACGCACGTGTTCGCCGGCTTCGTGTGGCTGCTGTTCTACCTGGGCGAACACGCCAAGAAGTAAGACCCCTCAGGGACCCCCGGCTTCCCGGGCCCTCAGGGGCTCAAGGCCTCAGGGCCCCTCAGTCCTCGCCGGTCCGGGCGCGGGCGCCCGAGCGGGTCCGCCCCGGCGTCTGGGCACGCTGCGGGTGCCGGCGTACGTACTCGTGCTCCAGCTCGTTCATCCGCTGCGTATGGGTGACCAGCGCTTCGTCCGACCCGTACAGCAGGGTCTCGTGGCGGGTCCGGTGGATGGCCTCCAGCTCCTTGAGCAGCTTGCCCTCGTCCAGATTCCCTGCCGACGGACCGCCGTCATGTTCCGCCATGGCGTTGCACCTCCTCCACTCCATCATCCCCTCCACCGCCGCGTTCGTCCCGGCCGCGGCCCTCGGCCCCGGCGTCCCGGCTACCCTTGCCCCATGACGCTGCGCACGACCGTCGACGTGAGTGTCGACGCGATGATCGAGGACCTCAGGACACTCGTCGAGACCGAGTCTCCCTCGCGCGACGTCGAGGCCCTGACCGCGTCGGCCAAAACCGTCGCCGGCGTCATCGAGAGCCGCCTCGGTGGCCAGGCCGTCCTCGTCGACAGCGAAGCCGGACCGCACGTCCACTGGTCGGCCGGCGGCGACCCCAAAGTGCTGATCCTCGGTCACCACGACACGGTGTTCCCGCTCGGCACCCTCGAACGCCGCCCGTTCGCGGTCGAGGGCGGGCACGCGACCGGCCCCGGCGTCTTCGACATGCTCGGCGGTCTCGTCCAGGCGATCCACGGTCTGGCGGCGCTCGAGGACCGGTCCGGCGTCGAGATCCTGGTGACCGCCGACGAGGAAGTCGGCTCCCACTCCTCCCGGGCCCTCATCGAGGAACGGGCCCTCGCCTGCGGCGCCGTCCTGGTCTTCGAAGGCGCTGCCGACGGCGGGGCCCTGAAGACCGGACGCAAGGGCTGCGGCACCTTCCGGGTCTCCGTCACGGGCCGGGCCTCGCACGCCGGCCTCGAGCCCGAAGCCGGGGTCAACGCCCTGATCGAGGCGGCACACCAGGTGCTGCACATCGCGGCGCTGGGCCGGCCCGAGATCGGCACGACCGTCACCCCGACCGTCGCATCCGCGGGAACCCTGGACAACGTCGTTCCCGCCGAGGCGACCGTCGTCGTCGACGTCCGGGTCGAATCGGCCGACGAGAAGGAACGCATCGAGTCCGCGTTCGCCGCGCTCGCTCCGCATCTCGAAGACGCGCAGATCACGGTCCACGGATCCATCGGCCGTCCCCCGATGCCGGAATCGGCGTCGGCCGGGCTCTTCGCGGTGGCCCGGCAGCTGCTTCCCGGCCTCGAAGGCCGCTCGGTCGGCGGCGGAAGCGACGGCAACTTCACGGCCGCCCTGGGGGTGGCGACCCTTGACGGCCTGGGAGCCGTCGGAGGCGGCGCCCACGCCGACCACGAGTACGTGGTCATCGAAGCCATGGCGGAGCGGGCAGGCCTCGTCGCCGGACTGGTGCTCGCGATCCAGAACGCGCAGGAGAGCGAGAACGCCTAGGCGTCATGTTGGAGGAGACCCGTCAGGGCGTCCTCGGCCGCGTTCGGATCGTCGATGAACGGCTGCGCTGCGAGCGCTTCGTCCGTCAGGGCCAGGGCCGCGTACGCGGTGTACACGACGTGGAACGTCCGGCTGGCCCCGTCCGTGGGCAGTGACTCCATCAGCAGCGCCTCGCTCACCGCGCGCGGCCCCGGGTTCTCCCCCACCGCCCGCAGCCGCTGCGCGACCCGGGCGCCGTGGCCTGCGGCCAAGTGCCGGAGCCCGTACAGGAGCAGGCCGGCCGGAGCGGCTGACGTCGGTCACGCTGCCCGACCCGGGCGGCCTGGAGAAGACGGGAGGCCGCTTCTTCGTCTGGATCTTCATCAGCCCGTTCGCGACCATCGCCCCCAAGCCGGTCCGGCGGCGCATCGCGGCCTGGCCGGACCGACCCGTGCTCATCGTCCCGCCGTCGTCGAGATCATGGGCGACACCGGACACGGACCCCGGATCGACCACGCCGACGAGACGAACGCCCGGATGCCGGAGTTCATGGACCCCCTCGGCCGAGCGGAGAGTAGACAGTGTCTACGCGGTCTGGTAGACACGGTCCATGGAACAGCACAGCCCGCTCCGGGAACGTCTGATCGACGTCGGCGTCGACCTCGTACTCACCGAGGGCACCGCCGCCCTCGGCCTGCGTGAGATCGCCCGCCGCGCCGGGGCGTCGCACGGCGCACCCCGGCGCTACTTCCCCACCCACCACTCCCTGCTCTCGGCGATCGCCCGGCGCGGATTCGCCGACCTCGGCGGCCGGTTCGCCGCGGCGACCGCCGGTGCTTCCTCGCCGCGCGAGCAGGTGCGGACGCTCGGATGTGTGTACATCGGCTACGCGCTGGAGCACCGCGGGATGTTCGAGCTGATGTTCCGTCACGACCTGCTCGACAGCGAAGGACAGGAGAGCGCCGGGCCGTCGGACACCGTGCAGGAAGGCTCCGGGCAGGGGGACTCCGGGCAGGGGACCTCAGGGAACCAGCCGAGGCTGCGCGAGTCCACCCTCCCCCTGTTCCGCCTGCTCGTCGGGCTCGTCTCCCGCTGCCGGGCCGGCGGGGACCCCGAGGTCACCGCCGCCGCCCTGTGGGCCAACCTGCACGGCGTGGCCCAGTTGTGGGCCTGGGGCAGTTTGCCCCTGGTCCTCGGCGATACGGCCGGCCACCGGGCCGGCGTCGAACGGCTCGTCGACGCCGCCCTCGACGCCCACCTCGGGGCGGTCCCCGCATGAGCCGCCCCCGGCAGCGGATCGCGCTCCTCGTCAGCGTCGGCGGCGCGATGCTGGTCGCCCTCGACGGCACCGTCCTCAGCGTCGCGCAGCCCAGCCTGCGCCACGGCCTCGGGGCGAGCGTGGCCCAGGTCCAGTGGACCAGCACCGCCTATCTCCTCGCCGTGGCCGCCTTCCTCGTGATCGCCGGCCGCCTCGGCGACCGGTACGGGCATCCGCGGCTGCTCCTCGTCGGCGTGCTCGGCTTCGCCGCGACCTCCGCCGGGATCGCGCTCGCGCCCGGGATCGGCTGGGTCATCGCCCTGCGCGCCGCCCAGGGGGTGTTCGGGGCCCTGCTCCAACCGGCGACCCTCGCTCTGCTGCGGCTCGCGTACCCTGCCGACCGGCTCTCCACCCCGGTGGCGGTCCGGACCGGTGCCATCGGCGTGGCCGCCGCGGCCGGTCCGCTGCTCGGGGGCGTGCTGGTCGCGCAGTCGGGCTGGCGTTCCGTGTTCGTGCTGAACGTGCCGATCGCCCTCGCGATCGCCGCGCTCGTTCTCGTCGTACGGGTGCCGGCGCCGCACCGGGCCGGGCCGGACGGCCCCGGATCGGCCCGGCCCTCGCTGACCGGGGCGGCCCTGCTGGCCGCGGCCCTCGCCGTACTCGTCCATGCCCTGACCGGCGTACCCGCCCAGGGCTGGACCGCGCCGCCGACGCTGCTCGGGCTCGGCGGGGCCGCCGCCCTCGCGGCCGCGCTCGTACGGTACGAACGGCGGGCGCCGCAGCCCCTCGTGCCGGCCGTGGTGGCGCGGTCCCGGCCGGTCGCGGCCTCGATGGCCCTGCTGCTGGCCGTCTCCGGCGGCATGTTCGGGGCGCTGTTCACGGCGACGTTCCTGCTCCAGGACGTACGGGGGCTCGGCCCGCTCGCCACCGGCCTGCTGGTGCTCCCGCTGACCGGCAGCATGGTCGCGGGCGCGCCGCTGGCCGCAACGGCGCTGCGCCGGTACGGGCCGCGCCGGACCGCGCTCACCGGTACGGGCCTGGTCGTCCTGGGGGTCGGCGGACTGGGCGCATGGTCCGGCCCGGCGGTCATGGCGGCCTTCGCGGTGCTCGGCGCCGGGTTCGCCGCCGTCATGGTGACCGCCACCGGCACGGTGGTCGGGGACGCCCCGGCCGGGTACGCGGGGGTCGTCGGCGGGCTCAAGCAGACGGCGATGAACGTCGGTCCGACCCTGGGCATCGCCGTCGCGGCGGGCGGGGGCGCGGGCGCCGGGGCCGCGTCGGCCGCCCTGTACGTCCTGGCGGCGCTGGCCGCCGTGGGACTGCTGCCGGCATCACTGCTGCCCCGCGGCGCGCGCCGTGCAGCTGCGGGCGACGTCGTCGGCGAACACCCGGGCCAGCGGGGACAGGGACGCCCAGCGGCGGACGGCCCAGCCGACCGCGAGCGCGGGCAGCGCCGGGACCGGGACGAGGCGCAGCGGGCCGTCTGATCCGGGGACCCGCCAGCCGGGCAGGGCGGGCACGACGGCGTGGCCGAGGCCGAGTTCGGCCAGCAGCAGGGCGGTGTCCCAGTCGGCCACGCTGGTGTCGGACCGTATCCGGATGCCGGATTCCGCGAAGGCGGCGTCGAGGTGGGCCCGGGACGCGGAGTGCTCCGGGAGCCGGATGTGGCGGATGCCGGCGAGGTCGGCCGGCTCGATGCGGGGCCGGGCGGCGAGGGGGTCGTCGGCGCAGACCGCGAGCACCCAGGGCAATTCCATCACCGGGCGCTGTTCGATGCCGCGCACGGGCCTGCCGATGGTGATCCAGGCGAGGTCCAGGTCGTCGGCGGCGAGCGCGTCGAAGCAGCTGCGGCTGGAGTTCTCGGTCTGGAACTCCAGGCTGACCTGGGGGTGGCGGCGCCGGAAGTCGACGACCGCCTCGGCCATGAAGTGCCGTACGGTCGTCGCGCCCGTGGTGATGCGCACCGAGCCGGTGTCCCCGCGGACGAGGTCGTCGAGGCGGCGCAGGGCGCCGTCGAGCCCGGCGATGCCGTCGGCGGCGGCCGCCTGGAGGATGCGCCCGGCCTCGGTGGGGACGACGCCGCGGGCGTGCCGCTCCAGCAGATCGGTGCCGGTCTGCTTCTCGAGGCGGCGGACGTGCTGGCTGACGGCCGACTGGGTGCAGCCGAGGTCGCGGGCGACGGCGCTGAGGCTGCCGGCCCGGCAGACGGCCACGAAGACGCGGAGATCGTCGAGAGTCATGGGATCCAAGCTACAGCTTGGGTGTTGATAGGAATTCAGAGGATTGACTTGGGTTTACGACTGAACCATGATCAATACAGGGCCCGGGGCGGCAACCCGTCCCCGCCTGCACCACGGTCCGGACCCGGCGCAGGCGGGGACGGGTGTCGACCCACACCATTCGTTCAGGCGCGAGGAAGGACCACGACCATGCCTGTACCGGCACAGCGCGACGGGCCGGAGGCCCGCGCCCTTGCGCTGCTGCGCGAGCTGGGCGCCGGGCGGCTCGAACACCCCGGCGGCACCCTGCTCGCTCATCTGGAACGCGTACAGGCACAGCTCGGGGCGTGGGGTGCCCGGCCGGCGCTCCGACTCGCGGGTCTGTGCCACGCGTTCTACGGTACGGACGGCTTCGCCACCGCCCTGCTCCCGGTCGACCGGCGGGCCGCGCTCACGGCGGTGATCGGAGCGGAGGCCGAGGAGATCGTCTACTTCTACGCCGGTTGCGACCGCGCGGCCTCCTATCCGACGCTCGCTGCAGACGAGGAGGGCGCGGCGGTGTTCCGCGACCGGTTCACCGGCCGTGTTTACTCCCCCGGCCGCAGGGCGCGGCGGGATTTCGCCGAGCTGTCCGCGGCGAACGAACTGGATCTCGCCCGGATCGACCGCGCGTTCCGCGCGGCCCACGGCCCCGGTCTTCTCGCGCTGTTCACCCGGCTGCGGGGCCTGCTGACCGAGCCGGCCTGGCGGGACTGCCAGGCCGTGCTCGGCGGTGCGTCCTGAGCCGTGAGCGGGGTCAGGGTGTGAAGGTCCAGCGCTGGGCGGGGCTGTTGTCGCAGGTGGTGCGGGTGAGTGCAGTGCCGTTCGCCGTGCCGGCGCCGACCGGTGCCAGGCACTGGCCGAGCGTACGGAGGCTGCCGTCCGGCCCCGGCTGCCAGGTCTGGCCGGCGGCTGCGCTGCACGTCTGGACGGTGATCCGGGAGGCACTCGTACCGTCGAGGCAGACCCCTGCCAGGCCCGTGACGTGGCCGTCGGCCTTCAGGCTCCAGCGCTGGTTGGGGCCGCCGTGGCAGGAGTACAGGGTGGGTGCGGTGCCCGGCGCGGTCGCGCTGTGCGGCAGGTCGGCGCAGCGGGCGGAGGCTGCGTTCACGAGGGTGGCGTCGGCCGGGAGCGGGGCGGCGCGCCCGGTGAGGCTGATCTCGGCGGCGCTGGTCCAGGGGCCGCGGCCGCCGGCTTCGGTGAGGGCCCTGAGGCGGAGGTAGCGGCCGGTCTTCGCGGACAGGGACACGGACTTGGCCGCGGCGGTGTCGGCGAAGCTGCCGGTCGCCACCGGGGAGCCCCAGTCGGTGGTGCTGTCGGAGACGTACACCTCGTAGCCGCCGATCCGGCCGTTGACGCCGCCGTCCTGGCGGGGCAGGTAGCCGAGGCCGTCGACCGCATAGCGGCCACCGAGGTCGATGCTGATCTCGTGCGGGAGCGCGGCCGGGGTGCCGGAGGACCAGGCGGTGTGCCAGAGCGTGGCCGGGCTGCCGTCGAAGGCGTTCTTGGCCGCGCCGTTCTCGGCGGCGGTCTCCTGGCTGTCGGCGGAGACCAGGGTCCAGGCCGACTGCGGGATCGGGGCGGAGGTCGCCGGGACCGGGTCGGCCGCCGGGATCGACGTGCCGGTGGCCGTGATGCCGAACGCGCCGGACTTCGTACCGGTCTTGACCCAGAGGATGCCGCCGCGGTCGGCGGGGTCGAAGTACCAGCCGGACGCGGCCGCGTCGTAGCCGGCCTTGGAGGTCTGGCGGGCCAGGGCGCTGCCGTCCGCCGTCACGGTGCCCGGCGCGGAGGCCACGTGGAGGGTGAACTCGTAGCCGCGCGCTGCGGGTTTGCCGGTGTAGCTGCCGGTGGGGGCACCGACGGAGACGCTGACCGTGCCGGAGCCGGCGGCCGGGGCGGTGACGTCCACCTGCTGACGGGCGTACGCGCCGGACTCGTGGGCGCGGGTGAGCCCGTCGTCCTCGTAGAGGCTGAAGGAGGAGTTGCCGCGCGGGTGGATGTCGTAGGTGAGGGTGGAGACGGGCTTCTCGCCCGTGTAGTTCATCTGCGGCCACATCGGCACGATCGCCCCGCCCTTGACGAAGAGCGGAAGGGTGTCGAGCGGCGCCCGGTAGTTGTTGAGCCAGCCCGGGCCGGCGTACGTCTTGCCGGTCCAGTAGTCCGTCCAGGTTCCGGCGGGCAGGTAGATGCCGTCGCGGACGGAGGTGTCGGAGACCACGGGAGCGACGAGGAAGGAGTCGCCGGCCATGAACTGGCCGCTGGTGAGGTTGCCGCGGGCCACCGGGTCGTCCGGGTATTCCAGGACGAGGGCGCGGGTGCTCGGCACGCCGCTCTCGTGCGCGGTGCGGCTCATCGTGTACAGGTACGGCATCAGCCGCATCTTGAGCTGCAGGTACTTGCGGTTGATGGAGAGGTACGGCTCGGCGAAGCGCCAGGGCTGCTTGTCCTGGTAGCCGGCGGACGGGTTGGTCGCGCCCCAGCCCGACATGGTCATGAAGGCGGGCGTGAAGGCCTTCCACTGGAGGTCGCGGGTGTACGTCTTGGGGCTGCCGCCGAAGATCCCGTCGATGTCGCCGGAGGCGTAGTTGAGGCCGGACAGGCCGGCGCCGGCGATGGCGGGGACGTGCCAGCGCATGTCGTCCCAGGTGCCGTTGGTGTCACCGGTCCACACGACGGCGTTGCGCTGGGTACCGGCCCAGCCGTCGACGGTCCAGACGTAGCGGCGGGCGTCGGAGTTCTTCTCGATGCCGTCGACGGCCTGCTGTACGCCGGTGAAGGCGGTCTTGTAGCCGCCGCCGATCCAGGCGACGTCCGTCTTCACGCCGCGGGTTCCGGCCGCGGCGACCTCGTCGGCGATGGATCCGAGACCGGTTGAGGTCCACAGTCCGGTCTGGAAGCCCTTGGCCTTCAGGGCGTCGACCGTCGACTTGAGCGGGGCGGTGTATCCGCAGCCGTAGCCGTCGTTGGGAAGGAACCAGCCCGAGGGCATGTCTGCGGCGCGGGCGTCGGCGGCGTAGCCGGCCACGTCGGGGGTGGTCTGGTGGCGCAGGCGGTTGTGGTCGCCCTGGTAGTCGGGGTTGGAAGCGTTGAAACAGTCGGCATTGCCCAGTTCCAGGCCCCACATCGGGGCCATGAAGGGCTTTCCGCTGACGTCGGTGTACGCGTCGAGCACGGATTTCAGCGAATCGCCGGTGAAGTACCAGGCGTCGAAGCGCTTCTCGTCATGGGTGAGGGTCGTGGGGGCGTTGAATCCGTACGAGCCGGGGGCCCAGGTGTTGCGCATGACGCCGTAGCCGTTGGTGGACATGTAGAAGGGGGCGGGGCTGGCGTTGTTGTTCTCGCGCCATTTGTTGTCGACGGCCACGGGGACGGTCTTGCCGCGCAGCGCCCATTCGCCGAGGCGCAGGCCGGTGCCGTAGAACTGCTCGTCGGCGCCGCGGGCCAGGTACTGGGTGGTCTGGGTACCGGTCCAGGAGGTGGGCTGGGTCTCCTGCCAGACCAGGGTGGAGTTGTCGGCGCGGTAGACCGAGAACTGCAGGGGCGTCTTGTTGACGCGGATGTTCAGGGCTCCGGTGGTGATCCGGTAGTACGCGCCCGCGTCGGTGAAGGTGGTGTCGACGGAGCCGAAGTCGGTGGTCGGGGCGAGGTCGGAACCGGCCGGGTCGTTGGTGAACGCGCCGTCGGGTGACAGCCAGATGCGGAAGACGTCGGCGCGGGCGACGACCACGCGCGCCTTCGCACCGGCGGTCGTGGTGACGGTGAAGGTGTTCCCGGACTGCGTGAGGCCGGTGGCGTTGCCTGCCGTGGCGGGGGCCGGAGCCGCGGCGGCCGGCGAGGTCATCGGTCCGGCGGCGGCCAGCCCGGCGACGGCAAGGGCCCCGGCGAGCATCGCGGCGAGGGGCGCGCGCCGCCGCTTCACCTTTTTGCGGCTGTGGATGCGCCTGGGGATGCGGATGAGTCTCATGGGGCAGCTCCTCGTGCGGTCCGGATTGCGGACACACCGCTTTGGCATGCGCCTGGCAAGATAGCGGCCCACGGAGATCACTTGAAGGATGCTGCTCGAAGTAGTCTTCAATCAAGCAGCTTTGAGCATCCATGAAGTGGCCGAGATGCGGCCTCAGCCGAAGCGGACGGGGAGGTGCTTGATGCCGTTGATGAAGTCGGAGCGCAGGCGCCGGACCTCACCCGTGAGGCCGAAGCCGGGGTGGCGGGCCAGGAGTTCACGGATCAGGGCCTTGATCTGGGTGCGGGCCGGACCGGCGCCCAGGCAGAAGTGGGGACCGCCGCCGCCGAAGGTGAGGTGCTCGTTCGGGTTGCGGCGGATGTCGAAGACGAAGGGGTCGGCGAAGACGTCCTCGTCGCGGTTGGCGGAGGCGTAGTAGGTGACCACCTTCTGCCCCGCGGCGATCGCACGGCCGCGCAGGACGGTGTCCCGGGTGGGCCGCAGCTGACGCCAGGTCAACCCTCGTGCGCATCGCGGTGTGCCGTTTCTCCGGTGAACCGGTCCGGCCAGGCAGTCTCCGGAGTTCTCGGGCCGGTCATCGACAAGCTGGCCGCGGCCGGGGTCAGCCTCGTCGAGCCGCAGGTGGAGCGCCCTGCCGGAGAAGAGGCGCCGAGGGACCGCTCGCCGGGCAGTGCGTGGTGGTCACGGGGAAGATGACGGGTGCGCCGGCGGCGTACGACACGCGGGACAAGGTGCGCGAGCTGATCGAGCGGGCCGGCGGTAAGTCCGCGAGCGGCATATCGGGGCGGACGACACTGCTCGTGGCGGGTGCCAAGGCGGGCAGCAAGGTGGCCAAGGCGAGGAGGCGGGCATCGAGATCGTCGGCGAGGAGGCGTTCGCCGAGCGGATCGCCGCGTTCCTCACCTGCTGAGCGGTGCGGGCCCCTCGGGGGGCGGCGGGGTGACGGCCAGGACCGGCGGGGCCGGCGAGACGTACCGGTGGCCGCAGGGGTCGAAGACCAGCACCACCGGCCGGCCCGGGCGCTGGCGCCAGGAGATGCGCTCCGGTGCGCTCGCGCACTCGGGACAGCGCGGCAGCGGGCTCGTCGCCGCCGTGCGTGTGGGGGCGGACGCGAGCCGGGGCACGGGGTGCGGTTCACGCATGGGGGCTCCCTGGTCCGGCGGTCGTTCTCCTGGCACTGTGTCATGAACCGCCCCTCCGGGGCACGGGCCGATCCTCCAGGATCTTGGCTGGTCAGGGGTGCGTTCCCCGTGCAGACCCGCCGATCCGCCGATCCGCCCGGGCGAACGAAGACACCGACGGCCGGTGGAGGGTACTCCCCCACCGGGCGCCGGCGCCTTCACGGACTCGCGGCGATCACGCGGCCTTGGCGATCTCCGGGTGCTCGGTCAGCCAGGCGCGGACCGCCTGCTGCTCCTTGCCCTTGCCCGCCTCCTGGATCTTCGCCTCCAGGCCGGTCAGCTGGGCCTCGGTCAGCTTGAACGAGCGCAGCCAGGAGGCCACTTCCGGCTCGTCGTCCGCGAAGCCCTTGCGGGTCAGGGTGTGGATGCCGTCGCCCTGGCCCCAGGCCCCCTTGGGGTCCTCGAGCTTCTTCAGGTCGTACGAGGCGTAGGCCCAGTGCGGCGACCAGAGCACGACCGCCACCGGCTCCTGCTTCTCGTAGGCCCGCTTGAGCTCGGCGAGCATGCCGGGGGTCGATCCGTCGACGACCTCGTACTCGCCGTCGAGGCCGTACTCCTGGAGCACCTTGCCCTTCAGGATCCCCATCGCGCCCGCGCTGGGCTCGATGCCGATGATCCGGCCCTTGAACTCGCCGCCCTTGCCCTTGAGGTCGGCGAGGGAGGTGAAGTCCTCCACGTAGGAGGGGACGGACAGTTCGATGGAGGTCGGTCCGTACCAGGAGCCGAGGTCGTCCAGCTTGTTCCGGTACTTATCCCAGTACTGGGCCTGCGTGACCGGCAGCCAGGCGTCGGTCTGGAAGTCGACCTGGCCGCCCGCGAGCCCGGTGAACAGGGCGCCGAGCTCCAGCTGCTTCGCCTCCACCTGGAAGCCTCGGCGCTCCAGGAGCTCCTTCCACAGGTAGGTCGAGGCGATGCCCTCGTCCCAGGGGATGTAGCCGATGCTGATCTTGCGGCCCTTGCCGGTGCCGCCGTCCGCCCCGGCCGCAGCCGGCTGCCCGGAGCCGCCGAAGCCGTTCAGGCCGCCCGCGACGAGGGCGAGGACCAGGGCGCCGGTGACGGCGTACGCGGGCTGGGGGCGGTGGTTCCACAATTTGGCGGCGCCGCTCGCGGCGGCCTGCGCCTTGGCGAGCGCGCGCCGGCCGAGCGGGGACACCTGGCGGCCTAGCGCGCCGGTCATCCGGTCCAGGTACATGGCGAGGATGACGATGGAGATGCCCGCCTCGAAGCCGAGGCCGATGTCGACGTTGCCGATGGCCCGGTAGACGGCGCCGCCGAGCCCGCCGCCGCCGACCATGCCGGCGATGACGACCATGGAGAGGCCGAGCATGATGACCTGGTTGATGCCCGCCATGATGGTGGGCAGGGCCAGCGGGAGCTGGACGCGTACGAGGGTGTCGCGCGGCGTGGTCCCGAAGGCGTCGGCGGCCTCGACGAGTTCCGTGTCGACCTGGCGGATGCCGAGCTCGGTCATCCGTACGCCGGGCGGCAGCGAGAAGATGATGGTCGCGATGATGCCGGGCACCACGCCCACCCCGAAGAAGATGATGCCGGGGATCAGGTAGACCATGGCCGGCATCGTCTGCATGAAGTCCAGGACGGGCCGCAGGACGGCGCTGACCCGGTCGGACCGGGAGGCCCAGATGCCGAGCGGGACCGCGAACACGAGTGTGACGAGGGTCGCGACCAGGACCAGGGAGAGCGTGGACATCGCGTCGGCCCACAGGCCGACGGAGTCGACGAGTGCGAAGCCGGCGAAGGCGAGCAGCGCGGCGAGCAGGCCGCGCAGCCACCAGGCGGCGACGGCGAGGATGCCGGCGAACAGCAGCGGGGCGGGTGCGTCCAGCACGGCGTGGATGCCGTCGTACAGCCCGGTGACGAGCGCACTGACGGCGTCGAACAGCCAGGAGAGGTGGCGCTGGAGGAAGTCGACTGCGCTGTCGACCCAGTCGCCGAGGTGCAGGCGGGGCATCAGGCGGCCACCTCCACGCAGGCCATCGGGGGCCGCTGTTCGTCGCCGATGAAGGCGATGAGGCGGTCCTGCGGCACCGAGCCGACGAGGGCGCCGTCCGCATCGGTGACGGCGACGGCGTGCGGGACGCGGGCGCTGATGGCGCACAGGTCGGCGAGCGGGGTGTCGGCGGTGACGCTGGGGCAACCGCAGGCGCAGCTCCCGGCGACGGGGTCGGTCATCACGGCGTCGGCCGTGAGCACGCGCGAGCGGTCGACGTCCTGGATGAAGGAGGCGACGTAGTCGTCGGCGGGACGGGTCAGGATGTCCTCGGCGGTGCCCTGCTGGACGATGCGGCCGTCGCGCATGACGGCGATGCCGTCGCCGAGGCGCATGGCCTCGTTGAGGTCGTGTGTGATGAACACGATGGTCTTCTTGAGCCGCTGCTGGAGTTCCAGCAGCTGGTCCTGCATGTCGCGGCGGATCAGCGGGTCGAGCGCGCTGAAGGACTCGTCCATCAGGAGCAGATCGGCGTCGGTGGCCAGGGCGCGGGCGAGGCCCACGCGCTGCTGCATGCCGCCGGAGAGCTCGTCCGGCCAGGACGCCTCCCAGCCGGCGAGCCCGCACAGCTCCAGCGCCTCGGTGGCGCGGCGCTCGCGCTCGGCGCGGGCGACGCCCTGCACCTCCAGCCCGTAGGCGGCGTTCTCGAGGACGCTGCGGTGCGGGAAGAGCGCGAAGTGCTGGAAGACCATGCTGATCTTGGTGGAGCGGACGTGGCGCAGCTCACGCCGGGAGAGCGAGGTGAGGTCCTGGCCGTCGAAGAGGATGCGCCCCTCGGTGGGTTCGAGCAGTCCGTTCAGCATGCGCAGCAGCGTGGACTTGCCGGATCCCGACAGACCCATGACGACGAAGATCTCGCCGGGCTCGACGCGGAATGAGGCGTCGATCACAGCGGCCGTGGTACCGCCTGCGCGCAGCTCGTCGCGGCCGGCGCCGCCCCGGAGCGCGCGGACCGCGGCAGCGGCGTCGCCGGGTCGTCTTCCGAACACCTTGAAGACGTGCTCGGCCTGGAGCGTGGACACATACACCTCGCGGGTCGTACCGGAACGGCGCGCGCCCGGCCGGTGGGCCGGGCGCAGCCGTGGAGCGGTGCGGGATACGCCCGCCCCCGCGCCGGCCGCGTCACGGCCGACGGAAGGGTTCGCTCCGGACCCGCGGGTGCCCAGGGCGTTTCGGGGCAAACGCCGGGGTGACCCACCTCACGCCGGGTCGGGGTCCTCCAGCATCGAGGTGCGCAGGTGCTCGAGGAGGCGGGTCAGCAGGCGAGAGACCTGCATCTGCGAGATGCCGAGCGCGGCGCCGATCTGCGCCTGCGTCAGCTCCTCGCCGAAGCGCATCTGCAGCATGCGGCGCTCCCGGTCGGTGAGCTGTTCGAGCAGCGGTGCGAGGGTCTGGATGTCCTCGACGCGCTCCAGGGCCGGCTCCTCCTCGCCCATGACGTCGGCGAGTGTGTGGCCGTCGGCGGAGCCGTCGCCGCGCTCCGCGTGTGCGGTGTGCGGGGCGTCCAGGGAACCGCTGGTGTGGCCGTTGGCGGCAACGAGACCCTCTATGACTTCCTCGTCCGAGAGGCCGAGGTGGTCGGCGAGGTCCGCGACCGTGGGCGAGCGGTCGAGCGTGGTGGTCAGCTGCTCCTTCGCCTTGGCGATGTCGATGCGCAGCTCCTGGAGCCGGCGCGGGACGCGGACGGCCCAGGAGGTGTCGCGGAAGTGGCGTTTGATCTCACCTGTGATGTACGGCATGGCGAGGGTCGCGAATTCGTTCTCGCGGGCCGGGTCGAACCGGTCGATCGCCTTGATCAGGCCGATGGTGCCGACCTGGACGATGTCCTCGATGTCGCCTCCGTCACCCCGGCCGCGGAAGCGGCGGACGGCGTACTGGACGAGTGAGGCGTTCATCTCTATGAGCGCGTTGCGGACGTACTGGTGCTCCGGGGTGCCCTCGGACAGTTCGTGCAGCCGCCGGAAGAACACCCTCGAGAGCTCCCTCGCATCGGCGGGGGCCACCTCCCTTGGCTCCTCGATCCGCGGCAGGTCCGCGATCCGGGCGGCCTGGATGCCGCGGCGCGGACGGGGGACGACTGTGACGGTTTCGGAAGTGGAGGACGGGGCAGGGGCGGGCATGGGGTTCGCTCCTTGGGCTTGTCGGCTTGCGGCGCGGGACCTTGACTGCCGTAGATGGTGGTCTCTTTCAGCTTATACGTCAAGAATCGCCGGAAATGCGGTCGTCCGCTTACCCGCGCGCACGCGAGGAGCGTCCGCGTGCGCGCGACCCCGCCGGCGCCGCCCCCTGTCGGTTCAGGTGATGCGGAATCCGGTCACCGCGCGGTCCCGGTGGAAGGTCAGCCGGTCCCAGGTGGCGAAGGTGAGATCGGTCATGGCCAGCAGCCGGCCGGTGCCGTCGTGCAGGGTGCGCCGCACGGTCAGGCCGCAGACCGCGGCCGCGGCCGGCGGGTGGCTGCTGCGGGTCATGGTGAGGGTCTCGGCGACCCGGCCCTGCTCGGCGGCCCGCTCGAGCCACCGGTGCAGCGGCCCGAGGTCCTCGTCGCGAACGGACGACCGGTCTCGGTAGCGGGCCAGTTCGGGGCTCTCGGGGATCACGCGCGGGCAGAGGTACGTGACGGCGTGCCGGAGCGTCTCCCCCGACGGGCCGCGCTCGCGGCGGTGGTGGACCAGGGTGCGGTCCCCGCCGTGCATGCCGAGCAGCGCGGCGAGCGAGGGCGGCACGGTGACCAGGGTGAGCCAGCTCTGGTCGGGCGTGGCGGCGGGCGATGACGCGGGTGCGGCGGCGGCCGGTGCGACCACGGTGCGCCGCGGCGCGGCCGGGGCCTCGACGGCCGAGCGGGTGCCGCGGCGCTCGGTGACGACGAGGCCGTCCTCGCGCAGGTGCTGGAGCGCGGCCCGGATGGTCTGCCGGTTGACCTGGTAGCGGGCGGCCAGGGTACGTTCGGAGGGCAGTCTGCCGCCGGGGGTCGCGGCGCGCTCGAGCTCGCGCCGCAGCGCTGCGGCGATCCACTGGTACTTGGGCATGACGGCCGGGCCGCCGCCCCGCGAAGGGGAGGGCATGGCTTCTCCTCTGACGGGTGGTCAAGGACTGCGCGGTCTGCCCGACCAACCTAGCAGTGGTCTATACCTTTCAGTGAGAGGGACTCCAGGATCGCGGCCCACCTTGGCCGGATCCCGACGCCCCGACACCGGAGCCCGCCAAGTCACTGGCCGCGCACCGGGTTCGGGAGCGGGATGTAGCGCGCGTCCGCGCCGTCGGCGCGGGTCCAGCGCAGCAGCAGGTTCGTCTTCGCCGGGAGCGCCGGGGCCGAGAGCAGCTCCGCGATCTCGGGAAGGCCGCGTTCGGCGTCGTGGCGCAGGAACTCCTCGCGCACCGCCGGCCACACCGCGGCGGCCACGCCCGGGTGCTCCTCGGCGAGGGCCCCCGCCACCTCGGTCAGGTGGTTGACGACCAGGCAGTAGACCAGCCGCTGCCAGGCGGCACCGCGCTCCACGTCCGGCAGTAGTTTCACCCCCTCCGCGTCGCGGAAAAGGGCCTGCACCGGCATGCCCTGGGCGTCGACCGCCACGAGGGTGTTCTGCAGGTGCGCCTCCAGTACGACGCCGTGCCGGGCGAACAAGTCGAGCACCGGCGGCACGACGTGGCGCAGATACGCCCGCCACCAGCCGACCGGATCGCCCGTCACGGCCAGCGGGCTGCCCGCGAAGCCCTCCGCGAGCGCGGCGGCGGCCAACGGCGTGGCCCCCGGCTCCACTTGCGCGTGCAGGCCGTCGCGGACCAGGACGGCGAGCTCCTCGAAGGCGAAGGACGCCGTCCGGTAGCCACGGTCGGCGAGCCAGACCGCGTTCGACCCGGAGCTGCGCAGACCGGCGAATCCGGCCTCGACCGCGGCGTCCGTACGGCGCAGCTTCAGCAGGTCGTGCCGCCACAGCCGGCGCACGTCGTTGGTGATCCGGACGTCGAGGCTGAACTTCACGAAGAGGTCCCGCTCGCCGTTCCCTTCGCCGGGTACGTACAACGTCCGGATCGAGGCGGTCGGCCAGGCCGGGAGCCGCCCCGGGCCGAGCCGCAGCAGCCGCCCGTCGGCGAAGGCCTCGCGTACGGGCTCCGAGCAGCCCACCAGGTCCAGCTGCCACGGATGCGCGGGCAGCAGCCGGTACCCGGCCGGCGCGCGGGGGCCGTCGAGCAGCCCGGCCAGCGAGTCGATCGCACCGGCCGCCGCGGGCCCGCCCTCCTCGGCCGCCTGGTCCTCGCGCAGCCCCAGGAAGACCAGCGGGAAGCGGGCGTACGCCTCCGGCGCGTACGGCAGCCAGCTCGCGGCGGGCGCGCCGCCCCGGGCCTTGGGGGCGGGGTGGTACGGGTGTCCCATGACCAGGGACTGCTCGGAGAGCACGTACGGGTCCTGCGGGGGCGCGGCCGCGGCGCGGGCGGCCAGCAGCGCGGCGACGGCCTCGCGGCTGTCGGCGATCTCGACCGGGAGCTCGTCGTTCGCCGCGCCCGTGTACCGGTGCAGCTCGTCGGCGGTCAGTTTGACCAGCTCGGTGTGGCTGAGCGCATGCCACCCGTCCGCCGTGCGCAGTTCGGGGCGCACCGGTCGGCGCCCGCCCCGCACCCGCAGCAGCCGTCCGCTGCCGCGCAGCCGGTGGACGTGCCCCGCACGGGCATCGTCCGGCGTGGCGTCGAGCTCCTCGGCGGGATCGGCCGCTTCCCGCAGCAGGCAGTTCAGCAGAGGGCTGCCGGCGTACGCGTCGGCTGCGGCGTTGAGGTCCACGGATTCCCTTCGGTCCATCCAATGCGCCGGGAGCCCGCCGGGCGTACCACCGGCCGTGATCTTCAGTATCCGCGATGATGAAGTGATCATCACGTCAACCGTGAGAGGAGCAGGGCCCTGGACTCCAGCATGAACCTTCCCGCCTCCCCGGCCGAAGAGGCCGTCTACGCCGAACTGGCCGAGGTGCGCCCCGCGCTCGGTTCCGCGTACGGGGCCGCGCTCCCCGGCGCCCGGGCCGCCGTGCTGACCCGGCTGTGGCGGGCGCTGGCCTTCGAACCGCTGCCCTGGGTGGAGCGCCGGGAGCGCGGGCCCGGCGGGCTGACGCTCCTGCTGTCCGGGGGCGGACGGCTGGAGGGTCCGCTGCCGGACCCGTACGCGACCGACCCGTACGGGTCCGAGGTGCTGCTCGACGGAGCCCCGTACCGGCAGGCCGGGCGGCTGGTGGCGGCGCTGCGGGTGCCGCACGGGGACGCGTTCGCCGCCGAGCTGGACGACAGCACGGCCTCGCTCGCGCTGTCCAGGGCCGGGCAGCCGGCCGCGGAGGACGAGGCCCCGCAGGCCGGCTGGGCGTGGGAGCAGCGGGTGGTCGACGGGCATCCGTACCACCCCAACTGCCGCTCCCGGCCCGGATTCTCGGTGGCCGAGCAGCTGGCGTACGCGCCGGAGCACCGGCCGGTGGTCGAGCTCGGGCTGGCCGCCGTACGGGCCGAGGAATGCCTGGTCACGGGGGCCTGGCCGGCCGAGCTGCGGGAGGGCGGCCGGCTCCTGCTGCCGGTGCACCCGTGGCAGGCGGAACACGTCCTGAAACAGACGGGCCGGGAACCGGGGGCGCTGCTCCCCGGCTTCGCGGCGCATCCCCTGATGGCCCTGCGCACCCTCGCCCCCGTGGCGGGCGGTGCACACGTCAAGACGGCGCTGAGCACGCGGCTGACGTCCTCCGTACGGGACATCTCGGAGTACTCCATCGAGACGGCGGCCGCGGTGTCCGCGTTCGCGCAAGCCCTTTCCGAGCGGCTCGACGGTCGGCTGCACATCACCCGGACCCTGGGCGCGGCGACCGCGCACGGCCCTGACCTGGCCGCGGTGCTGCGCGAGCCGCCCGAGGTGTATGCGGACGCCGCGGCGGGCGAGTGGGTCGCACCGGTGGCGGCCCTGGCCCTGTCGCCGCTCGCGCGCTCGGCGTCGTGGCGGGCCGAGTTCGCCCGGCTCGCGCTCTCGGTGTGCCTGCGGGTGCTGGACCTCGGGGTGGCGCTGGAGGCCCACGGCCAGAACCTCCTCGTCGTCCTGTCCCCGGCCGGGGCTCCGCTGCGGCTGGTCTACCGCGACCTCGCCGACATCCGGATCAGCCCGGACCGGCTCGTCCGGCACGGTCTGCCGGTGCCGCCGCTGTCGGGCCGGCTGATCACCGACGACGTGATCCTGCTGCGGCGCAAACTGTTCGGCTCCCTGCTGACCGGGACTCTGGGGGCCGTGACGGGCTCGGCGACGGCCTTCGGCGAGGCGCTGGCCGAAGCCGCGGGCCTCCCGGCCACCGCCGATACGGAGGCCCTGCTGACCGCGCCCCTGCCGACCAAGGCCCTGACGCTGATGCGGCTGAGCCCCGGAATCCCGGGCGACCAGTGGGCGCAGCTGGACAATCCCCTGGCCGGGTCCGTCGGGCGGGGACGGCGTCAGGGCTGGTGACCCGCGAACACCCTTAGGCCCTGCTGCCCTCCAGCACCTCCAGCCGCTGCCGGGTCAGTCGCAGGAGTCGCGGTTCGAGGCTCGGCAGGGCGCTCAGCAGGCGGACGAGTTCGGGGCCGGCGTCGCGGGCCTCCGCCTGGTCCTTGAGCTGGGTCCAGCAGTAGAGGGCGCCCGCCGCGGCCGCGAGGACCTCGGGGGCGTCCGGCGGCTGGTGCTCCAGGCGGGTGCGCCCGGCGTTGATCCACAGCTGGGTCGCCGACCGGTAGTTTCCGGCCATGCGGGCGAGGTCGGCGCGGATCTCCGCCCAGTGGGTGGCCTCGGGCGAGGTGTACCCGTGGGTCTGCAGCACGTGTTGCTCCCAGGCCTGGGCGAGCGTGGCCGCCTCCTGGTGACGGCCGCCGGCGGCGAGGGCGTGGATGTGCGGCCGGGGGTCCGGAACCTGCACCGGCGGCGCCTGCTGCACCTGCTGCTCCTGGGCGGCGGGCGCGCTCAGTTCGCGCGTCGCCGGGAGGACGAGGGTGCCCGGCGGCAGGGCGGCGGCTCCGACGGCGAAAGCGTGCAGCTGGAGGTTGGCGGGGCGGGTGGGGCTGCGGCGCAGCTGATCGATCCAGTGGCGGGTGTACGAGCTCACCCGGTCCACTCCGCCGGCGAAGGCGGGCGGGACGACGACCCCGTACACCTCGGCGGTGGGCGGGGCGGGCAGGCACCCGTATTCCTGGAGCACCGGCCAGGCGGACTTGTCGGCGACGAGGTCGAGCACCACGGTGGTCGGCCCGGCGGACCTGGCCCCGAGCTCGGTGCCCAGCCAGTCCCAAGGCAGGGCCGTGTAGCGGACGGTGGAGGCCGTGGTCCCGGCCAGCGCGAGGTGGAGTCGGTGCCCGCGGCGGTCGAGGGTGAGCCGCCCCGACAGGTAGACGAGCAGCGGCCCCGGCGTGGCGGCGGCGGTGCGCAGCCGCATGAGCACGGTGTTCGGGTCCCGGGCCCCGTCGAGGTACGTGGTGTCGGTCGGGATCTGGCTGTTCAACAGCGCCGACGCGGGCAGCACCCCGAGCGCGGCCAGATTCGCACTGGGCGCGACCTGGACGGCCCGCCGCCGTACGGCGGCGTCGCCCGCTATGAGAAGAACATGCCCCCGCTGCTGCCTGCCGGCTCCGTCGATCTGCATGGGCAGACCGTACTCACCTCACGAGCCCCTCGCAGCCCGGGGTGTCGAACCATCCCCTGGGGCCCCCGTCGGGCCCGCCCGTACACGGGAGGCTTCAGCAGTCGAACCAGACGACGAGACGAACGCCCTCGTCACCATGGAGCCCCGCAAGGGTACGCATGACGGCCCGGGCCGCTCCCCAGTCGGAGTCCTCCACGGCCTGCTTGCGCGTGAGCCCGCCGAGGCGGGAAGAGTCGGCCGCCGTCGTGCCGTTCGGTCCCCTCGGGGTGTGTACGCCCCGCCCGGTACGGATCGTGGGGGCCGCTCAGGCCGGACGCCTCGGCGAAGCGGGTGAGGCTGGTGTTCTCGATCAACGCCGCCGGAAGCGTGCTGATTTCGCCCCGCTCCCCTGGGCCGTTCGGGGGGCAGCGTTGTCTGCCTGGGCCCGCCTTCGCTCCGATCGGCCCGGGCGATGGCAGGAAGGAGGGATGAGCCTCCATCGCCGCCAGTTGCTGGGCAGCGCACCCGCAGCCGTGCTGGGCGCCTTCGGTGTCGCGGCGGCACCGGCCCGCGGCCCCGACTGGGCGGCGCTCGCCCGCGGGATCGACGGGCGGGTGGTGCTGCGGGGCGACCGCGACTACCCCGAGGCCCGGCAGTTGTTCCAGCCCCGGTACGACACGGTCGCGCCGGGCGCGGTGGCCTATCCCGCGCACGCCGCCGACGTGGCCGTCTGCCTGGACTTCGCCCGCCGCTCCGCCGTCCCCGTCGTACCGCGCGGTGGCGGCCACAGCTACGCCGGCTGGTCCACCTGCGCAGGCGGGCTCGTCGTCGACGTCGGAGCCATGGCCGGACTCACCGTCGAGGGGGCGGAGGGCGTGCGGATCGGCGCCGGAGCCCGGCTCGGCGACGTCAACCGAACCCTCGCCGCGCAGCGCCTCGGCATCCCGACCGGGCTGTGCCCCACCGTCGGGATCGCGGGGCTCACCCTGGGCGGGGGCCTGGGCCTGGCCTCCCGGGCCTACGGGACGACCTCCGACGCCCTCACCGGTGCCACCGTGGTCACCCCCGACGGGGTCGTGCGCGAGGTCGACGCCACCCACGACCCGGGGCTGTTCTGGGCCTTGCGCGGCGGCGGGGGCGGCAACTTCGGCGTGGTCACGGAGTTCCGATTCCGTACCCACCCGGCCACCGACTGCGCCTACGCCGAACTCCACTGGGCCGAAGCCGACTCCGCTGCCGTGCTGTCCGCCTGGCAGCGCTGGCTGGCCGCCCTCCCCGACCCCTTCTGGAGCCAGGTCGAGTTCCTCGTCGATGGGACTGCGGCCCAGGCCCCCGCCGTACGCGTCCTGTGCCTCGACGGACGCGTCGAGCTCGACCGGCAGCTGACCCGGCTGTCCGACCTGGTCGGCAAGCCGCTCCGGGACAGCTGGACCGTCGTGCGCACGTACGAGGAGACGCTGCGGGCCATGTCGGGCTGCGAGGAACGGGATGCCGCCCAGTGCCATCTGACCGGTACCCTGCCCGGCCGCACCGCCGAGGGCCGGATCGGCCGGGACTCGTACGACGGGCGCTCCGACTTCTGGGACGCCGCCGGGCTGCCGGGCGCGGGGGTCGCCGCGGTGCTGGCCGCCGTCCGGAGGTACGGGCAGAGCGTGCCGGCCGGCGGGCTCGGGGTCGTGCAGTTCAGCGGCGAATGCGGCGGTGCGGTGAACCGCCCGGCGTCGGCCGACACCGCGTTCGTGCACCGCGACAGCGCCTTCCTCACCCAGTACCTCGCCTACTGGCCCGCGTCCGCGACGCCCGCTCAGGTGGCCGGGCACCAGCGCTGGCTCGACGGACTGTGGCAGGACCTGCGCCCGT
The DNA here is from genome assembly GCF_000717655.1 of Streptomyces katrae. GTDB lineage: Bacteria > Actinomycetota > Actinomycetes > Streptomycetales > Streptomycetaceae > Streptomyces > Streptomyces katrae_B. The sequence continues at coordinate 75,531 of NZ_JNZY01000011.1, forward strand.
GGGCGAGCGGCCGCGCGTACCAGAACTACGTCGACCCGAAACTGCCCTCCTGGCGCGAGGCCTACTACGGGCCGAACCTCACCCGCCTCGTAGAGGTCCGGCGCACCTACGACCCGGACCGGCTGTTCCGCTTCCCGCAGGCCATCTAGGGGCGTCGTGCGGATCGGGCCGGGCTCGCGGCGTGATCCGCACGACACCCCCCAAAGGAGCTCGACATGCGACGTACGTTGACCGTGGCGGCGGCGACGGCCGCCCTGCTGCTGCCCGCCGGGCCGTTGCCGGTGGCCGAGGCCGGGAGCGCCCTGCCGCCGCCCGGCAGGTGGTCCGCCCGCGAGGCGGAGAACTTCTGGACGGCCGACCGGATGGCGGCCGCGGCCCCCATGACCTTCGCATCGGCCGCTCCGGCCACCGACCCCGGCACCGGGCAGGACTTCGACGGGATCCCGGTCGTCGGCCGGATGTTCGTGATGAAGGGCGGCGGCGCGTACTTCTGCACGGCGAGCGTGGTCGCCTCCCCCGGCCGCAACCTGGTGCTGAGCGCGGCCCACTGCCTGCTCGGCACCGACGCCCGCCAGGTGGCCTTCGTACCGCTGTACACGGCGGACAACCCGCAGCCGTACGGGATGTTCCCGGTGCAGCGGGCCGCCGACGGAAAGTCCAAGGTGTGGATCGACCCGCGCTACAAGAGCCTGGGCGCCGACAAGGGGGCCACCCTCGACGTCGCCTTCGCACAGGTCGGGCCGGATGCCGACGGGTTCCCCGTCGAGGACGTGGTCGGCGGGAACCGCCTGGTCACCGGCGCCGGTTACGAGCACGCGAACGTGTCGCTGATCGGCTATCCGGCGTCGGCTGCGCGCCCGCGGCTGTGCGTGAACCGTACGACCAAGTTCACGAGCAAGGACGCGGGCATCCCCGGATCGTTCCTGCGCATCGACTGCACCGGATACCCCGGCGGGACCAGCGGCGGCCCCTTCCTCAAGAACTACGACAAGGTGACCGAGACCGGGGACGTCGTCGGGGCCATCGGCGGCTGGAAGACGGGCGGGGACACCGCCGACACCTCGTACAGCTCGTACTTCGGCCCGGACGTCAGGAAGTTGTACGAACAGGCGGTTGCCGGGGCGAAGGCGCCGTGAGCACCTGCACCCGGCGGGTGCGCCGCGGGTTCCCCACCGTGCGCGGGGCCGCCGGGAGACCGTCGGCGGTCAGCCGGTCGGCGGGCGGGAGCCCGAGCCGGCGCCGCAGGTCGGCGAGGGCGGCGTGCACCGGCGCCAGGATCACCTCGGCGCGCGGATGTGCGTGCGCGAGTGCGTGCGCGGTGGTCTCGATGGTCTCGGCGGCGTCCTCCGCGGCCGTACGGCTCCACCCGCCGGGCTCGGCGCAGCTCCAGGGGGCGACGGCGTCGTAGAGGTGACAGGCGGCATCGGCCGCGGCATCGGCCCGTTCACCGACGCCCGGCGCCGCAATGGTCGGCAGCAGCTCCATGCCGGGTCAACGACAGAAGCCCCCGCGGGGAACGACCGGCCGGCCGCCGGATCCGTCCGCCTCCTCAGGCGGCCACGGTCTGCAGCCAGACAGGGAGCAGCAGCAGGGAGACCACCGAGCTCTTGATCACCAGCGAGGCGGAGAGGTCCACACCGACGTCGTAGCGCTGGGCGAAGACGAAGAGGTTCTGCGGGGTGGGCATCGCGGCGATCAGGACGAGGTACGTCAGCCACTCCCCCCGTACGCCGAACAGCGGCCCGCACACCGCCCAGGCCAGCAGCGGGAAGCCGAGGCACTTGAAGGCGATGAGGGCCAGCTCCTCGCGGCCGGTGCCCCGGATGTCCAGTCCCAGGCCGCCGAGGTGGAGGCCGAGGGCGAACAGGGCGATCGGCGAGGCGCTGTCGCCGACGAAGGCGGCCCCGTCCAGGACCACCTCCGGGACGTGCACCGAGAGCAGGTTGAGCAGGATCCCTGCATTGCAGGCCAGCACCAGCGGCGTCGAGAGCGAGGCGCCGACGGCCCGGAGGAGCCGCTGCCCGGGCCCGGCCGCGGCCGGGCCGGCGCGGCCGAGCTCCATGATGGAGATGACGACGAGGGACAGCACGCAGACCTGGAACAGCAGGACGGGGAAGATCGGCGCGGCCGTCCCGAAGAGGGTGATGAACACCGGGACGGCGAAGTAGGCCGTGTTCACCTGGACTCCGGCCATCACGCGCAGCGCCACGTCGCGGGGCTCGCGCACGCCGTGGGCGCCCGAGGCGAAGGCTATGGCGAGCACGGCGACGGCGGCGGCCGCGGCGTAGGCGCCGATGGCCCGCCAGTTGAACAGGGCGCCGAGGTCGCTCGCGTAGATGTTGCCGAAGAGGTAGCAGGGGACCGCGAAGAGGAACGCGTAGTCGGCGAAGGCCTTGGACGCCTCGGCGGGGACGATCTTGCGGCGGGCGAGGACGACACCGCCGCCGAAGGCCAGCAGGACCGGCACGAGCTTCTCGAGTGCGGCTGCCGTGCCCATGCGTACCGGCTCCCCCTGTGATCGACCGCGAGCAGCCTACTCGGGCCCGCCCGGAGGGCTTCGGCCGCATAGGCTGGTCCGATCATGAGCGATCGCGACGAAGCCCGGCCCCGTACACCGGCGCCCGCGAAGGCGGCCCGGGCGCCGATGCGGTTCACGGTGGTGCTGCGCACGCCGGCCCGGGCGGCGGAACCCCTTTTCGCGCAGGCGCCCAAAGCCTGGCAGCGGATGCTGCCGTACATCGTCGTCGGCGTCTTCGTGGTGTCGCTGCTGCCGACGACCATCGCCGTGCTGACCAGCGACTACGAGGCCGGCGGCGGCTGGGCCGGGGCGCTCGGCGTGGCCCAGACCGTGCCGCTGCTGCTGGCGGTGACGCGGCCGCTGCCCGCCTGGGCCCTGGTCCTGGCCGCGGACACGGTCGGGGCGGTGGTGCTGAAGCACGCCCACGAGGTGGCCGGGCACCCCTGGCCGTGGACCCCGATGGCCATCGTCGGCTACCTGCTGCTGATGGTCTGCCTGGGGCTGCGCGAGTCGATCCGGACGCTGATCGGGGTGTGGCTGGTCACGGGCGCCGTCGGGGTGGTGCTCGGCTTCGTCCAGCCCGAGGGGGTGACCACCACGGTCGCGCTGCTGTTCGTACTGAGCGGCAGCCTGCTCGCCGTGACGGGGGCGCTGCGCGGGGTCGGCGACGCGCAGCAGCGGATCGCCGAGCAGGAGAGCATCAGCGAGGCCGAGCGGGCCCGGCGGACCCTGCTCGAGGAGCGGGCGCGCATCGCCCGGGAGCTGCACGACGTGGTGGCCCACCACATGTCGGTGATCACCGTGCAGGCGGATTCCGCGCCGTACCGGCTGCCCGGCATGCCGGAGCCGGTGAAGGAGGAGTTCGCGGCGATCGCGGCCGGTGCGCGCGAGTCGCTGGGCGAGATGCGGCGGCTGCTGACGGTGCTGCGCAGCGACCGGGCGAACGGCGGCAACGGCCGGAGCGGGACGCCCGGCAGCGCGGGCGTACTGGCCCCGCAGCCCGGCATCGGCCGGATCCAGCAGCTGGTGGAGGCGACCGTACGGGCCGGGCAGCCGGTGGATTTGTCGCTCGCCGCCGGAGCGGCGCAGGCGGCGCCGCCGGCCGTGGACCTGTCGGCGTACCGGATCGTGCAGGAGGCCCTGGCGAACGTGGTGCGGCACGCGCCGGGGGCCGAGACCCGGGTGTCGGTGAGGCACGACGCCGAGGAGGTCCTCGTGCTCGTGGTGAACGGCCTGGCCGCCCGGGATGCCGTGGCGGCGCTGGAGAGTTCGGGCACCGGGCACGGTCTGGTGGGCATGCAGGAACGCGTACGGTTGACGGGCGGGACGCTGGACACCGGCCCGCTGCCCGACGGCGGCTTCCGGGTCGCGGCCCGCCTGCCCCTGCACGAACCGACGGACGAAGCGCCGAACGACCCGACCGAGGAGGCCAGTTGACCATCCGTGTGATCATCGTCGACGACCAGGCCATGGTGCGGGCGGGGTTCGCCGCCCTGCTGTCGGCGCAGGCCGACATCGACGTGGTGGGCGAGGCAGCCGACGGGCGGCAGGGGGTGCAGGTCTCGCGCACGGTGCGTCCCGACGTGGTGCTGATGGACGTGCGCATGCCCGAGATGGACGGGCTGACGGCGGCCCGGGAGCTGCTCAGCCCGCCGCCGGGGGTCGTCCACCGGCCGAAGGTGCTGATGCTGACCACCTTCGACATCGACGACTACGTGTACGAGGCGCTGCGCGCGGGTGCCTCCGGGTTCCTGCTGAAGGACGCGCCGCCGGCCGATCTGATCGCGGCGGTCCGCGTGGTCGCGTCGGGCGAGGCACTGCTGGCGCCCTCGGTGACCCGGCGGCTGATCGCGGACTTCGTCCAGCAGCGGCCGGCCCCGCGCAAGGAACCGGCGCTGCGGCTGAACGGGCTGACCCCGCGGGAGACCGAGGTACTGGAGCTCATCGCGCGCGGGCTGTCGAACCAGGAGATCGCCGGGCGCCTGGTGCTGGCGGAGCAGACGGTGAAGACGCACATCGGCAGGGTGCTGGCCAAGCTGGGCCTGCGGGACCGGGCGCAGGCAGTGATCTTCGCCTACGAGGCGGGGCTGGTGCGGCCGGGCGACGCCGACTGAGGCCTTCCGGGCCTTCCCGAGCGCGGCGGTCTCCTCCACCGCCCCCTACCGGGGTATGACATCCGACTTGGCTCCACGGTCCGACGTGCGCTCCGACACCTTCTCCTTAGTTTCCTCCTCGTCACGAGGAGAGGAGAAGGGGCATGCGCCGCTTCGGAAGGACCCTGGTCACAGCCGCCCTGGCCGTGGCCGTGGTCGGGGGGACCGCGGGATGGGCCTCCGGCGACAGCCAGCACGCGGTCACCGGACCGCCGCCCGGCACCGCCGCCTGGCGGGCCGAGTCCGCGTCCGGCCGTTCGCTCCCCGATCCCGCGAGCGCCTCGCCGCACGACGTGGCCCGGTTCTTCGCCGGGCTGGACGATGCCGGGCGCCGGGAGCTCGTACGGCGCCACCCGCTGGTGGTCGGCAACCTCGACGGAGCCCCGGTCACCCTCAGGTACGAGGCCAACCGGCTGGGCGTCCTCGCGACCGGCGAGGCGCGCTACGCCTCGCTCGCTTCGCCGGGGCGGCAGATCCTCGCGTTCGACCCGCGCGGGCGCGGCCAGGTCGTCGAGGTCTTCGGGGATCTGGAGCGGGCTGCTCACGTGTCGGTGGTCGTACCGGGTTCCGACAGCGACGCCACCACGTACGACGCGAAGCGCGCGCCGGCCACCGGTCCGGCCGGGATGGCCCGGTCGCTGCGCGCCGCGGCCGGTGAGAACACCGCGGTGGTGGCCTGGGCCGGCTACACCACCCCGGTCGGCGTCGGTCTGGACGCGGCCTCCGGGCGGCTCGCCGAGGCGGGCGCGGACCGGCTGGCCCGGTTCACGGCCGGGCTCGACGCGGTCGGCGCGCCCGACCCGGTGCTGTTCTGCCACAGCTACGGCTCGGTGGTCGGGGGGCTCGCGGCCGGGCGTACGGACGCCAGGGACATCGTCGTGTTCGGCTCGCCCGGCATGCGTGCCGACACCGCCGCCGGCCTGCACACCCGCGCCCGCGTCTGGGCGGCCCGGGGGCCCTCCGACTGGATCGCCGACGTGCCGAACGTGCAGCTCGCCGGCATCGGCCACGGCGCCGATCCGGCCTCCGCCGGCTTCGGCGCCCGCAAGGTGCCCGCCGCCGACGTGCACGGCCACACCGGCTACCTCGTGCCCGGCACCCAGTCCCTGGCGGCCTTCGCCGCGATCGCGAAGGGAGAGGTCCGATGAGCACCCTGACCACGCTCAGGAAGGCCGCCGACCGGATCGAGCGGCAGACCCCCGCCCACCGCGACCGGGCCGTGGACGGGCTGCGCGCCCTCGCCCTGCTGGCCGTGCCGACCGGGCACTGGCTGCTCGGCGGGTTCACCCTCGACGCGGAGGGCGGCCTGCACAATGCCAGCCCGCTGTCCGCCTTCGGCGGGCTGGCGCCGGTCGGCTGGGTGCTCCAGATGCTCGGCATCTTCTTCCTGGTGGGCGGCTACGCCTCGGTGCTCGCGTACCGCCGCCGCCCGGGGTCCGTCCGGGCCTGGCTGAAGGGCCGGATCGCCCGGCTGGGGCGGCCGGTGCTCGGGGTCACGGCGGTGTGGGCGCTGGCGGCGCCGGTGCTGTATGCGGCGGGCGTGCCCGAGGCGACGCTGCGGACGGGAGCCACGCTGGTGATCCAGCCGCTGTGGTTCGTCGGGGTGTACGTGGTGGTCACCGCGCTGACTCCGTACTGCGTACGGGCGGCGCACCGGCTCGGCGGCTGGGCGGCGGCCCCGCTGCTGGCCTCGGTCGCGGCGGTGGACTTCCTGCGCTACGGGCCGCTCGCCGGCTCCGTGCCCTCCTGGCTGGCGCTGGTGAACATCCTGCCGGGCTGGCTGTTCGCGTACCAGCTGGGCGTGTCCTGGGGCGAGCGGCGGATCGGGCGGCGCGGGGCCTGGCTGCTGCTGGCGGGCGGGACCGTGCTGTTCGCGGCGCTGCTGATGGTGTTCCACTACCCGGCGTCGGTGGTCGGCGTACCGGGCGAGGCGCGGACGAACTCGCACCCGCCGTCGCTGCTGGTGCTGGCCCTGGCCGCGGCGCAGTCGGGGGCGGCGATGCTGCTGCGGGACCGGCTGGGGAGGCTGCTGGCCCGGCCGGCGCTGTGGGCGCCGGTGGTCGTGATCAACCTGTGCGCGATGACGGTCCTGTGCTGGCACCAGACGGCCATGCTGGCGGCGGCCGTGCCCGGTGCGTTCGTGGGAGAGCTGGCGGGTCTGACGACGGCGCCGGACAGTCCGGGGTGGATCGCGGCGCGGCTCGCGTGGATGCCGGTGTTCGCGGCGCTGCTCGTGGGCATCGCCCGGTACGCGCGCCGGTTCGAGGAGCCGTGGAAGCGGGCCACGGCGGTGCGGCGGGCGCTCGCGGGCCTGCTGGCGGCCGGGTTCGCGGTGTTCGCGCTGGGCCTGGCTTAGGCCGTCTCTTCCGGATCACTCTTCCGGATCACACCTGACCCGCGGCCTGATCCGAAAGAGACGGGCCTGGCGGATCCGGTGCGGACGTACCGGAGCACGGGGATTTACCAGGACCGTTGCCGCCCGTCAAGCCACGGCTTTCAGGGGCATGACGGGGCGCGGCGGCCGGGCCTTACTGGAAGCGGGTCCACGTGGAGAAGTGGCCCACCCGCACAGGCCACCGACTCAAGGAGCATTCCCATGACTCACCCCTTTCGGACCCGGCGTTTCCTCGTCTTCGCCGCCTCGACCGCCGCGGCCGCCGGAGCCGTGCTGCTGCCCACCGGGGCATTCGCCGCCACTCCCGCGACGCCGCACACGGTCGTAGCCGACGACGGACCCGGCAACCCTGCGCACAGCGAGAGCTCCACCCTCCTCTGGATCACTCCCGAGGGCAGTGACGAAGGCCGGATCGTCGTCAAGCCCGACGTTCAGAAACCCCAGGACAACCGGGCCGTCAACAAGGCCGACCACGGCAAGATCCGCGTCCACGACAACGTCGGCCGCGGCGGCGGCCTGCTGGATCCCCCCAAGGATCCCGTGTGGATCTGCGTCGCCGCTCCCTGTGGTCCCCCGTCGCACGCCCGGACCGTCGCCACCTAGGCGGCCAGGCCACCGGACGAGAGCGCCGCTCCTCGGGGGGAGCGGCGCTCTCGTCGTGGTCGGGCAAGCGGGTCAGGCGATCGACGCGGCGACGATGGCGGCCACCGCCAGGTTGCAGCAGGCCGTGACCCAGACCGCCGGGTGCGGCTCCGGGTCGACGACGATGGCGCCGAGCTTGCCGGGGGTCACCCAGTCCAGCACGAGGAAGGCCACGCCCATCAGGACCAGGCCGAGCACGCCGAAGGCGGCGGTGGACAGCAGGCCCTTGCCGAAGTCGTCGTACGTGGTCCAGATCGAGGTGAAGACGATCCCGCCGACACCGAGGAGCGCGGAGCTCAGCATGACGGCCGCATTCCGGTTGCGCTCCTCCCAGATCTGCTTGGGGAGCTTCCCGGGCGTCAGCACGTCCACCAGGACGATGCCGAGGATCAGCAGCACCAGGCCGAGGGCACCGAAGGCGCTGGTGCGGCCAAGTCCGTTGATGATGTCGCTCATTGAGAAGCCGTTCTCCGCGGGGGTAGGAAGGTCCTGCCGTACCTGACGCGCACCTGCCGTCAGGGTGGCCGAATCTATCGCACGGTCTTGCGGCAGACCATGGGGAGGTCAGGGAATGGTAAAGCTCAGAGCGGCGGGGGCCGGTGAGGCGGAGGCGCTCACGGCGCTGGTGCTGCGTTCCAAGGCGTACTGGGGGTACGACGCGGAGCTCCTGGCCTCCTTCGCGCACGAACTGCGGATCCGGGCCGGGGAGGTGGCGGACCGCCGGATCGTGGTGGCCGAAGACGCGGGGGCCGGCGGCCGGGTACTGGGGCTCGCCTCCCTGGAGGGCACGGCGCCGGTGGCCAGGCTGGGGCTGCTGTTCGTGGAGCCGGAGGCCGTCGGGCGGGGCGTGGGGCGGCGGCTGTACCGGGATGCGCTGCGCCGGGCCGCCGCACTGGGGTTCCGCAGGCTGCTGATCGACGCCGATCCGCATGCGGCCGGGTTCTACCGGGCGATGGGCGCGCTGGCTTCACCGGCGTCCTGCCGGCCGGGCGACGAGGACGTGCCCGCGGGCCTGGTGCGGTTCGAGGCGGCGCCCGCGCCGCTCGCCGACTGGGCACGGGCCTGGACCGGCGGCGGACCGGCCGTGCACATCGGCAATGTCGCCGAGTACAACGCACAGTTCGCCGACGCCTCCCTGGACCGCGAACAGCGGGCCGCGCACCACTACGCCTGCCTGGCCGCGTTCTACAGCCCGTGGCCGGGGGCGCTGGTGCTGCCCGGGGCGGTGCCGCGGGACTGGATCGACCGGGTCTGCCACGTCTTGGAGTGGGAGGGATCGGAAGGGGAGGGGCTGGAGGTGTACGACGGCCTGGTGGACGGGGGTTGCGGACTGTCGGATGCCGTACGGGCCCGCCCGGCGCTGGCCGGGCGGCTGACCGCGGCCGGGCTGCCCCTCGTACCGTGGGGCCGGACGGAGGCGTTCGCGCGGCTGACCGGGCGGCCGTGGCGGCCGCGCGAGCTGCGCTACGAGTCGAAGTCGGCGGCGCACGGCCTGTTCGCGCGGACCCTGGCGGGCGGCGGGCACCCCCTGATCGTGCTCCCCGCCCAGTGGCGGGCCGCCAACCGGCGGGCCGCGGCGCGGCTGCTGGCCGCCCGGGCCGGGGCGGGCGAGAGCACCGTTCTCAAATCGGAGCACGGTGTCGGCGGCTCGGGCACCACCGTGGTGACGCCCGACCGGGTCCGGGAGGCGGGCGGCGCCCGCGCGGTCCTGCGTGCTCTGCCGCGCGGGCCGCTGCTGGTGGAGGAGTACGTGGCAGGCCCGACGGAACCCGGCGCGCCGCGCGATCTGACGTACGACGGGTTCGTGGACGGGGCGGGCCGGGTGCACGAGGCCGGCGGCGCGGTGATGGACGTGGCGGGCACCGGGTACCGCGGCGCCACGGTGGGCCCGGGGGTGGTGCCCGCATGGGCGGAGAAACCGCTGCTCGCTTTCGGGGAGGCGGTGGGCCGGGAGCTGGCGGCCGCCGGCTACCGGGGCTGGTTCGACGTGGACTTCGTCGCCGACGGCGCGGGACGGCTCGCGCCGACCGAGACGAACCTACGGCTCACCGGGCCGTCCGTCGCCTTCATGGTGGCGGCCCGGCTCGACGCGCTGCGGGGCGCGGGCCATCTCGTACGGATCGTGGACCGGGTGGAGCTGGGGGCCCGGCTGCCCGAAGCCCCGCTCGAGGAACTGTGCGAGATGCTGGCCCGGCGCTGTACGGAGCTCGGGGCGGTGTTCCTCCCCGCCATCCCGACCGGGGCTTTCGACCCGGCGCCCTGGCTGGGCGTGTTCGTGGCCGCGCACAGCAGGGAGGTGCTGGACGCGGCCGAGGCACTTGTACGGGCGGAGGCACTCGCGGTGGGGACGGCGTTCGCCGAGGATCAGCGGGTGGTGGAGCCCTCGGCGTCGTCGGCCTCGTCGAAGTCGAACGGCGAGGGCGGTTTCCGGGTGACGTAGAGGGCGACGACGACGGCCGCGATCATCAGCGGGATGTTGAAGACGTAGACGAGCGCGGCCTGGACCGGCCAGTCCTGCTTGGCCGCGAGCCGGTAGAAGTTGTCCTGCGGCCACCAGGCGAGGAGCAGGTAGACCACCGCCAGGTGAGCGGCCGCGGTGGAGCCGGCCCTCTGGCCCGGGCTCGCGCCCGGGCCGTGGCGCATCATCATCGCGCGGCCTGCGAAGAGGAAGATCAGCCCGACGGCGAACGCGGCTCCCTCGAACAGGTAGAGCACGAAGAAGAGGAACGCCCATGGGTTGGGCACACCGCTCAGGTCGGTCGCGCCCGGCCAGAAGATCTTCGAGAGGACGAAGAAGAGAAGGCCGGTGCCGACCAGGAACGGAATGCCGAAACCGACGAGCCCGAACGCCGTGAGGCTGCCGCTGCCGGCGGCCCTGTACTTTCCGGCGCCCCCCTCGCCCGGCTTCGCCGCGAGCACGGGCTTCGCCAGGGCCTCCCGGTTCTCCTGGCCCGCGCGGTTGCGGGGCAGGGTGCGCAGCCGGACCACGGCGCTCGGGGTCCGCGTCGGGAGCACCTTCCCGGTGAGGTGGGCACGGAGCTCACCGCTGTCGGGCAGGCCGGCGCCCGGCGGCCAGGAGTGGCCGTCGGCGGGCGGGGCCACGTAGGCGACCAGCCGGCCCGGACCGCCGTGGTCCGGGACCTTGGCCACGAGTGCGGCGCCGACGTCCGGGTGGGTCCGGATGACGGATTCGACGGCGTGCGGGTGGAGCACCGCACCGGCCACGGTGATCTGGTCCCGGATGCGGCCGCGGAACTCCAGCAGCCCGTCCGGGCGGATTTCCGCGCGGTCGCCGGTGGGTATCGCATCGCCGCCGTCGGGCGGGGTGAGGCAGATCTCCCCGTCGCGCAGGTCCACGCGGCAGCCGGGGAAAGGGGTGCCGATCAGGGCGATCTGCTCAGGATCGTCCAACGGGCGGGGCAGCTGGGGCAGTTCGAACCAGGCGCCGACACCCGCGGTGTCGGTGGGTCCGTAGACGTTGAGCAGCCGGGCGCCGGGGCGGAGCGTGCGCTGCAGGGCGGCCTGCTCGTCGAGGAAGAGCCGGTCCCCGGTGACCGTGACCAGCCGCAGCGACCGCAGGGCCGGGTCGGGGTCGCGGCGCCTGCGCGGCGCGGCGGAGGAGCCTGATCCTGCACCGCTCGCGGGCTGCAGGAGCAGCCGGGCCGCACCGGCCGGGTCGGTGTGCACCACACTGACCTGTTCGGTGTCGACGGCCCGGCGGATCCCCTCGGGCGTCCAGGGCCCGCGCTCCGGCACGACGAGGGCGCCGCCGGAGCACAGGGCCCGGGTCCAGCCGGCGGCGAAGGCGGTGACGTCCGCTCCGGGGGTGATCAGGTGGCGGTCCCCGGGGGCCGGCCGGGTGACTTCGGCCCAGCCCTCTTGGGCGGCGCGCAGCCGGGCGTGGCCGACGGGGACGGCGCGCGGCACCGTCGCTCCGGTGAACAGGACGGCGGCGGCCGCCGTCCAGGGCGCGGGCCGCTCCGGGGGTTCGGTGGGCCGGCCGGTGATCGCGGCCGCTTCCGCGTCGAGGCGGATCACCCGCAGGCCGCTGCCGTCGTCGAGCCGGGCGTGGTGCGCGGCGTGGGTGAGCAGGATGTACGGCGTGCCGGCGGAGAGCTGCCGCTGCCCGGTGAGCGGGACCTCGACGTCGATGACCGTGTAGACCCCGCCGGCCTTGAGGACCGCGAGGAGGGCGACGACGAGTTCGGGCCGCCTGGCGGTCCCGATCGCCACGACGGCGCCGGGCGGCAGCCCCCCGGCCATGAGATGGTGCGCCAACTGGTTGGCGCGGGCGTCGAGTTGTCCGTAGGTGAGACTGTCCGCACCGGCGATGACGGCGTATGCCTGCGGGGTGTCCCGTGCCTGCTGCTCGAAGAGGTGCAGGACGGTGGCGGCGGTGGCCCGGCCGGAGCGATCGGACCCTGGTTCCTGCGTCGATCCCTGCGTCATCCCCCGATGATGACACCCGCCGCCGACAGCGGGCAGGAGACGTGAACATCCCCCGTACGAGCGGGAGTTCGGTACCGATCCAGCCAAAGGGTTGACCTCAAGTTTGGTTGAGGTCCTAGCGTTCCCACCATGGACATGGAAGTCACCGCCTGGACATCGCTGCACAGCGCGATGAACGCCCAGCAGGACCGGCGCCCGCTCTCCCGGGCGAGCCTGCGCCGGGTCGCCGCATTCGCCCGCCCGCACCGCCGCGGGCTCACCCTGTTCTTGCTGCTCAGCGTGGTGACCGCACTGCTCGCGGTGGCCACGCCGGTCCTCGCGAGCCGGGTGGTCACCGCCATCGTGGACGGCCGGGACAGCGCTGCGGTCACCCGGCTCGCCCTGCTCATCGCGGTCATCGCGGTCGCGGAGGCCGGGCTCGGGCTGCTCACCCGCAAGCTGTCGGCCACGCTCGGGGAGGGGCTGATCCTGGACCTGCGGACGGCTGTCTTCGACCACGTGCAGCGGATGCCGGTGGCCTTCTTCACCCGGACCCGGACCGGGGCGCTGGTCAGCCGGCTCAACAACGACGTGATCGGCGCGCAGCGGGCGTTCAGCAACACCCTGTCCGGGGTGGTCGCCAACACGGTGACCCTGCTGCTGACGCTGGCCGTGATGCTGAGCATCTCCTGGCAGATCACCCTGCTGGCGCTCGTCCTGCTGCCGGTGTTCGTGCTGCCGGCCCGCCGGATGGGGGCTCGGATGGCCGCCATGCAGCGGGAGGCGTCGGCGCTGAACGCGGCGATGGGCACGCAGATGACGGAGCGTTTCTCGGCGCCGGGGGCCACCCTCGTCAAACTCTTCGGGCGGCCCGCGGACGAGTCCGCGGAGTTCGCGGCGCGGGCGGCGCGCGTACGGGACATCGGGATCCGTACGGCGATGGCCCAGTCGGCGTTCATCACCGCGCTCACCCTGGTCTCGGCCCTCGCACTCGCGCTCGTCTACGGGCTCGGCGGGTACTACGCCCTGCGCGGGACCCTGGACGCCGGGAACGTCGTCGCCCTCGCCCTGCTCCTCACCAGGCTGTACGCCCCGCTGACCTCGCTCGCCGGGGCCCGCGTCGAGGTGATGAGCGCCCTGGTGAGCTTCGAGCGGGTCTTCGAGATCCTCGACCTGAAGCCGCTGATCGCCCAGAAGCCGGACGCACGCCGGCTGCCGGACGGGCCGGTGGCCGTGGAGTTCGACCGGGTCTCCTTCGGCTACCCCTCACCCGACAAGGTCTCGCTCGCCTCGCTGGAGGAGGTCGCGGTCCTCGACGCCCGGGGTGGCACGCAGGTCCTGCACGAGGTGTCGTTCCGTGCCGAGCCCGGGCAGATGATCGCCCTGGTCGGCTCGTCCGGCGCCGGCAAGTCCACCATCGCGCAGCTGCTGCCGCGGCTGTACGACGCCGACGCGGGCGCCGTCCGCCTGGGCGGGGTCGACGTACGGGACCTCACGGCCGACTCCATCCGGGAGACGCTCGGCATGGTCACCCAGGACGGCCATCTGTTCCACGAGTCGGTGCGGTCCAACCTGCTGCTGGCCCGGCCGGGTGCGGGCGAGGAGGAGATCTGGGAGGCCCTGCGGCGTTCGCGGCTGGACGGGCTGGTCGCCTCGCTCCCCGACGGCCTGGACACGGTGGTCGGCGAGCGGGGCTACCGCCTCTCGGGCGGTGAGCGGCAGCGGCTGACCATCGCGCGGCTGCTGCTGGCCCGGCAGCGGGTGGTGATCCTGGACGAGGCCACGGCACACCTGGACTCCACCTCGGAGGCGGCGGTGCAGGAGGCGCTCGGCGAGGCCCTGGCGGGCCGGACCGCGGTGGTCATCGCGCACCGGCTGTCGACCGTACAGGCGGCCGACCTGATCCTGGTGGTCGAGGACGGCCGGATCGTGGAGCGCGGAACGCACCCGGAGTTGCTGGCCGCGGGCGGCCGGTACGAGGAGCTGTACCGGACCCAGTTCGCCGCGTCGGACGCCGCACCGGGCGGCGCCGTACCGGCGGCGGGAGCATGATGCCGGGAGGCCCTCATGCGGCGGGCCCCTGCCGACCACCGACCGTGGAGCACGTGGAGCACCGATGGACATCAAGCTGGAGCTGGTCGCCGTCCCCGTCACCGACGTCGACCGGGCCAAGGCCTTCTACGAGCGGGTGGGCTTCCACGCCGATCACGACGTCACCGTGAGCGAGGACATCCGCTTCGTGCAGCTGACCCCGCCGGGGTCGGCCTGCTCGATCGCCCTGGGCAAGGGCCTCACCCGGATGGCCCCGGGCTCGCTGGACAACATGCAGGTCGTCGTCACCGACATCGAGGAGGCGTACGCGGACCTGCGCGGCCGGGGCATCGAGGTGACGGAGATCCAGGACATGCCGTGGGGCTCGTTCGTCTACTTCTCCGACCCCGACGGCAACGGCTGGGCGGTGCAGCAGACGACCCCGCGCAAGGCGGCAGCCGCCGGGGGATAGGCGTATCCGGCGGCGAGTGCCCTCGGCTCTGACCGGGCCACCGGGCAGGTTCCTGATCGAGACGGACGCCCTGGTCGCCCTGGGGCGGGGGCGGCCCGGGCCGCCCGGGTGACGGCCGGCCCCCAGGGGCCCGGATCCCGCTCACGGTCCGGCATCCCGGCGGCTCCCGCGAGGTGGTCCCGGCCGGCGGCGCGTTCCCCGCGTACCGGGAGATGCCGGCGGCCCTCGACGGTCCCGCCCGCCGGGTGGTCGTGGACCGGCCCGCGCTGGGCCGCGACCGGCTGCTCGTGTCCCGGCCGGACACCGGTGCATGCTCCGCCCGGCCGGCCGCCGTACGCGAGGAGGCCGGGGCGGTGCGGACCGGCTTCGGCCCGGCGGTGCCGGCGCCTGCGCTGGAGGCCGCGATGGGCGCCGAGACCGAGGCCTGGGGACGGCACGCCGCCGCGCGGGACCCCGTCCGCCGGGGGCGGCCCCGGGCGTGGGGCGACCAGGCGGTGGCGCGCGGCGTCCAGACTGGACGGGCAACTGGACGTACAGGGAAGGGAAGTGACGCCGTGGAGACCGTCGCGCTGCTGGGCACGGGGATCATGGGCTCGGGGATGGCCCGGAACCTGCTGCGGGCCGGGCTCGGGCTGCGGGTGTGGAACCGGACCCGGGAGAAGGCCGAGCCGCTGGCCGCGGAGGGCGCGGTCGTCGTGGACAGCCCCGCCGAGGCGGTCGCCGGGGCCGGTGTGGTGCTGACCATGCTGACGGACGGCGCGGCGGTGGCGCAGGCCATGGCCGCAGCCGCGCCGGGGCTGCGGGCCGGGCAGGTGTGGGCGCAGATGAGCACGGTCGGCGTGGCCGCGCTCGAGGAACTGGCCGGCTTCGCCCGGGAGCACGGCCTGGTGTTCGTCGACGCCCCGGTGCAGGGGACCCGGCAGCCCGCCGAAGCCGGGTCGCTGGTGGTACTGGCCTCCGGGCCGGCGGATCCGCGGCTGGAGCCGGTGTTCGCCGCGGTGGGCGCCAAGACGCTCCGCGCCGGGGAGGAGGCCGGGGCGGCGACCCGCCTGAAGCTGACGACGGTCGGGTACGCGATCACCTTGACGGCGGCGGTCGGCGAGGCCCTCGCGCTGGCGGAGGGGCTGGAGGTGGATCCGGGCCTGTTCGCCCAGGCGGTGACCGGCGGCCCGATGGACAACCCGTACCTCCAGGCGAAGATGAAGGCGGTCCTGGAACGGGACTTCTCCCCGAGCTTCACGGTGCACGGCGCCGAGAAGGACACCGGCCTGATCGCGGAGGCGGCGGACCGGGCGGGCGTGGCCGTCGACCTGGCCCGGGCCGCCGCGGCCCGCCTCCACCGCGCCGCGGCGGCCGGCCACGCCGAACAGGACATGGCCGCCGCCTACTTCGCCGGCTTCGAGAAGGCGCCTTAAGCCTTCGCAGCGTGCAGGCGGCGCATGACCGCCATCAGTTCGTCGGGCGGGACCACGGAGAAGGACCGGGTCGCGTCGTCGATCTGCGTCAAGCTCGTCACGGCGCCCTGGCGCCACCAGTACAACCGCGGTGAGAGGGGGCCCGGATTGTTGTCCTGGTAGGCACCGAGCCCGAAGGCGGCCAGGTCGTTGACGGCGTCGACCACGTGGTGGTCCGCCAGCGGGTGGAAGACGAGGTGGTGCCGGCTGGGCACGGTGAACAGGGCGCCGTCATCCGGCAGCGGGCTCCCCGTCACGGAGCGGACGAGCTCGTCGAGGACCAGCGCCTTGCTCGCGACGAACATGGACTCGCCCGAGACGATGTGCAGCAGCCCGCCGCTCTGCGTGCGCGTCGTCTCGTACTCGACGGGCTCGGCGACGAGGTTGGCCCGGCCGGCGGCGCGCACCGCCTCGAGGCCGATGCGGGCGACGTCCTGGTCGTCGAGGATCCGTACGGCGTCGGGAAGGTCGAGTGCGAGCGTCTCGAGCAGTCCGGGCGCGATACGGCGGGCGTAACTGAAGGAGGGGGCGGCCTGCGGCGGGATGGCGTCCTCGGGCACGAGCCGCAGGTACGCGCTGCGCAGCGTCCGGTCGGAGGCGTCCGCCGTCGACCGGGAGGCATTGTCGAGGGCGGTGAAGTGCTGCTCCACGATGCGGGGCCAGTCCCGCGGGTCGGCGCGGCGCACGAACTCGGCGAGGTTGTGCAGGGCCCGGGTGCCCTGGGGGGCGTGGACGGAGTCACCGGTGACGGTGACCTGCGCGCCCCGTTCGGCGTGGTGACGGTGCACCAGTTCCCGAAGGTGCTCGGCCTGGCGGGCCGTCAGGGCGGAAAGATGGGGATCGTACGAGGTGGCCGACTTGGACCGGAAGAACTTCATGGCCCGACTCTATTGAATGACTTGTTCCGTTCCGTCGGCCGGGAGGCCCGTCACGGGAAGGCGGGCGCCGGCGGATGACGCGCGGGTGTAGACGTTCCACTCCTCGGCGGGGCGGACCGTGACGCCGACCCGTCGGCGGGACTCGACCAGCTGCATGGACTCAGCTCGCGGACGACCTCGCGGAGCACGGTGCGCGGGGCGCCGAAGCGCTCGGCGATCTCGTCGGTGCGCAGCACGGTGCCGGGCGGGTGCTCCCCCGCGGTGATCGCCAAGGCCGACTTAGGCTTCTGGGAGGGTCGCACGAACCGATGTCGACGAAGACAGTGAGGTACGACGTGAGCGGCACCCAGCGCGTGATCGTGGTGATGGGCGTGGCCGGGACGGGCAAGACGACCGTGGGCAGACTGCTCGCGGACGCGCTCGGTCTCCCGTACGTGGAGGGCGACGCGTTCCACCCGGCGGCCAACGTGGCCAAGATGTCCGCCGGGATCCCGCTGGACGACGCCGACCGGTGGCCCTGGCTGGACGCCATCGGCGAGTGGATCCGCGCCCGGCCCGCGGGACGGGGCGCGGTGGTGGCCTCGTCGGCGCTCAAGCGCGCCTACCGCGACCGGCTGCGCAGCGCCGCGCCCGACGCGGTGTTCGTGCACCTCACCGGAGAGCGCCCGCTGATCGAGCGGCGGATGGCGGCCCGCACGGGTCATTTCATGCCGGCCGCCCTGCTGGATTCGCAGTTCGCCACGCTGGAGCCGCTCGAGCAGGACGAACTCGGCGTCGTCGTCGACGTGTCCGGATCACCCGAGGAGATCACCGAACGGGCCCTGGCCGCGCTGTCCGCGCTGCCCGGCGTGTGCCCGCCCGCCGCTCCCTCCCGGGAAAGCCGAGAACCCCCACCGTGACAGGCCTCGGCGCCGAGATACCGGCAGCGGCCGCGCCCGCCCCGATCACCTCGGGTTCGCTGTTCTTCGGCCACGTGAACGACGCCGGGTTCTGGCTGGTCAAGGAGTACTTCGGAATGACCGCCGGCCAGACGATCAAGACCTCGTCGGTCATGGAGACCGTCGTCTCGGTGGTCGGCCTGGGCTTCGTCCTGCTCCTGTCACTCGTCCTGTAGCTGCGCGGCGGCCACGGCGAGGCCGTTCGCGGCGGTGGCGCAGCGATCGGCCAGGGCGGCGACCTCGGCGCGGAACGCGTCGGCCTGCGGGCCCTGCCAGTCCAGCGCTTCGGCTGCCGCGCGCAGCCGGAGCGCGTGGCCGCGCAGGACGGCGGAGTGGCTGCGCAGGCCGTCGGCCGGGTCCGGCGGCCCGGACCGCAGCCTCGTGGCGGGGCTCACCGGCTGCGCCAGGGCTGGACGAGGAGGACGCCGCCGGTGCCGATGAGGCCGATGGTGTGGACGCAGCCCTTGTGCGTGGGGGCCGGGGCGGCCGGGGCCGGAGGTGGGGCCTGATAGCGATCCCGGTCGCGGTCCCGGTCGAGGAAGGCCCGTACGGCGGCGCCGAGCCCCAGCAGCGGTTCGGCGGGCACGGCGCGGCCGGTGGCCACCTGCCAGCCGGCGTGGTCGTTGAAGGGGTTCACGTCGGTCAGGGCGTTCCACG
Organism: Streptomyces katrae; assembly: GCF_000717655.1. Lineage (GTDB taxonomy): Bacteria > Actinomycetota > Actinomycetes > Streptomycetales > Streptomycetaceae > Streptomyces > Streptomyces katrae_B. The sequence goes on from NZ_JNZY01000011.1 coordinate 94,097, forward strand.
CGAACAGGTCGGCGAAGGACGGGGACAGCAGCGCGAACGCCCGCTCCGCTCCCCGGTCCCGCACGAGTCGGCGGAACACGCGGACGGCCGCCGCCTGCCGGTCCTCGTCCACGGCGCGCAGGATCGCCGCGCAGTCGGGGTCGTCCAGCAGATCGGGGCGGCCCGCACTCGCCACCCGGATCCGGGCCTTGAGGCCACAGACGGCGAGGCTGACGGCGAGGCTCTCGCGGCCGGTGAGGATCCCGGCGAACCAGCCGGCCCGCGCGACACCCCGGCCGCGCGGGGCCCAGCCCAGGCCCGCCGGATCGGTGAGGGTGCGCAGCAGGGTGCGCCAGCCGCGCCGGGAGCGGGCGCGGGCACGGGCCCTGCGGCGGCCCAGGGCGGCGGCCGGGAGACGGGGGCCGAGGGCCAGTTCGGAGGCGTGCCGGGCGGCTTCGCCGACGGCGTCGGCGGCCTCGGCGAGCTCGCGGCACAGGGCGTCGAGCAGCTCGTCGTCCGGGTCGGTGGGCGCGGAGGTCGCGGCGTCGGACATGGAATCCTCGCGGGATGTCGGTGGGGAAGGTGGCGTCAGCGGCGGGTGAGGGTGAGCCGGATGCCGCGCGGGTCGAGCGCCACGGGCAGCGGTCCGGGCGGGTCGAGCACCGGACGGGTGCCCGTGATGCGGCGCCGGCGCAAGACCTCGGCGCACAGCGCGGTGGTGATCAGCAGGCCCAGCCGGTCGCCCGGGCAGCGGCCCGGGCCGTGCCCGAACGGAGCCATCCGGATGTCCTCGTCCGCGCCGGGGGTCTTCCAGCGGCCCGGTACGAAGACGTGCGGGGCGGGCACGTGCTCCGGGTCGCGCTGGTGGAAATGGGCGGGCAGCAGGACGCAGGTGCCGGCCGGGTGGCGCACGCCCCTCCACTCGGTCTCGGCGCGGGTCACCCGGATCAGGTCCGGCACCGCGGGGTACAGGCGCAGGCACTCCCGTACGCAGGCGCGCAGCCGGGGCAGCTCTCCCGGGGCCGCCGATCCGGCGGCTTCGGCGGCCGCCGCGTCCTGTTCGGCGGGATGGGCGGCGAGCAGGAGCAGGGTGCGCAGCAGGGCCGCGGGGATGCAGTCCATGGCCCGCAGGGCCCGCTCCTCCCGGTCGGCGTACGCGCCGGCCCGGCCGAGCCGGGCGTGCCCGTCGGCCGCCCCGGCACGCTCCCGGCCGCGGCGGCGCAGGCGGCCGAGCAGGCCGGTGAGGTGCTCGTCCGCGGCGGCGGCGTCGCCGAGCACGATGCGCCGGGCGGCGCGGGCCACGGTGTGCCGGGCGCGGGCCAGGTCGAGGGTGGCGGCGGCGGTGAGGTGCCGGGCCTCCTCGGCGATGATGCTGCTGACGGCTCCGCACGGGCGGATCCCGCCGGCGCCGGACGACAGCACCGCGGCCTCGGCGTCGGCCTCGGCTTCGTAGAACTGCCGCAGTTCCTGCCGGTCCAGCAGGACGAGTACGGCCCCGGACAGCCCGCGGACGAGGACGGGAGCCCCGCCGTGGCGGGCCCGCAGGGCGCGCAGCGCGTCGGCGGAGAAGACCGGGCGGGCACCGCCGGAGCCCCGGACGAAGAGCGGGAGGGCGCGTCCGGCGACGAACCGGACGGACCCGGCGCGCCCGGCCCGCGCCTGCTGTCCTCGTGAAACGGCCGACTGGGTCGTGCGGGGACCGGTCATGGCTGCACCACCTCCCCGGGATCGGGCCGCCGGAGGCCGCGCGGGGCGGCCGTTGCGGGCGGCGGGGTCCTCCGGCGGGCGCCGACGCCGTACGCGCAGCACGTCGAGGGCGGCCTCGTGAAGCGTGCGCATCCGTGTACCTCCGTGCGCAGCCGGAAACCAACGGTCGGTGACATCGAGCTCACCGTACGTCGGCCTCGCGGCGACCGCGCCCCGAGCACCACGCGAGCGGGTCCGGTCGCACGCAGCGCGTCGATGTCGAGCCCGGGCGGAGAGGTACGAGGTACGGGCGTCGTGCTCGGTGCCCGGGCCGACCGGCGCCGCCGCACGGGCGTCACTGCCTCGTCGGCCTTGTCGGCCGGCATCCCCGCTCTACGAGTACCTCTCCCCCTCGCCCCCTCACCTCAATGTGCGCTCAGGGAGAGGGAGTCGGCGCGAAGGCGGCGTCGCGGAAGGTCTGGCGGAGGGGGCCCGGGGGGTGGGTGGGGAGGAGGATCGCCCAACGGCGGAGCCGGGGGGACACCCAGACCGCGGGGGCTTCGCCGTACGACCAGGTGCCGTGCCGGGACGGGTGCCAGAGCAGGCCCCGGGCGGGGGTCAGCTCGCCCGTCCGGATGCGGAGGGACTCGGTGATCCAGGCGCGGGAGACCGGGTGGTGGTCCACCGGAGAGACGAGGTGGATCAGAAAGCGGCCGAGGTCGGCCAGGGGGGCGCGCAGGGTGCCGTCGGCGAAGCGGGTGCCGGTCATGCCGAGGGGGTGCCAGATGCGGGTGGCGGCGAGCTCGGCGAGGGGGCTGCCGGTGAGGTGCTCGGCGAGACGGGTGAGAGCGGCGTGGGCCACGGGGCCGGTGGAGTGGCTGAGCAGGTGGTGGGTGGTGATGCCGGCTTCGGCTTCGACGCCGTACGCAGCGAGGGGGGTGTGCAGCCGCAGCTCGTTCTCGGCGACGAGGCTGCCGATCACGGGCCACAGCGCGAGCACGGGAACCAGCCCGCCGACGTCGAGGGCCGAGCCGTCAACCGCCGTGGCGCCGTGAACCCCGCCCGGCCCTCCGAGGGCCCACACCGCATCGGGATCCGCGCCCTGCACCACGCCCCGCACCCGCCCGGCCACGCAGAGCGCAGCGACGGGGTCGGCCAGGTCCGCCACGCCGGCCGCGTCGGCCACCCGGCCCACGTCGGCCGCATGGTCCCCGCCCGCCCGCTCGGCACCGTCGGCTGTCTTGGCCGCGTCGGCCACGGCGGCTCGCGCGGCTGTGTCGGCCGGCTCGGCCGCATCGGCATGGTCGCTCTGGAGCGTCATGGTTCCCCACGCTAGCCACACGCCGACCGCCCTCGCGAGAGCGTCGCCATGAAGTCGGCGCGGATTCGCCCCGGGGCCACCCGAATGCCAGCCGTGTGCCAATTGCCGCCCGCCGGCCGACAGCCGAAGGCCGAAGGCGGGCTGCCCCCGGCCCGGCAGGGCCCGTGACCCGGCGGCCCGCCGGCCCGTGGGTCCGGCGGCCCGGCAGGCCGCGTGCCCCGGCAGGGCCCGCGCCCGTGGCCGGAAAAGCATGTGCCGTTCGGCAGGGCGGCTGGCAGGGTCTGTTCGTGACCTTGATCCTGCCGCCCCGTATCACCGACTCCGCCGCCCGGCTCCGGGACGCCGCCCGCGCGCGCGGGCTGGACACCGTACGGCTGGACACCTTCGCCGTGCCCGACGGGCTGCGCGCACGGCACCTGCATGCCGGTCCGGCCTTCGCCGATGCCGTGGCGCCGCGGGTCGGGATCGGCCTGCTGGAGGCCCCTGCGGACTGGCTGGCGCGGCTGCCGCAGGAGTTCACCGGGCGGGAGGTCCGCCTGGTGCCGATCCGCGAGGCCTACGCACTGCGCCGGCCCGTCTTCGTGAAGTCGCCGAACGACAAGTCGATCCCGGCCCTCGTCTACGCCGACGGCTCCCGCCTCCCCGGCCCGGACGCCGTGGACCCGGAGACCGAGGTGCTGGTCAGCGACGTCACGCGCTTCACGGCCGAGTACCGGATGTACCTCCTCGACGGCGCCGTGCACACCGCGAGCCGCTACGCCGAGGACGGCGGCCTGAGCCTCGGCCCGGCGGCTCCTGAGGCGGTGGCCTTCGCCGAGCGGCTGCCCTTCGCCACCCTCCCGTCCGCGATCGTCGTCGACGTCGGCGTCGCGGACGGCCGCTGGTCGGTGATCGAGGCCAACGCCGCCTGGGCCAGCGGCATGTACACCTGCGATCCGCAGCGCGCCCTCGACGTCGTCCTGCGCGCCGCGGCCCCGCTGCACACCGTCGCGGACCTCGACCGGCCGTTCCTGCGGTGACACGGGAGGGGCGGGGCGCCCCACGGCGCCCCGCCCCCGGAAAGACCCGCCCGACCGCGTCAGCTCTTGTCGGGGCGGTCCGTCACCCGCAGGGAGTTCAGCAACGGCTTGCCGTAGCCCCCGTGCGCGACGAAGCGGACGTTGAGGACCCCGTCCGCGACCGTGACCGTGTACGTCCGGGTCAGGGCCGTGTACGTGCCCGCCTCCAGCGAGATGTCCAGCGACGGCAGGACCTGCGTGCCCTCGGCCAGGACGTCGAAGACGCGCTTGTTCGGCTTCGTCGAGGACAGCTCCGCGAAGCCGAGCTCCACGGTGTACGTGCCGTTCGGGACGTTGTCGAAGCGGTATTCGTACATGCCCTCACGGGCGTTGCGGAACAGCTTCTGCTCGGCCGTGCCGGCGATGGTCCGCCCGGTGGCCTGCACCGAGGAGTTGCCCTGGTAGCCGTACGAGCCGGCCGTGTACTTGCGGTCCGGGGACCAGCTGTCGCCCAGGGTGTCCGTGGCCGTGTAGTCGGAGCCCGCGTCCAGGGCGACCTGGTAGCGCGGGACGACGACCTTGACCGGCACCGTGAGCACCGGCGCCCGCCCACTGGCCGAGGTGATCTTCAGGTCGGCCGTGAGGACCGTCCCGGCGGCCAGGCCCTTGGTGTCCACGGCCAGCGTGACCGCGGCCTTGCCACCGGTCGGCAGGTTCCCCGTCCCCGGGGTGGCGGTCAGCCAGGCCGCGTCCTCGGTCACCGTGAAGTCCGTGCCGAGGCCCGGGTTGGTGAGGTCGAGGGTGCGGGTCCGCTTCTGGTCCGCGGGGAGGACCACCTCCACCGCGGGCTTGGCGGCGGTGACCCGGCCCGTGCGCAGCGACTGCGTCACCGTCGTGACGCCGGCCGCCTTGACGTCGACCGTCGCCGCCGCGGATTCGTACGAGGGGGCGGTGAGGGACACCGTCCGCGCACCGGACGGGCTCTGGACGACGTATCCGCCGTCCGCCGCCGTGGTCGCCGACACCGCCGTGTCGCCGGTGCCGACGGTCACCGTGGCTCCCGCCACGCCGTTGCCGTCGTTCGCGTCGAGCACCCGGCCCGCGACCACGCCGCTCTTGGTGGTCCGGAAGGCGATGGCGAGCCCGTCGGTGACGACCGCCTGGTTGAAGGAGTACTTGAAGGCGTCCGTGCCCGCCGCGTTCTCCACGCCGACCGTGGCCGTGGAACCGCCCTTGATGCCGGTGCCGCCCGTCCCCTTGTACGTGTAGGCGACGGTGCCGTCTTCGCCGATCGCCGCCGAGAACGAGAACTTGTCGGTCTGCGCCGACCAGTGGGACACCTCGCGCCACTCGATCACGTACGTCCGGTGCGGGGCGGTGCCGGTGACGGCGGTGAAGACGCCCGAGCCGCTGCCGGCCGCGCCCACGATCAGGTCGTCCCAGAACGGGTACAGGGCTGCATTGGGCGTGGCCGTGCTCGGGATGTCCCCGTTGATGTCACCGGTGTTGTTGCCGCCGAAGCTGACCGTGCCGTTCGTCCCGATCCAGGCCTGGCCGTACGTCTTGCCGTACAGCGGGACGGGGAAGGGGAGGTCGACGCGCTCGGTGGTGTTGTCGCCGGTCAGCGCGAGCTGCCGGTCCCCCGCCGCGTACGGGCGGCTGCCCGCGCTGGAGCAGGCGTAGCCGTAGCCGTCGGTGCGCTCGGGCAGGGTGACCGCCACCGTGGTGTCGCCGGCGACGGTGGTCGTGGCGCTGCCGCCGGTGACGCAGCGGGAGGAGTGCGCGGCCCGTACCTCGTACGTGCCGTGCGGCAGGGTGACCTCGAAGCGGCCCTGCGCGTCGGCGGTCGCGGTCACCGGGGTGTCCGTGACGGTGACGGTGGCGCCCGCGGCGGGTCCGGCGGCCGAGGTGACGGTGCCGGTGAGCTTGCCGGAGGGGGCCTGGGTGAGGGTGAAGTCTCCGGTGGCGGTGGCGTTCTCGGTCACCGTCGCCGTGGCGGTCTCCTGGCCGTAGCCGAACTTGGAGGCCGTCAGGGTGTAGGCGCCGACCGACAGGGAGCGGAAGGTGTAGCTGCCGTCGGCCGCGGTGGTCGTCGTACGTCCGATCGGTCCGGTGGCGGTGACCTTCACGCCCGCGACCGGCTCCCCGCCGGAGCGGACGGTGCCGGAGACGGCCCCGATGGCGCCGCGCGGGGCGCCCGAGACGGCGGCGAGCGCGTCGAGCTTGCCCTCGCCGAAGACGTTGTTGTCGGCGGCGTTGCCGCCGCACTGGCCGTTGTCGGTGTCCTGGGCGGTGCCGTTCAGCAGCTGCTCGGTCTGCGCGACGTCGCCTTCGAGGGCGGGTGCGGCGGACCAGAGCAGGGCCACGGTGGCCGCGGTGTGCGGTGAGGCCATGGAGGTGCCGGAGAAGGCCTCGTACCCGCCGCCGGGGACGGAGGAGCGGACGTTCACGCCGGGGGCCGCGATGTCGGGCTTGATGATGCCGCCGGGTCCCGCGCCGCGCGAGGAGAACGGCGCGATCGCCCCGTTGATGTCGAAGGCGCCGGAGCTGTAGGAGCTCGCGTAGTCGCCGGGTGATCCGCTGGTGGCGCAGCCGGGGCCGGAGTTCCCGTTGGAGAAGGCGGGGAAGATGCCGGCGGCGCGCCAGGCGTCGACGATCTGCTGGTACCAGTCGTCGTGCGTCGCGCTGCCCCAGGAGTTGTTGACGATGTGCGGGGCGAGGTCGGGGCGGGGGTTCCGGCCGTTCAGGTCGGTCGGGGCGACGATCCACTGGCCGGCGGCGAGGAGGGAGGCCTCGGAGCAGGAGTTGGTCTCGCAGCCCTTCGCGGCGATCCATTGGGCGCCGGGAGCCACGCCGATCTTGTTGGCGCCGCCGTCGTCGCCGACCATCGTGCCCATGGTGTGGGTGCCGTGGTCGTTGTTGTCGCAGGGGGCTGCGGTGGGGCAGACGCCGGCCGGGTCGAACCAGTTGTAGTCGTGGTCGTACGAGCCGTCGGCGTTCCTGCCGCGGTACTGGCCGTTCACGGCCGGGTGCGTGTAGTCGACGCCGCTGTCGATGTTGGCGACGACGATGCCCTCGCCGCGCACCCCGAGCTGGTCCCAGACCTGCGGGGCCTTGATGCGGTCGATGTTCCACTCGACGGCGTCGGCGGCGGCCTTCTCCCGCTTGCCCTCGGCGGGCTTGGGGAGGGTGACCTTGTCGTCGGCGTCGATCCGGGAGACCTCGGGGCGCTGCGCGAGGGTTCCGGCGAGTTTCTGGCTGCCGACGACGCGGACGGCGTTCACGATCCAGTAGGAGGTGTACTCGGCCTTGGCGCCGTCCAGGGCCTTGATCACCTCGGCCTGGCTGCGCGCGGCGTGCTGCTGCTTGGCATGCAGAACCGTTTCCGCTTTGGCGGCGCGGGTCCGCTCCCTGCCCGCCGCCGAGAGGTCGGCGGCGCTGCCCAGGTAGACCCAGAAGGCGGCTTTGCCGGAGTCGTCGAGCTGGGCACGGAGCTTCGGCTCGATCTTGCGCTCCGCCGCTCCGGGGGTGGGCCCGGGTTCCGGCGCGGCCGCGGCCACGCCCGCGCCGACGGGTAACAGCAGGGCGGCGGTGAGAGCGGCCAGCGCCGCGCGTAAGGATCGTCGTCTGTTGCGTTGGGCCACGTGTGGTCCTCCTCGGACGCCGTGTGCAGGTTGTGCGGGAAGGGCGTGCGTGACGTGCGCGGTCATGGTGAAGGAGGGGTCATGCGCATTACAAGAGGGCCTAATGAGCCGTATGCTGCCCGCCCGGGGTGGCCATTGCGGCCCCGGCGGGCGAGCCTGAAGGCATGACCGATCCAGCGCCGGGTACGGAAGAGCACGTTCCGGCCGGGCCCGGTGTGCCGCTCGCCTCCGCCCGGGGCCGCTGGATCGTGCTGGCCACCGTGCTCGGGTCGACCATGGCCCTGCTCGACTCGACCGTCGTCAACGTCGCCCTCCCCACCATCGGGGTGGACCTGGGCGCCGACCTGGCCGTCCTCCAGTGGACGGTCAACGCGTACATGCTCACCCTGGCCGCGCTGATCCTGGTCGGCGGGGCGCTGGGCGACCGGTTCGGGCGGCGCCGGGTCTTCGTCCTCGGCGTGGTGTGGTTCGCGGCCGCCTCGTTGCTCTGCGGGATCGCGCCGAACGCCGGGATCCTGATCGCCGCGCGGGCGCTCCAGGGCATCGGCGGCGCCCTGCTGACCCCCGGTTCGCTCGCGCTGATCCAGGGCTCGATCGCCGCCGGGGACCGGGCCCGGGCCGTCGGGCTGTGGTCGGGGTTCGGCGGGGTGGGCGCGGCCGTGGGGCCGTTCGTCGGAGGCTGGCTGGTGGACGGGCCCGGCTGGCGCTGGGTGTTCCTGCTGAACGTGCCGGTGGCCGCGGTGTGCGCGCCGATCGCCCTGCGGCACGTACCGGAATCGCGTGATCCGCAGGCGCACGGGCGGTTCGACGTGCTCGGTGCGGCCCTGGGGGCCGCAGCCCTGGCCCTGGTGACGTACGCGCTGATCGAGGCCCGTTCCGGATCCCCGCTGGTGATCGCCTCGGCCGTCGGGGGCGTGCTGCTGGCCGCCGTGTTCATCTACGTCGAACGGCACCGGGCCGATCCGATGCTGCCGCCCGACATCTTCGCCTCCCGGCAGTTCACCGCCGTCAACGTGGTCACCCTGTTCGTGTACGCGGCCTTCAGCGGGTTCTTCTTCCTCGTCGTCCTCCAGCTGCAGGTGGTCTCCGGCTACTCGGCGCTGGCCGCGGGGGCGGCGCTGCTGCCGACGACCGCGCTGATGCTGCTGCTTTCGGCGCGGTCGGGGGCGCTCGGGGAGAAGATCGGGCCGCGGATCCCGCTCACCGTGGGGCCGCTGCTGTGCGCGGCCGGGCTGCTGCTGATGCTGCGGGTGGGGCCGGATGCCTCGTACGTACAGGACGTGCTGCCGGCGCTGGTCGTGATGGGCATGGGCATGGTGGCCCTGGTGGCTCCGCTGACGGCGACCGTGCTGTCCTCGGTGGACCCCGGCCGGGCGGGCCTGGCCAGCGGCATCAACAACGCGGCCGCGCGGGCGGCCGGACTGCTGGCGGTGGCGGCGCTGCCGCTGCTGGCCGGCATGGGGCCGGACGCGTACCGTTCGGCGTCCGAGTTCGACGCCGCGTTCGGGCGGGCCATGCTGTGGTGCGCGGGGCTGCTGGTGGCGGGCGCCGCCGTGGCCTGGACCACCGTGCGCAAGCCCGTGCCGGGGGCGGGGTGCCACCCGGAGTGCCACACCTTCTGCGCGACGACCTCCCCGCCGCTCGAACCCCCGAGGACGGCGAAGCCCTGACCTGCGCGCCATGTGCTGGAACGCCCCGGCCGATCTGACGGCGGGTGCGGTCATCACCGCCGCCGGGATCGTGTGCGTGGCGCGCGTACGGCGGCCCCGCGACCTGCCCGTCGCCGCGCTGCCGTTGCTGCTGGGGGCCCATCAGCTGGTGGAGGCCGTGGTGTGGCACGCGGGCGGCGGTTGCGTCCCGGCCACCACGGCCTGGGTGGTGATCGCCCTGCCGGTGCTGCCGGTGTGGGTGCCGTTCGGGGTGCTGCTCGCCGCCGCTCCGGCGGACCGCCGTCTCCTGTGGGGGCCGGCCGTCGCCGGTCTCGCCACGGCCGCGGTGCTCTCGTACTGCCTCGCGAGCCGTCCGGCGACCGCCGAGATCCGGGGCCACACCCATGGCTACGGCGTGAATGTTCCGTGGATGCCGCTCGTCCTCGCGGGCTGCCTCTTCGCCACCCTGGGCGTCCTGCTGCTGTCGGGCGAGCGGTGGCTGCGGCTCTCCGGCGCGGTGCTCGGCGCCGGGGCATTGGCCTGCTCAGCACTGTGGCGGCTGGAATTCGCCTCCACCTCGTGCGCCTTCGCGGCGGTCGCGTCCCTGCTGGTGCCGGGGTGGGTGCGGCGCCCCCGGCCCGGCGCCCCTGTGACATGACAGGCCGGAAGTTACCTAGACGTATGTAGTGACTTCCCATGCGACCGGCAGTAGAACTCGTTCCCATTCCGCCGAGAGTGAGGAACGTCACATGAGTGACAGGGCCCTGCACGAACCCGGCTCCAAGGGAATCTCGCGCCGTGGATTCATAGCTAGAACAAGTTCTCTTCTCGGGGCGGCTGCCCTTGCCGGTCAGATCACCCCGGCCCACGCGCAGACGGTCGCCTCAGCGGCAGGGGCCGGCGGCCCCATCGACAACGGCGCGCACGTACCGGCGCTGGTGATCGGCACCGGCTACGGAGGGTCCGTAGCCGCCCTGCGACTCGCCCAGGCCGGCGTCGACGTCCACATGATCGAGATGGGCATGGCCTGGGACACCCCGGGACCGGACGGCAAGATCTTCTGCAACACGACCAGTCCGGACCAGCGTTCCTACTGGCTGCGGACCAAGACCAAGCAGCCGCTGAGCAACTTCCTCGGCTTCCCGATCGACAGGGACATCCCCCGCTACACCGGGATCCTGGACGCCGAGGAGATGGGCGGCATCATCGTCTACCAGGGCCGCGGCGTCGGTGGCGGTTCGCTGGTCAACGGCGGTATGGCGGTCACCCCGAAGCGCGCGAACTTCGCCGCCGTCCTCCCGTCGGTGAACGCCGACGAGATGTACACGACCTACTACCCGCGGGCCAACGCCGGGCTCGGGGTCGGCCTGGTCGACCCGGCCTGGTTCGACACCGTCGACTGCTACCAGTTCGCCCGTGTCGGCCGCAAGCACGCCCAGCGCTCCGGCTTCCCGTTCGTCTTCGTCCCGGACGTCTACGACTGGGACTACATGAAGCAGGAGGCCGCGGGGACCGCACCCAAGTCCGCCGTCGCCGGCGAGATCCTGTACGGCAACAACTACGGAAAGAAGTCCCTTCAGACGACCTATCTCGCCCGGGCCAGAGCCACGGGAAAGGTCACCGTCTCCCCACTGCACAAGGTCACTTCCGTCTCCCCCGCGTCGGGCGGCGGCTACACCGTCGTCATCGACCAGATCAACACCACCGGCGCCACCATCGCCACCAAGACCGTGATCGCCGACAAGGTGTTCTTCGCGGCCGGCAGCGTCGGCACCAGCAAACTGCTCGTCAGGCTCAAGGCCACCGGCGCACTGCCCTCCCTGAACGGCGAGATCGGCAAGGGCTGGGGCGACAACGGCAACGTCATGTGCGGGCGGGCCAACCACATGTGGGATCCGACCGGCAAGGTCCAGGCGTCCATCCCCTGCGGTGGCATCGACAATTGGGACGCGGGCGGGGCGTTCGCCGAGGTGGCGCCGCTGCCGACCGGGATCGAGACGTACGCCTCCTTCTACCTGTCGATCACCAAGAACCCGCACCGCGCCGAGTTCACGTACAACGCGGCCTCGGGCGCGGTGGAGCTGAACTGGCAGACGGCGTGGAAGCAGCCGTCCATCGACATGGCCAAGAGCATCTTCGACAAGATCAACTCCAAGGAGGGGACGATCTACCGCACGGACCTGTTCGGCACCAACAAGATCTGGGGCGACCACCTCACCTACCACCCGCTCGGTGGCGCGGTCCTGAACAAGGCCACCGACAACTACGGCCGCCTGTACGGCTACACCGGCCTGTACGTGATCGACGGCGCGCTGATCCCCGGCAACACCAGCGTCAACCCGTTCGTCACCATCACGGCGCTCGCGGAACGCAACATCGAGAAGATCATCGCCACCGACCTGTAGGCGATCCGCCCACAGCCCCGGGGCCGTCGGACGTACCGACCGGCCCCGGACCCGTTGCCCTGCAACCGGCGTCAGTGCCCCGGCAGTACGCAGACACTGTCGAGGCCGAGCACGTGGTTGAGCCGGCCGAAGGCCAGCCAGGACCCGATGCTCATCGTCAGCTCCACGATCTCGAGCTGGCTGTAGTGCGCGGTCATCCGCTCCCAGAACTCCTCGTCGAGGTTGTGGTGGTCGAGCGTGTACCGCTCCGCGTACTCCGCGGCCAGCCGGGTCCGTTCGTCGAAGCGGTCCGTGGTGCGCCACTCGGTGACGGCGTCGGAGAACTCCTCCTCGACCTTCTCCCCGTCCCGTTCGGTCCGCCAGTCGAGGCAGAACACGCACCCGTTGATCTGCGCGACGCGCAGCCGGGCGGCCTCGAACTCGCGCAGCCCCAGGGTGGTGTGGGCGTACACGGACAGGGAGAAGTTCGCGGCGGCCATCCCGATCCCGGGGACCATGTCGCCCCACACGTACTCGATCGGGTGCTGGCCCTCGGGTATGTCGATCCTCATGGCTTTTTCCTTCCGAGCTTGCCGATGGCGGGGCGCAGGGGGATGTCGAGGGCGTCGTAGAGGCCCGGTTCGGCCTCCACCAGCCAGTCGATGGCGCCGACCAGGCGGCCGACGGCGGTGGCGTTGCCGCCTGCCGAGCGGTTCTCGCCCTCGTCGGTGGCCTCGACGGTGACCTCGATGCGCGGGCGGCCCTCGATGACCACCCGGTGGGCGCCGTCACCTCCGTCGGGCGGCGTGGGCCAGTCGGGGGCGCAAGAGGCGTGGATACGGGTGACGTGCTCGATGACGAGGCGGGGTTCACCCTCGACGATGCCCTGCACCTCGAAGCGGATGGCGCCCTGGGTACCGGCCGCGAACTCGCCCATGGTGCGGGTCGTGACGGTGGTGTCGAGGGCGCGGCGGTCCACGGTCTCGCGTATCCCGTCGAGTTCGACGCCCAGCGCCCGGGCCATCATGCGGATCTGCCCGCCCCACAGCATGGTCGGGACGGACGGCATCAGCATCATCGGCTCGAAGTCCATGGGCTGGCCCATGCCGACGAGGTAGCGGACGGAGTCCGGCTGGTCGTAGGTGGAGTAGTCGAATATCTCCTGGCAGCGGATGGCGTCGATGGTGCTGCCGAGTCCGCTGAGCAGGAGCGGGAGTACGTCGTTGCCCCAGCCGGGGTCGACGCCGGAGGCGAAGAGCGAGCCGCCGCCCTCCGCGACGGCGGCGGCCACCGGATCGCGGAACTCGGGCGGGGCGTTGCGGTGGTCGTAGAGCGGGTAGAGGGCGGGGCTGACGACGACCGCGCCGGCCCGGACGGCCCGGGTGATGTCGGCGAGGGCGTCGTCGGGGCGGGTGTCGCCGGAGGCCGCGTAGACGACGGCCTGCGGCCGGGCGGCCAGGACCGCCTCGATGTCGTCGGTGGCCAGGACCCCGGTGTCGTGGTCGAGTTCGCCGAGCCGGCCCGCGTCGCGGCCGATTTTGCCGGGATGGTGGACGATGACGGCGGCCAGTTTCAGCGCCGGATGGGCCTCTACGGCACGGATGGCCAAACGGCCGACGTTGCCGGTACCCCAGACAACCGTGGAAATCATGCGCGGAGGGTAGCGACAGGACCTGCACGTTTCCAGAGTCGCGGGCCCCGGCCTTCGGTCACTGGTTCTGGCCGCCCAGGACGAAGAGGAGGTAGACGAAGAAGGCGAAGAGGTGGCCGACGAACAAGTAGGCGATCAGCCGGATCACCAGACCACGCGGGAACTTGGACTGGATGTTCATGGTGGGGCTCCTGGGCTAGGGCTGCTGGTGGGCGCTTGTGCCGCCGCCGAGGCACAGCCCGGCGAGGCTGCTCTGCAGCAGGGTGTGGACGAACAGCAGGTCGGCTCCGCCCGCGGTGGCCGCGCCGATCCGGTGCGGGGTCAGCGAGTCGAAGTGCGCGCTGTCCCCCGGCTCCAGCAGGTACTCGGTCTCCGCCAGGTGCAGCCGCAGCCGCCCCTTGAGGACGTACAGCCATTCCTCGCCGGGGTGGACACGGACCAGCTCGCCCTGGCTGCGCCCGTGCGGGACGTGCACGCGCAGCGCCTGCATCCCGCGGCCGGGGCCGCCTGCCTGCCAGTACGTCCACCCGTCGGCCTCGCGGGCGCCGGGCCCGCCCGCCCGTACGATGGGATCGGCGACGGCGGGGGTCTCGCCGAGCAGTTCCGAGACCGTCGTACCGTAGGTGCGGGCGAGTCCGAGCAGCAGCGGCAGCGAGGGCTGGCGCCGCCCGGTCTCCAGCCGGGACAGGTGCGCGGGCGAGAGCCGGGCCCGCGCGGCGGCGGCCTCCAGGGTGAGCCCGGCGCGGCGCCGCAGCTCACGCAGCTGCGGAGCCACGGAGGGCAGCTCATCGGCGCCGACGTCGGTGCCGACCGGATCGTCGGGACGCTCGGGGCCTTCGGGGCCGGGGGCAGGACCGGATATCATAGCCCGATTGAGCCAGAATCCTGCCTGTCTGGCAATTTCCCTTGCCTCTGAGGCAAAACGGGGGTTCCCTCAGCTCCCGCCGAGCACCGTCTCCACCGTGTCCGCCTCGTCCGCACGCTTGTCCGGGCGGTGTCGCAGCACCCGCGCGAAGCGCAGGGCGACCCCGGCCGGGTAGCGCGGGGAGCGCTGGAGGCCGTCGTACGCGATCTCCACGACCAGCTCGGGCCGCACCCGGACGGTGAAGCCGTCGTCCTCCACCGCCAGCTCCCGCAGCCGGGCGGTCTGCCAGCGCAGCATCTCGTCGGTGAGCCCCTTGAAGGTCTTGCCGAGCATGGCGTACGTGCCGTCGGCGGCCCGGGCCCCGAGGTGCAGGTTCGACAGCAGCCCGGTGCGCCGGCCGTGCCCCCATTCGACCGCGAGCACCACGAGGTCGAGCGTGTGCACCGGTTTCACCTTGAGCCAGTGTCTGCCGCGCCGCCCGGCCGCGTAGGTGGAGTCGAGGCCCTTGACCATCACCCCCTCGTGGCCGCGGCGCAGGGTCTCGGCCCAGAACTCCTCGGCGGCGGCCGCCTGCTCCTGCGGAGCCTCGACGGCGAGCCGGCGGACCCGGGACTCCTGCGGCACGAGGGCGGCGAGCACCGCGTACCGCTCGCGAACCGGGAGGTCGAGGAGCACCTCGTCCCCCGCCGCCAGCACGTCGAAGAAGTACGGGACGACGGGCAGTGTCCGCCGCGCGGTCTCGACGTCGACCCGCGATCCGACCCGGCTCGCGACCTCCTGGAAGGGCACCGGCCGGCCGTCCGGTGTCTGCCCGATCACCTCGCCGTCGAGGATGAACCGCTCGCCCGGCAGCGCCCGCGCAAGCTGCGCCACCTCCGGCAGCCGGCCGGTGATCTCGTCAAGGGAGCGCGTGTACACCCGTACGTCGTCCCCGTCCCGGTGCACCTGCACCCGGATCCCGTCGAGTTTCTCCTCCACCGCGCAGGGCCCGAGCGCGGCCAGGGCCTCGGCCACCGACTTGGCGGTGTTCGCCAGCATCGGCTGTACGGGCTGCCCGACGCGCAGCGTGACCTCGCGCAGGACCGCCGCGCCGCCGGCCAGCGCCGCCGCAGCCACCCGGGGCAGCGATCCGTCCACCATCACGGCCCGGCGCAGCTCGGCGGCCGGCACCCCCGAGGCCGCGGCGACCCCTTCCAGCGCGACCGCGTCGAGGGCGCCCTGGCGGACCTCGCCGGAGAGCAGGCTGCGCAGGAACCGCTGCTCGGGTCCGGTGGCCGCGCCGAGCAGGGCGTCGAGGATCCGGCGCCGCTCGGCCTGCGAGCCCGCGCCCGCCACTGCGGCGAGCTCCGTCACCGCCGCGTCGACGGCGGTGACGGTCAGGGTGGGTTCGGCGGCGGGCTCGACCTCCCGGCCGAGCGCTCGCCACCCGATGCCGGGCCGGCCCTGCGGGAGCCGCCCGGCGAGGTACGAGATGACCAGGCCGGCCTCCTCGGGGGGCGCCGCGGCGAACAGCTCCGCGAGCAGGGCGGTCTTCCGGGACCGGGCGGAGGTCTCGGCGACCTCCCGGGACACGCGCGCGACCTCGGCGAGCAGCATGCCGTCATCCTCCCGCCGCTCGGCGTGCGGCGCAGGTCGGGTCCGGGTACCGCGGGTGCGGTATGCCGGGCCGCCCGTGTACTCCTCGAGGAGGTGGGCGGTTCCGCCTGGGGGCGCTCAGGGCCGGGCGGCCCGGCGTCTAGGGTTCCCGTATGAAGCTCCGATTGCCGAAGCTCCGGCCGCCACGGCGCCGCCGAAGCCGCCTGTTCGCGGGCGCCGCCGCGCTCGCCGTCGTCGCGGGGGCCGGTACGTGGACCGCCGCCGCGTCCGGCGGGGCGACTCCCGTGCACCGCCAGGACCGGACGGTGGAGATGCCCGGCGCCGGGATCGACACCTCGTACTTCACGGCGGGCGGCGGCGGCAAGCGGCCCGCCGTGCTCCTCGGGCACGGTTTCGGCGGCAGCAAGGACGACGTCCGCGCGCAGGCCGAGCAGCTGGCCCGGGCCGGGTACGCCGTCCTGACCTGGTCGGCGCGCGGCTTCGGCCGCTCCGGCGGGCAGATCGGGCTGAACGACCCGGAGCACGAGGTCAAGGACGTGTCGCGGCTCGTCGACTGGCTCGCGCAGCAGCCCGAGGTGCGGCTCGACGGCGACGGCGACCCGCGCGTCGGCGTCGCCGGGGCCTCGTACGGCGGGGCGGTCTCGCTGCTCGCCGCCGGATACGACCGGCGGATCGACGCGATCGCCCCGCAGATCACGTACTGGAACCTCGCGGACTCCCTCTTCCCTCAGGGCGTGTTCAAGAAGCTGTGGGCGGGGCTGTTCTTCACCACCGGTTCCGCCGACGGGATGCAGCCCGGGGCCCTGCCGGCGGGCAACCCCGCAGCGGAGGGTGCCCCCGCCTCCGGCACCGCGGACACGGCTACGGCCACGGCCTGCGGGCGGTTCCAGCCGGAGCTGTGCGCCATGTACGAGCGGGTCGCGGTGGCCGGGAAACCCGACGCCGAGGCCCGCGCCCTGCTGGAGCGGCGCAGCCCGTCGGCGGTCGGCGACCGGATCAAGGTGCCGACCCTGATCGTGCAGGGCCAGGAGGACTCCCTCTTCCCGCTGGACCAGGCCGACGCCATGGCGAAGGCGATCGCGGCGAACGGTGCGCCCGTGTCCGTGGACTGGGCGGCCGGCGGACACGACGGCGGCATGCGCGAGTCGGGCCGGGTCGAGGCCCGGGTGGCCGCCTGGTTCGACCGCTACCTGAAGGACGGCCGGGGCGCGGACACCGGCCCGGCCTTCCGCGTCTCGCGCTCCGGCGGTATCGACTCCACCGACGGGGCGGTCCGGTTGCGCGGCGCGAGCGGCGAGCGCTACCCGGGGCTGACGTCCGGTCCCCGGGAGTTCGCCCTGAGTGGCCGGGAGCAGAGCTTCGGCAATCCGGCGGGCGGCGCTCCGCCCGCGCTGTCGTCCCTGCCGGGGATCGGCGGGCAGCTCGCCGCGTTCGGGGCCGGGCTCTCGCTGGACTTCCCCGGGCAGAACGCCCGGTTCGAGTCGCAGCCGCTGGCCGGGGAGGTACGGATCACCGGGACGCCGACCGTCACCCTGAACGTGAGGTCGACGGCGGCGGACGGTTCTGCCGTCCTGTTCGGCAAGCTGTACGACGTCGGGCCCGACGGGCGCCAGGCGGTGCTGCCGAGCCAGCTGGTCGCCCCGGTGCGCGTGGAGAACGCGCAGCAGGGGGCGACAGTGCAGCTGCGGCTCCCGGCCGTCGACCACGCCGTGGAGGCCGGGCACCGGCTGCGGCTGGTCGTCGCCGCCACCGACCTCGGCTACGCGTCCCCGGCCGCGCCGGCCACCTACACGGTCGCGGCGCAGGGCGCCCTGGCCGTTCCGGTGGCCGACGGGGTACGGACCGCCTCGGCGGGGCTGCCCGCGTGGACCTGGGGGCTGCCGCTGGGTGCTGCGCTGCTGGCCGCGGCGCTGCTGGGGATCCGGAGGACCGGCCGGGAGGGTGCGGGGGCGCGGGCCGGGGTACCGCAGCCCGACCCCGCGCTGGCCGGCGTACCGCTTGAAATCACCGGTCTGACGAAGCGGTACGCAAGGGCACAGGACCGGTATGCGGTGCGAGACCTGTCGTTCCGGGTGGAGAAGGGGCAGGTCCTGGGCCTGCTCGGGCCCAACGGCGCCGGAAAGACCACCACCCTGCGGATGCTGATGGGGCTGATCTCGCCGGACGCCGGGGAGATCCGGGTGTTCGGGCACGCGGTACGGGCCGGTGCTCCGGTGCTGTCGCGCGTCGGGGCGTTCGTCGAGGGGGCCGGTTTCCTGCCGCACCTGTCGGGGCGGGCCAACCTGGAGCTGTACTGGCAGGCCACCGGCCGCCCGGCCGAGGACGCGCACATGGCGCAGGCCCTGGAGATCGCCGGCCTGGGCGATGCGCTGGAGCGCGCGGTGCGCACGTACTCGCAGGGCATGCGACAGCGGCTCGCGATCGCGCAGGCCATGCTCGGGATGCCGGACCTGCTGATCCTCGACGAGCCGACGAACGGTCTGGACCCGCCGCAGATCCGGGAGATGCGGGACGTGATGATCCGGTACGCGGCGGGCGGGCGGACGGTCATCGTCTCGAGTCATCTGCTGTCGGAGGTCGAGCAGTCGTGCACCCACCTGGTGGTCATGGACCGCGGACGGCTCGTGCAGGCCGGCGAGGTCGCGGAGATCACGGGCGGCGGGGACGTGCTGCTGGTGACGCTGGCGGAGCCGGTGGACGAAGGGGTCGTGGGCAAGGTGGCCGCTCTGGAGGGAGTGGGTTCCGTGGCGGCGGCCGACGACGGGCTGCTGGTACGGCTGGAGGGAGCGACGGCCGCCGGGCTGATCGCCGAGCTGGTACGGCTGGAGGTGCCGGTGTCCGCAGTGGGGCCGCACCGGCGGCTGGAGGACGCGTTCCTCACCCTGATCGGAGGTGCGGCGTGAGCGCCGTGACGGAGACCGTGACAGAGGTGGCCCCCGGCTACCGGGCGAGCCGTACGCTGCCGCTGCGCGTGGAGGCACTGCGCCAGTGGCGCAGGCGGCGGACGCTGGTGATGGCCGGGGTGCTGGCCGCGCTCCCCTTCGTCATGATCGTCGCGTTCGCGGTGGGCGGCGGACGGGACGGCGGCCGCGGGGGCGGGGACGGGCGGATCACGCTCATCGACACGGCGACGGCCTCGGGCGCGAACTTCGCGGCCACCTGTCTGTTCGTTTCGGCCGGCTTCCTGTTGGTGGTACCGGTGGCGCTGTTCTGCGGGGACACGGTGGCGTCGGAGGCGAGCTGGTCCTCGCTGCGCTACCTGCTGGCCTCGCCGGTGCCGAGGGCCCGGCTGCTGTGGAGCAAGCTGGTGGTGGCGCTGGGCTTCAGCCTGGCGGCGATGGTGCTGCTGCCGCTGGTGGCACTGGCGGCGGGCACGGCCGCGTACGGGTGGGGACCGCTGAAGCTGCCCACGGGCGGCTCGTTGCCGGCCGCGGACACCGTGCCGCGCCTCGCCCTGGTCGTGGCGTTCGTCTTCGTGTCGCAGCTGGTCACGGCCGGGCTGGCGTTCTGGCTGTCGACCCGGACGGACGCGCCGCTGGGTGCGGTGGGCGGGGCGGTCGGTCTGACGATCGTCGGCAATGTGCTGGACGCGGTGACGGCGCTCGGCTCCTGGCGGGAGTTCCTGCCGGCGCACTGGCAGTTCGCGTGGGCGGACGCGCTGCAGCCGCAGCTGGAGTGGGGCGGGATGGTCAAGGGGACGGCGGTGTCGGTGGCGTACGCGCTGGTGCTGTTCGCGCTCGCGTTCCGTGGGTTCGCCCGCAAGGACATCGTGTCCTGACCGCCGCACGCGCCGGGCGGGCCGTCGGCTTTCGGCGGGGCCCGCCCGGGGTGTGGGCCGTCCGTGCCAATGGGGTGTGCGCCCGCGTGTGCCTGCCGTCCGGGCGCCCGCGGCGCGCTGAACAATCGCGGTCGTCACGACGTACGACGCGTCTGCGCGGCACCGAGGGGTACCACCCATGCACACGACAGGACTTCCGGCCCGCAGGGCCCTGCTGACCGGAGGCCTCGCGGCCGCCGTCGTCGCGCTCTCGGGGTGCTCGTCCCCGAGGCCGCCTCGGGTGACGACCGCGGCCCCGCCGCCGCGTCCGGCCACCCCCCAGGCCGCGTTCGCGCGCCTTATGGAGGGCAACCAGCGCTGGGTGAGCGGAAACCTCGAACATCCCGACCGCGATCCCGAGCGGCGCGAGCTGGTCGCCGAGGCGCAGGACCCCTTCGGAGTGGTCCTGTCGTGCATCGACTCCCGGGTGGCACCCGAGCTGATCTTCGACACCGGGCTCGGCGACCTGTACGTCCTGCGCACGGGCGGACAGGCGGTCGGCCCGGTCGTGACCGGTTCCGTCGAGTACGGGCCCATGACGGGCGGCACCCCGCTGGTCGTCGTGCTCGGACACCAGCGCTGCGGCGCGATCGAGGCCGCGTACAAGGCACTGAAGGGCGGCACGCCGCTGCCCGGCAATCTGCAGGCCATCGCCAAGGCCATGGTGCCGGCGTACGAGCTGACGGCCGAGAACCCCGGCGCCGACCCCGTGGACACCATGACCCGCCACCAGGTCAAGGTGACCGCGGACGATCTGCGGGCCAACGCCGACCTGGGGCCCCTCGTGCAGAAGGGCGCCCTGGCCGTCGTCGGCGCCTACTACTCGCTGGACACCGGCAAGGTGGAGGTCCTGACGGGTGCGCCCGCCTGAGCCGCCCCGCCGGAGCACTGCGCCGCGGCTCAGGCCGCCGCGATCGCGTCGATCTCCGCCAGCAGTTCCGGCTCGAGCGGGCGGTCGGCGACGGCCGCGTTGGCCCGTACCTGCTCGGGGGAGGTGGCGCCCGCGATGACGGAGGAGCAGCCCGGCTGGGCGGAGAGCCATCCGATGGCCAGCTCGAGGACGCTGCGGCCGTGCTTGTCGGCGACGGCGGCCAGCGCCTCGACCGTGTCGAGCCGCTCCTCGGTGAGGTACGCGTCGCGCCCCTCCAGGCGGGAGCCGGCCGGGACCGGGGCACCCCGGCGGATCTTGCCGGTCAGCAGGCCGTTGGCGAGCGGGAAGTACGGGAGCACGCCGAGGCCGTAGTGCACGGCGGCCGGGACCAGCTCCGCCTCCGCGTCCCGCCGGAGCAGCGACCATTCGTTCTGCGCCGACACGAAGGGGGACGCGCCCGTTTCGCGGGCGACGTGGGCGGCTTCGGCGAGCTGCCAGCCGCTGAAGTTGGAGTGGCCGATGTAGCGGACCTTGCCCTCGGTGACCAGTTCGGTGAGCGCCGCCAGGGTTTCGGCGACGGGGGTCGCCGGGTCGGGGCTGTGCAGCTGGTAGAGGTCGATGTGGTCGGTGTCCAGGCGGCGCAGGGACTCCTCGACGGCCCGCCGGATGTACGCGCGGCCGCCGCGGGACCCTGCGGCGGGCCCGTACTCCATGTCCATGCCCGCATAGCCGAACTTGGTGGCGAGGACGACCTGGTCACGGCGGCCCTTGATGGCCTGTCCGAGGTGGCGCTCGGAGCCGCCGCGGCCGCCGTAGATGTCGGCGGTGTCGAGGAGGGTGATCCCCGCGTCGAGGGCTGCGTCGACGACGGCGCGGGTCGCCTGGGCGTCGAGGCGGCCTCCGAAGTTGTTGCAGCCGAGTCCGACGGCGGATACCTGCAGACCTGAACTGCCCAGCGGGATGTAGCGCATGCGTTTCGTTCCTCCGCACTCGTCCGGCACATGATCGACCAATTGATCAGTCTAGGCAGGCCGGTTCGACGGAAGCTGCTCTTCCCCTTCTCAGGCCGTCCGGCCGGCCCCGGCGGACGGCTCCGCCGTCGTGATGCGCGGCGGCTTGTGGCCCGCCCGTACGAAGGCCTCCGTCACGGCCTCGGCCACCAGCGGCTCGGCGTCCGCGTCGATCAGGGCCAGGGCCGAACCGCCGAACCCGCCGCCGGTCATCCGGGCCCCGTACGCGCCCGCCGCGTTGGCGGTGGCGACCGCCAGGTCGAGTTCGGTGCAGGACACCTCGTAGTCGTTCCGCAGCGAGGCATGGCCCTCGGTCAGCAGCGGGCCCGCCTCCCGCAGCCGTCCGGCGCGCAGCAGTTCCTCCACCCGTACGACCCGTTCGTTCTCGGTGACGACGTGCCGGACCCGTTGGCGCCGGACCGGGTCGTCGAGGCGCGCCAGGGCCTGGTCGAGCTCCTCGTACGGGAGGTCGCGCAGGGCGGGCACCCCGAGATCGGCGGCCGCCCCGTGGCAGGAGGCGAGGCGTTCGGCGTAGGCCCCGTCGGCCAGGTCGTGCTTGACCCGGGTGTCGATGACCAGGAGGCGCAGGCCCGCCGCCGCGCAGTCGAAGGGGATGTGCCGCTGTTCGAGGGTGCGGGTGTCCAGGTGCAGGGCGTGGCCTTCGGTGGCGCAGGCCGAGGCCGTCTGGTCCATCGCCCCGCAGGGCACGCCGACGTACGCGTTCTCGGCGCGGCGGGCGAGCGCGGCCAGTTCGGTCCGGGTGAGCGGGATCCCGTACAGGTCGGTGAGCGCCAGGGCGGTGGCCACCTCCAGGGCGGCGGAGGAGGACAGTCCGGCGCCGGTGGGCACGTCGGAGCGGATGTGCAGATCGGCGCCGCCGAGCGGAAGGCCGGCGTCCAGCAGGGCCCACAGCACGCCGGCCGGGTACGCGGCCCATCCTGCAGCGCCGGCGGGCGGGCGGGCCGGGTCGAGGTCGGCGGGGCGGACGGTGACCACGCCGGAGGGGACGTCGGCGGAGTGGAGCCGGAGGATCCCGTCGGCGCGCCGGGCGGCGGCGACCTCCGTGCGCTGCGGGAGCGCGAAGGGCAGGGCGAATCCGTCGTTGTAGTCGGTGTGTTCGCCGATCAGGTTGACCCGGCCCGGAGCCGCCCAGACTCCCTCGGGCTCGGACCCGTACAGCCGGCGGAACCCGTCCGCTGCCTGGTTCACAGGCTCGCCACCTCCCGCAGCCGCGCGGCCGCGTCCTCGGGGCGGACGTCGTTCATGTAGGCCTCCATACCGGATTCGGTTCCTGCCAGGTACTTCAGCTTGTCAGCGGTGCGGCGGACCGTGAAGAGCTCCAGGTGGAGCGCGAAGTCGGCCCGGCCCTCGCCGGAGACCGGCGCCTGGTGCCAGGCGGAGATGTACGGGGTGGGCCCCGGTGCCCCGAACAGCCGGTCGAAGCGTCGCAGCAGCTCCAGGTAGAGGCGGGGGAACTCGGCGCGGGCCGCGGCGTCCAGGGTGGTCAGGTCGGCGGTGCGGCGGTGCGGATAGAGGTGGACCTCGTAGGGCCAGCGCGCGGCGTAGGGCACGAAGGCGGTCCAGTGCTCCCCTTCGAGGACGACCCGGGTGCCCTCGGCGCGTTCGGAGGCGAGCACCTCCTCGAAGAGGTTGCCGCCGGTGCGGGCGATGTGGGCGGCGACCGTGGCGAGCATGCGGGTGGTGCGCGGGGTGATGAAGGGGAAGGCGTAGATCTGGCCGTGCGGGTGCGCGAGGGTCACGCCGATCTCGGTGCCGCGGTTCTCGAAGCAGTAGACCTGCCGGACCCCGTGGTGGGCGGAGAGTTCGGCGGTGCGGTCCGTCCAGGCGGCCAGGACGAGCGCGGCGCGTTCCTCGTCGAGCTCGGCGAAGGAGGTCAGGTGGTCGGGGGTGAAGCAGATGACCTCGCAGCGGCCGGTGTCGCCGGCGAGGGAGGGGAAGCGGTTCTCGAAGACGACCACGTCGTAGTCGGGGGCCGGGATCTCGCTCGCGCGCCCCTCGGTGGAGGGGCACAGCGGGCAGGCGTCGGCGGGCGGGTGGTAGGTGCGCCCCTGGCGGTGGGAGGCGATGACGACGGCGTCGCCCAGCAGCGGGTCGCGGCGCACCTCGGAGGAGGTGGCGGACGCGTCGAGGGGGCGGGTGTCGGGGACGGCGCGGGCTGCGCCGTCGTCGGCGTCGTAGTACAGGATCTCGCGGCCGTCGGCCAGGCGGGTGCTCGTTCGCTTCACGGGGAGAGCTTCTCTCAAGGGATGGTCACCGGAGTGCGCTGGGGTGCCCGCGGTTCGCGGGGCTCGCCGGGGTCAGGCGGGGTTCATTCGAGCGTGACGACGGTGGGGCGGCCCAGGTCGGGGCGGTCGCGCAGCGGCAGGTCGGCGCCGGGACGCTCCAGCTCGAGGACGACGATCTCGTTCCGGCCGGTCCGCCACAGCGGGGCGGGCGCGTAGAGGGTGCGCTGCGGGCCGCGCGGGGTGTCGTAGTGGCCGAGGAGGAAGCCGTTCAGCCAGAGGAGGCCGGTGCCCCAGCCGGAGACGTCGACGAATCCGTCGGCGGGGGCGTCCGGGAGGGCGTGGGTGAAGCGGTGGAAGGCCGGGCGGCCTGCGCCGGGTGCGCCGGGTGCGCCGGGTGTGTGGCGTGACCAGCGCAGGCCGGTCGGGTCGGTCAGCGGGAGCGGCCGGATCTCCCACTCGAACAGCAGCTGGTGGCCGTGGCGGACGCCGCGCCAGATGCCCTTGCGGTCGTCGAGGAGCGGGCCGTAGTTGACCCGGCCCTGGGCGCGGACGAGGACGTCGAGGACGACCCCCGCCTCGCCGACGGACAGGTCGAGGCCCTCGTCGGGCCGGTTGCGGTCGAGGATGCCGAGGGGCTCCCCGTCGGCGAACACGTACGCGCGGTCGCCGAGGCCGTCGATCCGGACGGGCATGGCGGGGCGCGGGCCGGTGACGGTGGTGCGGTAGTGGATCATGCCGTGGGCCTGGCCGAGCTTCTCCATGGACTCGGGCGCGGCTCGCAGGACGGGCTCCCCGCCGAGCAGGTCGAGGTGGGCCAGGAGCGGTGCGGTGCCGGCCGGGACGGCGAGGGCGGGGGTGATACGGGGCGGCGGCTGCGGCAGCGGCCCGTCGGGCAGCGGTACGTACTTGCCGATGACCTCGCGGAACGCGTGGAACTTGGGGGTGAGTTCGCCGGCCTCGCCGATGGGGGCGTCGTAGTCGTAGCTGGTGACGGTGGGCTGGTAGCCGGGGTCGCCGGGGCGGGACCCGGTGTGGTTGGCGCCCGCCCAGAAGCCGAAGTTGGTGCCGCCGTGGGCCATGTAGAGGTTGACGGAGGCGCCGGTGGCGAGGAGTTCGTCGAGGGACTGCGCCGCGTCCTCGACGGCTCGGACGTGGTGGCCCTCGCCCCAGTGATCGAACCAGCCGATCCAGAACTCCATGGCGGTGAGCGGGCCGGTCCTCTGGTAGCGGCGCAGCTGGGCGAGGCGTTCTGCGGGCCGGGCGCCGAAGGTGGCGGTGGCGAGCCGGCCGGGGACCGTGCCGCCCTGGAGCATGGCGTCCTCGGGCCCGTCGGCAGTGAACAGGAGGCAGTCGACGCCGCGTTCGACCAGGGCCTGCTCGACATGGGCGCGGTAGCGGGTGTCGTTGCCGTACGAGCCGTACTCGTTCTCGATCTGTACGGCGACGACCGGACCGCCGCGGCTCGCGAGCAGGGGCAGCAGCTCGGGGACGACGAGGTCGAACCAGCCGTCGGCCTCGGCCTCGAAGCGCGGGTCGGAGCAGCGCAGGCGGAGGCCGTCGACGGCGAGGAGCCGGGCGGGCAGGCCGCCGAAGTCCCATTCGGCGCAGATGTACGGGCCGGGGCGGACGACGGCGTCGAGGCCGAGGTCCTGGGCGGTGCGCAGGAAGCGGCCGAGGTCGCGCGGGCCGGTGAAGTCGGCCTTGCCGGGGGCGGTCTCGTGGAAGTTCCAGGGGACGTACGTGTCCACGGTGTTGGCACCCAGGGCGCGCAGCCGCCGCAGCCGGTCCTCCCACAGGCCGGGATGGACCCGGAAGTAGTGCAGGGCTCCCGAGACGATGCGGTGGGGGCGGCCTGCGCGCCGGAATCCGTCCTGGTCGTACGTGAGCATGCGCTGACTCCCGGGAGAGGTCGTGATGCCGTGAGGTGCCGGACGCCGCCGAATATATGAACGCACCCTCCGCGCCGTCAATGACCGGTTGATCGGAAACGATCGAATCGATCGGTTCGGTTCTCTATGATGACCAGGACACGGCGCGCGGACAGGTGATGCCGTCGAAAGACCGCAGGGGGTACGGAAACCTTGAGACCACATGTGGACCAGCGCCAGGCGCAGGTGCTCGCGCTCGTGCGGGCACGGGGCAGCGTGCGCGTGGCGGACCTGGCGCAGGAGCTGGGCGTCTCGCCGGTCACCCTGCGGCGCGACATCGAGGCGATGGCGGCCCGGGGCGAGATCCACCGGATGCACGGGGTGATCAGCCGGGTGGAGACCGGGCGGCCGGGCGCTCCGGCAGCCCGGGCGTCGGCGCCACCGGCGTCGGCGGACGCCGCCTCGGCGGGCGCCGAGGGGCTGGTGATCGGGATGGTGGTGCCGACCACGGAGTACTACTACGCGGAGGTCGTACGCGGAGCCCGCGAGGTGGTCGAGGCGCGCGGCGCGCGGCTGACCGTGGGCCTGACCCGGTACCTGCCGGGCGAGGACCGCACGCAGGCCGACCGTCTGCTGTCCACCGGGGCGGACGGGCTGCTGCTCACCCCGAACTGGGACGCCGGTTCGCCCGGCCCCGGGGAGGGCGCGTGGACGGCGGAGTTGCCGGTTCCGACGGTGCTGGTGGAGCGGTGGGCCCCGCCGGGGCATCCGGCCGCGGCCCTGGACCGGGTGGCCTCCGACCATGCGCACGGCGCTGCGGCGGCCGTGCAGCACCTGGTGGAACGGGGCCACCGGCGGATCGCGCTGGCCAGCCGTGCGACGCCGACGACGCCGCGGCTGCGGGCCGGGTACGAGGCGGCGGTGGCCGCCCTCGGACTGGAGCCCGCGCCGCCGTGGCCGCAGGCCGGACCGGGGCCGCTCTCGGACGCCGACCTGTTCGCGCGGATGCTGGACTACCTGTGCGAGGCGGTGACGGCGGGCGGGGTGACCGCTGCCCTGATCCACAGCGACACCGACGCGATCATGCTGATCCCGAGACTGCAGGCGCGCGGCGTACGGGTGCCGGAGGACCTCGCGGTGATCACGTACGACGACGAGGTGGCGGGGCTGGCCGACGTACCGCTCTCGGCGGTGGCGCCGGCCAAGCACGAGGTGGGGGCGCGGGCGGCGGGGCTGCTGCTGGACCGCGTGACGGCGGCCGGCGAGGGACGGGGCGGGGGGCAGGAGGCGGGATCGCGGCAGCATCTGGAGCTGCTCCCCCGCCTGACGATCCGCTCGTAAGGAACAGGAAAGGACCCCCGGACCGATCATTTCGATCGAGTTGCGCATTCGCTCTTGACGGTGTGCGTGTTCGCACAAAAGATGGGTCGCGTTCTCCCCTCCGCCGCCGTCTGCGGTCGTCCGTAGGAGTCACTCCATGTCGCGCAGCTTCCGTTCCTTCCGCATGCCCCGGTTCGTCCTGACCGCCTCGGCCGTCTCGTTCGTCCTGCTCGCCGCCGCGTGCGGAGGGGAGACGGAGCCGGGCGCGGCCGGGGCGGCCGGCGGCTCGCCGGAGCAGCCGGTCACCGTCACGTACTGGTCCTCGTCCGCGGGTGCGCAGCAGACCGCGGACGCCTTCAACAAGACGCACCCGAACATCCGGGTGCAGTTCTCGGCGGTGCCGGGCGGGCCGGACGGGGCGGCCAAGCTGGCCAACGCGGTCAAGGGCGGCAACGCGCCGGACGTCGCGACGATGGACTACTCGGCGCTCCCGGAGTTCGCGAGCGGCGGCAACCTGGAGGATCTGAGCGGGACCTCCGGGAAGCTGGTCTCCGAGAAGTTCCCCGAGGCGGTCCAGTCCCTGGTGAAGCTGGGCGGCAGGACGTGGGCGGTGCCGTTCGACGTCACCCCGCTCGAGCTCTTCTACCGGAAGGACATCTTCGAGGAGCACGGAGTGGCCGTGCCGAAGACGTGGGACGAGTACAAGGCGGCCGCGGAGAAGATTCACCAGGGGGACCCGTCGGTGAGGATCACGAACTTCGGCGGCGGTGACCCGGCGGTGCTGGCGGGCCTGTCCTGGCAGGCGGGCGCGCGGTGGTACGGGACCGAGGGCGACAAGTGGAAGGTCGCGATCGACGACCCCGCGTCGAAGAAGGTGGCGGAGTACTGGAACGGGCTGATGGCCTCGGGGGTGGCGTCGAAGACCCCGCTGTGGGGCGAGGGTGAGGCGAAGGAACGTTCGTCCGGGCAGGTCGCGACCGTCATCGGTGCCGCCTGGACCGCGGGCACCTTCCTCGCGAACTACCCGGACCTCAAGGGGAAGTGGGGGATCGCCCCGCTCCCGACCTGGGACGGCAAGCCCGCCACCGGCATGTACGGCGGCACCTCGTACATCGTGCCGAAGGGCAGCAAGCACACCAAGGCTGCGGCGGAGTTCATCAAGTGGGTCACCACCGACCCGGAGGCGATCAAGGCCCGGCTCAGCTCGCTGAAATCGCCGAGCAGCGCCCTGCCGGCCAATGCCGAGATGCGGGCCGAGGCGGCGAAGCTGTTCGACACGACGTACTTCGAGGGGCAGGACCCGTACGGCCTGGCCGGCGCCGCAGCGGCGACCATCGTGCCGGGCTGGACATGGGGTCCCGTCCACCTCCAGGTCACCTCGGCGCAGAACGCGGCCGGGCCGGACCTGGTCAAGGCCCTCGGCGAGGGGCAGTCGGCCGCCGAGAAGGCCATCAAGGACCGCGGCCTGGGCCTGGCCGGCTGATGCGCAGCCCCCAGCCGCACGCCTCCCACCACCCCGGCCCCGCCTCCGCGGCCACCCGCCCGGCAGCCGGACGCCGCTCGGCGCAGTCGGCCCGAACCGTTCCCACCGCCGCAGGCCGCCGGATGTCCTCGCCGGAGTACTCCCGATCCGGCGCGGCCGGGTGGTTCATGGCCCCCTTCTTCCTCCTCTTCGCGCTCGTGACCCTCGCCCCCATCGGGTACGCCGCCTGGCTCAGCCTCTTCCGCGCGGAGCAGTCCGGCCTCGGATTCGGCGGCGCCCGACAGGTCTTCAGCGGAATCGGGAACTACACCAAGGCTCTGTCCGATCCCCTGTTCCTGGCCTCGTTCCGCCACGTCGCCGTCTACTGCCTGCTCTACATCCCGGTCATGGCCAGCGGCGCCCTGGTCCTCGCCCTGCTCCTGGACTCCGCCCTCGCCCGCGCCCGGCGGTTCTTCCAGATCGCCTTCTACCTGCCCCACGCCGTCCCCGGCCTGATCGCCGCGATGATCTGGCTCTACCTCTACACGCCCGGCCTCAGCCCCGTCCTCGACGTCCTCGACTCGGCCGGGATCTCCTGGAACTTCTTCGGCCGCGACGAGGCCCTGCTCTCCGTGGTCAACGTCTCGGCCTGGCAGTGGATGGGCTACAACATGATCATCTTCTACGCCGGGCTCCAGGCTGTCCCCCGCGAGACCCTCGAGGCCGCCACCATGGACGGCGCCGGGGCCGTCCGCACCGCCTTCCACGTCAAGGTGCCGAGCATCCGGCCCACCATCATCCTGACCGTCCTGTTCACCTGCGTCGGCGCCGTCCAGCTCTTCGACGCCCCGCAGCTGCTCCAGCTCCGGGCCACCGAGATGGGCGAGTCCTGGTCCCCGACCATGTACATCTTCAGCGCCGCGTTCAAGGGCCACGACTACGGGCTGGCGGCCGCGAGCGCGCTGCTCCTCGCCCTGGTCGCCGGCGCCGCCTCCTACGTCGTCACGAAGCTCGGCAACCGCTGGAGGTCCGTATGACCGCCTCGCCCGCCCGGGCCGAGGCCGCGCCCCCGGCCCGCGGCCCTGCCCCCGGTCAGGGCCCCGGCCAGGCCCCGGGACCCGCCTCGGGACCCGCCCCGGCCCGCCTCGCGCCGAGGAGCGCCCTGCTTTCCCGTACCGCCGTCAACGCGGCCCTCTTCCTCGTCGCCGCCTACACCCTGATGCCCCTCGCCTGGCTGGTCCTGGCCGCCACCAAGAACCGCCGCGACCTCTTCGCCACCGCCCCCTACGCCCTGGGCGACTTCGGCCTCCTCGCCAACCTCGGCGAGGTCTTCACGTACGACGACGGCATCTTCGGCCGCTGGCTCGCAAACAGCCTGCTGTACACCGTCGTCGGCTCCACCCTCTCGGCCCTCATCAGCGTGGCCTGCGGCTACGCCTTCCACGCCTACGAGTTCCGCCACAAGGACAAGCTCTTCGGCGTCGTCCTCGCCGGCATCCTCGTCCCCGCCACCGTGCTCCAGCTGCCGCTGTACCTGATGGCCTCGGCCGTCGGCGCCGTGAACACGTACTGGGCCTACCTGGTGCCCGCCCTGGTCAATCCCTTCGGGGTCTACCTGGCCCGCGTGTTCGCCGAGGGCTACGTCCCCGACGAGGTGCTGGCCGCCGCCCGCGTCGACGGCGCGGGTGAACTGCGGCTGTTCGCTCACGTGTCGTTCCCGATGCTGTGGCCGGGGTTTGTGACCATCTTCCTGTTCACCTTCACGGCCATCTGGAACAACTTCTACGGCGCCCTGACCATGCTGAACGACGAGCGGCTCTACCCCGTCAGTCTGGGCCTGTTCATGTGGAACCGCAGCGTCTACCAGCAGCCCGAGCTCTATCCCCTGGTGATCACCGGTTCACTCGTCGCCGTCGTCCCGCTCGTGCTGGCCTTCCTCGGCCTGCAGCGGTTCTGGCGCTCGGGTCTCACCGCAGGAGCCGTCAAGTGACCCACCGTCTCCTCCCCCGGCGGCGCCCCGCCACGGTGCTCGCCATGAGCCCCGGCACCCGGGCCGCCGTCCTCAGCGGCCGGATGCTGCCCGAGCTCGTCCGCGTCGCCGACGTGGACGCCGATCTGCTGCTGACCGGCTTCGACCACGACGATCCCGAGCTCCACCGCCGCCTCGCGGAGGCCGAGGTGCTGTTCACCGGCTGGGGCTGCCCTCCGCTCGACACCGGGGCGCTGGACCGGATGCCGCGGCTGCGCGCCGTGGTGCATGCCGCCGGGAGCGTCAAACACCATGTCACGGAGGCCTGCTGGGAGCGCGGTCTGCTGGTCTCCAGTGCCGCCGCCGCAAATGCCCTACCGGTCGCCGAGTACACGCTCGCCGCGATCCTGTTCGCCAACAAGCGGGTCCTGGAATCCGCCCACGCCTACCGGGCGGCGCGCGCCCCGATCGACCTGCTGCGCCGCTACCCGGCCGTCGGCAACTACCACCGCACCGTCGGCATCGTCGGCGCCTCGCTCATCGGCCGACGCGTCATGGAACTGCTGCGCCCGTTCGACCTGCGGGTGCTCGTCCACGATCCGTACGTCGACCCGGCCGAGCTCGCCACGCTGGGCGGCGAGTCCTGCGCGCTCGACGAACTGCTGCGCCGCAGCGACGTGGTGAGCCTGCACGCCCCCGCGCTCCCCACGACCCGCCATCTGCTGGACGCCGCCCGGCTGGCCCTGATGCCGGACGGCGCGACGCTCGTCAACACCGCGCGGGGCTCGCTCGTCGACACCGTGGCGCTCACCGAGGAGCTGGTCGCGGGACGGCTGCACGCCGTGCTCGACCACACCGAGCCCGAGGTTCTGCCCACCGGCTCCCCGCTGTACGACCTCCCGAACGTACTGCTCACCCCGCATGTGGCGGGCTCGTTGGGCGGGGAGCTGGACCGGCTGGCGGCCACCGCGGTCGAGGAACTGGAGCGGTACGCCATGGGCCTGGACTTCCGCTACGCCGTCGACCGCGGGCGGCTCGCCTACTCGGCCTGAGGCGCGGCCGCCGCCGCCTGCACCGTCGCCACGAGGCCCTCCAGGTAGTCCCGGCCCCGTGCGAGCTGTCCCGGCAGCTCGGCGGCGCCGGGATACCAGCGTTTCTCGTACTCCCAGCAGAGCCAGCCGTCCGGCGGTACGGCGGCCACCGCCTCGGCGAGCGGCAGCACTCCGGTGCCGAGCCCGAGGGGGGTCAGCTCCTGCGCCGACGCCACGTCCTTCACCTGTACGTAGCCCAGGTGCCCGGCCAGGGACCGCCGCGTCTCGGCCGGGGACTCGCCCCCGAGCCAGGTGTGCAGTACGTCCCACAGCGCGCCCGCACCGCAATGCGCGACCCGGTCCAGCACCCGCCCGGCGGCGGCTCCGGTCCGGTGCGAGTCGTGCGTCTCGAGCAGGATCCGCACCCCGTGCCGCTCGGCGAACGGCGCGGCGGCGGCCAGCCGGCGTACCGCATGCGCGTCGGCGACGGCCGCGGACTGCTGGGCTCCGCCGGGGAACACCCGGACGTACGGGGCTTCGAGGTCGGCGGCGAGCCGCACCAGGCCGTGCAGTTCGGCGAGGACCGGCTCGTCCGCTCCGGGGGCGGCCACTCGGGCATAGCCCGCGACCCCGAGGACCGTGACGCCGGCGGCGGTGAGGGTGCGCAGACCCGCCGCACGGTCGGCCGGCGGGCTGTCGGGGTGCAGGGGCTCCTCGGGGTGGGCGCGCAGTTCGAGGCCGTCGTAGCCGTGGGCGGCGGCGAGGGCGGCGGTCCGGTCGAGCGGCGTGCCGGGCAGGCCGAGCGTGGAGTAGGCGTACCTCACGGACGGCTCGCGCCGGCCGGGGGCGGCGCGGTGGAGCCGCGCACCATGAGCTCGGTGGGCAGGGTGGTGATGCCGCCCGGGGGCAGCGGTCTGCGGCCGGTGACCAGCTGGGCGGCGAGTATGCCCGCCTCGCGCAGCGGCACGCGCACGGTGGTGAGCGCGGGGGCGGTGTCGACGCAGAAGGGGAGGTCGTCGAAGCCGGCGACGGAGACGTCTTCGGGGATGCGCAGACCGGCCTCGCGCAGGGCCGCGGCCACTCCGGTGGCGACGGTGTCGTTGGCCGCGGCGACGGCGGTGAAGGGTTCCCCGCGGCGCAGCAGTTCGCGGGTGGCGTCGTAGCCGGCGGAGCGCTCGAAGCCGGCGTGCACGGTGAGCGGGTCGCAGGCCGCGGGCAGGGCGGGATCGTGGCGCCGAAGCGCCTCGACGTGTCCGCCGAGCCGCTCCCGGGTGGTGCTCAGCCCCGGGGGGCCCGCGACGTACGCGATGCGCCGGTGGCCGAGCGTCAGCAGGTGCTCGGCGAGGCGGAAGGTGCCACCACGGTCGTCGAACATGACGGTGGCGACGGGCAAAGCGGCGGATACGGGCAGCGGGGGCCGGCCGCACAGGACGACGGGCGCTCCGGTGCCCGCCATCCGGGTGATGCGGGCGGTGAGCGCCGCGGTGTGCCCCGGCTCCTCCACGGCGCCGCCGGTCAGGACGACCCCGCCGGCCCGCTGGCCCTCCAGCAGGGTGAGGTAGGCGAGTTCGGCCGCGGGGGCGCCCTCGGTGTTGCAGACGACGGCGAGCCGGCGGGCGTCCGGCCGGCTCGCAGGCGAGAGGGCGCTCTGCAGGGATCCGGCGAGGATGCCGAAGAAGCTGTCCGCGACGTCGTGGACGAGGACGCCGATCAGGTCGGACGTGGCGGCCGCGAGGGCGCGGGCGGGGCCGTTGGCCACGTAGCCGAGCTGTTCGACGGCTTGTTCCACCCGCGTCCGGGTGCCCCC
Organism: Streptomyces katrae; assembly: GCF_000717655.1. Classification (GTDB taxonomy): domain Bacteria; phylum Actinomycetota; class Actinomycetes; order Streptomycetales; family Streptomycetaceae; genus Streptomyces; species Streptomyces katrae_B. The sequence goes on from NZ_JNZY01000011.1 coordinate 127,271, forward strand.
GGCCACCGGGTATCCGCCGTTGAGCACCCGCGAGACCGTCGCGGGCGATACGCCCGCGTGCGCCGCGACCTCGGCGAGAGTCACCGCCATCCTGCACCCCTCCTGCTCGTCCCGGGTCATCGTCTCATCCGGTGTGTGCCCCTCCATACTCCCCGATGAAGAAAGCGCTTTCCATCACCCGAATGAGTGTTGCGCGGTGACGATTCCCGGGCCTAGCCTGAACTGAGTGAAAGCGCTTTCTATCGAGGCTTTCCAGCACAACGCACGACCGAGCACGAAGAAGACAAGCGCCGGCACGAAGGAGGGGACACCGTGGAACGCAGGACGATCAAGGTCGCCATGAACGGCGTGACCGGGCGGATGGGATACCGCCAGCATCTGGTCCGCTCGCTGCTCGCCCTGCGGGAGCAGGGCGGGCTGGACCTGGGCGACGGCCGGGTGCTGTGGCCCGAGCCGGTGCTGGTCGGGCGCCGGGAGCCGGCGCTGCGGGCCATCGCCGAGGAGCACGGACTGGAGCACGTCAGCACGGACCTGGCGGCCGTGCTGGCCGACCCCGAGGTCGAGATCTACTTCGACGCCCAGGTCACCGGTGCCCGCGAGGCCGCGGTCCGGCAGGCCGTGGCGGCGGGCAAACACGTGTACTGCGAGAAGCCGACCGCCCTGACCTTCGCGTCCTCGCTCGAACTGGCCCGCCTGGCCTCGGCGGCGGGGGTGAAGCACGGCGTGGTCCAGGACAAGCTGTTCCTGCCGGGCCTGCTGAAGCTGAAGCGGTTGATCGAGGGCGGCTTCTTCGGCGAGATCCTCTCCGTGCGCGGGGAGTTCGGGTACTGGGTCTTCGAGGGGGACTGGCAGCCGGCCCAGCGGCCGTCGTGGAACTACCGGGCCCAGGACGGCGGGGGCATCGTCGCCGACATGTTCCCGCACTGGGAGTACCTGCTGCACGAGCTGTTCGGCCGGGTCCGCACGGTGCAGGCCCTGGCCCGTACGCACATCGGCCGCCGCTGGGACGAGGAGGGCAAACCGTTCGAGGCGACGGCGGACGACGCCGCGTACGGCGTGTTCGAGCTCGAGGGCGGTGCCGTCGCGCAGATCAACTCCTCCTGGGCGGTGCGGGTCCACCGGGACGAGCTGGTGGAGTTCCAGGTGGACGGGACGCACGGGTCGGCGGTGGCCGGGCTGCGCGGCTGCCGCATCCAGCACCGCGGGGCGACACCCAAGCCGGTGTGGAACCCCGATCTGCCGCAGCCGGAGGCGTTCCGCGCCCAGTGGCAGGAGGTCCCGGACAACGTCCCCTTCGACAACGGCTTCAAGGCTCAGTGGGAGCTGTTCCTGCGCCATGTCGTACTCGACGAGCCCTGGCAGTGGGACTTGCTGGCCGGTGCGCGCGGGGTGCAGCTCGCCGAACTGGGGTTGCGGTCCTCGGCGGAGGGCCGGCGGCTGCCGGTGCCGGAGGTGGTCCTGTGAGCATCCGGCTGCCGTCTCCGGACGGCGGCTACCGCCTGCACCGGCCGTGTGGCAATCCGCTTCCTCCATTGGTCTGCGGTCCGGCGCGCAGCCGCAGGTTCTATGCGGCCGCGCATGTGGTCGCGGATCCGCTCGCGGCCTCGGCGGGCGGCTCGGGGCAGACCGGTCAGGAGGTGGACTGGGAGGCGACGCTGGCGTTCCGGCACCGGCTGTGGGCGCAAGGCCTCGGCGTCGCGGAGGCCATGGACACGGCGCAGCGCGGGATGGGCCTGGACTGGCCGGCCGCGGCGGAGCTGATCCGCCGGTCCGCCGCCGAGGCCCGGGCGGTGGGCGGCCGGATCGTCTGCGGCGCGGGCACCGACCAGCTGACCCCGGGCAGGCACGCGCCGGCCGTCATCACCGCGGCGTACGAGGAACAGCTCGCGCACATCGAGGCGTGCGGGGCGGGGGCCGTCCTGATGGCCTCCCGCGCCCTGGCGGCCGCGGCGCGCGGGCCGGAGGACTACCTGGAGGTGTACGGGCGGCTGCTGCGACAGAGCGCCCGGCCGGTCGTCCTGCACTGGCTCGGCCCGATGTTCGACCCGGAGCTGGCCGGGTACTGGGGCCACGCCGACCTCGACGCGGCCACCGAGGTGCTCCTGAAGATCATCGCCGACTGCCCGGAGAGGGTGGACGGGGTCAAGGTCTCGCTGCTGGACGCGGAGCGGGAGCGGGACATCCGGCGCAGACTCCCGCCCGGCGTGCGCTGCTACACGGGCGACGACTACCACTATCCGGAACTGATCGCCGGGGGCGGGGAGGGGGCCGACGACGGGGAGCCCGGCAGCGACGCGCTGCTGGGCGTCTTCGACCCGATCGCCCCGCTGGCCGCCCGTGCGGCGCTCGCCCTCGACCGCGGCGATGCTGCGGGGTTCCGGGAGCTGCTGGATCCGACGGTGGTGCTGTCCCGGCACCTGTTCGCCCCGCCGACCCGCCACTACAAGACGGGGGTGGTGCTGCTGGCCTGGCTGGCGGGGTACCAGGAGCACTTCACGATGGTGGGCGGGCTGCAGTCGGCCCGGCCGCTCCCCCATCTGGCCACCGCGTACGAACAGGCCGATCTGCTGGGTCTGTTCCCCGATCCGGAGTTCGCCGAGGCGCGGATGCGCCGGCTCCTCGCGGTCTACGGGGTGGCGTCATGAGCCGGGGGCCGGCGCCTGCCCGGTTCAGCCTCAACCAGGAGACGGTCCGGCAGTGGTCGATGCCCGAGCTGGTCGCCGGGTGCGCGGAGGCCGGAGTGGGCGCGGTCGGGCTGTGGCGGGATCCGGTCCGGGAGTTCGGGCTGCGCGAGACGGCGAAGCTGTGCGCCGGGGCCGGCCTGCGGGTCAGCTCGCTGTGCCGCGGCGGGTTCTTCACCGCCGCCGATCCGGCGGGGCGTGCGGCGGCCCTCGAGGACAACCGCCGGGCCGTGGAGGAGGCAGCCGAACTGGGCGCCGACGCACTGGTCCTGGTCTCGGGGGGCTTGGCCGCCGGCGACCGGGACCTGGTCGGGGCACGGCGGCGGATCGCCGACATCGTGGGCGAACTGGCCCCGTGGGCCGACGCGCACGGGATACGGCTGGGGATCGAGCCCCTGCATCCGATGTTCGCCGCGGACCGCTGTGTGGTCTCCACCCTCGGCCAGGCGCTGGACATCGCCGAGCAGTTCCCGGCGCGACAGGTGGGGGTGGTCGCCGATGCGTACCACCTGTGGTGGGACGAACGACTGCCGGCCGATCTGCGCCGTGCGGGTGCGGGCGGGCGGATCGTGTCGGTCCAGGTCGCCGACTGGGTGACCCCGCTCCCCGAAGGGGTGCTGCTGGGCCGGGGGCAGCTGGGCGACGGCTGCATCGATCTGCGGGCGTTCCGGGAGCTGGCCGACGAGGCCGGTTACCGGGGCCCGGTGGAGGTGGAGATCTTCCATCCGGGGCTGTGGGCACGGGACGGCTCCGAGGTGCTGAGGGAGGTGATCGACCGCTACCGCGAGCACGTGGCGTGAGGCAGGCCGAGCGGGGCGGGTGAGGGGCCGGTGCGGGAATCGGTGCGGGAATCGGTACGGGATCGGACAAGGAGCAAGCGATGACAGACGTGTGGAGTCGGCGCGCCTTCCTCTCCGCAGCGGGCGGGGGTGCGCTCCTTTGGGGAGCGCCCGCCACGCGGGCGGGGGCTGCGCCGGCAGGCGAGGTCCACGACGCCATGAGGGCGGTGTGGCGCGGTCTCTTCCTGGGCGGTGAGATCCCGGCCGCGGCCGAGCCGTTCCGTTCGAGACTCGCCGACCTCGGCGTCCTGGCCGGCGGATGGCGCTCCGCCATGGCTCCGGCGGCCGGCTCGCTCTGGCCCGACCTGGGGTACGGCAGCGACCCCGAGATGATGATGCAGAGCTACTACCGGCTGCGGGCGATGGCCGAGGCCTACGTCCGGCCCGGAACCGGGCTCACCGGGGACGGCGCGCTGCGCTCGGCCCTGCTGACCGGGCTGGACCATCTGCACGCGGACGTGTACCACGCCGGCCAGCTGCGGTACGGCAACTGGTACTGCTGGCAGATCGGCGCCCCGCAGGCCCTGCTGGATCTGTGCGTGCTGCTGTACGGGGAGTTGCCGGCCGCCCGGATCGCCGATTTCTGCGGCGCCGTCGACCACTTCGTCCCGGACTCGGCCGTCGGCTCGTACACCGGGACCAGCACCGGGGCGAACCGGGTGGACCTGTGCCGGGTGCTGGCGCTGCGCGGGGTGGCCGGCGGGGACCCGGCGAAGATCACTCTGGCCCGGGACGCGCTCGCGCCGGTGTTCCCGTACGTCACCGCGGGCGACGGGCTCTACCGGGACGGGTCGTTCGTCCAGCACACCTGGGTGCCGTACACCGGGACGTACGGGGCGGTGCTGCTCGGCGGGCTGGGGTTGCTGTTCGCTCTGCTGAAGGGCACTCCGTGGCAGGTCACGGACCCCGGGGCGCAGATCGCCTTCGACGCGGTGGAGCGGGCCTGGGCGCCGTTCCTGTTCAACGGGCTGGTCATGGACTCCGTGTCGGGGCGGGCGGTGAGCCGGGGTCTGCTGGTCACCGACCCTCGGCAGGTCCAGCAGGACGACCACGCCCGGGGGCATGCCGTGCTCGCCGCGATCCTGCTGCTCGCGGAGGGCGCGAGCGCCGCCGAGCGGGCCCGCTGGCGGGGGCTGGTGAAGGGGTGGATGGCCCGGGACTACTACAGCCGCCCCCTCGCGGACACGGCGCTCGCGCTGTCCTCCCTCGCCCGGCTGGCGGAGGTCGAGTCCGACACGTCGGTCACGGCGCTGCCCGAGCCGGTCGGGCACCGGCTGTTCGCGTCCATGGACCGGGCCACCCACCGGCGGCCCGGCTGGGCGGCCTCGCTGTCCATGGCCTCGAAGCGGATCGCCCACTACGAGACGGGCAACGGGGAGAACCTGCGCGGCTGGCACACCGGGAGCGGGATGCTCTCCTGGTGGGGGGATACGTACGGCAACGGCCAGTACTCGGACGCCTTCTGGCCCACGGTGGACCCGTACCGGCTGCCGGGGACCACCGTGTCCCGGAAGGTGCTCGCCGACGGGGCGGGCGGTGACTGGGGCGCGTCCCGGCCCGACGCGGCGTGGGTGGGCGGGTCGACCGACGGGGAGTTCGCCTCGCTGGGCCAGCACCTGCGCGGGCTCGGCAGCACGCTCACGGCCCGCACGTCCTGGTTCTTCCTCGACGACACGATCGTCTGCCTGGGGGCCGGGATCCGCTGCTCGGACGGGACCGCGGTCGAGACGGTCATCGACAACCGCAATCTGGGCGCTTCCGGTACGCATGCCCTGACCGTGGGCGGCACGGTCCAGCCGGCCACCCTCGGCTGGTCGGCGGCCTTCGCCTCCCCCGGCTGGGCGCACCTGGCCGGATTCGGCGGGTACGTGATGTCGGGCTCCGGGCCGTTCAAGGCCCTGCGGGAGGTGCGCACCGGCCGGTGGAGCGACATCAACCGGGGCGGCTCCACCACAGCCCTGACCCGGCGCTACCTCACCCTCTGGTACGACCACGGCACGACCCCGGGCAGCGCCGGATACGTGCACCAGGTGATGCCGGGGGCGACGGCTGCCCGGACCGCGGCCCGGGCCGCCGCTGCGGGGTGGCTGGCCGTACTCGCCAACTCGGAGACGGCCCAGGGCGTCTCGGTGCCCTCGCTGGGCTTCACCGGGGTCAACTTCTGGCAGGCAGGGTCGGCCGGCCCGCTGGGAGCGGGAGCACCGTGTTCGGTGACGGTGCGTGAGAGACCCGACGGTACGGCCGCGGTGTGCGTCTCGGACCCGGCCCGCGCGCTGACCTCATTGACCCTGGTCTGGAACCGCCCCGTCGCCGCCGTGCTGACGCGGCCGCCGAGCCTGGTCTCGGAGGCCACCGGCGACCGGTTGCGGCTCGGCTTCGGGGATCTCACCACGGCGGCGGGGGCCGTACAGCAAGTGGTGGTGCGGCTGGGGTGAGCCGGGAGACGGGTGCGGGGCGGGCCGTCCGGGAGGACGGCCGGGCCGGTAGCAGAGGGGCGTCAAGCGTGACATAACGTGCCCTCCATGGATCAGGAGCACATAGCCGGGGCCGGGAGCGGCGAGGGCGCGGGCAGGCGGCGGTTCCTCGCGATCGCGACCGGGGCGGCGACCGCCGCCGGGCTCGGGGCCGTGGCGGGCTGCGCGAACGGAACCGGCGACGGGGCGGCGGCAAACGGTGAGGGCACCGGGCCGACGCCCGGCGGGGCGGCGGGGAAGGGCGGGCCGGCCGGTTTCGACGTCAAGGCCGAGAACGCCAAGCCCGGGAACGGCGACTGGCATGTGACCAAGGCCGGACCGGCGCGGGCCATCGAGGGGTTCGCCGACAAGGTCAGCGTCCTGCCCGGCGAGTCCTTCGGCCTGCACGTGTCCACCACCGCGCCCCGGTTCACCGTCTCCGCCTACCGGATGGGCTGGTACGGCGGCGCCCGGGCCCGGCTGGTGTGGCGGTCCGAGGCCCTGCCCGGCGTACGCCAGCCCGAGCACACGGTGGACCCCGCGACCCGGATGGTCCGCACCCGGTGGCCCCGTACGACCACCGTCGACACCAAGGACTGGCCGGAGGGCTGCTACCTGCTACGCCTGGACGCGCAGGGCGGCGAGGGGCAGCGTTTCGTCCCGGTCACCGTGCGCTCGGCGGCGAGCGCCGGCCGTACGGTCGTCGTGAACGCGGTGGCGACCTGGCAGGCGTACAACCGGTGGGGCGGGTACGGCAGCTATGACGGCCCCAGCGGCGGCTACGCGTCGCGCTCCCTCTCCGTCACGTTCGACCGGCCGTACGAGTACGACGACGGCGCGGGCCTGTTCCTGGTGTACGAGGCCCCGCTGCTCGCCCTCGCCGAACGGCTCGGCATACCGCTGGCCTACGCGACGACCACCGACGTGGCGCGGGAGAAGCGGCTGCTCGAAGGGGCCGCGGCGGTGCTGTCCCTCGGCCACGACGAGTACTGGTCGCCCGAGCAGCGGGCCCACTTCACCGCCGCCCGGGACGCCGGGACCAACATCGCGGTCCTGGGGGCGAACTGCTGCTTCCGCCGGATCCGGCTGGAGCCCTCCGATCTCGGGCCGGACCGTACGGTGGTCTGCTACAAGTCCTCCTACGACCAGGATCCCGGTTTCAAGCGGGGCCACCCCGCCACCGTCGACTTCCGCTCGGCGCCCGGCGCCGACCCGGAGAGCTCGCTGCTCGGCGTGATCTACGACGGCTACCCGGTGGACGCCCCGTACGTGGTGACCCACCCCGGCCACTGGCTGTTCGAGGGCACCGGCGTCAAGGCGGGCGACCGCTTCGCGCACCTGGTGGGCGTGGAGTACGACAAGATCAACACAAGTTTTCCGACGCCCCGGCCGATCGAGATCCTGGCCCACTCCCCCGTGGTGTGCGAGGGCCGCCCCAGCCACCAGGACACGGCGTACTACACGGTGCCGAGCGGTGCGGGCGTGTTCGCGACGGGGACCATGCGCTGGGTGGAGGCCCTGGACGCCACCGGCGACGGCCGCAGCGGGGCGAACCACGGCCTCGACGCGAAGGCGGGGGCGCTGACCACCCGGGTGACGGAGAACCTGCTGCGGGCCTTCGCGGCGGGTCCGGCGGGGCGGACGCATCCGGCCCAGGACAACGTCAAGGCGGTGTACGGGGGTTCGCCATGACCGGAATGCGGTGGACTGACCCGGAAGCGGCCCTTAGGATCGTGATCACGGCATCGCGTGTCGGTCACCGACCGGGTGAGGCATGGAGGTGCCCGTGATGTGCCTTGCGGAGGCATTCACTCATGCCAGTACAGCTCAACCACACGATCGTCCACTCCCGTGACAACCGGGAGGCCGCCGAGTTCCTGGCGGACATCCTCGGCCTCGAGGTCGGCACCGAATGGGGCCCGTTCGTCCCCGTCGAAACCGCCAACGGCGTCACCCTCGACTTCGCGACCGCCCCGGCCGAGTCCATCACCGTCCAGCACTACGCGTTCCTCGTCTCCGAGGAGGAATTCGACGTCTCGTTCGGGAAGATCCGGGCAGGCGGGGTCCCGTACTTCGCCGACCCGTACATGAAGCAGCCCGGCGAGATCAACCACAACGACGGCGGCCGCGGCGTCTACTTCCTCGACCCGTCGGGCCACGGCATGGAGATCATCACCCGCCCGTACGGCTACACGGAACCCACGGCCTAGCCTCCAGATCGGGCGGTCGAACGCCGTCGGGCCCGGCCCCTGGGGAGGGGACGGGCCCGACGGCGCGCACTGCTTGCAGGGGCGGCAGGATTCGAACCTGCGACATCTGGTTTTGGAGACCAGCGCTCTGACCAGCTGAGCTACACCCCTTCGGTGAGACCAACTCTGACACGGAGCGCAGCGAAGATCCAAATGGATTTATGGGTCATCTGGGTGGAAGTTCGGCTCACATGTGTGCGCCGGCGGTCCGGAGCCAGCCGGTCGGGGCTTGGTTTCCGCTGGTCAGAGCGATGCCCAGCGGGGTCGGCCGTCGTACCCGATCGAGTCGACGTCCACCCGGTGAGACAGGAGGTACGGGACGGCCGGGAGTTGACCTCCGTGGCAGGCGGACCTGAAGGCGCCGCCGAGGTCGTCGGCGAGCGGATCGTCGGAGCGCGGGCCCGGCAGGTGGCGGGACCGCGGGGCGCGGAGGATCGTGGGCAGGGGAATCCAGGGAGGAGGCTCCGCCATGCGCCGTCCGTCCCGGCCGCCCCGACCGCGCCCGGCGCCCCTGACGCGCCGCCTCCGAAGCCCCCTGGCCGCGCTCCTCCTCCTCGCCCCCGCCCTGCTCGGTGCCCTCGGTCCGGACGGCTCCGGGGAAACGATCCCGCTCTCCGGCAGCGAGCCCGGCCAGCACCTCGACGTCACCCTCACCAGGGTCGTCGACCCGGCGGCGGATCCCGGGCCGGCGCCCGCGGACTCCGCCTCCGGGTCCGGCTCCGGCTCCGGCTCCGATCGGCTGGTCGCCGTGCAGTTCCGGCTGGAGAACACCGGGACCGCCGTATACCAGGACTCCCCCGCGAAGTGCTCACACCTGCTGGACTCCGACGGGCAGCGGTTCACCGGCTCCCATGCCACGACCGCTGCCGGTCCCGCGTTCCCCGAGACCGTCTCCCTCTCCCCCGGCGGCTCGGCGCTCGGCTTCGTCACCTTCCGCCTGCCGAACCACGCCGCCCTCGCCGCGGTCCAGTTCGCGCTGAACTCCGGCCTCTCCGACGACGTCGGCCACTGGAGCCTCTCCTGAGCCTCCCCTCAGCCTGACGGCCCGAGTTCCGGACGCCCCCTTGACCACCCTGGTCCAGACCAATAGTTTCCGGCATGCACCGCGCACGCGTCCCGCACCGCTCCCGCATCCGCAAAGGAAGCCCATGCGCCGCAGCATGCTCGGCAGGCTGGCCGCCGCCGCCTGTTCCCTCTCCCTGCTCACGGCCCTCGCACCGTCCGCCGCCGCGCAGGGCGACGGCGGTCACGACCGCTCGTACAAGCGGGTCGGGTACTTCACCCAATGGGGCGTCTACGGACGGGACTTCCAGGTCCAGGACCTCGAGACGAGCGGCACCGCCGGCAAGCTCACCCACATCAACTACGCCTTCGGCAACATCAGCGCGGACGGCACGTGCTTCACCGGGAACGTGCCGGGCGAGGCCGACGCCTGGGCCGACTACGTGCGCCCGCTCGACGCCGTGAACTCCGTCGACGGGGTCGCCGACAGCGCCGAGCAGCCGCTCGCCGGGAACTTCAACCAGCTGCGCGAGCTCAAGGCCAAGCACCCGGGCCTCAAGGTCCTGCTCTCCCTGGGCGGTTGGAGCTGGTCCACGCACTTCTCGGACGCCGCGCTCACCCCGGCCTCCCGCAAGGCGCTCGTACAGTCCTGCATCGACCTCTACATCAAGGGCAATCTGCCGCAGAACGGCGCCCGCGGCGGCGCGGGCGCGGCGGCCGGCGTCTTCGACGGGATCGACCTCGACTGGGAGTGGCCCGGCTCGGCGGGTGACACGGACACGAAGTACCGGCCGGAGGACAAGCAGAACTTCACGGCGCTGGTGAAGGAGTTCCGTGCGCAGCTCGACGCGTACGCACGCAGCCGGAAGCGGAAGGAGAAGTACGAGCTCACGGCCTTCGTCCCGACGGCCCCCGCCAAGATCGACGCGGGCTTCGACGTCCCCCGCATCATGCGCGACCTCGACTTCGTGACCCTCCAGGGCTACGACTTCCACGTCTCCGGCGAGCCCACCACCGCCCAGCAGTCCGCGCTCCGCGCCCGCGGCGACTTCAGCGTGGCCGGCACGGTGGAGGCCTGGCGCCACCGCGGGGCGCCGGCGCACAAGCTGATGACGGGCATGCCGTTCTACGGGCAGGGCTGGACCGGTGTCAGCGGCGGCGGGGACGGCATGGGACAGCCGGCGACGGGCCCGGCCCCGGCGACCTGGGCGGCCGGGTACGAGGACTACAAGGCGCTGAAGAAGCTCGCCGGTTCGGGCACCTACAAGGTCTACCGCGACCGGCGCGGCGGCCACGCCTGGCTGTTCGACGGCAGCACCCTGTGGACGTACGACGACCCGCAGGTGCTGCGGAACAAGGCCGCGTACATCCGCGAGAACGGCCTGGGCGGCGCGATGTTCTGGTCGCTGGACGCGGACACCGCCGACGGCGAGCTGATGACGGCCGTCGACCGGGGCCTGGGCGGCCGCTGACCGCCACGATACCGGCGCCGCCGGGCCGCGGAAAATGACCCGGCCCGGCGGCGCCCCACCGCGTACGCTCCCCCGCCATGAGGAACACGACGGTACGGGCGGTCAACCGACTCACCACACGCTGGGCGCGGCAGGCGGTGACCGGCGACCACGGCACCGTTCTCACGGCGGCCGGGGTCTGGCCCCTGCTGGCGTTCCTCGCCGACGGCGCGGGCGGCCCGGCCCGCGCCGAACTCGCCGAAGCCCTCGGGATACCCGCCGGGTCCGCGGCCGCGACCGCCCGGGAGCTGCTGGCCGGCCTGGCCGGCGTGCGAGGCCTCCAGGCGGCCACCGGGCTGTGGACCAAGGCGGACCTCTCCCTGCACGAATCCTGGCTGGCGGGACTCCCGGAGGGCGCCCGCGGCACCCTGACCGGCGACGAGGAAACCGACCGCAAGGCCCTCGACGAATGGGCGGCGGACCGGACGGGCGGGCTGATCGAGCGCATGCCCGCCCCGCTGAACGACGACACCCGGCTGGTCCTCGCCTCGGCGCTCGCACTGCGGCTGAAGTGGATCCAGCCGTTCCGGACCGGAAGCGTCGATCTGTCCGAGGGCCCGTGGGCCGGGCGGTCGGCGCTCGCGCTGTACCGCAGCACCTCCCTCCTGGACCGCGTCCGCGTGGCGCAGACGCCGACCGGCCCCGTGACGCTGCTCGAAGTCGTGGGCGACGGCGGGGTGGACGTCCACCTGGTGCTGGGCGAGCCCGGCGCCCGCCCGGGGGAGGTCCTCGCCGCCGGCGCCGCCGCCGTCACCCGGGCCGTGCCGTCGACGGGCGCGAGCCTGCTTCCCGAGGGGAACCCGGGCCCGGGACTGCACATCGGGACGGTCCGGTCGGTGGGTCGTGAACCCCTCCTGCGCATCGGGACGGTGGCCTTCGAAGTCGGCGCGGACCACGATCTCCTCGACCACGCCCGGCTGTTCGGCCTGCACACCGCCGCGGACGCCCGGTCCGGGCATTTCCCCGGGATCGGCTCCGAACCTCTTGCCGTCGGATCGGCCCGGCAGTCGGCGATGGCCCGCTTCCACGCCGAAGGCTTCGAAGCCGCCGCCGTGACCGCCGTCGCTGTGGCCGCGGGCTGCGCCCTCCCCCGCTACCGGTACCGGGTCCGCCACGCCCAGGTCTCCTTCCACCGGCCCTTCGGCTTCCTCGCCGTCCACCGCACCTCCCGCCTGGTGCTCGCAGCGGGGTGGGCGGCCGAGCCGGTTACCCTCACGCCATGACCTCCGAAACGATCACCGCGGCAGCATCCGGCACATGGCGGCTCGGCGACCTCACCGTCCGCCGCATCGGCTTCGGCGCCATGCGCCTGACGCATCTCGCCGACGGCTCCCCCAGCGACCGTGAGCGGGTGACTTCCGTACTGCGCCGGGCCGTCGAGCTCGGCGTGAACCACATCGACACCGCCGCCTTCTACTTCTCTCCGCTGCGCTCCGCCAACGAGCTCATCAACCGGGCCCTGGCCCCGTACGCCGACGACCTCGTCATCACCACCAAGGTGGGGCCGGGCCGGAACTCCGCCGGGGAGTGGTGGTGGGCCACCCCCGAGCAGCTGCGCGGGCAGGTCGAGGAGAACCTGCGCCAGCTGGGCCGGGACCACCTCGACGTGGTCAACCTGCGGGTACCGCGCCAGGAGACGACCGGTTCGATCGCCGAGCACTTCGGCGCCCTCGCCGAGCTGCGTACGGCCGGCCTCATCCGCCACCTCGGGGTGTCCAACGTACGGCCCGACCACCTCGCCGAGGCGCGGGCCATCGCGCCGGTCGTGTGCGTGCAGAACCCGTACGGGATCGGCTCCCCGGCCGAGGACCACGCCTTCCTCGACGCGTGCGGGCAGCAGGGCATCGCCTTCGTGCCGTTCTTCGCGATCGCCGGCGCGGGCAAGGAGGCCGGGGTGGTCGCCGAGGACGCCGAGCAGGTACGGGCCGTCGCCGAGGCCCACGGTGTGTCGGCGGCGCAGCTGCGGCTCGCCTGGACCCTGAACCGGGGCCCGCACGTCCTGGCCATCCCGGGCACCGGGAACCCCGACCACCTGGTCGAGAACATCGCCACCGGGGCGCTGAAGCTGTCCCCGGAGGAGATCGCGCTACTCGAAGCCGCTTAGGGGGTGGGCGGCGGCCAGGGCCGCCGTTTCGGGGAACGCGGGGACGTGGCCCGTGCCGCCACGGCCGGAGACCGAGAGGGAGGCGGCCGCCATGCCGCACGCGACGGCGTCGGCGAGGCGGTCGCCCAGGGCGAGCCGGGCCGTGGCAGTGCCGGTGAAGCAGTCCCCGGCTCCGGTCGCGTCGACCGGAGCCGGGTTGACGGGCACGGGGTGGTAGCCCGCCCGCGTGCCGTCGTCGAGCAGCAGCCGGCCGGCGCCCGCGGTGACGACGACCGTCGGGGCGCCCAGGGCGCGGCAGCGGGCGGCGGCGGTCCGCGGATCGCCGGTGCCGACCAGGGCCTGTGCGTCTGCCGGGCAGGAGGTCTTGAGGAGCCCGGTCAGCGGGGCGATCCGGGCCAGCAGCTCCCGGGCCTCGGCCCGACCGGTCAGGCGGGGGCGGAAGTTGGGGTCGTACGAGACGTGACCGCCGGCGGCGTGCACGGCCTCGGCGCCGGCCACCACGGCGTCGCGGCTGCTCGGGGACAGTGCACCGGTGATCCCGCTGGTGACGAGGGCCTTGGCGCCGGTCAGCAGGTCGCGCCAGGACTCGATGTGCCGGGTGGACAGGGTGGAACCGGCGCTGTGGGTGCGCCAGTAGACGAAGGCCCGGTCGCCCTCGGTGTCGGAGCCGAGCAGGTAGGCGCCGTTGGGGCGCGGGGCGCGGCGTACGTGCGAGACGTCCACGCCGAGCTCGGCCGCGCGCTGGAGCAGCGGGAGGCTGAGCTCGTCGTCGCCGACGACGGTGAGCAGGGCGGTCCGGGCCCCGGCGGCCGCGGCGGCGGCCGCCGCGTTGAGGGCGTCGCCGGAGTAGGAGATCCGGGCCCCGGTGCCGTCGGCGGCTTCGCCCAGGGCGCTGTCGGCGTGGATCTCGACGAGGACCTCGCCGAGGACGAGTACGTCGTAGCCGGTACGGGGCACGGACGCGGGCGCCATGCTCAGCACCCCTCGGCGGTGCAGCGGGAGCAGCACGGCCGTGCCAGCGCGGCGAAGACGGCGGCCAGTTCACCCGGATCGTCGGGCAGGCCGCTGCCGATGCCCACGGCGGCCGCCCCGGCGGCGAGCCACTCCGGGATCTCGCCGGGCCGGATCCCACCGGTCGGGATGAACAGCGCCCCGGGCAGGACCGCCTTGAGGGAGCGGATGAACTGCGGGCCGCCGACGTGCGCCGGGAACACCTTGGCGGCGCCCGCGGACCTGACGGCGGAGGCGATCTCGCCGGGGGTGAAGCCGCCCTCGACGAAGACCGCGCTGCGGCGGGCGGCGACGGCGCGGACCTCGGGGGCCGGATAGGGGGAGATCAGGAAGGCCGCGCCCGCGTCGAGGGCGGTCTCGGCGTCGGCGGCGGCGGTAAGGGTGCCGACGCCGATCAGCGCGGGCCGGCCGTACGCGTCGGCGAGCGGGGCGGTCCGGGCGACGGCCTCGGCCCAGCGGGGGGTGGAGGTGGTCAGCTCGACCGTGCGGCAGCCGGCGGCCAGCAGGGCGGTGGTCCGGCGGACCGCTTCGTCCGCGTCGGCGTTGCGCAGCACCGGCAGCAGGCACTGGGCGGCCATGGCGTCGTACGGGTGGCAGGACAACAGGACCCCTCCATCTGTTTCCCGGCAGCGGTTACCACCCACGCAGGGAAAATTGTTCCATGTAGTGGCACGGTGTACCGTGTAACGGAACGCCTTGCCGCTGACCCTACCCCCGCCCGCCCTGACTGTGGAGAGCGCATGCCCGACGACGGGAAGACGACGGAGGTGACCGGGGGTCCCGCGCGCGGTGGCCGGACCTCGGCGGCCGGCACGGCGCTGGAGAAGTCGATGCGGATCCTGGAGGCCGTGGCGGCGCCCGGCGGACCGCACCGGCTCACCGATGTGGTGGCGGCCGCGGCCGTGCCGAAGTCGAGCACCTTCCGGATCCTCGCCTCGCTGATCGAGCAGGGCTTCGTACGCCCGGAAAGCGAATCGCGGTACGGGGTGGGCCCCCGGCTGCGCGAGCTGTCCGCGCTGGTCACCGGCAGCGAGCCGCCGAGCATCGGGCGGATCCTCGGCGAGCTGCGCGGGACCACCGGCCAGACGGTCCATCTCGCCCTGCACAGCGGGGAGACGCTCACCTACATCCGGAAGCTGGAGAGCGACCAGCCCTTCCGGACGGCCTCCCGGGTCGGGATGCGGATGCCGCTGCACAGCACCGCCATCGGCAAGGCCATCCTGGCGCACCTGCCCGAGGAGGAGGTCCGGGCGCTGATCGCGGGCGCGGGGCTGCCGCGCCGCACGCCGCGGACCCTGACCGACCCGGGGGCACTGCTGGCGGAGCTGGAGGAGGTCAGGGCCCGGGGCTTCGCCGTGGACGACGAGGAGAACGAGCCGACGATCCGGTGCATCGGCGCCGCGATCCCGGGCCCGGCCGGCCGCCCGGTCGGCGGGGTCAGTGTCACCACCGTCGCGTTGCTCGTCTCCCGCGAGGAGATCGAGGCGTACGCACCCGCCCTGCGCGCGGCCACGCAGGCGCTGGCTCCGCTGCTGTAGGACAAGGCGCGAGCGGCCTTCGCGGCCCGCCGGCAGCAGCCCGAGGACCTGGTCGGACGCGTGGTGACGGGCAACGTCCTGGGGGATGCGATGCTCGCCGCACTGCGGCGGATCGCCAGGCGGGCGGACCGGCCGCGGCGCCGCCCTCCGCAGGCTCCGGAAAGTTCTCCGGGTTCTTCTTCCGGAAAACCGTTATCCGGGCCGCGCTCGACGGTCTCCCAGGTATCGGGCATCATCGACCGCCGGTACGGACAGGGAACCTCACATGACTACACAGCACACGGCAGCGCTGGTGGCAGCCGCCCGCGCGGGCGATGCCCGCGCGCAGGACGAGCTGGTCAGCACCTATCTGCCGCTCGTCTACAACATCGTCGGGCGCGCTCTGAACGGCTCCTGCGACGTGGACGACGTGGTGCAGGACACGCTGCTGCGGGCGCTCGACGGGCTCGGCACCCTGCGGTCGGACGAGAGTTTCCGGTCCTGGCTGGTGGCGATCGCCATGAACCGGGTGCGGGCGCACTGGCAGGCCCGGCACAGCGCCCCCGGCGAGAGCGGACTCGAAGCCGCCTGGGAGCTGGCCGACCCGGGCGCCGACTTCGTTGACCTGACCGTCCTGCGGCTCCAGCTCGAAGGCCAGCAGCGGGAGACGGCCCGTGCCACCCGCTGGCTGGAGACCGACGACCGGGCCCTGCTGTCGCTGTGGTGGCTGGAGTGCGCCGGTGAGCTGACCCGTGCCGAGGTGGCAGCTGCCCTCGAACTCTCCCCGCAGCACACGGCGGTACGGGTGCAGCGGATGAAGGCGCAGCTGGAGTCGGCCCGGGTGGTGGAGCGGGCGCTCGGCGCGCAACCCCCGTGCGAGGCGCTGCGGACGGTGACCGCCGGCTGGGACGGTCTGCCGTCGACCCTGTGGCGCAAGCGAATAGCCCGGCACGCGCGCGAGTGCGTGCAGTGCGCAGGGCTGTGGAGCGGATTGCTCCCGGCGGAGGGGCTGTTGGCCGGTCTGGCCCTGGTCCCGGTCTCGGTGGCGCTGCTGGCCGGTGTACGGGCGGCCGCGGCGGGCGGCATCGTCCCGGCGGGCGCGGCGTACGCCTACGACGGCGGCTCGGGGACGGGCACGGGCGTCGACGGCACGGACCTCGACAGCACGGGATTCGACGGCCAGGACTTCGGCGGCCCGGGATTCGACGGTGTGGGATTCGACGGCACGGGATTCGACGGCACGGACTTCTCCGACGACGCGACCCGGCTCACCCCCAGCGTCTCCGGTCAGGGCGGCATACCGGACGCCGCTCCCGGCGGCGGCCGCAGCGCCCTGCGCAAGCGCCGCCAGAGCCGCCGCCGGGCGATCGGCGGCGCGGTGCTCGCCGCGTGCGTCGCGGGCGGCGGGCTCGCCTACCTCGGCGGCCTCTCCGGCTCGGACGACAAGGAGACCGGCGCCGCACCTGCAACCCCGCTCTCCGCACTGTCGGCGCCCGACGCCGGCTCGGCCCCGCCCTCGGACTCGGGCTCGCCCTCCGCCTCCGCCTCCCCGTCGCCGTCGGCCTCCGCCTCGCCGAGCCCGTCCGCCGAGAGCCCGAGTCCGAGTCCGTCTCCGACCAAGTCCAAGGCGCCGGCGTCGCCTCCGCCCGCGCCGGCTCCGGCGCCCGCCCCGGCGGGGGTCGCGGGCCAGGTGATCGCGCTGGTCAACTCCGAGCGTGCGGCGGCCGGCTGCGGCCCGCTGAAGGATGACTCGCAGCTGCGGGCGGCCGCCCAGGGGCACTCCGACGACATGGCGGCCCGGGACTTCTTCGCGCACACCAACCCCGACGGCGCCGACCCGGGGAAGCGCACGACGGCCTCCGGGTACCGCTGGTCGACGTACGGGGAGAACATCGCGAAGGGCCAGCAGACCGCGGCCTCGGTCATGGACTCCTGGATGAAGAGCCCGGGCCACCGCGCCAACATCCTCAACTGCTCCTTCAAGGACATCGGGGTGGGCATCCACACGGGCCCGGGCGGCCCTTGGTGGACGCAGAACTTCGGCGCCAAGATGTGATCCGGACACTCCGTCCGAGCAGGCCCGAGTGCTTCACATTTGATGCAGGATGGAGACTGGAGCCGAACAGGCTGATCAGAGCGGACGGACGGAGCACGTCGCATGGCGAAGAAGGAGCTCCGGCCGCACCAGCGCGAGGCCGTCGACGCCGTACTGCGGGCGCTCGAGCTGCCGGCCGGGGGCCGGGTGCCCGAGGGCGGGCTCCGGACCCAGGTGATCATGGCGACCGGCTCCGGGAAGTCCCTGGTCGCCGTGCGCTCCGCCGAGGAGCTGCGCGCCGGGCGGGTGCTGGTCCTCGTGCCCTCGCTGGACCTGCTCGTACAGACGGTGACGGCGTGGCGTGAGGGCGGCCGGACCGCGCGCGCCCTCGCCGTGTGCTCGCTGCGCGCCGAGGACGCGGGCGTACCGGCCACCACCGATCCGGCCGAACTGGCCCGCTGGGCCGTCCGGTCGGCGGACCGGCTGACGGTGTTCGCCACGTACGCCTCGCTGGGCCTCGGCACGATCGAGCGCGCCCACCTCGCCGGGCTGCCGGGCTGGGACCTGGTCGTGGTCGACGAGGCGCACCGTACGTCCGGGCGGATCGGCAAACCGTGGGCCGTGGTGCACGACAACACCCGGATCCCCTCCGTCCGGCGGCTGTACATGACGGCCACGCCGCGGGTCTGGCAGGACGGCGCGGAGCCGGAGGAGGGCGAGGAGTCCGAAGCGTCCGAGGAGGCCGGCCGCGGGCGGGGCGATCTCGTCGCGTCCATGGAGGACGATGCGGACGGGCCGTTCGGCGCGCGCTGCCACACCCTCTCCCTCGCGGAGGCCATCGACCGCGGCATTTGCGCCCCGTACCGGGTCGTGTGCGTGGACGTCAGCGACCCGGGCTTCCAGGCGGCGGTGCTGCTGGGCGCCGACGGGCGCTCGGACGCCGTGCGCGGGGCGCGGCTGGCGGCTCTGCAGGCGGCGCTGATCAAGGCCGCCGCCGACCAGGGTTTCCGGCGGACCCTCGTCTTCCACCACCTGACCAGGGAGGCCGAGGCCTTCGCGGCCGGGCTGCCGGCGGTGGTGGAGCGGCTGCGGGCCGCGCCGCGTGACACGCCGGGGCCGGCGTATCCCCGTACGGTCTGGGCGGACTGGCTGTGCGGGCAGCACACGGCGGTGCACCGACGGCGGGTGCTGGAGCTGTTCGCGGCGGACGGGGTCGCCGACAAGGCCTTCCTCGGCAGTGTCCGGGTGCTGGGCGAGGGCGTGGACACCAAGGAGTGCGACTCCGTCTTCTGGGCCGACGTACGGGGTTCCATGCCCGATCTGGTCCAGGCCGTCGGGCGGGCGCTGCGGATCCACCCCGGCGAGGGCAAGGTCGCCTCGCTGGTGGTCCCGGTGCTGCTGGGGCCGGGCGAGACGCCCGAGTCGATGCTGACCTCGCGCTCGTACGGGGACCTCGCTCGGCTGCTGGAGGCGCTGCGGGCGCACGACACCCGGCTCGTCGAAGCGCTGGCCCAGCCGCAGGCGCCGAGCCGGCCTCGGGGGGAATCCGGAACCGAGGCGGTGACGGGCGCGGGCATGCGGACGGGGGCGCAGGCCCTGCTGAGCTTCTCCACACCGCGGGATCCGGCGCTGCTGGCGGCGTTCATCCGGCTGCGCGTGCTGCACCCGGAGCGCGAGCACTGGCGGCGCGGGGTGGAGGCCGCCCGGATCTACGCGGCCAGGGCCGGGGACCTGCGGGTGCCGTTCGCCTTCAGGGTGCCGAAGGCGGCCCGGCCGGCCGCGGAGCAGCCGGCCGCCGAGGCCTGGCCGTCCGGGCTGGCCCGGTTCCCTCTGGGCCAGTGGATCGCGGACGTGCGGCGCACCCACCGCCGGGGCGCCCTCGGCCGGGAGCGGGTCGCGCAGCTCGACGAACTCGGCATGGTGTGGAGCCACTTCGACGTGGCCTTCGAGGAGGGCCTCGCGGCGGCCCGCGGCTGGGCGGCGGAACACGGCCACCTGCTGCCGCCCGTGGAGGCCACCTGGCGCGGCGCGCCGGTCGGGGTGTGGGTCAAGAACCAGCGGGCCGCCGCCCGTCGCGAGGGCCCCGGTGCCCTGCCCGAAGAGCGCCGGGAGGCGCTGGAGGCCATCGACGCGTCCTGGTGCCCGGCCTGGGAGATCTCCTGGCAGCGCGCCTTCCATCTGACCCGCGTCCACCTCGACGCGGGCGGCGGGCTGCCGCTCACCCCGGGCGAGGTGGTCGTACAGGGCGAGGACCTGGGCCGGTGGGTCCGCACCCAGCGGCTGGCCTGGGAGCAGCTGACCTGGGCGCAGCGCTGGCTGCTGGAGCACACGCTGGGCGTGACCGGGGCGAGCGCGTCCGAGCGCCCGCGGCCGCGGCGCACGCAGGCCGAGAAGTGGGCGGAACACCTGGCGGCGGCCCGCCAGTTCCACACCCGCGAGCAGCACCTCCGGGTCCCCCGCAAGCACGTGGAACGGGTCGGCGGCCAGGAGCTGCGGCTGGGAGCCTGGATCGCCAACCAGCGCTCCCGTGCATCGGCCCTGACCCCGGACCGGGTCGCGGCCCTCGACGCGCTCGACATGCGCTGGTCGGCATCCGCCTGAGCGGCTGGATCAGCAGCCGGGACGCGTCATCAGTGCTCGTCCGCAACGGCCTCGGCCCCGTTGCGCCCGTGCATCAGGACGAAGGCCGGGTTGGCAGCGGCGGTGGCCGATTCCAGGCTCTCCGCCTCGTCCGCCCGCCCCTCGGACCGCAGGGCACGGACGACGTCGTGGACCACGGCCGCCTCGTTCCACTCGTAGTCGCCCGACCGGTAGACATCGAGGGCCGCGCCGAAGTCGGCGTGCGCCCTGCTCCGTCATGGAGTTCCCCCGTGGAATCGGCGCGACGTGTGTCGATGATGCCACGACCACGACCCGGCGAAGAGCTCTCCACGGGGCGGGTACGCCACCGGCGCCACCGCCCGGCGACGAGCGCGTCCGGACACTGCTTCGACGGCGCCCCCTAGTGGTGGAAGCCCGAGCGGGGCTCGGTCGCCGGGGCCGGCGGGGGTGTGGCGGTGAGGTGGTCCACCGCATGGCGCAGGTCCGAGACGAGGAGGGCGATCTGGTCGCGGGTCACTCCGTGGCGGATCAGCACGCGCTGGATGACGGTGTCGTCGCGGGCGGCCGGCAGCGGGTACGAGGGCACCTGCCAGCCGCGCATCCGCAGCCGGTCGGAGAGGTCGTACAGGGTGAACCCGGCGGCGGCCTCGTCGGTGAGCCGGTAGGAGACGGCGGGGAGGCCGCCGAGGCCGTCGTAGAGCAGGGTGAACGGGCCCGTGGCGGCGATCTCGCCGGCCAGGTACTGGGCGGTGGCGACGCAGGCCTCGTGGACGCGCCGGTAGCCGGAGCGGCCGAGCCGGAGGAACAGGTAGTACTGGGCGATGACCTCGCCGCCGGGGCGGGAGAAGTTCAGGGCGAAGGTCGGCATGTCGCCGCCGAGGTAGTCCACGTCGAAGACGAGCTCCTTGGGCAGCAGGTCGGCGGTGCGCCACACGATCCAGCCGACGCCGAGGGGCGCGAGCCCGTACTTGTGCCCGGAGGCGTTGACGGAGGCGACGCGCGGCAGCCGGAAGTCCCACACCACGTCGGGGTGGAGGAAGGGTGCGACGAAGCCGCCGCTGGCCCCGTCCACGTGGACCGGGATGTCCCAGCCGTGCTCGGCCTGGATCCGGTCGAGTTCGGCGGCGATCTCGGCGACGGGCTCGTAGTCGCAGGTGTAGGTGACGCCGAGGATGGCGACGACGCCGATGGTGTTCTCGTCGACGTACTCGGCGAGCTGGTGGGGTCGCAGGCCGGTGGCGTCGGGCTCGAGCGGGACCGGGCGCAGTTCCACGTCGAAGTAGCGGGCGAACTTCTCCCAGCAGATCTGGACCGGCCCGCACACCAGGTTGGGCCGGTCGGCGGGAAGGCCCTGGGCCTGGCGGCGGGCGCGCCAGCGGAATTTGAGGGCGAGGCCGCCGAGCATGGCGGCCTCGCTGGAACCGGTCGTGGAGCAGCCGGTGGCCGCGCCGCCGGCCGGTGCGTTCCACAGGTCGGCCAGGATGTTGACGCAGCGGGCCTCGATCTCGGCGGTCTGGGGGTACTCGTCCTTGTCGATCATGTTCTTGTCGAGGCACTGGTTCATCAGGCGGTGCACGCCGTCGTCGGACCAGGTGGTGCAGAAGGTGGCCAGGTTCTGGGCCGCGTTGCCGTCGAGGAGGAGCTCGTTGCTGAGCAGCTCGTAGACCACCTCGGTGGGTGAGTGCGCGTCGGGCATCCGGTGCTTGGGGAGGATCTGGCCGCTCAGCGCGGACGTGAACACGTCCGTGTCGGTGTCACCGGCGGGCACGTCTTTCGTCTCATGAAGAGCCATATCCGGACTATAAGTGACTGATCATTACAAAGGCGGCTTCAATCCCCTTGGGGGAGGATTCGGGCGCCGACACCGAGAGCTTCCGGCCGACTCCACCGTGTGACGCCCTCCATAGGGGACGCGTGCGACAGGACAACTTACTGTCGAGTAGCCTTCTGTTCGAAGATCTTCCCGTCCGGGCCGCTCCAACCGGCCCGGACGGGAAGATCGGCCAACTGGTTCTATGGGCAACTTATCCATGCATGTCCGGATCTCGGTCAACGGCCTTTGCCTTCCTGGTACTTCTTCGGCCCATGAACAAGATCACCCGCCGGCAAGCCTTGGGCACCACCGCCGGCGCTCTCACCGTCCTCGGCCTCGCCGGCGCCACCGCGCACGCAGCCGCCACCGACTCCCGCGCCTCCCTACCCACCGGCGCGGTCGACGAGGTGTACCAGGGCCGCCGCATACAGATCACCCCGGGCGGGGGCGGCCACCACGGCGGCCACCACGGGGGCGGCCACGACGGACTGCCGACCGTCCGGATAGACGGCCGCGAACTGCACGTCATGCGCAACGCCGACGGCACCTGGATCAGCGTGGTCAACCACTACGAGACCTTCGCCGACCCGGCCTCGCTCGCCCGCGCCGCCGTGCGCGAGCTGCAGGGCGCCACCCTCGCCCCGTTCTCGCCCATGGGAGGCACGGCATGACCGTCCGCAAGAACCAGGCCGCCCTCACCGCCGAGGAGAAGCGCGCCTTCACCAATGCGCTGCTGGAGCTCAAGCGCACCGGTACCTACGACCGGTTCGTCACCACCCACAACGGGTTCATCATGGCCGACACCGACTCGGGCGACCGGGCCGGCCACCGCTCGCCCTCGTTCCTGCCCTGGCACCGCCGCTTCCTGCTGGAGTTCGAGGCCGAGCTGCAGAAAGTGGACCCGAAGGTTTCGCTCCCGTACTGGGACTGGAGCGCGGACCGCACCACCCGCTCCTCCCTCTGGGCCGCCAACTTCCTCGGCGGCACCGGCCGGGCCCGCGACGGACAGGTCCTCGACGGGCCGTTCGCGTCCGCCAACGGCAAGTGGCCGATAAACGTACGGGTGGACGGGCGCGCGTACCTGCGCCGGGCGCTCGGCGCCGGGGTGGCCGAGCTGCCGACGAAGGCCGAGGTGGACGCCGTGCTCAACATGCCGGTGTACGACATGGCCCCCTGGAACAGCTCCTCGAACGGCTTCCGCAACCACCTGGAGGGCTGGCGCGGCGCCAACCTGCACAACCGGGTGCACGTGTGGGTCGGCGGCCAGATGGCCACCGGGGTCTCCCCCAACGACCCGGTGTTCTGGATGCACCACGCCTTCGTCGACAAGCTGTGGGCCGAATGGCAGGCCCGCAACCCGAAGTCCACGTACCTGCCGGCGGGGGGCACCGCGAACGTCGTCGACCTGCACGACACCATGCGGCCGTGGAACGACGTGACCCCGGCGGACATGCTGGACCACCGGAAGTTCTACACCTTCGACACCGAGCTGGTCCCGGCCGCCGCCAGCCAGCGGTAGTGCAGTTCGGGGCGGCCGACCTGGCCGTACCGGGGGGTGCGGTCCGCCCGCCCGGTGTCCACCAGGTGCTCCAGGTAGCGGCGGGCGGTGATCCGGGAGATCCCCGCGGCTTCGGCCGCCCCCGCTGCGGTCAGCCCCTCGGGCGCCGCCCGCAGCAGCGCGCCGACCCGGTCCAGGGTCGGCGCGCTGAGCCCTTTCGGGAGCTCGGCGGGGCCCGGGGCGCGCAGGGCGGCGAGCGCCCGGTCCACGTCGTCCTGGCCGGCCGCCTCCCCCGCCGTCGCGCGGAACTCGGCGTAGCGCAGCAGCCGTTCGCGCAGCGTCAGGAAGGCGAACGGCTTCAGTACGTACTGGACCACGCCGAGCGAGACGCTTTCGCGGACCACGGCCAGGTCCCGCGCCGAGGTCACCACGATCACGTCCACGGGATGCCCGGACGCCCGCAGCCGGCGGGCGAAGCGCAGCCCGTGCCCGTCGGGCAGGGTGAGGTCGAGCAGCAGCAGGTCCACCCGGGTCCGCTCCAAGACCCGGGTGGCCTCGGCGAGCGAGTGGACGGCGCCGACGGCGGTGAAGCCGGGCACCCGGCCGACGTACAGGGCGTGCGCGTCGGCGGCGACGGGGTCGTCCTCGACCACCAGCACCCGCACCCCGGATACCGCGGGCGCCTCGTGTGCGCCGCTCATGGCGTGGGCTCCCTTCGGACGGGCAGTCGTACGGTGAACTCGGCTCCACCGTCGGGCACTTCGGCGGCGACCGCGCTGCCTCCGTGCCGGTGGGCCACCTGGCGGACCAGGGCGAGGCCGAGGCCGCGCCCCTCTCCCTTGCCCGACCAGCCGCGCAGGAACACATCGGCGGCGGCGCCCGTGGGCAGGCCGGGGCCGTTGTCGGTGACGCGGAGCAGCAGTGCGTCCTCCTCGGGCCGGACGGTGACCGCGATCCTGGCGGCGGGGACGCCGGTGAGGGCGTCGACGGCGTTGTCGAGGAGGTTGCCGAGCACGGTGACGAGGTCCCGGGCCGGGACGCTTCCGGTCCGGCCGTCGACGGCGCGGCTGTCGGGGGTGAGGACCAGCTCGACGCCCCGCTCGTGCGCCTGGGCGGCCTTGCCCAGCAGCAGCGCCACCAGGACGGGTTCTCCGACGCCGGTGACCACCTCGTCGGTGAGGGCCTGGGCCAGCTCCAGTTCGGCGGTGGCGAATTCCACCGCCTCGTCCGCGCGGCCGAGTTCGATGAGGGAGACCACGGTGTGCAGCCGGTTGGCAGCCTCGTGGGCCTGGGACCGCAGCGCCTCGGTGAATCCGCGCTCCTGATCCAACTCACCGGTGAGCGACTGGAGTTCGGTGTGGTCACGCAGGGTGACCACGGTGCCGCGGCGGCCGCCGCCCGCGACGGGCGAGCTGTTGAGGACGAGTACCCGGTCCGCGGTCAGGTGCACCTCGTCCACCCGGGGCCGGTCGGCGAGCAGGGCGCCGGTGAGCGGTGCGGGCAGTCCGAGGTCTGCGACGCCGGTTCCCCTGGCGTCCCCCTGCAGGCCGAGCAGTTCGCGGCCGGCATCGTTGATCAGGGTGATCCGGCGCTGACCGTCGAGCATCAGCAGGCCCTCGCGGACGCCGTGCAGGGCCGCCTGGTGGTAGTCGTACATCCGGCTGAGCTCGGCCGCGTTCATCCCGTGCGTGTGCCGGCGCAGCCGGGCGTTGACGATGTACGTGCCCACTCCGCCGAGGGCGAGCGCGCCGGCCGCGACCCAGGCGAGGGCGGAGAGCTGCTCCGCGAGCCGGGCGCTGATCGCTCGGACGGTGATGCCGGAGCTGACCATGCCGACGACCTTGCCGTCGTCCACGAGCGGGGTGACGACGCGGATGGTCGGCCCGAGGGTGCCGGTGTAGGTCTCGCTGAAGGTCTGGCCGCGCAGGGCGGGGCCGGTGTTCCCCATGAACGGCTCGCCGATGCGGCGGGGGTCGGGGTGGGTCCAGCGCCGCCCGTCCGGGGCCATGATCGTCACGAAGTCCACCCCGGAGTCGACGCGGACCCGCTCGGCGTAGGGCTGGAGCGCGGGCGAGGGGTCGGCGCCGCGCGCCGCGCCGCGTACGGCCTCGCGGACGGACGGGGAGTCGGCGACCGCGCGGGCCACGGCCCCCGCCTGGCGCCGGGCGGACTCCTCGGCCTGTCCGCGGGCGGTGGCATACGCGAAGACCGCGCAGCCGGCGACGACCACGGCGACCAGCAGCACCTGCATGGCGAAGAGCTGGCCGGCGAGGCTGCGCGGGGGTCGAGGGAACCGGAACATGGCGTTCAGTGTGCACCGGCCCGTGAACTCAATGAACGCAAGGGTGACCGGGGTCACAGCCTCGCGCGATGGTCCTCCCGGGACGTATTCACCACCAGGAGGCGAGCCGTGGCCGGCAGACGCGACAAGACCCACTATCTGTACATCGCGGTGATCGCCGCGGTACTCCTCGGCATCGCGGTCGGCTTCGCCGCACCGGACACGGCCGTGGAGCTCAAGCCGCTGGGCACCGGCTTCGTCAACCTCATCAAGATGATGATCTCGCCGGTGATCTTCTGCACGATCGTGCTGGGCATCGGGTCGGTGCGCAAGGCCGCGAAAGTCGGCGCCGTGGGCGGACTCGCCCTCGGCTACTTCATGATCATGTCCACGGTGGCGCTGGCCATCGGACTCCTCGTCGGGAACCTGCTCGAGCCCGGCAGCGGACTGCACCTGACCGAGGCCGTCAAGCACGCGGGAGAGGCACAGGCCAAGGCGGGCGGGGCGCAGACCACTCCCGAGTTCCTGCTGGGGATCATCCCGACCACCCTCGTCTCCGCGTTCACCGGCGGCCAGGTGCTCCAGACGCTGCTCGTGGCGCTGCTGTGCGGGTTCGCGCTCCAGGCCATGGGTCCGGCGGGCGAGCCGCTGCTGCGCGGTATCGGCCATGTGCAGAAACTGGTCTTCCGGGTGCTGTCGATGATCATGTGGGCGGCGCCGGTGGGCGCGTTCGGCGCCATCGCGGCGGTGGTCGGCGCGACCGGCATCGACGCACTGAAGTCGCTCGCCGTCATCATGATCGGCTTCTACACCACCTGTCTGCTGTTCGTGTTCGTGGTCCTCGGCACTCTGCTGCGGGTGTGCACCGGGCTCAACGTCTTCTCACTGCTGCGCTACCTGGGCCGCGAGTTCCTGCTGATCCTTTCCACCTCCTCCTCGGAGTCGGCGCTGCCCCGGCTGATCGCGAAGATGGAGCACCTCGGCGTCTCCAAGCCGGTGGTCGGCATCACGGTGCCGACGGGCTACTCGTTCAACCTGGACGGGACCGCGATCTACCTCACGATGTCCTCGCTGTTCATCGCGGAGGCGATGGGCAAGCCGCTGGCCATCGGCGAGCAGATCTCGCTGCTGCTGTTCATGATCGTGGCCTCGAAGGGCGCGGCAGGCGTGACGGGCGCGGGGCTGGCGACGCTGGCGGGCGGGCTCCAGTCGCACCGGCCGGAACTCGTCGACGGCGTCGGGCTGATCGTGGGCATCGACCGCTTCATGAGCGAGGCCCGGGCGCTGACGAACTTCGCGGGCAACGCCGTGGCGACGGCGCTCATCGGCACCTGGACCAAGGAGTTCGACCGCGAGCGGGCCACCGAAGTCCTCGCGGGACGACTGGAGTTCGACGAGACCACCCTGGTCGACGACGGCCACGGCACGGAGCTCCCCACCGTGCCCGGACCGTCGCCGGCCGACGCGAAGGAGGGCGTGCCGGCGTAACCGGCAGCGCCCCGTCAGGGGCCGGCCGGGCAGGGCTCGCCCCCATGGTGCCCAGCCCGGTCGGCCCTCACGCAGCCCCATAGTCGATTTTCGGCCATGGGGCTGCGAAGTGTCGTGCGGTAAAAGGTACTTCCATATCGGGGCACACGTCTGACATCTTGCGTCCACCACTCGTTTCGTACGGCCCGGTAGGTGCCATGAGCACCACCGGGCCGTCTTCGGAGGACGCATTGATACCCCACATATCCAGCCGACCTCGACGCACTCTCGTGCTCGCCGCCACGCTCGGCGCGGCACTCGCCTTCGGGGCACCCGCCGCGCTCGCCGGCACCGCCCCGGTCTCCCCGCCCGGCAAGACCGCCCCGTCCGCCCCCGCCAAGGCTGCGGCCGCGGCGCCGACCTCCCAGAGTGCGACCTGGGTTGCCGGCACGCGCGCCTACCTGGTGATCACCGCCCCCGGTGACAGCTCGGCGGTCCGTGCCGCCGTCGCCGCCAACGGCGGCACCGTCTTCTCGAACTTCGACGCCATCGGCGTGATCGTCGCCCACTCCTCCTCCGCCGGCTTCGCCACGGCGATGCGCGGGGTCAGCGGGGTCCAGCAGGTCGGGGCCACCCGTACCTCGGACGTTCCGGCCGACGCCTACAATCCGGCGCTGCCCGCCAACCCGGCCCAGTCGACGACCCCGGTCGGCGAGCCCGTCCGCGCCGACATGAGCCAGATCAAGGCCGACCAGGCCTGGGCCGTCACCACCGGCTCCGCGTCCGTCAAGGTCGGCATCCTGGACACCGGCGTGGACGACCAGCACCAGGACCTGGCGCCGAACTTCAACGCGGCGGACTCCGTCTCCTGCGCCTACGGCAAGCCCGACACCCGTACGGGCGCCTGGCGGGACGTGGACAGCCACGGCACCCACGTCGCGGGCACCATCGCGGCGGCCAAGAACGGCAAGGGCGTCGTCGGCGTGGCCCCGGGCGTGAAGATCTCCGCGGTCCGCGTCGCCGAGCCGGGCAACTCGTTCTTCTTCGCCGAGAACACCATCTGCGGCTTCGTGTGGGCCGGTGACCACGGCTTCAAGGTCACCAACAACAGCTACTACACGGACCCGTGGCAGTTCAACTGCCCGGACAACATCGACCAGGCCGCCATCATCGAGGGCGTCAAGCGCGCCCAGGAGTACGCCGAGGGCAAGGGCTCCCTGCAGGTCGCCGCGGCGGGCAACGAGAACTACGACCTCGCCCACAAGACGACCGACTCCGCGAGCCCGAACGACTCGACGCCGGTCACCCGCACCATCACCAACGCCTGCCTCGACATCCCGACCGAGCTCCCGGGCGTGGTCACGGTCGCGGCGAACGGCACGGGCACCACGAAGGCCTCGTTCTCGAACTTCGGCTCGGGCGTCATCGACGTGGCGGCCCCGGGCAGCGACGTCTACTCCACCGTCCCGGGCGGCAAGTACGGCAGCAAGAGCGGCACGTCGATGGCCACCCCGCACGTGGTGGGCGTCGCGGCGCTGCTCGCCAGCACCAACCCCGGCATCACCCCGGCGCAGCTGCGCGACAAGCTGGCCACGCAGGCCAACGACATCGCCTGCCCGTCGGACAACCGCTGCACCGGCACCGCGGCCAACAACTCGTTCTTCGGCGAGGGCCAGGTCGACGCGCTGAAGGCGGTCGGGTCCACCCCGCCGCCCGGGAAGTACTTCGAGAACCTCGGCGACTTCGCGATCAACGACAACGCCACCGTGGAGAGCCCCATCACCGTCAGCGGGGTGACCGGCAATGCGCCGGCCACCCTCAAGGTGGGGGTGGACATCAAGCACACCTACATCGGTGACCTCAAGGTCGACCTCGTGGCTCCCGACGGCACCGTCTACACCCTGAGCAACCGGGCCGGCGGCGGCACCGACAACATCGTCCAGAGCTTCACCGTCAATGCGTCCTCCGAGGTCGCGAACGGTGTCTGGAAGCTCCGGGTGAACGACAACGCCAACGCCGACACCGGCAAGATCGACGCCTGGAACCTCACGTTCTGACGGCCGTCGGGCTGAAGCACCAACGCTGCAGGACGTCGGCGAGCCAGTCGAAGGCGACGTCGCAGTGCTGCTGCGGGGCCATCGGGGAGCAGTGCAACTGCGCCCCGGTGGCCCCCGTCATTTTCGCGTGCGCGTGCGGTGGTCGGGCTGACCGCGCCGGCAGGCGGGCCACGGCCTCGAGCCGGTGCTCGAAGGCCGCGGCGCGGGCGACCAGGTTGCCGCCCCGACTGAGGCCGGTGATCGCGATCCGGTCGCTGTCCACGTCCCCCCGGGCGTCGAGCCAGTAGACGAGCGGGGCCACCATCTGCTCCCTGCGGGTGGTGAACGGGATCTCCTCGACGAACAGGAGCCGGCCCTGGACCGGGCCGTCGTAGACGAGCGCGTTCCGGCCCCGGCCGGGGAGCAGAGCGGGGTGAAGGTGTCCCAGGCTTTGCGGCCCGCCGGGCAGACCGCCTTCTCCTCGCCGGGGCTGCGGGTCCCGGGGACGTGGAACAGGGCCTGGGCGCAGTACTGCGCGGCCCGCGACGAGGGGAAACGGCGGGTCTGCGAGGGGTTTTCGCCGCCGTGCCGGCCGGCCGCCGGGGCTGCGGCGAGCCGGTCGCCCCAGGCGCGGAACGTGGCGGTGAAGGTCTGCGCGGCCAGCCCGGCGGCGTTGACGGCGGTGAGCACCTCGCCCTCCTCGGAGGCACGCATGCCGGCCGCGCCGAGCACGAGGAGCCCGGCGAAGCCGTACCCGGGGTCGTCGAACGGCACGGCGGCCGCACAGCCGGCGGCTTCGCCGATGGCGAGGACTCCGGCGCCTGCGGCGAGTCCGGCCAGGGCGCCGCGCCGGGGCCGTCCCCAGGGGTCTGCCACCGGGGCTGCGGCTGGGGCGTGCGAGCGTGCGCCGCCATGGCAGGGGCCGTAGGAGACGGCCGCGGCGGACCGGCGCCCCCCACACCCTCCGCTGCTCCCCACGGCCCTGCCCGGCTACCTGGTCCGCAGCACGCAGTCCCCGCAGAGTCCGCCGCCCGGCACCTGGTAGTAGAGGCAGCAGCTGCGCCGTACGAAAGCCACCCCGAGCCCCTCTTCGTGAATGAAGGTGCCGGTCCCGCCGAGCGCCCCGCCCCCGGCCAGCAGCTCCGCGGCCAAGGACACCGCCGGGCCGCCCGGAACCCGGTCGATCAGCACCCGCAGCGCCCCGACCAGCCCCGACGCGG
Source organism: Streptomyces katrae (assembly GCF_000717655.1). Lineage (GTDB taxonomy): Bacteria > Actinomycetota > Actinomycetes > Streptomycetales > Streptomycetaceae > Streptomyces > Streptomyces katrae_B. The sequence goes on from NZ_JNZY01000011.1 coordinate 157,589, forward strand.
CGTTGCCGCGCAGCACCTTCGGTGACACCCCGTACCGCTCCCGCAGGCGCGCGTCCAGGACCCCGAGGTTGCCGAGCACGCTGTCCCCGAGCAAGTCGGCCGGCAGCGCCCCCGCACCGGGCTCGGGCAGCCACAGTTCCAGCGACGCCGCCGCGGGCAGCCGCCACCACACCCGGTCGACCCCCAGGTCGGGGATCCGCCCGCCCAGCGCGGCGCAGCCCAGCCCGAGCGACCACAGCCGCGAGGCGATCCCGAACTGCGCGGTCGACGCCGCGACCCGGCCGGGGCCGCTCCGGATCCGCCGCCCCACCTCGGCGACGTACGGCTCGAGTCGTGCCCCGTACAGCTCGCCGAGCGGCCGGAAGCCGTCCCCGGGCGGCTCCTTCCCGTACGGCACGGCGAAGAAGGGCCCGACGGCGGCCAGCCGGCGCAGTACGTCCTCCACCTCAGGCTCCGTATCCGTATCCGTATCCGTATCCGTTCCCGGCTCCCGTGCGGGAACCGGTGCGGCCCCATGATCTCATCAGGGGCCCGCGGCCCGGGAGCCGTCGCTCGCCGGGCCGCGGGCGGCCACGGCCAACCGGGACCTGTCGAGGCCGCCTTCCTTCGTGTCGTCGTTGGCGAAGACGAACGACTCGATCGGCACGCCCCGTTCGGCGCTGAGCCGGGCCACCAGCTCCTGCAGGACCACCGTCTCCAGCACCACGCGCACGGCGTCCGGGACCTCGGGAAGGCGGATCACCGACAGGCTGTCCGCCGGCTCGACCCGGGCCGTCGTCAGCAGCAGCGTGAGGTGCCCGGCGCCGGCCAGCGAGCGGGCCAGCTCGATCTCGCGGCCGTCGCCGAACACCAGGTGGAGGGTGTTGCCCGCCGACTCCATCTCCCCGTGCAGGTAGTTGCGGGTCGCCGAGGCGGCCGCGGTCATCCGGACCACCTCGCGCAGCAGCAGCGCACCCTCCTCCGCCGAGGCGCACGAGGCCCCGGCCGCCACCGTGTCGGAGGCGATGCAGCGGGCGCCGCGCTCGCGCAGGCCCGCGACCACCTCGGCGGCCTGCCGGTGGACCGCGGCGGTCTGCTCGGCGATGCCGCCCCAGGGATCCTGCGCGCGGCCCGCGATGGCCCCGGCGATCAGGTCGAGGGCGACGACCGTCCCGGTGTAGCCGATGGTCGAGGCGTACGAGTCGGGCTCGTTGCCGAGGCCCACGGTCACGCCGGCGAGCTCGCCGAGCCGCGACGGTAAGACGTTGAGCAGCGCTGCCCTCGTGACGCCGGGGGCGGCGGACCGGCAGGCGGCGACGGTCTCGCTGCTGCGGCCGCCCTGGGAGACGGCGATCAGGCAGTCCGTGTCGAAGCCGGCGGTGCCGCTCTCGATCTCGCTGGACAGGACGCGCTGGGTGACGAACCCGGCCTTCCGCAACTGCTGTACGGGGACGGCGAGGGCGGCGTACGAGGCGCCCATGCCGGTGAACAGGGGGCGCCGGGCGGCGCGCAGCGCGGCGCGCTCCGGGGACGCCAGCTGGCTGCGGACGCGGTCGGCGATCCGGGCGAGGGCGGCGCCCTGGCCGACCTGGCCCTCGAGGAACGTGATGCGGGATCCGGACATGGTGGGGGGTGTCTCGTCTTTCCGTGAAGCGCTGTGCGGGAACGGTGTGTTGGGGACGGTAGGGGGCAGGCGGCGGCATCGGGCGCCGTCGGCCGCGCCCCGCGCGCGCTCCCGGTCCGCGGTCGCCGGGTCGAACCTCACGAACGCCCAGCGGAAGAGCACGCGGGCCGCCGGAGCGCAGGCGCGGCCCGCTGCGAGGAAGCCAGGGTTGCCGACGCCCCGGAAGTTGACGACCGTCCCGAGCGACGGCCGCCACCGGGGCTCCGCCACCGAGCTCCGCCACCGGGGCGGTTGCGTCCGTCGCCGCGGTGCCCCGCGGCTACTGCGCCCCGACGACGGCCGCCGCGGGCGCGGTTCCCCGGTGAACCGCCCCGGCCCGGCGGACCGCCGGGCCCATCGCGTACGAGGCCGCCAGCAGGACCGCGCCGAGCAGGAGCCAGCCGGGGATCCCCCAGAGCAGGAGCAGGGAGGTCAGCACCAGCGGCCCCAGGGTCCGCGCGACCGGTACCCCGGTCCCGAAGAAGCCCTGGTACTGGCCGATCCGCTCGGCCGGGGCCAGCGAGAAGCCGATCTGCCAGGACCCGGCGGACTGCCGCATCTCGGCGTCCACCTGGAGCACCGCCCCCGCGACGAGCAGCGCCGCGGCCGCCCAGCCGGCCCGGGGCAGCGCCGAGAGGGCGAACACCGCGCAGGAGGCGGCCATGACCAGACCGGACACCCGGACCGCCCGGCGCGCGCTGTCCAGGTCGGTCACGGGCCGCGCCGTCCGCACCTGGAACAGCATCACGGCGACGGTGTTGACCACGAACAGTGCCGACACCAGCCAGCCGGGGGCGCTGGTGCGCTCCACGATCCACAGCGGGATCGCAAGGCTCAGCAGCGGCATCCGCAGCAGCAGGATCGCGTTCAGCAGCGTGACCAGCGCGTACGGCCGGTCGCGGAGCACCGCCAGCCGCGGCTCCCCCGCCGCCCGCTGCGGTACCGGGGCCACCGCGGGCAGCCGCAGCAGTACGCCGGCGCAGAGAAGGAAGCTCAGCGCGTCGAGGACGAACACCGCGAGGTGGGCCCGCTCGGTGCCGGCGCCCAGGGCGAGCCCGCCGAGCGCGGCGCCCAGCGCCAGGCCGGCGTTCAGCACGGACTGGAGGTGGGCCAGGACCCCGGTCCGCTCCTGCGGGTTCACGAGCCCCGCGAGCAGTGCCTGCCGGGCGGCCGCCAGTCCGCACTGGGCGGTGGCGTAGACGACGACGGCGAGCAGGAAGGCCGCGAAGGAGCGGATGAACAGGAACGAGGACACGGAGGCAGCGGTGGCCAGCGCCAGCAGCACGGAGGTGCCGCGCGGGCCGCGGCGGTCGGCGAGGGCGCCCAGCGGAACGCCCGCGACCGAGCCGATCGCCCACGCGAGCGTCAGCCCGAGGCCGATCTGGGCCGGCGAAAGACCGACCACCCGGGTGAAGTACAGGACCGAACACACGTAGTAGGCGCCGTCTCCGACGGAATTGCTCAGCTGGGCGGCGGCCAGTCGGCGCGGCGCCCCCGGCGGGGGCAGGATCCGTATCGTCACCTGCCCATTGGACCAGCCGGATGGCCCAATGGATCGGTCCAATTCCAACTCTGCTTGCCGGGCCACTTCACGCGGGCCGCCAAGCCCCGCCCGGCACCGCCCCGGCCCCCGCCCCGGGACACGTCACCGACGGCCGTCCGTTCGATGTCCGGGCGGTCGGGGAAGGGCCCGAGATCATCCGCCGGGCGTACGGTTGCGGCCTTCCGCGGGCGCGTCCGGAGACCCTTACATCCTCGCAGGTCAGACGCTGTTTGCGCGACAGTCGAGGGCCCTGTGGGCCGCCGTCCGGGGGGCTCTCGCCGGGTGGTGGAACGGATGTCCGCGGATCAGGATTACCGGTGCTCCGGACCGGGGACCGAAGTCATCGAAAAAGATGGCCGCGACGTTGCCATTTTGGGGGTTCATGAGAGGAGATTTAGGGGCTACATTGAGCCACTCGCGTTCACCTGACAGCCCGTTGCCTTTCACTCGTGTTTTGCACGGGGGGCGACGTCAGGAGCGCACACTGTGCAACCACCCCACCGCCCAGAAGGACCGAAGGCTCCGTGCCCGTACCCGTACTCCTCGCCGGCCGCACCGTGCGGCTCGAGCCCCTCGCCCCCCACCACACCGAGGCCTTGGCCGTGGCCGGGGCCGAGGATCGTACGACTTACGCCTTCACCCCCGTACCCCATGGGGTGCAGGCGTCCCACGAGTACATCGACCGCGCCCTCGCAGATCAGGCGGCGGGTCGATCGCTCCCCTTCGCGGTGGTCAGAGCCACCGACGGCCGGGTCGTCGGTTCGACCCGGTTCCTGGAACTCGACTACTGGCAGGGACCGCTGGTGTGGCCCGCGGTGCCGGGCGTCCCGTTCGGTGATCCGGCGACGGCGATCCCCGATGCCGCCGAGATCGGGAATACCTGGCTGTCCCCGGGCGCCCAGGGGACGGGCATCAACACCGAGGCGAAGCTGCTCATGCTCCGCCATGCCTTCGAGACCTGGGGCGTCCGCCGCATCTCGCTGCGCGCCGACGCCCGCAACGGACGCTCGCGCGCGGCGATGGAGCGGCTCGGGTTCACCTGCGAAGGGGTCCGCCGGGCCCATTCCAGGGGGCTCGACGGGGCCGTGCGCAGTACCGCCTTCTACTCGATCCTCGACGAGGAGTGGCCGGCCGTGCGGTCGATCATCGAGCTGAGGCTGTCCGCGGGGGCTCAGCGCAAGCGGAGGCGCAAGACGCTGGTCCCGGCGTAACGGTCCTGCATTCGGCGCAACGGTCCTGCACATCGGCCCGGCGGTTCCGGCAGCGGCCCCCGCCCCGTTCCTTCCTCCCGGCGTCAGCCGAGGAAGGCCGGGGCGAGGGCCGAGGTCATCAGCGGGGTGGGAGCGCCGCTGCCGTCGGCCGGTACGGCGTACAGGTCGGCGCCGAAGTCGCCGGGCAGGGAGTAGACGACCGTCTTGTCGTCCCTCCACACCACCTGGTCGTCCACGCTGCGCTCCTCGGCGAGCGGGGTCTCCTGCATCGAGGCCAGATCCAGGGCGTACAGCCGCCAGGGGGCGTCGGGCGACAGGCCGGGCACCCGCTTCTTGAACACGAGCCGGGTCCCGTCGGGCGACAGCGACGGACATTCCAGGTTCTCGCGGAGGGTGGTCACGGTGCGTTCGACGAGGTCACCCCGGACCAGGTAGGTCTGGCCGCCGGTGGCGAGCGTCGCGTAGAAGGTCCGCTCGTCGGCGGCGAAGGTCACGCCCCAGAAGTTGACGTCGGCGTTGCGGTACGCCTTGCCGTCCTTGCGGACCGCGAAGTCCTCCAGCGAGGCCTCGAGCTTGCCGGTGCGCAGGTCGAGCAGCGAGGTGCGGGTGGAGAAGTCCGTCCCGGCGTACGAGTCCCCGCCGACGAAGACCGTCCAGGCGACGAGGTGCCCGCCGGGCGAAACCCGGGCGCGGGTGGGTATGCCGGCCAGCGGGTGTGCCGAGACCTCCTCGAGGCGGGCATCGAGGACGACGGCCCGGTAGCTCTCCTGGACCCCGCCCTTGTCGGCCCGGAGGCAGATCCCGGTGCCCGCCGCCGCATGGAAACGCAGGCAGCTCACGCCGGAGGCGGTACGCGGGCCCTGGGGCGCGGCGACGGGGACGGTGGCGAGCTCGTCGCGGTGCGGGCCCCACGCCATGTTCCGGAACACGATCCGCCGCTCGGCCCCGCCCGGGGCCAGGGACACCTCGCCCCGGCTGATCTGCGGGCCGCCCGCCCGGGTCTGGTTCTTCTCCTCGGCCCGCGAGGAGGCCCGTACGACGGCGAGCACCCCCACCGCGGCGAGCAGTACGACGGCGGAGACGAGGATCAGGATCCGGCGTTGGAGGGTCATGGGGGCCTTTCGGGGATGTGGGAGAACTTCGGAGGCGGCTGAGGGGGCTCAGCCGGCCCGCGCCTCGGCGGCGGACTCGGCGGCCGTCGCGTCCGCCGGCCGGAGCCAGGCGCAGGCGCCGGCCGCGGCCGCCAGCAGCACGCCCGCGACCGCGAGGGCCGGGCGCGGGCCCCAGACGGTCCAGGCGGCGCCGAATCCCAGCGAGGCGGCGAACCGGGCGAGGGCCTGGCCGGTCTGGACGAGGGCGAGGCCGCCGCCGCGGTGCTCCTCGGGCACGGCTCCGGCGGCCGCGGCCATCAGGACGCCGTCGGTGGCCGCGTAGAAGCCGCCGTGCAGCAGGAGCACGGCGTACGGCAGGACCATGCCGTAGGCGTGGCCCGCGCCGCCCGCCAGCAGGAGTCCGTACGCGAAGAGCAGCGCGAGGTGGCCGCCGAGGAAGACGCGCCAACGGCCGATCCGGTCGGCGAGCCGGCCGAGCGGCAGCGCGAGCAGGAAGAACGCGGCGGCGGTGCCCAGCGGCAGCAGCGCGAACCAGCGGTCGGCGATCCCGGTGGCGCGCTGGAGCAGCAGGAATGCGAAGGCGTCGCTGACGGTGCACAGCCCGAGCAGCAGCGCGCACAGGGTGATCCGGCGCAGGTCCCGGCGGCCCAGCAGCCCGAGGGCGGCGCGCAGTGAGACGGGCTCCGCGCCGGGGGCGGGCCCGGTGCGGCGGCCGGGGACGAAGAGGACGAGGACGAGCACGCCGAGGGCGGCGACGCAGGCGCTGACCGTGAAGACGGCGTCGTAGCCGTCGGCGGCGCCGCGCAGGATCAGGAAGGCGAGGATCGGACCGATCAGCGCGCCGGCGGTGTCCATCGCCCGGTGGACCCCGAAGGCCCGGCCGCGGTCCTCGGGGGCGGCGGCCAGGGAGATCAGCGCGTCGCGCGGGGCGGTGCGCAGGCCCTTGCCGGTGCGGTCGAGGGCGAGCACCGCGCCGATGGCGGGCAGGGTGTGGGCGAGCAGCAGCAGCGGTTTGCACAGGGCCGACAGGCCGTAACCGAGGCCGGCGAGGGCCTTGTGGCGGCCGAAGCGGTCGCCGAGGTGGCCTCCGGTGAGCCGGACCAGCGCGCTGATGCCGTTGTAGAGCCCGTCGAGCAGCCCGAAGCCGAGCGGGGAGAGGCCGAGGCCTGCGACGAGGTAGAGGGGGAGCACGGCCGTGACCATCTCGGAGGAGACGTCGGTGATCAGGCTGACCGTGCCGAGGGCGAGCACCGTGGGGGCGAGCGCGGCCCGCCGCCCCCGGGTGGTGCCCGGGGCGGCGGCCTGCGGCTCGGGGGTCACGGCGGGCGCGGGCGTACCGCGACTGTCCGCAACGTACATGCTCAGGAAGCCCAGATACCCGTGATGTCCTTGGCGGTGGCCGCGTTCCCCGCGTGGGTGGTCAGGCCGGCCAGGCCTTCCAGGGTGCGCAGCATGTCGTAGTGGTTGTACGTGGTGCCCGACGTGCTGCCGGGGGTGACGGGCTGGCCGTAGAGGACGGTCGGGATCTTGTTGCCGGCGAGCCGGTTGTCCTCGTCGAAGGTGACGACGAGCAGGCTGTTGTGGGTCTTGGCCCAGTCCGCGTAGGCCTTGAGGTTGTTCTTGAGCCAGGTGTCGCCGGTGCCGACGGAGCAGTCGTGCATGTCGTTGCACAGGTTCGGGACGACGAAGGACACCTTGGGGAGGGTGGTGTGGTCCGTCGGGAACTGGGTCATGGTCTTGGCCGTGCTGGTGGGCACGTTGGAGAAGGCGAACCAGGGGTTGTGCTTGCGGGCGTACTTGCCGCTGCTGCACGTCGTGGAGCCCTGGCTGGGGAGGGTCTCGTTGTAGCTGGCCCAGGTCTTGCCGGCGGCCAGCAGCTCGGAGGCCAGGTTGGGCGCGGAGCTGAAGCCCGGCGTGTAGCAGCTGTCGCCGGTGACACCTTGGTGGGAGCCGGAGAACAGCTGGAGGTAGTTGGGCTGGCTGGGGTGGGTGATGCCGTACGACTGCGTGAGGTTGGCGCCACCGCTCTTGAGGGAGTTGATGTACGGGGCGCTGGAGCTGCCGATGACCTGGCTGTAGGCGTGGTTCTCGAAGACCACGACGACGACGTGGTCGGGGGCCGGCAGTCCGGCCGCGTGCGCGGGCTGGGCGGAGCCGATGCCGGCCCACAGGGCGGTACCGGCGGCGGTGAGGCCGAAGGCGGTGGCGAGGGCGGTCTTGCGGCGGGACCGTGATGAGGGCATGCCAAACACGGAAAATACCTCCGGGCAGGGGGTTTTGGTGGCGGCGCGGACGCACCATACCCAGGGGCATGTGCATGGGCCAGGGACGTGCGGCGAACAGACCGGGAACTCCGGTGGCCTTCCGGGTGTTCGGCAACGACCAGCCCTCGGTCAACCCAAGAGCAGGGAAAAAGGGGAACCACGGAGCACGTAGGCTCATCCTTCGAACAGAAGAGACCACCCCCCGACGGGGCAGCACCAGCCGGAGAGCAACCGCACATGTCGTACTCACCCGACGGACAGCACCAGCCGTACCGGTCGGAAGGGCAGTACCAGCAGCAGCCCTACGGCACTTCGTACGCGCAGCCGTACGAACCCCCACAGCACCACGAGCCCCCGTACGGGCCACCGCAGCCGCCGTACGGCGGGTACGAGGAGCCCGAGGACGACCGGCGGCGACCGCGCCGGGGCAGGCGTTGGCTGATCGCGGGTGTCTCCGTCCTCGCGCTCGCGGGCATAGCCGCCGGGGTGATGTACCACTTCGAGATACCCCCCTTCACCGACAAGGGCAAGGACATCTCCTTCGGCCAGCCGGCCGCGGGCGGCGGCCAGGCGGGCGGCGCCGACGGCACTGCGAAGCAGGCGGCCAACTCCAAGGCCCTGATGCCCACCGGCCCGAAGTCCGAGTTCAAGAACTCGATGACCCTGGCCGACGGCACGCACGTGGCCGTCACCACGCTGGACGGCAAGAAGTCCGGCTTCAAGGGCAAGGTGTGGGTCTGGGCGCCCAAGGAGTACAACGACCCGAAGTTCGCCAAGAGCGGCTTCCCGGTCATGATCGCCCTGCCCGGCGGCGCCGGCTACCCGAGCAACTACTGGATGGGCACCGACCTGGGGCTCCAGACCAGCATCAGCAAGTGGTACGCCGAGGGCAAGAGCAAGCCGTTCATCCTCGCCATGCCGGTGCTGAACCCGGGCCCGGACGACAAGGGCATCTACTGGGACGGCTCCGACATCCCCGACCAGCCCAAGATGGGCACCTGGCTGACCGAGGACGTCCCGGACCTGATGAAGGCGAACTTCCGCACCGTCAAGTCCCGTGACGGCTGGGCCTACATGGGCTCCTCCACCGGCGGCTTCGCGAGCCTGAAGGCGGTGCTCAAGCACCCGGACAAGTTCAAGGCCGCGATCTGCTCCGGCCCTGACATCGTGCCCGACTCCTCGCTGTGGAAGGGCCACGAGAAGGAGAAGGCCGAGAACAACCCGGAGTTGCTGGCGAAGGCCATGATCGACAAGAAGGGCGCTCCGGACGTCTACCTCGCCTTCCAGGTCGGCGACAACGAGAACAACAAGAAGACGTTGCCCGATGTGCAGAAGTTCGTCGCCACGTACGGCAAGGGGCCGATCCACACCAGCCTGAGGGTCATCCCCGGCGGCCAGCACAACGCCAAGACCTACGTGCCGAACATGGGCGAGGGCCCCATCCAGTTCATCAGCAAGGTCATGGAAGGACCGGTGGAGTAACGGGCGGTGTAACCGCCGGTTCGACCGACTCCACGCGCTGCGGCCCGCCGAACACCATCGGCGGGCCGTTGCCGTCCCAGGCCGCCCAGCCCGGGTTCCCGGTCAGGGCGAAGCGCACCCAGGCCGCGTGCATCCGGTCGGCCAGTTCCTGCGGGGCGTCCGGCCCGGCCAGCCAGGAGGCCTCCGGCACGTCGAGCGTGTCGAAGACGAAGCCCAGTTCCAGGGCGTGGCACGCGCCGAGCCCCGGCACGCCGGAGGGCCAGCCGAACTCGTACAGGAAGCTCGGGGCGGTCCGCCGCGCCCCGGCGAGCCGGCGCAGCGGGTCGCGCAGCAGCCGGTCGGTCAGCAGCTGCCCGGCGAGCTCGGCCGGGCCCGCGCCGGGCAGGGCGGCGCGCAGCGCCCGTACGGCGGCCCGGTCCTTGCCGCTGCGGGCGCGGGCCAGGGCCACGGTGAGCGGACCGAGCCGGTCCATGACCCGCAGCGCGCCGGTGGGGGCCAGCCAGAGCCGGTACTCCTCGGTGGTCCAGCCGAGCAGCAGCGGCACCTCCGTCGCCGCCGCGGCCCCGAGCGGGTCGCCCGGAAGCGTTTCCGGGTCGGTGACCAGGCCGAAGGCGGGTCCTCCGGTGAGCGGGCCGGAACGGCGCAGCACGGCGCCCTGCGCGGCGAGCAGGTCGGGCAGGGCGGTGGCGGCGAATGCCTTCGCGGTCGCCGGCACCTTCAGGAGGGAGGCCATCCGCCGGACCATCGTGCGCACCTTCTCGCGCGCCAGCACCTCGGGGGCGCCGCTCTGCAGGACGGCCCCGGCGAAGAGCCCGGCGGCCCGCGGGGCGCCGAGCAGGGCTCCGACGCTGATGGCTCCGGCGGATTCGCCGAAGACGGTGACGCGGCCGGGGTCCCCGCCGAAGGCCTCGATGTTCTCCCGGACCCAGGTCAGGGCGGCGATCTGGTCGAGCAGGCCGCGGTTGGCGGGGGCATCCGGGAAGAGCCCGTAGCCGAGGACGCCGAGGCGGTAGTTGACGGAGACGAGCACGACCCCGTCACGGGCGAAGGCCGCGCCGTCGTAGACGGGGACGGCTGAGGAGCCGCGGGTGAGCGCCCCGCCGTGCAGCCACACCATGACGGGCAGCCGGGCTCCGGGGGCCGGGGCCGGGGTCCACACGTTGAGGTTCAGGCAGTCGTCCCCGGGGACCTCCGGGTCGGGCAGCAGCGCGGCGAACTTCGGCGGGTAGGGCACCTTGGGCGCGGTGGGCCCGAACGCGCCGGCGTCGCGTACGCCGTCCCAGGCGGCCGGGGGCTCGGGCGCGGCGAAGCGGAGCGCGCCGACGGGCGGGGCGGCGTACGGGACGCCCCGGAAGGCGGCGATGCCGTCCGGCCCGGTCCGGCCCTCCACCACGCCGTACCCGGTCCTGACCCGGGGCCGGCCGCTGCCGCCCGCTGTGTTCATCGGTCTCCGCTCCTCCACCGACTCCGGTGCATCCGCTGAATCCACCGTTCCGCCTACCGGGCACGGTCGCACAGGCCTGCGACGGGTGACAAGGCGTGACCCGGCCGGGGGCGGGCCGGGTTGGACCGGGCATGCGATCCATGCGTATCCACCCCGGCGTCCGCGGCTTCACCCGGGCCGGCGCGGTCCCCCTGCTCCTGCTCGTGGCCGCGGGCACGGCGCAGGCCGCCGGACCCGACTTCCAGTACGTCGGCCAGGACGACAGGGTCCACGGGCTGACCGACCCGCAGGGCTGCGTCGGGGCCAAGGGCGGCGGTCAGAAGGCCGTCACCAACACCACCCGCAGCACCGCGACCCTCTACCGCGGGCCGGGCTGCACGGGTGACGTCGTGGCGGTCCTGCAGCCGGGTGCCGGCGGCCAGATCGAGCCGTATTTCGCCTCCGTGCGGTTTTCCTTCATCACCAAGGCCCAGCGGCCGTGACCGTTGGGCTCCCGCTGCGTTGTATGCCATGTCAAATGCCGCAGCTCGGGCTGTGGCACCCCCATCTCACGAGGAGATCTTGATGTCGCGTATCGCGAAGGCAGTCGCCGTCACCGCTGTTGCCGGTAGCGCCCTGGCCGCCGGTGCCGGTCTGGCCGTCGCCGATGCCGGAGCGCACGGTGCGGCGGTCGGCTCCCCCGGTGTCCTGTCGGGCAACCTGCTCCAGGTTCCGGTGCACGTCCCGGTCAACGTCTGCGGCAACACCGTGAACGTGATCGCCCTGCTGAACCCCGCCTTCGGCAACACCTGCGTCAACGCGTCGGGCGGTGGCGAGCACCACACCGAGGGCTACGGCGGCTGACCGCTGCGCCTGTCGGCCGGCTTGACCGGTAGGACCGAGGGCTGAGGGCCCCCGCCGTACGGCGGGGGCCCTTCTCCCGTTCAGCCGTCCGGCTGGCGCATTTCTGTTTTCAGCTCTTCTGTTCAGCCGATCTCATTCGTAGCGGTAGATGCCCTGGTGGCTGAGCATGTCGCGCGGGGTGATGTTCCACGGCGGCATCGGCTCGTCGAGGGAGATCACCCGGCCCCGCTGGAGGTCTCCCAGTTCGAGCGGCGCCGCGGGCAGATAGCCGGAGGCGGGGTGCTTCAGCTGCCAGCGGTCCCAGAGCAGGTCCACGAAGGCGTGGTGCAGCCAGAACGCCGGGTCGTTGGGGGCCGTACCACCCGTCATGTGGCCGCCGATCCACTGGTGCACCTTGTTGTGGTTGCGCCAGCGCTCGCTCTTCGGCGCGGCCCAGCCCTCCAGCTTGTTGCGGAAGCCGCCGCCCCTCGCCGTGGAGTCCCAGGGCGAGGTGTCGTACTCCGGGTCGTCGAGCGCCCACTGGAGCTCGGCCGCGGTGGGCAGGGCGATCGGGTTCTGCGGCCGTCCGAGGTTGCGGGTGAGGAAGCGGGCCTCCGTGACGCCCACGGTGATCTCCCAGTTGCCCTTCTCGTAGGCGAAGGGGCCGGTCATCACCCGGCGGTCCTTCTCACGGCCGGTGCCGCCCAGGAAGTCCTCGGCCCACAGGGAGGAGACCGGGCTGCTGTCCGTGGTCCAGTCCCAGTACGGGACCGAAACGCCCGGGTCGACGCCCTGCAGCAGCCGCTCGAACTGGAGCAGGTAGCGCCGGTGCCAGGGGAAGAAGGACGGGGACATGTGCCCGACGCGGAGCTTGCTGTCCTTGTCCGGCACGAAGTACTTGCCGTGGGTACGGACCAGTTCGTCGTACGCACCGTTGCGCTTGAGCTCCAGCACGGCCGCCGTGAAGCGCTTCTTCTGGGCGCTGTTCAGGTTCCTCTGGTTCTGCCGGGTGTACATGCGGGGCTCCTCCCGTTCCGTTCTGCGCTGTCCCGTCCGTCCGTCAGCCGTGTTGCGGGGCTGCGAGCGCGAGCTGGTTGGTGCCGAGCTCGTCGACGGCTGCGCGGGCGAGTTCCAGCGGGGTCTCGAAGGACTGGAAGTGGTTGATCTGGCTGAGGTAGCTGCCGTCTGCGCGGCGCATGACGTGCAGGGGGCGGCCGTCGATACGGACCCCGGCGAGGTCGACGGCGATGTGCCGGCCGCGGTACGTCTCCTCGGTGAGGGGCGCCGGGGTGACGGTCTGCCGGGGCCGGCGGGCACGCAGTACGGGCGCCAGGGCCGCGGCGGTGCCTGCGAGCACCGCCGCGGTGAAGGCCGTACGAAGAAACGTACGGCGGGACGGTGCTGCAGAGGCGGGTGTGGCGTACATGCGGTCTCCCTCGCTCGGTGGTCCGCGCTACGGGGTCTAACGCGGCGCGGCGGGCGAGGTCACCTCGGCTGCTCAGGGTGCTTGTAGAAGAGGGTGGTGGGGTGCAGGCGGCCGGCCGGGTCGGTGGCGTAGTCGGGAATGGTGCCGGCCTCCGTCCACCCGGCGCCACGGTAGACCCGCTCGGCCCCGCTGCCGGTCTCGGTGTCGAGGAACAGCAGCACCACGCCGGCCCGGGCGGCCGCCTGTTCGGCTTCGGCAAGGAGCGCGCGGGCGGTGCCGCGGCCGCGTGCCTGCGGATGCACCATGAGCTTGCGCAGCTCGGCGCGGTGGCGGCCGTTGGGCTTGGACTCGCGGTACCAGCTGACGGTGCCGTCGATCCGGCCGTCGCCGCCGTGGCCCGCGCCACTGCGGGAGACCCAGAGGGCGAGGGAGCCGTCCTCGATGGCGGGGGCGAGGGAATCCCACCAGGCGGCCGCCTGCGCGTGATCGAGGTCGGCGAGGAAGCCGAGGGACGATCCGCCGCGGACCACGGCGAGCAGGAGGTCGGCGAGTTCGTCGCGGTGGGCGGCCAGTCGGGCGGCGTCGAGCCGGGTGATGACGGGGATCATGCGGCGAGGATAGGGATCAGCCGGCGGCCCTCTGCCGGCGGGGCAGGTGCGGGTCCCGGAGCTACGTTCCCCGGGACGGGTCGGGGCCGCCGGGGGTGAAGGTCACCGGCAGGCTCTGCGGGCCGCGCAGGCCGCCGGGGCGCCAGGGGATCTGCGCCGGCGGTACGGCGAGGGCGAGTCCGGGGAGGCGGCGCAGGGCGGTGCCGATGGCGATCTGCCCCTCCAGCCGGGCCAGTGGGGCACCCAGGCAGTAGTGGATGCCGTGCCCGAACGCGAGGTGGGCGTTGTCCTGCCGGGTGATGTCCAGCCGGTCGGGGTCGGGGAACCGTGCCGGGTCGCGGTCGGCGACGGCGGAGCCGATGAGCACGGTCGCGCCGCGCGGGACGGTCACGCCCGCGATCTCGACGTCCTCGCGCGCGAACCGCGCGATGCCGGGGCTGACCGGGCCGTCGTAGCGCAGGAACTCCTCGATCGCGCCCGGCAGCAGTTCCGGGTCGGACCGCAGCAGGTCGAGCTGGCCGGGGTGGGCGAGCAGCATCGCGATGCCGCCGCCGATCAGGTTGACCGTGGTGATGTATCCGGCGGCCAGCAGCAGGAAAACCATGGCGACCAGCTCGTCCTCGGTCAGCTGCTGTTCCTCGTCGCGGGCGGTGATGAGGGCGCTGAGCAGGTCGTCGCCGGGGTCTGCCCGTTTGTCCCGGATGAGCTCGGTGACGTACGCGCGCATGTGCTGCCACGCCTCGTTCACCACGGCCGGATCCGGCAGCTCCGGGCCCCGCATGATCATGCGGTCGGTCCAGTGCTGGAATTCGTGCCGCTCGTCCACCGGCACCCCGAGCAGTTCGCTGATCACCGTGACCGGGAGCGGCAGCGCGAAGTCCGCGACGAGGTCGGCGTGGCCGGCCGGGACGACCGCGTCCAGCAGCCGGTCGGTGATCTCCTGGATCCGCGGCCGCATCGCGGCCACGCGGTGGGCGGTGAACGCCTTGGAGACCAGCCGGCGCAGGCGGGTGTGGTCGGGCGGGTCGCTGCGGAGCATGTTGCTCAGCATCGACTCGCGCTCCGTTGCGGGCAGCTGGCGCAGGAGGCGGGTGTCCGAGGCGTCGCGTACGTCGCTGCTGAGCCGGGAGTCGGACAGGGCCGCGAGTCCGTCTTCGTAGCGGGTGACGAGCCAGGCCTCCAGGCCGCCCGCGATGACGGTGCGGCGCACGGGGCCGTCTTCGCGCAGTTTCCGGTACAGCGGGAAGGGGTCCGCGACGAAGGCCGGGTCGGCATAGGGCAGAAGGACCGGCTGTTCGCTCATGTCGCCTCCCGAAGCGAAACGTCCTCTCTACGGAGATTGAGCGTATATGTTCCGGTATCCGGGATGTCGTTTCACCGGAGCGATTCCTTCGGGGGGCGCTCGCGCAGCGCCCCGTACCCGATGAAGTAGGCCGGCACCCGGTTCAGCCACCGCGAGCCGGTGACGAGCTCGGTGAGCCGTTTGGCCCGCTGGGGACGGCCGAACGCGGTGCGGCCGGCCAGCAGCGGCTCGATGACCTGGGCGTGGGCCAGGCGCTGCATGCCCTGGGTCGCCACCGTCGTGGGCATGCGGCGGCGCTGTACGCGGCGTACGTCGTGTAGCCCCACGGTCCCCTCGAGCAGCGGGCCCACGAGGTAGCGGGCGGCGGCCACCGCGTCCTGCACGGCGAGGTTGATGCCGATGCCGAAGACCGGTGACATGGCGTGGGCGGCGTCGCCGATGCACAGCAGCCCCGGCCGGTGCCAGCGGCGCAGCCGGTCCAGCCGTACGTCGAGCAGCTTGACCTCGTCCCAGGAGGTGACGGCGTGGGCCCGGTCGGCCAGCCAGGGAACGGCGTCCGTGAACTGGGCCATGAAGCGGTCCAGGCCCTCGGCGCGGCGTTCGGCATCGGTCCCCTTGGGGATGAGCCCCGCGCACTGCCAGTAGTCACCGCGGTCGATGAGCGCGCTGAAGAACCGCTCGCCCAGGCCTCCCACGAGGCCGCTGGGGTCGTCCTCGTGGCGCGGCAGCCGGAACCACCAGGCGTCCATCGGGCACGGGAAGCCCTCCAGGCCGAGCTCGGGCAGCACCCTGGCGAAGGATCCGCGGCCGTCGCAGGCCACGGTCAGCGTGGCCCTGAGCTCACCCGTGGTGCCGTCCGCCGTGCGGTACCGCACGCCCGCGACCCTGCCGCGCTCCATCAGGAAGGACGTCGCCTCGGTGTCCATGCGCAGCCGGAAGGAAGGCTCCTTGCCCGCTTCGTCGGCGAGCAGGTCGAGCAGGTCCCACTGCGGCACCATCGCGATGTAGTTGTACTTCCCGTGCAGCGCCCCGATGTTGCCGACCGTGACGAGGGACCGGTCCGGCCCGATGGGCAGTTGCACGGAGGTCACCCGCCGCTGCGGCAGCCGGGCGAACCGTTCGGCGAGGCCGATGTCGTCCAGCAGCGACAGGGTGGACGGGTGCACGGTGTCGCCGCGGAAGTCGCGCAGGAAGTCGCCGTGTTTCTCCAGGACGGTCACCTCCACCCCGGCCCGGGCCAGCAGCAGGGCCAGCACCATCCCGGCGGGCCCGCCTCCCACCACACAGCAGGCCGTACGCTCCACGGCAACCACTCCCTTCGCCGGCATCGGGCAGGCCCCACAGGACGTATACCGCACCCGCGGCGGCGGGGACGGCAACGACGGCGCCGCGCCGTGAGGCGCGGTCGCCGCTCCGCATCCCTCCCCACCCGGCCGCGGTACGAACCCGATCGCCCGGGAGACCGGCGCTAAGGAGACGGGAGTTCGGCGAAGTCCGCCACCAGGGCGTGGTGGTGGCCCGGAGTCCCCAGGGCCAGCGAATCGGCCTTGGCGCGCTTCAGGTACAGGTGCGCCGGGTGCTCCCAGGTCATGCCGATCCCGCCGTGCAGCTGTACGCACTCCTCGGCCGCGCGGACCGCGACCCCGGAGCAGTACGCCTGGGCGACCGCCACCGTGAGCGGGGCGTCGGGGGCCCCGGTGGCCAGCGCGTCCGCGGCGGCGCGGGCAGCCGCCCGGGCCGACGCGACATCCAGCCAGAGCTGCGCCAGACGGTGCTTCAGCGCCTGGAAGGAGCCGACCGGCCGGTTGAACTGGTGGCGGCCGCGCACGTGCCGCACCGTCTCCGTCAGGCACCATTCCGCGAGCCCGACCTGCTCGGAGGCCAGGAGTCCGGCACCCGACAGCAGTGCTCCGGCGATCGCCGCGCGGGCCGTCGCCGGGTCCGCGAGGCGGGTCCCCGCGGCCCCCTCCAGCGTCACCGTGGCGAGCGGGCGGGTCAGGTCCAGCGGGACGAGCGGGCTCAGCGCGGCCTCCGCGGCCGGGACCGCGTACAGCCCCGTGTCCGCGAGGACCAGCAGCACATCGGCGGCCACCGCGTCCGCCACCGAGCCGACGGTGCCCGTCAAGGCCCCGCCCCCGGTGTCCCGTACGGCGCCCGGCAGTGGCGCGCCCGGGGCCTGCGTCAGCGGAAGCGCCGGTGCGCACACCTGCCGGCCCGCGGCCAACTCGGCCAGCAGGTGCGCCACTTCCGGCGCCTCGCAGCCGAGCCCGAGCAGGATCTCCGTCGCCAGTACTGCGCTCGTCAGGTACGGCACCGGCGCCACGGCCCGCCCCAGCTCCTCCAGGACCACGGCCGCCTCCCGGTGGCCGGCGCCCTGGCCGCCGAGCTTCTCCGGTACGAGCAGCCCGGCGGTGCCGATCTCCGTGGCGAGCGTGTGCCACAGTTCCGGGTCGTGCGGCCGGCCGGTCTCCGCCCGGACGAGCACCTCCGCCGGTGCGCACCGGTCGGCGAGCAGTGCCCGTACGGCGGACCTGAGCTCTTCCTCCGTCTCGGAGTACAGCAGGTCGAAGGCATCGCTCATCGGGCCAGGTCCTTCCAGGCGAGGTCCTTGTCGTCGCGCGGCTCGGGGGGCAGGCCGAGGACGCGTTCGGCGACGATGTTGAGGAGGATTTCGCTGGTGCCGCCCTCGATGCTGTTGCCCTTGGCGCGCAGGTAGCGGTAGCCGGCGTCGCGGCCGGTGAAGTCGACGAGCTCGGGCCGTCGCATCGTCCAGTCCTCGTACAGCAGGCCCTCCTCGCCGAGGAGTTCCACCTCCAGGCCGCTGATCTCCTGGTTGAGGCGGGCGAAGGTGAGCTTCATGCCGGACCCCTCGGGGCCGGGCTGTCCGGCGGCGAGCTGCTGGCGCAGCCGCTCGGCGGTGAGCCGGGCCACCTCGGCCTGGACCCAGAGCTGGAGCAGCCGCTGGTGCAGTGCGTGGGTACGGAGGGCGGGCCGCTCGCGCCAGGCCGCGGCGACGGGCGCGATCATGCCGCCCTCGCGCGGGATCCGCATGCCGCCGATGGAGACGCGCTCGTTCATCAGGGTGGTGCGGGCGACCGCCCAGCCCTGGCCGACGGCGCCGAGCCGGTGGCTGTCGGGGATGCGGACGCCGGTCAGGAAGACCTCGTTGAACTCGGCCTCGCCGGTGATCTGGCGCAGCGGCCGGACCTCGACGCCGGGGGCGTGCATGTCGCACAGGAAGTAGGTGATGCCCTGGTGCTTGGGCAGCGCGGGATCGGTGCGGGCGATCAGGATGGCCCAGCGGGCGGTGTGGGCGCTGGAGGTCCACACCTTCTGTCCGTCGACGATCCAGTCGCCGGAGCCGCTCTCGCGGACCGCGCGGGTGCCGAGCGCAGCGAGGTCGGAGCCGGCGCCGGGCTCGCTGAAGAGCTGGCACCAGACCTCCTCGCCGACCCACAGGGGGCGCAGGAAGCGCTGCTTCTGCTCGTCGGTGCCGTACGCGAGGATCGTGGGGGCGGCCATGCCGAGGCCGATGCCGATCCGGCGCGGGTCGTTGTCGGGGGCGCCGGCCGCCGCGAGTTCGGCGTCGACGGCGGCCTGGAGGGAGCGGGGCGCACCGAGTCCGCCGAGGCCCTCGGGGTAGTGCACCCAGGCGAGTCCGGCGTCGAAGCGGGCCCGCAGGAAGTCGGTGCGGTCGGTGTCGGCGGGCGGGTGCGCGGCGAGCAGGCCCCGGACGCGCGTCAGCAGGTGGTCGGCGGTGATCTCGGTCATCGGGCCACACCCGGCTGCCGGGGCATGGCCAGGACGACCCGGCCGGTGGTGGCGCCGTCGGCGAGGCGCTGCACGGCATCGGCCACGGCGGGGAGTGCGACGACTTCGCTGATCAGGGGCTTGATGGCGCCTTCGGCGGCGAGGCGGGTGAGTTCGGTGTGGCAGGCGAGGATCGCGGACGGGTCCTTGGCCGCGTAGAGGCCCCAGTGGAGGCCGAGGATCGAGTAGTTCTTGACGAGGGCGTGGTTCAGGGCGGGGGCGGGGATGTTGCCGCTCGCGAAGCCGACGACGACGATCCGGCCCTCGAAGGCCACGCACTTGGCGGAGGCGGTGTACGAGTCGCCGCCCACGGGGTCGTAGACCACGTCGGCTCCGCGCCCGCCGGTGAACTCCTTCACCCGGGAGACGACGTCCTCGGTCGTACGGTCGATCACCAGGTCGCAGCCGAGTTCCTCGGCGGTACGCGCCTTGGCCTTGCCCCCGACGACCCCGATGACGGTGGCCCCGGCGGCCTTGCCGAGCTGGACCGCGGCGCTGCCGACCCCGCCGGCGGCGGCGTGCACGAGCAGGGTCTCGCCGGCTTGGAGGCGGGCCCGTCGGTGCAGGCCGAACCAGCCGGTCTGGTAGCCGATGTGCAGGGCCGCGGCCTCGGCGTCGCCCAGGCTCTCCGGGGCCGGGAGCAGGTTCCGTTCGGACGCGATCACGTACTCGGCGAAGCCGCCGTGCGGCAGGCTCGGGGTGGCGATGACGCGGCGGCCGTCGTCGGTGAGGCCGCAGATCTCGACGCCGGGGGTGAAGGGCAGCGGCGGGCGGATCTGGTACTGGCCGCGGACGAGCAGCGCGTCGGGGAAGTTGAGGTTCGCCGCGAGGACCTGCAGTCGCACCTCGCCCTCGCCGGGGACCGGTTCGGGAATCTCCTCGAGGCGCAGGGCCTCTCGGGGTTCGCCGGGGGTATGTACTCGCCATGCCTGCATCCGGGGCCTCCAGCCGCCGTCGAGGAACCACGCTCCGCGGGCATACTAAGCGGTCGCTTGCCCGTCTGGGAACCGCCGGTGGAGCGGATTCGGGGCGGGACCGAAACACCACGCGTCAATCCGGCCACTTCCGCCCCCGGTCGGGCAACATGTGGCGTGCACTCGTCACGAATTGAGTCCAGGGGGGACCACCGCATGAGAAGAAGCATGTCCGCGGCCGCTGCCGCCGTCGTTCTGGCCGGTCTGATCACGGCGGCCGCCCCGGCCGCGGCGGCCGGCGCCGCGTGCACGCCGGACGTCCTGCGGCTGCCGGCCCTCGCGGAGGGCCCCTCGCCGGCCCACGGGTCCGTACGGGCCTTCGGGGCCGGCGGCCTGGTGGCCGGCGAAAGCGTAGGACTGCCCGCGTACTGGACGGCCGACCACGCGGTGCACGCCGTCCCGCTGCCCGAGGGCTTCGTGTCCGGCCAGGTCCTGGCGGTGAACGCCAAGGGCCTGATGGTCGGCACCCTCCGTCGCGCAGGCGACTTCGAGACCCCGTACGGGTTCACGTACCAGAAGGGTGCGGCGGCGGTCCGGCTGATCGGCGGCGGAAGCACTTCGAGCACGGTGACGGACGTCAACGACTCGGGCCGCTCCGTCGGCGTGGAGGGCGGCGTCGCCAAGGAATGGCTGAACGGTGCCGTGGTGCGCGAGCTGCCCGTGCCCGCGGACGCCCACCCGAGCACCAGGATCGTCTCGGTGAGCGGGATCAACGCGCGCGGGGACGTCGTCGGCACGGCGCAGACGTCCTACGAGGAGGACGACCAGCTCAGGGGGAAGACCTTCCCGGTCGTCTGGCCCGCCGGGGGCGGGTACCCGCCGTACAGCCTGCAGGTGTGGACCGAGGACGACCGGACGGTCCGGACGGCCGCGGCCGGCATCGACGACCGCGGCCGGGTCGTCGGCCACGAGGACCGCAGCTACCGCGACTGGCAGGAGCGCAAGCCGGCCGTCTGGAAGAAGCCCTACGACGCCCTGCCGAACGACCCCGGCCGGGTCAAGGGCTACGACCACGTGACCCTCGACGGGCTCAGCCCGGCCACGAACGTGGCCGTCGGTTCGGCCGTCACCTTCGTCGACGGATACCCCAACTTCCTCCGAGCCGCGTACTGGCCGGGCACGGGAGCCCCTCTGGCCCTCCCCCACCCCGCGGGCACCGGCCCGGACTCGCGCAGCTCTGCGTACGCGGCCTCGGACGACGACCGGGTGGGCGGCACGTTCTACGACTGGGAGACGATGAAGGGCAGCGCCGTGATCTGGACCTGTGCGAGCAGGCAGGCGTACGCGCCGCAGAGTTGACCCCGTCGCGGGCATGGTGATCTCGGCGCCCGCGCGCTATCGATGCCCCCATGACGGACGAGACCCCGCGCGGGCTGCCCGCGCCCCCGCCGCTCGGCACGGCCGCCCTGCCCCCCGGAACGTACGGGGGGCGGGGGGTCCTCGTGACCGGCGGCGGGACCGGGCTGGGCAAGGCCATCGCCGCCGAGTTCGCACGGCTCGGCGCGGACCTGGTGATCGCGGGCCGGCGTGCCGAGCAGCTGAAGGCGGCGCAGGAGGAACTGGCGGCCGTTCCCGGCGCGGGCCGGGTGACGGCCGCCGTCTGCGACATCCGGGACCCGGAACGGATCGCCGAGGTCTTCGACGCGGCGGAGGCGGCCCTCGGCCTGCCGGACGTCCTGGTCAACAACGCCGCCGCCAATTTCCCCTCCCCGGCGGAGGAGCTGTCCCCGGGCGCCTGGCGGGCGGTCGTCGACATCACCCTGACCGGCACCTGGTTCATGACCCGCGAGTTCGGCCGCCGCCACCTCGCCGCCGCGACAGCCGGCTCCATCGTCAACATCGGCGCCTCGTACGCCTGGACCGGCGGACCGGGCTTCGCCCACAGCGCGGCCGCAAAGGCGGGGGTCAAGAACCTGGTGGAGACGCTCGCCGTCGAGTGGGGCCCGTACGGCATCCAGGTCAACGGGCTGGTCCCCGGCCTGTTCCCGCACGCCGACATGACCGAGGACATACGCGACGGCCTGGAACGCGCCGCGCCCGACGACCACGGCTCCCGTCAGCCCGCCCTGCGCGTCGGCGCTCCGCGCGAACTCGGCTGGGCCGCCACCTTCCTGGCCTCCCCCTTCGCCCGGTTCATCACCGGCCACACGCTGGTGGTCGACGGCGCGAACTGGCAGCGCCGCGCCCTGGTCAACCCCGAGGTGGTCCCGGTCCGCACCCAGCTGGGCCGCGGCCCGTTCACCCCCTGAGCGGTGGTTGTCAGTGGCTGCTGCGAGGATCCCTCCATGTCTCTCGCCGATCTGACCTTTGCCTACTGGCGTACGCTCGGCCAGGCCGCCGCCGGGCGCATCGCCCAGGAGGCCGCCGCGCAGGCGGGCGGCCGGGTGGTGCTGCTCGACACCGTCGAACATCTGGGCGGGCCCCTGCACCGCGTACGCATCGAGCGCGAGGGGCGGGAGTTCGCCCTCATACCCGGCGGAGCGGTGCGGCTCGGGTTCGATCTCGACGCCTGGGTGCCGACGCCCGCGCAGGCCGCCGACTACGAGGAGAGCCGGGCGGAGGGGTACGGGTACGAGCTCGAACTGAAGGACTATCTCGCCGAGGTGCTCAGCCCGGTCCGTACCGCGACACTGGCCACCGTGCTCATGGCCGTGGAGGACGAGGCCCTGACCGAGTGCCCGGCCGGGACGCCGGCGGCGCTCGCGGTGCGCGGGCTGCGGATGCCGAGCGCCGACGAGTGGGAGCATGCGTGCGGGGCCGGGGCCGGCACCCTGTTCCGGTGGGGGAACGAGTGCCCCCTGGACGAGCCGTCCTACGGTGGCGGCGGCCTGCGGCACGAACCCAACGCCTTCGGGCTGCACATCGCGTACGACAGCTACGGCACGGAGCTGAGCACCGACCCGGCCGCGGCACACGGCGGTGACGGCGGCGAGGCCGTCTGCGGCGGATACGGCGACCTGCTCGCGTGGCTGCCACTGGCCACCGCCAACCGCAACCCGTCCATGGCCGAGTTCGCGTACGGACCGGACGGCGAGGGCATGTGCGGGGACTTCTCGACCCGGCCCGTGTTCAGCCTCCGCTGAAGTGCGGCGGGCGGCGGGCCGCCTTGGCGGTGTACCCCTCGCGGCAGTCCTCGGAGGTGAGGGTGAGGGCCGCGGTCATCGCCACGCGGTCGAGCGCCGGGGCCAGGGCGGCGTCCGCGTAGGCGTCGATCGCGCGCTTGATGCCCTGGACGGCGAGGGGGGCGTTGGCCGCGATCTCGGCCGCGAGTGCACGGGCCGCGGCGTCCAGCTCGGCCGGGGGGACGAGCAGTTGGACCAGGTTCAGGCGGTGCGCCGTCGCGGCGTCGATGCGGCGGCCGGTCAGCGCCAGGAACTTGGCCCAGCCGGCGCCCGTCTCGCGGGCGATCCTCAGGTCACCGCCCGCGTCCACCGCCACGCCGAGCTGCGCCTCCGGCAGGGCGAAGACGGCGTCCTCGGCGGCGATGCGGAGGTCGGCCATCAGGGCCAGTTCGAAGCCGAAGCCGAGGCAGTAGCCCTGCACGGCGGCCACCACCGGCTGCGGGAGCCGCGAGAGCACGGCGAAGCGCTCGTGGACCCAGCGGATGCCCTCGTAGTAGTTGCGGGTCCGCTCGGCGGCCGTCGCCCCCGCGATGTCGCCGCCGGGGGCGGTCACGTCGATGCCCGCGCAGAACGCCCGGCCCTCGGCGCGCAGCAGGACCACCCGTACGGCCGGGTCGAAGCGGATCCGGTCCGCGAGGAGGCCCAGCTGGCGGGTGGCCTCCCAGCTCCAGCCGTTGAGCCGGTCGGGGCGG
Organism: Streptomyces katrae; assembly: GCF_000717655.1. Taxonomy (GTDB): domain Bacteria; phylum Actinomycetota; class Actinomycetes; order Streptomycetales; family Streptomycetaceae; genus Streptomyces; species Streptomyces katrae_B. Next base: position 181,044 of record NZ_JNZY01000011.1, read on the forward strand.
CAGAGGGTGAGGACCGCGATCCCGTCCGCGACCTCCAGACGGATGCGTTCCTCACCCTCCGCGATGTCGTTGCCGATGGTGTCGATCACCGAGCCGGCCCGCCCCCCTGACGAGAACTGATGAGCCGTCAGTTTAGGGGCGTGGGCTCAGCGCGAGAAGACCTCGAACGTCACCGCCGGGCGGCCGCCGAAGCGCACCGACGCCTGCTGGGCGAAGCCGGTGAGGAAGTTACGGCAGTACTCCTCCGGGTCCTGGTCGGTGAGCACCTCGATGTACGCCTTGTGCTCCATCAGCGACTTGATCGAGCGCTCCAGGCCGGGCCCCGCGTCCGCCGCGTGTGTCGGCGTCGAGGACCCGGCGACCGCGACCCAGCGCACCCCGTTCCAGGGCTCCAGGCCCTGCTCGGAGAGGAGCTCGGGGAAGATCCACCGGTTGCCGGCGTCGGCGGCGGCGTCCAGGGTGGCCCGGCCGACGGCCTTGTGGTCGGGGGTGTTCCAGTAGCCCCCGCCGCCCTGGCGGCCCCAGGTGTCGCGGTGGTTGAGGGTGATGAGCAGTTCGGGGCGGTGCCGGCGGATGGCGGCCGCGATGTCCCGGCGCAGGTCGAGGCCGTACTCGACGATGCCGTCGCGGTAGTCGAGGAACTCGACGGTGGAGACCCCGACGACGGCGGCGCTCGCGCGCTGCTCGGCCTCGCGCAGAGGGGCGCACTCCTCGGGCGGGATCGTGTCGATGCCGGCCTCGCCGCGCGTGGCCAGGAGGTAGACGACCTCGCGGCCGCCGTCCGTCCAGTCGGCGATCGCCGCGGCGCCGCCGTACTCCAGATCGTCGGGGTGGGCGACCACCGCGAGGGCGCGCTGCCAGTCGGTGGGCATGGGCTCCAGGGGCGCGGGCTGATCCAGTTGTTCGGTCATGCGTCGCACAATAGACGCACCCCGCGCGCCGGAAGCGGCGTTCTAGACCTCGTCGCGCACGAGGGCCAGGAGGCGGTCGAGGACGCGGGGGCCGCCGGCGCGGAGGCCGTCGTGCTCGAACTCGTCCGTCACCCAGGTGCGCAGGCCCCGGATGGCCCGCGCGGTCTGCAGCGAGTGCGCGGTGTCCACGTACATGTCGTCGTGGTAGACCGCGGCGGCCACCGGCACCTCGTTGGCCGCCAGTCGGGCCGGGTCGTACAGGGGCTGCCAGCCGGTACGGGCGGCCAGCAGCTCGGCGGTCTCGCGCAGCGGGGCCAGCGCGGGGTCGGCGGTGAAGTGCCAGGGGTGGATGGTCTCGCCGGTGAAGAGCAGGGGCCCGTCGCCCGCGAGGGCCTTCTCGGCGTCGAAACCGGGCCGGCCCGCGCGGACCCGTTCGGCGGCCCAGGCGGTGGGCGCGGCCGGGTCCTGGGCGTAGATCGGCTCGTGGAGCAGGGCGTAGAGGGGGTGCCCGGCGAAGGAGAGCAGTCCGCGGACGCCTTCCAGGAAGGCTTCGGAGAGGGCGGGGCCCGACACGGTCGGGACGAAGGCGTCCTCGAGGAGGTGGTGCAGCTGGTGGCTGCCGTCGCCGGTGCCGAGCAGGATGCCGAGGGACCGGAAGGCCGTGGCGGTGAGGCGGTAGCCGCCGGGGAGTTCGGCCGGGCGTTGCAGAAGGTGGTCGGCGATGCGGCGGGCGCGCTCGACGTCCATCGGGTAGCGGGCGTAGTGGGCCAGGTTCTTCCGCTCGATGCGGGGGTAGGCGGCCTCGTACACCTCGTCGGCGGTGGCGGTCAGGGACGGGAGACCGCCGGTGATCAGGGCGGCGGTCAGGCCCTCGGGGGCGGTGGAGAGGTAGTGGGTGGTGCAGAAGCCGCCGAAGCTCTGCCCGAGTACGGTCCAGGGCGCGCCGCCGGTGAGGCCGGGGCGGATGGCCTCGGCGTCGCGCACGATGGAGTCGGCGCGGAAGTGGGCGAGGTACTCCGCCTGCTGCTCGGGGGTGCCGCGCAGGGGCAGGGTCTGCCGGCTTGCGGGGGTGGAGCGGCCGGTGCCGCGCTGGTCGAGCAGGAGGACGCGGTACTCGGTGAGGGCCCGTTCCAGCCAGGCCTGCCGGCCGACGAAGCGGCGGGCGCCGAAGCCGGGGCCGCCCTCCAGGTAGAGCAGCCAGGGCAGGGTCTCCGGGTCCTTGCCGGTGGCGACGGCCTCGCGGGCGTACAGCTCGATGTGCTCGCCGTCCGGGCGGGCGTGGTCGAGCGGGACGGTGAAGCGGTGGTCGGTGAGGACGACACCGGGCTGGCGGTAACTGCGGTCGACGGTCACGAACGGCCCCTGGGTGTGCGGCTGCTGCCCCGGGCGGATCGCGACCGGGTCACGGGTGTGGCGGCCCGGCCGAGTGTAGTACGGACCTCCGGGCCGCCCCGCACCTTACCGGCGGCTGCGCGGCCGTAGGCGCGGGGCCTTGCAAACCGCCCGACGGCGCGGGCGGGGCCCGGCCCCGGTGTGCGGACATCGGGGCCGGGCCGGGCGGGTGCAGGGGGTGTCGTCGAAGTAGCGTCGTCCGCCCGTGAGGGCGGGGCCGGCGGGGTCTGGTACGGGTGATCGCAAGGCGGAGGTGGGGGTCCCCCCGCCGAAGGCAGGGGGAGGAGGCGACGCTCGCGTCGCCGACCGAAGACGACGCGGCGAGCACGCGTGCCGGGCCCCGCCGGCCCGGGGGAACCTCCCAGCGGTAGCCGGGGACGGGACTTTGACGACACCCCTAGAACTCGACCACCGAGCGGAGGACCTCGCCGCGCTCCATCCGGGCGAAGGCGGCTTCGACGCCGTCGAGCGGGATCGTCTCGGACACGAAGGCGTCGAGGTCGAGGCGGCCCTGGAGGTAGAGATCGATGAGGAGGGGGAAGTCGCGCTCGGGCAGGCAGTCCCCGTACCAGGAGGACTTGAGGGCGCCGCCGCGGCCGAAGACGTCGAGGAGCGGGAGTTCGAGCTTCATCTCCGGCGTCGGCACGCCGACCAGGACCACGGTCCCGGCCAGGTCGCGGGCGTAGAAGGCCTGCTGGTAGGTCTCGGGGCGGCCCACGGCGTCGATGACCACGTCCGCGCCGTTCCCGCCGGTGAGCCCCTGGATGGCCTTGACCACGTCCTCGGTACGGCCGTTGACGGTGTGGGTGGCTCCGAGGCCCCGCGCCCACTCCAGCTTCCGGTCGTCGAGGTCGACGGCGATGATCCGGGCCGCGCCGGCGAGGCGGGCGCCGGCGACGGCCGCGTTCCCCACTCCCCCGCAGCCGATGACGGCGACGGAGTCGCCCCGTCCGACGTTGCCGGTGTTCAGGGCGGCGCCGAGGCCGGCCATCACCCCGCAGCCGAGGAGTCCGGCGGCGGCCGGCGCGGCGGCCGGGTCCACCTTGGTGCACTGGCCGGCCGCGACCAGGGTCTTCTCGGCGAACGCGCCGATGCCGAGCGCCGGGGACAGCGGGGTGCCGTCCTCGAGGGTCATGGGCTGCGTGGCGTTGTGCGTGTTGAAGCAGTACCAGGGGCGGCCGCGCTTGCACGCGCGGCAGGTGCCGCAGACCGCACGCCAGTTGAGGATCACGAAGTCGCCGGGCGCGACGGAGGTGACGTCCGGACCGACGGATTCGACGATCCCGGCGGCCTCGTGGCCGAGCAGGAAGGGGAACTCGTCGTTGATGCCGCCCTCGCGGTAGTGGAGGTCGGTGTGGCAGACCCCGCAGGCCTGCACCTTGACCAGGGCCTCGCCGGGCCCGGGGTCGGGCACGAGGATCGTCGTCGTCTCCACCGGTGCGCCCTTGCTCCGGGCGATGACCCCTCGTACGCGATGCGTCACGTCGTACCCCACTCTGATCGGATCTGTCTGGATCAACGAACGTACACGGACGCGGCGGCGGAGGGGAGTTGTGTCAAGCAGCGTGAGCCGGAGTGGCGAGTTCCGGTGGCACGGCGGCGCGAAGTGCCGCCCCGAAGGCGGCCACGGCCGGGTGGGCGGCGGCGCCGCTGCGGAAGGCGACCTTGGTGCGGCGCTCCATCAGGAGGCGCGTGAGGGAGACGGCCGGGTCGGCGGGCCCCATGACGCCGAGCTGCGGGACCACCGCGACGCCCTGGCCGGCCGCGACCAGGGCGAGCACGGTGGGGAACTCGTCGACCTGGTGGCGGATCCGCGGGGTGAAGCCGGCGGCCTGACAGGCCCGCAGGGCCATGGCGTGGCAGAGGGTGCCGGGGGTGGCGGTGATCCAGGGTGCGTCGGCGTGGGCCCGCAGCACGGAACCCTGGTCGGGGCCCTGACGGGGGATCCGGTCGGGGCGCCCGTCGCCTGGGGCGGCATCCTCCTCCGTCGTTCCCGTCGGGGCGGCCAGGTACATCGCCTCCCGGTACAGCGGTTCGGTGGCGAGCCCCGGCTCCTTCTGCGCGGGGACGAAGTCGTACTCGTGGATCAGGGCCACGTCCAGGTCCCCGGCGCGCAGCGCGTGCGCGACCGCCGCCGGGTCGGTTTCCGACACCATCGGCTCCAGCCCCGGATGGCGCCGGGCCAGCGTGACCAGGGCGGCCGGGACGATGGCCCGGATGGCGGTCGGGAAGGCCCCGATGCGCAGGGCACCGGCCAGGCCGCTGCGCGCCTCGGCGAGTTCGGCGTCGGCCTCTTCGAGCCGCTCCAGCACGGCCTCGGCGTGCCGGACCAGGTTCTGCCCGGCGGGCGTGAGCCGGACCCGGCGGCCGGTGCGTTCGAGCAGCGGCAGGCCCGCCTCGCGTTCGAGGACGCCGAGTTGCTGGGACACCGCCGAAGGGCTGAAGGCCAGGGCCTCGGCCACGGCGGCGATGGTTCCGCGGCGGGCGAGTTCGCGCAGCAGGCGCAGGCGTCGTACGTCGAGCATCGGCTCAGCTTACGCTTCGGGTAAGAAACGCGAACTGGATTTGATGCTCCGGGCAGATGAAGCTCGTGGGCATGGCACAGGACCTCTCCCTCCACGGGATTCACGTACCGCTCGTCACCCCTTTCACGCACGCCGGGGGCGTCGCCGCCGACGCCCTGGAGGCACTCGCCCACGCGGTGCTCGACGAGGGCGCCACCGGGATCGTCGCCCTCGGCACCACCGGCGAGCCCGCCGCCCTCGACGAGGCGGAGCGCGACCTCGTCACCGACGTCTGCGCCCGGGTCTGCCGGGAGCGCGGCGCGATGCTGACCGTGGGCGCCGGGGCGAGCGGCACCCGGGCCGCCGAGGCGGCGCTCGGCCGGCTGGCGAGGTGGCCCGAAGTGCGGGCGGCGCTGGTGACGGTGCCGTCGTTCGTGCGGCCCGCGGCGGCGGGGGTGCTGGCACATTTCACGCGACTGGCCGAGGTGAGCCCCGTACCGCTGGTCGTCTACCACATCCCGTACCGGACCGGGCAGCCGCTGGACGCGGCCGCGCTGCGGGCGCTCGGTGAGCTGCCCGGGGTGGCCGGGATGAAGTACGCGGGCGGCGGCATCGGCGAGGAGGCGGTGGTGCTGCTGGGAGGGCCGCCGGACGGGTTCTCGGTGCTGGCGGGCGACGACGTGTACCTGTCGCCGCTGCTGGCGCTGGGCGCGGCGGGCGGGATCCTGGCCTCGGCGCACGTGGCGACGGCCCGGTACGCGGAGCTGATGGCGGCCTGGCAGGCCGGTGACGTGCCGCGGGCGCGGGCCCTGGGCCACGGCCTGGCCCGGCTGTCGACGGCGCTCTTCGCCGAGCCCAATCCGGCGGTGGTCAAGGCGGTGCTCCACGCCCGGGGCCGGATCCCCACGCCCGACGTACGGCTCCCGCTGCTGCCGGCGGGCGAGGAGGCGGTCGCGGCGGCGCTGGCACGGCTGACGGAGCTGACGGAGCTCTAGGAGCCCTCGGACCATGACGGGCATGCCGGGAACAGCCCGGCATGGGCGATTCACAAACAACGGGCGAGATGCCCGAATCACACGCGGCTATGGGCGACTTGTCCGTTTTCCCGGAAGGCTTCGGGAGCTCGTGATGTGAGTCACTCGAATAGGGACAACATCATTTATCCGGAGGCGGCTATTCCCTTTTCCCGGAAAGGAATTTCACCATTCCCGGAAGGTGCCCCCAAGGTCATTTCCGACCCCGGCATGGGCAAGTCGATCACCCGGTGGAATTCAAGCCTTGTTCCGGCCCGGCAGGCTCGCTTACGGTCACGTCGTTCCCAGCGGGCAGCTTCCTAAACCGGTAGCCGCCAGGGATCCCCCGCACTCCGCACGTGAGGAATTCCGCCATGCCCGGACTCGGAAAGCACCGTCGGCCGAAGCAGCGCCCGATCGCCCGCAAGCTGGCCTTCGCCGGCACCGGCGGCGCCGCCCTCGCCCTGCCCCTGATCAGCGCGACCACGGCCGGGGCGACCGTGGCGCAGCCGGCTTCGGCGCCCGCCGCGACCACCCAGACGCTGCCCGCCGTCAAGCCGGCGGCGGAAAAGGCAGCGGCTCCGCTGACCTATTCGGTGACCGTCGGCGACACGCTTTCGAAGATCGCCGTCGAGCATTCCGTGAACGGCGGCTGGCAGGCCCTCTACGAGGCCAACCGGAACGCCATCGGCAGCAACCCCTCGATCATTCGCCCCGGGCTCAAGCTGAGCCTCGGCGCGGCGGCGAAGGCGGCCGTCGCCAAGGCGACGGCGGCGAAGGCGACGACCGCAGCGGCGGCCAAGCCCGCCACCACGTACGCGAACAACCTCGACGGCTGGATCCGCCAGTCGCTGGACATCATGGCCCAGCACGGAATCCCCGGCAGCTACAACGGAATTCACCGCAACGTGATGCGGGAGTCCTCCGGCAACCCGCTGGCCATCAACAACTGGGACTCCAACGCCGCGGCCGGCATCCCCTCCAAGGGCCTGCTCCAGGTCATCGACCCGACCTTCCGGGCCTACCACGTGCCCGGCACGTCCACCGACTCGTACGACCCGGTCGCCAACATCACGGCCGCCTGCAACTACGCGGCCGCCCGCTACGGCTCGATCGACAACGTCAACGGCCCGTACTGACCCGTCAGCAGGCAGGGGCCGCCCCGCTCGGGAACCCCGCGGCCCCTCCGTAGGTCTCCCACCCCGTCCGCGCCGTCAGAGCCAGCCCTGGCGGCGGGCCGCGCGGACGGCCTCCATGCGGTTGCGGGTGCCGGTCTTCCCGATGGCCGAGGACAGGTAGTTCCGTACCGTCGACTCGGACAGGTGGACCCGGGCCGCGATGTCCGCCACGGTGGCCCCGTCGACCGCGGCGTTCAGCACGTCGACCTCGCGCGCGGTCAGCGGATTGGTGCCGGCGCTGAGCGCGGCGGCCGCGAGCGAGGGGTCGATCACGGTCTCCCCGGCGAGCACCCGGCGTACCGCGGCGGCCAGTTCCTCCACCGGTCCGTCCTTCACCAGGAACCCGGCGGCCCCCGCCTCCATCGCCCTCCGTAGATAGCCGGGGCGTCCGAAGGTGGTCAGGATCAGCACCCGGCAGTCGGGGCAGCGCGTGCGCAGCTCGGCGGCGGCGTCGAGCCCGCTGAGCCCCGGGAGTTCGATGTCGAGCAGGGCCACGTCCGGCCGCGTCGCGATCGCGGCGGGCACGATCTCGTCCCCGGCGCCGACCTGTGCCACGACCTCGATGTCCTCCTCCAGGCCGAGCAGCAGCGCCAGCGCGCCCCGCATCATGCCCTGGTCCTCCGCGAGCAGGACCTTGATCATCGACTCTCCTCGTTCTCCCGGATCTCCGGGCGCTCCGGGTGCTCCGGGTGCTCCGGGTGCGCTGCAGCCGGGTGCTCCGCGCTCCCCTCGCCCTGCGGTCCGGCCGGCTCCACCGGGAGTTCGGCGGTGACCCGGAAGCCGCGACGCGGGCCCGGGACCGGGCCGCCGACGAGGGTGCCGCCCGCCGCTGCGAGCCTTTCGGCCAGGCCGGTCAGTCCGCTGCCCGGCGGGGTCGAGCCTACGCCGTTCCCGTCATCGGTGATCACCAGGCCGACCCGTTCCACGGAGCTCCGTACCTCGATCTCGCAGGTCGTCGCGCCACTGTGCCGGATCGCGTTGGTGGCGGCCTCGCGGACCACCCAGCCGAGCAGGGCCGCCGCCTGCGGGGGCAGCGGGGGGCCGGACTGCCGTACGACGGGCTCGATCCCGGCGGCGGTCAGCGCGCCGCGGGCCCGGTCGAGTTCGGCCGCGAGGCTGGCCTCGCGGTATCCGGTGACGGCCTCGCGGATCTCGGTGAGCGCCTGGCGCCCGACGGACTCGATGTCGGCGATCTGGCCGAGGGCCGCGTCCATGTCCCGGGGGGCGATCCGGCGGGCCGCCTCCGATTTCACGACGATCACCGAGAGGGTGTGGCCGAGCAGGTCGTGCAGATCGCGGGAGAAGCGCAGCCGCTCCTGGTTCACGGCGGCCCGGGCCAGCTCCTGCCGTGTTTCGCGCAGTTCCTTGACCGTCTCGGACAGGGCGAGGATGGCCGCGGTGACCATGCCGGACACGAGCGTCCCGTAGGCGATGCCGAGGGTGTCCCAGCCCTCGTCCAGTCCCGCGATGGCCCCGGCGAGGGCGGTGACGACGAACATCACCGGGCCGAGCTTGCGGCCCCGGACCACCGCGCCGGTGGCCAGGCCCCACAGCGGGAAGAACAGCAGCCAGTTGCCCCCGTACCCCAGGGCGAGGGCGCAGGTGACCGCGCCGAGCGCGGCCAGGCACCAGCGGGTACCGGCCGCCTCCCGGGCCCGCCGGTCGAAGGCGCGGAACACCAGGGTGACGTACAGGGAGTTGAAGAGCAGCAGGCCGAGGGCGCCGATCCAGGGGTTGGGGGTTTCGCCCTTGATGACGTTGGAGATGGCTCCCATGCCGAGCAGCAGCCACGGGAGCAGCGCGAAGGCGTTGGACGGAGCCATCGGGCCGCAGCCGTGGTCGGGGGCCTCGCCTCTCACCTTGCGGCGCTTCTCCCGCGCCCGCCATTCGGCTTTGCGGACCGCCCGGTCCGCCTTCCAGGCCTCCCTGTTCCTGCGCCTGTCCTGCAGTTTCATGCTCGTTCCCCGCTTCATGCGTCACACCGTCCTCGCGGACCGACGGTACGAGAGCACCGCGTACGAGCCGAACAGCAGGACCCATACGGCGAGCACGGCGACCGCGGCCGGGCCGGGGGCCGCCCCGGCCGCGAGGGACTGGCCGATCTCGGCGAACCGGCGCGTCGGGGTGAAGCCGGACAGAAAGCTCAGCCAGTCCGGGAACAGCTCGACCGGGAACCAGAGTCCGCCGACGACGGAGAGCGCGAGGCTGCACCCGACGTTGACCACGCCGGTGGTCTGGGCGGTGAGCCGGTAGCCGTTGCCGATGCCGAGCAGGGTGAAAGGGAGCGCACCGAGCCACAGGACGAGGGCGACGGCGCCCCACTGCCAGGCCTCGAGCCGCACTCCGTTGACGAACGCCCCGGCCGCGAGCACGGCGGCGATGGCCGGCAGCACGATCACCGAGCCGGTCAGGGTCCGGCCGGCCACCACCTGGCGCGGGGTCATCGGGGTGACCCGCAGCTGGCGCAGCCAGCCGATGCCCTTGTCCTCGGCGACGCCGTTCCCGGTCGACAGGGCCGCGCCCAGGGCCCCGTAGGCGGCCATGGCCACCATGGAGGCCGTCTTCCACTCGCCGGCGCCGTCGGCGGGGCCGAGGTTGGTGAAGAGCAGGTACATCAGCACCGGCATGCCGATGCCGAAGACGACGAAGCCGGTGTCGCGCAGGGTACGGCGGACTTCCAGGCGGACGTAGGCGGTGATCATCGGGTGCTCCCGGCGGCGGCGGTGCGGATGGGCGTGGGGGTGTGGGTCTCGGTGAGGGCGAGGAAGGCGTCGTCGAGCGACGGCGCGGTGACCTCGATCCCGCGGACCGCGCCGAGGGCGGCGAGGGCGACGACCGTGGCGTCCGGGTCCTCCGTACGCAGCCGCGCACGGTCTCCCCGTACCTCTACGGCAACCACCCCGGGCAGTTCGCCGAGGCCCTCGGCGGGGCGCCCGGCCAGGTCGACGGAGACCAGCGACCCGCCGGCGGCGCGGCGCAGCTGCTCCCCCGTGCCGTCGGCGACGATCCGGCCGCCGTCGACGACCACGACGCGGTCGGCGTGGGCGTCGGCCTCCTCCGGGTAGTGCGTGGAGAACAGGACGGTGTTGCCGCGCCGGGCATGGCTGCGCATGGACTCCCAGAAGGCGCGGCGTGCTTCCACGTCGAGCGCCGCGGTCGGCTCGTCGAGCACGATCAGCTCCGGGTTGCCGGCGAGGGCGACGGCGAAGCGGACGCGCTGGGCCTGGCCGCCGGAGAGCCGGTCGATGCGGCGCCCGGCGAGTTCCGTGAGCCCGGCGAGCTCCAGCGCCTCGGCCACGGGCAGGGGGGCCGGGTAGGTCCGCGCGACGAAGCCGATGAGCTCGCGCACGGTGATCCGCGATACGGCGCGCCCCTCCTGGAGCATCGCGCCCACCCGGCCGCCCTGCACCGCCTGCGCGGGGGTCTGTCCGAAGAGCCGGACGCTGCCCGCGTCGGGCTCGTTCAGGCCGAGCAGCAGGCTGATGGCGGTGGACTTCCCGGCGCCGTTGCGGCCGAGCAGGGCGACCGTCTCGCCGCGCCGGACATCGAGGTCGATGCCCGCCACGGCGTGGACGGTGCCGAAGGACTTGGCGGCGTGCCGAAAGCGGATCGCCGGCTCGGCGTTCGCCGGCTTCGCGGTCCGTGTCGGCGGCGTCGGCTCTGGGGTGGGCGTCGTCTGCGTCATGCCCCTCACGCTAGGGAGCGGGCGGGGTCCCCCGGCAGATGCGCATGTACGGACCCCACCAGTACAAATGTCCCGACCGGGTGACCGCGGACCGCACCCCTAAGGGCTGTCCCGCAATCCCCGGCGGGCGCACGACGCCGGCTACGCCGCCTCGCCGCGTTGTCGGAACGCCCGAATACGCCCAGTATGCGGACGCCGGATCAGGGTGCGGACGGGGGCCACCAGGCCGTAGCCGACGTCCTTGCGCAGGGCCCGGACGCCGGCCCGTTCCACGGCGGTCAGCTGGTGCCCCATGAGTTCGGTCATGGTGGCGATCACCGGGCGCAGGCCCGGCTCGACCAGGTCGAGGATGCCGTCGGTGGCGTCCAGGGCGGCCCTGGCGAGCCGGGTTTCGGCGGCGAGGAGCGCGCGTACGGCCGGGGTGTCGCGGGCCTGTTCGAGGTCGGCCCGGGTGACGGAGTGCTCGGCGAGGCGGGCCCGCGGGAGGCAGAGCCGGCCCTCCGCGAGGTCTCCGGCGAGGTCGGCGAGGAAGTCGACCCGCTGGGCGGCGTCGACGAACCGCCGCCACGCGGCGGCCTGTTCGTCGTCGGGGCCGCCCTGGTACTGGAGTCCGGTGAAGACCAGCACCCCCGGCCAGGCGTAGGCGTCGAGGTAGGCCTGGAAGTCCTCGTCGGTCTCGAAGCCGTCGAAGCGGGCCTCGGCGGTGGCGGCGCCCGCCAGGAACCGCGAGACCCAGTGCTCGGGCAGGCCGCGGGACGCGACGGCGTGGGCGTACGCGCGCAGCAGCGGGTCGGGGCCGTCGCCGGTGTGCAGGGCCGCCTCCACCTGCCCTGCGAGCGCGGCCAGACCGGCGGATCGTTCCTGCGGGGTGCCGGTCTCCGCCACGTCGTCGACGAGGTTCATGAAGCCCACCCCCGCCGCCAGCCAGGGCACCAGCGGCGGCGCGGCGAGCAGGCGCAGCGTCAGATACGGGGCCGGCTCGCGGCGCAGGACCCGGCGGGCGACGTACGTGTAGTCGTCGCGCAGCCGGGGGTCCTGGATTCCGGCCGCCGTCAGGGTGGTGCGCCAGCTGGGCATGGTGGTCGTACTCCTCGAACCGTGAAGGGCCGTACGCAGGTGGGGCATGCGTACGGGTACACGATGTCAGGAGCGGTAGACCTTCTTCACGTTGCCCTGGGTGTCGGCGTACACGTAGCCGCCCTGCCCGTACTCGTCGCTGAGGTAGGGCCGCATGGACGGGCTCTGGTCGAAGAGCCAGGGCTCGACGATGACGTAGCGGGAGGTCGGTTTGGCCACGCCGAGCTCCTGCTTGGCCCGGTCGAGGAGGCCGGGCAGGGCGTCCCAGTTGACGGCCGCCATGTCGATCAGCGGCTCGTCCGGCTTGACGGTGCCGCCGGGGCCGGTGCGCTTCGCCTCGCCGTCCCGGTACTGGTAGCGGTCGTAGGTCTTGGCTCCCGGGCCGGTGGGGACGGAGGCGAGCACGTACTCCTCGTAGACCGTCATCTCCACGAACTCGGTCGTGCCGGACTTCTGCTTGAGGGCCTCGAGCGCGGTGCGCACGTTGGCGGGGGTGAGCAGGCTGCCCTTGGGGGCGGCGACCGGGCTGCCGACCGACTTGGGGAGGCTCGCCTTGGGGCTGGCGGCGGTGGAGGGGCCCGTACTGGCGACGGCGTCACCGCCCTTCGCGGAGCCGCTGCCGCCTTCGCCGTCGGGGAGCCACTTGACGAGCCCGATCACGCCGCCTGCCAGGACCAGCGCGAGGAGGCCGCCGAGCAGTACCGGGCGGCGGCGCGGGGCGTGTGCCGCCGGGACGGGCGCGGTGACCGAGTACGGGGACCCGCCCCCGGGGGTGAAGGGCGCCGCCGGCGCGTAGGGCTGCGGGATCTGCGGTTGCACGGGCCGGGCCGGACCGGTGCCGATCCCCGGCTGCGGGCTCGGCGGCCCGAACTGGCCCAGAGCCGTGGGCGAAGCGACCGGCGAGGCACCGCCGGCGAGAGCAGTGCTCGCGTCCCGGAGCAGTTGTTCCAGCTGCGCCGCGTCGGGCCGTACGGACAGGTCCCGTACGAGGAGCCGTTCCAGTACGGGCCCCAGCGGGCCGGAGCGCACCGGAGCCGGGATCGGCTCGTCGAGCACGGCGACGACCGTGGCCAGGGTGGTGGCCCGGCGCAGCGGGTGGGCCCCTTCCGCGGCGACGTAGAGCAGCATGCCGAGCGACCACAGGTCGGAGGCGGCCAGGCCCTCCTCGCCGCGGGCCCGCTCCGGGGCGATGTACTCCGGCGAGCCGATGAGGACACCGGTGGAGGTGAGGGCGGTCGAACCGTGCAGGGCGGCGATGCCGAAGTCGGTCAGCACGGCCGAGCCGTCGGGGCGCAGCAGCACGTTGGCCGGCTTCACATCGCGGTGGAGCACCCCTTCGGCGTGGGCGGCCCGCAGCGCGGACAGCACGTCGAGGCCGAGCCGCAGCACGTCGGCGACGGGCATCGGTCCCGACTCCAGCTTGTCGTGCAGGGAGCCGCCCTTGACCAGCTCCATCACGATCCACGGGTGCCCGTCCGTACCGGCCGCGGGCTCGACGATGTGGTGGATCGTCACCACGTGCGGGTGCGCCAGCCGGGCGAGCGCCCGGGCCTCGCGGATGGCGCGCTCGCGCAGCTGGACGGTGAGTCCGGGCTGGGCGGCGGCGGTCGCCGGGTCCGGCGGGCGCACCTCTTTCAGGGCGACGTCGCGGTGCAGTGCGATGTCGTGGGCGCGCCACACCGTGCCCATACCGCCGGCGCCCAGCGGCGCGATCAGTTCGAAGCGGCCGTCGACCAGCTGTCTGCCGGCCTCACTCATGTCCATGGCCGGTCATCGTAGGGGCAGCCGGTGTCAGCAGCGTCGGCGGTCCACCGTCACCGTGCCCTGGACGGTGGTCAGCGTGCGGTCGTAGCAGCCGCGTCCGGTGTCCGCCCCGTACAGCTGGTAGCGCTCGGAGCTGGTGCCGACCGCGTGCCGCTGCTCGCGGGGGACGTTCGCGGTGTAGCCGGCGTCGCCCGTGTACCGGTCGTCGAGCCGGGTCCGGTCCACGGTCCGGCCGCCGCGCAGGGTGGTCGTCTCGGCGCGGTCGCCGAGTGCGATGACGGTGCGCAGCCGGTCCCCGGCGCCGAGGGTGGTCTCGCCGTCCATCGAGTACGTGCGTGCGGTGCGGACGGTGGTGGATCCGCGGGTGACGCTCTCCTCGTCGGTCCACGTGGCGGTCAGCGCGTCCTGGTTCTCGCCCTCCGTCCAGCGGTGCACGGAGGTGTTGTGGACGGCGCGGGTGACGGTGGTGGTGACCCGGCCGTGGGAGGTGTCGAGCCGGCCGGCGACGGTGAGGCGGTGGCCGCCGTCGGTGTCGAGTCGGTGCTGGGCAGCCGGGGTTCCGGGGGTGGCGGGCGTCCAGCGGGTGGAGTTGGCCGGCTCGCCCTCCTCGTGCCGGGTGAGGGAGCCGGTGACGACGGTGCGCCCTTCGTCCTGCCACAGCAGGAGGTTCACCGGGGTGCTCCAGCCGCTCTGCCCGGCCGGGACGCCGGCGACGGACACCTCGATCCGGTGCGGGCGGCCGTCGTTGAGGAGGGCGGCGTACGGGGTGAGGTCGTAGACGATCGGCTGGACGTCGAAGGCGCGGGGCGCGGGCGTGACGTACCAGAGGAAGGGGTTCGACCAGCCCCCGGTCCACACGGTCGGGAAGGGGGCCGCGAGGCCGGCGAGCTGTCCGTCGACGGAGATCCGGACCTCGCGGTAGGGGCCGTCGGCGGCCTTGCAGGAGTACGGGGCGGCGTCGGGGGTGGTCATGTACCAGTACTCCTCGCAGCCGCCGCCGGAGCCGGTGGCGTACACCTCGGCGAGGAGCCGCTCGGTGTTGCGCGGGGTGGTGACGGAGGGGGTGGTGAGCGGGAGGACGCGGTCGGGGGTGTCGGGGGCGGGGGTGTGCCGGTCCCCGTCGGCGGCGTAGAAGGTGAGTGTGACCTTGACGTCGATGACGCCGGTGTAGGTGTCGTTGACGACGTTGCCGATCAGCATCTCGACGGGCTGCGGCCGGCTGAGGGTGTCGCGGTAGCGGGTGACGTCCTTCTCGACGGACCAGGTGATGCCGTCGGGCGAGGGCTCGGGGGTGGAGGTGCGCAGGATCTCGGTGCCGCCGAGGGAGAGGTGGCCGAGGCGGTCGTACTGGCGGCCCTTGACCTTGCCGTCGAGGCGCAGGACGACTTTGGCCCAGGCGCCGCTGCCGCAAGCGGCCGGGGGCGTGTAGTTCCCCCGATAGGGCGTGTAGTCGCGGAACTGGGCCTCGGCGACGGTCACCTCGCAGGACCGGGTCGCGGGGCGGGCGACGGGCGGGGCGGCGGTGAGGGGGTCGTGCCAGTCGGTGCCGAACTCGGGGGGCGGCTCGGCGCCGGCGCCGGGTCGGGGCGCGGCCGGCCCGGCCGCCGGGTCCTCCGGGACCGCTTCGGTGGCGCGGGGGGCGCCGACCGCGCGTGCGGTGGTGCCGGCCGCGGCCGCGGGTCCCGCGGCGGCGGCCAGGGTGCCAGCGGCGAGCGCGAGTGCGCCGAGCAGGCCCATGATCCTGTGTCGTCTCATGGCCCCGCAGTGAATCCCGCCCGACCGGGTGGACACCAGGGCTCCTGCCCCGCCCCTGGCCGGATCTCGCCCCTGGGTACGGGCTGCGCGCGGTTACGAGGTGCGGAGGACGACCGTGCCGTCGTCGTCCGCGTGGACCGTGTCCCCCGGGCGGAACGTGGCTTCGCCGATCGTGACCGGCTCGTCCACCGTGCCCGCGCCCGTCTTGCCGCTCTTGCGGGGGACCGTGCTCAGTGCCTTGATGCCGAGGTCGAGTCCGCCCAGGGCCACGCTGTCGCGGACTGCGCCGTTGATGATCAGGCCCGCCCAGCCGTTGCGCTGCGCGGCTCCGGCGATGAGGTCGCCGGTGAGGGCCGTGCGCAGGGATCCGCCGCCGTCCACGACGAGGACCGCGCCCTCGCCCGGGGTGTTGACCAGTTCGCGCAGCAGCGCGTTGTCCTCGTGACAGGTGACGGTCCGCACCGGGCCCGCGAAGAGCCGGCGCCCGCCGAACTGGCGGAACGGCGTGGTGCAGATGGCCAGGCTCTCGCCGTGCTCGTCGTACAGGTCGCTCGTGGGGACGGGCGTGATGGGAGTGTCGGGAGTGACGCTCATATGACTCGGGGCTCCTCGCAGCTCGTACGTCGCGCCGTGCGGCCCCAGCCTAAGCAGTGCTCCCGGCCTCCCTCAGTCGCGGGAGTTGCCGAACAGGATCGGGTAGCCGATCAGCAGGACCAGCGAGCCCGCGATCGCGGAGCCCCAGGTGGCGGGGTCGTAGAACTCGTTGGCGATCGGCTTGTCCAGGAACTTCGCGGAGAGCCAGCCGCCGACGAAGGCTCCGGCGATGCCGATGAGGGTGGTCCCGATCAGGCCGCCGGGGTCGCGACCGGGCAGCAGGACCTTGGCTATGAAGCCGGCCAGCAGTCCCAGGACGATCCAGCTGACGATCCCCATGTGTGTTCACTCCGCTTCGTCGTGCGCGCGTGTTCGCGTTCACGGGGGAGGACGCGAACACCGGCGAAACGGTTCTCGGCTGCGGCGGCCCCCTCCCTGTCCGTCATGCCGGCACGCGCGTGATCGACACGGCGGCGGCCGATGCCGGTACGGGTGCGGGTACGGGTTCCGCGGTCGGGGCCGTCCGCGTCAGCAGCAGTACCCCGCGCGCCGCCGCGAGCGCGCCGGCGGTGGCGAGCAGGATCCCCATGGCGCCGCCCTGGAGGTGTTCGCCCAGCAGGACCATTCCGATGGCGGCCGCGGCCAGCGGGTTGGCCAGGTTCACGACGGCGAGCGGCGCCCCGAGCCCGCCCCGGTAGGCCCGCTGGGACAAAAGCATCCCGCCGACCGCGAACACCACGACGAGCAGGGCCACGGTGACGACCCGCACGCTGAGCAGGGCCCCGCCGCGGCCGCCCGCGACGGCCACCGTCTGGGTCAGGGCGGAGGCCACGGCGGAGGCCAGCCCGGATGCCGTCGCGTGCCGCAGCCCCGAGCTCACGTCCCGGCGTGCGGTCAGCAGGACGATCGCGAAGGCGGTCGCCCCGGACACGGCGAGCGCCTCGGCCAGGGTGAGGGTGTCGTCGGGGGCCGGTCCGGAGGCCGGGAGCAGCAGCAGGCCGAGCCCGACGACGGTGGCCAGGGTGCCCCGCCACTCGGTGGCCGCGACCCGGCGGCCGGCTCCGCGGGCCCCGAGCGGGACGGCGGCGACGAGGGTCAGCGCGCCGAGCGGCTGGACCAGGGTGAGCGGGCCGTAGCGAAGGGCGGCCGCGTGCAGCAGCGCGGCGCCCGCGTTCAGCCCGGCCGACCACCACCACGCCCCGTTCCCGAACAGGGCGCCGGCGCTGCGGGCGACCGCGGCCCGGGCGAGCCGCTCCTGGGCCACGGCGGCGGAGGCGTAGGCCACGGCGGAGGCGAGGCAGAGCGCGACGGCGAGGACGGTGGCGTTCACCGGCCGGCCCCCACGGCCTCGGAACCGGCCCCCACGGCTTCGGAACCGGCCCCCATGCCCTCGGAACCGGCCCCCACGGCCTCGGCCGAGGCCTCCTGGGACGTACCGTCCGCCGTCGCGGCGTTCCGCGGGCGCGGCAGGTGCCGTACGACGGGCAGCGAGCCGGTGCGCACCTGCGGGCGCGGGACGACCAGCAGCGCCCCGCCGAGCAGCACGGTCGCGACGATCGCGTCGAGCCAGTAGTGGTTGGCGGTGCCGACGACCACGAGCAGCGTCAGCAGCGGGTGCAGCAGCCACAGCACGCGCCGGCGGGACCGGGTGGCGGCGATCATGCCGAGCGCCAGCATCAGCGCCCACCCGAAGTGCAGCGAGGGCATCGCGGCGAACTGGTTGGCCATGGTGTCGGCGGCGGGCGCGGCCCGGTAGACGGAGGGCCCGTAGACCTGCCCGGTGTCCACCAGGTGCGCGGCGCCGAGCATCCGCGGCGGCGCGAGCGGGAAGGCGAGGTGCAGCGCGAGGGCGGCGCCGGTCAGGACGGCGAGTACGCGCCGGGCCCACAGGTAGTGGCCGGGTCTGCGCAGGTACAGCCAGATCAGGAAGACGGCGGTCGCCGGGAAGTGCACGGCCGCGTAGTACGTGTTCGCGGTGTGCACGAGGGCGTCGCCGTGCAGGAGCAGCCGCTGGACCGCGCCCTCGCCGGGCAGGTGCAGGCTGCGTTCGGCGTCCCAGATCCGGCCGGCGTTGCGGAAGGCCTCGTCGGTGCGGTCCGTGGAGAGCATCCGGCCCGCCTTGTAGACGGCGAACAGACCCGCGACGAGCAGCAGCTCACGTATGAGGCGTCGCCGCTGCCCGGTTGCCGGGCCGTCGGCCGGCCCGCCAGGTGTCGTGTGGGAGCTCATTCCCCCAACTCTCTCTTCCTGTACTCGCGCGCCGCTTGAACGCGGATGGTGCGGATGGTGACGCGCTGGTGCGCCGGTGTACGGCGGCCGGAGCCGGTCGCGAGCACATCGACACGCCAGTGTATCGATACATTCGCGTATCGATACGCCGGTGTACCGATACGCTTGCGTTCCCGTACACTTTCTTACGGAACCACCCGCCGCGGAGCCCCCGAGGAGAGCCGCTCACCATGACGTCGACGCTGCCCGCCGCGCGCCGCTCCAAGATCACCCCGGAGCGGGTGCAGGAGTTCTACGACGCCGTCCTGGAGCAGCTGCGCGAGCACGGGTACGAGGCCCTGACCATGGAGGGTGTCGCCGCCCGGGCCTGCTGCGGGAAGTCGACGCTCTACCGGCAGTGGAAGACCAAGCCCCAGCTGGTCGCGGCCGCCCTGCGCGCACACCGGCAGGGCACGCTGGTCGCCGTGGACACCGGCACGCTCGCCGGCGACCTGCGCGAGGCGGCCCGGATCGCGGCCGGAAACTCGGGGCGCGACACCCGCCTCACCCAGGCCCTCGGGCATGCCGTGCTCAGCGACGAGGAGTTGCAGGCGGCTCTGCGCGAGGCGCTGGTCGAGCCGGAGCTCGCCGCGTTCGACGCGATGGTGGCGCGGGCCGTGGCGCGTGGCGAGGTCGCGGCGGACCATCCGGCCCTGGAGTTCCTGCCGGCCCAGCTGATGGGTGTGCTGCGGATCCGGCCGGTGCTGGAGGGGCGGTACGCCGACGCCGACTACCTGGTCCGGTTCGTCGACGGGGCCTTGTTGCCCGCCCTGGGCCTGGCCCCGATCCCCGTCCCGGACGGGAACCGGGCTCCGGCCCCCTGAACCGGTGGGCCGCCGTCGCGATGACCTGACGGCGGTCCGCCCGCGCTGCCTCGTGGGGACGGCGGCAGCGCGCCACCCGGACGGGGCGGTGGTCACTCACTCGAGGGAGTGACCACCGCCCGGTCTGTGCGGCCTCACGTCAAAGCCGCAGGCCAAAGCCTCAGGCCCAAGCCACAGCGTCAACGCCGTACGTCAGGACCGCAGGGCGCCCATGACCCGGGCGAACTCATCCGGGTCGGCGTCGAAGCCCCGTACGGCGGCGTCCAGCGACCAGACCCCCGAGGCGTCGCGCGTGAACTCCGCGACCGTGGCCGCGGTGGCCGCCGGGACCCCCGCGAAATCGGTCACCGCGAGATCGGTGTAGCCCTCCCGGATCCGGACCCCCGTACCGCCTATGACCGCGAAGGTCTTCGTACGGGCGCCGCGCGGGCCGGTCTCCTGGATGACCACGCCCACCACCACCCGCCCCAGCGCGGGCGCCATCCGGTTCAGTTCGAGGGTCATGACCTCATCGAACCCGAACCCCTGACCGGTGTGGCTGTCGCGGTTCAGCGTGATGGTGCCGTCGGGCGAACGGCTGCCGAAGTGCACGAGGTGGACGGGCTCTCCGTGGGGGTCCGCGGCGCCGTACACCGCCGCGATGATGTCCAGGTCGTGGGCGGGCGTGCCCGAGGGGCTCGGATCCCACCGCAGGGCGATCTCCACCTTGGCCAGGCTCTTGCGCAATCCGCTCGTCGTCGACGTGCTCACCGAACTCCCCCTCCGCTCGCCGGGCGTTGCCCGGCCATGCTTTCATGCCGCGGCCCTGCCGGTCCGGACGAGCGTACGTTCCCGGCCAGTTGAGCCGGTCGCCCGATGGCCCGGGCCCGACGCGTACGACCTCCGGCCGCACCGACGACTGCGGGGCATCCACCCCCGGCCCCCTCGATCACACTACGTGACCGACCCGCTCCGGACGCCGCACACAAGGGGCCCCGTTCATCCCGTTCGCAGCACAATGCCCCGCAGAAACGCCGGTCACGCCGGATCGTTACCTCAAGCTTTGCTCAATTCCAGTGACACCGCGCCCACCGTCTTCCTAGCTTCCTCGTACACGCGTCTTGACGCTTCGTACGTATCCGCGGTTCCACCCGCTGCCGGCGATCCCGCCGGCGGGTCCCGCGTACCCGAGGAAAGAGTGCAGCATGAAGGTTCCCCAGGCCGGTGCTTTGGCCGCAGTGATCGGCCTCGCCCTGACCGCCACAGGCTGCGGCGGTGACAGCGGCCCCAAGGGGAACCTCTCCATCGGCATCAAGTTCGACCAGCCGGGTGTGGGGCTGCGCGAGCAGGGCGGGGTCTTCTCCGGCTTCGACGTGGACGTCTCGACGTACATCGCCAAGGAGCTGGGCTACAAGCCCGAGCAGATCGAGTTCAAGAAGGTCGACAGCTCCGACCGCGAGCTGCTGCTCCAGTACAACGAGGTCGAGTTCGTCGCGGCCAGCTACTCGATCAACGACAAGCGCAAGGAGAAGGTCGACTTCGCCGGCCCCTACTTCCTCGCGCACCAGGACCTGCTGGTCCGCGCCGACGACACCACGATCACCAAGGCCGAGGACCTCAACAACAAGAAGCTCTGCTCGGTCATCGGCTCCACCTCGGCGCAGAACGTCAAGGAGAAGCTGGCTCCCAAGGCGAGCCTCCTGGAGCAAGACGGCTACTCGGACTGCGTCATCGCGCTCCAGGACGGCGTGGTCGACGCCATGACCACCGACAACTCCATCCTGGCCGGCTACGCCGCACAGAAGATCAACGCGGGCAAGTTCAAGCTGGTCGGGCTGAGCCTGAGCAACGAGAGCTACGGCATCGGCGTCAAGAAGGGCGACAAGGAGCTCCAGGGCAAGATCAACGCCGCCCTGAAGAAGATGGTCCAGGACGGGTCCTGGGAGGCGGCCGTGAAGAAGAACTTCGGCCCCAACTACAGGAACGAGCCCGCCCCCGTGATCACGACGGGCAGCTGACGATCGTCGACGCGGTGGCCGGATCCGACCAGTCGGAGTCGAAGGCGGCGTTCACCACGTAGAGGCGTCCGCCGTGGACCGCCGCCGTCGTCGGCTCGTCGAAGCGCGGATCGGTGATCTGCTTGACGAACCGGCCCCGGCGGCCGTCCGCGCTGAGCGTGAACACGTCGACGGCGTAGTCCCAGTTGCGGACGACGTACAGCGTGCGCCCGTGGACCACGAGCCCGTCGCCGTTGGCCACCGATCCGCCCTCGAGCAGGACCTTGGCGGCGGCGCCGGTGCGCGGGTCGACACGGAACAGTGCCTTCACGTTGTCGTTGACCACCAGCAGCGCCCGGCCGTCCGGGGTCCGCTCGATGCCGTTGGAGCCCCAGACCTGGCCGCCGGGCGGGGTCGGGGCCCAGTCACCCGTGAGCGCCACGGCACGGGGGGCACGGCCGGAACCGGAGCCTGAACCGGCGGGCAGGAAGTACAGCACGTCGTTGAAGGAGTCGGTGAACCAGGCTCCCCCGCAGCCGACGACGACGTCGTTGACGAAGGCGGTCCCGGTGGCCGCCTGGTGGGTGGCCAGTATCCGGCCGTCCCCGGCGTGCACGACGCGGATCCGGCCGTCCGCACCGCCGGCGACGAGCAGCCGGCCCTGCCCGTCCAGCTTGAGTCCGACGGACATCGCACCCGGGCCCTGCCCCCCGGTCAGGATCCGCCCGGCCCCGGTGGCGAGGTCCACGCGGTAGATCGCACCGTCGATCAGCGACCCCGTGTAGGCGAGCCCGCCCGGCGAGACGGCGATGCCCTCGGGCTGGAATCCGGCCGGGGTGGGAAGGGTGTCCGGCCGGGACGCGGTGGGCCGGGCCCGGGCGAGCGGTGCGAGCGGCCCCACGAGCGCGGTGCCGCCGAGGGCTGCGGCCGCGCCGAGGAAACTGCGCCGGCCCAAGGGTCCAGTCACGGTGGTGTCCTTTCGACCGCCCTGTGAACAGCGGTGGTTGCAACGCATCGGCTGACCCTCCCACCTCAGCACACGACGGCCGCCCGGTCCGCCCCGGGCCCGGACCTTTCACAAGGGAATGGGGAGCCTCCTCTTCATCCGGCACGGCGGCCGGCAGGGGCAGAATCCGGCCTTCCGACACATGGATTTAACCTGAAGGGCACATGACAATGTAAATCTCTGCTTCGCCACCTGACGCCCCGCCAACTGCCTTGGCGGGGGCGGTGCCTGCCAAGAGGTATCCCCCACACCATGAGAATCTCCCCACACGCCCCCTGGGTCGCCGGGCTCGCCGTAGCGGCCCTGGTCCTCGTTCCGGCCACTGCGTCGGCCGGCTCGCAGCGGACTGCGGCTCCCCACGCCGACGCGGCTGCCACCACCACGGCCTCGGTCGACTCGTACTACGCGGCCGCCGAGGGCAAGACCGGAGCCGCGCTGAAGACCGCGCTCCACGACATCATCAAGAACCAGTCCAAGGTGACCTACGACGGCGTGTGGAACGCGCTGAAGGTGACCGACCAGGACCCGGCGAACCCGAACAACGTCATCCTCGTCTACTCGGGCCGCTCCCAGTCCAAGTCCACCAACGGCGGCGGCGTCAACGACTGGAACCGCGAGCACGTGTGGGCCAAGAGCCACGGCGACTTCGGCACCGCGACCGGCCCGGGCACGGACCTGCACCACCTGCGCCCCGAGGACGTCACGGTCAACAGCACGCGCGGCAACAAGGACTTCGACATGGGCGGCAGCCCGGTCTCGGAGGCCTCCGGCAGCTTCACCGACTCCGACTCCTTCGAGCCGCGCGACGCGGTCAAGGGCGACGTCGCCCGCATGCTGCTCTACATGGCCGTGCGCTACGACGGCGGCGACGGCTTCGCGGACCTCGAGATGAACGACAAGGTCAACAACGGCACCGCCCCGCTCTTCGGCCGCATCTCGCTGCTGAAGCAGTGGAACCAGCAGGACCCGCCGGACGCCTTCGAGCAGCGCCGCAACCAGGTCATATTCGACACGTTCCAGCACAACCGGAACCCGTTCATCGACCACCCGGAGTGGGTCAACTCCATCTGGTGACCCTGACCGGGACCCGGGCCGGCAGCCGCCGCCCGACCGGGCGCGGCCTGCGAGGGTTGGGCCGCGCCAGGTCGGGTATTCGCAGGCCAGAGGCTGCGGTGCGCGCCGCCCGGCGACGGCAGCCGATGGAGGTCGTCATGGACGGAGCCGGACTGTCCGACCGCGAGCGGCGCGCCCTCTCCGCGATCGAGGCCGATCTCAAGGGTGACCGCTCCCTCGTCCGGATCCTGCGCTCCGCACACACACGCCCGCGTCACCGCACCCTGGCCGCCTGCCTTCTCGGTGCGGTGACGCTGGCCCTGCTGGTCGCGGCCTCGGTCACCGTGTCACTACCGCTGATCTGGGGTTTCGCCGCGGCCTGGACCCTGACCGTGATCCTTGCCCTGCCGCTGCTCGGCCAGTGGATCCGGCGCCGCTGGCAGCGCACGGGCCGCCCGTAGCGGCGCCTGCGCCCGCACGGGTCACCCCGGAGGCTGGAGCCGGTCGGCGAGGGCCTTGAAGTCGGCCCAGGCGGGCTGCGGCGGGCGGCTGTCCCAGACCTTCTGGGACAGTGCCGCCAGGGGCAGCCGGATCCCCTCGGCGACCTGGGCCTGGGTCTGGGCGCCGGCCAGGTCGCACCACACGGCGAGCCGTGCGCCGAGTATCTGCGCCGCGTACCGGGCGGGCACCGCGGTGGTGCCGCGCAGGACGAGCGGGGTCCACTGCTCGTAGATCCGCTTGCCGGTGGGGTACGTGAACTGGTTGGGCTGGCCGAGCACGTAGTACAGGTACTCGTCGTTGAGGTTGACGACCTTGCGGCCCTCGCGCAGGTACTCCAGCGGCGGCCGGGCCCCGAGCTCCTTGCCCGTCCAGTACTCGACCTGGATGTCCTTGGCCGCCTGGACCACGCCTCCGGTGAAGAAGCCGTCGTTCCACGCCTTGGGCACCTTGCCGGCCGGACGCACCACGTCCGCCCGGTCGTTGAGCCATCCCTCCGCCAGGTCCTGGATGCGCGCCGAGGGGCCGTACTTCTGCTGCGCCGCCCGCGCGAGCTGCGGGAAGGAGGCCTGCGGGTCGCGGTAGACCAGCGCCTGGTACTCGTCGGCGCCCAGGTGCCAGAACGCGCCGGGGAACAACGGCAGGTACTCGCGGAGCAGCTCGTCGATGAGCTGGGCCGAGGCCGGGTTCGATATGTCCACGGCGCCCTTCACGGCCCGGCCCTGTACGTCGCGCAGCTGGAGGGCGGGGTAGGCGCGCAGCACGGCGCCCAGGTGGCCCGGGGAGTCGAGTTCGGGGACGACCGTGATGTGCAGGCGGGCGGCGAGGGCGTTGATCTGCCGGACCTGGGCCTTGGTGAGGTGGGGCGTGGAGACGATCTCGGGGTGGGTGTCGGACTGGATCCGGAAGGCCTGGTCGTCGGAGAAGTGCAGGCCGAGCTGGTTGAGCTTGAGGTCGGCCATCCGGCGCAGCTGGTCCTCGATCCAGCCCACGGTGAAGTTCTTGCGGGCTATGTCGAGGTTCAGGCCGCGCTGGGGCTTGGCGGGGGCGTCGCGCACGGTGCCCTCGGGGGCCGAACCGGCGGACTTCACCGCTTGTTTGAGGGTGCGGGTGCCGTAGAAGACCCCGGCCTCGTCCGGTCCGGTGACCCGGACCCGGCCGCCCTGGACGGTGAGGGTGTACGACTCGGGCGCTCCGGAGTTCTTGGTGCCGAGGGCGAGTTCCACGTCGCCGGGGCGCGCATCCGCCGTCTCGGCGAAGCCCATGCGCAGCTCGCCGGCGAGTAGCCTCCCCTCGTCGGCGAGGGCCGCGGCGTTCGCCGGCGGTACGACGACCCGCGCGGCGGCGGCCGGCTTCCAGCCGGGGCCGCGGGCCGGGATGTGCTCCCGTACGGCCGGGATGGTGCGCGGGGCGGTGGACAGCGCGTACGAGGGGGTCGGCGAGGGGGCAGGGGCCGAGGTGGCCGGCACCGAGGCGGTGGCGGCACCGGCGGCGGAGCCCGTGGTGCCGTCGCCGGCGGGGGTGCGGGCCCCGTCGGAGGCGGCCGTGCAGCCGGGCACGGCAAGGGAGACCAGCGCGGCGACGGCTGCCGTCACGAGGACGTGGCCTTTGCTGAGCTGCCTGGACCGGATCTGCCTGGACTGTCGCATCATGCACCCCTGTCCCCCGTACCAACGTGGCACGGGGGACACGGGCGCGCGACCCGGAAGACCCGGGCGGGAGCGTCAGACCAGCGCGCCGAGGGCGGCCGCGGCGAAGGCGTGGTCCTGCCCGGGGGCGCCGCCGCCCACCCCGAGGGCGCCGATGAGCCGGCCGTCGCGGTGGACGGGCAGCCCGCCCGCGATGAACAGCAGCGGCCGGTCGAGGGCGGTCGGCAGGGTGTGGAACGGCCCGCCCGGCTGGACGGCGTCGACGAGGTCGGCGGTCGGGGCGTCGAGCTGGAGGGCGGTGAAGGCCTTGCGGGTGCTGGTCTCGCCCGAGATCAGCACGGCCCGGTCGTCGCGGCGGAAGGCGAGCAGGTGCCCGCCGGCGTCGAGGACGGTGACGCTGACCGTGACCCCGGCCTGCTCGGCGGCGGTGCGGGCGGCAAAGACCAGGAGCTCGGCGTCCTCGGTGGTCAGCGGGGCGACGGCGGTACGGGTGGGGGCGGTGGCGCTGGACATGCGGGGTTCTCCTGAGTCGGGGTGCACGGGGTACGGGGGGTGTCGTGGATCAGTGGTGGGCGGGGACGGGTACGGCGGCCGGGGCTCCGGCCGCGACGACCCGGCCGCCGTCGGGGCGGGCGGCCGTTCGCCGCTCCAGCGCGCCGGAGACGAGGGCGAGGAGCAGGGCGGAGGCGGCCAGGGCCGCGCCGACCCAGTTCGGGGCGGTCCAGCCGAACCCGGCGGCGATGACGAGCCCGCCGAGCCAGGCGGCGAGCGCGTTGCCGAGGTTGAAGGCGCCGATGTTGACGGCGGAGGCCAGGGTGGGGGCGCCGGCGGCCTGGTCGAGGACCCGTTTCTGCAGCGGCGGCACGGTCGCGAAGCCCAGCGCGCCGATCAGCACGATCGTGGCGGCGGCGCCGGTCTTGGTGTGGGCGGTGAGGGTGAAGACGGCCAGGACGACGGCCAGGGCGCCCAGGGAGACGTAGAGCATCGGCATCAGCGCGCGGTCGGCGAACCGGCCGCCGATGAGGTTGCCGGCGACCATGCCGAGGCCGAACAGGACGAGGAGCCAGGTCACGGAGGTGTCGGCGAAGCCGGCGACCTCGGTCATCATCGGCGTGATGTAGGTGATCGCGGCGAAGACTCCGCCGAAGCCGAGGACGGTCATGGCCATGGCGAGCAGCACCTGGACGTTGCGGAAGGCGGCCAGCTCGTGGCGGATGCGGACGCCCTCGGGCCGGGGCAGCTCGGGGACCAGCCTGGCGATGCCGAGCAGGCCGAGGACGCCGAGGGCGGCGACGATCAGGAAGGTGATGCGCCAGCCGAGGGTCTGCCCGACGAGGGTGCCGAGCGGGACACCGACGACGTTGGCCACGGTCAGGCCGGTGAACATCATGGCGATCGCGCCGGCCTTCTTCTCGGGCGCGACCAGCCCGGCGGCGACCACGGAGCCGATGCCGAAGAAGGCGCCGTGGGCGAGGGAGGCGACGACACGGCCGGCGAGCATGACGCCGAAGGCGGGGGCGAGCGCGGAGAGCACGTTGCCCGCGATGAACAGGCCCATGAGCAGCATCAGCATGCGCTTGCGGGGGATGCGGGTGCCGAGGACGGTCATGAGCGGGGCGCCGAGGACGACGCCGAGGGCGTATCCGGTGACCAGGAAGCCTGCGGTGGGGATCGAGACGCCGTAGTCGGCGGCGACCTCGGGGAGCAGACCCATGATCACGAATTCGGTGGTGCCGATCCCGAAGGCCCCGATGGCCAGGGCGAGGAGTGCGAGAGGCATGAGGGTGCCCTTCAAGGAGGAGGGGGCGGAGCGGTGGTGCTGGTGCAGTCGGGGGTGGCGCTTGCCGTCGCTGCTTACATGCGCCCACATTAATTGCAGACGCCGAATATTTGCAAGCGCGGGCTATTGCGGCCGTGGCCTATCCTGGGAGGGCACCTGTGGGGACACAGGGAGTCCGGGCAACGGGGACACGGTTCGAAGGAGCAGCCCATGACGGCCACCGACAGCGCACTGACCGGCCTCGCCCAGGGCTGGTGCGCCCTCTCCCTGCTGCACGGGCGGATCGAGGCGCACATCGAGCGTGCCCTGCAGGCCGGACACGGCCTGAGCGTGCGCGAGTACTCGCTGCTGGACGTCCTGAGCCGCCAGCACAGCGGCCCGGGCGGCCACCTGCGGATGCACCAGGTGGCCGACTCGGTGGTGCTCAGCCAGAGCGCGACGACCCGGCTGGTCAGCCGGCTCGAGGACCGCGGGCTGCTGAACCGCTACATCTGCGACACGGACCGGCGGGGCATCTACACCGACGTGAGCGAGGCCGGCCTGGCCCTGCTGGCCGCCGCCCGGCCGACCCACGACACGGCACTGCGCGAGGCGCTGGACGAGGCGGCGCGCAACCCCGAACTCGCCCAGCTGGTCGCAGCCGTGAAGAACACCCGGTCTAGCTCTTAGAGGGTCCCGCGCTCGGGGGCGGTGAGGACGGCACGGGCGAGGACGACGGCACGGCGGACGGGGGCACGGACCTCGACGGCGGGGCCGCGGAACGCGCGCCCGAAGGGGTCGCAGTCGGCCCGGGCGGCTGCGCCGAGCGGGTCCCGGGGGCGCTGGACGGCCGAAGGGACGGCACCACCGACGGATGCGGACTGCCGGTTCCCGTACGGGAGTCCGGTGTCGGCCCGGGGCCGGTGATCTCGGGCGGCGAGGCCGGCGGCACCGGGCGGGGCGGGGCGGTGTCCGGGGCCAGTACGAGGTACACGGCCACGGCGGCGGCAGCCGCGGCCAGTCCCGCCAGCGGCAGCGCGAACCGGCGCAGGTTCAGCCGCAGCCGCGCGACCGGCAGCCGCCGCAGGTGCGGACCCGGCGGATCCGCGGGGCGCAGCTCGCGGACGGTGATCCCGCCCGCCCGGGCGTCGAGGGCCTGGCGCAGCCTGCGTTCGACGGGGCGTTCGCCGTGCGTCATATCCGTCCCTCCAGAATCCGTTCCAGCGCGTCCAGGGCGCGGCTCGCGTTCGACTTCACCGCGCCCCGGCTGATCCCGAGGGTGGTCGCTATCTCGGCCTCGCTGAGCTCGGCCCAGTAGCGCAGTACGAGGACCTGCCGGCGGCGCGGGGTCAGCCGGCCGAGTGCGGCGAGCACCTCGCGGTGTGCCTCGTCGAGGACGACGTGGTCCTCCGCTGACGGGATGTCGGCCGCCGCGGGCGGGGTCCATGCGCGGGCCGTGCGTCTGCGGCGCAGGACCGACCGGGAGGTGTTGACGACGGCCGTGCGCAGATAGCCGAGCGCGTTGTCGACCTCGCTGATCTGCTCCCCGTGGCGCCGGTACAGGGCCGTGAAGGCGTCCTGGACCACGTCCTCGGCGGTGGCCAGATCATCGACGAGCAGCACGGCCAGCCGGACCATGCGCAGCCGGTGTGCGTGGTAGAGCTCGGAGACGGTGGGCTGCGGCGCATCCCCGCGCAGGGCGGGTTCGTACGCCGGCCCGGACCCGGTCCCGTGGTAGCCGGGAACGTGCGGCTGCGCCGGCGTCGGCGGGGTGGCGCGCTCGCGGCGCAGCAGCAACGACCACAAGCCCCGCCACGCCCGGCCGAGGCCGGGCGTGAGGGGGCGTGCGGACGGTACGGGTGGAGCGAGGTGGAGCACGGTGTTCCCGGATTCCTAGCCGTTGGCGCGGCGGCGGACGGCGTAGAGGGTGCCGGCGCCGGCGGCGATGAGCGTGGCGGCACCGGCGCCGATGGCGGCGGTGGTGGCGGAGGAGCCGGTCTGCGCGAGCTCGTCCCCGGCCGGCGAGGGGGCCGCCGTGGGCACCGCGCTGGGCTGGGCCGTGGGCTGGACGCTCGGTGCGGACGTCGGCGGCAGGCTGCGCGACGGCGTCGGCCGGGCGCTCGGCGCCCCCGTCGGCGGGACGCTGCGCGAGGGGGTGGGCGCGGCGCTCGGCATCGCGCTCGACGGCGCGCCGGGGGCGGCCGACGGAGTGGCCGAAGCCCCCTGTGCGGCGAAGGCGGGCCCGGCGAGCGCGAGGACCGCCCCGGCGGCGGCAGCGGTGACGGCCGCCCGGCGGACGGTCAGGGGGACGCGCTTCAGGTTCATCACAGTGGTTCTCCACGGTCGGGTCACGGTCGGTGCGAGGACGCGGAATGCCGCCCTTCACCCCCGCACGACGCGCGACCCCCGGGGAGGTTGCCGCCGATTGAGAAAAACTTTCCTGCGGGCCGTCAGGCCGTGGGCAGCGGGATCCTGCGGACCACCTCGAAGCTGAGGTTCCCGTACGCGGTGAAGAAGGCGGCGGCCGCGAGTTCGGTGGCACCGCCCGGGTCGCGGGCGAGGACCTTGGCCCGGCGGGCCGTCCGGTCCAGCTCCGGCGCGTGCCGGCGGCCCAGCCGGACGGTGCGCGTGACCCCGTCGGCCCGCACGTTCAGGAAGCAGTCCCAGGTGCCCGGCGGGATCGGCCCGCCCCCGGCCACCGTGGTCAGGTCGAACTCCGCCAGGAAGCCGGCCATCGCCAGCTCCGGATCCAGCTCCGTCAGCTCCGGCGCGGGGCGGGCCTGGACCGGGACGAGGTGCTCGCTGCCCGTCTCCCGCGCCCGCAGTACGAGCTCGCTCTCCATGCGGCCGGTCCCGAGCGTCTGGATGTAGGCGTGGCCGGTCAGCCGTACGCGGCCGCCCTGCCAGGTCAGCGAGGCCAGCCGGTGCAGTGTCCTGAGCTTCTCGGTCACGTCGAAGAGCACGTCCGGCAGGCCCGCCGCCGGATCGCGGAACAGCGGGTAGCAGCGGTAGACGCGGCCGCCCTCGACGATCTCCTGCGGCGCCGGTTCCTTCGCCGGGTCGTACTCCATCAGCTGCTCGAAGGCGGCCAGCGGGCCGCAGGCGAACGCGTAGAGCCGGATCCAGTCGATCCGCGGCAGTTCGCCGCCCATGTCCGGCTTCCAGTACGTCTGCACCAGCGTCCGCGCCCGCTCGTACACCTCGGCCGTGAAGCGGGGGTTCTCGTGGCGGGCCTCGACGGCCGGCCGCAGCGCCGTGCGCAGCAGGCTGCGGAAATGCCGGCCGAGCATGCGGCGCCGTCCCACCGGGTCCTGCACCCGCTCGGCCACCAGGGCCATGACGCGCTCGATGTGCGCCACAGTCTCGCCCGCGGTGCGGGCGCGGGCGGTGATGTTCTGCCCGTCGTCGCGCAGGCGCAGGAAGTAGCAGTCGTAGTCGCCGACGACCGAAATCTTCCCGGCGGCCAGGAACACCCCGGTCACGAAGACCTGGTCCTCGCCGTACCAGAGGTCGTCCGGGTAGCGCAGGTGCGCGTCCTCGATGACCTGGCGGCGTATCAGCTTGGCCGAGTGGAGCGAACGGTAGACCTCCGAGGTGTAGAGGTCGGCTTCCTCGGCGTGCCGGTGGGCCTTGTCCGACACCGTCCGGCCGAGTCCGACCTGCTTGGCGAGCACGACGTCGCTGCCCTGGGACTCGGCCATGTCCAGCAGCCGCTCGAGTGCCTCGGGGCCCAGGTAGTCGTCGGCGTCGAGGACGAAGACGTACCGGCCGCCGGCCAGGTCCAGGGCCCGGTTGCGGGGCCCGCCGGGGCCGCCGGAGTTCGGCTGGTGCAGGACGCGCAGCTGCGGGTACCGGGCGGCGTAGCGGTCCAGTTCGGCGCCGCTGCCGTCGGTGGAACCGTCGTCGACCGCGACGACCTCCAGGCGGTCGGCCCCCAGGGTCTGCCCGAGCACCGAGTCGAGGCACTCGTTCAGGTAAGGCATCGCGTTGTAGACGGCGATGATCACGGATATGTCGGGGACGGACGCGTGGTGCATGCACCCGAGCATAAAGTTCGCCCCCGGCGCCTCCGGAGGCGGTGTCCGCAGGAGGCCGGGCGGGAGGCCCCGCCACGCAGGAGGGGGTGCTCAGCGGAGCCGGCCGAGGGCCCGGCCGAGGAGGGCGACGCCCTCCTCCAGCTCGCCCGGCGGGCCCGCCGCATAGCCGAGGACCAGCCCCGGGGAGCCCGGCCGGACGCGGTGCCAGGACAGCGGGTGGGCCTTGACCCCGAGGGCCAGGGCCGCCGCCGCGAGGGCGGTGTCCTCGAAGGCCGCGCCGTCGAAGGTGACCATCAGGTGCAGGCCCGCCGCCGCGCCGTGGACCCGGGCGCCCGGCAGGTGCGCGTCGACCGCCCGGAGCATGGCGTCGCGTCGGCGGCGGTGGCGGCGCCGGACGAAGCGCAGATGGCGCTCCAGTTCGCCCGATTCCATCAGCCGGGCCAGCACCAGCTGGGCGAGGACCGGATTGCCGAGGTCGGCGTAGCGTTTCGCGGCGACCACGGCGTCGCGCAGGCGCGGCGGGACCAGCAGCCAGCCCAGGCGCAGCGCGGGGGCGAGCAGTTTGGACACGCTCCCGGCGTAGCAGACGCCTTCGGGGAGCAGGGCGCGCAGTGCGGGGACCGGTGCGCGGTCGTAGCGGTGCTCGGCGTCGTAGTCGTCCTCGATGACGAGTCCCCCGGCCGCCGCCCAGCCGAGCAGCTCCCGGCGGCGCTCCCCGTCGAGGACGACCCCGGTCGGGAACTGGTGCGCCGGGGTCAGCAGCACCGCACCGGCTCCGCTCGCCCGGAGCGCGGCGGTGTCGAGCCCGCTCCCGTCCACCGGTACGGGCACCGTCTCCAGCCGCCCGTACTCCAGCTGCTGCCGTGCGCCGAGCGAGCCGGGGTCCTCCACCGCGACGCGCCGTACGCCGTCCTCGCGCAGCACGTGTGCCAGCAGGCCCAGTGCCTGGGCGACTCCCGCGACGACGACGACCTCGTCGGGGTCGGCGCGAATCCCGCGGTTGCGGGCCAGCCAGCCGGTGACCGCCGCCCGGAGAGCCGGCGTGCCCTGCGGGTTGCCGTAGCCGAAGTCGGCGGAGGTCAGCCCGGCCAGCACGCGACGCTCCGCCTGGAGCCAGGCCGTACGCGGAAAGGCGGTGAGGTCGGGCACCCCGGGCGAGAGGTCGATCCGGCAGGGCACACCCCGCAGCGCATCGACGAGCGGCCCGTCGGCCTGCGGCCCGAACGGCCCGGGCGGCAGGCCGGTTCCGAGCCGGCCAGCGGACCCGAACGCTCCGGCCGGGGCGGACGGGCCCGTCGGGGCGGACGGATCCGGGGCGCGCCGGGCCGCCTTGGCCGGCGGGGCGGCGACCACGGTCGTGCCCGCGCGGCCGTGGCCGAGCACCTGGCCCGCGTCGGCCAGCCGCTGGTAGGCCTCGGTGACCAGGCCGCGGGAGACACCGAGCTCCGCCGCGAGCACGCGGCCCGCCGGGAGCCTGCTGCCCACCGGCAGCGTGCCGTCGGCGATGGCTGCGCGGATGCGGGCCGTCAGCCATGCGGTACGGCCGCCCGGCGGCGCCTGGCCGATGTCGAGCTGCAGGAAGTCCGAGCCGCCGGCGGACTCCGCCCTTTTGGACCCCTTGGATCGATGCACTTCGGCACTGTCCATGAGTCCAATGCTGGCAGAGCCTGGGCCGTGTGAACACCTCCCCCGGCGCGCCGCGTGACCTCGCCCCCGGCACCATCGGCATGGTGCTGGTCGGCAGCAGCGTCACCGTCTCGCGTTCCCTGGTCCACGCCCCGCTGTTCGCCACGCAGGCCGTCCGCTACGCGGCCGCCACCCTGCTCCTTCTCATGTTCGCCCGGGTCGCCCGGGTGCCGATCCTGCGGCCTCGCGGCCGTGAGTGGCTGTGGCTGGCCGGGATCGCGGCCACCGGGCTCGTGCTGTTCAACGTGGCCGTCGTACGCGGCGTCGCGCATGCCGAACCGGCCGTGATCGCCGTCGCGGTGGCCTCCGTACCGGTCCTCCTCGGGCTGCTCGGCCCGCTGCTGGAGGGCCGTCGCCCCAGCCGAAGGATCCTGGTGGCGGCCGTGGTGGTCGTTGCCGGGGCCGTCCTCGTGGAGGGGACCGGCCGGACCGACGCCGCCGGGGTGGCCTGGGCCGCGCTCGCGCTCGCCTGCGAGGCCGCGTTCACCCTGCTCGCCGTACCCGTGCTGCGGCGGCACGGACCGTGGGGGGTGTCCGTGCACGCGGTGTGGCTGGGGGCCGTGATGCTGGGGGTGCTGACGCTGCTCACCGGACGTCCGGCCGGTCTGCCGGCCGTCGGTCCGGTCCAGTGGGCGGCGGTCGGGTACCTCGCCGTCATGGTGACCGCGGTGGCGTTCCTCCTCTGGTACCGCACCGTGGCCGCCGTCGGCGCAGGCCGGGCGGGGCTGCTGACCGGGGTCGCGCCTCTCGCCGCGGCCGCCATCGGCGCGCTCTCGGGCGGCGGGATGCCGGGGCTGCCGGTGTGGACCGGCCTGATCGTGGTGGTCGCCGGACTGGCGGGCGGACTCCACAGCCCGCAGCCGGGGCCGCCCGTACGCAAGGAGCCGCGGCCCGGGAGGGACACGCACCAGCCGAAGGGCCGGGCGCCCGCGTCCCCTTGAGGGCCCCCGGCCCGGTGGATCACAATCCGCAGATGCCGACGCCCCTGCACCCCAGTGTCCCCTCCAGCAGCCCTCCGTACAGCAGTTGGATGCGGTACTTCTCCCCCACCGCCAACCACCGGCGGCTCGGCCTGGTCTGTCTCGGCGTCGGGATCCAGCAGGGCCTGCTTCCCGTGGTCGGACCGCGCGCCCTGGACCACCACGTCGCCGTGGTCGTCACGCGGGGGCGGGGCTGGTTCAGCCACGGCGGGCGCCCGCCGCAGCCGGTGTGCGCGCCCGCACTGCTGTGGCTGGTGCCGGGGGTGGAACACCACTACGGGCCCGATCCGCAGACCGGCTGGGACGAGTGCTTCGTGGACTTCGCGGGCCGCAGCGTGGAGGCGTACACCGACCTCGGCTACGTCACCCCCGACCGCCCGCTGGTGCCGCTGAGCGGGACGGAGGGGGTACGGCACGTGGTCGACGGGATCGTCCGGGCGGCCCGGCGCGGCGGCCCGCTGCTGGAGGTGGAGGCCGCCGCGGCCGTGCACGGACTGCTCGTGGCGCTGCGCTACGCCCGCGCCGAGGTGTCCCGGCACGGGGACGCGGTGATGGACGCCCTGGCCCGGGACGCACTGCTGCCCATCTCGGTGGCCGAGCACGCGGCCCGTCTCGGGATCCCGCTGCCCGAACTGCGCGGGGCCGTACGGCGCAGCACCGGGGAGGGGGTCAAGGAGTACCTCCTCGGGATCAGGCTGAGCCGGGCGAAGGAGCTGCTGGCCCGGACGGACCTGCCCGTCGCCGGGGTCGCGCGGCGGGTCGGTTACGAGGATCCGGCGTACTTCAGCAGGCTGTTCAGCCGCCGGGTGGGCATGGCTCCGGTCCGCTTCCGCGCCCAGCAGTCCGTGCGGGGCCCGGTCCGCTGACGCCGCGGGTTCACCCTGGAGCAGGACTTCCGGGTCCGCTTCGAACGCGAGGTGCAGGCGCCGCCCGCCGCGTGCAGGTACAGGGTCCCGGCGTACCTCACCGAAGTGACGCCCTGGAAGCGGTGAACGACTGTGGCCGGTACCCCACGTTGAGCTCCGCGACCGACGTCCACGGGTTGCCGGCCACCTCGCTCGTGGCCTTGAGCCTCACGTAGCGCGCGGTGCGGGGCGTGAACGTGACGTCCTGCTGGGCCGTCGTGTTCGGGAAGGTCCCGGCGGCGGCCGCCGTCCCCCAGTTCACCCCGTCCGTGGACGTGAACACCTGGTAGCCGGCGATGCGGCCGTTGCTCTGCGTCTGCCGGGGCAGGCAGTGCAGAGCCGAGACGTCGTACGAGGCGCCCAGGTCGAGGGTGATCTCGTGCGGCATCGGCGCGGTGGCCGCGTACCACTGGGTGTGCCAGATGGTGGAGGCGTCGCCGTCCAGGACGTTGGCGGCGGCGCCGTTCTCGCCGGCGGTCTCCTGGCTGTCGACGGCCCTCACGCTCATCTGCGACTGGGGTACGAGGAGTTCACCTCCGCCTGCCGGTCCGAGGTCGTCCACCGTCAGGTCGTCGAGGACCAGGTCGGCCTCGTTGTGCGAGTCCTCCGGAGTCACCTTCCGTACGCCGATCCAGGCGTCGGCTCCGGCGGTGAACGTGGTGCCGAAGTCGGTGGGCGTACGGGCCTGGTCCAGCGCGGTGGCGGTCTCGGTGCTGCCGGAGCCGGTGACGAACCGGTAGTCCCCGCCGAAGCCGCTCTCGTAACGGAAGGCGACCTTGTACGCGTGCCCCGGGGTCAGCCGCAGCGTCTGGGGCAGGGTGCGGTAGACGAGTCCGGTCCGCTCCTCGTGTGACTTGAGGGAATTCTGCCCGCCGATCACGTCGTCGACGAGCTTCCCGTTCCAGCCGGCCTGCGTGTACGGGGCGTTGCGCTGGGCCAGGTGGGTGCGCGGGTCGGTGGCGGAGCCGCCCGCGCCGCCGAAGGCGAAGGGGCCCCAGCCGGCGTCGGCGTTCTCGAAGTCCTCGGCGAAGGTGTGGCCGCCGAGCGGGGTGCGGGCGGAGCGGACCACGCGTACGTCGTCCAGGTGGACGGTGCCGGACCCGGCCGCGGCGGAGAGCTTCAGGGTGGCGGTGGACTGGCCGGCCGGGACGTCGAAGAGCACCTTCATGCGCTGCATCCCCGTGCCGTTCTTCTCGCTGCCGCCCAGGTTGTTCACCAGGGGGGAGGAGTCGGCGTACTCGGAGGCCGCACCGCCCCCCGAGGGGGTGACGGTGAGGGTGGCGGCCCGGCCGGTCGGGGTGGAGACCCAGACGGAGGCGGCGTAGGTGCCGGGCATCAGGCCGGTGAGCTGCTGGGAGACGGCGGGTGCGGTCCCGGCGGCGAAGGTGAGCTCGTTCTGGCCCTGGGCGTTGCGGGCGACCGCGGCCCCGGTCCCGGCGACCGTCCAGGCGTTCAGGTTGCCCGCGTAGAAGGAGGGGTCCTTGACCGGGGTGCCCTCGCCCCACTTCGGGTCGGCCTGGGCGGGCGCGGCGCCGTCGGTGACCACGTAGGCGGTCTTCGCGGCGGCGTTGACGGTGATCTGGCCGCCGGTGACGGCGAGGTCGCCGACGAGCCGGCGACCGGTGTCGGTCAGCTGGTAGAGCTTGGGCGCGGACCAGCCTGCGGGCAGGGTCCAGGTCGTGGAGCCGCCCTTGTCGTTCCAGTGGTACAGCTTGCCGTCGCGCGGGAGCAGGTAGCTGCCGCCGCTGAGCACGGTGCGCCCGCCGGTGGTGATCTTCCGGGTGTTGCCGGTCGTGGTGGCGGTGGTGCCGTTCGCGAGGGTGACCGAGTTCGCGGTCCACTTCACCACCGGGGATTCCTGGAGGTACTTGGTCGGCAGGTTGACGGCGAAGGTGGTGTTCAGGAAGGCGGTGTAGTCCTTCTTGCCCTGCCAGCCCTCGTACGCGGTGAGTTCGGCGCCGCCGAGGAGCGGGTCCCCGGCGATCCAGTCGTCCTTGGCGTGGTTGGCGATGAACCGGGCGATGGTGGAGTTGATGCCCTTGAGACCGCTGCCGCCGTAGTCGACGTCGGCCGCCCAGTGGTGCCAGAGGGACTGCTCGGTCAGGGTGTTGGGGAACTCGGTGGCGAGCTGGAGGCCGAGCCCGCCGATCTCCCGCTGGAGTCTGCGCGACACGTACCCGTCCCCGTACCAGACGTCCACGTACAGGAAGTCGAGCCCCGGCGCGGCCGTCTTGAGGTCCTGCAGCCGCTTCAGCCGCTCGCCGGACTGGCCGTCCTTCCGCGTGTCCACGTAGTACGACTGGTCGAGCCAGTCCCAGCCGAGTCCGCCGCTCTGGTGGGCCGGGTCGAAGGTCGCGGAGACCGGGTACTCCTCGGTGGCGTTGATGTGGACGCCGAAGTCGGCGTTGTAGGCGTGGCCGGCGGTGGTGAGGGCGTTCAGGTCGGTGGCGCCGCCGAGCCTGGAGCCGATGTTCTTGTAGTCCATGTGCGCGGAGTCGTGGCCCTCCGAGGCGTACCCCTTGAGGAGGACGAACTGGCCGAGGCCGTCGGTGGCGAGGCCGACCCGCTTGGTCTCGTCGAGCGTCTCGGCGAAGGGGTGTGTGGCCTGGGAGGCGAAGTTGAAGGGGATGCGCTGTACGACCCGGTCGGCGGTCTGCTGCCATCCGGTGGGCGGGGTCCAGATGTCGCGGTAGGCGACGGCGGCGTCCTGCCAGTCGACGGTCGCGTCGCCGTTGCGGTCCCCGGTGATCGCGATCCGCACGTACGGGAGCGGCTCGGTGTCGGTGTCGGCGGCGCCGGCGGCCCGGTAGAGCCAGGCTCCGCTCCACAGTCCGGCGCGGCGGTAGCCCCCCTTGTCGGTGACCCGTTTGCTGATCCGGCCGTTCTCCCGGGCAGTGCCGCCGGAGGGGGTGTCGTAGAGGGAGTTGGAGTCGATGGCCGCGGCGACCCTGGCGGTGCTGGCGAGCCCGTACATCACGGTCGTCGCGGCGGGGTCCACGGGGGTGCTCGCGGTGACGGGGGTGAAGGTGTCCCCGGTGCCGGTGGTGGCGGTGTGCATGTTCGCCGTGGCCAGCGCGGCGCCGGGCTGGTTGCTGCGGACGCTGACGAGGGTGTGGTCGGGGATGGCGAGACTGCGGACGCGCAGGGCGGGGGTGTCCTCGATCGCCGTGACCTTGAACTCGACGACCGAACCGGTCACCGAGAGCCGGGACCTGACGGTCACCCCGGAGAACGACAGCGCGTAGTCCACCGCGGAAGCGGACGGGGTGACGGTCACGGCCGGGGTGTACGCGGTGCCGTTGACCACGATCGTGGAGAGGGTGTCCTCGTTGCCGTTCAGCACGTCCCCGGTGGCCCGTCGGGTGTAGCCGACGACCCGGGGGAAGGCGCTGTCCACGGTCACGGACAGCTCGCCCGAGCCGATCGTCACGGGTGCGGCGTCCGCCGCCGCGGCGGCGGGCGCGGGCACGGAGACGACCAGGGTGACGAGGAGACCGGCGACCGCGGCTGCTGCGGTCGGCCAGAGGGGGGTACGCATCGGGCCTCCGGGAGTCGGCGCTTCCTTGGCGGAAGACCGCACGGCACGGAGGCCCGCGGTCCGCTCACTGACCTGTCAGCTTGCGGACCGCACCGCCGCAGGCCCATGGACAAAGCAGAGCCCCGTCCTGGACTTACGTGGCGGATGAGATATCAGGTGGAGGCGGGCGTGATCACGACGGCCGTCCCGTACGCACACACCTCGGTCCCGACGTCGGCGGCTTCGGTCACGTCGAAGCGCATCGTCAGGATCGCGTTCCCGCCGCGGGCCTTCGCTGCCTCCATGAGCCGCTCCATGGCCTGGTTGCGGGTCTCCACCAGGGTCTTGGTCAGGCCCTTGAGTTCGCCGCCGATCATCGACTTCAGGCCTGCGCCGATCTGGCTGCCGAGGTGGCGGGAGCGGACGGTGAGGCCGAAGACCTCACCGATGACCTGCTCGACCCGGTAGCCGGGGACGTCGTTCGTCGTCACGACCAGGACGCCGGTCTGCTGGGCCGCCGGGCCGCCGCTGTAGTCATCGATACCCATGGGACCCACTCTGGCGGCGTGCCCGGGCCCCCGCATCCGGAGGGGGTCCGATCCGGCCGACCCGCCGGCGACCGGGGTCAGGGCAGTCGGGCGACGAGGCCGGGCACGGCCCCGCGTGCGCCCGTACGGGTGGTGGCCTGCCCGCGGCCGACTGCCTACCATGGGCGGTCACCTCAGCCGGAGGGACAGCGCCCATGGAGTCGTCGCAGAACCCGTCGGAACACCCGCCCGCACCCCCGCCGACCCCCCTCATCGACATGCACACCCCGAGCGTCGCCCGGATGTACGACTGGCTGCTGGGCGGGGTGGAGAACTACGCGAGCGACCGCGAGGCCTGCGCGCGGCTGCTGGAGATCGCCCCCAGCACCCAGCTCCTGGCCCGCAACAACCGGGCGTTCCTGCGGCGCGTCGTGCGCATCCTGGTCGAGCAGTACGGGATCCGGCAGTTCCTCGACCACGGCTCCGGGCTGCCCACGCAGGACAACGTGCACGAGGTGGCGCAGCGGGCCGATCCCGCCTGCAAGGTCGCGTACATCGACAACGACCCCATGGTCCTGGCGCACGCCCAGACGACCCTGCACGAGGACGGCCGCACGCTCGTCCTGTCCAAGGACCTGCGCCTGACCCGGCAGATCCGCCAGGACACGGACCGCTTCCTGGACTGGGACCGGCCCATCGCGGCGCTGTTCGTCTCCGTGCTGCACTGCCTGCGGGACACGGACGACGAGAACGATCCCGCGGCGGTCGTACGGAACACCGCCGCGCAGCTGCCGCCGGGCAGCTTCATGGTGATCTGCCAGCTCGTGAGCGACGATCCGGTCGTCCGGCGCGACGTGACGCGGCTCATGGACGTGACCACGCACGGCACCTGGGGCCGGGTACGGGAG
Source organism: Streptomyces katrae (assembly GCF_000717655.1). Classification (GTDB taxonomy): domain Bacteria; phylum Actinomycetota; class Actinomycetes; order Streptomycetales; family Streptomycetaceae; genus Streptomyces; species Streptomyces katrae_B. The sequence goes on from NZ_JNZY01000011.1 coordinate 220,510, forward strand.
AGCCACGAGGTGCGCCGGTACTTCGACGGCCTGGAGATCCTCGGGCCGGGGCTCGTCGACGTGGTCGACTGGCGGCCCGACACCCCGCCGCCGCCCCCGGGGAACCGGCCGCGGGACTGGGTGGAGTGGGGCGGGGTCGGCCGCCTCTGAGCCCGGCCGGCCTGCTCTTGCCGGCCCCCTAGGGGGTGTCGCCGCCGTCGCTGAACTGACGCTTCGCCTCGAGGATCAGGCTGACGCTCTCGTCCTTGGAGGCGGCCACGTTCCGCAGGTTGCTGAGGGCGTTGCGGTGGTCGTCCAGGGCCCGCGGCCTCGTCACGTAGTTCGCGCCGTTGATGTGCTCCACGTACGCCAGCTCGGCGTGCTCCCCGTCGCGGAACTTCAGGTGTGTGATCGGGTAGGGCGGTGTGGCCCCGTACTCACGGGTCATCCGGAGGATGCGGATGCCCACCTTGTCGGTGTCTCCGGCGCGCAGCAGGTGGTCCAGCTGCTCGTGCATCACGGCGGCGTTCCCGCAGCGGCGGTGCAGCACGCCTTCCTCGAGCAGGGCGGTCACCCGTGGCAGCGGGCCGTCCATCAGCCGCAGCTGCCGTTCAGCGCGCAACTCGACCACCCGTTCGACCTCCTCGGGGCCGGCGCTGGGCATGACCGCCCGGACCATGTACCGGGCGTAGTCGCGGGTCTGGAGGATGCCGGGGACGACGAGGTTCTCGTAGACGCAGATCTCCTCGGCGTCGCCCTCCAGCTGGATCAGGCGTTTGAGGAAGTCGGGGGTGACGTCGCTGAACTGCTCGTACCACTCGGCGTCCTGCGCGTGTTCCAGGAGCCGTTCGATCGCCCGCATCTCTTCGGCGTCGACGCCGTAGTACCGGGCGAGATCCCGTACGTCGCGCGGCTTCGGCGGGCTCTCGCCGCGCTCCAGCCGGCTGATCTTCGACACCGAGCTGCGGATGACCGGAGCGACCTGGCGCAGGGTCAGGCCGCGGGCCTCGCGGCACCTGCGCAGTTCCCGCCCCAGCAGGCGGTAGGCCGCCGCCCGGGCCGGATCGCTCCCCATCGGCAGGACGGGAGCGACCGGCTCGGGCAGCGGCTCAGGGAGGGCGGGCATCAGGACTCCCTATGACTGGGGCAGTGGTCCGTCACAGCATGGGCCGCCCCCTTCCGCCCCTCAAGCCGTGGCCTCGGCCTGAGGCGTCAGCCGGTCAGATGGTCGAATTCCGCATGTTTGGCGCCGTCGACGAACGCCTCGATCTCGGCAGTCGTGAACACCAGGGCCGGACCGTCGGGGAAGCGCGAATTGCGCATCGCCACGGCGCCGCCCGCCAGGGCGGCGACCTCCACGCAGTTGCCGTTGCCCACGCTGGCACTGCTCTTCACCCATACCGCGCCGGAAATCTCGCTCGCCACCACGCCGTTTTCCACCTGCATGATCGGACCCCTCCTCGTCGGACGCGCCCGACCGTGCGAACCGTTGTGGGACCGCACGACGAGCACTGACAGAAATGCTAGCCAGATGCAGGGGACACCGGAGTCCCTCGAACGGGTGCCTCGGCCGAGCGGCGCCCGGTGGTCCGACTCCGCGCCCCGAGGGGAACTGATTGGGCATTTCGGGCTAAACGGCGGTGCGTCACCGGGTCGGCACGACCCTCCCTCGCCATAGTCGACCGTGGCGACCGACTGGTTGCCGCCCCGGACCGCGGCAGACCGCGGCCGGGCGGATGTCTTCGTAGAGGAGCCTGCACATGCAGAAGCCCACCAGGACCGTCCTCGCTCTCGCCGCCGGAAGCCTGGTGCTCGGCTTGGTCGGCGCGGGCGCCGCCGCCGCGGACGCGGGCCCGACGGCCGGCACGCCGTCGCACCAGGCCGTCCTTCTCGAGCCGATGAGCGACCAGTCCGGCACCTACAACGACAAGAAGTACACCGTCGGCAAGGTCATCTCACATGGCCCGCTGAAGATCCGCAGCAAGCCGAACACACGTTCCGAGGTCGTGGGCCACGCCAAGCCGGGCCACAAGGTCGCCATCGTGTGCAAGACGTACGGCGAGTCGGTCGACGGCAACAACATCTGGTACCTCCTTCACATCAAGGAGGACCACGAGTCGCAGGACGGACACGACGAGGACGGCGGGCGCGACGAGGACAGCGGGCGCGACGAGGACGGCGGCCGCGATGAAGACGGCGGCCGCGATGAAGACGGCGGCCGCGATGAAGACAGCGGGCGCGGTGAGGACGACGGACAGCAGGACGGGCGGGGCGGGGACGACCGGCGCAGCGGGCAGGACGGCAAGGAGCACAAGAAGGCCTGGATCACCGCCCGTTACGTCAAGAACCTGGACCACGTGAAGTGGTGCGACTGACCCTTCCGGTCAGTCCGCCGGGCGTACGGCACGCGGCCCCACGCACTCCGCCCCGTACGCCCGGACCCGCTCGCGCAGTTCCCGGTCCGCCGTGACCACGACGCAGCCCCGTTCCGCGAAGGAGGCGGCCAGTTCCACGATCCGGTCGTCGCCGCTCCCCGGCGCCGGGTCCACCCGTACTCCGGGCACGGACTCGACGCCCCGGGCGGCGCCCTCGACGACGAGGACGATCTCCTCGACCGCCCCGACCCCCTCGACCGGGGCCCGCTCCGCGAGGCGGTCGCGCAGCCGCTCGGCGGCGCCCCGCCGGTCCCGCCACCAGCCGTCCGGTACGGAACCGACGACGTTCGCGGCGTCCACGATCAACACGCTCATGGCCCCAGTATGGGCGGGTCCGGCGATCGCCCGCACCGCCCGTGCGCCGGCGCCTAGAAGTCGCCGTAGTTGACCTGCCAGGTGGGAAGGCCCATCCGGCGCCAGACCGCGACCACGCGGTCCCGGTCGTCCAGTGACACCCGTACCGCGTACCGGTGGCGCACGTGCGCGTCGAACAGCTCCGCCTTCACCACGTCGTCGCGGCGCGTGTCGCCGAGCGGGCGCATCCACAGCTCGTCGTACGGCACGTGGTGCCGCTGCAGCCAGGCCTCCGTCTGCGGCCGGTGCTCCTCACCGCGCCCGGACAGCAGCACGATGGTGTCACCGTCGGCGCGCCGGAAGGCGTCCAGCGCGTACCGCACCGGCTCGTTGAGCGCGTCGATCCCGCAGCGCGAGAAGTCGTACGGGCTGCGGTCGCCGGTCAGCGCGAGCGTGCCGTCGATGTCGCACATCACCGCCGGGGGCAGCGCCGGGTCGGCCACGTACGGCTCGACCGCCGGCTGGTCGTTCAGCCACTCCGCGGTGAGCCGCCAGCCGCCCTTCTTCGCGCTCATGTGCTTGTCGTTGAGTATCCGGATGATCTCCTCGCCGACCGGCCGCTCCCGCGCGGCGTCCCGGCGCAGGCACTCCTCCACCGGCACGTCGGTGAAGTCGTGCACGACGAAGGTGGCCCGTCCGGCCACCGCCGCCTTGAGCCGCTTGGGGATGTGCGAGGTCAGGTGCGTGTTGTCGACGACCACGTCGAAGCCGTCGTCGACGGCCGCGCGCACCGCCGCGTCCTGGACGGCCAGGACGGTCTGCTCGTGCCGGTACGAGCGGCTGCGCTCCGGGTCGGGCAGGTCCAGCATGGCCCGCAGGTCGTCCAGGTTGACGCGGCGCATCCGGCCCGAGGCATCGGCCTGCAGGGCGCGCGCGGCCGTCGTCTTCCCCGAGGCCGGCAGCCCCGTCATGACGTGGACGACGGGGCGGGCGGGGTCTTCGGACACTGGTCAGTTCTCCTCATCGGTGGTGAAGGGGTCGGACGCTTCCGGCCGCACGTCCCGCCATACGACGAGCTCGGTGGACCGGCCGTCCAGGCGCAGGAACATCGCGGGACGGATCCGGCGGTCGGGCAGGGCCCGCACGGCGCGCGCGAACGCGCCCCGGTCACCGGCCAGCGGGGCGAGCCGTGCGAACGCCTCGTCGATGGCGCGCTCACGCTGAGCCGCCGCGTCCTCGAGGCGGGCGACCACCTCGCGCACCCAGCTGTCGAACTCGTCCGGCACCTGCTCCAGCAGTGCCTCGAGCGGCTTGCCGCCCGAGGCCTCGATGTCGGCGACGGTGCAGTGCAGGCCCTGCGCCAGCTCCTTGACGGGCAGGCGGGCGAACCGCTCGATGCCGTGGCTGCGCCAGATGTCCCGCTCGGTGACGCCGGTGACCAGCTTGTGGAGGCGTACGTACTCGGCCAGCTTGGCCTTGGCGCGCACGCCGGAGGCGAACCGCAGCACGAAGCCCTCGGCGTCGGTGCCGGCGGCGTTCTCACCACCGGGCAGCGTGTTCGACTCGGCCAGCGCCAGCAGCTCGGCGAGCGGCATGGCGGGCCAGACCCTGACGACGGATCCGATCCCCTGCCAGTGGACCGCGGCCTCGGCGAGCGGGACCTCGGTGCCGTCCAGGGCGAACGCCGCGAGGAGCACCAGGTCCCGCCGGTCGCCGTAGTCGACGACGATACGGTTCTGCGGGTACAGGATCTCCGCGAGGTAGGTCACGCCGGGGACGAGGGCCGAGGTGTCGCGGCCGTCGAGGTGGCGCTGGCCCCAGGTGGCCTGGGTGCTGATGAAGGATCCCTTGGACGCGACGCGCCAGCTGCCCGCGTAGTGGAAGACCACGGCGAGGCTGCCGTCGACCTTGTCGTACACCTCGAACGGCTCGTCGGGCAAGGCCGGTGCGTACGGCTGGCCGGCCTCGTGCTCGCCGACGTTGAAGAACTTCGGCAGCGGCAGCGCGACGATCGCGCCGGTGGCGTCGTCGGCGACGAGTCCCCGGCAGCGCGTGGTCACCTGGTTCCAGACGCGCCCGTACTGTGCCGTCCGCGTGTACGTGTAGATGGACAGCGGCAGTTCGGGGTGCGACTTGCGGGTGACGTGCCCGGCGTCGATGGCTGCCGCCAGCTCCTGCTGCGGCAGCAGGTCGTGCAGCGTCGGGTAGGCCTGGTTGTGGCCCATGGGTTCCTCCCGGTTCGAGATGGTTCATTCTCACGTGCGGGAGGATGTGCCCGGTAGCGAATTATCGCTGGTCCGGAGGGCTCTGGGCCAGGCGGTTGATGTCCTGGGGCCGCAGGATGCGGGTACGGACGTCGGCTCCGGGCCTCGCCACGTTGATCATCGCGCGGCCCAGCGCCTCGGTGGTGGTGACGAGGTTCGGCGCGAAGCGGCGGAGCAGCGGGAAGAGCGGCGCGGTGACCAGGTAGGCGGCGCGGTAGAGGAGGGTCTTGGAGGGCATGTTGCGGACGGGCTGCACGAGGCCGGGGCGGAACATGTAGGCCTGGAACGGCAGCTGGAGCAGGTCGTTCTCCGTCTCCCCCTTGACGCGGGCCCACATGGAGCGGCTCTGCTCGGTGCTGTCCGTCCCCTCCCCGGAGACGTAGGCGAAGGTCAGCCGGGGGTTGGCGGCGGCGAGCGGGCGGGCCGCGGCGAGGGTGAGGTCGTGGGTGATGCGGCGGTAGTCCTGCTCCTTCATGCCGACGGCGGAGACGCCGAGGCAGAAGAAGCAGGCGTCGTAGGAGGCCAGGTCCAGGTCCGGCGCGGAGAGGTCGGACGGGTCGTCCTGGATGCGCTCGCGCAGCTTGGGGTGGGAGACACCGAGCGGGGTGCGGCCGACGGACAGGACGGCCGTGACGGTGTCGTCGCGCAGGCACTCACGCAGAACACCCCGGCCGAGCATTCCGGTTCCGCCGAAGAGGATGACGTTCACGTGCGCAGCCTAGTAGTGCTTTGTTAGCCGGTCTTGTCATGTCGGGTGGTTGGTAGTTCGCTGGTTGTATGAGGGCTGGGGAGCTTGCGGCGGTGCGGGTCCGGTTGG